>JBKBHP010000004.1:0-273692 GCA_046299695.1 Hylemonella sp.
TTGACCAGCCGCACCGCCTCAAGCTTGAACTCGCGGCTGAATTTCCTTCTCATTTCCATACACCACCTCCGGTTTCATCGACCACCTTAACAAAGTGTCTTTGAAACCGGCAGCAGCCCACCTCCTCAAAATCCGGGGCGATTCAGCTCTCCTTCCCATTCCGGAGGCACGAATTAGGGAGCACAGCCAAATACCCCTTGCGATCAGGTTCGAGATAACACGCCATATCGCAAACCAGATCGCCTGCCTCGTAGCGCAACGCTTCTTTCCCAGTCCAACGCACGACATACGAATGGCGATTCATGTGTCTTAACGTGATGTAGATCGCAAAACCTGCGAGATAAAACGGTGCTTGCGTGATAAACCGTCCATTGGATCCACCCTAAGTAGATGTCGCCATTGAAGAAATCTCAATTCTGGTGGCTGTATGTACAGGTATAAATGAAACCGACAAACTACGCAGGATTCTGGCCGGATTCTAGGGAGCCCAGTCCGGAGGAGATATCCCCCAAAAGGGGCATAGGACAACATTTCTGGCGTCTTTTTGGATGACCGCTTTCGGGACGAGCGGCCATTAGTGCCCAGAAAATCGAGCGACTGCAACCAGCCTGATCCGGACTTCAGCCTTCAATGCAAAGAGCCGCCAGGCTCAGCGCCGCGCCGCCACGTCATACACACAGCGCATCCCGATGTACACCGCATAGAAGTCCTTGGGTTTCCAGGCGTCCACGTCGGCGCGCATCTGCCCCGCCGGGTACCACCACGAGCCGCCCATGGTCGGCCGCTCCTCACCGCGCACATCGGCTGCCCATTCCCAGACATTGGCGCCCATGTCGTGCAGGCCGTTGATGCCGGCACGGGTCTCGGTGACGGGCGCGGCGCGTGGCCAGGGGTCGGGGTCGCTGGTGTTGGCGCCCTGCGGGCTGTCGCCCGTGGGCCAGGGGTAGCTGCGGCCGCGCACCCAGGGCGCGGGTGGGGCACTGCGCAGCTCGGTGTAGGCCGCGCGCCGCCATTCGGCGGCCATGGGCAGGCGGCCGCCAGCCCAGCGGCAGTAGGCCGCGGCCTCGGCGTGGCTCAGGTGCACGGCAGGCAGATGCGGGCTGGCCGGCTCCACGCCGTCCGGGCGGCGCCAGGTCCAGCCAGGGCGGCGCTGCCAGCCGGCCACGTATTCGAAACCGCCGCCCTCGCGCTCGGCCTGCGTGACGGTGCCAGTGGCGGCGACGTAGCGCGCGAACTGGGCGATGGTGACCTCGGTGCGGTCGATCTCCAGCCCGCCCGCGTCGTCGAGCCGCACGCGCTCGCCCACCTGGGCCGACGCATTCAGGGCCACGAGGGCCAGCAGCCAGGCGGCGCGCTTCATGGCGCGGGTTCCTGCCAGCGGGCCCGGACCCAGCGCTGCAGGCGAGGCCGCAGCGGCAGGAAGGCCCGGTAAGCCAGCTCCAATAACCAGCTGATGGGCGGCACAGCCGCGACCCAGCCCAGCACACGCCAGCCGGGCAGGCTGCGCCACAGGCGCGCGAAGCCGGCCGCGCCGCTGTGCAGGCGGCCTTGTGCGTCGCGCACATGGAAGCGGCGCATCGCCGCTTCGCAGGAGAGATCGGGGCCGGTGGGTGCGCCTCCGCTGACGTCATGCCAGGCCAGCTGTTCAGCGCCGCGCTGGCGCTGGTAGAGCGCGATCTCGCGCCGGCACAGCGGGCAGCTGCCGTCGTAGTACACGGTGAGTTCGGGGGCGGCGCCGGAGGTCATGAGAACGGATCATGCCGGGCCTGCCACTTTCTTTCCCGGGGGCGGCACGCTGGCCCTGCCCGGCATCAGGGTATGGACGGCTCAGCTCACGCCGGCGTTCGCCGCCAGCACCGCCGCCTGCACGCGCGTGCTCACCGCCAGCTTGCGCAGCACGTGCTGCACATGGATCTTGACCGTGGTCTCGGCGATACCGAGTTCGGTGCCGATCTCCTTGTTGCTGGCACCGCGCGCGATGCCGCGCAGGATCTCGCGTTCGCGCGGGGAGAGCGGCCCCAGCAGCGTGGCAGCCGGGCTGGGGGGCGGGGTGGGCGTGTCGCCGCGCAGGGCCGCCACGAGCTTGCCCGTCATCTCGGGGGCCACCACATGCTCGCCGCGCATGGCGCGCGCGATGGCCTGGGCCAGGGCATCGCCTTCGATGGTCTTGAGCAGGTAGCCGGCCGCGCCACCCCGGAGCGCGGCGGCCAGGTCCTGTTCGTCCTCGCTCACGGTGAGCATGAGCACCCGGGCGCCGGGCGCGGCCTCGCGCAGGCCGGGCAGGGCGTCCACGCCGCGCACGCCGGGCAGGTGGTTGTCGAGCAGGATGAGGTCGGGCTGCAGCTCCTGGGCGCGGCGCTGGGCCTCGCCGGCATCGGCGGCATCACCCACCACCTCGAGCTGCGGCTCGCGCGCCAGCAGGGCCATGAGGCCGCGGCGGAACAGGGTGTGATCGTCGACCACGAGGATGCGGATGCGGTCAGGCATGTTCGGCGGGTGCGGTGCGTGGCGCAGCAACGCTGGTTTGCGCCGGCGGCAGGGCCGGCAGGGTGAGCACGACGGAGGTGCCGCGGCCCGGGCTGGAATAGAGCTCGACCTGGGCGCCGATGCGCTCGGCGCGCTCGCGCATGATGCGCAGGCCCACGTGGCTGTCGTCCACACCCGGGGCCTCCGGGTCGAAGCCCGCGCCGTCGTCACGCACCTCGAAGCGCCAGACGGGCTGCTGCTGCACGTCGAGCCAGACGCGGCTGGCGCGGGCGTGCTTGCGCACATTGGAGAGCGCCTCCTGCACGATGTGCAGCACCTGGACCTGCAGGTCCGGCGCCAGTGGCAGACCGTGGCCCTGCATCTGCAGGCGGGCTGGCAGGCCGCTTTGCAGCTCGAACTTGTGCAGGGTGGCGGTGAGCGCGGTCTCGATGTCCTCGGTATTGGTGCGCGTGCGGAAGTGCAGCAGCAGCTCGCGCACATCGCCGTAGCTTTCGCGTACACCGGTGTCGATCTCCTCCAGCACACGGGCCATGGCGGCGCGGTCGCCGGACTGCAGGGCATCGCGCATCAACTGCACCTGGATGCGCAGGAAGGCCAAGGACTGAGCGATGGAGTCATGCAGCTCACGCGCCAGCAGCTGGCGTTCCTGTGCGACGGCGGCTTCCTTTTCCAGCGCGTTGAGGCGCAGGTTCTCCATGGCGCCGGCCAGGTGGCTGGCCAGGGCTTCGAGCAGGGAGCGCTCGGCCTCGCCCAGCGTGATGCGCGGGTAGAAGAAGAGATCAATCTCGCCCATCAGGCGCTCGTGCAGGCGGATGGGGATGTTGACCAGGGTCTCGAAGCCGGATTTGCTGCACAGGCGCTCACGCTCCTGGCCCAGGGCGTGGATGGGCACGACGCGCAGGCTGCCCACCGTGGCCGCGTGGCTACCGCAGTCGCAGTCGCCCTTGTGGATGCAGTGCTCCGCCTGCACCATCTCGGCTGGCAGTCCCTCGGCGGCGAGCATGAGGTAGCGGCGGTTGGCCTGGTCGGACCAGCGCAGGGCCACACCGTCGGCGTGGGCAATGCGCTGGATGCTGCGCACAAAGCCCTGGGCCAGCTCGTCCAGCGAGGTGCTGCGCGCCACCAGAGCCGTGACTTCGTAGAGGCTGGCCAGGCGTTCACGTTTTTCTTCCAGCTCGGCGGTCTTCTCGGCCACCTTGGCTTCGAGGTGGCGGTACATGGACTGCAGGTGCGCCGCCATGTCATTGAAGCCGGCGGCCAGGGTGCCGAATTCGTCGCTGCTGAGGTGGTCCACGCGGGCGTCGAAGTCGCCGCCCTCGATCTTCTGGATGGCGCGCTTGAGCTGGGTCACGGGCTCGAGCACCAGCGTGTGGCCGATGACCAGCAGCACCACGGTGCCCAATACCACGATGGCCAGCAGCGTGGTCTGCAGCAGGTGAAGGATGGCCGTCCAGTGCGAGACATGGCTTTCGATGCTGCGCACGAAGGCGTCGAGATGGGCGACGAAGGCGATGGTCTGCTCGCGCAGCCGGCGGGCATCGGCCGGTCCGGCCAGCTCGGGCTGCAGGGCTTGCCAGTCGGCTTCGATGACCTTGAAGTTGCGCTGCACGGTCTCGTCCCAGGGCACGAAGAGCGGGCGTTCGGGGTCGCCGTGGCGCAGCGTGGCCAGGCTGCTGTCGAATTCCCGTACCAGGGCCGGCAGCTCGGCCGGCTGGCCTGTGCTGGCCGACAGCGCCATGCGGTAGGCCTGCATGCGCATGCGACCGGCTTCGTTGACCGCGGCGGCGCCGCCGTCGAGCTGCCAGGACACCCATAGCGTGGCCGCCGTGGCCAGCAGGGCCAGCAGCAGAAAGGGCGTGCCCGCCAGCGTGAGCTTGGCGGCCAGGCTGCGTTGTGGGGTGGGCGGCATGACAGTGTGCGGATCGGTGCGGCCAGTGTGCCGGCCTGGGGGTGCCCATCCTTGATGTGGATCAAGCCGGGGTGGAATCGTGGACCTAGACTGGGCCCATGTTCCAACACATTCTTCTGCCGACCGATGGTTCCGAGGCCGCGAACCGCGCGGTCCGCCGGGGCGCCGAGCTCGCGGCACGCCTGGGCGCGCGCGTCACGGTCATGACGGCGCTGGAGCATTTCCCTGCCGGCATCATGGGCAGCGCCTTCCGGCCTGCAGAGGGCGCGGACCTCGAGCCCGGTCTGCAGGCCGCCATGGATCGGCTCGATCAGGCCGTGGGCCTGGTTCGCGCGGCTGGGCTGGACTGCCAACGCCTGCTGCTGCGCGACCGCCCGGTCTACCAGGCCATCCTCGACGCAGCCCAGGCCCAGGAGGTGGACCTGATCGTGATGGGCACGCATGGCCTGGGCCTGGTCGATCGCCTCTTCGTGGGCAGCCAGACCCAGCGGGTGCTGGCGCGCACACAGATTCCTGTGCTGACCTTGCACTGACCCTTCGTTCAGCCGCGCACGTCGGCCACGGGCTCGGCGCCGAAGTCGGGCCGTTGCAGAAAGGCCAGCACCTTGCGGGCGGCGTCCTCGGGGCTGTCGAGCTGGCGGCCGCTCTTGAGCTGCTCGAAGCGCGCGCGGTCAGGGAAGGTGGTGGCGTCCGCGCCACGCAGCTGGGCCTGCATGTCGGTGTCGATCACGCCGGGGGCGAGCGAGCAGACCCGGGCGCCCTTCGGTTTGAGCGCTTCCTCCAGCGCAAGGCAGCGCGTGTAATGGTCCATGCCGGCCTTGGCCGCGCAATACACCGCCTGCGAGGCCATGGGCCGACGACCCAGGCCCGAGGAGATGTTGAGCACCTTGCGCGGCACCCCCCAGCTTTCGGTGGCGGACAGAAAGGCCGCGGTAAGGACCATCGGCGCTTCGAGGTCCACCCGCAGGGCCTGTGCGATGTCGTTTGGCGTCAGCGCCGAGAGCGGCGCAATGGCGGGAATCACCCCGGCGTTATTGATGAGCGTGACGCTGGCGTAGCGAGCGCCGGGCTGGCTCAGCCACTTCTGCAGCCTGGCCGCCGCTGCATCGCTCTGGGCCAGGTCCAGCGGCCATTGTTCGAGTGTGGCGCCAGCGGCGCGGGCCTGTGCGGTGAGCGCGGTGTTCTCGCGGCGCGAGATGCACAACAGCGTGTGGTCCGGGGCCAGCAGTTGCTGCGCCATCGCCAGACCCATGCCGCGCGAGGCGCCGGTGAGGATGGTGAGGTGGGGACCAGTCATGGAAGTCTCCTCAGAAAGGGGGTGGGCTGTGCCAGTGCAGCGGCACGCCGCTGACCGGGTGCGTGAGTGCCAGCTCGCTGGCGTGCAGCAGCAGGCGCGGGCTGCGGGCCTGCACGTCGGCGTCGGCGTAGAGCGGGTCGCCGAGCATGGGGTGGCCGATGGACTGCAGGTGCACGCGCAGCTGGTGGGTGCGCCCGGTCACGGGTTCGAGTTCGAGCCGGGTCTGTGGTCGGCCCTGGGCATCGGTCTCGCGCGTGAGCACGCGCCAGCGCGTAAGGCTGGGCCGGCCGTCAGCGATGACGATCTGGCGCGGACGATTCGGCCAGTCGGTGCGCAGCGGTTGGTTGATCTCGCCGCTGTCCTGCGCCACGTGGCCGGCCACGACGGCGATGTAGCGCTTGTGTACGCGGCGCCACTCGAAGGCCATGCCCAGCGCCCGCCGCATGGCGGCGCCGCGCGCCATCAGCAGCAGGCCCGAGGTGGCCATGTCGAGCCGGTGCACGATGAGGGCGTCGGGCCACTGCGCCTGGGCGCGTGCGCTGGCGCAGTCCTGGTTGACGATGTCACGGCCGGGCACGGAGAGCAGGCCCGCGGGCTTGTCCAGCACGAGCAGGGCCTCGTCTGCATACAGGCAGGGCAGGGCCGGCAGCATGGCTCTCAGCTTCTCAGGGCTTCTTGTCGCCCTGGATCAGGCGCTGCACGGTGTCGCAGAGCTCGGAAACATCGTTGGGCTTGTGGATCAGGGCGCGCGCGCCCGCGGCCAGCGCGTTGGCCTCGATCTCGGGCGTGATGTAGCCCGAGGCCAGGGCCATGGGCAGCTTGGGGCGGATCTGGTGGGCTTCCTTGAGCAGGTCCACACCGCTGTAGCCGGGCATGTTGTAGTCGGTGACCAGCAGGTCGAAGTCCTGCTGCTCGCGCAGCGCGGTCAGCGCAGCGCGCGGGTCGGTGTAGATGCTGACCTTGAAGCCGCGCCGGCTCAGCACGCGTTCGACGAGGAAGGCCAGGGCCTGGTCGTCATCGACGTACATCACGTGGCGGCCGAAGCCCATGACGGTCTGCAGGCGTGCAGGCTCGGCGGGGATGGAGGCCACGTCGTCATCGGCGACGGGGAAGTAGAGCGTGAACTCGCTGCCGCGGCCCGGGGTGCTGCTCACATCCACCGCACCCAGGTGTGTGCGCATGACCCCGTGCACCACGGCCAGGCCCAGGCCCGTGCCCTGGCCCACGGGCTTGGTGGTGTAGAAGGGCTCGAAGATACGCTGCAGGGTCTCGCGGTCCATGCCGCTGCCGCTGTCGCGCACGGACAGCGTGACGTAGCGGCCCTCGGCCAGGCCCAGGCGCTGGCATTCGAGCATCGCGGGGCTGCAGCTGGCCAGCGAGATGCTGACGGTGCCGCGCACGCCGCCGATGGCGTGGACGGCGTTGGTGCAGAGGTTGATGAGCGCCTGCTCGACCTGGGTGGCGTCGGCCAGCACGGGCGGTGTGTCGTGCAGGCGAACCTGCAGGTCGACCCCGGGCGGCAGGGTGACCTTCATGAGGCGTACCGATTCCTGCACCACATCACCGAGGTGCACGGGGTGGCGCTTGGGTGTCTCGTTGCGGCTGAAGGTGAGAATCTGGCGCACCAGGTCACGGCCGCGCCGGCCCGCCTTCTCGATCTCGGCCAGGCTGACCTGCACGGGCGAATCCGCCGGCGCGTCCTGGCGCGCCAGCGTGACGTTGCCCAGGATGGCGCCGAGGATGTTGTTGAAGTCATGCGCAATGCCACCGGCCATGGTGCCGATGGCCTGCATCTTGTGGGCTTCGCGCAGCTGGGCTTCGAGCACATTGCGCTGGGCTTCCATCTGGCGGCGCGCCGTGAGGTCGCGGGCGAAGACGGTGGTGATGTCCCCGTCGCCCTCGGGCTGGCGTTCGCGCGAGACGCTGACCTCCAGCGCCAGCGGCAGGCCCTCGGCCGTGCGGCCGTTGACCTCGCCCAGGATGGCCTGGCTGGAGACGCGGGTGGCGGCGATGGCGCCGATGGACTCCGGCAGGAAACGGCCCAGCGAGGTCTTGAGCGCCTGCTCGGGCGGGCACTGGAAGAGCGCGGCCGCGGCGGGGTTGAAGACGGTGATGCGCTGCTCGCCATCGACGCAGATGATGGCGTCGAGCGAGGAGTTGATGATGGCCGCGAGCCGGTTCTCGGACAGGCGCAGCTCCTCGTTGCGCTGCTGCAACGCCAGGGCGCTTTCCTGCAGGGCGCGGCGGCGTTCCTGCAGGGCGCGCCGCTCGGTCAGCAGCGGGCCCTGGTCGATGACAGCGCAGATGAAGTGCGTGAGGTCGCGGTCGTGCGAGTACTGGATGCGTGCGATGTGCAGGTCACCCGTGAAGCGCGCCTCCAGGCCGCTGGAGAACACCACTTCGTTGGTGTCGCTGTGGCCCCGGATCTTGGCCTCGTCGAGCGCCTGCTGCACGCGCTCGACATGGTCGGGCGTGACCAGCGGGAGCAGGAAGTTGAGTGGTGGATCAGATTCCTTGGGGCGAAAGAGCCGCAGCGCCATGGCATTGCTCTGCTCGACCATGCCGTCCTCGTCGACCACCATCAGGGCCAGGGGCACGTTGGAGAACAGGGACTCGAAGCGCTCGGAGGCGCCCTCGGCCGCGATGCGGCTGTACTGCAGCGCGCTGTTCTGCGCCTCCAGTTCGGCCTGGTAGGCGCGCAGGTCTTCGATCAGCTTGGGAAGGGCCCGGCGGGACATGACGGGGACGGGCAGTGGGTGGCGCGGCTCAGGCGTTCTTGTTCGTGAACCAGAAACTGACGACGGGCGCGGTCGGGTCGTCGAAAGAGGCGCCCAGGGACATCTCGCCCTTGTCGAGCAGCACGCACTCCTGACGGCGCAGCGAGATCACGGCGGTGGAACCGGCAAAACGCACCCAGGTGCCGTAGCTGCTGATGTCGGAGAGCACGAAGAGATCGCCACGGCGGTCCAGCCGCGCGTGCAGGCGGGAGACGCGCGGGTCGAGCACGGCGAAATGGGCGTCGTTGCCGCGGCCCAGGAAGACCGGCATGTCCATGGCCTCGAACAGCACGTTCTGATCACGCCAGATCAGCTCGATGGTGCTGGGCAGGCGGCTGGTGGGCGCACCCAGCGTGTCCAGGCCGGCCTGCATGGTCATGATCTCGGATGTGGTCTCGCGCTGCCAGTCGATGCGGTAGATGGTGACGGGCTCGCTCTTGCCGCGCACGTCCATGGGGCCGAGGTTGCGGTAGTTGATCTCGCCGTCGTTCCAGAGTGCGTCGATCACGGACTCGGAGGCGAAGATCTGCTCGGCGCCCGACAGGTCGCTCAGGCGCGAAGCCATGTTCACGGCATCGCCGAAGCAGTCGCCGTCCTGTTCCACCACCTCGCCGCGTGCCAGGCCCACCTTGATCTGCATCTTGGTCGAGCCAGGGTAGCCGCTGACGCGGTCTTTCTGGAGGCGCTGCATCTCCACCATCGCCAGCACCGCGGCCTGGTTGTCGGAAAAGGAAGCCAGTACCCCGTCGCCCAGGTACTTGATCACGCGGCCGCCGCGGGCCTGGAACAGCTTGCCGATCCAATGCGTGGTGCGTGTCACCACTTCGGCCGCCCGGGTATTGCCCAGCGCCTCGAACAGACCGGTGCTACCGGTCAGATCGGCGAAGACGATGGTGAGGACGGTCATGCAGGCGGGGTTTTTTTGATGTGTATGCTGATTATCAACGGCCCGGTGCCCCTTCGATGCAGGCGGACCGGCCGGATGCTGCCTAGTATATAGAGGCCCGTTGCTTTGGCGCACCGGGCTGGCTGGGTTGCCGGTACGGCGGGGACGGGCGCGCATCCGTGCGCGCCGCAACGGTGGCGCCAGGCCCCGGGTCCGCCTGCGACCTGCCACCGGCAGGCCGGCCATCGTGCCCAAAACACCACGCGTGGGGATGCCGGATGGGGCTGGCCTGTGTAATATGCGCAGTGCAACCCCGGAACACCGGGCCCGCCGGAAACCACAGCACATGGGCATCGATCCCGCCATCGTCCAGAACATCGCCGAGAGGGTGCGTGCCGAGGTCTTGCCCGCGCGTACGGCTCCGGCGATCAAGCTCGACCCGGCCATCATCCAGAAGATTGCGCAGAAGGTGCCCATCTTCGCGGGCATGAGCCAGCCCTGCCTGCTCGCCACCCTGGCCACGGGCGAGCATTTCACCATTCAGCCCGGCGAAGCCGTCTTCCGCGAAGGCGACATGGGCAACTCGTTCTATGTGCTGATTGCCGGCGAAGTGGTGGTGGAGAAGCTGCGCGAGGGCAAGCCGGTCGAGCTGGTGCGCCTGGGGCCGGGCGAGTGTTTCGGCGAGATGGCCCTGGTGGGCAACGACGTACGCTCGGCCACGGTGCGCGCCACCGCCGCCGTGGTGGCCATGCGCTTCTACCGCGAACTCATCGATGCCAATCCTGAAAGCGCGTCGGCCATCTACCGCAACATCGCGCGGATCCTGGCGGCAAGGCTGGGGGAATCGAGCATGGTGCTGGCGGAATTGAAGAAGCGCGAAGGCGCTTAATCTCTCTTCTTTTTTGAGTTCTGGTTTGTGTGGCTTTGCCGGGCCTTGCCCCGGCAAGCGACGGGAGATAAACACAGCGCAGAAAAGAATACTTCAGGTCCAGGAAGAAAACGCTCAGGCCGCCTCGGCCTGCGCCTTCCAGCTCGCCAGCAACTCCGGAATCTGATCCAGCCGGTCCACCGCGACCACGCCTGCCGGCAGACGTTTGCGCAGGGCCGGGTGGCTCCCGCCGGCCCAGAGCTGGACCTCGGCGGGCAGTTGCGCGCGCAGATCCAGCAGGCTCTGTAGCAGTTGGGGGGTGTTGCTGGCCGGGCTGAAGCTCAGACCCACGATCTGGGCGCGGTTGGCCTGGGCGGCGCGCACGATCTCGGCCACGGGGGTGTTGGCGCCGAGGGACACACATTCGCAGCCCTCGAGCGAGAGCATGGCTTCGGCCATCAGCAGGCCCAGCAGATGGTGCTCCTGCGGCAGCGTGCCCAGCAGCACGCGCGGCATACCCGGGCTGGGTAGCGCGGCGGAGCCGCCCAGCGCGCCGCGCAGCACGGCCACCACGCTCTCGGTGTACATGTGCTCCTCGAAGACCTGGATCTCGCCGCGCATCCAGGCCTCGCCCACGTGCACGGTCAGCGGCGCCAACTGCTCGGTGATGAAGCGGGCCAGGCCCATCCGCATGACGGCCTGGTTCAGCGTGCGGCGCAGCTCCATGATCTCGCAGCGCCGCAGCATGGTCAGCAGGGCCTCGTGCTCGAGCGCCAGTCCGCGTCCCAGCGGCATGCTGGCCTGCAGGCGCTGGCGGAGTTCGGCCAGGGGCAGGGCCACGATCTGGCCCGGGCGCTCGCCGGAATTGAGCAGGCGGGCGATCACGCGCAGGCGTTCCACCTGTTCGGCCGGGTAGAGCCGTTCACCGGCGCCGTCGCGCGCGGGTTGCGGGAAGCCGTAGCGCCGCTCCCAGACCCGCAGCGTGTCCTTGGACAGGCCGGTGTCGCGCTCAACGGCGGCGATGGACAGCTCCACGTCATCGCGCAAGGCGAGGGCTGCGGGGCTGCTGGCGTAGCGGGTGCTTGGAATCATGTTTCTATTTTGTCCAAGACAAAACATGTGTTGATTTGGATTTTATCGGACAAAAATCCAAATAACGAAACTTTGTCCACGACAAAAATGCATATTCCGATTTTTTGTCCAGGTGCCGGGGGTGACGCGTGAAGGTCGCCATCGTCGGTTCCGGCATCTCCGGCCTGGCTGTTGCCCATGCGCTGCAGGGCCGGGCCGAGCTCACCCTGTACGAGGCGGGCGACTACTTTGGTGGCCACACCCACACGGTGGACGTGACCCTGCCCACGGCCAATGGCCCCACGACCTGGGGGGTGGACACGGGTTTTCTGGTCTTCAACGAGCGCACCTACCCGAACCTGATCCGTTTGCTGGACGAGTTGGACGTGCCGACGGCCAAGACGGACATGTCCTTCTCGGTCCAGGCCGGTGACGGGGCGGGTCGGCGCATCGAATGGAACGGCGCTGACCTGAACACGGTCTTCGCGCAGCGTCGCAACCTGTTCAACTGGCGTTTCCTGCGCATGCTGCGCGAGGTCCTGCGCTTCAACCGCCTGGCCACCGAGCTGGCAGAAGCCGGGGCCGATGCGCGGCTGCAGCTGCCGCTGGGCCGCTGGCTGGACCAGCAGGGTTTCAGCGCCGAGTTCCGCGACTGGTACTTCCTGCCCATGATGGCCTGCATCTGGAGCTGCCCGACGGCCCAGATGCTCGAGTTCCCCGTGGCCACCATGGTGCGCTTCTGCCACAACCACGGCCTCATCCAGGTCAACGGGCGGCCGCAGTGGTGGACGGTGGCCGGTGGGGCCCGTCGCTATGTACAGAAGATCGTGGAGCGCATCGCCGACAAGCGCCTGACCACGCCGGTGCAGGCCATCGAGCGCGACGCGCAGGGCGTGACCGTGCACAGCGCGGCGGGCGCCGAGCGTTACGACCAGGTGGTGCTGGCCACGCACAGCGGCCAGGCGCTGGCGCTGCTGCGTCAGCCCACGCTCGACGAGCAGCGCCTGCTGGGCGCCGTTCGCTACCAGCCCAACCGCGCCGTGCTGCACACCGATGTCTCGGTGCTGCCCCGGGCGCCCCGCGCCTGGGCAGCCTGGAACTACGAGCGCGCCGTCAGCAGCGAGCAGGAGCACAGCCGGGTCTGCCTGCACTACCTGATCAACAAGCTGCAGCCCCTGCCTTTCGATCAGCCTGTGGTGGTCACGCTCAACCCGCTGCGCGAGATCGCCCCCGAGCATGTGCTGGGCGACTACGACTACGCCCACCCGGTCTTCGACCTGGGCGCCATCGCTGCACAGCAGGCCTTGCCCGGCATCCAGGGCAAGCACCGGACCTGGTACTGCGGCGCCTGGACAGGCTATGGCTTCCATGAGGACGGGCTCAAGTCCGGCCTGGGCGTGGCCGAGCAGTTGCTGGCGCAGATGGCCTGGAAGGAAGCGGCATGAGCGCCGCACGGCCGCCCGAGGGCGTACGCACCGCCGCCCATCAGGGCGGAGGCACGTCAGTCAACCGTCCCGCCGTGCCGCTGATCGGGACCGGCCAGGTGCGCCATACGCGCCTGCGCCCAGCGCGGCACGCCTTCGCCTACCCCACCTTCTTCCTCATGCTGCCGCTGCGCGCCCTGCACGCGCAGGGGGGCGGCGCACTGGCGCGCAACCGGCGCGGCTGGCTGAGCTTTTTCGACGCCGACCACGGCGACGGCCGCAGCCCGCAGCAGGGCGGGGCCCTGGCCTGGCTGGAGGAACTGCTGGTGCAGCACGGCATCACCGATGCCGACGGCGAAATCTGGCTGCACTGCTATCCGCGCGTGCTGGGCTACACCTTCAAGCCCGTGAGCTTCTGGTACTGCGAGCGTGCCGACGGCACGTTGCGCGCCGTGGTGGCTGAGGTCAACAACACCTTCGGCGAGCGTCACTGCTATCTGCTCGAGAACCCGCGCTACGGCCAGGAGCTGCGCGCCGACAAGGTCTTCCACGTCTCGCCCTTCTGCCGTGTCGAGGGCGAGTACGCCTTCCGCTTCCTGCGTACCGAACACGAAGGGCTGCCGCGCACCGTCGTGCGCGTGGACCTGCACGATGCGGGCGGCGCCTTGCTGCAGACCAGCGTGAGCGGCGTGCTGCAGCCCTATGACCGGCACAGCGCCCGCCGCGTGCTGCTGGCCCAGCCGCTGATGACGCTGGCGCTGATCGCTCGCATCCACTGGCAGGCCCTGCGCCTGTGGCTCAAGCGCGTACCCTTCTTTCGCAAGCCGGCGCCGCCGGCCGATTTTGTTTCCCGTTCCCATCCCGCCTGATCCGCCATGAACACGACCACCGCCCCTCGCCTGGTGCTGCCGCGCAGCGCCCCGCCTGCTGCCCGCAGCGTGCTGCGCCTGCTCGAACGCCTGCGCCATGGCACCCTGCACCTGCACTTGCCTGACGGCAGCCAGGTGCACTACGGCCGCGGCGAGGAGCCGCGTGCCAGCCTGGCGGTGCACGACTGGTCCGTCTTCGGCGCGGCGCTGAAATCCGGTGACATCGGCTTTGCCGAGAGCTATCGCGAGGCGCAGTGGTCCACGCCCGACCTGGCCGCTCTGCTGCGCCTTTTCATCCGCAACCGCGAGGCGCTGGAGGACGTGGTCTACGGCAGCTGGCTGGGTGGCCTGCTGTATCGCCTGCGCCATCTCTTCAACCGCAATACCCGGACCAACAGCCGCAAGAACATCCATGCCCACTACGACCTGGGCAACGCCTTCTACACCTTGTGGCTGGACGAGACCATGAACTACTCGTCTGCCATCTTCGAGGGGCGGCTCGACGGCGACATGGTGAGCGCGCAGCAGGCCAAGGTACGGCGTGCGCTGCGCATGGCCGGCGTGCAGCCGGGCGACCGCGTGCTGGAGATCGGCTGTGGCTGGGGTGCGTTGGCCGAGATGACGGTGACTGAATTCGAGGCCTCGCTCACCGGCGTGACCCTGAGCACCGAGCAGCTGGGCTGGGGCCGCGAGCGCATGGCCCGCCTGGGACCGCAGGCCGCGGCCCGCGCCGATCTGCGCCTGCAGGACTACCGCGACATTGCCGACGGCCCCTATGACGCGGTCTGCTCCATCGAGATGGTCGAGGCCGTGGGCCGCGAGTACTGGCCTACCTATTTCCAGAGCGTGGCGCGCCTGCTCAAGAGCGGTGGCCGTGCCTGCATCCAGAGCATCGTCATCGACGACCGACTGTTCCAGCGTTATCTGCAGTCCACCGACTTCATCCAGCAGTACATCTTTCCGGGTGGCTGCCTGCCCTGTCCGGCGGAGTTCCGTCGCCAGGCCGAGGCGGCGGGCCTGCAGGTGGTGGACGCCTACGCCTTCGGACGCGACTACGCCGAGACCCTGCGCCGCTGGCGCCAGCAGTTCCTGGCCGCGCGTGAGCGCGTGCTGCAACTTGGATTCGATGAAAGGTTCATCCGTCTATGGGAGTTCTATCTCGCCTATTGCGAAGCAGCCTTCGACGAGGGCAATACCGACGTGGTGCAGTTCACGCTGCAAAAAGCATAGCAGCCTTGCTCCTGGCCGGCGCAACGCTGCTCGGCGCGCGCGCCGAGATCGCGCCGGCAGTCGCACCGCTGGCGCAGCTGCGTGCCGCCGGCAGCGGCACCTATACCTATTGGGGCTTCGATGTCTACCAGGCCAGCCTCTGGGTCGAGCCGGCCTTCGAGCCGCAGACCCTGCAGCGCCAACGCTACGCGCTGGAGCTGCAGTACCTGCGCAACTTCAAGGGGCGCGACATCGCGGAGCGTTCCATCGACGAGATGCGCCGCATCGGCCCTTTCAGCGAGGCGCAGGCCCGAGACTGGCTGGAAGCCATGGTGGCCGCATTTCCAGATGTGCGCGCCGGCGACCGCCTGTTGGGCGTGCACCTGCCGGGGCGCGGCGCGCAGTTCTATTACAACGGACGGCCCACGGGCGAGGTCCGTGACCTCGAGTTCGCGCGACTCTTCTTTGGCATCTGGCTGTCGGAGCAGACGCCCGCGCCCAAGTTGCGTGCGGCCCTGCTTGGCCCGGCGCGCTGAAAGGTTTCCGTGACCCCCTCCGCTGCGCCCAACCTGACGCAGGCCGCGCGCTACGGCCTCATGGGCCTGCCCCTGGCCTTCGTGGCCCTGCCGCTTTACGTGCTGCTGCCCAACCACTACGCGCGCGCCTTCGGCGTGCCGCTGGCCACGCTGGGCGCGCTGCTGCTGGCCACACGCCTGCTCGATGCCTTGATCGACCCCTTGCTCGGCCGCTGGAGCGACCACCTGTTCCGTCGCTCCGCCGGCGCGCTGCTGGCCTGGGCCGGCATGGCCTGCGGTCTCATGGCCCTGGGCTTTGCCTTGCTGTTCTTTCCGCCGCTGACCGAAGGCACCGGGCTGCTCGTGATCGCCGCGGTCCTGCTGGTGTTGACCTACGCGGCCTTCAGCGCCGTCACGCTGGCGCACCAGAGCTGGGGCGCGCTGCTCGGCGCCGAGGCTCTGGTGCAAAGCCGCCTGGTGGCCTGGCGTGAGGGCCTGGGCCTGGTGGGTGTGCTGCTGGCTTCGGTGGTGCCGGTGGCCCTGGGCCTGTCGTCCATGGTGACGCTCTTCGTGCTGACGCTTGGTCTGGGCTGGCTGGCCTGGCGCAGTGGGCCGCGCCCACCGCATGTGGCTGCGGCCGATGAGGCGCAGCCGGTCAAGGTCTGGCTGCCCTGGCAGCGCGGGCCCTTCCGGCGCCTGCTGGCGGTCTTCATGCTCAACGGCATCGCCAGTGCGGTGCCGGCCACGCTGGTGCTCTTCTTCGTCCAGGACCGGCTGCAGGCCCCGGCGGCGCAGGAGCCGCTGTTCCTGGGCAGCTACTTCCTGGCCGCGGCGCTGTCCATGCCGCTTTGGCTGCGGGCGGTGCGCGCCTGGGGGCTGGCGCGCAGCTGGCTGTTGGGCATGGCGCTGGCCGTGGCCGTCTTCGTCTGGGCTGCCACGCTGGGCGCAGGCGACAGCGCGCCCTTCATCGCTATCTGTGTGCTCTCGGGTGCTGCGCTCGGTGCCGACCTCGTGATGCCCGGGGCCATGCTGGCCGGCCTGATCGGCCGCGCGGGTGACCTGGGCCGTGCGCAGGGGGCCTATTACGGCTGGTGGGCCTTTGCCACCAAGCTCAATCTGGCGCTGGCCGCAGGCCTGGCCCTGCCGCTGCTCGGCTTTTTCGGTTACGCGCCCGGCACGCGTGAGCCCCAGGCCCTGCAGGCCCTGACGTATGCCTACTGCCTGCTGCCCTGCGTGCTCAAGCTTGCTGCCGGTGGCCTGCTCTTCCAGTTCTTCGTACGGAAAGGATCCACATGAAACGACGTCTGCTGCTCACGGGTGCGGCCGCCCTGGGTGCCACCGGCCTCACCGGTTGCGCTTCGCCCACGATCGCCGATTACGCGGGTGAGAAGCCCGTGCTCGATCTGCGCAAGTACTTCAACGGCACGGTCGACGCCTGGGGCGTGTTCACCAACCGTTCGGGCAAGGTGGTCAAGCGCTTCACCGTGGTGATGAAGTGCAGCTGGAGCGGCGAGCCCGGCCGCGAGGTGGGCGTGCTCGACGAGGACTTCGTCTACTCGGACGGCACGACGCAAAAGCGCATCTGGACGCTCAAGCGCAGCCCCGGCGAGGGCGGCCAGGGCCGCTACACCGGCACGGCCGGTGACGTGGTGGGCGAGGCGCAGGGCGAGGAGCGCGGCAACGCCTTCTACTGGAGCTACGACCTGGACCTGCCCGTGGACGGGCGCAATGTCGTCGTACATTTCGAGGACTGGATGTACCAGATGGACGAGCGTGTCATGCTCAACCGCGCCACCATGAGCAAATGGGGCGTGACCCTGGGCGAGGTGACCCTGTCCTTCACCAAACGCTGAGAACCTGCCTATGTCCCTGAATCCCCCGCTGCGCGACTGGAGCGGCAAGAACGTCTGGCTGGTCGGCGCTTCCACCGGCATCGGCGAGGCCTGCGCCTCGCTGCTGCACGCCCAGGGCGCCACGGTCTTTGTCTCGGCGCGCCAGGCCGACCGCCTGCAGGACTGGGTGACCCGCCACCCCGGCGCCGATGCCCAGGGCCGCCCGCGTGCCGTGGCCCTGCCGCTGGACGTGACGGACCAGCGTGCGCTGCAGCTGGCCACGGAGGCCGTGGCGGCCCGCGGGCCGCTGGATCTGGTGGTCTACAGCGCCGGTTACTACAAGGCCCTGGGCGCGCAGCGCTACAGCCTGGAGGAGATGCTGCGCCACGAGCAGGTCAACTATGTGGGCGCGCTCTACCTGCTGGACGCCGTGCTGCCCCGGCTGCAGCAACAGGCCGCAGCCGGCCAAGGCGGGCACCTGAGCCTGATCAGCAGCGTGGCGGGCTTCCGTGGTCTGCCCCAGAGCCTGGCCTACGGGCCGACGAAGGCGGCCCTGATCAACCTGGCCGAGGCCCTGTACCTGGACCTGAGCGCGCAGGGCCTGGGCGTGAGCGTGGTCAACCCGGGCTTTGTCGAAACCCCTCTGACGGCGCAGAACCGCTTCAAGATGCCGGCGCTGATCACGCCCGAGGTCGCCGCGCGCGAGATGCTGGCGGGCTGGGCGCGTGGGCAGTTCGAACTGCATTTCCCCAAACGCTTCACGCGCTGGCTCAAGCTCATGCGCCTGCTGCCCTACCGTCTCTACTTCCCCCTGGTGCGCAAGTTCACCGGGCTTTGATGTCCGCCCCACCATGAGCCACGCCGTCGAGAAAATCGTTGTCTTCTTCGAGACCCTCTCCCCCGAGAGCGTGCAGCGCTTCGGTCAGTTCTATACCGAGGATGCCTATTTCAAGGACCCGTTCAACGAGGTGCGCGGCATTGCGCCCATCCAGAGCATCTTTGCGCATATGTACACCGCCCTGCACGACCCGCGCTTCGTGGTCACGGGACGTATCGTCGAGGGCGAGCAGGTCTTCCTGAGCTGGGACTTCCATTTCCGCTTCCGCAACTTCAAAAGCACCCAGCCGCAGATCATCCGCGGCGCCACGCACCTGCGCCTGGCGGCGGATGGCCGCATTCGCTCGCACCGCGACTACTGGGATGCGGCCGAGGAGCTCTACGAGAAGCTGCCCGTGGTGGGCGGGCTGATGCGCTGGCTCAAGCGACGCGCGAATTCGTAAGCTGTCTTATGATTCCCGGGTCTTCCGAGGAGTCTCCGATGCTGCCTGCCCGTTACGCGCCCGTCCTGTTCGGTTTCATCCTGTCCGGACTGATGTCCCTCGTGGTCTCGGGCATTTCCACCTTCCGGGCCATCGGCCTGGGCGGGAACTTTCTGCACTTCTGGCTCAGCGCCTGGATCGCTGCCTGGCTGGTGGCTTTTCCGCTGGTGCTGGTGGTGGCGCCGCTGACGCGCCGCATCGTGCAGCGCCTGGTCAAGCAGACAGCTCAGTAAAACAGGGCCTCGAAGCCGTCCTCGGGCTCGAAGCGCTGGCGTCCATAACGCAGCCGGGTGGGGCCGGGCAGGGCGCGCTCACGTACGCTGTGGCGCGGGTCGCCCGGATAGCAGAGCACACGCACCCCCTGTTCATCGTCATAGGGCTCGGGCTGGATCAGGGCCGGAGGCCTGCCACGCGCTTCCGCCAGCACGCTGGCCACATCGGCATGCCGGGCCAGATGCGCCAGGCTCATGATCTGCGGCGGTGCGAGGTCGATCTGCCCGTCGCGGTACTGCTCCAGCGCCGTGCGTGGCGCGAGCCAGACGCTGGCCGTGGTCTCGTAGTCATCGTGGCGCGCGGTCTGCACGGCCGGTACTGCCGCGACGAAGAAGCGCGTGTCGAAGCGCTTGCTGCTGACCGAGGCCATGCGCGGCGTGACCCAGCGCGACCAGGGTTGCACGCTGCGCGTGTCCAGCTGCAGGCCCATGCGGGTCAGCACCTCGGCCAGGCCGCGCCCTGCGCGCAGCAGGGCGGTGGCCTCTGCCACCTGGGTGGCCGTGGCGCCGTGCGCGTAGAGCACCCCTGATTCCTCGAAAGCCTCGCGCAGTGCGGCCACGTAGCAGCGTGCCGCGTGCTCGGCCGGAGCCTCCGGTTCGCCGAGCGTGGCGTGCAGCGTGGCGGGCGGCTGGTCGAGCAGGGGGATCAGCGCGCTGTCAGCCTCGTCGATCTTGCCGCCGGGAAAGACATAAGCACCCGCCAGCACGTCCGAGGCGGTCGCGCGTTTGAGCAGGAAGACCTCCAGTCCGCCCGGCGCGTCACGCAGCATGACCACGGTGGCCGCGTCGCGCGCAGGCGTGTCGATGAGGGTCCGGTTGAGTTCCATGCTGTCGATTCAGTGACGCGGCGTATCTGCGCTCTCCGATAAGATTTGAACATACGCTGACAGTCAACAAGGAGACAGCATGATCGATTTCAAGGGCCGGGTGGCCATCGTGACGGGTGCCGGTGGCGGCCTGGGCAAGCAGCACGCGCTGGCACTCGCCAGGCGAGGTGCCAAGGTGGTGGTCAACGACCTCGGCGGCGCGCGCGACGGCTCCGGCGGCTCGGCCAGCGCCGCGCAGGCCGTGGTGGACGAGATCCGTGCCGCGGGTGGCGAGGCCATGGCCAACGCCGCGTCCGTCACCGACTTTGAGGCCGTGCAGGCCATGGTGCAGCAGGCCGTGGATACCTGGGGTCGCGTCGACATCCTGGTCAACAACGCCGGCATCTTGCGCGACAAGACCTTTGCCAAGATGGAACTGGCCGATTTCCGACTCGTGCTGGACGTGCACCTCATGGGCGCGGTGCATTGCTGCAAGGCCGTGTGGCCGCACATGACGGCGCAGAAGTACGGCCGCATCGTCATGACCACCTCATCAAGCGGCCTCTACGGCAACTTCGGCCAGAGCAACTATGGCGCGGCCAAGCTGGCCCTGGTGGGGCTCATGCAGACCCTCTCGCTCGAAGGCGCCAAGCACGATATCCGCGTCAACTGTCTGGCTCCTACGGCCGCCACGCGCATGACCGAAGACCTGATGCCGCCCGAGGTGCTGCGCGCCCTGCAGCCCGAGGCCGTGGTGCCGGCCATGCTGGTGCTGGCCAGCGAAGGCGCGCCCACGCGCACCACGCTGTGTGCCGGCGCGGGCAGCGTGGAGGCCGCGCATATCACGATGACCCAGGGCGCCTGGATCGGTATCGACGAGAGCGCCGACGTGCGCCTGGCGCAGCACCTGGCCGAGGTGCTGGACCGGACCAACGAGATGGTGCCGGGCAGCGGCAGCGTACAGGGCCAGCACGAGGTGGGCCGGGCCATGGCCATGCTCAAGGCCTGAGCCCCGGCCCTCAGCGCAGCGTGGCGCTGGCGGCCACGGCGGCCACATGGCCCGCCACCGTGAGCCAGTACACGAGGAGAAAGCGCGGCTTGGCCGTCTTGTGGCGCAGGTGCCGCTGCGCCAGCAGCGCACCGGGCCAGCCGCCGAGCAGCGCGAGCAGGTGCAAGGTCCGCTCAGGCACGCGCCGGCGGCGATGGTGTGCGGCGCGCTTGTCCGCGGCGTACAGGGCGTAGCTGAGCAGGCTCATGACGAGCGTGCCGGTGATCAGCAGCAGCGTGAAGGACATGCGTGTCCTCAGGTTTGCTGCCGCAACTCGGCTTCCTGCTGCCAATACGCCGCCGCGGCATAGAAGCCCTCCCACACGCAGCCGTTGCATCCGCGGCCGCAGCAGGTGGTGGGCAGGGGCGGCGGTGCACGCAGGGACACGCCAGCTGCTTGTGCGCGCGCCTGCCACAGGGTGAACATGGCCTGCGTGGCGGTCAGCGTGCCGGGGGTGTCGAGGGGCGGGGAGGAGAGACTCATGACGGTTGGGAAGACCCCGCACAGCAGGGTTTATCCCCTCATGGTACCTTCGGCGACCGATTTAAAAAGAGATTCCGTCCAAGGAAATCCTGCATGAGCACGTTCCCCGTTCCCCCGAACCTGACGACCGAGCGCCTGCTCGGCATCCGCCGGGGCATCGAGAAGGAAAGCCTGCGCGCCCTGCCGGACGGCATGCTGGCGCTCACGCCGCACCCTGCCGCGCTGGGCTCGGCGCTCACGCATCCGCACATCACGACGGACTATTCCGAATCACAGCTGGAGCTCATCACCGGTGTGCACGCGGGCGTGCAGGATTGCCTGGACGAGCTGACGGAAGTTCACCAGTACACCTACCGCAGCCTGCGCGAGGCCGGCGAGGAGATGCTCTGGGTGTCCAGCATGCCCTGCGGCCTGCCCACCGACGAGACGATCCCACTGGGACGCTACGGTGCGTCCAACATTGGCCGCGCCAAGAGCGTGTATCGCATGGGCCTGGGGCACCGCTATGGCCGGCGCATGCAGACCATTTCGGGCATCCACT
This sequence comes from Hylemonella sp., assembly GCA_046299695.1. Lineage (GTDB taxonomy): Bacteria > Pseudomonadota > Gammaproteobacteria > Burkholderiales > Burkholderiaceae_C > Hylemonella. The sequence goes on from JBKBHP010000004.1 coordinate 21,614, forward strand.
ACAACTGGTCCATGCCCGGCGTGGACAACGATGGCTACTTTGCGCTGATCCGCAACTTCCGCCGCCATGCCTTTCTGCTGCTCTACCTCTTTGGCGCCTCGCCCGCGGTCTGCGGCAGTTTTGTCGAAGGGCGTACGCACGAGTTGCAGACCCTGGCGGGCAAGACGCTCTACATGCCGCACGGCACCTCGCTGCGCATGGGTCGCCTGGGCTACCAGAGCGAGGCCCAGGCCTCGCTGGCCGTGAGCTACAACGGCCTCGAGGGCTATGCCGCTTCCCTGCACGATGCGCTCACGCGGCCCTGGCCGGCCTACGAGGCGCTGGGTGTGCTCAACCCGGGCGGTGACTACATCCAGCTCGCCACCAGCCTGCTGCAGATCGAGAACGAGTTCTACGGCACCATCCGCCCCAAGCGCACCATCTTCCAGGGCGAGCGTCCGCTGCATGCGTTGCGCGAGCGCGGGGTGGAATACGTCGAGGTGCGGCTCATGGACCTCGATCCCTTCGAGCCCGTGGGCATCCAGGCGCAGACCCTGCGTTTCCTGGACGTCTTCCTGCTGCACTGCCTCACCAGTGCCAGTCCGCCCGACACGCCACAGGAGATCACCGAGCTGGCGCGCAATCAGCACCTGACGGCTGCGCGTGGGCGCGAACCGGGTCTGCAACTGCTGCGCGACGGCCGTGCCGTGGCCCTGCGGGACTGGGGGCTGGAGCTGGTGCAGGCCTGCGAGCCGATTGCGCGTGCCCTGGACGCGGCGCATGGCAGTGGCGACTACAGCGCGGCCGTGGCCGCCGCGCGCGCCGCACTCGACGATCCCTCGCGCCTGCCCTCGGCGCGCGTGCTGGCGGCCATGGCGGCCGAGCACGACAACTCCTTCCTGCGTTTCGTGCGTGCGCGCTCGCAGCAGACGCGCCAGGAACTGCTCGCCCGGCCCTGGACGCCGCAGCAGCAGGTCAAGTACGAGCTGATGGCACGCCAGTCGGTCGAGGCGCAGCGCGCCATCGAGGCGGCCGACACCATGCCCTTCGAGATCTTCCGCCAGCAGTACGTCTCAGCCGCGCGGCTCGGACTGCCCGCGCGCGCGGCGGCGCAGGCCATAGCGGCCTAGCAGCGCCAAGCCCAGTACCAGGGCGAACCAGCCCACCACGCGTCCGCCGCTCAGCAGCTCCTGCACCGCGGGGGAGCGCGCGAAATGGGAGCCGAGCAGGATGGCCACGCCGATCAGCGTGATCACGAGGCCTTTGAAGAGGAGGTCCTGGTCGGGTTTCTGCATGGGGGGATTATCGGTCTTGCTTCGGAGACTGGGTGTGGCCGGGATGTGTGCCCGGCGATGCACCTACTTTCTTTGCGTCGTCAAAAGAAAGTACCTCGCCCGCCGGGGTGAGACCCGGCCTGCAGGTGTAGCGAGGTCTTGGTGCAAAAAAGAAAAGCCACCCGGAGGTGGCTTCTTTCACGAGGTGCGGAACTCGCGAAATGCGTCGTCGTCGATCTGCGCCATGGCGGCGTTCAGCCCTTCGGCCAGCGCGACGGCCTCGGATCGCAGGCCGCGGCGGCCCGAGTCGTGCGGGTCGGCGCCGTCGAGGGTGTAGGTCCAGCCGAAGCTCCCGTCCGCGCGTGCCACCGAGGTCACCACGATGGCCTTGTCGCGGTAGACCTCGGCACGCGTGCTCACTTTTTGCTCTTGTTCTCGAACGACAGCAACTCGGCGCCCACGCCTGCCGACAGCAGGCCGCTGCCGGCGTAGATGCCGAGCTTGGCGCGTGTGTCCGTGATGTCGAGGTTGCGCATGGTCAGCTGGCCAATGCGGTCCAGCGGGCTGAACGGCGCGTCTTCCACTTTCTCCATCGAGAGACGCTCGGGCGCGTAGGTCAGGTTGGGGCTCTCGGTGTTGAGGATGGAGTAGTCGTTGCCGCGGCGCAGCTCCAGTGTGACCTCGCCGGTGATGGCGTGGGCCACCCAGCGCTGGGCGGCTTCGCGCAGCATGATGGCCTGCGGATCGAACCAGCGGCCCTGGTAGAGCAGGCGGCCGAGCTTCATGCCGTTGATGCGGTACTGCTCGATGGTGTCTTCGTTGTGGATGCCGGTGACCAGACGCTCGTAAGCGACGTGCAGCAGGGCCAGGCCGGGGGCTTCGTAGATGCCGCGGCTCTTAGCTTCGATGATGCGGTTCTCGATCTGGTCGCTCATGCCCAGGCCGTGGCGGCCGCCGATCTCGTTGGCCTTGAGGATCAGGGCCACGGGGTCGCTGAAGGTCTGGCCGTTCAGGGCGACGGGCTGGCCTTCCTCGAAGCGCACGGTGACTTCTTCGCGCTTGACGGCGACTTCGTCCTTCCAGAACGCCACGCCCATGATGGGGTTCACGATGCGGATGCCCGAGTTCAGCTGCTCCAGGTCCTTGGCCTCGTGGGTGGCGCCGAGCATGTTGCTGTCGGTGCTGTAGGCCTTCTCGACCGACATCTTGTAGTCGAAGCCGTTGGCGATGAGGAACTCGCTCATTTCCTTGCGGCCGCCGAGCTCGTCAATGAATTTTTGGTCCAACCAGGGCTTGTAGATCTTGAGCGCCGGGTTGGTCAGCAGGCCATAGCGGTAGAAGCGCTCGATGTCATTGCCCTTGAAGGTCGAACCGTCGCCCCAGATGTTGACCTCGTCTTCCTTCATCGCGGCCACCAGCATGGTGCCCGTGACGGCACGGCCCAGGGGCGTGGTGTTGAAGTAGGTCACACCGGCGGTGGAGATATGGAAGGCGCCGGACTGCAGCGCGGCAATGCCCTCGTGGGCCAGCTGCCGGCGGCAGTCGATCAGGCGGGCGAGCTTGGCGCCATAGGCCAGGGCCTTCTTGGGGATGGCGTCGTAGTCCGACTCGTCGGGCTGGCCCAGGTTGGCCGTGTAGGCATAGGGCTCTGCGCCCTTTTTCTTCATCCACAGCAGGGCAGCGCTGGTGTCCAGGCCGCCCGAGAAGGCGATGCCGACCTTCTGGCCGATGGGGAGGTTTTGCAGGATGGTGGCCATGCGATCAGTCCTTGATCAACCGAAGTGGCAGATGTAGTGATACGGCTCGGTGACGCGGATCTCGAAGCTCGAGTTGCCCGGCACGTTGAACTTCTCGCCCGCCGAGGACTTGACCCAGGCGTCCGAGCCCTTGAGCTTGTACTCGCAGCTGCCGGCCACGCATTCCATGATCTCGGGCGCGCCGGTGTTGAAGGTCAGGGTGGCGGGCAGGACCACGCCGACCGATTTCTTGGTGCCGTCGGCCAGGGTGATGCTGTGGCTGACGCACTTGCCGTCGAAGTAGACATTGGCCTTGGTCGTGACGCTCACGCCGTTGTATTGCTCGGTGCTCATAGGGGACTCGGTAGGTTGCAGGGCGAACCCGCGATTTTAAGGCAGGGGCTGTTCCAGGCGGTTGGCCCAGCCGGCGGCGTCAAAACCCACGGTCACGTCCCGGGCGCTCCACTCCACGACCGGGCGCTTGATCACGCTGGCCTGGGCCAGCATCAGTGAGCGCGCGCTCTGGGCATCGGTCACGCCAGCCTGGGTGGCCGGTTCCAGCTTGCGCCAGGTCGTGCCCTGGCGATTGAGCAGCTTTTCCCAGCCCACCGTGGCCAGCCAGTGGTCCATGCGGTCCTCGGGCACGCCCTGCTTCTTGAAATCGTGGAAGGTCACCGCCACCTGCTGTTCTGCCAGCCAGGCGCGTGCCTTCTTGACCGTGTCGCAGTTGGGGATGCCGTAGAGGACGACGTTTGTTTTCATCAGTATGGCCTGTCTGAGATCCGGAGTGCATTCTCGGGAAACGCCGTGGAACCGGCTTTGCCGGGCCACTGGCGTTGTCCCCTTGAGGGGAAGACGGCGATAGCCGGCTTAGGGGTGTTTTTTATCTACGACAATTGTCGGCTATGTCTGGCCTGAACACCCTCTCCGACTGGCTCGCCCACTGCGAGCGCCTGCATCCCAAGACCATCGAACTCGGCCTGGACCGTGTCAAGGCCGTGGCCCAACGCATGGCCCTGCGGCTGGACTGTCCGGTGATCACCGTGGCCGGCACCAACGGCAAGGGTTCGACCTGCGCGATGCTGGAGTCCATCCTGGGCCAGGCCGGTTACCGCACCGGGGTCTACACCTCGCCTCACCTCGTGCATTTCGAGGAGCGTCTGCGCCTGCAGGGCGAGGCGGTACAGGCAGAGGTGCTGCTGCCCTCTTTCGCCCGGGTTGAGGCTGCGCGCCTGGAGGGCGGGGAGATCTCGCTGAGTTATTTCGAGTTCACGACCCTGGCCATCCTGGATGCCATGGCACAGGCCGGCGTGGATGTGGCCGTGCTCGAAGTCGGCCTGGGCGGGCGGCTCGATGCGGTGAACATCATTGACGCCGACTGCGCCGTCATCACCAGCATCGACCTCGATCACATGGAGCTGCTGGGCCCGGACCGCGAGAGCATTGGCCGCGAGAAGGCGGGCATCATGCGCACGGGCCGTCCCGTGATCGTCAGCGATCCGATACCGCCCCAGAGCGTGATCGATCATGCCGCCGCCATCGATGCCGATCTCTGGCGTTTTGGCCGCGATTTCAACTATTCAGGCGACAAGCAGCAGTGGGGCTGGGCTGGCCGCGGCCGGCGCTACAGCGGCCTGGCGTACCCGGCGCTGCGTGGCGCCAATCAGCTCGTCAACGCGGCCGGTGTGCTGGCGGCGCTCGCGGCCCTGCGCGAACAGCTGCCCGTGACGGCCCAGGCCGTGCGCAACGGTCTGGCCTTCGTCGAGCTGCCCGGGCGCTTCCAGATCATCCCCGGACAGCCCACGCTGGTGCTGGACGTGGCGCACAACCCGCATTCGGTGGCGGCGCTCACCGCCAATCTCGACGCCATGGGCTATTACCCGACGACCCATGCCGTTTTCGGCGCCATGGCGGACAAGGACCTGGCGCCCATGCTCGCCCGCGTCATGCCGCTGATCGACCGCTGGTACTTCAGCGACCTGCCGACGCCACGTGCGGCCAGCGCGGCCGATCTGCAGGCCCGTTGCCAGACCTTGAACCCGCGCGTGGCGACGGTTTCCAGTACCCATGCCGAGCCCCTGGCCGCCTTGCGTGCCGCCCTGTCGGCGGCAGACCCCGCTGATAGAATCGTGGTCTTCGGATCGTTCTACACAGTCGGTGGCGTTCTGAAGGAAGGCGTGCCGCGCCTCTCAGCCCAGCATCTCCAAAACTGAGTTCCGACTTCATGGCCTTCTTCAAGTTCCGCAAGGGTGGTGACGAACAGACAGCCCCCGCCGCGCAGCCCGAAAGCGTGGAGGTGCTGCGCCGCCGCGCCAAGAACCGCCTGATCGGTTCGGCCATCCTGGTGCTGATCGGCGTCATCGGTTTCCCACTGCTGGTCGACAAGCAGCCGCGCCCCGTGTCCGTGGAGCTGCCCATCGAGATCCCCGACAAGAACAAGGTGCTGCCGCTGGCAGCGCCCTCTGCGCCGGCTGCCGCCGAGTCCCTGCCGGCGGCGCCTTCGGCCACTGCCTCCGGCGTGGTGACCCAGGCCGAGTCCGCGCCCGTCGAGAAGCCCGCGGCCAAGCCCGAGCCCCGTGCGACCCAACCCGAGGTCAAGGCCGAGGCCAAGCCCGAGGCGAAGAAGACCGACGCGCCCAAGCCCGCGACGGATAGCCGCTATGTGGTGCAGGTGGGCTCCTTCGCCGAGGAGACCCGGGCGCGCGAAGCGCGCGCCAAGCTCGAGCGTGCCGGGCTCAAGAATTACACGCAGGCCGTCGAGACCAAGGAAGGCAAGCGCATCCGCGTGCGTGCGGGTCCCTTTGCCAGCAAGGCCGAAGCCGAGCGTGCCGCTGAAAAGATCAAGAAGCTCGATTTGCCGGCCTCGGTGCTGAGCCTGTGAGTGTGGCCATGACCGTCCTGGACTGGCTCTTCCTGCTGGGGCTGCTGGCTTCCATCGGTCTGGGCGTCTGGCGTGGTTTCGTGTACGAGGTGCTCTCGGTTCTGAACTGGCTGTTGGCCCTGGTGCTGGCGCAGTGGCTGGGTGACGATGTGGGTCGCATGCTGCCCATTGACAGCCGCTCCGAGACCCTGATCCATATCGCCGGCTTCGTGCTGGTGTTCGTGGTGTCGGTTTTTGTGGGCGGGGTGGTCGTGTGGGGACTGCCCAAGCTGATCGAGCAGGCCGGCCTGCGCCCGGTGGACCGGGTGCTGGGCGGGGCGTTCGGCGTGCTGCGCGCGATCATCCTGGTGCTGGCGATGACGGTGTTCGTGCTGATGACGCCGGTGAAGGATCAGGACTGGTGGCGCGATTCGCTCGTGGCCGACACCTCGGTCTGGAGCCTGAAGAAGCTCAAGCCCATGCTGCCCGCCAGCGCAGGAAAGTATTTGCCCTGAAGCGATGGGAGCCGCCGCTCCCGACTGGAAGTGAAACTATGTGTGGAATCGTCGGCGTTGTCAGCAACGCACCCGTGAACCAGCTGATCTATGACTCGCTGCTGCTGCTGCAGCACCGCGGGCAGGACGCGGCCGGCATCGTGACCCAGCAGGAACGCAAGTTCTTCATGCACAAGGCCAAGGGCATGGTCAAGGACGTGTTCCGCACCCGCAACATGCGCGCGCTGCCGGGCAACTGCGGTCTCGGCCAGGCGCGCTATCCCACGGCCGGCAATGCCTTCAGCGAGGAAGAGGCGCAGCCTTTCTATGTCAACGCGCCCTTCGGCATTGTGCTGGTGCACAACGGCAACCTGACCAATGCCCAGGCGCTCAAGGCCGAGCTCTTCAACACCGATCACCGCCACATCAACACCGAGAGCGATTCCGAGGTGCTGCTCAACGTGCTGGCTGACGAGATGGACAAGGCCACGCGCGGCAAGCCGCTGCGCGTCGGCGATATCTTCACCGCCGTGCGTGCGGTGCACAAGCGCATCCGGGGCTCCTATGCCGTGATCGCGCTGATCGCCGGCCATGGTGTGTTGGCCTTCCGTGATCCCTACGGCATCCGTCCGCTGTGCTTCGGCCGCAGCCCCGATGGCACCGTCATGCTGGCCAGCGAGTCCGTGGTGCTCGAAGGCACGGGCCATGTGTTCGAACGTGACGTGGCGCCGGGCGAAGCCGTCTTCGTGGACCTGGAAGGCCGCATCAGCGCGCAGCAGTGTGCCGACGTGCCGCGTCTCAATCCCTGCATCTTCGAGTTCGTCTATCTGGCGCGGCCCGATTCCGTCATGGACGGCATCTCGGTCTACCAGGCCCGTCTGAACCTCGGCGAGACCCTGGCCAAGCGTGTGGTGTCCACGGTGCCGCCGGACGAGATCGACGTGGTTATTCCCATTCCCGAGTCGAGTCGTCCCAGCGCCATGCAGCTCGCGCAGCTGCTGGGTCTGCCCTACCGCGAGGGCTTCGTGAAGAACCGTTATGTGGGCCGCACGTTCATCATGCCTGGCCAGGCCGTGCGCAAGAAGAGCGTGCGCCAGAAGCTCAACGTCATCGGCAGCGAGTTCAAGGGCCGCAACGTGCTGCTGGTCGATGACTCCATCGTCCGTGGTACAACCAGCCGCGAGATCGTGCAGATGGCGCGGGAGGCTGGCGCCAACAAGGTCTACATGGCCAGTGCGGCGCCGCCGGTACGCTACCCCAACGTCTACGGCATCGACATGCCCACGGTGGAGGAGCTGGTGGCCCATGGCCGCAGCGTGGAAGAGGTCCGCCAGATCATCGGCGCCGACGCGCTGATCTACCAGGACGTCGATGCCATGAAGCAGGCCATCGGCAAGCTCAATCCCCAGCTCAGTGGTTTTGACGCGTCCTGCTTTGATGGTGTGTATGTGACCGGCGACATCCAGGCCGCGGACATCGAGCGCATGAACTCGGCCCGCGTCAAGGGCGAGGACGAGGATGTCGATACCTCGCGCCTGGCGCTGCCCAACCACCAGGGGGACTGAAGGTATGAGCGGCAAGCAAGGCAAGGATGGCCTGCGCCTGCAGACGCTGGCGGTGCGTGCGGCCGTCGAGCGCAGCCAGTACGGCGAGAACTCCGAGGCCCTGTACCTGACCAGCGGCTATGTGCAGCCGAGCGCCGAGGCCTCGGCGCGTCGCTTCGCGGGCGAGGAAGAGGGCTATACCTATGGCCGGTCGGGCAACCCCACGGTGAGCAGTTTCGAGCAGCGCCTGGCGGCCCTTGAAGGTACCGAGGCCTGCATGGCAACATCCTCGGGCATGTCGGCCATCATGCTGATGTGCTTCAGCCTGCTCAAGGCCGGCGACCATGTGGTCTTCTCGCAGTCCATGTTCGGCTCCACGATCAAGCTCATCGGCTCGGAATTCGCGCGTTTCGGTGTCGAGTCCACGGCCGTGCCGCAGACCGATCTGGCGGCCTGGAAGGCCGCGATCCGCCCGAACACGCGTCTGCTGTTTGCCGAGACCCCCACGAATCCGCTGACCGAGGTGTGCGATATCCAGGCCTTGGCCGATATGGCACACAGTGCCGGCGCCTTGTTTGCAGTCGATAACTGCTTCGCCACGCCCGCGCTGCAGCGCCCGATCGATCTGGGCGCCGACATCATCATGCATTCGGGCACCAAATACCTCGACGGCCAGGGGCGGGTGATGGCTGGCGCCCTGTGTGCCAGCGAAAAGATGGTGTTGGAGAAATTCCTGCCGGTGCAGAAGAACAGCGGCATGGTCCTCTCGCCCTTCAATGCCTGGATCGTGCTCAAGGGCCTGGAGACACTGGACCTGCGCATGCGGGCCCAGAGCGCACTCGCGCACGAGCTGGCCCTCTGGCTGGAGCAGCATCCGGCCGTGGCCCGCGTGTATTACCCGGGGCTGGCCTCGCATCCCCAGCATGCGCTGTCCATGCAGCAGATGAACGGACTCGGCGGTGCCGTGCTGTCCTTCGACGTCAAGGCCAGCGGCCCGGAGCAGGCGCGCGCGCGCGCCTTCCATGTGCTGGATGCGCTGCAAACCCTGTCGCTGTGCACCAACCTCGGCGACACCAAGACCCTGCTCACCCACCCGGCCAGCACCTCGCACGGCAAGCTGTCCGAGGCGCAGCGCCAGGCGGCCGGCATCGGCCAGGGGCTGATCCGTGTCGCCGTGGGCCTGGAGCACCCGCAGGATGTGCAGGACGACCTCGCGCGCGGCCTGAACACCCTGTCCTGAAATTCCGAACTGAACTGATTGTCGTGACCCAACGCGTTCGTACCCGCTTCGCTCCGTCGCCGACGGGCTTCATCCACCTGGGCAATATCCGCTCGGCCCTCTATCCCTGGGCCTTCGCGCGGGCCAGCGGTGGGGACTTCATCCTGCGCATCGAGGACACCGACCTCGACCGATCCACCCAGGCCGCGGTGGACGTCATCATCGAAGGCATGGACTGGCTGGGCCTGGACTACGACGAAGGCCCGTACTACCAGATGCAGCGCATGGAGCGCTACAAGGCCGTGCTCGCCGAGCTGCAGGCGGCCGGCCATGTCTACCCCTGTTACATGAGCATGGCCGAACTCGACGCCCTGCGTGAACGCCAGATGGCCGCCAAGGAGAAGCCGCGCTACGACGGCACCTGGCGCCCCGAGCCGGGCAAGACCCTGCCGCCCGTGCCCTCGGGCGTGCAGCCCGTGCTGCGTTTCAAGAATCCGTTGGGCGGCGTCGTGGCCTGGGATGACAAGGTCAAGGGCCGCATCGAGATCAGCAACGATGAACTGGATGACCTCGTGATCGCCCGTCCCGATGGCACGCCCACCTACAACTTCTGCGTCGTGGTGGACGACATCGACATGGCCATCACGCACGTGATCCGTGGCGACGACCACGTCAACAACACGCCGCGCCAGATCAACATCTTCAAGGCCCTGGGCAAGGAGCCGCCGGTCTACGCCCATCTGCCCACGGTGCTCAACGAGCAGGGCGAGAAGATGAGCAAGCGCAACGGCGCCAAGCCCGTCACGCAGTACCGTGACGAAGGCTACCTGCCCGACGCCATGGTCAACTACCTCGCGCGCCTGGGCTGGAGCCATGGCGACGACGAGATCTTCAGCCGCGCGCAGTTCCTGGAATGGTTCGACCTGGACCACCTGGGGCGCAGCGCCGCGCAGTTCGACGAGGCCAAGCTGCGCTGGGTCAATGCCCAGCACCTCAAGGCCATGGCCGACGAGGCGCTGGCCCCGCTGGTGGCTGCGCAGCTGGGCCAGCGTGGCCTCACGGCCGATGAACGCCTGCCGCGCATCTGTGGCCTGTTCAAGGACCGTTGCGACACCACCGTGGCTCTGGCCGACTGGGCCCAGGCTTTCTATGCCGACGTGCATCCCAAGGCCGAAGACCTGGCCCAGCACATCACGGACGCGGTCAGGCCGGCGCTGGCGCAACTGGTCAGCAAGCTGGCCACCTGCGCCTGGGACAAGGCATCCATTGCGGCGGCCATCAAGGAAGTGCTCACCGCCACCGGTCTGAAAATGCCGCAACTGGCCATGCCCGTGCGCGTGCTGGTGCTGGGCACACCCCAGACGCCGTCGCTGGATGCGGTGCTGGAACTGCTGCCTCGCGAAAAAGTTCAGGCCCGTTTGCAAAGCGCCTGAATTTCAGTCTATAATTCGAGGCTCGACGCGATGCTCTTGCAAAAGAGTGTCAGACGAAATGGGGGTATAGCTCAGCTGGGAGAGCGCTTGCATGGCATGCAAGAGGTCATCGGTTCGATCCCGTTTACCTCCACCAGTTTCTCGTCGAGTCGGAAACAGTCCAGGTTTTGACCCTATCGTCTAGAGGCCTAGGACATCACCCTTTCACGGTGAGTACCGGGGTTCGAATCCCCGTAGGGTCGCCAAGTTTTGCAGCACTTGGCCCGGCTTCGAAAGAAGCCGGGCGAACGTTGCACCACGTGGAGTGGTAGTTCAGTTGGTTAGAATACCGGCCTGTCACGCCGGGGGTCGCGGGTTCGAGTCCCGTCCACTCCGCCAAAAATCAAGAAAGCCGTTGCATGAGAATGCAACGGCTTTTTTCTTGCCGGGCGTCCTGTGTTGCAGGAGGCTCAGACGTTCACGCTGCGGGCCAGTTCGGCTGCACGCTGCTCGATCGCCAGCAGCAGGCGTGCAACGCTCTCGGAGCTCTTCTGGCCGCCTGTATCCAGCAGCAAGGCTGCTGCGTGCGCCATCGCCTCGATTTCTTTGGCTGAGTCTTCGATGGAGGTTGGGGTGGATGTATGCATGGTGGACTCCGCCTGACGCTCGGGATGAAGCGGGATCACCGATTGTGCTGGGCCTGACGGGCAGATCGACCCGCCGGTGCCTGTGATTCCCGGCGTCTGTGCGTCAAAGTTGACACCAGGCGACGGATATCTGTGGGCGTCCCGTTTCTGGGCTGGCTGCGCGTCGGCCTCGAACGCCGCGTGCTACTACAAAAAAGAAAAGCCCCTTGCCTTGCAACAAGGGGCTTTGAGACTGGTGCCGGAGAAAGGAATCGAACCCTCGACCTTCTCATTACGAATGAGCTGCTCTACCAACTGAGCTACACCGGCGAAGGCGCAAATTATACCTTCTCGAGGTGGTAGGACGTGACGCGCTCCACCTCGTTTTTCGAGCCCAGGATCACGCTGACGCGTTCATGCAGCTGGGTGGGCTGGATGTCCAGGATGCGTTGTTTGCCGTTGGTGGCCGCGCCGCCCGCCTGCTCGACGAGCCAGCCCATGGGATTGGCCTCGTACATCAGGCGCAGCTTGCCGGGCTTGTTCGGTTCACGCTTGTCCCAGGGGTACATGAAGATGCCGCCGCGGGTCAGGATGCGGTGCACGTCGGCCACCATGGAGGCGATCCAGCGCATGTTGAAGTCCTTGCCGCGTGGCCCATCCTTGCCCTGCAGGCATTCGTCGATGTAGCGCTTCACCGGCTCAGCCCAGTGGCGCATATTGCTCATATTGATCGCGAATTCCTTGGTGTCTTCGGGAATGCGCACGTTCTCCTGCGTGAGCACGAAGGAGCCCTGCTCCCGGTCCAGCGTGAACATGGCCACGCCGTCACCCACGGTGAGCACCAGGGTGGTCTGCGGGCCATAGATGCAGTAGCCCGCAGCCACCTGCTGCCGGCCCGGCTGCAGGAAGTCTTGCTCGCTGACAGGCTCGACGGTCTTGGGGTCGTCGTTGTGCTTCTTCAGCACGCTGAAGATGGTGCCGATGCTGACGTTGACGTCGATGTTGCTCGAGCCATCCAGGGGATCGAAGAGCAGCAAGTATTCGCCCTGGGGGTAGCGGTTGGGCACGACATAGATGCCGTCCATCTCCTCGGAGGCCATGGCGGCCAGGTGGCCGCCCCATTCATTGGCTTCGATCAGCACCTCGTTGGCGATGATGTCCAGCTTCTTCTGCACTTCGCCCTGGACGTTCTCGCTGCCGGCCGTGCCCAGCACGCCGCCCAGCGCTCCCTTGTTGACGGCCTGGCTGATGCTCTTGCAGGCGCGGGCCACCACTTCCAGCAGCAGCCGCAGTTCGGAGGGGATGTGGCCATCCACGCGCTGCTGCTCGACCAGGTAGCGGGTGAGGGAAATCTTGGAAGACATAGGGACTCCGGTTTGCTTATTCAGCCAGGGCGCGTGTGACCACCTCGCGCACATCGTTGCTCAGGTCGGGCTTGGCGGCCACGCGGGCAATGGCCTCACGGGCGGCCGTGCGGTAGGGCTCGGCCAGTTTTTTCCAGCGATCCAGCGCGCGCGCCAGGCGCGCGGCGACCTGGGGGTTGATGGCGTCCAGCTCCAGCACGCGTTCGCTCCAGTACACGTAGCCGGCCGCGTCGGCGCGGTGGAAGGCGCCGGGGTTGGCGCTGCAGTAACTGAAGATCAGGCTGCGCGCGCGATTCGGGTTGCGCAGATTGAAGTCCGGATGGCTCATGAGCTGACGCACGGCGGGCAGCACCTGACCACCGCGGTCGCTGGCGCCGGCCTGCAGGGCAAACCACTTGTCCAGCACCAGGGCTTCGTCCTTGAACAGGGCGTGGAAGCGCTCCAGGGCCGGTGCGGCCAGCGCGTGACCGCTGTGGACCAGAGCGGCCAGGGCGTTGAAGCGGTCGGTCATGTTGCCCGCGTCCTTGAAACGCTGGTAGGTCTTGCCGGGCCAGATCACGTCGCCGGTCTCGCGCGCGGCGAGGCACAGCATGGTGAGCGCCAGACCGGTCAGGGCGCGGCGACCCGAAGAGACCGCGTCCGGACGGTAGGCGCCCGTGTCGTGGTGCGTCTCGTAGGCCCAGATCCAGTCGTGCTGCAGTTCCAGCGCCAGTTGCTGGCGCATGGCCTCGCGCACGGCATGGACGCGCTGCGGGTCCACTTCCTCCAGCTGTTCGGCCATGTAGGTCTCGGCGGGCAGCGTGAGCACCAGCTCCTTGAAGGCGGCGTCCAGCGTGGGATGGCGCAGCACCTGGCGCATGGCGTCGATGTAAGCGGCATCCAGCACCCGGGCTTCCCCGGGCTGGGCGTGGCTGCGGATGAAGGCCAGGGCGCGCTTGAGCGCCAGTCGCTGGCCGGCTTCCCAGCGGTTGAAGGGGTCGGTGTCGTGCGCCAGCAGGGCCAGCAGCTGTTCATCGCTGTAGTCGAATGCCAGCACCACGGGGGCGCTGAAACCGCGCAGCAGGGAGGGCACAGGTTCGGCGTCCACGTTGACGAAGCGCAGGGTCTGCGTGGCTTCGGTCAGCACGATGGTGCGCGAGCTCGGGCCGGGTTCGGCCTCGCCGTCCAGCTGCAGCGGCAGGGACCGGCCGTCCCCCGTGACCAGGCCCAGGCCGACCGGAATCACGAAGGGCTCCTTGACGGGCTGCCCGGGGGTGGGGGCGCAGCTCTGGCTCAGTGTCAGGGTGTAGCTGCGAGTGGCGGCGTCGTAACTGCCGCCGGCCGTCACGCGCGGCGTACCGGCCTGGCTGTACCAACGCTTGAACTGCGGCAGCAGGCGGGAGAGTTCGGAGCCGGGGTTGGCGTCGGCGATGGCCTGGGCGAAGTCGTCGCAGGTCACGGCCTGGCCGTCATGGCGCTGGAAGTACAGCGCCATGCCCTTGGCGAAACCTTCGCGGCTCGTCAGCGTCTGCTGCATGCGCACGACTTCGGCGCCCTTCTCGTAGACGGTGACCGTGTAGAAGTTGTTGATCTCGATGTAGCTGTCGGGGCGCACCGGATGGGCCATGGGGCCGGCGTCCTCGGGGAACTGGGCGGTGCGCAGCACGCGCACGTCCTCGATGCGCTTGACGGCACGCGCCGAGAGATCGCCCGCGAGGTCCTGGCTGAACTCCTGGTCCCGGAAGACGGTCAGGCCTTCCTTGAGGCTGAGCTGGAACCAGTCGCGGCAGGTGACGCGGTTGCCGGTCCAGTTGTGGAAGTACTCATGACCCACCACGCTTTCGATGTTGGCGTAGTCGGTGTCGGTGGCCGTGGCCTGGTTGGCCAGAACATACTTGGTGTTGAAGATGTTCAGGCCCTTGTTCTCCATGGCGCCCATGTTGAAGTCGCTGGTGGCGACGATCATGAAGCGCTCCAGGTCCAGGGGAAGGCCGAAGCGCGCCTCGTCCCAGGCCACGGAGGCCATGAGGGAGTTCATGGCGTGTTCGGTCTTGTCCAGATCGCCTGGGCGCACATAGACCTGCAGCAGGTGCTGCTGACCATTGCGCGCGGTGATACGCTGCTCACGCGCCACCAGCTGGCCGGCAACCAGGGCGAAGAGGTAGCAGGGCTTCTTGTGCGGGTCGACCCACTTCGCATAGTGGCGACCGTCGTCCAGGTCGCCTTGCTCGACGAGGTTGCCGTTGGACAGCAGCACCGGGTATTTCTTCCTGTCGGCACGCAGGGTCACCGTGTAGCTGGCCATCACGTCCGGACGGTCCAGGAAGTAGGTGATGCGGCGGAAGCCCTCGGCCTCGCATTGCGTGAAGAAGGAGCCGTTGCTCACGTACAGGCCCATGAGCTTGCTGTTCTTCTCGGGGGCGCAGGTCGTGAAGATTTCGAGCTGGAAGGGCGACTCGCCCGTGGGCAGGTTTTCCAGCACGAGCTGGCCGCCCTCCATCTTGAAGCTCGTACCCTGACCGTTGACGAGCACGCGCGCGAGGTTGAGCTCCTCGCCATCCAGGCGCAGGGCCTGGGCGGCCACGGCCGGGTTGCGGCGCAGGCTCATCTTGTTGAGCACGCGGGTCTTGGCCGGGTCGAGGTCGAAGCTCAGGTCGACGCTGTCGACGAGAAAGGCCGGCGCGGCGTAGTCCTCGCGCCGGATGACGGTGGCTTGTCCTTCACGCATGATGTTTCCTTAGACGCCTTGCTTGAGCGAGGCTTCGATGAAGGGGTCGAGATCGCCGTCCAGCACTTTCTGGGTGGCCGAGGTCTCGTAGTTGGTCCGCAGGTCCTTGATCCGGCTCTGGTCCAGCACATAGGAGCGGATCTGGTGGCCCCAGCCCACGTCGGTCTTGCTGTCCTCGAGTTTCTGCTGCTCTTCCTGGCGTTTGCGCATTTCGTGGTCGTACAGGCGGCTGCGCAGGCGCTTCCAGGCCACGTCGCGGTTGCTGTGCTGGCTTCGGCCATCCTGGCACTGCACCACGATACCCGTGGGGATGTGGGTCAGGCGCACGGCCGAGTCCGTCTTGTTGATGTGCTGGCCGCCGGCGCCGCTGGCGCGGAAGGTGTCGGTGCGCACATCGGCCGGGTTGATCTCGATCTCGATGGTGTCGTCGATTTCCGGGTAGACGAAGACGCTGGCGAAGCTGGTGTGGCGCCCGCCCGAGGAGTCGAAGGGCGACTTGCGCACCAGGCGGTGCACGCCGGTCTCGGTGCGCAGCAGGCCGAAGGCGTAATCGCCCTCGATCTTGATCGAGGCGCTCTTGATGCCGGCCGTGTCACCCGGGGTTTCTTCTTCCACCGTGGCCTTGAAGCCCTTGCGTTCGGCGTACTTGAGGTATTGGCGCAGCAGCATGCTGGCCCAGTCGCAGGCTTCGGTGCCGCCTGCGCCGGCCTGGATGTCCAGGAAGGCGGGCAGGGGATCGGCCGGGTTGTTGAACATGCGGCGGAACTCGAGCTTCTCCACGATCTCGGAGAGCTTGGCGACCTCGGCGGCGATGGTTTCCAGGCCGGCCTGGTCGCCCTCGTCCTTGCTCATCTCATAGAGCTCGGTGTTGTCGGCCAGCTCGCTGGTGAGCTTGTCCAGCGTGACGACGACATCGTCCAGGGCCTTCTTCTCCTTGCCCAGTTCCTGCGCGCGCTTGGGGTCGTTCCAGACCGTGGGGTCTTCGAGCGATGCGTTGACCGTCCTCAGACGTTCGGACTTGGCATCGTAGTCAAAGATACCTCCGGAGCTCGACCGTGCGCTGGCTCAGGTCGGCGAGCTTGGAACCAATGGCATTGATCTGTTCTGCGTCCATCATGGGGAATCCTGTCGGTGTTCTGTGCGGGGCGGGCTGCCGGCGGCAGCGTTCCAGACCCGAAACCCCGTATTTTAGGTTGTGGCGGCTCTTCCGCCGTTCGCCCCAGGACGGGGCGCTCAGGCCAGGAAGTTTTCGATCAGGGCGGCCAGCTGCTCGGGCTGGTCGTGGTGCAGCATGTGGCCCGCGTCCTGGATCCGGGCCTGCTGCAGCTGCGGCACGCTTTTGAGGCGCTCATGGAACTCCGCCAGGGTGTATTTGCCCTGCCACCACTGCTCCATCTGGTTGTCGCTGGCTTCCACCGACAGCACCGGGGCTGTGATGGACGCGAAGGCGGCCAACACCTCGTCCACGCGGTAGAGCTGGGCGTTGACGATCTTGTGCGCCGCGTCGCCCAGGATCTCCCATTGCCCGTGTGCGTTGGGCCGGGCCCACTGCCGGGCCAGCCACTGGGCCTTGTCCTCGGGCAGGCGGGGGTTGGTCTTCATGAGGCGGCGCGCCACGCCATCGGCGTCCGCATAGGCCTTGAGCGCAAGTTCCCCGAGGTGCAGGCTCTTGAGCTCGTCCATCCATTGGGCGTAGCGCTTCGGCGCCTTGTCGGGCCGGGTGGCCGGCATGCCGAAGCCTTCGAGGTTGATCAGCCGGCGGATGCGCTGCGGCCGCACACCGGCGTAGAGCATGACCACATTGCCGCCCATGCTGTGGCCCACGAGATCGATGGGCTGGTCGCCGACGTAGTGGTCCAGCAGGAAGTCCAGGTCAGCCAGGTAGTCGGGGAACCAGTAGTTGTCATGGCCGGGGCAATCGGTCAGGCCGAAGCCGCGCCAGTCGGCCGCAAGAATGGTGCGTCCCTCGAAGAAAGCCGGGCTGAAGGCGTCAACGACGAACTGGTAGGAGGCGGCCACGTCCATCCAGCCGTGCATGAGCACAAGTGGCGGCAGGGTGGATTCGGTCGTGCCCCAGCGTAGCACGTGGTATTTCAAGTTGCGGACGGGAGCGAATTCGCTGCGGGCGGGACGGAGGGCTTGGTACATTTGATTCATCCTAGAACATGATCATAAGGAGACAGGCCATGGCGCGCAGTCAGCATGGTGACCATTACGAGACCTTGCATCGTCAGTTCCGCTGGGCCGTACCGGCACAGTTCAACATCGCCGAGGTCTGCTGCCGGCGCTGGGCGCAGGCGAGCGATGCCGCGAAGCGCATGGCCGTGCTAGCCGACGGCCCGGGCCAGCAGCCGCGCGCCCACAGCTATGCGGAGCTGCAGCAGCAGGCCAACCGCCTGTCCCATGCCCTGGCAGGGCTGGGGGTGCAGCGCGGTGACCGCGTGGCCATCGTGCTGCCGCAACGTTTCGAGACCGCCGTGGCCTATATGGCCGTGCTGCAGATGGGGGCGGTGGCCATGCCCCTGTCCACGCTTTTCGGCCCGGAGGCGCTGGAGTTCCGCCTCAACGACAGCGCCACCGCGGTGCTGATCAGTGACGACGCATCGATCACCTCGGTGCAGAACATCCGCGGCAGCTGCGAGGCCTTGCGCCATGTGATCGGCGTGGGCGACAGCAGCAGTGGCGATGTGGGCGGCGGAGCGGCCCTGATGGCCGACCTGGATTACGCGGCGATCACGGCCGCACAGCCACAGCAGTACACGCCGGTAAGTACTGCGGCCGACGATCCGGCCGTGCTGATCTACACCAGCGGTACCACGGGCAACCCCAAGGGCGCGCTGATCCCTCATCGCGCGCTGATCGGCAATCTCACGGGCTTCATCTGTAGCCAGAACTGGTTCGGCTTCGATCCGCAGGCCACGGGGCCGCTGCCGGCCTTGCCGGAACCCAAATCGCCCAGCGTCTTCTGGTCCCCGGCCGACTGGAGCTGGACCGGCGGGCTGATGGATGCGCTCCTGCCCTCGCTCTACTTCGGTCGCCCCATCGTGGCCTGGAACGGCCGTTTCAGCGCGCAGACGGCCTTCGAGCTGCTGCAGACCTACGAGGTCACCCACACCTTTCTCTTCCCCACGGCGCTCAAGGCCATGATGAAGGCCTTTCCGCAGCCCAGACAGCACTTCAAGCTCAAGCTGCAGGCCATCATGAGCGCGGGCGAGGCCGTGGGCGATGCAGTCTTCGCCTACTGCCAGCAGCAGCTGGGCGTGACGGTCAACGAGATGTTCGGCCAGACCGAGGTCAACTACATCGTGGGCAACTGTTCCATCTTCTGGCCACCCAAGGCCGGCAGCATGGGCAAGGGCTATCCCGGCCACCGCGTGGCGGTGATCGACGAGGCGGGCCGCGAGTGCCCGGCAGATACCGTGGGTGAGGTGGCCATCCACGGCCTGGACGTGCATGGCCAGGCGGACCCGATCTTCTTCCTCGGCTACTGGAAGAACGAGGCCGGCACACGCGCCAAGTACACCGGCGACTGGTGCCGCACGGGCGACCTGGCCACACGCGATGCCGACGGCTACCTCTGGTACCAGGGCCGTGCGGATGACATGTTCAAGGCCGCGGGTTACCGCATCGGTCCGGGCGAGATCGAGAACTGCCTGGTCAAGCACCCGGCCGTGGCCAACGCGGCCGTGGTGCCCAAGCCCGATGCCGAGCGTGGCGCCCTCGTCAAAGCCTATGTGGTTCTGACCCCCGAGGCGCGTGCCGCGGTGGGTGACGGCAGCGCGCTGGTGGCCGAGTTGCAGCTGCACGTGCGCGGCAAGCTCGCGCCCTATGAATATCCCAAGGAGATCGAGTTCATCGAGGCCCTGCCCATGACCACCACGGGCAAGGTGCAGCGCCGCGTGCTGCGCCTGCAGGAGGAGGAACGCGCGCGCCGGGCGGGGGTATTGCCCGCTGCGTAAACTCGCCGCTTTGCTGTTTCCTGAGACACCCCATGAAAAACGTCCGCCTCGGCCAGAGCGATCTGCATGTCACCCCCATCTGCCTGGGCACGATGACCTTTGGCGAGCAGGTGGACGAGACCACAGCCCATTGCATCCTGGACCGCGCGCTGGAGCGCGGCATCAACTTCCTGGACACGGCCGAGATCTATGCCGTGCCCACGCGTCGCGAAACCTACAACGCGACCGAGAAGATCATCGGCAACTGGTACGCCAGCCGCCCGGGCGCGCGCCAGAAGATGCAGCTGGCGACCAAGGCGGCCGGCCCCTCGCGCGGCATGGACTGGGTGCGCGGCGGCAGCGCCAACCTCACGGGGGCCGACATCATCGCGGCCTGCGATGGCAGCCTCAAGCGCCTCAAGACCGAGGTGATCGATCTCTACCAGATCCACTGGCCGGTACGCCACGTGCCGATGTTCGGCCAGATGTATTTCGATCCGGCCAAGGACGACCAGACAGTCTCTTCCATTCATGAGCAGCTGGAAGCCATGGGCCAGCTCGTGAGGGCTGGCAAGGTGCGGGCCATCGGCCTTTCCAACGAGTCGCCCTATGGCGTGCACGAGTTCGTGCGCCTGGCCGAACAGCATGGCCTGCCGCGCGTGGCGACGACACAGAACCCCTACTGCCTCGTGAACCGCACCGTGGAAAACGGGCTGGACGAGACCCTGTACCGACTGGGCGTCTCGCTGCTGGCCTACTCGCCGCTGGGTTTCGGCCTGCTGACCGGCAAGTACGACGCGAGTGGCTTCCTGGGCGCCGATGCACCCCGGGACGGTCGCATCGCCAAGTTCGAGAGCGTACGCAAGCAGCGCTGGGGCCGGGCTGAGGCGCTGGACGCTGCGCGCCGCTACAACGCGCTGGCGCGCGAGCACGGCCTGACGCCTACGCGCATGGCCCTGGCCTTCTGCTACACCAAGTGGCAGGTGGCCAGCACCATCATCGGTGTGACCTCGCTGGCCCAGCTCGACGAGGATCTGGACGCCTGGGGCACGATGCTGAGCTCCGAAGTGCTCAAGGCCATCGACGCGATCCGCAAGGAGATGCGTGATCCGGCCGTCTGATCAGAGGGCCCCTGCCTACTTCAGCAGGAACTTCAGCAGCTTGTCGGTCAAGGGGCCGTAGGGCGGGGCGAGCAGCTTGGCGCTGGAAAAGCGCGACTGCGTGAACACCGGGCGCAGCTTGGAGAAGGTGAGGAAGCCCTCGTGGCCGTGGTAGTGGCCCATGCCCGAGCCACCCACGCCACCGAAAGGCAGATCTTCCTGGCCCACATGGAAGAGCGCGTCGTTGATGGAAACGCCACCCGACATCACGCGCGTGAGCAGCTCCTGCTGCACGGTCTGGTCGTTCGTGAAGGGGTAGAGCGCCAGCGGGCGTGGCCCGGCATTGATGGGCTTGATCACATCGTCTTCCAGATCCTCGTAGGAGATCACAGGCAGGATGGGGCCAAAGATCTCGCGCTGCATCAGCAGGCAGTCGGCCGGCGCATCGAGAACGAGATGCGGCGCGATCTTGCGCAGCTTGGCGTCGAAGGGCTTGCCCGGAATCAGCGGGATCACCTGGGCGCCGCGCTGTTTGGCCTCATCCAGCGCGTGCAGCAGCCGGGCGTAGGCGATCTCGTCGATGATGGCGGTGTAGTCCGGCGTGTCCAGCTTCGGATACCGTTTGGGAACGATCTCCTGCGCGAGTTTCACGAATTCCTTGACGCGGCGTTGGGGCACA
The DNA here is from genome assembly GCA_046299695.1 of Hylemonella sp. GTDB lineage: Bacteria > Pseudomonadota > Gammaproteobacteria > Burkholderiales > Burkholderiaceae_C > Hylemonella. Next base: position 42,546 of record JBKBHP010000004.1, read on the forward strand.
TAGACGTGGTCCACCGTGGTGCAGATCTGGCCGGCGTTGAGGTACTTCACGTAGAGCAGACGCTCGGCGGCCGTGCGCAGCGGGAAGTCCTCGCAGACGATGGCCGGCGACTTGCCGCCGAGCTCCAGCGTCACCGGGCAGAGGTTGGCCGCGGCTGCGGCCATCACGGCGCGGCCGGTCTGGCCTGAACCCGTGAACAGCAGGTGGTCGAAAGGCAGCTGGGAGAACGCGATGCCCACGCCGCCGGTCTCGTCGAAGAACTGCAGCTTGTCTTCGGGAAAGTAGTCGGGCATCTCCTGGATCAGCAGCCGGGCGAGGTGGCGCGAGTTTTCGCTCATCTTGACCATGGCGCGGTTGCCGGCAGCGAAGATCGCTGCCAGCGGCACGAGGCTGAGGTTGAGCGGGAAGTTCCAGGGCACGATCACGCCCACCACGCCCAGGGGCTGGGGGATGACGCGGTTGCTGGCCAGGCCGAACGTCAGGCGATCCACGCCGCGGCGCTGCGGCTTCATCCAGCGCTTGAGGTGCTTGAGCGTGTGGTGGATGCTCTTGAGCACGGGCATCACCTCGGTCAGCAGGGTCTCGTGGCGCGAGCGGTTGCCGTAGTCGGCGCTGATGGCGGCGCAGATGGCATCCTGGTGCTCGCGCACGAAACGCTCGAGCTTGCGCAGGTCGGCGCAGCGGGCCGCGTAGTCCGGGACCGGGTTGGCGAAATAGGCGGCACGCTGCTTTTTGAGCGTGGCCTCGAGGGGGGCGCGGATCAGCGCGGAGGCGGAGTCGTTGACGGCGTTCATGCAGAGCTCCTAGGGCGTTCAGTTCGCAATATAGCGCCCGGCGCGGTGGTTGATGGCCAGGGTCAGGTTGAGCACGACGGCGCCGACGACCGAGAGCGCCACCTGCAGCAGGGGCGCCGTCGCCAGGGCCAGCAGCAGAATCAGGCCATCCACCGCCATCTGGATGTGGCCCGCGCGCCAGCCGCGCGTCTCCTGCAGCCAGAAGGCCAGGATGCCCACGCCGCCGAGGCTGGCGCGGTGACGGAACAGGATGAGAAAACCCACGCCCAGCAAGACGCCACCGACCAGGGCCGCGTAGACAGGGCGCACCTGCTCGAAACTGATGAGCCAGGGCATGACTTCGGTCAGAACCGACAGCAGGGCCACCGCGATCATGGTCTTGACCAGAAAGGCGCGGTCCATGCGGCGCCAGGCCAGCAGGTAGAAGGGCAGATTCAGCACGAAGAACACGGGCCCAAAACCCCAGCCCATACCGTAGTGCAGCAGGAAGGCGATGCCCGCGGTGCCACCGCTGAGCAGCTGGGCGTGCTGGAACAGGGCCACGGCCAGGGCGATCAGCGCCGTGCCCGAGAGCAGGGCCAGGGCGTCTTCGGCGTGGCTGTGGCGCAGGGAGGCGCCGTCTGGCGGGGTGTTCATGGGCCGCGATTGTGGCATTGCCGGACCCTGGGGGAAAATTCACGCATGGCCAAGAAAGACCACGTCTCCGAGACCCCCGCCACCCAGCTGCTCAAGGCGAATCGGGTGGACTACACCGAACATCCCTACGAGTACCTGGAGCATGGTGGCGCACAGCACAGCGCCGAGGTGCTGGGCTGGGACCCGTATGCCGTGGTGAAGACGCTGATCATGCAGGACCAGGACGCCAAGCCCCTGGTGGTGCTCATGCATGGCAACCGCAAGGTGTCCACCAAGAACCTGGCACGGCAGATCGGCGCCAAGTCGGTCGAGCCCTGCAAGCCCGAGGTGGCCAACCGCCACAGCGGCTACCTGGTGGGCGGGACCTCGCCCTTCGGCACACGGCGCGAGATGCCGGTCTACATCGAAGAGACCATCCTGGCCTTGCCGCGCATCCTGATCAACGGCGGGCGGCGCGGCTACCTGGTCGGGCTGGACCCGCGGGTCTGCGTGCGGCTGCTGGGCGCGCGCCCCGTGCAGTGCGCGCTGGTGGACTGAGGCGCAGCGGCGACGCCAGTCCCGGCCCACGCTCCGGGGCGGACTCTGAGACAATCGTTTCGCTACCGGAGTCTTCCCTCATGCGGTTTCCGAGTCGGACCTTCCTGTCCAGGCATGCCGTGGCGCTGAGCAGCGCCATGGTCGTCTTCCTGCTGCTGCAGCTCGCCGGTGAGGTCTTGCTGCGCTCCCTGTTGCAGGACCGCGTGAGCAAGCGCCAGCTGGAGACCCTGTCCTACGCCACGACGCTGCGCGTGCGCCTGGAGCGTGAGCTCAACGCCCTGCTCAATCTCAACAGCGGTCTGGTCGCCTACCTCACCGTGCGCAACAGCAGCATGGAGACCCGCGAGGTCCAGGCCATCCTGGCCGAGCTGCATCGCAGCAGCCAGCACGTGCGCAACTTTGCCGTGGCGGTGGGCTACCGGCTGCTGTATGTCCATCCGGTTGCAGGCAATGAGCGGGCCATCGGCCTGTACTACCCGGACATTCCAGCCCAGTGGTCCGTGATCCAGCGCATCGCCCAGAGCGGCCAGCCGGCCCTGGCGGGGCCGGTCCAGCTGGTCCAGGGCGGGCGCGGCCTGATCTATCGCAAGCCCATCATGATCGAGGGGCGTTACTGGGGCCTGTTGTCCACGGTGATCGACTCGGACTCATTGTTCCGCATGGTGCAGGCCGAGGCGGCGGACGAGAACTACGAATTCGCCGTCCGCGGCAGTGACGGTCTGGGGCTCGAGGGCGGCGAGGTCTGGGGGGCACTGACCCTCTTCGAGCGGCCGGAGGCGCTGGTGCAGCAGATGGAGGTGCCGGGCGGTCGCTGGGCCATCGCGGTGCGACCGGTGCATGTCGATGACACGCTGCCCCTGCGCGCCGGTCTGCGCGCTGGGGTGGCGCTGGCGGGCCTGGTGGTGGCGGTGATGCTGTTCCTGCTGATCCGCAACCGCGGCCTGATGGCCCAGCGCGCCATGTACGACGATCTCACGCGCCTGCCCAACCGCCGGCTGTTCGAAGACCGGGCCTTGATGGCCTTCTCGCGCCAGCAGCGCCAGCCCGGGCAGCTCTGTGCCCTGCTGTTTCTGGACCTGGACGACTTCAAGTCGGTCAACGACCGGTACGGTCACAAGGCCGGCGACGCCATGCTCATGGTCGTGGCGGCCCGGGCCCAGGCCGCTGTGCGCCAGAACGATACCGTGGCGCGCTGGGGCGGGGATGAGTTCATCGTGCTGCTGGAGAACATCTCGGCCGACATGCTGGAGACGATCGCCCAGCGCCTGCGCAGCTCCATCCAGGAACCGGTCGACTACCAGGGCAGAGCCCTGCAGGTGGGGGTGTCGATCGGCGTGGCGCTGTACCCGGATGCCGGCAAGGATCTGGACCAGCTGCTGCATGCGGCCGACCACCACATGTACAGTGACAAGACGGATCGCAAGAGCGCGTCGCGGCCCGCTCCGCTGGCAGAATAGCGGCCGTCATCAATCACTGGCCGGTGCGGTGCACCGGTTCCCGAGGAGCGCCACTTGGATTCCCTGCCCGTTCTCTACCCCGTGCTGGCCACCGTTGCGGCCTATCTGCTGGGGTCTCTGTCCTTTGCCGTCATCGTGAGTCGCGTCATGGGGCTCAACGATCCACGTACCTATGGCAGCAAGAACCCCGGGGCCACCAATGTGCTGCGCTCGGGGTCGAAGAAGGCGGCCGTGGTCACGCTGCTGCTCGATGCGGTCAAGGGCTGGCTGCCGGTGGTGCTGGTGAGCTGGTACGGACAGCCCTACGGGCTGGAGGCGGGCACGGTGGCCCTGGTGGGGTTGGGGGCCTTTCTGGGGCACCTCTATCCCGTGTTCTTCCGTTTCGAGGGCGGCAAGGGGGTGGCCACCGCGGCCGGCGTGCTGCTGGGCCTGCACTGGGGCCTGGGCGTGGCAACGCTGGGTACCTGGATCCTGATCGCGGTGTTCTTCCGCTATTCCTCCCTGGCCTCGCTGGTGGCGGCGGTGTTCGCGCCGCTCTACTACATCTTCGGGGACGGTCTGGCCTGGTACATGGAAGGCCCGGTGCTGTTCGCGGTGTGCGTGATGTCGCTGCTGCTGATCTATCGCCACGCCGAGAACATCGGCCGGCTGGCGCGCGGCACCGAATCCCGGCTGGGCCGGAAGAAAAACTGAGTCAGCTGGTCTGGGCCGCGTGGGCCCCGAGCTGAAGGATGAGGTGGTGGTTCAGGCGTAGCCGCACCACCGAGGCGGCGAGCGCGGCCTGGATCACCGGGCGGCCGCTGAGCGTCCGGTGCAGGCGCGGCCGCGGCAGCACCTGGCCATCCGTGCCCGTGACCACGGCCACATGGGGCAGATTGGGTCGCGGGCTGCGGCGCATCACGATGGCCAGGGTGTTGTCTTCCAGTCGCACATAGGTGCCCGGTGGGCACAGGCCCACGGCGCGCACCAGGGCGTGACCGATCTCGTCGTTGTAGGCGTTGGCGCCCGTCATGATGGTGCGCACGGATTCGGTGGTGCTGCGACCTTCCCGTGACTTGCGCGGCGAGATCATGGCGGCATAGCGATCGACCACGCGCAGGATGCGGATCAGACGCTTGTGCGGCGGGAGCAGGCGCAGCTCGATCTTCTCGGGGTATTCGTCGTGGTGCGAGGATACGACCTCGATCCACAGCGGGTCGCTCACGCCCAGATTGTTCGCCAGCATCAGGCCGCCCTTGGGCGCGTGCAGACGCACGACTTCCAGCTGGGGCGGGCTGAGCCTTTCGGTCTGCAGGGCCAGCTCGTCCTGCAGCTCGGTCATGGCGATGTTCATGGTCAGCGCGGCGTGCACCAGGCTGTCGCGTTCTCTGGCCTCCAGCTTGAGCTCGGCGGCCAGCAGGTGGCACAGGGTGGCGCAGACCAGGCTGTGCGAGGCGCTGTAGCCCACCGATGAGTTGGTCGCCAGCTGGAAGAGCAGGTAGATGCCCACGTCGGCATCGCGCTGCAGCAGGGCCTGCATCCAGCGGTCGTACTGCCAGACGCGCTGCTCGAATTCCTGCACGCTCAGCGGGCTGCCCAGCAGGATGCCCAGGCCAGACTCCAGATCCGACCACAGGCCGAGCAAGTCTTCGTATTCGTTTTCGTCTTGGACACTCACGGCAGGGCGCTCAGCTGATGGTGTGAAGCATACCCGACCGGGTTCAGTAACGCTGTTCCAGCACCAGCTGGTCGTTGGTGCGCGTCATCTGGAAGCGGGTCAGGTAGCTGTTGCCCAGCAGGACATAGGGCATCGGGGCCGGGGTGACCAGGGCTTCGACGTCGTAGACGTCGAGGCTGCCCAGACGCACCGTCGAGAGCTTGACGCGCCAGCCCACCGTGACACCGTTGGCCGTGCTGACCTGGACCGTCTGCCCCGCCTGGTAGCGCAGGCCGATCGCTTCGGCGTCGGTCACGCTCATCGAGACCACCGAGGCCCCGGTGTCGACGATGAAGTTCACCGTCCGCCCGTTGATCTGCCCCTGGGTGCGGAAGTGGCCGTTGCTGCCGGCGTGCAACACGATGCGGCGGCGGTCACCTGCTTCGGGTGCACCGGGGGCGGCGCTGACCGGCCCTTCGCCCAGGCGCAGGGTCTGACGCTTGCCGCCGATCTCCACCTCGGCCTGGTTGCCCTGGGCCGAGAGCAGCTTCACGCCGCGGTGCGTTTCCCCGGCAGCCAAGCTCTTGGGCGGCGCACCGTCGACGACCAGCAGGGCCTTGCTGCCCAGCACGCCGGAGAGCACCACGGTCTGGGCCTGCGCCGTCCCCAGCGCGGCCAGGGCGCAGAGCAGGGCGGTCAGGGCGCGGCGCGGCATGGTGGACCCGCTCAGTCGCGGAAGTTGTTGAAGGTCAGCGGCACGTCGGCCACTTCCTTGCGCAGCAGGGCCATCACGGCCTGAAGATCGTCGCGCTTGGCGCCGGTGACGCGCACCTTTTCCTCCTGGATGGCGGCCTGGACCTTGAGCTTGCTGTCCTTGACCAGGCGCTGGATCTTCTTGGCCAGCTCGGACTCGATGCCGTTGCGCACCTTGACGAGTTTCTTGACCTTGTCGCCGCCGATCTTCTGCAGATCGCCGATGTCGAGGAAACGCACGTCGACCGACTGTTTGGTCAGCTTGTTGCGCAGCACGTCCAGGATCTGCTCGATCTGGAAGTCGGCGTCACCGATGACAGTGATCTCCTGGTCCTTGATCTCGATGCTGGCGGACGTCCCCTTGAAATCGAAACGGGTGGCGATTTCCTTGGCGGCGTTGTCCACGCCGTTCCTGACCTTGACCATGTCGGCTTCGCAGACGGTGTCGAAAGAGGGCATATGCGTTCTGGGCTGGAAAGATGCAAATGAGAGAATCAGGGCGATGTTAGTCGAGAAAAACGTCCCGCTCCAGCCGTACAACACCTTCCGCATCGTCGCGCGGGCCCAGACCCTGGTGCGCGTGTTGCGCGAGGCCGACGTGCAGGCGCTGCTGGCCGATCCCGAGCTCGGACCGGCGCCGAAGTTCGTGCTGGGCGGCGGCAGCAACATCGTGCTGACCGGCGACGTCAAGGCCGTGGTGCTCAAGGTCGAGATCGCGGGGCGGCGGCTGGTCGCGGAGACCGACAAGGCCTGGATTGTGGAGTTTGGCGCTGGCGAGAACTGGCACGAGGCCGTCCGCTGGACCCTGGCGCAGGGCTGGCCGGGGCTCGAGAACATGGCCCTGATCCCGGGCACGGTCGGCGCTGCGCCGGTGCAGAACATCGGCGCCTATGGCGTGGAGCTGCAGGACCGCTTCGATGCGCTCGATGCCATCGATCTGCAGACCGGCCGGGCCTTCACGCTGGAGGCGGCGCAGTGCGGCTTCGGCTACCGCGACTCGGTGTTCAAGCACGCCGCGGGCCCGTTAGGCCTGGGCCTGGCGGGTCGCGCCCTGATCACGCGGGTGCGCCTGCGCCTGCCCAAGGCCTGGAAACCTGAACTGGGCTATCTGGATCTGCAACGCAAGCAGTCCGAGACCGGCATCCACGAACCCACGGCCCGGCAGATCTTTGATTGGGTCTGTGAGATCCGCCGGGCCAAGCTGCCCGACCCGGCCGTGATCGGCAATGCCGGCAGCTTCTTCAAGAACCCCACGGTCACACCCGAGCAGTGCGCCGACATCATCGCGCGCGACCCGGGCATTGTGCATTACCAGCTGGCTGATGGCACGGTCAAGCTGGCCGCAGGCTGGCTGATCGACGCCTGCGGCTGGAAAGGTAAGTCCATCGGCCAGGCCGGCGTCTACGAAAAGCAGGCCCTGGTCCTGGTCAACCGCGGCGGGGGCGAACAAGGTGCCACGGGTGGCGAGGTCATGACCCTGGCCAAGGCCATCCAGACCAGCGTCTACGAGCGCTTTGGCATCCTGCTGGAGCCCGAGCCCGTGGTGATCTAGGCGCCGGGGGCTCAGGCGGCCGGCGGGGTCGTTGCGGTCACGGCGATGTCCTCCAGGGCCCGCTCCAGCGCCGCGCGGCTGGGCGTCTCGACGAAGACGCAGGGCTTGCCCGTGCGCTTGCAGTGATCCTTCACCCGCCAGTAGGCGTTGTGGCTGATGCAGCCGCTCTGACAGATCACGAGGTCGGCTGCGGCCAGTGTGGCGTCCAGCTGGTTGCTGTTGTCCTCGGTCCCCCCGTCGTGGTGCAGGAAGCGCGCACCGCGGTGTTCGATCACCTGGCGGTAGATCGGCACGCTCGCCGTCCGTCCGCCCACGCACAGCACCGCCCGGTGGTCGAGTCGCGGCGGTTCGCCAGCGGTTTCCATGGTCAGAGGCGCTGGCATGTCGTCCAGCCGCAGCTGCAGGGCCTCGGCGCGTTCGCGCTGGGCTTGCGCCTCCTGTCGGACCTGCTGGAACTGACGCTGCAGGGCCTGGAGGTCTTCAAGCAGCTGGCGGTTCTGCTGGCTCAGCGCCAGGCGCGCGGGCAGGTCGGGTGCGCAGGTCTGGAACTGCGCCAGCTGCTCCTGCAGCTGCATCTGGCGCGTCTGGGACTGGACCAGATCGGCCCGCAGACGCAGGGCAAGGGCCTGCTGTTCCTCCAGCCGGGCGCTGAACTGCTGGGCCTGCTGCTGGCAGCGTGTCTGGGCGTGGGCCAGCTCGCGGCCCAGGATGGCGTTTTCGTCATGCAGGGCGTCCAGCCGGCTGAGGTCGGCGCGGCAGGCCATGCCCACCTGGTGCTGCAGCATGTGCACCTCGCCCAGGATGCGGTGTTCCAGCACCGCGTCGCAGCGCGGGTGCGTCAGTGCGGCCCAGAGGGCGCCGGCCCAGTCGGCGCTGGCACGGCAGTCGTCCCACCAGCGGCCCAGGGCTTCGGTGGACTTGAGCTGCTGGGCGGCGCGCAGCACCAGCACGTAGCGGCTCTCCAGCTCCTTTTGCACGGCCTCGGACAGGGGCGAGCGGTGGCGGCACTCGGTCACGGCGATGCAGTGGACCTCGTAATCGTTGTGCTGCTGCATGCGTCCCAGTGTCTTTTCGGCCAGCCGCCGCAGCTGGGACAAGGGCAGGCAGACCCCGATGACGGGGCAGTAGGCATGGCCGTCGAGTTCCCAGAGCCGGCGCCGGCGTGAGCCACCGGCGGGCATGGATGCGGGTGGCGTCCCCGGGGGGGTCTCGGGCGCCTGGGCGTAGGGAATGGCGGTGGGGCTGCGTTGCTGCTGGCACATGTCGAGGCCCTCAGTGCAGCAGACTGCCGGCCGTCTGGACGGCCAGGGGGTCGGTGGGGCGGGTGACCACCGAGGCATCGCCCGCCGACTCGGAGACCAGCACCCAGCGCTCGTGGGCGCGGCCCATGACCTGGCGCAGCCCGGGGCTGGCGTGTGGATGGGTCTTGAGGAAGAAGAGGTTGGAGACGATCTTGCGTGCCATCAGGGTGCGCTGGCGCACGGTGGGCAAGCTGCCGTCCTGGGCCGGGGCGGCCCAACAGGTCATCAGGGCGAATGTGCCGGCCACCAGGGCTTCCAGGCAGGGCGGGTTCAGGTCGTCATGGGTGCAGGACATGGAGGGCTCCGTTCAGCATGGCGAGATGCCATGGAACGGATTGTAATGAGAATGGTTCTCATTACAAATATTCCAGGACGAGGTCCAGGGTTATGGCGCCGGAAAAGCAAAAGCCCGCACAAGGCGGGCTTTTTTCCAGAAACAGCGCTGAATCACTTCAGCTTGGTTTCCTTGTACTCCACATGCTTGCGAGCCTTGGGATCAAACTTCATGATCGCCATCTTCTCGGGCATGGTCTTCTTGTTCTTGCTGGTCGTGTAGAAGTGACCGGTGCCGGCTGTGGATTCCAGCTTGATCTTTTCGCGTCCGCCTTTGGTAGCCATGGTGCTTACTCCTTATGCCTGGCCACGTGCGCGCAGGTCGGCGAGCACGGAGTCGATGCCATTCTTGTCGATCAGACGCAGGGCGGCGCTGGAAACGCGCAGACGGACCCAGCGGTTCTCGGACTCGACCCAGAAACGGCGGTATTGCAGGTTCGGCAGGAACCGGCGCTTGGTTTTGTTGTTGGCGTGGGAAACATTGTTCCCGACCATCGGGCCCTTGCCCGTGACTTCGCAGACGCGTGCCATGAGGACACTTCGCTTTCTTAAAACGGCGGTCACTGACGTGAGCGCCTCACCTCGCCAGTAGGGTGGCGGTAACCCATGGAGTTGCCGGGCAAACCCAGCAAAGCCTGCAATTATAGCCAGATTCCGGAGATCGGGGCCGCGCATAGCGCCGGCCCGTTCCCAGGCACCCGCGGAACCGGCTAGGCCGGGCCGTCGGGTGCGCCCCCTTGAGGGGGGATGCGAGCCACACGCAGTGGGCGAGAGTCGGGGGTGCTTACTCTTGCTGCTCCAGGAACCGTTGCGCGTCCAGCGCCGCCATGCAGCCCGTGCCGGCGCTCGTGATGGCCTGGCGGTAGACGTGGTCCTGCACGTCGCCGGCGGCAAAGACACCGGGGACCGAGGTCTGGGTGGCAAAGCCCTTGAGGCCGCCCTGGGTCACGATGTACCCGTTCTCCATGGTGAGCTGGCCCTGGAAAATCTCGGTGTTGGGCGCGTGGCCGATGGCGATGAAGGCGCCCTTGAGCTCCAGGTCCTCGGTGCTGCCGTCGACCGTGCTCTTGAGGCGCACGCCCGTCACGCCGCTGGCGTCGCCCAGCACCTCGTCGAGCACCTTGAAGGTCTTGAGCACGATCTTGCCGGCCTTGACCTTGTCCATGACCTTGTCGACCAGGATGGGCTCGGCCTTGAACTTGTCGCGGCGGTGAATCAGGTAGACCTTGCTCGCGATGTTGGAGAGATAGAGCGCCTCTTCCACGGCCGTGTTGCCGCCACCGACCACGCAGCAGACCTGGTCGCGATAGAAGAAGCCGTCGCAGGTGGCGCAGCCCGAGACACCTCGACCCATGAAGGCCTGCTCCGAAGGCAGGCCCAGGTACTTGGCCGAGGCGCCGGTGGCGATGATCAGCGCGTCGCAGGTGTAGGTGCCGCTGTCGCCCTTGAGCGTGAACGGACGCTGGCTCAGGTCGACCTGGTTGATGTGGTCATAGACGATCTCGGTCTTGAAGCGTTCTGCATGGGCCAGGAAGCGCTGCATCAGGTCCGGGCCCTGCACGCCATCCACATCCGCGGGCCAGTTGTCGACCTCGGTCGTGGTCATGAGCTGGCCGCCCTGGGCCATGCCGGTGACCAGCACCGGGTTGAGGTTGGCGCGCGCCGCGTACACGGCAGCCGTGTAGCCGGCCGGACCGGAACCGAGGATCAGGACCTTGGCGTGTTTGTTCTGCGACATTCTGTGAGCCTTGGGTTGGGGATGGGGCTTTTGGTCAATAATCAGGGCACCGCGTACCGTGCCGCGGCCCATGGCACAGGGGGGATCCGGCAGCACCGGGACCACGCCATTGTAAGAACTCATCAACGCACGCGCAGAGTGGCCGATCTATGTCAATGCTGACCAATCAGGATTTGTTGCGCCGGGTTCCCCTGTTCTCGATGCTGTCAGACGAACAGCTCCACGCGCTGGCGGGTACGGTGGTCAAGCGCCGGGTCAAGCGCGGTGAGCGCGTCGTGCAGCAGGGCGAGAAGTCCGATGCGCTGTCCATCATCCTGTCCGGGCGAGCGCGCGTGCTCATGACCGACAGCGGCAATGGTCGTGAGGTCATCCTGGCCACGCTGCAGTCGGGCGACTACTTCGGCGAGATGAGTCTGCTCGACAACGATGTGCATTCGGCCTCGGTCGAGGCCGAGACCCAGACCGATGTGCTGGAGCTGGGTCGCGCCGAATTCCTGCGCAGCCTGGCCGAAAGCGCACCCATGGCCTACGGCATCATGCGCGGCCTGGTCCAGCGCCTGCGCCACGCCGATCGAAAGATCGGCTCACTGGCGCTCATGAGCGTCTACGGCCGCGTGGCCAATGTACTGCTCGACACGGCCAAGGCCGCGCCGGCCGGCGACATGATCATCCGCGAGAAGCTCTCGCGCCAGGACATCGCCAAGATGGTGGGGGCCTCGCGCGAGATGGTCAGCCGCGTGATGAAGGACTTCGAGGAGCAGGGTTTCGTGACCCCGCTCGAAGGCGGCGCCATGCACGTCAAGGAACGCCGTTCCAAGCCGCGCTGAGGCGGCAGCCCTGCACGGGCCTGATTCCCCTACATGACCTACCGACTCCACACGCTCCATTCCGACGATTCCGGCGCTGCGGCGCCTGCACGCAGCGGCCGTAGCCGCCTGGCTGGCGAGGTGCTGCTGTTCATCAGCCTCGTGCTGCTGGTCTACTGGCTCCTTGCGCTGCTCAGCCACACCCTGCTCGATCCGGCCTGGTCCACCTCGGGCGATGGCGCCGCGGTCCGCAACCGTGGCGGTCAGCTCGGCGCCTGGATCGCCGACGCGAGCTACTATCTCTTTGGCTTCTCGGTCTGGTGGTGCTTTGCCGCCGCCGTGCGCAGCTGGCTGGCAGCGCTGGCGCGCTGGCTGCGCGGCCCCGAGCTGGAGGAGGACGCGCCGCGTCCTTCGCGCCTGGCGCGCTTTGTGAGCAGTCGCTGGAGCTTCTGGATCGGACTGGTCCTGCTGATGCTGGCCAGCACCGCCATCGAGTGGTCACGCTTCTACAGCCTGGAGCCGAACCTGCCGGGTCATGCCGGCGGTGTGCTGGGCTACTGGGTGGGACCGCTGGCCGCGCGCTGGCTCGGCGTGACGGGCTCGGCCTTGCTGGCCATCGGCCTGTGGGTGCTGGCCGTGGCCTTGGTGTTCCGGTTTTCCTGGGGCCACGTGGCCGAGCGCATCGGCGCGGCGGTGCAGCACTTCATCGAATCGCGCCGGGCCCGGCGCGAGCTGGCGCAGGATCTGGCCCTGGGCCAGCAGGCTGCGCGCGAGCGCGAAGAGGGTGTGCTGGAGGAGCGCGAGGAGATCATCGAGCACCATGCCCCGCCCGTGCTGATCGAGCCCGTGCTGGCCGAGGTGCCGCAGAGCACGCGCGTGGCCAAGGAGCGCCAGAAGCCCTTGTTCGCCGACCTACCCGACTCCAAGCTGCCCCAAGTGGACCTGCTCGATGGTGCCCAGGGCCGGCAGGAGAGTGTGTCGCCCGAGACGCTGGAGATGACCAGCCGCCTGATCGAGAAGAAACTCAAGGACTTCGGCGTCGAGGTGCGCGTGGTGCTGGCCCAGCCCGGTCCGGTGATCACGCGCTACGAGATCGAGCCCGCCACCGGCGTCAAGGGTTCGCAGATCGTGGGCCTGGCCAAGGACCTCGCGCGTTCGCTGAGTCTGGTGTCCATTCGCGTGGTCGAGACCATTCCGGGCAAGAACTACATGGCGCTGGAACTGCCCAACGCCAAGCGCCAGTCCATCCGTCTGTCCGAGATCCTGGGTTCGCAGGTCTACAACGAGGCCAAGTCCATGCTGACCATGGGCCTGGGCAAGGACATTGTGGGCAATCCCATCGTGGCCGACCTGGCCAAGATGCCGCACGTGCTGGTGGCTGGCACCACGGGCTCGGGCAAGTCGGTCGGGATCAACGCCATGATCCTCTCCCTGCTCTACAAGGCCGAGGCGCGGGACGTGCGCCTGCTCATGATCGACCCCAAGATGCTGGAGATGTCGGTCTACGAGGGCATCCCGCACCTGTTGGCGCCGGTGGTCACCGACATGAAGCAGGCCGCGCACGGCCTGAACTGGTGTGTGGCCGAGATGGAGCGCCGCTACAAGCTCATGAGCAAGCTGGGTGTGCGCAACCTGGCAGGGTACAACCACAAGATCGACGAAGCCAAGGCCAAGGAACAGTTCGTCTACAACCCCTTCAGCCTCACGCCAGAGTCGCCCGAGCCGCTGGAGCGCCTGCCGCACATCGTGGTCATCATCGACGAGCTCGCCGACCTGATGATGGTCGTGGGCAAGAAGATCGAGGAGCTGATCGCCCGCCTGGCGCAGAAGGCGCGCGCGGCCGGCATCCACTTGATCCTGGCCACCCAGCGCCCCAGCGTGGACGTGATCACCGGCCTGATCAAGGCCAACATCCCCACGCGCATCGCCTTCCAGGTCAGCAGCAAGATCGACAGCCGCACCATCCTCGACCAGATGGGCGCCGAAGCCCTGCTGGGCATGGGCGACATGCTCTACATGGCCAGCGGTACCGGACTGCCCATCCGTGTGCATGGTGCCTTCGTCTCCGACGAGGAGGTGCACCGCGTCGTGAGCTACCTCAAGAGCCAGGGCGAGCCGGATTACATCGAGGGCGTGCTCGAGGGGGGCACGGTCGATGGCGAGGACGGCCCCCTGGGCGAAGGCGGCCCCAGCGGCGAGAAGGACCCCATGTACGACCAGGCCGTGGAGATCGTGCTCAAGAACCGCAAGGCCAGCATCTCGCTCGTGCAGCGTCACCTAAAGATCGGCTACAACCGCGCGGCGCGCTTGGTGGAAGACATGGAAAAGGCCGGTCTGGTCAGCGCCATGAGCACCAACGGCCAGCGCGACATCCTGGTGCCCGCCCGCGCTGAATGACATCCATGAAGAAACTGCTTGCTCTCTTTTTCGTCGCCATCGGCACCACGGCTCAGGCGGATGCGCTCGGCACGCTCGAGCTCTTCCTCAAGACCGCTGCCAGCGGCCGGGCCGAGTTCACCCAGGTGGTGACGTCTCCGCCGCGCGAGGGCCAGACGGCGCGCACGCGCAACTCCAGCGGCACCTTCGAGTTCCAGCGTCCCGGGCGCTTCCGTTTCGTCTACGGCAAGCCGCTGCCGCAGACCATCGTGGCCGACGGCCAGACCCTGTGGCTGCACGACCCCGATCTCAACCAGGTCACGGCCCGGCCCCAGGCCAGCGCCCTGGGCAGCACGCCGGCCGCGCTGATCGCCTCGGCACCCGATCTCCAGGCCCTGCAGGCTGACTACCAGCTGGCCAATGCGCCGGAGCGCGAGGGCCTGCAATGGGTGCAGGCCACACCGCGCGCGCGCGACGGCCAGGTGCAGAGCGTGCGTGTGGGGCTGCGTGAGCGGGAGGAGGGCGGAAGAAAGACGGCGGAACTCGCCGCGCTGGAGATCGTCGACAGCTTCGGCCAGCGCTCGCTGTTGACCTTCAGCAAGGTCCAGCTCAACGTGACCCTGCCGGCCGAGACCTTCCGCTTCAAGCCACCGGCCGGTGCCGACGTGATCCGCCAGTAGTCGCTCAGTTCGCGGCGATCGCCTCGCGCACGGCCGCGAGCTGGCGGCGCGACACCGTGAGCATCTCGTCGATGCCGCTCAGGCGCACCGCCCAGCCTTCGCCCTCCTCGGGGTCTTCATGCTTCTCGACTGCGCGTACCGCGCGCCGCGCCACCAGGGCATTGCGGTGGATGCGCAGAAAACGCCCGCCGTACTTCTCTTCCAGCTCGCTGAGTGCGCCGTCCAGGATGTAGGTCTTGGCCGGTGTGCGCACGGTGATGTACTTGAGCTCGGCCTTGAAGTACAGCACTTCGGCCAGCGGCACGCGTTCGGTGCGGCCCCGCTCCTGGATCAGCAGTACCTCGCCCGCCGCGTCCGGGGGCGTATTGCCGCGGCTGCGCAGCAGGCGCTCCGCTTTTTGTAGCGCTTGCTGCAAGCGTTCCAGCCGCACCGGCTTGGTCAGATAGTCCACCGCTTCCAGCTCGAAGGCCTGCACCGCATGCTCGGCGTGGGCCGTGACGAAGACCAGGGCCGGCGGGTGTGGCAGGGTGCGCAGGGTCTGGGCCAGGGCCAGGCCGTCGGCACCGGGCATGTGGATGTCCAGCAAGGCCAGGTCATAAGCCTGCCGTCGCAGCAGCTCCACGGCCTGGGTCGCGTTGGCGGCTTCGCCTGCGACGTCCGCCGCCGGCGTCTTGCAATCGCCCAGCAGGGTACGCAGGCGGCTGCGCGCCAGGGCCTCGTCGTCGACGATGAGCGCCCGCAGGATCTGGTTCATGGGGTGGCCTCCCTCTGTCTTGGCAGATGGTTCTGGTTGCTCAGGCGGGGACTTCGATGCGCACCTGGTGGATGCCATCCTTGTGCACGGTCTGGAAGCTGCACTGCACATCATGCAACAGCCGCAGCCGGTCGCGCACATTGCCCAGGGCCACGCCATGACCCTGGGGGCCGGGGCCGGCCGGGACCGTGTTGGTCACCTTGATCACCACGCTGGAGCCGCGCCGCTGCGTCGAGATGCGGATCTGCGCCCCCGTGGGGCTGGGCTCCACGCCGTGGCGCACGGCGTTCTCCAGCAAAGGTTGCAGCAGCAGCGGAGGCAGGCGGGCCTCGTCAGCCTGCGGGTCCAGCGCCCATTCAAGCTGCAGGCGGTCGCCAAAACGCACCTGCTCGATGTCCAGATAGCGGCGCGCGAGCAGGATCTCGTCGGCCAGCGTGACCGATTCGCCCTGGTCCACGAGTGCGTGGCGGAACAGATCGCTCAGGTCTTCCAGCAGGGCCTCGGCCTTGGCGGGCTCCGCGCGCACCAGGGCGATGGCGCTGTTGAGCGTGTTGAAAAGGAAGTGGGGACGGATGCGTGACTGCAGCTCGGACAACCGTGCTGCCGTGTCCGCCGGCAGGCGCCCGCGCGCGCGCAGCGCCAGCACGGCCACCAGCACGCCGGCCAGCAGGGCCCCGGTGGCACCGCTGGCCACCCAGGGTGCGGGGGCCAGCAGGCCGGCCAGCACCAGCATGCCGCAACCGTAGAGTCCGGCGAGCACCCCCAAGGCCACGCCAGCGCCGTACTGGGCGGGGCGGGGCAGGCGGGCGAGCGGTCGTTTCACCAGACAGGCCACGACCAGCCAGAACACTGTGGCCGGCAGGGCGCTGCCGGTCAGCAGCGCCAAACGCAGCAGCCAGTCCAGCGGTGTGTCGGCCATATAGAGGGCGCCCACGCCCATGGCCACCTCCACAAACAGCACCGCGCGCAGGGCCACGCCGACCTGGCAGGCGTCGTACAGCGGAGGGGCGGTGACGCTGCGTACGGGCCTTTCCGCGGGCAGCTCATGGAAGGCCGATAAAATCTGGGTATCTTTCATACGGGGACGACCCTGGGGCCGAACCCGATTATTGGTGAATTGGCCCTGATCGCCAAATGGCGATCGCCTGCCCCGTCCCGAAACCTCCACCTCGCCCACCATGTCCCACAACCAACTCGACAAGAAATCCCAGGCCTGGTCGGCGCTGTTCTCCGAACCCATGAGCGAGCTGGTCAAGCGCTACACGGCCAGCGTCTTCTTCGACAAGCGCCTGTGGGATGCCGACATCACCGGCAGCCTGGCCCATGCCGAGATGCTCTCGGCCCAGAAGATCATCGGTGCGGACGACCTGGCCGCCATCCAGAAGGGCATGGCCCAGATCCGCGCCGAGATCGAAGGCGGCACGTTTGAGTGGAAGCTGGACTTGGAGGACGTGCACCTCAACATCGAGGCCCGCCTCACGCGGCTCGTGGGCGATGCGGGCAAGCGCCTGCACACCGGGCGCAGCCGCAACGACCAGGTGGCCACCGATGTGCGCCTGTGGCTGCGCGGCGAGATCGACCTGATCAGCGATCTCTTGAACGATCTGCAGAAGGCCTTGCTGACCGTGGCCGAGCAGAACGTGGACGTGATCCTGCCCGGCTTTACCCACCTGCAGGTGGCCCAGCCCGTGAGCTTCGGCCACCACATGCTGGCCTATGTCGAGATGTTCGCGCGTGACGCCGAGCGCATGGCCGATGTGCGCAAGCGCGTCAACCGCCTGCCCCTGGGCTCCGCGGCGCTGGCCGGCACCAGCTACCCCCTGGATCGCGAGCGCGTCGCGAAGACACTCGGTATGGACGGTGTTTGCCAGAACAGCCTGGACGCCGTGAGCGACCGCGACTTCGCCATCGAGTTCACGGCCGCGGCCTCGCTGGTGATGGTGCACATCAGCCGTTTCAGCGAGGAGCTGATCCTGTGGATGAGCCAGAACTTCAGCTTCATCCGGATCGCCGACCGCTTCACCACGGGCTCGTCCATCATGCCGCAGAAGAAGAACCCGGATGTGCCCGAACTCGCGCGCGGCAAGACCGGCCGCGTGGTGGGCCATCTCATGGGACTGATCACCCTGATGAAGGGCCAGCCCCTGGCCTACAACAAGGACAACCAAGAAGACAAGGAGCCGCTGTTCGACACGGTGGACACGCTCAAGGACACGCTGCGCATCTTCACCGAGATGGTGGGTGGCCAGCTCAACCCCGCCACCGGCAAGCTCGAAGGTGGCATCACTGTGAATGCCCAGGCCATGGAGCAGGCCGCCCTCAAAGGCTATGCCACCGCTACCGACCTGGCCGACTACCTGGTCAAGAAAGGCCTGCCTTTCCGCGATGCGCACGAGACCGTGGCGCACGCCGTCAAGGCCGCGGTCAGTCACGCCTGTGATCTGTCGGAGTTGCCGCTCACCGTGCTGCAGGGCTTCCACCCCAAGATCGAGAAGGACGTCTACGACGTGCTGTCGCTGCGCGGCTCGCTCAACGCCCGCTCCACCCTGGGAGGCACAGCGCCGGCCCAGGTGAAACTGCAGATCGAACGCCACCGTACGCGCCTGGCCTGAAGAAAGAGACCCCCATGTCTTCCACCCATACCCTGAACTGGAGCGACGCGCTGGTGCTCGGCGATGCCCGCACCGACCACACGCACCAGGAATTCGTGGACCTGATCAATGCCACCACGGCCGCCCCGGCGGACCAGAAACTTGGCGTCTACCGTGATCTGCTGAACCACACGGTGGAACATTTCGCCATGGAAGAGCGCTGGATGCGCGCCTGCGGCATCCCCGAGGACTTCTGCCATTTCGGCCAGCACGCCAGCGTGCTGCAGGTGATGAAGGAAGTGGAGCGCCGCGCGCTCAACGGCGAGACTGAATACATCGGCAGCATGATCGAGGCCCTGGTCGAGTGGTTCCCGGGCCATGCCGAGAGCATGGACGCCGGCCTCGTGGCCTATCTGCAGGAAAAGGGCTACGACACCACGGCCGAGGCTTTAAAGGCTGGCGCGCCCGCCACGGCGGATGCGGCCCTGCCGTCCTGCGGCCACGAGCCGGGCGAGGCCTGCGCGTCCTGAGCCCGGGCGATCCGGCGGGTCGCCCCGGGGCGCTACACTGCCCCGCATGACGAATCCCATCCGCCGCATCGCTCTCTGCACCGGTGGCGGTGACGCCCCCGGCCTCAACGCCGTGATCAGCTCCGTGGTCTGGGCGGCGGCCCAGCGTGGATGGGAGTGTTTCGGCATCCGCGATGGCTTCAACGGGATTCTGGAGCCCGGGCGCTACCCGGAGGGCGGAGTGATCGCGCTGACGCGTGAGCGTGTGCGCGGCATCTCGCATCTGGGTGGCACCCTGCTGGGTTCGACCAACAAGGGCAATCCGCTGGAGTACCCGGCGCGCCAAGCCGACGGCACGGTGCGCGCCACGGACCGCAGCCAGGAGATCCTGGACTATTTCCAGCGTGAGGGCATCGATGCCCTGGTCTCCGTGGGCGGTGACGGCAGCCTGACCATTGCCAACGCCTTGCACGAGCGCGGCCTGCGCGTGATCGGCGTGCCCAAGACCATCGACAACGATCTCGACAAGACCTTCACCACCTTCGGCTTTGACACGGCCGTGTCCTTTGCCACCGAATGCCTGGACCGTCTGCACAGCACGGCCGAGAGCCACCAGCGCATCATGGTGGTGGAGGTCATGGGTCGTTACGCGGGCTGGATTGCTCTGCACGCGGGCATTGCCGGCGGGGCGCATGCCATCCTGCTGCCCGAGATCCCTTACGACCTGGCCAGCGTGGCGGCCAAGGTGCGCTCGCGTGACAGCCGGGGCCGTTCCTACACCCTGGTCGTGGTGGCCGAGGGCGCGCAGCCACGCGCAGGCCAGCGTGCCGTGCAGGCCGCGGCCGAGGTGGGGCGGGCCGAACGCCTGGGTGGCATCGGCGAGCATGTGGCGGCCGAGCTGGCGCGGTTGACCGGTAAGGATGCGCGGGTGGTCGTGCTGGGGCATCTGCTGCGCGGCGGCAGCCCTTCGTCCTTCGACCGCATCGCGGCCAAGCGTTTCGGCACGGCGGCGGTGCGCGGGCTGGCACAGGGCCTGAGCGGCGTGATGGTTTCACTGGCCCACCCCAATGTGGTCTATGTGCCCCTGGCCGAGGTGGCGGGCCGCATGAAAGCCGTGCCGGCCGACAGCGACACCTTGCAGACCGCGCGCGACCTGGAAATCTGCCTGGGCGAGTGAGCTGTTGCTCGCCGCCTGGCGCGGTTTGAGGTGGCTCAAGTCAGGGTACTGATTCCCGGGATAATCTCCAGCTGATCTGAACTGGAGACAGAAGAATGCCCGTCATCACCAATATCGAAGACCTGCGCGTCCTGGCGCAAAGGCGCGTGCCGCGCATGTTCTACGACTACGCCGACAGCGGTTCGTGGACCGAGACCACCTACCGCGCCAACAGCAGCGACTTCCAGAAGATCCGGTTGCGCCAGCGCGTGGCGGTCAATATGGATGGTCGCACGACGCGTACCACCATGGTGGGGCAGGACGTGGCCATGCCCGTGGCGATTGCGCCCGTGGGCCTGACGGGCATGCAGCATGCCGACGGCGAGATCCTGGCGGCACGCGCGGCCAAGCGATTCGGCATTCCCTTCACGCTCTCGACCATGAGCATCTGCTCCATCGAGGACGTGAGCAAGGGCACGGACGGCCACCCCTTCTGGTTCCAGCTCTACATGATGAAGGACCGTGCCTTCATGGAGCGCCTGATCGAGCGCGCCAAGGCCGCGCGCTGTTCGGCCCTGGTGGTCACGCTGGACCTGCAGATCCTGGGCCAGCGCCACAAGGACCTCAAGAACGGCCTGTCGGCGCCGCCCAAGCTGACCATTCCCAACATGATCAACATCGCGACCAAGCCGCGCTGGGCCCTGGGCATGCTGGGCACGCCGCGGCGCGAGTTCGGCAACATCGTGGGCCATGTGCAGGGCGTCGAGAACATGAGCTCGCTCTCGGCCTGGACGGCGCAGCAGTTCGACCCGGCGCTCAACTGGGGCGACATCGAGTGGATCAAGAAGCGCTGGGGTGGCAAGCTCATCCTCAAGGGCATCCAGGACGTGGAAGACGCGCGGCTGGCGGTGGATACCGGGGCCGACGCCATCGTGGTTTCCAACCACGGCGGGCGCCAGCTCGACGGTGCGCAGAGCAGCATCGAGGCCCTGCCGGCCATCGTGGAGGCCGTGGGCCAGCGCATCGAGGTGCACATGGATGGCGGCATCCGCTCGGGGCAGGACGTGCTCAAGGCGCGCGCCCTGGGCGCGCGCGCGGTCTACATCGGCCGCGCCATGGCCTACGGTCTGGGCGCGATGGGCGAGGCCGGGGTCACCAAGGCGCTGGAGATCATCCACAAGGAGCTGGACATCACCATGGCCTTCTGCGGCCACACCGACATCAACACGGTGGACCGCAGCATCCTGCTGCCCGGCACCTACCCGACGGCCTGAGTCGCCAGCACCTCGATGTGGTACAGCCCCCAGGGGCACTGGGCATAACGCTCGGCCAGGGGACGGGCCATCACATCGGGGTGGCGGTCGGCGTCGAACACAGCCCACAGCGGGCCCAGGCCGCCCAGCGGCATGGGCCGCCCGTCCAGATGGGTGGCGACGATGAAGCGGTAGCGCCGCGCCTGCGCGAGCGTGAGGTTGACGGTGTAGCCGTCGATGGCGCGCAGCACCAGCTTGAGCGTGTTGTCCATGCGCGCGCCCGTGGCCTCGACCACCTGGCCCAGCAGCGGGCCGCGCAGCGTATGGACCTTGGCGTCGTACTCCAGTGTGGGGCGGATGCTCACCGCGGGCAGGGACGTGAGAGCCCGGTAGTCGAAGCTGTGGGCGCGGTCGAAGCGGATCTGCTGCTTGGCCATCATCTGATCCAGCGCCGGGTCCAGCGGGCCGCGGTTGCCGCGCCCGATGGCGCCGGTGATGGTGAGCAGGGCCGGCCCGGCCTGGCCTGTGGCGGCCCCGGCAGGGGGCGCTGTCGTGGCCAGGGCCGTGGTGCCGACGGCGGCCAGGAATTCACGTTTGTGCATGAGGTCTCCGTAAGGGGCGGTGCATCCGACTTGCGCATTCTGCACGCTATGCTCGCGGTGTGAATTCCATGAGGCCCGTTTCCGATCTGCCGCGCCGCATCGCGCACCTGGACATGGATGCGTTCTATGCCTCGGTGGAGCTGCTGCGCTACCCGCAGCTGCAGGGCCTGCCTGTGGTGATCGGCGGGCGGCGTCGGCGTGACGACGATGCGCTGCTGCAGAAGTATGCGGGGCAGCCGCTGGCTGACATCCCCGTGGCTGAGTTTCCGCTGCTCAAGGACTACGCGGGCCGCGGCGTCATCACCACCGCCACCTATCCCGCGCGCGCCTTCGGCGTGGGCTCGGCCATGGGCCTGATGAAGGCCGCGGCGCTGTGCCCGCAGGCCATCCTGTTGCCCGTTGATTTCGACGAGTACCGCCGATACTCGCGCCGCTTCAAGGAGGTGATCACCGAGATCGCCCCCGTGATGGAAGACCGTGGTGTGGACGAGGTCTACATCGACTTCACCCAGGTGCCGGGCGGCCAGCGCGAGGGCGGGCGCGTGCTGGCGCGACTGATCCAGAAAAGCATCTTCGAAGCCACAGGCCTGACCTGCTCCATCGGCGTGGCGCCCAACAAGCTGCTGGCCAAGATGGCGAGCGAATTTCAGAAGCCCAGGGGCATTTCCATCGTGCAGCCCGACGATCTGCAGAGCCTGATCTGGCCGCTGCCCTGCCGCAAGATCAACGGTGTGGGGCCCAAGACCGACGAGAAGCTGCAGGCCCAGGGCATCCACACCATCGGCGAGCTCGCTGCGCGAGAGCGCGACTGGCTGATCATCCACTTCGGCAAGAGCTACGGCGCCTGGCTGCATGAGGTCGCCTGGGGTCGCGACGAGCGCCCGGTGGTCACCGAGAGCGAGCCCGTGTCCATCAGCCGCGAGACCACCTTCGAGCGCGATCTGCATCCGGTGCGCGACAAGGCCGAACTCGGCGCCATCTTCACGGCCCTGTGCGAGCGTGTGGCGGCCGACCTGCAGCGCAAGGGTTACGAGGGCCGCACGATCGGCATCAAGCTGCGTTACGACGATTTCAAGAGCGTGACGCGCGACCAGACCCTGGAGCAGCCCGTGGCTGATGCCAAGGCCATACGTCAGGCGGCCGGGGCCTGCCTCAAGCGTGTGGACCTCACGCGCCGCCTTCGCCTGCTGGGCGTGCGCGTGGGTTCGCTGCGCCGCGCGGGTGTCGAAGCACCTGTCACGGTGCCAGCGCAGGCCGCTGAGCAGACCGGCCGCCTGTTCTGAGCAGAGGCGACCTGGGGGACTGCGGTAGAGTGTGCCCACTCTTTATCTGAACCGGGAGCTGCGTATGCAGTGCTTCACGCTTTCCATCCAGGACCACATCGCCCATCTGGTGCTCAATCGGCCTGAGGCCATGAACACCATGCACCCGCAGTTCTGGCGCGAGCTGGACCAGGTGCTCACGCAGCTGCACACGGGGCAGGCAGCGCGCGTGCTCGTCATCAGCAGCACGGGCAAGCACTTCAGCGCCGGCATGGCGCTGGAGACCTTCGGCGGCGCCATCACGCTGGACGACCGCAGCGCCGAGGGGCGCGCTGCCATCTTCGATCTGCTCACCGACATGCAGGCGACGTTCAGCAAGCTCGAGAGCTTGCGCATCCCGGTGATCGCCGCCATCCACGGTGGCTGCATCGGCGGCGCGGTAGACATGGTGAGCGCCTGCTGTCTGCGCTATGCGACGAGCGACGCCTTCTTCTGCATCCAGGAAATCAACATCGGCATGGTGGCCGACGTGGGCACGCTGCAGCGCCTGCCCAAGCTGATCCCGCTGGGCGTGGTCAAGGAGCTGGCCTACACCGGCCGACGCATGCCGGCCGCGCAGGCCCTGGGCTATGGTCTGGTCAACCAGATGTTCGACACCCCCGAAGCCCTGCTGGCCGGTGCCATGCAAACGGCGCAGGAGATTGCCGCCAAGCCGCCCGTGGCCATCTGGGGTACCAAGCAGGCGCTGCACTATGCACGCGACCACGGTGTGGACGACGCACTCAGGCAGATGGGTTGGCTGCAGGGCGCGATCTGGAGCAACCAGCACGTACTCGAAGCCGTGACGGCCATGAAGGAGAAGCGCGCGGGCCAGTTCCCGCCGCTGGCAGCGCTGCGTTCCTTCCGTGAGCTGGGTTGAAGGAGAGGACCGTTTGTTGCGCTTGATCTTCCAGACGGGCTTGACCCTGTCCCTGCTGCTGGCCGGTGGCCTGGCTCACGCCGCCGAACAGGACGACGCGCGGTATGCGGCCTACGCCTGCCAGCAGTACGCCATGGCCACCCTCAAGACCCTGGGCAAGCCCAAGGTCGACAGCTCGCAGCCGGCCCGGCCTGCCGATTCCAAGGATCCGCGCTGGGCGGGCCAGCCCGAGGTCTGGCAGTCCTCCGGCGCCTTGCTGGCCCAAGTGCGCTTTGGTGCGCCCATGGTCCGCTCCGACTACCGCTGCACGGTGCAGAAGCAGTCGGGCACGGGCTGGAAGCTGCTCGAACTGCAGTGGCCGCAAGGGCAGCCATGAGCCCGATGCGCTGGTCGCGCCACCCGGTGAGAGGGATGCACAGACCAATTGAGGGGGGATAGACCTCTTGATCCGGCTGACAGCGTGCGCTGCGCATGATGCAATAGGGATCTTGCTCAACGAGGAGCCCGTGAATGCGCACCAATCTGCCTGTCATCGACCAGGAATACGACTACCCGGCCGGTGCCATGCTGGTCTCCATGACCGACACGCGGGGCTACATCACCCACGGTAACGCAGTCTTCTTCGAGGTCAGCGGCTTCACGGCCGACGAGCTGATCGGGCAGAACCACAACATCATCCGCCACCCGGACATGCCGCCCGAGGCCTTTCGCGACCTCTGGCGCACTATCGGCCACGGCCAGCCCTGGACAGGTCTGGTCAAGAACCGGCGCAAGGATGGCAGCTACTACTGGGTGCGCGCCAACGTCACGCCCATCATGGAGAACGACAAGCCTGTGGGCTATATGTCGGTGCGTACCAAGCCCGCTCGTGCTGAGACCCAGGCCGCGGGTGCGCTCTACGCCCGTCTGAATGCCGAGACCCAGGCCGGCCGGCCGAGCTTCCATTTCCAGGGCGGACAGGTCCGCCATCACGGCCTGAGCGGCGCGCTGCAGCGCTTGCAGCATCTGAGCCTGACCGCGCGCCTGGGCAGCCAGCTGCTCATCCCGCTGGTGCTGGGCATGCTGCCGCTCTGGCTGGGCACCGAGGGTGTGCTGGCGGCCTGGCTACAGTTCGGCGGCCTCCTGCTGGGCGGCGCCATCGTGCTGGCCCTGTTTCATCGGCGCTTCGCCGCGCCCATCCATCAGGTCGAACGCTTTGCGCGTGACCTGGCTGCCTGCAATCTCAAGACGGTTCTGGAAGTCGAGCCTGGCCATCCGCTGGCCGCGACGCTGGGCAATCTGCGCCAGGTACAGGTCAACCTGCGGGCCGTGATCGGCGATGTCAACGGCGAGATCACCAACTTCAACCGCACAGCCCGCGAGATCGCCGAAGGCAGCCAGGACCTGGCGGCGCGCGCCGAGTCGCAGGCCAGCAGCCTGGAGCAGACGGCCGCCTCGATGGAAGAGATTTCCAGCACCGTCAAGCACACCTCGCAGATTGCCAACGATGTGCTGCGCCAGAGCGAGCAGAGCACCCGGGTGGCACGCCAGGGCGGTCAGGCCGTGGAGGAACTGAGTCAGCTGATGGCCCGTATCGATGCCTCGTCCAGCCAGATGCGCGAAATCATCGCGGTGATCGAAGGCATTGCCTTCCAGACCAACATCCTGGCGCTCAATGCCGCCGTGGAGGCGGCCCGTGCCGGCGAGCAGGGGCGGGGTTTTGCCGTGGTGGCGGCCGAGGTGCGAGCCCTGGCCCAGCGCAGCGGCACGGCGGCCAAGGAGATCCGCGAACTCATCGCCCAGTCGGCCGACCAGATTTCACTCGGCGCCGGGCGCATGCAGGACGCCCACAAGACCATCGACCATGTGGTGGACAGCGTCAATGAGGTGGGTGTGCTGATCAATCAGATCAGCACGGCTGCACGCGAGCAGACGGCGGGTGTGGGTCAGGTCAACGAAGCCATCAACCACCTGGACCAGCTGACCCAGCAGAACGCCGCCCTGGCCGAGGAGTCCGCCGCGGCGTCGGAGGGCCTCAAGACCAGCGCGGCCACGCTGACGCAGGCCATGCAGGTGTTTCGCCTGCACTAGGCTGCTTCATCCCTGCCTCTTACTGCCGTGCCGTGCGCACGTTGGCCGGCAGGGCCTGCGGATGGCTGGTGCGCCAGGGATTGATGTCCAGGCCGCCGCGACGCGTGTAGCGCGCGTAGACGGTGAGCTTGGCCGGTTTGCAGTGGCGCCAGAGGTCCATGTAGATGCGCTCGACGCACTGCTCGTGGAACTCGTTGTGGTTGCGGAAACTCACGAGGTACTGCAGCAGGCCAGCCTGGTCGATCTGCGGGCCGCTGTAGGCGATCTGCACGCTGCCCCAGTCGGGCTGGCCGGTCACCAGGCAGTTGCTCTTGAGCAGGTGGCTGGTCAGCACCTCGTCCACGGGCTTCTCGTCGAAGGCGGCGGTCAACAACTCGGGTGCTGGCGTGTACTGCGTGCAGTCCACGTCGAGCCGGTCGATGTTGAGACCGTCCATCTCGTGGATGGGCTCCTGGTCGAAGAGTTCGGGGGCGAGCAGGCGCACGCCGACCGAGCCGGTCTTGCCAGAGCCGCGCCAGGCGGCTTCGCCCAGGTCGGTGCGCAGCCGGATCTGCACCTCGGCGGCGTCAGCGAACCGGGTGTTGTTGTAGCTGTTGAGGTAGAGCTTGAAAGACTTGCTCTCGATGATGTTGGGTGTCTCGCAGGGCACGGTGACGTGGGCGATGGCCACCTGCGGTTTGCCGCGCGGGTTGAGCCAGCTCACTTCGTAGGCGGTCCAGAGATCCGCGCCCAGGAAGGGCAGGGTGGCGGGTACACCGATCTCTTCGCGCTTGGCCAGACGCGGGATGGGATAGAGCAGCGAGGCATCGTACTGGTCCTTGTACGGCGTGGCCCTGCCGAGCAGCGAGTCTTCGGGGCGGCTCATCTCAGCCCTCCACCTTGCGACGGAATACCAGGCGATCCGCCTGCGAGACAGCGGCATCGTAGGCGTAGCCGTCGAGGTTGAATTTTTCCAGCTGCCTGGGCGTGGTGAGGCGCTTGCCGATGGCGTAGCGCGCCATCAGGCCGCGCGCGCGTTTGGCGAAGAAGCTGATGACCTTGTACTGCCCGCCCTTCCAGTCCTCGAACACGCATTCGATCACGCGGGCTTTCAGCGTCTTGGTATTCACGGCCTTGAAGTATTCCTGCGAGGCCAGGTTCACGACCACAGGGGTCTTGTCGGCCTGCAGGCGTTCGTTGAGGTAGTCCGCGATCTGCGTGCCCCAGAACTTGTAGAGGTTCTGACCCTTGGGGTTCTGCAGCGCCGTGCCCATCTCCAGGCGGTAAGGCTGCATCCAGTCCAGCGGGCGCAGCACGCCGTAGAGGCCGCTCAGGATGCAGATATGCTCCTGGGCCCAGGCCAGATCTTCCGGCTTGAGTGTCCTGGCGTCGAGGCCGTCGTAGACATCGCCGTTGAAGGCCAGCACGGCCTGCCTGGAATTCTTCGCGGTGAACTTCGGGCGCCAGGCCTGGTAGCGTGCCACGTTGAGCCCGGCGAGCGTATCGCTCAGGTCCATGAGCTCGGCAATCTGCGCAGGTGTATAGGCGCGCAGGAGCTGGATGAGTTCGGCGGATTGTTTCGTGAACAGCGGCTGGGTATGAGGAAGGTCACCGACCGGCGTGTCATAGTCCAGTGATTTGGCGGGCGAGAGCAGAAAAAGCATGTTGCGTATTCTCCATCAGGACGAGCAGATCGTTGCCGTGGACAAGCCACCGGGCCTACTGGTGCACCGCACGGGCCTGGACGCTGGCGAGACGCAATTTGCCCTGCAGTTGCTGCGCGACCAGCTGGGACGCCCGGTCTGGCCCGCGCATCGGCTGGACAAGGGCACCAGCGGCGTGCTGCTGTTCGCGCTCGATGCCGAAACGGCTCGCGTGCTCTGCCAGGCCTTCGAGGCGCCGGACCGGGTGCGCAAGACCTACCGGGCCGTGGTGCGGGGCTGGCCTGCTCCCGAGGGCCTGGTGGATCATCCGCTCAGGCGTCTGGAAGACGATGCCCGGGCCGGCCGCACCGAGGTGCAGGAGGCGCAGACGCGCTACCGCACGCTGGCATGTCATGCGCTGCCGCTACCCTACGGCGACTTCGCCGTGACGCGTTGTGCCCTCGTCGAGCTGCAGCCGCTCACGGGCCGCCGGCACCAGCTGCGCCGCCACATGAAGCACATCGCCCATCCCATCCTCGGCGACGCCACCCACGGCAAGGGTCCCTTGAATCGCGCGGTGGCCGATTGGCTGGGCGTGCAGCGGCTCTGGTTGCATGCGCTGCGGCTGGAACTGACGCACCCGGTCAGCGGCGCGGCGCTGCGGATCGAGGCGCCTTGCGATCAGGCCTGGGAGGACTGGGGCAGCTCGCGCAGCGCGGTGACGGTTTCAGTCTCGGTGCGGTAGAGCCGGTGGCCCGGGTCGGCCAGTTGCCAGCCGGCCTGCAGCAGGGTCTTCTCCACCGGCAGCTTCATGCCACTGATGTGCAGCAGCACGCCCTGCTCGCGCAGTTGCTTGCTCAGCTTGAGAAAGGCGTCGACGCCCGTGCTGTCGATGTGGTTGATGGGCTGGGCAAACAGGCAGACATGACGGGTGTCCGGGTGCAGGGCCAGGTACTCGACCACGTTGCGCTCGAACTCGGCGGCGGCCGCGAAGTCCAGTGCCGCGTCCATGCGCAGGGCATAGGTGTCGGGCGCCAGCGGCGGCAGCTTCCACAGGTGGCGGTCGCGCAGGCTGCCGTCCGGGTGCAGGCCTACTTCGATGATGCGCGGATGCAGGCGCTGGTAGAGAAAGTAGCTCAGCGACATCAGCACGCCGGCCAGCACACCCCAGTGGAGCTGGGGCGAGACCGCGAGGGTGATGCCGAAGGTCAGCGCGGCGATCACGGCCTCCACGCGCGCAATGCGCCACAGGCGTGCGAATTCGCGCGGCTTGAGCAGGCCCAGCACGGCTGCGACCACGATGGCGGCCAGCACGGCCTGGGGGACATGGCGCAGCACGGGAATCAGCACCCAGAGCGCAATCAGCACCACCCCGGCCGAGAACACCGTGGCCCAGCCCGTCTGCGCTCCGGCGTAGAGGTTGAGGGCGGAGCGCGAGAAGGAGGAGCTGGTGGGGAAGGCGCCGCTGAAACCGGCCGCGATCTTGCCCAGGCCCTGGCCGATCAGGTCCTGGTCCTGGTTCCAGCGCGTGCCGCGGCCTTCGTTGTCGACCTTGGCGCTGGACGCGGTCTCCAGAAAGCTCACGAGGGTGATGACCAGGGTGGGCAGCAGCAGCTGGCCCAGCACGTTCAGGCTGGGCAGGGCGGGCAGTGTGAGCGCGGGCAAGCCGGCGGGCAGGGCACCGACCACCGCACCACCACCGGCCTCGAAGCCCAGGGCATGCGACAGCCCCGCCGCAGCCAGCACGATGAGCAGCACCGAGGGAAAGGTCGGGCGCCAGCGCCGGGCCGCGATCAGCAGGGCCAGGGTGCCCAGGCCGAAGGCCAGTGAGGGCAGGTGCCAGGCCTGCAGGCCGGCCGACGCGAGTTGTCGCCAGTCCGCTAGGCCCAGCAGATCGGGCAGCTGCGACCCGATGATGAGCAGGGCCGCAGCTTGGGTGAAGGCCGTGAGCACGGGTGCGTTGACCAGATTGAGCAGCCAGCCGAAACGCATGAAGCCCAGCAGCAGTTGCAGCAGGCCCGAGAGCAGGGCTAGCCAGACGGCCAACTGCACCCACTCGGCCGAACCCGGCTGGGCCAGGCCCGTGAGCCCCGCGCTGATGAGCAGGCAGGACAAGGCCGTGGGCCCCACCGACAGCCGTGTCGAGGCGCTGAAGAGCACGGCCACCAGCGCCGGCAGGATGGAGGCGTAGATGCCTGTGACGGGCGGCATGCCGGCGAGCACCGCGTAGGCCACACCCTGCGGGATCACCATCAGGCCCACCGCCAGACCCGCCAGGGCCTCGCTGCGCAGGAGTTGAGCCGTGGGGCGCGGCCAGTCCAGGAAGGGCAGCAGGGCGCGCAGGCGGGAGGCAGACGTCATGGCGGTCGAGTTTAGCCTCGTGTGCCTGACAGCCCACCAGCGTCGACGGGGCGTCTTTTTACGCTAAAGTAAACGCATTACGCATCAGTGAATTCTTCACCGGAGACAACCGTATGTCGAATGCCATGCCCCAGGCGGCCCAGCTGCCGCCACCGCCCCCCATCCAGCAGCTGCACCACTACGCCTACCGCGCACGCGATGCCGAGGAGACGCGACACTTCTACGAAGACATCCTGGGCCTGCCGCTGTACCACATCATCCAGAGCGACCACGTGCCCAGCACGGGCGAGTACTGCCCTTACACGCACTTCTTCTTCCGCCTGCAGGATGGCTCCTTCATCGCCTTCTTCGACCTAGGCGACGATGTGGCAGCCGAACCCAGTGCCAACACGCCGCGCTGGGTCAACCACATCGCCTTCCGGGTCGACAGCATCGCCCAGCTCGAGGCCATGAAGGCGCGCCTGCAGGCGCATGGCGTCGAGGTGATCGGCGTGACCGACCACCACATCTTCAAGAGCATCTATTTCTTCGATCCCAACGGCATCCGCCTCGAACTCTCGGCCCAGTTGGCCGACGAGTTCCAGATGCTGCAGGAGAGTCGGACCGCCCATGCCCGTCTGGACGAATGGACGGCGCGCAAGCAGGTCTGGCGTGCCGAGCGCGCGGCCGGCAAGACTGGCGCGCCGCTCAAGCCGCAGCAGAACGACCGGCCCGAGATCGGTGGCCGACCTGCCGCCAGGGTCTGATCATGGTGGCGGCCTGGCGGGACCCCGCCTACACGAATGGCTACGAGTTCAGCGAGGGTACGGGCTATGCCCTGCCCGAATACCCCTTCGTGGAGCCGCCGGAGCTCAAGACCGGCGAGGTGAAGCGCCATGACGTCGTCATCGTCGGCGCCGGCATCACGGGGCTGACCCTGGCCTGCGGCCTCGCGCGTCTGGGGATCGCTGCGGTGCTGCTGGACGAGGACCACACCGTGGGCGTCAAGGGCGCGGCCTCGCGCGGCATCTGCTACACGCAGAAGTCGCTGGAGATCTTCGAGCGCCTGGGCGTGTACGAGCGCATTGCCGCCAAGGGCATCCAGTGGAGCGTGGGCCGCACCTTTGCGGGCCAGGACGAGGTCTATGCCTTCGACCTGCGGCAGAACAGCAGCTACAGCCTCTCGGCCCAGCCACCCTTCATCAACATCCAGCAGTTCTACATCGAGGGCTATCTGGTCGAGCGCATTCACGAGCTGGGCGGGGTAGACCTGCGCTGGAAATCCCGCGTCACCGGCCTGCGGCAGCACGACGACCATGCCGAGCTCGACGTCGAGACGCCGGCTGGTCGCTACACCCTGCAGGCGCGGCATGTGATCGACGCCAGCGGCTCCCACAGTCCTTTCCATGCCTGGACCGGCGTGGGCATGCAGTCACGGCGCGGTGATGACCGCTGGTGCATTGCCGACGTGCGCTTCAAGACCATGCCACCCAAGGAGCGCCATACCTGGATCGAGGCGCCTTTCAACCACAACCGCGCGGTCTGGCAGCACCTGATGGCCGACGGTGTCTGGCGCATCGACTACCAGATGGAGCCCAACGCCGATCCCGAGGCCGTGAGCCGCGAGGACGTGGTGCGTGAACGGCTCAAAGGGCAGTTCGGCTCCGACGTGGATTGCGAGATCGTCTGGGTCGGCCCCTACGCCTACCGCAGCCAGTGCCTGGACCAGTTGCGCGTGGGCCGGGTCTATTTCATGGGCGACGCGGCCAAGATCGTCAGCCCCTTCGGCGCGCGGGGCGGCAACACCGGCGTGGCCGACGCCGACAATCTGGCCTGGAAGCTGGCCGCCGTGCTGCGTGGTCTGGCGCCCGAGAGCCTGCTCGACAGCTACCACGAGGAGCGGCACGAGGCCGCGGCGCAGAACGTGCAGGTGACGGCCCGCACCACGCGCTTCCTGCGCCCGGCCGAGGGCGTGGAACGCACCTTCCGCAGTGCGGCCATCAGCCTGGCGCGGCAGTACCCGTTTGCGCGCGCGCTGATCAACACGGGCCGCATGGCCGTGGCCAACAGCTACACGCAGTCCAGCATCTGTGAGCGCAC
Source organism: Hylemonella sp. (assembly GCA_046299695.1). GTDB lineage: Bacteria > Pseudomonadota > Gammaproteobacteria > Burkholderiales > Burkholderiaceae_C > Hylemonella. The sequence continues at coordinate 74,323 of JBKBHP010000004.1, forward strand.
GGGCGGGCTCTCGGCGCAGAACGTGGCGTTTCGCTGGGCCGATGGCAGCGTGGGGCACGTCAACGACCTGATCGCCTGGGCCGACGGGCGTCTGCTGGTGCTGGTCTTTGGCGACATCACGCCTGCCGCGGCGCAGCGCCTGCGCCATCTGGGCAGCGCCGCGCCCGTGCGTTGCGTGCAGGTGCTGGGGCCGCAGACGCCGCCGCAGGTCAAGGAACATGTGATCGACCCCGTGGGGCATCTGCAGGGGGCCTGCCATGTCTTCGGCCATGCCTGGGCCCTGCTGCGGCCTGACGCCTATATCGCCGCCACCGGCGAGAGTGTGGACGCAGCTTTGATCCAGGCCATCGAAAAAGCCATCGGCATCCAGCCCTGAAATCAGAGGAGGCGCACATGAAAACCACCCCCCACTTCCAGGATGCCGACGGCTTCTACGAGCAGTTGCTGGACGCGCACACCGGCCTGTCCCGTGAGCAGTCCGAACTGCTTAACGCCCGCCTGATTCTGCTGCTGGCCAACCAGATCGGCAGCCGGGAGGTACTGGCCGAATGCATCGCCGCGGCCCGCCAGATGCCTCAAGCCGCCTGAGGCGGCCGCCCGGTAAAATCTGGCCAGTTCCCAGACCGCGATGGAACGGCACCCCAGGGTGCCGTTCTGCATTTTTTGCTCCCACCATGACCGACACTGTCCAGCAACCGGGCCTCAACAGCCTGTCCAAGTCTTTCGAACCGGCCGCACTCGAGGCGCACTGGGGCCCCGAATGGGAAAAACGCGGCTACGGCAAGGCCGGCTTCCGCGGCACGGGCCAAGCCAAGGCCGGCGTGCCGTCCTTCGCCATCCAGCTGCCGCCGCCCAACGTCACGGGCACGCTGCACATGGGCCATGCCTTCAACCAGACCATCATGGACTCGCTCACGCGCTACCACCGCATGGCGGGCGCCAACACGGCCTGGATCCCGGGCACGGACCATGCGGGCATCGCCACGCAGATCGTGGTGGAGCGCCAGCTGCAGGAGCAGAAAGTCAGCCGCCACGACCTGGGCCGCAAGAACTTCGTGGCCCGCGTTTGGGAGTGGAAGGAGCAGAGCGGCAACACCATCACCACGCAGATGCGCCGCCTGGGCGACAGCGTGGACTGGAGCCGCGAGTACTTCACCATGGACGACAAGCTGTCCAGGGTGGTCACGGAAACCTTTGTGCGCCTCTACGAGCAGGGGCTGATCTACCGCGGCAAGCGCCTGGTCAACTGGGACCCGGTGCTGCAGTCCGCCGTCTCCGACCTGGAAGTCGAGAGCGAGGAGAAGGACGGTTCGCTCTGGCACATCCGCTACCCCCTGGCCGATGGCTCGGACAGCCTGGTCGTGGCCACCACTCGCCCCGAGACCATGCTGGGTGACGTGGCGGTGATGGTGCACCCCGAGGATGAGCGCTACAGACATCTGATTGGCAAGAAAGTGACCCTGCCGCTGGTGGGGCGCGAGATCCCCGTGATTGCCGACGACTACGTGGACCAGACCTTCGGCACCGGCGTGGTCAAGGTCACGCCCGCGCACGACTACAACGACTACCAGGTGGGCCAGCGCCACAAGCTGGAGATGATCTGCATCCTCACGCTGCAGGCTACCGTCAACGAGAATGCGCCCGAGGCCTACCGCGGCCTCGACCGTTTTGTCGCGCGCAAGACCATCGTCAAGGACCTCGAAACCCAGGGCCTGTTGGTCGAGACCAAGAAGCACAAGCTCATGGTGCCCATCTGTACGCGCACCGGCCAGGTCGTCGAGCCCATGCTGACCGACCAGTGGTTCGTGGCCACGAGCAAGGTCAGCGACAAGGACCCCACGGGAAAGAGCATCGCGCAGAAGGCCATCGACGCCGTGGCCACCGGCCAGGTGAAGTTTGTGCCTGAGAACTGGGTCAACACCTACAACCAGTGGATGAACAACATCCAGGACTGGTGCATCTCGCGCCAGCTCTGGTGGGGTCACCAGATCCCGGCCTGGTACGACGAGGACGGCCAGGTCTACGTGGCCCGCAGCGAAGCTGAAGCCCAGGCCCAGGCGCCGGGCAAGAAGTTGGTGCGCGACGAAGACGTGCTCGACACCTGGTACTCCTCGGGCCTGGTGCCCTTCAGCACCATGGGCTGGCCCGAGCAGACGGAAGATTTCGATCTCTACCTGCCGTCCAGCGTGCTGGTCACGGGCTACGACATCATCTTCTTCTGGGTTGCGCGCATGATCATGCTCACGACCCACTTCACGGGCAAGGTGCCCTTCAAGCACGTCTACATCCACGGTCTGGTGCTCGATGCCCAGGGCAAGAAGATGAGCAAGTCCGAGGGCAATGTGCTGGATCCGGTCGACCTGATCGACGGCATCGCGCTCGCCCCCTTGCTGGAAAAGCGCACCCAGGGCCTGCGCCGCCCCGAGAGCGCGCCCCAGGTGCGCAAGAACACCGAGAAGGAATTCCCCGAGGGCATCCCCGGCTACGGCGCCGACGCATTGCGCTTCACCTTCGCGGCCATGGCCACGCTGGGCCGCAGCGTCAACTTCGACAGCAAGCGCTGCGAGGGCTACCGCAACTTCTGCAACAAGCTCTGGAACGCCACGCGCTTCGTGCTGATGAACTGCGAGGGCCAGGACTGCGGCCTCAAGGAACACGGTGCCGACGAGTGCGTGCCTGGTGGCTACCTGGAGTTCAGTGCGGCCGACCGCTGGATCGTCTCGCTGCTGCAGCAGGTCGAGGCGCAGGTGGCCCAAGGCTTTGCCGACTACCGCCTCGATGTGGTGGCCAACACCATCTACGACTTCGTCTGGAACGAGTTCTGCGACTGGTACCTCGAGATCGCCAAGGTGCAGGTCAACGGCGGCAACGCCGCGCAGCAGCGCGGCACGCGCCGCACCCTGATCCGCACGCTGGAGACCATCCTGCGTCTGGCGCACCCGCTGATCCCCTTCATCACCGAAGAGCTCTGGCAGAAGGTCGCGCCCGTCGCGGGTCGCGCTGGCGAGTCCGTCAGCATCGCGGCCTATCCGGTGGCGCAGCCCGAGCGCATCGACGCTGCCGCCATGGCAGAGGTAGCCCGCCTGCGCCAGTTCGTCGACGCCTGCCGCAACCTGCGCGGTGAGATGAACGTCTCGCCCTCGACACGCCTGCCCTTGTACGCGCTGGCGGGTAACGCCGGCGAGGCGGCTTTCATCACGCAGTGGGCGCCGGTGCTGCAGGCCCTGTCCAAGCTCAGCGAGGTCAAGGTGTTTGCCACGGAAGCGGAATGGGTGGCTGCCGCGCAGGCCGCGCCTGTGGCCGTGGTGGGCGAAGCCCGCCTGTGCCTGCACATGGAAGTGGACGTGGCGGCCGAGAAGGCCCGCCTGGGCAAGGAAGCCACGCGCCTGGAAGGCGAGATCGCCAAGGCCAGGGGCAAGCTGTCCAACGAGGCCTTTGTCGCCAAGGCCCCGCCAGCCGTGATCGAGCAGGAGAACAAGCGCGTGGCCGACTTCACCGCCACGCTGGCCAAGATCCGGGACCAGCTGGAAAGACTGAAGTAGCACCCCCGTGGCGGCTATCGCCGCCTCCCCCCTGAAGGGGGCAACGCCAGTGGACCGGCCGAGCCGGTTCCACGGCGTTCCGCGAACGGGCAACTTCGTGCGAGCAGGTCTTGCGGTGCCGGTGCGTTGTTTGAATCGTCATGAATTGAAGAGAGAATCAGCGTATGAACAAAATCAAGACCGCTGTTTTTCCCGTCGCTGGCCTGGGCACGCGTTTCCTGCCGGCCACCAAGGCCGCGCCCAAGGAGATGCTGCCCGTCGTCGACAAACCGCTGATCCAGTACGCAGTAGAGGAGGCCTATGCCGCCGGCATCCGCCACATGGTCTTCGTGACCGGACGCAACAAGCGCGCCATCGAGGACCATTTCGATACGGCCTACGAGCTCGAGAACGAGCTGGTGCAGGCAGGCAAGCAGGCCCTGCTGGACATCGTGCGCTCGGTGCAACCCGACGACATGCTCTGCTCCTATGTGCGCCAGCCGCGCGCGCTCGGCCTGGGCCATGCCGTACTCTGCGCCGAGCACCTGACCGAAGGCGCGCCCTTTGCCGTGCTGCTGGCGGACGACCTGATGATGGGCCCGTCCGATGGCCAGCCTGTGCTGGTGCAGATGGCCGAGGTCTTCCAGCGTCTGGGTCGTTCGGTGCTGGCGGTGCAGGAAGTGCCGCAGGAGCAGGTGCGCCGCTACGGCATCGTGGCGGGTACGCCCGCGGGCGAGCGCCTGCTGCAGATCGAGCGCATGGTCGAGAAGCCGGCACCGGAGGCCGCACCTTCACGTCTGGCCGTGGCCGGCCGCTACATCCTCACGCCGGCCGTCTTCGAGCAGATCCGCCAGCAGCCCCGTGGTGCGGGCGGCGAGATCCAGCTCACTGACGGTATTGCCGGCCTGCTCAAGCACGAAGCCGCCTACGCCTACACCTACGCGGGCAAGCGCTACGACTGCGGCAGCAAGGAAGGCTTTCTGGAGGCCACCGTGGAGCTGGCCCTGGCGCACCCCGAGGTGGGCACGCGTTTCCGCGACTATCTGAAGTCGCTCAAGGTCTGAGATCGACCTGGAACTTGCGAAGAAATCGGGGCGCGCAGCAGATTTGTTCGTTAGTTCTCAGCGGCGCTTGAGGACGTGGATGTAGTCCTTGCCCTCGGTACTCTGTTCCAGTAGCTCGTTACCGGTCTGCTTGGCGAAGGCCGCGAAGTCACGCACCGAGCCGGAGTCGGTGGCAACAACCTTCAGGGTCTGGCCGCTCTGCATTTCAGCCAGGGCCTTCTTGGCCTTGAGGATGGGCAGGGGGCAGTTCAGGCCGCGGGTGTCGAGTTCTCGGTCAGCGTTCATCACAAGTCCAGATTGGTCAAACTGGCTGAATTTTAAGCAATCCGGGCGTCAGCTGTCCGGCGTGGGGGCGGGCGCCCGTGACCACTCGATGAACTGGGGCGTGTGACCGCGCGAGCGCAGCCAGTCGGCCAGGGCATAGCCGGTGCCGGCCGGCCAGCATTTCACCTTCTCCGGCGTGAAAAGCCGGTAGTCCACCAGCTCGGCGGAAAGCCGCACCTCGCCTTCGCAGCGCGCGTGGTAGGCGATGATGAGCTGGTTCATGCGCTGGAAGTCGTAGACGCCGATCAGGTTGAGCTCCAGGGCGCACAGGTTCGTCTCTTCCTGGATCTCGCGTGCAATACCCTCTTGCGGCGTCTCGCCCGCCTCCATGAAGCCGGTGATCAGCGCGTACATCTTGCCCTCCCAGGCCGCGTTGCGCGCCAGCAGGATCTGGCCCTGGTATTCCACCACCGCGGCCAGCACGGGCACCGGGTTGTTCCAGTGCGTCCAGCCGCAGGCCGGGCAGCGCAGGCGCTCCTTCGCACCACCGTCCTCCATGAGGCTGATCTGGGTCAGCGGCGTGGCGCAGGCAGGGCAGTAGCGGTAGGCCTCGCTCATGTTCCGGGATTGAGACTTGGAACTTGTGAAGAAATCGTAGCGAGCGGCCTGAGCGCAAGGCGGACGGAGCGCAGCCACCGGAACGTACTAAAGGTACGTGAGGATGGCGAGCACCGCCCAACGCGGCGATCGGGTCGCGCAGTAGATTTATTCACAAGTTACGCCGGGAAGACGCCTGTGGAGAGATACCGGTCACCGCGGTCGCAGACGATGAAGACGATGGTCGCGTTCTGCACCGTGGCCGCGATCTGTTGCGCGACCCAGCAGGCGCCCGCGGCCGAGATGCCGGCAAAGATGCCTTCCTCGCGTGCGAGGCGGCGGCACATCTCCTCCGCGTCACTCTGGCTCACGTAGACCAGTTCATCCACGCGGCTGGGGTCGTAGATCTTGGGCAGGTATTCCTGCGGCCATTTGCGGATGCCCGGGATACGCGAGCCCTCGCTGGGTTGCGCGCCGATGATCTTGATCGCGGGATTCTTTTCCTTCAGGAAACGCGAGACGCCCGTGATGGTGCCCGTGGTGCCCATGGCGCTGACGAAGTGGGTGATGCGCCCACCGGTCTGTTCCCAAAGCTCGGGGCCGGTGGTCTCGTAGTGGATGCGCGGGTTGTCGGCATTGGCGAACTGGTCGAGCACGCGGCCCTTGCCGCTCTTTTCCATCTGCTCGGCCAGGTCGCGCGCGTATTCCATGCCGCCGCTCTTGGGGGTGAGGATGAGCTCGGCGCCAAAGGCCTTCATGGTCTGGGCGCGTTCGATGGACAGGTCCTCCGGCATGATGAGCACCATGCGGTAGCCCTTGATGGCCGCCGCCATTGCCAGCGCGATGCCGGTGTTGCCGGACGTCGCCTCGATCAGCGTGTCGCCGGGCTTGATGTCTCCGCGCTCCTCTGCGCGTTGGATCATGGAGAGGGCCGGACGGTCCTTGACGGAGCCCGCGGGATTGTTGCCTTCAAGCTTGCCAAGGACGACGTTGCCCCGGGTGTTGTTGTCGGTCGCGCCGATGCGCTGCAGCGCCACGAGCGGCGTCTTGCCGATGGCGTCTTCGATGGTCGGGTACTTCATGGGCACCACTGTGCCATAATTTCGGCCTTCATTCCCCGCGGATGAAGCCCCCTGCCTCGGTGGTGAAATTGGTAGACGCGCCGGACTCAAAATCCGGTTCCGAAAGGAGTGTCGGTTCGATTCCGACCCGAGGCACCAGATCAAAGCCGCACAGTGCCAGCACTGTGCGGCTTTCGTTCTTCAGTACCGCTCGCGCAGGTAGATGAAGGGCGTGGTCGGGCTACCGAAGCGCAGGCGCGCGGCCGGGGCACGGTCGGCATTGGCGCCGCACCATTGGGCAGCCAGGAAGCTCAGGTCGGGTACCGGCGCGGTGCCCGTACCAGCCGCCGGGCCCGAGTTCCAGGCGCCGCACCAGTCGGTATTCGCATCCACGCCCAGGCCGAGGTTGAGCACCACGTCCACGCTGCCCGGACCCTTGACGGCCGGGTTGATGCGGAAGTTGGTCAGGCCGCCGCTCATCGTGGCCGAGGGGCTCAGGGCCAGACTGGCGCTCGTCACGCTCAGGCCGCTGCTGCTCACCGTGTTGCCCACGGCCAGATTGTTCGCGCTCAATGTCGTGCAGCGGTCCTCGGTGTTGAGCTGCCAGCTGCTGCCGTTCCAGTACTCGGCGCGCACCGGCACCAGCAGGGGCAGCGCGTCCGAGCCATAGGCATTGAGCAGGTTGAGGCGGCCCAGCACCATCCCCGTGCTGCCGAGCCGGATCGCATTGCAGCCCGTGCCGCTGCACATACCCGTGGTGCCGGCATGCATATTGGCGCCCGTCATGCTGGCCGTGCCGTCGTTCACGAGCACGCCGATGTCCAGGTTCCAGAAGGGATTGCCTGCATTGGGCAGGGTGGCCGTGCACAGGGCCGGCGTGCTGGCGTTCAGCGTGCCGGGCGCGGCCGAGGCGGGGCGGCTGAAGGTGGCTTGCGCAAGGGGCGCGTTGTAGACCCCGGCCGTCCAGGTCGCGGTGGGCAGGCCTGTGAGGCGGCCGGCAAGGTCGCAGCTCTGGTAGGCCGCATCCTGGTCCTCGGCCACCACGGTGGGGGCGACCACCGCGGCGCGTGTGGCGTCGTAGTTCTGTGTGATGCCGTTGGCGCCGTTGCGTGCCTCCAGGCGGTAGACGATGCCCAGCCGTGCCTGGCCCATGTAGGTGAAGTTGCGGGTCGTGCCGGTACATGAAGGGGTGACGCTGCCGGTCGTCAGGGTGAAGCGGTCCGGGATGAAGCGCCCGAACAGCGCGCTGTTGGCCCCGAGGCCGAAGAGACAGCCGTACTTGCCAAAGTTGGTGTTGCTCGCGAAAGTGCCGCTGGTGTCACGCGTGTTGGCATAACTGCCGGCAATGCAGTCCTGCGTGCTCTGGTCGACAGCGGTCCAGGTGCTGTCGTGCAGGCCGCGCGGACTGCTGGTGTTGACGGCCGGGTCATAGCCCAGGAAGCGGAACTGGCCGACCTCACTGTAGGTGAAGGTGCTGCCGGTGGAGCTCGACGCGACCGCTGCGGGGAAGGTGCTGGGCGCGATGCTGCCCACCGCCCAGCCCGCGGCATTGGCTGCGACGCCGGAGGGGTTGATGGTGGGTACGGCGGCGGCACCGGCGTAGCCCGTGGTGTTCGTGCTGACCGTCATGCCGAAGGCGTCGGTGCCCGCGCGGAAGGTGGGCAGGCCTGTTGGCAAGGCGTTGCTGGCCGTGCTGCTGATGGTGTCGAAGCGCGGCGGACGCACTGCGAAGGCGTCGGTGGAGCAGGCCGTGGTGGTGGCATCACTGACGATGGCCACGAGGTTGTTCCAGGCGCCGGGAATGGTGAAGTCCGTGCTCTGTCGCTGGCCGGCATTGGCGGGCGCGAAGCTCAATGTCTGGCTGCCGCCGCTGACCGCCGGCTTGGCACGGCAGGCGGCGCTGCAGTAATTGGCCTGGGTGCTGTTGAGCACGCAGACACCGTCGCTGTTGTCGACGAGCTTGACGTCGACGTTGCGGCTGCCGGCCAGCACATAGCCGGTCTGGATCTGGTTGTTGTTGATGGCCGCGATGTTGAGCCTGAAGGGCGTGCCCGCGACCTTGGTGTAGATGCGGCCGGTCAGGTAGTTCTGTACGGCGATGGGCGGTGTGCCGTAGGCCTCGTCGATCACGGCAAAGCCCGAGGCCACGCCGCCGCTGGGCGGCACGACGGTCTGCGCGCAGATGCGCAGCGCGCCGATTTCGTGGATATTGGTCGAACCGCCGGTCGAGCCCGTGAAGGAGATCTGCCAGTTGGCCGGCACCGGGGCTTGCGTGAAGCCCAGGGTGACGGCGCGCGCGAAGGCGTCGAAGGAGGGGATCAGGGCGGCGTAGCTGCTGCCCGTGCCCGAGGTGTCGCGGTTCACGGCGACAAAGGTCTGGGGTGTACTCGCGCCGGCGTTACGCGCGTCGACCACGATCTGGTAGCGATGGCCGGGACCGCGCGTGGCGCCCGTGACGTCGATGCCCGGCGAGAGATTGGCGCCCGTGCCCTGCAGCCAGCGGTAACCCGTGGTGCCGCTGCCCGAGCCGCGAATGCCGACCGAATCGACCAGGAAGCCGGGGCCGCCGAGCCGGCCTTCGGTCGGGTTCTGGTAGTTGCCGTACTCGTCCAGCGCCACGCCGATCCAGCCACCGGCAAAGCCGTTGATGGCGCTCTGCTGGGCGTAGCCCAGCGAGCCGCCGTAGGCACCGGGCACGGCCGGCACGGTGTAGTCCGACAGCGTCACGGCAATGCCGTCGGCGCCGGAGCCGTTGTAGGCGTAATGGTTGAACTCGACCGAGATGTAGTTGCCCGCGGCCGGGAAGGCCGAGGGTACGGTGGCAGCCTTGGCGTTGTTGCCTGTGTTGTTGGTCAGGCGCAGGTAGTTGCTGTTGACGATGCTCGGCAGAATGCCCGTGCTGTCGCTGATGGACGTGACCCAGTCCTGGCCGAAGATGGTCGAGGGGTTGAGGTTGCTGCGGTTGAAGTTGTCGCAAACGCAGGCCACGGTGATGCCGCCCGGGATGTTGGCGGGCGGGGTGCAGGGGGCTGCGGTGACGGTATAGACCTCGCCTGTGTAGTTGCCGTTGTTGACACCCGTGCCGCCCAGACGGTTGCCCACACCGTCCACTATGCTGTCGTTGTCGACGAGGTTCAGTCCCAGCGTGCCCGTATAGCCCCCGGGGTTGGCCTCGACGGTCCAGATGGTGCCGCTGCCAGTGACCGAGGTGATGCTGGCGCCGCTCACACCGCCGCCTGGGACCAGGGCAAAGTCGCCAGCATCTACGCCGGTGACAGCTTCGCTGAAGGTGACGGTCCAAGAGACGCTGCTGGCGCCCGCCGTGGGGTTGGCATCGGCTCGCACGATCGAACTCACGGTGGGGGCCGTGTTGTCGATCGTGTAATCCACCGTCACACTGATCAGGTCTACGCTGATGGTGCGGGTGCCACCGCCCCCGCTGCGCTGGGTCACGAAGGACACGCCAAAACCCGCGTTGTTGATCTCGGCCGCCGTCCAGCTATTGTTCCAGAGGTCACTGGCGTCACCGTAGCTGGCGTTGGTCAGTGTGGTCGGATATGTGTCGCCGCTGGCGTAATTGCTCACGGTCTGGAGTACGCCACCCTTGAGCAGTCGAACCTCGCTGTCACGGGGATTGCCCGTGGTGCTGCTGGTGCTGCGACGGACCGTGACCGTGATGCCGTCGACGACGGCGTTGCCCGGCAGCGTGAAGCCGTAGTTCGAGCAGCGCAGGTAGCGGCTGCTTTCGTTGTTGCCCAGGTTGACCGTGGCGCTGCCACCGCCCAGGTCTTCGGCGTTGCCGGCGTTGCTCCAGTTGTCCGTGCCGGTCCCGGTGACGTTGACGCAGTTGGTCGGGCTTCTCGTGACCGTGATGGCGCCTGCCACAGCGGGCAGCAGGCCCAGCGCCAGGATCAGCAGCAGGAAGCGGGGCAGACGTCTCAAGGCGGTCTCCGGGTGCGTCATCAGTTCTGATTGAATGCCACGTCCAGGCGCCGCTCGATATATCGCGGTCCCGGATTCGGGTTGGGGCAGGTGCCGGGGGCCGCGCCCGCGGGCTGGTTGCAGGCCGTAGAAACGACGGTGTAGGTGACGGGCCCGCCGTTGGTGCCTGGCGTGGCGATGCAGCCCACCGTGACGGTGTAGCCGGCCAGCGTGGGCGCGGGGGGCGCGAAGCTGGTGGCGCCTGCACAAGCGCCGCTGCGCAGCTGCTGGTGCAGGCCCCACTCGATGCCCGCGCGCGCCGCCTCGTAGGCGCGCACGCCCAGCACATCCTGGGCCGAACCGGTCTGCTGGCTCGTGGATACGGAGACGATGAAGGCGCCCAGCGCGACAAGCACCACAAGGATGACGATGGCCGAGATCGCGGTGAAGCCGCGTTGCAGGCGACGGGACAGGGGATGGGCGATCTTCATGGTGCGTTGTCCACCCGGATCTGCTGTTGCAGGGTCACGGTCTCCACCGCGGCACCCGTGCCAGCGCTCAGGCTGAGCCGGATCTCCAGCAGGCCGTGGCGCCCGCCGATGGCGGGCGCATAGCTCACGGCGCAGTTGGCGCCCGTGGCCAGCAGGGCCTGGTTGCCGGCGGGTGGCGTGGGCTGGAGGGCGAAGAAACCGTAGTTCCAGTTCCGGCTCAGGTTGCCGGCGGCCGCGCCAGCCACGGGGCAGCTGTAGGTGACGGCACGCACATCGCCGGGCACGACCTGGAAGCGCCCGTTGGGCGAGGACAGGGGCGGCGCCTGGCTGGCGAAGGGGTTGCTGCCCAGCGTCACGGTGTTGCCTGCGACGCCGGTGATGCGGGCGCGGTTGCAGTTGGCGCAGGCGTCGCCGTTGGCATAGGCGTTGGCCGGGGCATTGCCCGGGCCGAGATTGAAGACCACGAGGAAGTCCAGGCCGGGCGTGATGGCCGGCATGGGCCCGTGCACGTCGAAGCTCAGGTCGGCGGCGTTGCTGAAGCTCAGGAAGTCACCGCCCGTCGAGCCGTCGCTGACGTCACGGTAGCGCCCGCCGGAGCGCGTCATGATGAACTCGATGTAGTGCACACCGCCCGCGGTGGTCACGCGGACGCTGTTGGGCAGGGCCAGGCGCACGTCGCGCGTGATGCGGCGCAGCGCCAGGTCGGCCTGGTCGGTGAGCTCGGCACGGCGCACGGTGTCGAAGTAGCCCTGCACGGGCGCGCGGATGAAGATGGCCACGACCGCCGCGAGGATGCCCGTGATCACGATGACGATCACCGACTCCACCAGCGTGAAGCCGGCCATGCGGCGCAGGGAGGGGCGGCGGTGCGCGGTCTTCATGGCTGGGCGTTGGGCGCGTAGCGCGTGCGGTAGCCTTCGAGCACCAGGGTTTCGTTCAGGGGCGCGTAGGTCACGGTGACCTGGATGCGCAGGGCCTCGCCGCCCGCGATGCCACCGAGGTTGTCGGCCTGCAGCACCTGCACGGCGGCGCTGTAGCCGGTCGGGAAGGCGGTGCCGGCCAGGCTGGTGTTGAGCACTGCACCGTTGTAATCCGTGACCTGATCCCAGGGATTGAGGGCGCCACCGCGGGTTTCGGCCGGCGTGCCGCCCGCGCAGCCGGCGGCGTTGGCGGCCGTGGTGGCGTTGGCGTCGTCCGGGTCGCACCAGCCGAAGGACTGCAGGCGCACTTCTTCCATCACGCCCTCGGCAACCGCGAGCATCTGCTTGCGCACCATGGGGTCGGCGCTGCTGCTGGTGCTGACATTGAGCACGGTCAGGATGCCGGCCAGGCCGACCGAGACGATGACGATGAAGAAGATCAGCTCGACGAAGGTCAGGCCGCGCTGGGCCTGACCAGGCAGGCGACGGACTTCAGCGTACATGGCCGGTCTCCGCCACCACGTTGATATCCGGCTGGTCCGTCACGGTGTAGGTGGCCGCGGCGCTGGCCCGGCCCAGGGGGCTGAAGTCCAGCGTGGCCGGGCCGCCCAGCGCGATGCCGGGCGGGGCACAGAGCTGGTGGACTGCGCCCCCGCAACGCCCGTCCGGCGTGGGCAGGGGGAGCTGGCGCGGAAAGGTGCCCGCCCCGGCGGTCTCGGGACCAACGTTGTCGATGGTGAGCGCCAGGTTGTTGCCCGCCAGCGTGACGCGCACATTGCGGCGCTCGGCAATGGCGCTCTTGCGCGCATGTTCCAGCGTCGCACGCACGGCGTCCTGGAAGCCGACTCCCTCGAAGCCCCGTGTGAGTTCGATCCGCGGCAGTACGAAGACCGCCAGGATCCCCAGGATGAGGATCACCATGACCAGTTCGATCAGGGTGAAGCCGCGCGCGCCGCGAGGCGCCGCCAGAAGGGGCCGGGGGGGAAGCATGCCAGAGATTATCCCGGCGATTTCAAGGGGCTCGCAAGCCGAGCGCCACCGTCGGGTAACGCAATCCGAGACGCAATTCACGCTTGAGCCGGCTGTTTGTCAGCCGGCGTGATTCGCTCATGAAGCTCAGCAGCGTGGCGGGCAGCTGCTGCACGGCTTCGGCCCGGCTCAGGCGCGCAGGCCGTGGCAGGCCGTAGAGCCCCGCGGCCAGGTCGAAATAGTCGCCCATCTTCAACACCGTGTCGTCGCTGGCGTGGTAGACGCGCTGGGGGGCGCCGCGCCAGAGCGCGGCTAGGCAGGCGCGGGCCAGGTCGTCGGCGTGGATGTGGTTGGTGTAGACGTCGTCTTCAGGACGCAGCACCGGGGTGCCGCGTAGCAGGCGCTCGCGTGGTGTGCCGCCTGCGCGATCGGGCGCGTAGATGCCGGGGATGCGCAGGATGCTGCTGCGCACGCCGGCGCTGCGGCCGACGAAGCGTACCTCTGACTCGGCCGCGACGCGGCGTTGCGCCCGGGCGGTGCTGGCCCTCAGGGGCGCGGTTTCGTCGATCCAGTCGCCACCGCGGTCGCCGTAGACGCCGCTGGTGGAGCCGTACACCAGGGCCAGGGGCGGCGTACGCCGCCGCAGCGCCTGCAACAGGGCGCGGGTGCGTGGATCATCCGGGCCCTCACCAGGGGGCGGGGCCAGATGCAGTACGCGATCGGCCAGCCCGGCCAGCCGCTGCAGGGTGGCGGACTGATCCAGATTGCCGGCCAGGGGGGTGATGCCGCGGGCGCGCAGCTCGGCGTGACGCTCAGGGCTGGAGGTGAGTGCCAGCACCTGCACGCGCCGCGGCAGGGCGGCGGCGGCGCGCAGGCCGACGTCGCCGCAGCCCACGATGAGCAGACGCGTGCGCCGAAAGCGCATGGGCAGGGCGCCCAGGGGGGTATTCAGGGCTGGCAAAATTGCAACTTCCGTTTCACAAGATCGCTCAAGGATAACGAAAAGATGTCTTCCCACCAGGTCACCGTGCAGCCCAGCGGCCGCAGTTTCGAGGTCTTGCCCGGTGAGGCCATGCTGGCCGCCGGCATCCGCGCCGGCATCGGTCTGCCCTATGGCTGCAAGGACGGGGCCTGTGGCTCCTGCAAGTGCAAGAAGATCTCGGGGACCGTGGTGCACGGCCCGCATCAGGAAAAGGCCCTGAGCGCAGCCGAGGAGGCCGCGGGCTTTGTGCTGACCTGCTGTGGTGTGCCGCAGAGCGATGTGGTGCTCGAATCGCGCCAGGTGACCGAGGCCGGCGCCTTCCCGATCAAGAAGATGCCGGTGCGGGTGAATGAGATGACGCGCCTGTCGCACGACGTGATGCGCCTGGTGCTGCAACTGCCGGCCAACGACAACTTCCAGTTCCATGCTGGCCAGTACGTCGAGTTCCTCCTGCGTGACGGCGCGCGCCGCAGCTATTCCATGGCCAATGCGCCGCACACGCGTGCCGGTGATCCCGCGGCCACGCCGCCGGTGGGCGCGACCATGGAGCTCCACATCCGCCACATGCCCGGTGGCAAGTTCACCGACCATGTGTTCGGCGCCATGAAGGAAAAGGAGATCCTGCGCATCGAAGGCCCCTATGGCAGCTTCTTCCTGCGCGAGGACAGCGACAAGCCCATGGTCCTGCTGGCTTCGGGCACGGGCTTCGCGCCCATCAAGGCGCTGATCGAGCACATGCAGCACAAGGGGTTCACCCGCCCGGCCACGCTGTACTGGGGGGGCCGTCGCCCCGACGACATGTACCTGAACGCCTGGGTGCTGCAGAAGCTGGCCGAGATGCCCCACCTGAAATACGTGCCGGTGATTTCCAACGCCCTGCCCGAAGACGGCTGGACCGGTCGCACGGGCTTTGTGCACCAGGCGGTGCTCGAGGACCATCCCGATCTCTCGGGCTACCAGGTCTATGCCTGCGGCGCACCCATCGTGATCGAGTCCGCCCGTCGCGACTACGCGAAGGCGGGGCTGCCGGACGAGGAGTTCTACGCCGACTCTTTCACCAGCGAGGCGGACAAGCAGAGCGCATAGCGCCCTGCTTGCGGCGCAGGCTAACTTGGCGTAGCCACGTTAAGGCGCGTCAGCGCCGTGCCGTCGCCACAAACTCCACGTGAGCGGCGCAGACTCACTTTCGCAGCAAAGTGAAGGTGCGACAGCACCGTGTCGAAGCCACAACATGGACTGGAGTGGGCGCATCGCGCTCTGCTGGCGCCGCCGCAAAAACTGCACAATGGCGGCATGATGAAACGCTTCCTCCTCCCCCTCCTGGCCCTGGCCGCACTGGCCATGTGCAGCGCACCAGCCCTGGCCCAGGCCCGGCCCATCCGCCTCGTCGTGCCTTATGCACCGGGCGGTCCGATCGACATCACGGCGCGTGTGCTGGCCGAGCGCGTCAAGGACAGCCTGGGTACCGTCATCATCGAGAACCGTGCCGGTGCGGGCGGCAATATCGGGGCCGATGTGGTGGCCAAGGCCGCACCAGATGGCCTGACCATCGGCATCGCGGCCACGGCCACGCACGCGGTCAACCCCTGGCTCTACAGCAAGATGCCTTACCGGGCCGAGGCGGACTTCGCCCCCATCACCCAGATGCTGCGGGTGCCCAATGTGCTCGTCATCAACGCCGAGACGGCGCAGCGCCTGGGCATCCAGAGCCTGCAGGACCTGATCGCCTATGCCCGCGCCCACCCCGGCAAGCTCAACTACGGCAGCGGCGGCAACGGCAGCGCGGGCCATCTCGCTGGTGAGCTGTTCAAGGCCCAGGCCGGCATCTACGCCGTGCACATCCCCTACAACGGCGGCAACCCGGCGCAGCTGGCCCTGCTCAGCGGCCAGGTGGATTTCAACTTCGACAACCTGGCCACCGCTTCGGCCAATATCCGCGCCGGCAAGCTCAAGGCCCTGGCGGTCACCACGCTCAAGCGTACGCCGGCCTTACCGCAGGTGCCGGCCGTGGCCGAGACCCTGCCGGGCTTTGCGGTGGACACCTGGTGGGGGCTGGTGGCGCCGGCGGGTACGCCGCCGGAAATCATCGCGCGGCTGAACCAGGCTTTCGTGGCGGCCCTGCAGGCGCCCGAGACGCAGACGCGCTTCGCGGCCCTGATGGCCGAGCCCGTACCCACCACACCCGAGGTCTTCGGCGCCTTCATGAAGGCCGAACTGGCCAAGTACGAGAAAGTGGTGAAGGCCTCGGGCGCGAAAGTGGACTGAGCGTCCGTCTAGAGACGGTTCGAGACCTCGATGAGGTTGAGGTCCGGGTCGCGGAAATAGACCGAGAGGATGGGCCCTTGCGCACCAGTGCGCTGCACCGGGCCTTCGGTCACCGTGACACCGCAGGCGGCCAGATGGGCCTGCACCTTGGCCAGCGGCACCGAGGTGAGGAAACACAGATCGGCCGAGCCCGGTGTGGGGCGCTGCGCCTTGGGCTCAAACTCCTTGCCGGCCTGGTGCAGGTTGATCTTCTGCGCCCCGAAGGCCAGGGCCTTGCGACCCTGCCCGAAGGTGACAACTTCCATGCCCAGCACGCGGCGGTAGAAGGCGCAACTCGCCTCAACGTCGGCGACTGTCAGGACCAGATGGTCCAGGCTGTCGATCTGCATCGGCTCAGAACTCCAGGCTGTCGGCCACGGCCTGGATGCCCGCGCGAGCGCAGGCCTCGTCGGCCTCGCCGCCCGGCGCACCCGAGACGCCGATGGCGCCAAACAGGCTGCCGCCACCTTCGATGGGCAGCCCCCCGCCGGCGGCGATCACGCGCGGGTGGTTGCGGATACCGCTCATGGGTTTGCCGGCCTGGGTCTCGCGGCCGAAGTCCAGCGTGGACTGGCGAAAGCTCGCCGCAGTCCAGGCCTTGTTGATGGCGATGTCCGGGGTGTGGGGGCCGGCGTAGCGGTCGCGCAGCAGCACCTGCACGAGTCCGCCGCGGTCGGTCACGGCCACCGCCACCTGGTAGCCCTGCTTGCGGCAGGACTCCAGCGCCACCTGGGCGACCTTGAGCGCGGTCTCCGGGGTCAGGGTCTTGGTCTGGAATGCGGCGTCCTGGGCGCTGGCGCCGCCGGCCAGGGCCAGGGCCAGCATCAGCGGGGCGATGCGTTGGATCATGATGGGCTCCATAAAGATGCGGGATGAGACACCATCCTATACGGTAATGGGTATGAGGACACCCCACCCGGGCGGCGGGGGGCCTTATTCGCCCAGATAGGCGGCGCGCACGGCCGGGTCATGCAACAACTGCTGGGCCGGACCGTCCAAGGTGATCATGCCTGACTCCATGACGTAGCCGCGGTCGGCGATCGCCAGCGCGCGGCTGGCGTTCTGCTCCACCAGCAGCACCGTGGTGCCCTGCCCGTGGACCTCGCGCACGACCTCGAAGATCTTGTCGACCATGATGGGGCTCAGGCCCATGGAGGGTTCGTCCAACAGCAGCAGCTGGGGGCGGCTCATGAGCGCGCGGCCCATGGCCAGCATCTGCTGTTCGCCACCGGAGAGCGTGCCGGCCAGCTGGGCTTGCCGTTCCTTGAGGCGGGGGAACAGACCGTAGATGCGCTCGAGGTCCGAGGCAATGCCCTCGGCATCGTTGCGCACGAAGGCCCCCATGAGCAGGTTCTCATGGATGCTCATGCGGGTGAACACGCCACGGCCTTCGGGCACCATGGCCAGGCCCTGGCGCACCAGGTCCCAGGGGCCCTGTCCGCGCAGCGTCTTGCCCAGATAGTGCACGGTGCCGCCGCTGGGCAGGTTGCCGGTCACGGCCTTCATGGTGCTGGTCTTGCCGGCGCCGTTCGATCCGATCAGGCAGACCAGCTCGCCGCGCCGCACCTCGAAGTCCACGCCCTTGACGGCCTGGATGCCGCCGTAGGACACCTTGAGGCCGCTGACCTGCAGCAGCACATCCTTGCTTGTTTCGCTCATGTTGCCGTGGCCTCCGCGGCCGTCTTGGCGCCGCCGTGGCCCAGGTAGGCCTCGATGACCTTTTCGTTCTTCTGTACTTCGGCGGGCGTGCCCTCGGCGATCTGGCGCCCGTAGTCGAGCACGGTCACGCGGTCGCACAGGCCCATGACCAGTTTCACATCGTGCTCAATCAGCAGCACCGTGACGCCGTCGTTGCGGATGCGCTCGATCAGCGCACGCAGTTCCACCTTCTCGGTGGCGTTCATGCCGGCGGCGGGTTCGTCCAGGGCCAGCAGCTGCGGCTCGGTGGCCAACGCCCGCGCAATCTCCAGGCGGCGCTGGTCGCCGTAGCTCAGGGTGCGCGCCTTGTAGTCACCCAGGTGGCCGATGCCCACATAGTCCAGCAGCTCGTTGGCGCGCCGGGTGATGTCGACTTCCTCCTGCTCGAAGCCGCGCGTGCGCAGGATGGCGCCCAGCAGGCCTGAGGAGGAACGGATGTGGCGGCCCACCATCACGTTCTCCAGCGCCGTCATGTCGGCAAAGAGACGGATGTTCTGGAAGGTACGCGCGATACCGGTGCGCGCCACCTCGTGCACGGCCGTGGGTTTGTAGGCCATGCCCGCGAGCTCGAACTTGCCGCTGTCGGGGGTGTAAAGCCCGGTGATGACGTTGAAGAAGGTGGTCTTGCCCGCGCCATTGGGGCCGATCAGGCCGTAGACCATGCCGCGCTGGATGCGCAGGTGCACATCGTTGAGCGCCTGCAGCCCACCGAAGCGCTTGGAGACGCCGCTCACATGCAACAACACGTCGCTCATGCCGGTCCCCCTTTCGTGCGCCGGATCTTGCCGTGCTCGGGCGAGGGCCAGAGGCCGCGCGGGCGCAGCAGCATGACGACGATCATGGCCAGGGCGATCAGCAGCTGGCGCAGGATGGAGGCGTCGAGCCGACCGTCCGTCATGGACTGCAAGGGGCCAGCCACATAGCGCAGCACCTCGGGCAGGGCCGCCAGCAGCACCGCGCCCAGGATCACGCCGGGCAGGTGGCCGATGCCGCCCAGCACCACCATGGCCACGATCATCACGGACTCCATGAGGCTGAAGGATTCGGGCGAGATGAAGCCCTGGAAGGCGGCGAACATGGCGCCGGCCACACCGCCGAAGGTGGCCCCCATGCCGAAGGCCAGCAGCTTCATGTTGCGGGTGTTGATGCCCATGGCCTTGGCGGCGATCTCGTCCTCGCGGATCGCCATCCAGGCGCGGCCGATGCGCGAGAACTCGATCCGGTGGCAGATGATGACGCTGACCACGACCAGTGCGAGGAAGAGGTAGTAGTACATCGTGACCGGGGCGACGTCGAAGCCGAAGAGGTTGAGCTTCTTGCCCAGGTCGAAGCCGAAGAACTTGATCGAGTCGATCTGCCCGATGCCCTTCGGACCGTTGGTGATGTTCACCGGGTGGTCCAGGTTGTTCAGGAAGACGCGGATGATCTCGCCGAAGCCCAGCGTGACGATGGCGAGGTAGTCACCGCGCAGTCGCAGGGTCGGCGCGCCCAGCAGGATGCCCAGGACACCGGCCAGCAGCACCGCGAGCGGGATCACGATCCACAAGGGCGTGTGCAAGCCCTGGGGGAAGAGGGCGGCAAAGGCGGGGAAATGATCGCTCAGGTGGGGGGAGGCCATGAGGCCGAACATGTAGGCGCCGATGGCGAAGAAGGCCACGAAGCCCAGGTCCAGCAGGCCGGCGTAGCCGACGACGATGTTCAGGCCCAGGGCCAGCAACACGAAGAGCAGGGCCATGTCCAGGATGCGCACCCAAGCATTGCCGTAGCCCTGCAGGATCAGCGGCAGCACCAGCAGGCCGATGGCGGCCAGTACGATGGCAATGAGGCGGTGACGGGAGTTCATCTGCATGCGCACCCCTTCAAGCCCGGTCCGCCACACGTTCACCCAGCAGGCCCGAGGGCCGCAGCGTGAGAACGGCGATCAGCACGATGAAGGCGAAGATGTCCGTGTAGTGGCTGCCCAGCACGCCACCTGTGAGGTCGCCGATATAGCCGGCGCCGATGGATTCGATCAGCCCGAGCAGGATGCCGCCGACCACGGCACCGGCCAGGTTGCCGATGCCGCCGAAGACCGCGGCCGTGAAGGCCTTGAGCCCGGGCAGGAAGCCCATGCTGTGCTGCACCGTGCCGTAGTTGCTGGCCCACATGACGCCGGCAATCGCGGCCAGCACGGCGCCGATGATGAAGGTGGCCGAGATCACGCGGTCGGGCTGCACACCCATGAGGGCGGCCACGCGCGGGTTCTCGGCCGTGGCGCGCATGGCGCGGCCCAGCTTGGTGGCATGCACCAGCCACATCAGCGCGGCCAGCGTGACCACGGTGGTCACCAGGATCATGATCTGCGTGGGCGTGATGCTGGCGCCGCCGATCTGGATGGGCGTGCTCGGCAGCAGTGTGGGGTAGGACTTGTAGTTGGGCTTCCAGATGATCATGGCCATCGTCTGCAGCAGGATGGACATGCCGATGGCCGTGATCAGGGGAGCCAGACGCGGGCTGTTGCGCAGCGGCCGGTAGGCCACCTTCTCGATGCTGTAGTTCAGCGCTGCGGCCAGTGCGCAGGCGATGAGCAGGGCGATGATCAGCACCAACCAGGGCGGCAGCAGGGGCTGCAGGATGCCGATGACCGTCCAGCTGACCAGCGCGCCGACCATGAGCACCTCGCCGTGGGCGAAGTTGATCAGGCCGATGATGCCGTAGACCATGGTGTAGCCCAGGGCCACCAGGGCGTACATGCTGCCCAGCACGAGGCCGTTGATGATTTGTTGGAGAAAGATGTCCATGTGTGACCTGTCACTGGTTTGCTTGCAGCAAGCTTCATGCCATGGGTGGCAGGTTGTCGCGTTTAGTGCTTGTTCCGGCTCTTTTCGTTCAGCGCGCGCAGTGTACGCATCTTTTCGGCGATTTTGATCTCCAGCCCGCGCTCCACAGGTCGGTAGAAACCCGGTTCGGGCATGCCCTCGGGCAGATAGCTCTCACCGGCCGCGAATGCCCCCTCTTCGTCGTGGGCATATCGGTAGTTCTTGCCGTAGTCGAGCTCTTTCATGAGCTTGGTCGGTGCATTGCGCAGGTGCATGGGCACCGGGCGGGTGCCGTCCTTCTTGATGAAGGCCCTGGCTTCGTTGTAGGCCTTGTAGACAGCATTGCTCTTGGGCGCGATGGCCAGATAGACCACACACTCGGCCAGGGCCAGCTCGCCCTCGGGCGAGCCCAGGCGCTCGTAGACCTCGGCCGCGTCCAGGGCCAGGCGCAGCGCGCGCGGGTCGGCGAGGCCGATGTCCTCGCTCGCCATGCGCACCAGGCGGCGCGCCATGTAGCGCGGGTCGGCGCCGCCGTCGAGCATGCGCACGAACCAGTACAGCGAGGCGTCGGGGTCCGAACCGCGCACGGACTTGTGCAGCGCGCTGATGGTGTCGTAGAACTGCTCGCCACCCTTGTCGTAGCGGCGCATGCGCTCGCCCAGCACCTTGAGCAGCCACTCGTCCGTGATGCGCTCCTGCTTCTGCTGCGTGGCTGCCACGGCCAGGGTTTCGAGCGTGTTGAGCAGGCGGCGCGCGTCGCCATCGGCATAGGCGATGAGCCGGTCGCGCGCGTCATCGTCCAGGGGCGGAACCGCATCAATATCAAGCGCACGCTGCACGATCTGCTTGAGGTCTTCCTCGGTCAGCGACTGCAGCACATAGACCGCGGCGCGCGAGAGCAGGGCCGAGTTGACCTCGAAGGAGGGGTTCTCCGTGGTCGCACCGATGAAGGTGAAGAGCCCGCTCTCCACATACGGCAGGAAGGCGTCCTGCTGGCTCTTGTTGAAGCGGTGCACCTCGTCGACGAAGACGATGGTGCGCTTGCCCTGGCCCAGCGCCACCTGGGCCATCTCCACCGCCTCACGGATGTCTTTCACCCCGCCCAGCACCGCGCTGATGCTGATGAATTGCGCGCCAAAGGCATCGGCCATGAGCCGCGCAATCGTGGTCTTGCCCGTGCCTGGCGGCCCCCAGAGGATGCAGCTGTGCGGCTGGCCCGACTCGAAGGCGATGCGCAGGGGCATGCCCTCGCCCAGCAACTGCTGCTGGCCGATGACTTCGCCCAGGGTTTTGGGGCGCAGGCGCTCGGGGAGGGGTTGGTGAGGGGCTGCGGCGGCAGGCATGCGGGGATTCTAGGGGGAGCTTTAACGCGGGGAACTGCTATAAACCTCAGAAATTCAGGGAGTCTTCATGCTGAAAAAGCTTATTCTTCTGGCCGTGTTCGCGGCCGGTCCATGGAGTGCGGTGGCAGCGGCCTGTTCTGCCGCGCAGCCGGAGCCGTTTGACGTATTCTTCAAGCGCTTTGCCGGTGACCGGGCCTATGCGCTTGAACGCACAGTTCTGCCGCTTCAGATGTGGCGATGGGAGTACGGGCTGGACGCCAATGGCAAGGACGATTCGAGCCCGGGAAATCCTTGCTGGAGAGACAAGATTATCTGGCCTGGCCGGCACTGAACGAGCACATGGCCGGCAACGGTCTGCAGGCCAAGGTGAAATCACGCAAGAAGACTGCCGTGGTCGTCGAGGTGTTCAAGCCCAACACCGACTGGCTGGTGTCCTGGCACTTCAGGACGAAGTCGGGTTGCTGGTATTTCTGGCGACACGAAGACCACTCCCTCTGAGTGCCCGGACGTCGAAGAGGAGAACCTGCGAAAATCACAGGTTCGCAGCTTCGACATCCCATGAGCTACTCCGTCAAAGAGATCTTCTACACCCTGCAAGGCGAAGGCGCGCAGTCCGGCCGGGCGGCCGTGTTCTGCCGCTTTGCAGGCTGCAATCTCTGGACAGGGCGTGAGGAAGACCGGATCAACGCCGTCTGCAAGTTCTGCGACACCGATTTCGTCGGTACAGACGGCACGGGCGGCGGCAAGTTCACCAGCGCCGATGCACTGGCGGATGCGATTGAAAAAGCCTGGGAACCCCAGGGCCGTACCGGCCGCTACGTGGTGTTGACCGGTGGCGAGCCGTTGCTGCAGGTGGATGAGGCGCTGACCACGGCCCTGCACGCTCGGGGCTTCACGATTGCCGTGGAGACCAATGGCACGCAAGCCGCCCCGCCGGGGCTGGACTGGATCTGCGTCAGCCCCAAGGCCCAGGCCGAGGTCGTGCTGACGCGTGGCCATGAGCTCAAACTGGTCTATCCGCAGCCCGAGGCCCAGGCCGACCCGGCACGTTTCGCCCGGCTGGACTTCCAGCATTTCTTCCTGCAGCCCATGGACGGGCCGGATCGCATGGCCAACACGGCGCGTGCGATTGAATATTGTCAGCAACATCCGCAATGGCGGCTCAGTATCCAGTCGCACAAGATGGTCGGGATACGCTAATGATCGAAAGTGATTGATGTACGAGATCAGCCAACGTTTCTTTTTCGATTCAGCCCACACCCTGCGGCGCGATATTGAGGCGGCGGGCAGCCGTCGCGTGCATGGCCATACCTATTACGCTGAGGTCTTTGTGCGTGGCGAGCCGCAGGGACAGTCGGGCATGGTGCTGGATCTGGGCTATGTCCGCCGCGAGATCGAAGGATTGAGGGAAAAACTGGACCATCACTTCCTGGATGAGGTGGCTGGCCTGGGCATCCCCACACTGGAAAACCTTTGCGCCTTCATCTGGAAAGAGCTGCAGCCCAAGGTGCCCGGCCTGTCGGCGGTCAGCGTTGAGCGTCAGGCCCTGGGTGACAAATGTGTTTATCGCCCCCCTGTGAGATCCTGAAGAACGGTGTCACCGTCCGGGCTCAAAGTGCCGCGACGGGAATCGCATCCGTGTTCGTGATCATCTGGCGTTGCGGCATGTAATTCAGCAGCAGATCGGTCTCCTTCTTGACCACGGCGTAGCACTCGCAGCTCAGGGTTTCGAGCTGGGGCCGGTCCAGCACCTGGATCAGGCCACGCCGGTAGGAGATCACCCCCAGTTGTTGCAGCTTGGTGGCCGCCTGCGTGACGCCCTCGCGGCGCACGCCGAGCATGTGGCTGATGAATTCCTGTGTCATGGTCAGGTGATTGTGAGACAGGCGATCCATGGAGAGCAGGAGCCAGCGGCAGAGCTGCTGGTCGATGGAATGGTGCCGGTTGCAGACGGCGGTCTGGGAGACCTGCGTGATCAGGGCCTGGGTGTAGCGGAGCATGAGCATCAGCAGTTGCCCGTGCCGGTTGAACTCTTCTTTCACGCGCACTCGGGGAAGTCGATAGGCGTAGCCCGCGCTCTGGACCACCGAGCGGCTGGGCGTGCTCTCGCCTCCCAGGAACAGGGTGATGCCGAGCAAGCCCTCGTTGCCGACCACGGAGATCGCGGTGGACGCGCCGTTCTCCATCACATACTGCAGTGAGACGATGGAGTCCGTGGGGAAGTAGACGTGACGCATGGGGCGCCGCGATTCATAGAGCAACGCCCGCAAGGGCAGGGGGACCAGTTCCAGGTAGGGGAACAGGCGGCACTGTACCTCGGGGGCGAGGGCGGCGAGAAGATGATTCTGCTGAGGTTCGGGTGAGGGTTGGGCGGACATTCAGTGGTTCGGGATGTGGGCAGACGCGGGAACTTGCCCCAGTTCATCTCAATGTACTTTCTGTCTCGCGTGATGGCTGTGCGCCAGCCCACATAGTGGACGCGCAGGCGCCAACAATCGCTCCGAACCTGCCTGGGTGATCCATCCGGCCCCGTGGCCTGCCCGGTCTCAGGGCTCCAAGGCCCAGGTCTAGCCGGTATTGCGCAGACCTGCCGCGATCCCGTTGATCGAAATATGGATGCCTCGGCGCACACGCTCGTCCGCCTGTCCCGCACGGTAGCGCCGCATCAGCTCCACCTGCAGGTGGTGCAGCGGGTCGATGTAGGGGAAGCGGTGGCGGATTGATCGTTGCAGGGCGGCGTTGCCGGCCAGGCGCTGTTTCTCGCCTGTGAGCAGGGTGAGTGCATGCACCGTGCGCTGCCACTCGGCCTCGATCTGGGTGTAGACCTTGCGGCGCAGCTTGCCGTCGCTGACCAGTTCCGCATAACGTGAGCCCAGGGCCAGGTCGCTCTTGGCGAGCACCATGTCCATGTTGGAGAGCAGGGTCTTGAAGAAAGGCCACTGCTTGGCCATCTTCTGCAGCAGGGCCAGGCGTTCCTTTTGGGCCGGGTTGCCGCCGGCGTGGAGGAAAACCTCCACGGCCGAGCCGAAGCCGTACCAGCCGGGTAGCGTGAGCCGGCACTGGCCCCAGCTGAAGCCCCAGGGGATGGCACGCAGGTCCTCGATCTTCTGCGTGGCCTTGCGCGAGGCGGGGCGTGAGCCGATGTTGAGTTCGGCGATCTCACGGATGGGCGTGGCACCGAAGAAGTATTCGGCAAAGCCCTCGGTTTCGTAGACCAGCTTGCGGTAGGCCGCCATGCTGGCCTTCGACAGCTCGGCCGCAGCCTGCAGCCAGGCCGGCGCGGCCGACTTGGTGGGCTGCAGCAGCGTGGCTTCCAGCGTGGCGGCCACCAGCGTTTCGAGATTGCGACGGCCGATCTCGGGATTGGCGTACTTGGAGGCGATCACTTCGCCCTGCTCGGTCAGGCGGATCTGGCCGCGCACCGTGCCCGGGGGCTGGGCCAGGATGGCCTGGTAGCTGGGGCCGCCGCCACGGCCGACCGTGCCACCGCGGCCGTGGAAGAGACGCAACTGAATCGGCTTGAGCTCATCGAACAGCTCGACCAGCGCGATCTCGGCGCGGTAGAGCTCCCAGTTGCTCGTGAAGATGCCGCCGTCCTTGTTGCTGTCGGAGTAGCCGAGCATGATGTCCTGCTCGCCGCCGCTGCGGCGGATCATGCCGGCGATACCGGGCAGGGCGTAGTACTCGCGCATGATGGGCGCGGCGTTGCGCAGATCCTCGATGGTCTCGAACAAGGGCACGACGATCAGGTCGGCCGCGCAGGTCGACGTATCGAGCGTGCCACGCAGCAAGCCGACCTCCTTCTGCAGCAGCAGCACCTCCAGCAGGTCGCTCACCGTCTCGGTGTGGCTGATGATGTAGTGGCGGATGGCCTCGCTGCCGTAGCGCAGCCGCATCTGGCGCGCGCTCTCGAAGACGGCCAGCTCGCCTTGGGTCCAGGCGCTGTAGTTGGCGCCCACCACGCGCAGCGATCGTGCATCGGCCAGCAGGCGCAGCAGCAGGCTGCGCTTGGCCTCTTCGTCCAGGCCGGCATAGTTGGATTCGATGCGTGCGGTGGCCAGCAGCTCGGCAATGACCTCCTCGTGCTTGTCCGAACTCTGGCGCAGGTCCAGGGTGGCGAGGTGGAAGCCGAAGACCTGCACAGCGCGGATCAGCGGGCGCAGGCGCTGCTGGGTCAGGGCCTCGCCGTGGCGCTCGGCCAGGGAGTGTTCGATGGTGCGCAGGTCGGCCAGGAAGTCGGCGGCGCTGAGGTATGGGCTCTGCGGGGCGACGGCGTGGCGCGCTGCCTCGGTTCCCGAGAGGGCCTGCAGCGTGGCAGCCAGCCGTGCGTAGATGCCGATCAGCGCGCGGCGATAAGGTTCGTCCTTGCGGTGCTCGCTGTGGTCGGGCGACGTGTCGGCCAGGGCGCGCATCTCGGGGCTGCAGCCCACCAGCAGATCGGAGACCGAGAGCTCGCTGCCCAGCAGGTGCACTTCCATCAGGTAATGGCGCAGGGCGACCTCGGCCTGCCGCGCCATGGCCATCTGCATGGTGGGCGCGCCGACGTTGGGATTCCCGTCCCGGTCCCCGCCGATCCAGTGGCCCATGCGCAGGAAGCTGTGCACGGGCTGGTTGAGCTCGCGTTCCAGGTTGGCGTAGAGCGCCGGAATCTCACGCAGGAACGTGGGCTCGTAGTAGCTCAGCGCGTTCTCGATCTCGTCGGCCACGACCAGCTTGCTGCTGCGCACCAGGCGCGTCTGCCAGAGCTGCAGCACGCGGGCGCGCAGCCGCGCCTCGTTGGCAGCGAGCTCACGCGGGGTCAGCAGATCCTTTTTCGGGTCCAGGCCTGTGGCGCGTACCTTGATCTCGTCGCGTTCGGTCAGCAGGCGGGCGATGTCGCGCTCGGCGTCCAGGATGCTCTTGCGCTGGACCTCGGTGGGGTGGGCCGTCAGCACGGGCGAGAGGTAGCTGTGTGCCAGGGTGTTGGCGATGCTGCGTGTGCTGATGCCGGCCCAGCGCAGGCGCGACAGCGCCACGTCGATGCTGCCTTCCTGTTCGTTGCCGGCGCGTTCGTGCACGGCGCGACGGCGGATGTGGTGCCGGTCCTCGGCCAGGTTGGCCAGGTGGCTGAAATAGGTGAAGGCGCGGATCACGCTGACCGTCTGGTCGTCGCTCAGGCCCTTGAGCAGCTTCTTGAGGGTCTTGTCGGCCTCGGCGTCGGCATCCCGGCGGAAAGCCACCGAGAGCTTGCGGATCTGCTCGATCAATTCGTAGGCCTCGGTGCCTTCCTGTTCGCGGATCACATCGCCGAGGATGCGACCCAGCAGGCGGATGTCTTCGACCAGGGGGCGTTCGTTGTCACGGGAGGCGCGGGCGGCAGGCATGGCAGGGGGCTCGTGGTGTTAAATGAGGGCGATGCCATGCTAGCATCGCCGGACCGCTGATGAGTTCGTGTTTCACGACTGATGAATCGGCGTTCCTGAACGACACCGATCACCGCATGAAACTGACCATCGCCACCCGCGAAAGCCGCCTTGCCCTTTGGCAGGCCGAGCATGTGAAGGCACTGCTGGCACAGCAGGGGCATGAGGTGGCCCTGCTGGGCATGACGACCAAGGGTGACCAGATCCTCGACCGGTCGCTCAGCAAGGTGGGTGGCAAGGGCCTCTTCGTCAAGGAACTCGAGGTGGCGCTGGAAGAGGGGCGTGCCGATCTGGCCGTGCACTCGCTCAAGGACGTGCCCATGGAGTTGCCTGACGGCTTCGTGCTGGCCTGCGTGATGGAGCGCGAGGACCCGCGCGATGCGCTCGTCTCGTCCAAGTACACCAGCCTGTCCGCGCTCCCCCAGGGCGCCGTGGTCGGCACCTCCAGCCTGCGTCGCGTGGCCCTGCTGCGCGCTGTGCGGCCGGACCTGAAGATCGAGGCGTTGCGCGGCAACCTGGACACACGTCTGCGCAAGCTGGACGAAGGCCAGTACGACGCCATCGTGCTCGCCGCCGCCGGGCTCAAGCGCCTGGATCTGGAACACCGCATCCGCGCCGTCTTCGCGCCCAGTGAAATGCTGCCGGCCGCAGGCCAGGGCGCGCTGGGCATCGAGATCCGCGGCGCACGCCCCGAAGTGCAGGCGGCGCTGGCACCGTTGGTGCACTCCGGCACTTGGCTGCGTGTGGCGGCCGAGCGCGCCGTGAGCCGGGCCATGGGTGGCAGTTGCTCCATGCCGCTGGCCGCGTATGCCACGCTGGAGGGCGGTACGTTGAGCCTGCAGGCCGCCTGGGGCGACCCCGAAGGTCATCTTCCCCTGGTGCGCGCCCAGGCTGCGGCGCCCGCTGCCGACCTGGCAGCAGCCGAGGCCCTGGGTCTGCAGGTGGCCACGCAGTTGCGACGGGACGTGCAGCAGGCCGGGGGTACGCTGGACAGCGGAGCGCACTGAGCGCCATGCGCGTCGTCGTCACCCGCCCCCAGCGTGAAGCGCAGGACTGGGTGCAGGCGTTGCAACAGGCCGGCCACGAGGCCTGGGCCCTGCCGCTGATCGCCATCGCTCCGGCGCCCGATGCGGTGGCACTGCGACAGGCCTGGGCGCAACTCGACCGCTACCTGGGCGTGATGTTCGTCAGCGCCAATGCCGTGGAAGGTTTCCATGCCGCCCGGCCGGCGGGCGACGCCACGTCTTTCGAGGCTTGGGCCACGGGGCCGGGCACGGTACGTGCGCTCCGCCAGGCCGGTGTCCCGCAGGCGCGGATCGTGGCGCCGCTTGACGATGCACCGCAGTTCGATTCCGAGGCGCTATGGGCCCTGGTCGCGCAGCGGATTCGTCCCGGTGTGCGCGTGCTCGTCATGCGCGGGGCCGACGCGGCCGGCCGCAGCAGCGAAGGCGCGGGCCGCGACTGGTTCGGGCGGCAGGTGCGCGAGGCGGGCGGCGAGGTGGAGTTCCTGGCCAGCTACCAACGTCAGCCACCTGTGCTCGATGCGGCACAGCGGCAGCGCGCCCTGGCGGCGGCCTGCGACGGCTCGGTCTGGCTCTTCAGCAGCAGCGAAGCGGTGCACAACCTGCAGGCCAGCCTGCCCGATGTGGACTGGCGCCATGCGCGCGCCGTGGCCACGCATGCCCGCATTGCGCAAGCGGCACGTGCCGCGGGATTTGCCGAAGTACGCGACACGCGGCCGGCTCTGGCCGATGTGCAGGCCTCGATAGAATCCTTCCAATGACCACGCCCGAGCCCCAGCAAGCCCCCGAGACCCCCAGCGCTTCCGCGCCGGCCGCTGCCCTGCCTGCGGCCGCGCAGGGCCATGCGCCCCAAGCGGCGGCGCCTCGCGTTTCGCGCACGCTGGTGCTGGCCCTGGGTGCGCTGGCCCTCCTGGCCCTGTTGCTCAACGGCCTGCTCTGGGATCGGCTGTCCACCTTGCAGGACCAGCTGACCCGCCAGACGGCCGAGGCTGCTGCCAGCGCCGCGGAGGCGCGCACCCTGGTGCGCCAGACCCAGGAGCAGGAGCGCACGCTGGCCGCGCGCCAGGCCGTGCTCGAGGCGCGTCTGGGTGAGGTGGCCCTGCAGCGCAGCCAGCTCGAGGAACTGATGCAGAGCCTTTCGCGCACACGCGACGAGAACCTCGTGGTCGACATCGAATCCGCCATCCGCCTGGCCCAGCAACAGGCCCAGCTGACCGGCAGCATGGAGCCGCTGCTGGCGGCGCTGCGCACCGCCGAGCAGCGTGTGCAGCGTGCCCCCCAGGCCCGCCTGGCGCCAGTGCAGCGCGCCTTGGCGCGCGACATGGCACGCATCAAGTCGACGCCTATCGTCGACACGCCCACAATGCTGGCGCGGCTTGATGAGCTGGTGCGCCTGGCCGACGAGCTGCCCCTGGCCAATGCGGTGGGCGTTGCGCCGGCATCGGCCCCGCCGCCGGCGCCGCGCAGCGACAACGCATTGCAGGCCTGGTGGCAGCGTACGCTGCAGCACGCCCTCGATGAACTACGCGGGCTGGTGCGTGTGAGCCGCATCGACGCCCCCGAGGCCGTGCTGCTGACGCCCGAACAGTCCTTCTTCGTGCGCGAGAACTACAAGCTGCTGCTGCTCAACGCCCGCCTGGGCTTGCTGGCGCGCCAGCCCGAGGCCGTGCGCGCTGATCTGCTCAAGGCCTCCAACACACTGGGCAAGTATTTCGACGTCAGCGCGCGCCGCACCCGCGTTGCAGCGGAGCTGCTGCAGCAGACCCGGACGCAGATGCAGAGTGTGGAGCTGCCGCGTGCGGACGAGACCCTGGCCGCGCTGGCCGCTGTCGCGCCCGGGCGCTGAGCGAGGGAAGACGCACGCCATGCGCAATCTGCTCTGGTTCCTGGCCCTCTTTGCACTCGCAGCCGGTGTGGCCCTGTTCGCGGGCAACAACCAGGGCACGGTCACGCTGTTCTGGCCACCCTACCGGGTGGATTTCTCGCTCAACCTCGTCCTGCTCGGTCTGTTTGCGGCGTTCGTGCTGCTGTACGCCGCGCTGCGCGGCCTGTCCATGCTGCTGGCCCTGCCCGACGAGGCAAGGCGCTGGCGCCGTCGCCATCAGGAGCGCGTGCAGCTGCAAGGGCTGCTGGACGCCATGTCACATCTGACTGCAGGCCGCTTCATCCGGGCGCGCAAGGCCGCCGAGAACGTGGTGGTGCAGACCGAGGCGCTGGCACGCAGCGAGCAGGCCCTGACGCAGGGTACGCGCCTCATGGCGCTGGCGCACCTGCTGGCCGCAGAATGTGCCCACGCGCTGCAGGACCGGAGCGGCCGTGACGACCACGCGCGTGCCGCCCTGGCCCTGACCCAGGGCAAGGGCCGCGAGGCCCAGGAGGTGCGCGAAGGCGTACAGCTGCGCGTGGCGCGCTGGGCCTTCGACGACCGCGACGTGCAGGCCGCCCTGCAGCGCCTCGACGAGCTGCCCCAGGGTGTGGCACGCCGTACGCTGGCGCTGCGCCTGCGCCTGCGGGTCACGCGTCTGGCCGGGCAGTTCCGCGCCGCGCTGGAGACCGTGCGCCTGCTCGGCAAGCACCGCGCCTTTTCCGAATCGGCCGCCCGCAGCATCGTGCGTGGCCTGGCCACCGAGCTGCTGCGCAGCACCCATGACACGGCTCAATTGCAGAAGGTCTGGGAGCAGCTCGATGTGGCCGAACGCGGCATGCCCGAGGTTGCCTTGCTGGCGGGTGAGCGCATGCTGGCCCTGGGGGGCGACTTCGCGCTGGTGCAGCAGTGGCTGTTGCCGGTCTGGGAGCAACTGGTGCGTCCGGCCTCCACCCTGCCGCAGGAACTGCGTCTGCGTCTTGTGTTGCTGCTCGAGCGCGGCTTTCACCAGACCCCGGGGCAGCCCGACGCGGCCTGGCTCGCGCGCATCGAGGCGGCCCAGCTGGGCAATCCGCGGGAACCGCTGCTGCAGTACCTGGCCGGCGTGGCCTGCATGCATCTGCAGCTCTGGGGCAAGGCCCAGCAGCTCCTGCGCCAGGCCCTGACCCAGCTGAAGGACGAGACCCTGCGCCGGCGCGCCTGGACTGCGTTGGCCCGGCTGGCGGAGCAGCGCGAAGACGCCGCTGCCGCACTGGAAGCCTGGCGCCAGGCGGCCCAGGGCTGAGCCCGCCATCCGGATGAACCCGGGGGGGCGGGGGGTGACGGCGCCCCGCCAAAGGGCTAATATGGTCCGCACCAACCTGCGTGTGCACCATGGCCACCCTGACCGAACACCTCATCAAGCTCACCGATCACCGTGATCGCGACCTGCTGGAACTGACCCTGGCCAAGGCCCTGATCGATCTGGTCCCCATCCAGCGCGTGGTGATCTCGCGCGTCAGCGCCGAGGAGAACGAGAAGCGCTGGCTGGACATGGTCTCGCTGGACGCCCGTGGTGGTGGCAAGGTGGTGGATCCGTTGCGCATCGATTTCCAGAGCCTGCCCAAGCTGGAGGAGTCCTACGACCGACTGCGCAGCCTCAACGGACGGCAGGTGATCGAGGTGGCCTGGGCCGGCCCCGAGGGGCCGCGCATCTACTATCTGCCGCTGTTCGCAGACACCCGCGCCGACGATGAGCAGGGGGTGATCGAGATCCACACCGCCGGCATACTGCAGCCGGCCGAGCTGCAGACCATCGAGCAGCTGCACCACATCTACCGCAACATGTACACGTTGCTGGCCTACAGCGACCGTGACGCGCTGACCGGTCTGCTCAACCGCAAGTCGCTGGACGATACTTTCTACAGTGCCGTGCTGGAGGAGCTCGACGGTCTGCTGGAGGATGCGAAGAACGAGCCCGCGCCCGGCAAGGAGCGGCGCCACCGGGTGCCGCCCAACTACTGGCTGGGCAGCATCGTCATCGACAACTTCCATCTGCTCAGCGACAAGCACGGGCATCTGATCATGGAGGAGGTCACCTTGCTGGTGGCACGCCTCATGAACAGCACGTTCCGGGCGCATGACCGGCTCTACCGCTTCGGCGGCGAAAAGTTTGCCGTGCTCTTTCACTGCCCAGAAGAAGCCCTGGCCCTGGGTGCTTTCGAGCGTATGCGTGCCAACGTCGAGAAGTACAACTTTCCCCAGGTCGGCCGCGTCACGGTGAGCGCGGGCTTCACCCGGGTGCTCGCCGACGATTCGCCCAGCACCGCGCTGGAGCGCACCGAGCAGGCGATCGACTATGCGCAGCGCAACGGCCGCAACAAGGTCTGCAGCCATCCGGACCTGGTGCGCAAGGGCCTGTTCGGCGAGGTGGCGCGCACGGGTTCGGTGGACGTCTTCTGAGTCTCCAAACCAGACAGAAAAAAAGCCCGCTGTTGCGGGCTTTTTTTCGGATGGGGCGATGTCAGCCCTGGGCGGCTTCCTGCTGCTCGAACGGCAGCTTCATCTCGCGCAGGTCCTTGCGGGTCTCGACCAGGATCAGCGGACCCTCATCCAGGACCACCGGGGCCGGACGCTCGCGCGGCACATGGACCGGTTTGGGTTCGGCGGCGATGGCGGCCTGGACGGCTGCCACCTTGTCGGCGTCGGAGTTGACCCACTGCAGGCCCGAGGCGCTGGCCACCTGGTTCAGGTCGGACAGGGGCAGGGCGTAGGGCTGCACGCGCGGCAGGGCACGGCCGCTCGCCGGGGCGGCAGCGGGGGCCGCGGCGACGGCGACCGGACGACGGGCTTCGGCGGTCGCGGCATCCTGCTGCGGCTGCGCGGCTACTTCGGCGCCGGCGGACTCCTGGGGTTGACGCTCCTGGCGCTCGCCACGGTCGCCGCGTTCACGGCGGTCACGGCCGTAGCGGTCGCGTGAACGGCGCTCGCGCTGGCCCTGGGCTTCGCCTTCCGGGCGGACCTCCATGGGCTGGGTGTCGCCGTCGTTCTGCATCTCGACGGGCTGCGGCTCGACCTTGCTGTCCTGCGGACGCATTTCATCGGCGGGGCGGCGTTCCGCTTCAGGGCGGGGACCACGGTCGTTGCGGCGCTCGCCGCGTTCCGGACGCTCGCCACGCGGTTCGCGAGGCTCACGAGGTTCGCGCGCTTCACGCGGCTGATCGCTGCGCTCACCGCGGTTGCCACGCGGTTCGTTGCGCTCGCCGCGTTCCTGGCGCTCGCCTCGCTCCGCGCCGTTGCGGCCACGCTGCTCGTTGTTGCGCGGTGCGCGTTCCTGGCGCGGCTCGCCGCCGGACTCGGCCGGCTGCTGGGCATTGCGGTTTTCGGCGTCGGCACGCGGGCCCTGACGTTCGCCGCGGTTGCCGCGCTGTTCGTTGCGTTCGCCGCCACGGTCCTGGCGCTCACCGCGCTCGCCACTACGGCCGCCGCGTCCACCGCGACCACGGCCTTCACCGCGACCTTCGCTGCGGTTGCCATCACGGGCCCCACGGCCATCACGGCGTTCTTCCTTCTTCTCGACCTTGACTGGCTCGGCCGCCGGCTTGCTGCCGAACAGGCCCTTGAGCCAGCCGATGAAGCCCGGGCTGGCCGGCTGTTGCACCGCCGTTGCGGCCTTGGCCGGCTGCTTGGCTGGCGCCTCGGCCACGGGCTTGGGCGGGGTGATCGGCGCCGGCGCGTCGGGCAGCACCCCCTTGATGACCGGCGTCTGCTTGTTGGTGGGTTCCTGGGAACGGCGCGTGACGGCGGTCGGGTCCTCGATCTCGTCTGCCATCTGGTAGCTGGCCTCGATGTTGTCCAGGCGCGGATCGTCGTGCTTGAGGCGCTCGAGCTTGTAGTTCGGCGTCTCCAGCGACTTGTTGGGCACCATCAGCACGTTGATGCGTTGCTTGAGTTCGATCTTGGTGATCTCGTTGCGCTTCTCGTTGAGCAGGAAGGAGGCCACGTCCACCGGCACCTGCACGTGCACGGCGGCGGTGTTGTCCTTCTGAGCCTCTTCCTGGATGATGCGCAGGATCTGCAGGGCTGAGCTTTCCGTGTCGCGGATGTGGCCGGAGCCGCCGCAGCGCGGGCAGGGGATGGAGGCACCCTCGGACAGGGCCGGGCGCAGGCGCTGGCGGCTCATTTCCATCAGACCGAACTTGGAGATGGTGCCGAACTGCACGCGGGCGCGGTCCTGGCGCAGCGCGTCGCGCAGGCGGTTTTCCACCTCGCGGCGGTTCTTCGACTCTTCCATGTCGATGAAGTCGATCACGATCAGGCCGCCGAGATCGCGCAGGCGCATCTGGCGTGCCACTTCGTCGGCCGCTTCCAGGTTGGTCCGGGTGGCGGTTTCCTCGATGTCGCTGCCCTTGATGGCGCGGGCCGAGTTGACGTCGATCGAGACCAGGGCTTCGGTGTGGTCGATCACGATGGCACCGCCCGAAGGCAGGTTGACCGTGCGGGCGTAGGCCGACTCGATCTGGTGCTCGATCTGGAAGCGGCTGAACAGCGGTGCGTTGTCGCGGTAACGCTTCACGCGCGCTGCATGCTCGGGCATGACATGGGCCATGAATTGCTGGGCCTGTTCGTACACGTCGTCGGTGTCGATCAGGATGTCGCCGATGTCGGCGTTGAAGTAGTCGCGGATGGCGCGGATCACCAGGCTCGATTCCTGGTAGATCAGGAAGGCGCCCTTGCCGCCCTTGGCGGCGCCGTCGATGGCGCCCCAGAGCTTGAGCAGGTAGTTCAGGTCCCACTGCAGCTCGGGCGCGGCGCGGCCGATGCCGGCGGTGCGCGCGATGATGGACATGCCGTTGGGATACTCGAGCTGGTCGAGTGCTTCCTTGAGCTCGGCGCGGTCATCTCCCTCGATGCGGCGGCTCACGCCACCGCCGCGCGGGTTGTTGGGCATGAGTACCACGTAGCGACCCGCCAGCGAGACGAAGGTGGTCAGGGCGGCACCCTTGTTGCCGCGCTCTTCCTTTTCCACCTGGACCAGCAGCTCCTGGCCTTCCTTGATGGCGTCCTGGATGCGGGCCTGGCTGACCGACACGCCCTGCTGGAAGTAGTTGCGGGAGATTTCCTTGAAAGGCAGGAAGCCATGGCGATCTTCGCCGTAGTCGACGAAGCAGGCCTCCAGCGAGGGCTCGACGCGCGTGACGACGGCCTTGTAGATGTTGCCCTTGCGTTGTTCGCGACCTTCGATCTCGATCTCGTAGTCGAGGAGTTTCTGTCCGTCGACGATGGCCAGGCGGCGTTCTTCGGCCTGCGTGGCGTTGATCAGCATCCGTTTCATGGGATGTTTTCCTTTACATCAGTACACATGCCCGGTGCGGGCGCACGATGCCGGAACTGACGCTTCGAAACGGATGGAATTGCCGGAGAACCGCGGGCTCAGCTTGTGAGCCGCGGTGTAGGCGCGTGGATGAGGGCGAGGAAAGACGTCTGTGGGGCCGCCACCAACTTGGCGGCCAGGGCTGCCCGCGGTGCGGGCGCTGATGGCTGATGCGTGCCGGGCAACAGCACGCGTACGCGCTGCAGGCACATGAGTATCAGGCTCATCAACACAAACATTTCGCTTTGATCCGGTTGCCAGCTTGTGGCTGGCAACACTGGGTATTCCGTTCAGTGTTTCAAGGCGTCGGTTGCGCCTTCCACCGGGCAAACCACGGCAAGCAGCTGGCTTGCGGTTTGCGTACCCCGTGGTCGGTGACATCGACCTTCCAGCGCGGCGAGGTGATCATCTGGACTAAACTCCAGAGAAATCAACCACTTACAGCTCGTCGCTAGTGAAACACATTATAGGGGGCAAAACGCCTGTCGCGAGTCCCCGTGTCGAAATCGTGACAGTCGACGAGGAGTCGGCGGGCCAGCGCCTGGACAACTTCCTGTTGCGCCAGCTCAAGGGCGTGCCCAAGACCCATGTCTACCGCATCATCCGCAGTGGCGAAGTGAGGGTTAACAAAGGTCGGGCTCAAGCCGATACGCGGGTTGAAGCGGGTGATCAGGTACGTGTGCCGCCGGTTCGCCTGTCGGAGCGTGCCGTTGAAAAGGCCGAGGCGATGGCCGCGCCCAACGCGCCCGCGCGGGAGTTCCCGGTCCTGTTTGAAGACGAGGCGGTGCTGGCCGTGGACAAGCCCGCCGGTACGGCTGTGCATGGCGGTTCGGGCGTGAGCTTCGGGGTCATCGAGCAGCTGCGCATGGCGCGGCCACAGGCGAAGTTCCTGGAACTGGTGCACCGGCTGGACCGGGAGACCAGCGGCATCCTGCTGCTGGCCAAGAAGCGTAGCGCGCTCAAGGCCCTGCAGGACCAGTTCCGCGAACGTGAAACGGGCAAGACCTATCTGGCCCTGGTGGCGGGGGCCTGGCCGTTGAACAAGAAAGTGCTGGACAAGCCCCTGCACAAATACCTGCTTGAGGACGGTGAACGCCGCGTGAAGGTGGTGGCGCGTGACGACCCGGAGGGCATGAAGTCCGTGACCCTGGTCAAGGTGCGGGCCCGTTCCGAGCACTACAGCCTGCTGGAGGTGACCATCAAGACCGGCCGCACGCACCAGATCCGCGTGCACCTGGCATCCGAGGGCCTGCCCATCGTGGGGGATGACAAGTATGGCGACTTTGAGCTCAACAAGGCCCTGCAGAAACCCGCAGGCGGCCAGGGGCTGGTGCCTCTGCGGCGCATGTTCCTGCACGCCTGGCGTTTACAGTTCAACCATCCGGCCACGGGTGAGCGCATCGAGTTGACCAGCTCTCTGCCGGCCGAGCTGGCCCGTTTTGCGGGCCAGGTTCTTTCTGAGTCCCAGCACCCATGAGTTTTCGACCCCGCCAGTACGACCTGATCGCCTTCGACTGGGACGGCACCCTGTTCGATTCCACGGCCATCATCACGCGCAGCATCCAGGAGGCCGTGCGCGACGTGGGTGGCACCGTGCCCAGCGACAAGGCCGCGTCCTACGTGATCGGCATGGCCCTGGGCCAGGCCCTGGCCCATGCGGCACCCGATGTGCCGCCTGAGAAATACCCCGTGCTCGGTGAGCGTTACCGCCATCACTACATGTCGCACCAGAACGATCTGAGCCTGTTCGCCGGTGTGCTCGAGCTGCTGGCCGACCTCAAGGCGCGGCACCACTGGCTCACCGTGGCCACGGGCAAGAGCCGGCGCGGGCTGGACGAGGTGCTTCACACCGTGCAGCTCAAGGGTGTGTTCGACGGCTCGCGCACGGCTGACGAAACCGCGGGCAAGCCGCATCCACGTATGCTGCACGAGCTCATGCGCGAGTTCGGTGTCGAGTCTGAGCGCACGCTGATGATCGGCGACACCACGCACGACCTGCAGATGGCACTCAATGCCGGCTGCGCGAGCGTGGGCGTGAGCTACGGTGCGCACGAACCCGACGCCTTTCATGCCCTGCAGCCTCTGCATGTGGCCCATTCGGTGCGTGAATTGCACGACTGGCTTTTGAAGCACGCCTGAGGCCATGGACGAGGCTCGCCTGATCCCCCTGTGCAACTCGACCGATCTGGTCGACAGCGGGCTGGCCGTGCCTTTCGACGTGGTCTATGGCGGCCAGACCTGCCGGGCGTTCGCCATCCGTTATGCGGGGCAGGCCCATGCCTACCTGAACCGCTGCACCCACGTGGCCATGGAGCTGGACTACCAGCCCAACCACTTTTTCGACCTCACCGGCCACTGGCTGATCTGCGCCACGCACGGTGCGCTGTACGCACCCGAAACCGGGGCCTGCCGGGGCGGGCCCTGCCGCGGTGGGCTGGTCAAGATAGCCCTGAGCGAGCACGATGGTGTCGTGCACTGGCATACTGCCTACAACCTCCAACCTGTCGAGTTCTGATATGAGCGAGAACCTGGGCTCCGAAAACGGCGCCAGCCCTCCCCAAGTTGCACCTGTCCCTGGCTGGGAGCGCGGCGTCCTGGAGAAGCTGGCGTTTGCCGCCCTCGAGGAACAGCGCGCGGCGCGGCGCTGGAAGATCATCAACCGGTTGATCACCGTGGGGCTGTTCCTGCTGGTGGTCTGGCTGGTCTTCGGCCTGGGACAGACAGGAAGTGCACCCAGCACGCGCCATACCGCGATGGTGGAGATCAAGGGCGAGATCTCGTCCGAGAGCGAGGCCAGTGCCGAGCTGGTGGTCGCGGCCATCCGGAACGCGTTCGAGGATTCCGGCGCCCAGGCGGTCGTGCTGTTGATCAACTCGCCCGGCGGCAGCCCGGTGCAGGCTGGCATCATCAACGACGAGATCCGCCGCCTCAAGGCGAAGTACGACAAGCCGGTCTATGCGGTGGTCGAAGAAGCCTGCGCATCCGCCGCCTATTACATCGCCGTCTCGGCGGACAGGATCTATGTGGACAAGGCCAGCATCGTGGGCAGCATCGGTGTGCTCATGGATGGCTTCGGTTTCACCGGACTCATGGACAAGCTGGGTGTCGAGCGCCGTCTGATGACGGCTGGCGAGAACAAGGGCTTTCTCGATCCCTTCAGCCCGCAGACCGAGAAACAGCGTGCCTATGCCCAGACCATGCTGGACCAGATCCACAAGCAGTTCATTGGCGTGGTCAAGGAAGGACGGGGCAAACGCCTGAAAGATACGCCGGACATGTTCAGCGGCCTGTTCTGGACCGGCCAGCAGGCTGTCGAGCTGGGGCTGGCGGATCAGCTGGGCAACCTGGACTACGTGGCGCGCGAGGTCGTGCAGGCCGAGGACATCGTCGATTACACGCGGCACCCCAATGTGGCCGAGCGTCTGGTCAAGCGCTTCGGCGCGGCCATCGGTGAGGGCTCGGTCCGGGCTGTGCGCAGCGCGGCGCCGTCCTGGCGCTGAGCGTCCCCGCCTCAGGTCGGGTGACCCGGGGCCGGGCCGGCATCCGGCGCGGTCGCTGAGGGTAGTCGCTGGTAGCCATAGATCCGCTCCGGCGGCATGCGCGCGACCAGTGCCTTGTCGGCCACCGGGCCGACGATCGCATACGGCGCCTGGGAGGTGTCCCGCTGGGCGGTGTGCACCGTCGGGTGGCCCTGGACATCGGTGATGGCCGCCACCAGCGGACACTTCACGCTGTCGGTCCTTCGCATCACGACCGCGATTTCCCCGCTGCCCAGCTTGACGAGTTCACCCGGAGGATAGAGCCCGAATTCCTTGATGACGGCCGAGGAGAGCGGGCCGCCATGATCTTCACGGAACAGTTCACGGGCTGCATCCTGGATCGGCAGGGCGGCCCGCAGCTTGCGTGGGCTGATCTTGGACATGAAGACGTCCGCGACCCGCAAGGCCACGGCGAGTTCGGTCGGCTCGGTCAGGCCGTGCGGATAGCCGTTGCCATCCGCATGCTCGTGGTGCTGGGCAATCGCGGTCAACCAGTCCGGGTCGGTGACGCCCGCCTGGATCAGCCACTGGATGGCCAGTTCCGGGTGCGCGTGGATCTGCGTTCTCTGGCTTTCGCGCATGGGCTCCGTCTGCTCGGCCATGACGCCTTGCAGTTGCAGGATGGGCATGTTCATGGTGAGTGCCGCATGGACCAGGCTCAGGATCCTGGGGTGCGGCCATTGCAGCCGGCGTCCCATCAGCAGGCACAGGACCGCAGTGTGGATGGCATGGTTGTAGCCGTAGTAGTACAGGTGGGCCGATTCCTGCCGGACCATGTGGTACAGGGCCATGTCCACGTCCTGGTCCACCAGATCGATCAGCCGACCCGCAAAACCGGTGATCTGGTCCAGCGAGGGAGGAGCCTCCGGCAGCTTGGCCATGAGCTTCTCCATCTCTGCGGCGCTGTGGTCCCACAGGCTGAACAGATTCTCCGGGCGTTGCAGGGCCGAGAGGCTGAGACGTTCCTTCTCGGCCAGTTCTTCCTGGTGGGCGACCGCACGGGCTTCCTCGAAGTCGACGAAGGCGCCCCGGCTCAGCAGGGCATCAAGCTGCTCCTCGCTCTCGACAACGTGGCCTCGCGACAGCAGAAGCCGGGCCCCCTCGTCACGGACATTCCATGGCAGGGGTTCCCCAAGCCTGACCTTCGAGCGAGGCAGTCGAAGCAGCTTCATCTCGGCCCATTATGGGGGCGATGCTCCCGG
The DNA here is from genome assembly GCA_046299695.1 of Hylemonella sp. GTDB lineage: Bacteria > Pseudomonadota > Gammaproteobacteria > Burkholderiales > Burkholderiaceae_C > Hylemonella. The sequence continues at coordinate 114,638 of JBKBHP010000004.1, forward strand.
GCCACAAGCGACGGGGCTGCCAGCGGGCGTCAGCGTCCGATGGCAAACACGGCGGGGATGCTGTTGTCCGCGGTGTTTGCCTGCTGCTTCCACTGCTTGACATGCTCGCTGCGGATCGTGGCGTTTGCCAGTGTCAGTCCGCAGGCCATCGCGAGCCGCGTGTTGTGCTGCAGCGTTTTCAGCAAGGCCTCCAGCAAGGCCGCATTGCGATACGGTGTCTCGATGAAGATCTGGGTCTGGCCGGTTTTGAGGGCCAGCGATTCGAGCTCCCGGATGCGCTGCGCGCGTGCGTCCGCCTCCTGCGGCAGATAACCCACAAAAGCGAAATTCTGGCCTGACAGGCCGCTGGCGGCCAGGGCCAGCAACAGGGACACCGGCCCGACCAGGGGCACCACGGCGATGCCGAGCTCGTGTGCGGCGCGCACGACCGACGATCCGGGGTCGGCCACGGCGGGCATGCCGGCTTCGCTGAGCAGGCCCATGTCTGCTCCCGCCAGTGCGGGCGCCAGCAGGGGGCGGGCATCGAATCCGCCCGGGCCGTGGTCCCCTTTCTTGTGCACTTCCCGGGGCAGTTCGCGGATGTCCAGCGCCTGGATCGGGCGGGCCAGGGGCTGAAGTTCACCGACCCGCTTGAGGTAGGCGCGCGCACTCTTGGCGTTCTCGCAGATCCAGTGCGGCAGCCGGGCCGCAACGGTCAAGGTGCCTGCGGGCAGCACCTGGTCCAGCGGAGTCTGGACCTCGCAGCCGAAATCCAGCGGCGCCGGCACCAGATAGAGCTTGCCTGGGCCGCTCATGCCTGGAGCAGCGGCAGGCCACCGGCACGCAGCATGCGGGCCGTACGGATCAGCGGCAGGCCGACGAGGGCGGTGGGGTCGTCGCTCTCGATGGAGTCCAGCAGGGCGATGCCCAGCCCTTCGCTCTTGGCGCTGCCGGCGCAGTCATAGGGGGCCTCGGCGCGCAGGTAGCTTTCGATCTCGGCATCGCCAAGGTCGCGAAAACGCACCCGCACCGGTGCCAGGTCCAGCTGCTCGAAGCCGGTCTCGATGCAGACCACCGCCACGGCGGTCTGGAAGATGACGGTGCGCCCGCGCATGCGTCGCAGCTGTTCGACCGCGCGCTCGTGCGTGCCGGGCTTGCCCAGCGGCTCGCCGCCCAGATCGGCGACCTGGTCGGAACCGATCACGAGAGCCGAGGGGTAGCGTCCGGCCACGGCATGGGCCTTGGCTAGGGCCAGGCGGCGTGCCAGCTCGGGCGGGCGTTCGCCCGGCTGAGGAGTTTCGTCGACGTCGGGGGCGGCGACCTCGAAGGGAATGCGCAGGCGTTGCAGCAGCTCACGCCGATAGGCGGAGGTGGAGCCGAGGATCAGGGGACGGGATGTCATGCCGGGATTCTCTTACACTGCCGCCATGTCCAACGAGTTTCAAGCGCGCCACCTCGACATTCCCGCCTTTGCGCAGTCGGGAGCGACCCTGCGCGGCGCCGATTTGCTATCGAATTATGAGCGCCTGCTGGAGGAGAGCGGCGGGCAAGGCGCTGATCGCCAGGTGCAGTGGGAAGTCCGGGGGCGGCAGCAGAGCGATGCCAGCGGGCATGTCCGCACCTGGCTGCATCTGAGTGCGCGGGCCAGCCTGCCGCTGACCTGTCAGCGCTGTCTGGCGCCAGCCGATATCGATGTGGAAGTGGCGCGCGATTTCCGTTTCGTGGCCACCGAAGCGCAGGCCGAGGCCGAGGACGACACCTCCGAAGAAGATGTACTGGTCTTGAGTCGTGATTTCGACCTGCAGGCCCTGGTGGAAGACGAGTTGCTCATGGCGCTGCCGCTGGTGCCGCGGCACGAGGTCTGCCCCACCGAGGTGAAACTGGCAGTCCAGGATGCCGATTTCGAGGCGGCCCAGGAGGCCAAGCCCAAGCCGTTTGCCGCCCTGGCCGGCTTGAAAACTGGCCAGAAAAGCTGAGCCGTGCGGTGCCCGGTGAAACCGGCCTGAAATCAACAAGTTAGGCTATAATTCGTGGTTTCGCGCAGCCCCAACCTGCGCTGATATGTCCAACCAACCTGATGCAGGGCGTCTTTGATCCCTGGGTCTACAAGGAGCCAAACATGGCCGTTCAGCAAAACAAGAAGTCGCCGTCCAAGCGCGGCATGCACCGTTCGCATAACGCCCTGGGCGTGCCCGGCATTGCCGTCGAGCCGACCACGGGTGAAACCCACCTGCGTCACCACATCAGCCCCAACGGTTTCTACCGTGGCCGCAAGGTGCTGAAGACGAAGTCCGAAGCCTGATTTCCCCAGGTTTTGCCGGGCCCGACGCTACAACGCAGGTAGCTCGGGCCTTTGTCTTGATGACGACCGTCTTTTTCGGTTCCAACCGCGCCTGATCGCGCTGCCAACCCATGATCACGATTGCTGTGGACTGCATGGGGGGCGATCACGGCCCCCGTGTCACGCTGGCGGCGTGCCGCAATTTCCTTGAGCATCATTCGGAGGCCGAGCTGCTGCTCGTCGGCTTGGCCGAGCCCTTGGCCGGTTTTCGCCATGCCCGGGCGCGGGTGATCGCTGCCACCGAGGTGGTGGGCATGGACGACCCGATCGAGGTCGCGCTGCGCAAGAAGCGGGATTCGTCCATGCGCGTGGCGATAGAGCAGGTCAAGAGCGGCGCCGCCCAGGCTGCGGTGTCGGCCGGCAATACCGGCGCCTTGATGGCGATTGCCCGCTACATCCTCAAGACCTTGGATGGCATCGACCGCCCGGCCATTGCCACCCAGCTGCCCAATGCCACGGGTGGCGCTACCACGGTGCTGGATCTGGGGGCCAACGTGGATTGCACCGCCGAGCACCTGCTGCAGTTCGCGGTCATGGGGTCGGCCCTGGTGTCGGTGTTACGTGACGAAGCCAACCCCAGCGTGGGCCTGCTCAACATCGGCGAAGAGGTGATCAAAGGCAATGAGGTCATCAAAAAAGCTGGCGAACTGCTCCGATCAGCTGCCAACTCCGGTGATTTGAACTTCCACGGCAACGTGGAGGGCAACGATATCTTCAAGGGTACGACCGATATCGTGGTCTGCGATGGCTTCGTGGGCAATGTGGCGCTGAAGACCAGCGAAGGCCTTGCCTCGATGATTGGTGGTTTTCTTAAGGAAGAGTTTTCGCGCAATATCTTGACGAAAATTGCAGCCATCTTCGCTCTTCCTGTCCTATTGGCGTTTAAAAGACGCGTAGATCACCGGCGTTACAACGGCGCCGCCTTGTTGGGCCTGCGCGGGCTGGTGTTCAAGAGCCATGGCTCCGCGGATGAGCTGGCTTTTGAGCAGGCCCTGAACCGCGCGTATGATGCAGCCCGTAACCAGCTGCTCGACCGGGTTCAGGCCCGGATCGCGCATGCCGCTCCGTTGCTGGCCGGCCTGGCCGCCTCGGAGTAGCCGGGCCGGGCCTTCAGGCCGGCGCCGGATCTCCTCATACCTACCTAATCAATGAGACGCTATTCCCGCATCACCGGTACCGGCAGCTTCCTGCCGCCCAAGCGCCTGAGCAATGCCGATCTCGCGGCCCAGCTGGCCCAGGACGGCATCGAAACCTCCGATGAGTGGATCGTGGAGCGCACGGGCATCCGGGCGCGCCACTTTGCAGAGGCTGGCGTGACCAGCAGCGACCTGGGCACCGAAGCCGCACGCCGCGCCTTGGAGGCCGCTGGCGTGAAGGCCGACGAGTTGGACCTGATCATTGTGGCCACCTCGACGCCGGACATGGTCTTCCCCTCGGTGGCCGCGATCCTGCAGAACAAGATCGGGGCCAACGGTTGCGCGGCTTTCGATGTCCAGGCGGTCTGCAGCGGTTTTGTCTACGCCCTGAGCGTGGCCGACGCCATGATCCAGACCGGCGCGGCCCGCAAGGCGCTCGTGGTCGGGGCGGAAGTGTTCTCGCGCATCATCGATTTCAAGGACCGCACGACCTGTGTGCTGTTTGGCGATGGTGCTGGCGCCGTGGTGCTGGAGGCTTCGGACCAGCCGGGCATCCTCGCCAGCGACTTGCATGCCGACGGCAAGCACGTGGGCATTCTGTGCACGCCGGGTCATGTCTCGGGCGGTCAGGTGCTGGGCGACCCTTTTCTCAAGATGGACGGCCAGGCCGTTTTCAAGCTGGCCGTGGGCGTGCTGGAAGAGGCCGCGCGCGCCGTGCTGGCCAAGGCCGGCAAGCAGGATAGTGACATCGACTGGCTGATCCCGCACCAGGCCAACATCCGCATCATGACGGGCACCGCCAAGAAGCTGAAGCTGCCCATGGACAAGGTCATCGTCACCGTGGACCAGCATGGCAACACCTCGGCAGCCTCGATCCCGCTGGCGCTGGACGAAGGCGTGCGCGGCGGCCGCGTGAAAAAGGGGGATCTGGTCATGCTCGAAGGCGTGGGCGGGGGGTTCACCTGGGGCGCTGTGCTGCTGACGATGTGAGCGTCGAACGCCCCCCTTATTTCTGGAAGACCATGAAACCGTTTGCATTTGTATTCCCCGGCCAAGGCTCTCAGTCTGTCGGCATGCTCGACGCCTGGGGTGACCATCCCGAGGTGCGCGAGGTGCTGCACGAGGCCTCCGAGGCCCTGGGCGAGAACGTGACCCAGCTGATCAAGGAGGGCCCCAAGGAAGCGCTGGCCCTGACCACCAATACCCAGCCGGTGATGCTGGTGGCTGGAGTGGCCGCCTACCGCGTCTGGATGGCTGAAACAGGTGTAGCGCCGCAGGCCGTGGCCGGTCATTCCCTGGGAGAGTATTCCGCCATGGTGGCCGCCGGCGTCCTGACGCTGCGTCAGGCTGTACCTCTGGTGCGTTTCCGTGCCCAGGCCATGCAGGAAGCCGTGCCCGTGGGCACCGGTGCCATGGCCGCGATTCTGGGCATGGACGCCGCCAAGGTGATCGCGGGCTGCGCCGAAGCGGCCCAGTCCTTTGGTGTCGGCGCGAACGAGGTCGTCGAGGCTGTGAACTTCAATGATCCGGCGCAGACCGTCATTGCCGGCTCCAAGGCCGCGGTTGAGAAGGCCTGTGAGGTGCTCAAAGCCAATGGTGCCAAGCGCGCATTGCCCCTGCCGGTCTCGGCGCCTTTCCACTCCAGCCTCATGAAGCCTGCGGCCGAGAAGCTGCGCGAGCGGCTGGAAGAGGTGGAATTCGGCGCGCCGACGATCACCCTGATCAATAACATCGATGTCGCCGTGGAGGTCGATGCTGACCGGATTCGCGACGCCTTGTATCGCCAGGCTTTCGGCCCGGTGCGCTGGGTCGAGTGCGTGCAGGCCATCAAGGCGCATGGCATTGCGCACATCGTGGAATGCGGCCCAGGCAAAGTGCTGGCCGGCATGGTCAAGCGTATCGACGCCGATCTGACGGGCCTGCCGCTGTTGGATCCGGCCACGCTGGCCGAAGTGAAAGGACAACTCGCATGAGTGAAGTGAAATTCGAGGGCCAGGTGGCCCTGGTCACGGGCGCCTCGCGCGGCATCGGCGCGGCCATTGCCCATGAGCTGGCCGTGCGTGGCCTTAAAGTCATCGGCACGGCCACGAGCGACGATGGTGCGGCCAAGATCAGCGCGGCGCTCTCGGCACATGCCGGATGCAAGGGGGTCAAGCTCAACGTCAACGATGCCGCGGGCTGCGAGGCGGCCGTTGACGCGATCGTCAAGGAGCATGGTGCCCTGCACGTGCTGGTCAACAATGCGGGCATCACGCGCGACAATCTGGCCATGCGCATGAAGGATGGCGAATGGGACGAGGTGCTGGACACCAACCTCAAGGCCGTGTTTCGCATGAGCCGCGCCGTGATGCGCACCATGATGAAACAGCGCTACGGTCGCATCATCAGCATCACCTCGGTGGTCGGTGCCTCGGGCAACCCGGGGCAGGCCAATTACGCCGCCGCCAAGGCCGGTGTGGCTGGCATGACGCGCGCGCTCGCGCGTGAACTCGGCACGCGCAACATCACGGTCAACTGCGTGGCCCCCGGTTTCATCGAGACCGACATGACGGCGCATCTCCCCGAGGAGCAGCAGAAGGCCCTGCTGGGTCAAATCCCCTTGGGTCATCTGGGCAAGCCGGCGGACATTGCCCATGCGGTCACCTATCTGGCCTCCCCGCAGGCCGCTTACGTGACGGGGCAGGAGCTGCACGTCAACGGCGGCATGTTCATGGCCTGAGCATGCAAGTATCCAGCCGAACCATCCGTACGGCAGCCATCCCGGGAATCTGTTCCCGGGCCGGCTAAAATCACGGATTCATCTACAACCCTCTGAGGGAACACATGAGCGATATCGAAGCACGCGTCAAGAAAATCATTGCCGAACAACTCGGTGTGGAAGAGTCCCAGGTGACCAACGAGAAGGCTTTCGTGGCGGATCTGGGCGCTGACTCCCTCGACACCGTCGAGCTGGTGATGGCCCTGGAAGACGAGTTCGGCATCGAGATCCCGGACGAAGACGCCGAGAAGATCACCACGGTGCAGAACGCGATCGACTACGCCAAGTCGCACCAGAAGGCCTGATGGCCTCCTCGCGGCGCGTTCTCCGGTCGTGTCGCCCACCCTGCAAGCGGTCTGTCCGGTGAGAGGACACCTTCCGCTTGCGGCGGTTCCCATTTCCTAGCTCTACAGAAATCTATGTCCCGTCGTCGCGTCGTCGTCACTGGTCTGGGCTGTATCAGCCCGGTAGGCAATACCGTGGCCGAGTCCTGGGCCAGTCTGTTGGCCGGTCGTTCCGGCATTGACCTGATCACCAAGTTTGATGCCAGCGCCTTTGCCTGCAAGTTTGCCGGCGAGGTCAAGGGTTTCGAGCTGGACAAGTACATCGGTGCCAAGGAAGCGCGCACCATGGACACCTTCATTCACTACGGCATTGCCGCAGCGATGCAGGCGGTCGAGGATGCCGGCTTGAAGACCGGCGAGGCGCTGAGTGAGGAGCAGGCCGTGCGCATCGGCTGCCTGATCGGCTCGGGCATCGGCGGCCTGCCGCTGATCGAGGAGACGCATGCCGAGTACGCGAGCCGCGGCCCGCGCCGCATTTCCCCCTTCTTCGTGCCGGCTTCCATCATCAACATGATCTCGGGCCATGTCTCGATGCGCTATGGCTTCAAGGGGCCGAATCTGGCCATCGTGACGGCCTGCACCACCGGCCTGCACAGCATCGGCGAAGCCGGCCGCCTGATCGAATACGGTGATGCCGACGTCATGATCGCCGGCGGTGCCGAGGCCACCGTGTCGCCGCTGGGCATCGGCGGGTTCGCTGCCATGCGCGCGCTCTCCACCCGCAACGACGATCCCAAGACGGCGTCGCGTCCCTGGGACAAGGACCGTGACGGCTTTGTGCTGGGCGAGGGCGCGGGTGTGCTGGTGCTGGAGGAGTACGAGCACGCCAAGGCACGCGGTGCCAAGATCTACGCCGAATTGGCGGGTTTCGGCATGAGTGCCGATGCGGGCCACATGACGGCCCCGAACATGGATGGCCCGCGCCGCGCCATGCTGGGTGCGCTGCGCAACGCCGGTGTCAACCCGGACCAGGTCGATTACCTCAATGCCCATGGCACTTCGACGCCCCTGGGCGATATCAACGAATCCAACGCCATCAAGGCTGCGCTCGGTGACCACGCGAAGAAGGTGGTCGTGAACTCCACCAAGTCCATGACCGGCCATCTGCTGGGTGGCGCCGGCGGCATCGAATCGGTCTTCACGGTGCTGGCCGTGCACGCCCAGAAGAGTCCGCCGACCATCAACATCTCCAACCAGGATCCGGAATGCGATCTCGACTATTGCGCCAATACAGCGCGTGACTTGAAGATTGACGTCGCGGTGAAGAACAACTTCGGCTTCGGCGGAACTAACGGTACCCTGGTTTTCAAACGCGTCTGACGCGTCCCTCACCCGTCACCATGCACAGCGCCCCAGCGGTTTCCTATCCGGTGGGGCGTTCTTACACGCGCTCCCTGGTTTACGTCTTGCCAGCGCTACTGGCGGCCGTGGCGTGCGCGGCCTGGGCCTGGCAGTCCGCCTCCCCCGATGTCTTGCGCGTCCCGGTGTTGCTGCTGGGTGGACTGGTGCTGGCCCGGGCGACCCAGGCGGCGCGGCAGCCCCCACAAGGACGGCTGATCTGGGACGGGCAGTCCTGGCGCTGGGAGACGACGGCCGGTGCCCAGCCCGGGGCGGTCCATGCCCGACTGGACGGGCAGCAGCGTCTCCTCCTGGAGTTCCACCCCGCAGAGGGCCGCACGCTCTGGCTGTGGCTGGAGCGCGGCATGGCGCCGCTGGCCTGGGACGACTTGCGGCGCGCGGTCTACACCGTGTCGGCCGAGCCAGGGGGGCCATCTTGAGCGAACCGCTGCCTCCCGCGGCCGACAGCGACGCCCAGCTGGTTGCCCGGACCCTGGCCGGAGACGACCGAGCCTTCGAGCTGCTGGTGCTGAAGTATCAGCGCCGTATCCAGCGCCTCATTGCCCGCATGGTGCGCGATGTGGATCTGGTCGAGGACATCGCGCAGGAAAGCTTCATCCGGGCCTACCGGGCCCTGCATCAGTTCCGTGGCGATGCGCAGTTCTACACCTGGCTCTATCGCATTGCCGTCAACACGGCCAAGAAAACCCTGCTGGATCTCAAGCACGACCCCCTGCTGACCGAGGCGGCCCTGCGGCCCGCGGGCGACGACGATGAAACTTTCCAGCCCGGGAACGAACCAATAGCGGAAGAAACCCCGGAAAGCCTGCTGGCGGCGCGCGAGATCGCCACCGCTGTGCAGGCCGCCCTGGACGCCCTGCCCGAGGACCTGCGCCAGGCGGTGATCTTGCGCGAGATCGAGGGCCTGAGCTACGAAGACATTGCGACGGTCATGGCGTGTCCGATCGGCACGGTGCGCTCACGCATCTTCCGGGCGCGTGAGGCCATTTCGGCGCGGGTGCGTCCGATGCTGGACCGCCAGACCGGCAAACGTTGGTAGGAATGGATATGAAAGAAGACCCCGAACTTCAGGCTCTGCCGGCCCGCGAGCTGGTGTCGGCTCTCGTGGATGGAGAACTCCAGGAGGGCGAGTTCGCCCAGGCCATGGATGCCCTGCAGGAAAACCCGCAGGCGCGCGCCTGCTGGCGTGACTACCAACTCGTGGGTGACGTCCTGCGCCATGGCAGCGCAGCGGCCCTTGGTGCGGGGGATGAGGCCTTTGTCGCCCGCCTGCGCAGCCAGCTGGGCACGGCGAGGCCGGTGCCTGTGGTGCAGGCCGCGCCGTTGCCGGGCGCGACCCGCACGAGCGCCAACGATAGCGTCTGGCGCTGGAAGCTGGTGGCGGGCCTGTGTTCCCTGATGGCGGTGGCGGTGCTGGGCTGGCAACTGCTCGTGCTGCGGCCTGATACGCCGGGACCGCAGCTGGCGACCGTGTCACCCGCACCGGCTGTGACGGCTGAGGCGCCCGTGATGATTCGTGATCCGAGGCTGGACCAGCTGATTGCAGCCCACCAGCAGCAGGGCGGGACTTCGGCGCTGCAGATGCCGGCGGGCTTTCTGCGCAATGCGACTTTCGAGCGCCCGGCGCGCTGAATGGGCAGACCATGGGCATGATTGCTTTTCTGCGCCTGGTGCTGCCGCTGGCCCTGCTGATCGGGCTGGCGCCGGCCGGGGCCGACACGCCCGGGGTGGCGCCCGGCGAGCGCAGCATTTCCGAATGGCTGCAACGCATGCACGAGGCCTCGCGCCGGCGCGCCTATGTCGGCACCCTGGTGGTGTCTTCGGGCGGCGCCATGTCGAGTGCGCGGGTCTGGCACATCTGCGATGGCCGTCAGCAGATGGAGCGGGTCGAGGCCCTGACGGGCACGCCGCGTTCCACCTTCCGTCGCAATGACGAGGTCATCACCTTTTCGCCGCAGAGCCGGGTGGCTGTGGTGGAGAAGCGCGAGTCTTTGGGCCTGTTCCCGCAGTTGCTCAAGTCGGTGGACGCAGCGATCGATCAGCACTACGGTGCCAGTCTGCAGGGCAGCGAGCGTGTCGCCGGTTTCGAGGCTGACGTGGTGCAGCTGCAGCCGCGGGATGGCCTACGCTTTGGCTATCGCATCTGGAGCGAGAAGAAAACCGGCCTGATGGTCAAGCTGCAGACCCTGGATGCCCAGGGGCGGGTGCTGGAGCAGGTGGCCTTTTCCGAGTTGCAGCTGGATGCGCCGGTCAGCATGGACAAGCTCAAGCGCATGATGGGCGATACCGAGGGCTACAAGCTGGAGACGCCGACCCTGGTCAAGACCACGCCGCAGGCCGAGGGCTGGAAACTGGCCCAGGAGGTTCCTGGGTTCCGTGCCATGAGCTGCTATCGCCGCCCGACACCCGCGGGGGGCGATGCACTGCAGTGGGTGTTTTCGGACGGCCTGGCCACGGTCTCCTTGTTCATCGAGCCCTACGATCCGCGCCGCCACGTGCAGGAGGGCCAGCAGGCCATGGGCGCCACCCATGCTCTGGTGCAGCGTGGACGGGGGGCGGGTGCCGCCTGGTGGCTCACCCTGGTAGGCGAGGTGCCGGCTCAGACGCTGCAGGCTTTTGCCCACGGCCTGGAGCGTCTGCCTTGAATCCCGTTGCGGTACGGGCATTTTTCTTTTTGCTTTAATTCTTCGAACTATCCGAGATGAGGTTACACATGTCTGCGTTGGCTGTATCAATGTCCTCCCGCGCGGGGGCAAGGCGTGGCTGGTTGCTGGCCGGCCTGATGGTGCTGGTGTTTCCGATGCTGTTCGCTGCGCCGTCGGCGCACGCCCAGGCACGCGGCCTGCCGGATTTCACGGACCTGGTCGATCAGGTCGGGCCTTCTGTGGTCAATATCCGGACCCTGGAGAAGACCAGCGCCCGCGGCAACGAGGAAGGCATGGACGAGGAAATGCTCGAATTCTTCCGTCGTTTCGGCCTGCCCGTACCGCCCAATGTGCCGCGTCAGGGGCCGCGTTCCGGGCGGCCGCAGCCCGAGGAGCAGCCCCGGGGTGTGGGCTCGGGCTTCATCCTCTCGGCCGATGGTTTCATCATGACCAACGCGCATGTGGTCGATGGTGCCGACGAGGTGCTCGTGACCCTGCCGGACAAACGTGAGTTCAAGGCCCGCATCGTGGGTGCGGACAAGCGCACGGACGTGGCGGTGGTGAAGATCGAAGCCACGGGCCTGCCGGCCGTGAAGATCGGCGACGTGGGGCGGCTGAAGGTGGGTGAGTGGGTCATGGCCATCGGTTCGCCCTTCGGCCTGGAGAACACCGTGACCGCCGGTATCGTGAGCGCCAAACAGCGTGACACCGGTGACTACCTGCCGCTGATCCAGACCGACGTGGCCATCAACCCGGGCAACTCGGGCGGGCCGCTGATCAATCTGCGCGGCGAGGTGGTGGGCATCAACAGCCAGATCTATTCGCGTTCCGGTGGCTATATGGGCATAGCCTTTGCCATTCCGATTGACGAGGCCATGCGGGTGAGTGAGCAGCTGCGATCCAGTGGCCGGGTCACACGCGGGCGCATCGGGGTCCAGATCGATCAGGTGACCAAGGAGGTGGCCGAGGCCATCGGCCTGGGCAAGCCGCAGGGGGCGCTGGTGCGTGGCGTCGAGGCGGGCGCCCCCGCTGAGAAGGCGGGGGTCGAGGCCGGCGACATCATCATCAAGCTCGATGGCAAGGCTATCGAGAAGTCCACGGATCTGCCGCGCATGGTGGGCAGTCTCAAGCCGGGAACGCGCAGTTCGCTGACCGTGTTCCGGCGTGGGGCGACCAAGGATCTGACGGTGACCATCGGTGAGTTCGAGCCTGAAAAGCCTGTGGCGCGCAAGGCGCAGGAGGACAAGCCGCGCACGGCCGCCGCCTCGGCCCTGGGCCTGACGGTGACCGACCTCACCGAGGCCCAGAAGAAGGACCTCAAGCTCAAGGGCGGGGTGCGGGTGGAGGCGGCTGTGGATGCTGCCGCGCGGGCTGGCTTGCGCGAAGGGGATGTGATCCTCGCGCTCGCAAATGTCGAAATCGGCTCGGTGCGCGAGTTCGAGGCCTTGCTGGGCAAGCTGGACAAGGGCAAGCCGGTCCATGTGCTCTTCCGTCGCGGGGAATGGGCCCAGTACGCGGTCATCCGGCCGCAGCGCTGATCTGGCCAGGACATCCCCCCAACCGAGTCGGGTTTGGGGGCTTTTGTGGCCGCAGCCACGGCGGGGCAAAAAATATTTTTTGGACCAGTCTGGCCTCAGCCCAATGATGTAAGTTTGTGTTTGCTGACTTTTATTGTTCGAGATGGACTATTTGGTTAGAATAGGCGCTATCTCGAGGCTGATTTCTTGCATATAGGCCAGCCTCGAATCCACGATGCGGGATTCTTTGATGGGCTCACGAGCCGATCCACAGATCACCCACAACTTGTTCAAATCCTACCCAAGCAATTTGTTGATAAGCTGTTGACAAATTCATGTTGTGACGTCGCAACGACGGAAATTTGCGATTCTTCGGGCTGTACGGCGCACCCTTTTTGCCTACAATGAAGTCCCAACTATCGCAGTTGCCATAGATTGTTGGTTCAGGGCGCGTCACTACCCGACGCGCCCTTTTTTCTTGCCTGCGCCTTTTTAAATTCAATCACTTAAGCGTTTTCGTTGATGAAGCACATCAGAAATTTTTCGATCATCGCGCACATCGATCACGGCAAATCGACGCTGGCGGACCGGCTCATCCAGCGCTGTGGTGGCCTGGAGGCGCGCGAGATGGAGGCTCAGGTGCTGGACTCCATGGACATCGAGAAAGAGCGTGGGATAACCATCAAGGCGCAGACCGCTGCGCTGCAATACAAGGCCCGCGATGGGCAGCTCTACAACCTCAACCTGATCGACACGCCCGGTCACGTGGACTTCTCCTACGAGGTCAGCCGCTCGCTGTCGGCCTGCGAGGGCGCGTTGCTCGTCGTGGACGCCAGCCAGGGGGTGGAGGCGCAGACCGTCGCCAACTGCTACACGGCCCTGGACCTCGGTGTCGAAGTGCTGCCAGTGCTCAACAAGATGGACCTGCCTCAGGCTGATCCCGAGCGTGCCAAGGAGGAGGTCGAGGACGTGATCGGCATCGATGCCTCGGAGGCCATTCCCTGTTCGGCCAAGACCGGTATGGGCGTGGACGATATCCTGGAGGCCATCGTTGCCAAGATCCCGGCGCCGCGTGGCAATCCGGACGGCCCGTTGCGCGCCATGATCATCGACAGCTGGTTCGACAGCTATGTGGGCGTGGTCATGCTGGTGCGGGTGGTCGATGGCCGCCTGAACAAGGGCGAGCGCATCAAGCTCATGGCCGCCAACATGGTGTACGAGGCGGGTAGCCTGGGGGTCTTCACTCCGGCCAACCAGCCGCGCGAATTCCTGCAGGCCGGCGAAGTGGGCTACATCATTGCCGGCATCAAGGAGCTGACCGCCGCCAAGGTGGGCGACACGGTCACCCTGGAAAAAAAGCTGCCCAACAACGCCGGCCCGGCGACCGAGGCCCTGCCAGGCTTCAAGGAAATCCAGCCCCAGGTGTTTGCCGGCCTGTACCCGACCGAGGCCAACCAGTACGACGCCCTGCGCGACAGTCTGGAGAAGCTCAAGCTCAACGATGCCTCCCTGCATTTCGAGCCCGAGGTCTCCCAGGCCCTGGGCTTCGGATTCCGCTGCGGTTTCCTGGGCCTGCTGCACATGGAGATCGTGCAGGAGAGGCTGGAGCGCGAGTTCGACCAGGACCTGATCACCACGGCACCCAGCGTGGTCTACCAGGTCGTCAAGGGGGATGGCGAGGTCATCATGGTCGAGAACCCGTCCAAGATGCCGGACCAGGCCAAGATCCAGGAGATCCGCGAACCCATCGTGACGGTGCATTTGTACATGCCGCAGGAGTACGTGGGACCGGTCATGACCCTGGCCAACCAGAAGCGCGGCCTGCAGCTCAACATGGCCTACCACGGCCGTCAGGTCATGCTGACCTATGAGCTGCCGCTCGGCGAAATCGTGCTGGACTTCTTCGACAAGCTCAAGTCCGTGAGCCGTGGCTATGCCTCCATGGACTACGAGTTCAAGGAGTACCGTGCGTCGGACGTGGTCAAGGTGGACATCCTGCTCAACGGCGAGAAAGTGGATGCCCTGTCCATCATCGTGCACCGCAGCCAGTCACAGTACCGCGGGCGGGCCGTGGCGGCCAAGATGCGTGAGATCATCAGCCGCCAGCAGTTCGACGTGGCCATCCAGGCCGCGATCGGCGCCAACATCATCGCGCGCGAGAACATCAAGGCCTTGCGCAAGAACGTGCTGGCAAAATGCTATGGCGGTGACATCAGCCGCAAGCGCAAGCTCCTCGAGAAACAGAAGGCAGGCAAGAAACGCATGAAGCAGATCGGTTCGGTGGAAGTGCCCCAGGAGGCCTTCCTGGCCATTTTGCAGGTGGAGGAGTGATGCAGATCCTGACCGCGGCCATCCTGGCCGCCTTTGCCGGTTATATCGGCGCCTGGTATTTCGGCGCCATCGAGGGCAACTTCGCCCTGCTGCTCTTCCTGGCCTCGGTGGTCACGGGCCTGTACTGGTTGGCTGAACGCTTTTACTTCCTGCCGCAGCGGCAGCAGGCTGCTGCCCGGCTCGAGGCCGAGGTGCAGCAGCGCCGCGCGGACAACGAGAAGCTGGGGCTCAGGAGCGATGAGGGCGGCGAGCTGTCCCAGGCCCGCGAACAGATCCTGGCCCAGCCCTGGTGGCTGGACTGGACGGCCGGCTTGTTCCCGGTCATCGTGGTGGTGTTCCTGCTGCGCTCCTTCCTGTTCGAGCCCTTCAAGATCCCCTCCGGCTCCATGATCCCGACCCTGCTGGTCGGCGACCTGATCCTGGTCAACAAGTACCACTACGGCGTGCGACTGCCCGTGCTCAATACCAAGATCACCGAAGGAAACAAGCCGCAGCGCGGTGACGTCATGGTATTCCGCTACCCGCCGCGCCCCAGCCAGGACTACATCAAGCGGGTGATCGGCGTGCCGGGTGACGAGGTGGCCTATCTGAACAAGCGGCTGACCATCAACGGCCAGCCGGTGCCCACCGCCGAGTTACCCGAATTTTTCGACGAAGACGCCATGCGTTACTTCAGGCAGTTTGGTGAAACCCTGGGAGCACAGCAGCACCGCCTGATCGTCGACCAGGATCGTCGTGGCGGCTTTTCGGAGGCTGAAATCGGCGATTTCCCCTTCCGGGATAACTGTCGTTACAGCGTCGAAGGCGTGGTGTGCAAAGTTCCCGCGGACCACTATTTCATGATGGGCGACAATCGCGATAATTCGCTGGATTCGCGCTATTGGGGATTTGTTCCGGACCAGAACATCGTGGGCAGAGCCTTCCTGGTCTGGATGAATTTCGGCAATCTCAAGCGCATCGGCTCTTTCAACTGAAATCGACGACATCTAGAACGGGGGAAACTATGGCAAGGCAAGCGAGGTCGGGGCAACGTGGCATCACCTTCATCGGCCTGCTCTTCATCGGCGGCATCCTGGCGGTCAGCGGCGTGGTACTGGCGCAGGTCGTCCCGACGCTGATCGAGCTGCAAGCCATTCACAAGGCCGCCAAGAAGGCAGCGACTGAAGGCGGGACCGTGGCCGATGTGCGCATGGTTTTCGACAAGGCTGCCCAGATCGATGACATCAAGTCCGTCGCCGGCAAGGACCTGACTGTCACCAAGGTCGGTGACAAGGTGGTGGTCAGCTTTGCCTATCAGCGTGAGATCCACCTGGCCGGCCCGGCCTGGCTCACCCTGAAGTACGAAGGGCAGACCAAGTAGCGTGGCTGATGGACTGACCGCGTTGCAGGCTCGTCTGCAGCATCAATTCTCCGATCCAGCCCTGCTGTTGCGTGCGGTCACGCACCGCAGTTTCGCGGCGGATCACAACGAGCGTCTCGAGTTTCTGGGCGACTCGGTCCTGAACCTCTCGGTCGCCGACCTGCTGTTCCAGCGGCTCAGCGCCTTGCCCGAGGGGGATCTCTCGCGCATCCGCGCCAATCTCGTCAAGCAGGACACGCTGCACCAGATCGCCGTCGAACTGGGGCTGCCCGAGGTGGTGCGGCTGGGTGAGGGCGAGGTGCGTTCCGGTGGCAGCCGCCGGCCTTCGATCCTGGCCGACGCGCTCGAGGCGCTGATCGGCGCGGTCTATCTGGACGCGGGCTATGCCGCTGCCCAGTCGCTGGTCCACCGCCTGTTCCAGAATGTCGAGATCAACCCCCAGATGGAAGCCAGTGCCAAGGACGCCAAGACCGAGCTGCAGGAGTGGCTGCAGGCGCGCAAGTACAAACTGCCGCTGTATCGCGTCGTGGGGACGCTGGGGGCCGCGCATCGGCAGACCTTTGACGTCGAGTGCGAAGTGTCGGATCTCAACCTGAACGAACGCGGCATCGGCAGCTCGCGTCGCGCCGGTGAGCAGGCTGCTGCCGCCGCCATGCTGCAGGTCCTGAAGACGAGGGTGCACTGATGTCCGAAGTCACAGACCCGGGCCCAGGTCCCGCGCAGCGCTGCGGTCTCGTCGCCATCGTCGGCAAGCCCAACGTCGGCAAGTCCACTCTGCTCAACGCCCTGGTTGGGCAGAAGATCAGCATCACCTCGCGCAAGGCCCAGACCACGCGCCATCGGATCACGGGCATGCGCACCGTGGGAGCCACGCAGTTCGTCTTCGTCGACACACCGGGTTTCCAGACGCGGCACGGCAACGCCCTCAACCGCTCGCTCAACAAGACGGTGCTCGGCGCTGTCGGCGACGTGGACCTCGTGCTGTTCGTAGTGGAGGCTGGCCAGTTCAATCAAGCCGACGAGCGTGTGCTCAAGCTGTTGGCGGAAGGGGTGCCCGTGCTGCTGATCGCCAACAAGCTCGACACGGTGCATCGCCGTGCCGAGATCGCGCCCTGGCTGCAGGAGATGCAGCAGCGCCATCCCTTTGCCGAGATCGTGCCCATGGCCGCCAAGAACGCGAAGGACATTGAACGACTGTTCGGCATCTGTGAGAAATACCTGCCTGAACAGCCGTGGTGGTATGCCGAGGATGAACTGACGGATCGCAGCGAGAAGTTCATGGCCGGCGAGATGGTGCGCGAGAAGCTGTTCCGCCTGACCGGTGACGAGCTGCCTTACACCTCCACCGTCGTGATCGACAAGTTCGAGGAAGAAGAACCCCAGAAAAAGGGGCAGAAGCGCCTGGTGCGTATCGCTGCCACCATCGTGGTCGAACGCGATGGTCACAAGGCCATGGTCATCGGCGACAAGGGCGAGCGCATCAAGCGCATCGGGACCGAGGCGCGGGTCGAGCTTGAGAAGCTCATGGACGCCAAAGTTTTCCTTGAACTCTGGGTCAAGGTGCGTTCGGGCTGGGCCGATGACGAGGCGCGAGTCCGATCCTTCGGCTACGAGTAAGACGGGACAGGCTGCGTGGCCACCAAGCGCATCAGCGAGGAGCCGGCCTATGTGCTGCATCGCTACGACTGGAGCGAGACCAGCCTGATCCTGGAGGTCTTCACACGTCACTATGGCCGCATCGCGCTGGTGGCCAAGGGCGCCAAGCGGCCCTCGTCCAGTTTCCGACCCGTGTTGCTGCCCTTGCAGCCCTTGCGCCTGAGCTATGGCGGCGAATCCGAGGTGCGCACGCTCAAGAGCGCCGAGTGGATGGGCGGCCATGTCATGCCCACGGGCGAGGCCCTGCTGTCCGGCTACTATCTCAATGAATTGCTGCTGCAGCTGCTGGCGCGTGATGACGCGCATCCCGCGCTGTTTGATGTCTACGCCCAAGTGGTGCAGGTACTGGCTTCGGAGCACACCGAGGTGCTGGAGGCTGCGCTGCGCAGCTTTGAGCTGCTGCTTCTGCGCGAGATCGGCCTGCTGCCGCAGCTGGATCGGCAGACCCTGACGCTGGCGCCGCTAGACGACGCGGTGGTCTACAGCCTGGTGCCTGAGGGAGGCTTGCGCACACGTGGCGCGGCCGACCGCGTCGGGCTCAGCGGCGCCCAGTGGCGCGCCCTGCAGCAGGCCCTGGAGACCGGTGCACCTTTCACCGACACCCTGCGCGCCTGTGCTGCCGTGATGGGCGAACTCAAGCCCCAGCTGCGGACCCTGCTCCATTACCATTGCGGCGTGTCCACGCTGCGTACCCGGCAGATGATGGTGGACCTGCAATCCTTATGAAAACCTCTTTGTCCGTCAACGTCAACAAGGTCGCCCTGGTGCGCAACACCCGCCATCTGGGCATCCCCAGCGTCACGCGTGCGGCCAGGCTCTGCCTGGAGGCCGGTGCACATGGCATTACGGTGCATCCCCGGCCGGATGAGCGCCATATCCGTGCCCAGGACGTGCACGAGCTAGCCGAGCTCATGAAGCAGTGGCCCGACCGCGAGTTCAACATCGAGGGCAACCCGACCCAGAACCTGCTCGATTTCATCCGCGCCGTCCGTCCTCATCAGGCGACGTTCGTCCCCGACAGCGAGGACCAGTTCACCAGCGACCACGGCTGGAGCTTTCCGCAGGATGCCGCTCGCCTGCAGCCGCTGATCGCCGAATGCCGCGCCCTGGGCGTGCGTGTGAGCCTGTTCATGGATCCGGTGCCCGAACAGATGGCGCAGGCCAGGGCTGCGGGCGCTGATCGCATCGAGCTTTACACCGAGCCCTATGCCGCCGCCTGGGGCACCCCGGGCCAGGCGGCACAGCTGCAGCGTTATGCCACGGCGGCCCAGGCGGCGCTGGGTGCCGGTCTGGGGGTGAACGCAGGCCACGACCTCAGCCGTGACAACCTCGCCGAGTTCCTGCGCCGCGTGCCCGGCGTGGCCGAGGTCTCCATCGGTCACGCGCTGATCAGCGACGCGCTCGAGCTGGGCTATGCGACGACGGTGCGCGCCTACCTGCAGTGCATCGCACAGGCCCAGCCATGATCCAGGGCATCGGTACCGACATTTGCGACGTGCGTCGCATGCGCGCGAGCTTCGAGCGCCATGGGGAGCGTTTTGCACGTCGGGTTCTCGGTGATGCGGAGTTCGCCGTCTGGCAGGCGCGCAGCGTACGCTGGCCGGACCGAGGCTTGCGCTACCTCGCCACTCGTTTCTCGGCCAAGGAAGCCTTTTCGAAGGCCATCGGCACCGGCATCCATCAGCCCATGAGCTGGCGTGCCTGCGAGATCCTCAACCATCCCAGCGGCCAGCCCTATATCCGCCTGCACGGCGAACTCAAGACCTGGTTCGAGGGTCGGGGCCTGCGCGCGCATGTGACCCTGACCGACGAAAGCGATTACGCGGCCAGCTTCGTGGTGGTCGAGAAGGTCTCGACCACGCCCGCCGAGCTGCCCAACTACTGAGCGAAGGAGCCGCATGACGCAGCACGCCCCCCTGATCATCGACATCGCGGGCACCGCGCTCAGCGAGGATGATCGCCGTCGCCTGGCTCATCCGCTGGTCGGTGGCCTGATCTTCTTCGGGCGCAACTGGCAGAGCCGGGCGCAGATCAGTGCCTTGTGCGCCGAGATCAAGGCCCTCCGTCCCGA
Source organism: Hylemonella sp. (assembly GCA_046299695.1). Taxonomy (GTDB): domain Bacteria; phylum Pseudomonadota; class Gammaproteobacteria; order Burkholderiales; family Burkholderiaceae_C; genus Hylemonella. The sequence continues at coordinate 134,135 of JBKBHP010000004.1, forward strand.
CCTGCTGATCTGCGTGGACCACGAGGGCGGGCGCGTCCAGCGTTTTCGCAGCGACGGCTTCACCCATCTGCCACCCATGCGCTCGCTCGGTGAGCTCTGGCTGCGCGATCAGATGGGGGCCACCGATGCCGCCACGGCCTGCGGCTATGTGCTGGCCAGCGAGCTGCGCGCCTGCGGTGTGGACTTCAGCTTCACTCCCGTGCTGGACCTGGACCACGGCAGCAGCGGCGTGATCGGCGACCGCGCCTTCGGCCGCGACCCGCGCGTGGTGACGATGCTGGCCAAGAGCTTCATGCACGGCCTGCGCCTGGGCGGCATGGCCAGCTGCGGCAAGCACTTCCCCGGCCACGGCTACGTCAAGGCCGACTCCCATACCGAAATCCCCGTAGACAAGCGCGGTCTCAAGGCCATCCTGGCTGACGACGCCGCGCCCTATGGCTGGCTTAGCACGGCGCTGGACAGCGTGATGCCCGCACATGTGATCTATCCCCGGGTCGATGCCCGCCCGGCGGGCTTCTCGACGCGCTGGCTCAATGACATCCTGCGCGGGCAGCTGCGCTTTCAGGGGGCCGTCTTCAGCGATGACCTCAGCATGGCTGGGGCGCGCCAGCTGGAGGGCCGCGAACTGAGTTACAGCGCAGCGGCCGTGACGGCCCTACAGGCGGGATGCGACCTCGTGTTGCTGTGCAACCAGTCGCTCGACGGTGGCGAGGTCGTGGACGCCCTGATCGATGGTCTGGCCGAGGCCCAGATCAAGAAGCTGTGGACGCCCAGCGAGACCAGCGAGTCCCGCCGTCTGGCCCTGCTGCCGCAGACGCCGGCACCCGACTGGGACGCACTGATGGTCAGCCCCGCCTATATGCACGCGCTGGATCTGTTGCCCTGAGCGGTGGAGCTCAGTCTGCTTGTGCCGGCCCTTCGGGTCCGGACGGAGGGCTGGTTTCCAGGTGCGTGAGGTACAGCCTCAGGTCGAACTCGTACTGGGCGTAGTTCGGCTCCATGTAGGCGCAGAGCTGGTAAAAGGCCTTGTCGTGCTCGCGGACCCGCAGGTGGGCCAGTTCGTGCACGACGATCATTCTCAGAAACTCGGGCGCGGCGTCCTTGAACAGGGAGGCGATGCGGATTTCGCGCTTGGCCTTGAGCTTGCCTCCTTGCACACGTGACACGCTGCTGTGTGTGCCCAGGGCGTTCCGGATGACGTGCAGCTTGCTGTCAAAGCAGACCTTGCTCAAAGGTTCGCTGCTGCGTAGGAAGTCGGTTTTCAGGTCCTGGACATAGTCGAACAGGGTGCGATCGCTGCGCACCTCGTGCCGATGCGGATAACGCTGGCGCAAGTGCTCGCCCAGGTGGTTCTGGCTCATCAGCTGGCGCACCTGGGCCAGCAGGGGCTCGGGGTAGCCCGTGAGGTACTTCACCCCGTGGCCGTCATGCTCAGCCTTCGCGGCGCAAGGCCGGGAAGAGGATCACGTCGCGGATGCTGGGACTGTCGGTCAGCAGCATCATGAGGCGGTCGATGCCGATGCCGCAGCCGCCGGTGGGTGGCATGCCGTACTCGAGCGCGCGCACGAAGTCGTGGTCGTAGTACATGGCCTCGTCGTCACCGCTGTCCTTGGCTGCCACCTGGCTCTGGAAGCGCGCCGCCTGTTCCTCGGCGTCGTTGAGTTCGGAGAAGCCGTTGCCGAACTCGCGGCCGGTGATGTAAAGCTCGAATCGCTCGGTGACTTCAGGGCGTGTATCGCTGGCGCGGGCCAGCGGCGAGATCTCCACCGGGTGCTCGCAGATGAAGGTGGGTTGCCAGAGCTTCTCCTCCACCACTTCCTCGAAGTACAGCACTTGCAGGCTGGCCAGGGAGCGGGACGCCAGCTTGTCTTTCTCGGCGCTCAGGCCGAGCTTCTTCAGCGCCTGGATCAGCCAGGCGCTGTCGTCCACGTAGGCGCTGCCGGCTTCGCTGTGACGGATGATGGCTTCACGGATGGTCAGGCGCTCGAAGGGCTTGCTCAGATCCACGGGCTGGCCGCCATAGCTGAGCTGCAGCGTGCCCACGGCCTGCTGGGCCGCGTGGCGTACCAGGCCTTCGGTGAAGGTCATGAGGTCCTGGTAGTCCCAGTAGGCCGCATAGAACTCCATCATCGTGAACTCGGGGTTGTGGCGGACCGAGATGCCTTCGTTGCGGAAGTTGCGGTTGATCTCGAACACGCGTTCGAAGCCGCCGACGATCAGGCGCTTGAGGTAGAGCTCGGGCGCGATGCGCAGGAACATCTCCTGGTCCAGTGCGTTGTGGTGCGTGACAAAAGGCTTGGCATTGGCACCGCCGGGGATGGGGTGCAGCATGGGCGTTTCAACCTCGAGGAAGTTGTGCGTGACCATGTAGTCACGGATGGAGCTCACGGCCTTGCTGCGGGCGATGAAGCGCTTGCGCGCCTCCTCGTCGGTCATCAGATCCACGTAGCGCTGGCGGTACTTGACCTCCTGGTCGGCCACGCCGTGGAACTTGTCGGGCATGGGGCGCAGGCTCTTGGTCAGCAGGCGCACGCGACTGACCTGGATCGAGAGCTCGCCGGTCTTGGTCTTGAAGACTGTGCCTTCGGCGGCCAGGATGTCGCCCAGGTCCCAGTGCTTGAAGGCGGCGTAGGCCTCTTCGCCGATGGCGTCGCGCGTGACGTAGAGCTGGATGCGGCCCGTGCTGTCCTGCAGGGTGGCGAAGCTGGCCTTGCCCATGACTCGCTTGAGCATCATGCGGCCGGCCACGCTGGCGCGTGGCGCCTGTTCCAGCAGGCCTTCCGCCGTCTGGCCGGCATGGGCGGCAAACAGGTCGGCGGCACGATCCGCCGGCTTGAAGTCGTTGGGAAAGGCCGGGCCCTGGCCGGCGGCCTGCTGCTGGCGGATGGTCTTGAGTTTGTCGCGGCGCTCGCTGATCAGCTGGTTTTCATCCTGGGCCGGGGTGGGGGTGTGTTGTTCGGACATGGGGGGTGGTGGGGGTAAGGCCGGGCTGCAGGCGCGGCCCAAACCCGCTATTTTAATGACGCTATCATCCCCGCTGCCCCACCATCTTCCGCCCGGACCTTCCATGCTGTTCCAGATCGTCTCCCTGCTGCTCGAAGTGGTCGCTGGCGTGCTGGCTGGCGCCTGCCTGCTGCGCCTGTACATGCAGCACCAGCGCATCCCTATGTCGGCGCGCTCGGGCAACCCGCTCGGCCGCTTTGTCTTCGCACTGACGGACTGGCTCGTGCTGCCACTGCGGCGTTTCGTTCCGTCCGCCGGGCGCTGGGATATCAGCAGTCTGCTGGCCGCCTACCTGATCGTGCTCCTGCAGTTCACCCTGCTCTGGACGCTGCTGGGCTTTGGCTACAGCTACATCTCGGTGCTGATCCTGGCCGTCTTCGGGGTGGTGAAGATCGTCATTTCGGGCCTGACCGGCCTGGTCATCGTCTATGCCGTGCTGTCCTGGGTGCAATCGCGCACGGTGCTGTCGGACGTCATCGAGCGACTGGTCCAGCCTGTGCTGGCCCCCCTCCGTCGCTTCGTGCCCCTGATCGGCGGCATCGACCTGTCGCCCCTGGTGCTGCTGGTGCTGCTGCAGGTGGCGCTGATCGTGCTGGGAGAGCTGCAGGGCTGGGCGCTGCTGTGAAAAAGCCGGCCCGGGGCCGGCTGGGAGGCTGAGGGCGGAGGCCCTTCAGATCACCGCGTCAGCGGGCTGGCGCTGCAGCATGGCCAGGGTGCTGGCGATGGTCTTGCGCAGTTCACGGCGATCGCAGATGAAGTCGATGGCGCCCTTCTCCTGCAGGAACTCGGCGCGCTGGAAGCCCTCAGGCAGCTTCACGCGCACGGTGTTCTCGATCACGCGCGGGCCGGCAAAGCCGATCAGGGCCTTGGGCTCGGCAATCACCACGTCACCCACGAAGGCGAAACCCGCGCTCACCCCGCCCATGGTCGGGTCGGTCAGCACGCTGATATAGGGCAGCTTCTTCTTGGCCAGGCGGGTCAGGGACGCATTGGTCTTGGCCATCTGCATCAGCGAGAGCAGGCCCTCCTGCATGCGCGCGCCCCCGGTCGCCGTGAAGCAGATGAAGGGCACCTTCTGCTCGATGGCGGTCTCGACGCCGCGCACGAAGCGCTCGCCGACGACCGAACCCATGGAGCCGCCCATGAAGCCGAACTCAAAGGCCGCGGCGACCACGCCGATGCCGTGCACGGCACCGCCCTGGACGATCAGCGCGTCGGTTTCACCCGTGGCTTCCAGGGCTTCCTTGAGCCGTTCCGGGTACTTGCGGCTGTCCTTGAACTTGAGCGCGTCGACCGGCAGCACTTCCTGACCGATCTCGTAGCGCCCCTCGTTGTCGAGGAAGAGGTTGAGGCGGGTGCGCGCGTCAATGCGGTGGTGGTGGCTGCAGGTCGGGCAGACGTTCTGGTTCTGTTCCAGGTCGGTCTTGTAGAGCACCGATTCGCAGCTCGGGCACTTGATCCACAGGCCTTCGGGCACGCTGCGGCGGTCCGCCGGATCGGTGGGCTGGATCTTGGGGGGCAGGAGTTTTTCGAGCCAACTCATGGTGACATCCTTAAATGAGGGTCAGATTGCGATGGCAGTGCAGCGCAAGACCGGGATTATGCGTCCAAAGCCTGGCGGATCTCCCGCAGGAAATCCGAGGCGACGGGCACGACCTGTGCGCGAGGCAGCGGGTCGATCAGCTGGATGATCCGGGTGCCGATCACCACCGCATCGGCCACGCGGCTCACGGCCCGGGCGCTGGCCGCATCCCGTATGCCGAAACCGACGCCGACCGGCACCTTCACGTGCTGACGGATGCGCGGCAACATGGCTTCCACGGCGCCGGTGTCCAGGGTTCCGGCTCCCGTGACGCCCTTGAGCGAGACGTAGTAGACGTAGCCACTGGCGATGCGGGCCACCTGGGCCATGCGTTCGTCCGTGCTGGTAGGCGCCAGCAGAAAGATCAGGTCCAGCCCATGCTGTTGGAGCGAGGCGGCGAAGTCCGCGCATTCCTCGGGCGGGTAGTCCACCACGAGCACACCGTCCACGCCGGCGGCGGCGGCGTCCCGCGCAAAGGCCTGCGGCCCCGACGCGGCGTGGAGCTGGTCGTAACGTTCGATCGGGTTGGCGTAGCCCATGAGAACCACCGGCGTCGTCGTGTTCTTCAACCGGAAACTGCGCACCATTTCGATGACCTGGCGCAGCCCGATGCCAGCGGCCAGGGCCTTGTCACCCGCAGCCTGGATCACCGGGCCGTCGGCGCTGGGGTCGGAGAAGGGCACGCCGAGCTCGATCACGTCGGCGCCCGCCGCCACCATGCCGTGCATGAGCTCGGGTGTGATGTCCGGGTAGGGGTAGCCGGCCGTGACGAACGGTATCAGGGCCTTGCGCTGGCGGGCCTGCAGCGCGGTGAACGTGGCAGCGATGCGACTCATTTCTTCTGCTCCACTTTCTGCTCGTGGCCACCCTTGACCGACTGGCCGCGGCAGGAGGGGCGGCAATAGAAATCGGCTTGGCTCAGATCAGCCACGGTGCCGATGTCCTTGTCCCCCCGGCCCGAGAGATTGACCAGGATGGACTGGTCGACACGCATCGTCTTGGCCAGTTTCATGGCATAGGCGACGGCGTGGCTCGATTCGAGGGCCGGGATGATGCCTTCCGTGCGGCAGAGGTAGTGGAAGGCCGCCAGGGCCTCGGTGTCCGTCACGCCGACGTACTCGGCACGGCCGATGTCCTTGAGGAAGGCGTGCTCCGGACCGACCCCGGGATAGTCGAGGCCGGCGCTGATGCTGTGCGTCTCGGTCACCTGGCCGTCCTCGTTCTGCAGCACATAGGTGCGGTTGCCGTGCAGCACGCCCGGGCTGCCTCGCTGCAGCGAGGCAGAGTGCTTGCCGCTGTCCATGCCTTCGCCCGCGGCTTCCACGCCGATCAGGCGCGTCTGCTCGTGCTGGATGTAGGGGTGGAAGATGCCCATGGCATTGCTGCCGCCGCCCACGCAGGCGACCACGGCGTCGGGTTGCGGTGTCTTGCAGCCGGCGCGCGCCAGCATCTCAGGCATCTGGACCAGGCATTCGTTGCCGATTACGCTCTGGAAGTCGCGCACCATCATGGGATAGGGGTGCGGTCCTGCCACGGTGCCGATGATGTAGAAGGTGTTGTCCACATTGGCGACCCAGTCGCGCATGGCCTCGTTGAGCGCATCCTTGAGCGTCTTGCTGCCGGACTCCACGGGCACCACGGTGGCGCCGAGCAGCTTCATGCGGTAGACGTTGGGGCTCTGGCGCTTGACGTCCTCGGACCCCATGTAGACCACGCATTCCAGGCCGTAGCGCGCGCAGATGGTGGCGGTGGCCACGCCGTGCTGGCCGGCACCGGTCTCGGCAATGATGCGCGGCTTGCCCATGCGCTTGGCCAGCAGGGCCTGGCCGATGGTGTTGTTGATCTTGTGCGCGCCGGTGTGATTGAGGTCCTCGCGCTTGAGGAAGATCTGCGCGCCACCCTGCTCCCGGCTCATGCGCGCGGCGTGGTAGACCGGCGAGGGGCGGCCGACAAAGTGGGCCAGCTCGTTCTCGAACTCGGCCAGGAAGTCCGGGTCGTGCTGGTAGCGGGCGTAGGCCGCCTTGAGCTCATTGACGGCCTGGGTCAGCGTTTCGCTGATGAAGCTGCCGCCGTAGATGCCGAAATGGCCCTTGGCATCGGGCTGTTGGTAGTCGAACATGATGAACCTGCTGAGTTGGCGTCGGCAGCACGCACGGCCGCGACGAACTGGTGGATCTTGCCGGCGTCCTTGATGCCTTTGGAGGCTTCGACACCGGAACTGACGTCCACGGCCAGCGTTCTACAGCGTGGCCGCAGCTGCCGTATGCCGTCGGCCACGTTTGCAGGCGTGAGTCCACCACTCAAGACGAGGTGAGCGTCGACGCTTGGAGGTAGATGTGACCATTCGAAGGATTTGCCGCCTCCACCGAACCCTTCGACGTGGGCGTCGAGCAGGATGGCCTGGGCGGCTGAGTAGTGTTGGGCGTATTTTACGAGGTCGAAACCCCGGCCCGCTTCGCCCAGGGGAATCCGGGCCGCGCGCAGGTAGGGGCGGGCGCCAGCCAGGGCCTGGCACTGGGTGGGTGTTTCGTCGCCATGGAATTGCAGGGTGGCGTTGGGGATCAGGGCGCAGGCGGCCTGGATCTGTTCCGGTGTGGCGTTGACCACCAGCAGCACCGGCGTGATGAAGGCCGGCAGGCGGCGTGCCAGTTCGGCGGCACGCTCGGGCGTGACGTGGCGTGGGCTTTTCTCGTAAAGAACGAAACCCACCGCGTCGGCGCCGGCTGCGATCACGGCGTCCACGTCGGCCTCACGGGTGAGGCCACAGATCTTGATCCTCGTACGCGTGTTCATGGCAACCAATCATACGCAGGCGTGCGATCGGGCAGGCCCCAGCGGGCCTCATAGCGCGGGCCCAGGAAGTACAGGCCGTCCGGTGAGAAAGTGGGCGCGGCGGCATCACGGCTGCGCGCAGCGATGACCTCAGCCATCCACCCCGGCGGCTTTTTGCCCTGGCCAATCGCGATGAGCACGCCCATGATGTTGCGGATCATGTGGTGCAGGAAGGCATTGGCCTCGAACTCGAATCGCCAGTAGGCGCCGCGCCGGCTGATCTCCAGACGCATGAGGTTCTTGACGGGTGACAGCGCCTGGCAGGCCGACGCCCGGAAGGAGGTGAAGTCGTGTTCGCCCAGGGCATGGGGCAGGGACTGCTGCATCCACTCCAGGTTCAGGGGCTGGAAGACCCAGCCCACCCGGTGCGTGTCGAGGCTCGGGCGCACGGGGGACTCGAGCAGCAGGTAGGCGTAACGACGCGAGGTGGCGCTGGCGCGGCAGTGGAACGCGTCCGGGACGATCTGCGCCCATTGCACCGCGATGTCGCGTGGCAGAAAGGTGTTGGTGCCGCGGATCCAGGCATAAGGATCACGCTCGGCCGTGGTGTCGAAGTGCACCACCTGCATGAGACCATGCACGCCGGCATCGGTACGGCCGGCGCAGAGGGTGGAGATGCGCTGGTCGGCGAAACGGCTCAGTGCTTGTTCAAGCTGGTCCTGGACCGTGCGACCGGAGGGCTGGCTCTGCCAGCCGTCGTAGGGATGGCCGTCGTAGCTGACGCCGAGGGCCACCCGCACGAGAACTTGCCTTCAAGGGCGCCGGGTTCGCTCAGCCGAGCGCCGCCAGCGCCTTCTGGGCACGGGACTTCATGTCGCCCGAAGCCTCGGCAATGATTTCCTCGATCAGCGCACGGGCACCATCGGTGTCGCCAATGGCCTTGAACTCGTCAGCCAGGGCCAGCTTGGTGGACAGCGGGTCGTCGCTGTCGCCACCGGGCTGCTCCGAGGGCGTGCCCAGGTCCAGGGACAGGCCGCCCATGTCGAAGTTCATCATGTTGTCGGCTGCGGGAGCGGCCGCTGCAGGTGCCGCACTCTTGGGCAGGGACGGCGCTTCAAAGGCCAGGCCGTTGTCGGCCGCAGAGGCGATCGGGGCCGGCTGCGTGGCTGCGCTGGGGACGGAGGCGCGGGCCGGTGCCTCGTCGAGCGAGAAATCCAGGTCCAGATCCAGGTCCACGCCACTGGCGGCGACAGGAGCGGCTGCCGCAGCCGGCGCAGCCTGGCGCGCCGGCTGGGCCGATGCGTAGCTGCTGGGGGCGGGCTCCAGCGGCGCAGGGGCCGAAGCCGGCGGCTCGCCGCCGGGCTGGTACATCCCGTTGTTCGGATCGATGCCACGGCCCAGTTCGCAGATCTGATCCCATTCGAGACCGCTGCCACCGGTGACCTTGTAGGCCTCCTTGGCGATCGTGTTGAAATTCTTCACATCACGGCGCTTGGCGTAGATCTCCAGCAGCTTGTGGTGGATTGCGACGCGGCCGGGGTGGTGGCGCAGCGCTTCCTTGAGGATTTCTTCGGCCTGCAGATCGCGGCCGTAGGCCAGGTACACATCGGCTTCAGCGACGGGGTCGACATCGTCGCCAGCATCAAGCTGGCTGGGCGAATAGACCATGGACGAGGAACTGTTCACACTCGCGTCGTTGGTGTCGACGCGTTGTCCGCCGCTGTTACCGAAAAAAGAGTCAGGCTGGAGTCGGCTCTCCAGGTAGGCGCTGTCAACCTGGCCGGCGTTCTTGCGCTGGCGGCTGCGGTAGAAGGCATAGCCCGCCAGCAGGGCGATGAGCCCACCCGCTGCGGCCGGAATCATGGGGTTGTCGAGCAACTCGTCCACCAGGGACGGCTCTTCCACCACGGGAGCGGGCGGCGGCGCTGCAGGACGTGGCGCCGGGGCCGGTGCAGCCGCCGGAGCGGGCGCTGCAGGTGCCGGCGCGCTGACGGGCGGCGTGGGTGCTGCAGCCACCTGAGGTGCAGGTGCCGGGCTCGGGGTTGCAGCCGGTGCAGGCGCGGGGGCAGGAGCCGGTGTGGCCGCGGCGGGTACTGCCGGCTTGGGGGTTTCAGGGGCGGGTGCCGGAGCCGGCGTGGCGGCCTTGCTCAGTTTCTCCAGCTCGGCGACGTTCTTGGACAGGGCCTCGGTCTTGGCGGCGGCTTCTCTGGCGCTGCGTTCCTGGGCCAGCTGGTCAGCGGCCTGGGGCTGCACCGCCCCCTTGGAGAGGGTCAGCTTGTCGGGCGCGGGCGCCGCGGCCTTCTTTTCCTCGACCTGGGGCTGAACACTGCCACTGCTCTTGCGGTCGGCCTCGACCTCGGGGCTGGCCGGGGCGCTGGCCGCCAGACGGCGGCGGTATTCGTTGAAATCCTTGCTCTGGGCAACGATGATCTGACGGGCTTCCTCGGCGGAGGTGGCCTGGGCCTCTTCGCTGCCGGGCATGTCCAGCACCGCGCCTTTGCGCAGGCGGTTGACGTTGCCGGCGATGAACGCCTCAGGGTTGGCGCGCAGCATGGCCAGCAGCATCTGGTCCAGCGACACGTCCACAGGTTTCTGTGCCAGGGCCAGCTTGCCGGCGGTATCCCCGCTCTTGACGGTGACGCTGGAGCGCCCAACCACGGCGGGTGCGGACGGGCTGCTCGGTGCGGGTTCGGCAGCGGCTACAGGCGCCGGCGCCGGGCTGCTGTCAGCAGCCGGGGCGGGGCTGGGGCGGGCTTCCGCAGGAGCCGTCGGGGCAGTGGCGCTGGGGGCTGCTTCGGCCGGGGCGACGGGCGCGGCGGCTGGCGCTGCTGCAGAGGCTTCGGCCGTGGGCGCGGGTGGCGGTGCGATACGGATCGGGACCGAGCTCACCTGGGGTGCCTGCGGGGCCGCGGCCTGGCTGCCGTTGAGGGTCGGCGGATCGAACAGCATGGTGTAGTCGCGCACCACGCGACCCGAGGACCAGCTGGTTTCAAGGATCAGATCCACATAGGGCTCGTTGACCGGGCGGGAGTTGTTCAAACGCAGGTAGCGCTGGCCATTCGGCCGGCGCTGCAGGCTGATCTGAAGGCCGTTGAGGGCCTGGCTGTACTCCATGCCACTGGCCCGGAAGGAGTCCGGCAGCGCAACGCGAGGCTGCAGCGAGGACGCTTCCTCTTCGGTGATCTCCAGGATCTCGATCTCGGCTCGCAGCGGCTCACCGAGCGCCGACTGGACGTTGAGCCGTCCTAGCGAGAGCGCGGAGGCCCCTGACCCCCACAAACCGAGAACCGAGGCAGAGGCCAGGGCCAAGGCGGTTCTTTGCCAGCGTGTTGACTTGGAAATCAATTTAGGGGCCTCCGATGATCGGGCGACAAATAGCGAAATTGGTCATGTCCGGCGGGCTGCCTTTCATGACCTTTGAATCTGGAAAAGTACCTTAACATCAATGCCTTAGCCTGACAAGCTGAGAAAGCGCTTAACCTTCTCGCCCTAAGCCGGGCGGCTCGCTATCGGCCCGTAATTGTTGTTAAGGGGCAACGAATATAAGGGGTTGGGGGTATCAGCCCTGCAGCAGGATGCGCAGCATGCGGCGCAGCGGTTCAGCCGCACCCCAGAGCAGTTGATCGCCCACGGTGAAGGCACCCAGGTACTCGTCGCCCATGGCCAGCTTGTGCAGGCGTCCGACCGGAACGGTCAGCGTGCCGGTCACGGCCGCAGGCGTGAGTTCACGCTCGGTGATTTCACGTTGGTTGGGGACCACTTTCACCCAGTCATTGGCGCCAGCCAGCAGGCCCTCGATCTCGGTCAGGGGCACGTTCTTCTTGAGCTTGACCGTCAGGCCCTGGGAGTGGCAGCGCATGGCGCCAATGCGCACGCACAGGCCGTCGATCGGAATGCTGCCCGCGCTGCGGAAGGCCGGGTTGCCCAGGATCTTGTTGCACTCGGCGCCGCCCTTCCACTCCTCCTTGCTCTGGCCGTGCTCGACGGGCACGTCGATCCAGGGGATCAGGCTGCCGGCCAGGGCCGTGTTGCGGAAGTTCTTGGTCGGGAAGCTGGCGTCGCGCATGGTGGCGGCCACCTTGCGGTCGATGTCGAGGATGGCCGAGGCCGGATCGGCCAGTTCGGCCTTGACGGCGTCGTGCAGGGCGCCCATCTGGCTCAGCAGCTCGCGCATGTTCTGCGCGCCCGCGCCCGAGGCGGCCTGGTAGGTCATGGCGCTGATCCACTCGACCAGACCGGCCTTGAACAGACCACCCATGCCCATGAGCATCAGGCTGACGGTGCAGTTGCCGCCGATCCAGTTGCGGCCGCCCTGGGCCAGCGACTGGTCGATCACGTGGCGGTTGACGGGGTCCAGGATGATGACGGCATCGTCGGCCATGCGCAGGGCCGAGGCGGCGTCGATCCAGTGGCCCTTCCAGCCAGCGGCGCGCAGCTTGGGGTAGACCTCTTTCGTGTAATCACCGCCCTGGCAGGTCAGGACGATGTCGCACTTCTTGAGGTCCTCGATGCTGTTGGCGTCCTTGAGGGTGGTTTCGTTCTTGGCCAGGGCCGGGGCCTTGCCGCCGGCGTTGGAGGTGGAAAAGAACACGGGCTCGATCAGGGCGAAGTCGCCTTCGGCCTGCATGCGGTCCATGAGGACCGAACCCACCATGCCACGCCAGCCGACGAGGCCGACGACGTTACCTACCTTGCTCATCACATGCCCTTTCAATTGTCTAAAACAGTGCCTGCCGGACTGTTCTGCCCCGGCTCGTCTGGCCGGGTAGGGCGCACGACGATACCGGAGCCGGATCAGCCCTTAATGGTCGTGGTTTTGATGGTGCGCGCAGCCCCGTCTGCCGGGGCGGCAGAGGTAGTGTTCAGGGGGAACGGGTGGGCGGCGAACATGGGGCCCAATTGTAGCGGATGGGCCGCCCCAAGAAAAAGGGCAGCCGCGCGGCTGCCCTTTTCCGTGAGCGCTGAGCGCAGGCCGATCAGCCCAGCGCCTTGAGCACCGCGTCACCCATCTGCACCGTGCCGACCTTGGTCGTGCCCTCGCTCCAGATGTCAGGCGTGCGCAGGCCCTGGGCCAGAACTTTCTGTACGGCGGCTTCGATACGCTTGGCGGCTTCTTCCTGGTTCAGGCTGAAGCGCAGCATCATGGCCGCCGAGAGGATGGTGGCCAGCGGGTTGGCCACGCCCTTGCCTGCGATGTCCGGGGCGCTGCCGTGGCTGGGCTCGTACAGACCCTGGTTCTTGCTGTTCAGGCTGGCCGAGGGCAGCATGCCGATGGAGCCGGTGAGCATGGAGGCCTCGTCGCTGAGGATGTCGCCGAACATATTGCCGGTGACGATCACGTCGAAGCTCTTGGGCGCCTTGACCAGCTGCATGGCGGCGTTGTCCACGTACATGTGCTCCAGCTTCACGTCCGGGTACTGGGCATGCACCTCGGTGACCACGTCCTTCCAGAACTGGAAGGTCTCGAGCACATTGGCCTTGTCCACGCTGGTGACCTTCTTGTTGCGCTTGCGTGCGGCCTGGAAGGCGGTATGGGCAATGCGCTCGATCTCCGGCTTGCTGTAGCGCATGGTGTCGAAGGCTTCCTCGGCGCCGGGGAAGTGACCGTCCGCGGCCGTGCGGCGGCCACGCGGCTGGCCGAAATAGATGTCACCCGTGAGTTCACGCACGATGAGGATGTCCAGGCCAGCCACGAGCTCGGGCTTGAGGCTGGAGGCGTGGGTCAGCTGTTCGTAGCAGATGGCGGGGCGGAAGTTGGCATAGAGGCCGAGGTGCTTGCGCAGGCCCAGGATGGCCTGCTCCGGGCGCAAGGCGCGCTCTAGCTTGTCGTATTTCCAGTCACCCACGGCGCCAAAGAGGATGGCGTCTGCGGCTTGGGCGAGCTTGAGCGTGGACTCGGGCAGGGGATGGCCCGCGACCTCGTAAGCCGCACCGCCCACGGGGGCGGTTTCCATCTCGAACTTGAGGTCCAACGCCTTGAGGACCTTGACGGCCTCGGCCACGATTTCGGTACCGATGCCGTCACCCGGAAGAACTGCGATTTTCATATGTCTTCTTTGCTATTAAATTGAGAGCTATCAGCCGATCATGGTATGAGCCAGCCAGGGCTTTTTCGCCAGGCGTTCGGCTTCGAAGGCCGCGATCTTGTCCTTGTGACGCAGGGTCAGGCCGATGTCGTCGTAGCCATTGAGCAGGCAGTACTTGCGGAAGGGCTGGACCTCGAAGGGAATCTCATCGCCTTGCGGCTTGACGATGACCTGGCGCTCCAGGTCCACGGTCAGGCTGTAGCCCGGGAAGGCCGCGCATTCGTCGAAGAGCTGGGCCACCGTGGCCTCGGGCAGCACGATGGGCAGCAGGCCGTTCTTGAAGCAGTTGTTGAAGAAGATGTCGGCATAGCTCGGCGCGATGATGGCGCGGAAGCCGTACTGGTCGATGGCCCAGGGCGCATGTTCGCGCGAAGAACCGCAGCCGAAGTTCTTGCGCGCCAGCAGCACGGAGGCGCCGGTATAACGCGGCTGGTTGAGCACGAAGTCCGGGTTGGGTTTGCGGCTCTTGGGGTCCTGGCCCGGGTAGCCGGGGTCCAGATAACGCCATTCATCGAACAGGTTGGGGCCGAAGCCCGTCTTGCGGATGGACTTGAGAAACTGCTTGGGGATGATGGCGTCGGTGTCGACGTTCTCGCGGTCCATGGGGGCCACGAGACCTTGGTGCACGGTGAATTTCTGCATGGCGGACCTCAGGAGAATTTACGGATGTCGACGAAGTGGCCGTGCACGGCTGCGGCAGCAGCCATGGCCGGGCTGACCAGGTGGGTCCGGCCGCCCGCGCCCTGGCGCCCCTCGAAGTTACGGTTGCTGGTGGAGGCGCAGCGCTCACCCGGCTCCAGGCGGTCGGCGTTCATGGCCAGGCACATGGAACAGCCGGGTTCACGCCATTCGAAGCCCGCGGCCTTGAAGATCTCGTGCAGGCCTTCGCGTTCTGCTTGTTCCTTGACCTGGCCCGAGCCGGGCACCACCAGGGCCAGCTTGACGTTCTTGGCGACCTTCTGGCCCAGTTTCTTGATGACGGCCGCGGCTTCGCGCATGTCTTCGATGCGGCTGTTGGTACAGGAGCCGATGAAGACCTTGTCGATATGGATGTCCGCCAGGGCCTTGCCAGGCTCCAGACCCATATAGCTCAGCGCACGCTCGACGGCGCCGCGCTTGACGGCGTCCTTCTCCTTGTCCGGATCGGGCACACGGCCGTCTATGCCCAGCACCATCTCGGGTGAGGTGCCCCAGGTCACCTGCGGCAGGATCTGCGCGGCGTCGAGTTCGACCACAGTGTCGAACTTGGCGTCTGCGTCGGAGTGCAGGGTCTTCCAGTAGGCGACCGCCTGGTCCCACTCCACGCCCGTGGGGGCCAGCGGGCGGCCACGGACGTAGTCGATGGTCTTGTCGTCCACAGCCACCAGGCCAGCGCGCGCGCCGCCTTCGATCGCCATATTGCAGACCGTCATGCGACCTTCCATGGACAGGGCGCGAATGGCCGAGCCTGCGAACTCGATGGTGTAGCCTGTGCCGCCAGCGGTGCCGATCTTGCCGATGATGGCCAGCACGATATCCTTGGCCGTCACGCCTTTGGCCAGCGTTCCCTCAACCTTGATCAGCATGTTCTTGGCTTTCTTGGCCAGCAGGGTCTGGGTGGCCATGACGTGCTCAACCTCGCTGGTGCCGATGCCGTGGGCCAGTGCGCCGAACGCTCCATGGGTGGAGGTGTGGCTGTCGCCGCAGACGACGGTCATGCCGGGCAGGGTGGCGCCGTTCTCGGGGCCGATCACGTGCACGATGCCCTGGCGCTTGGACAGGAAGGGGAAGAAGGCGGCCGCGCCCGATTCCTTGATGTTGGCGTCCAGCGTGGTGATCTGTTCCTTGCTGATCGGGTCGGCGATGCCGTCGTAGCCCAGCTCCCAGCCCGTGGTCGGGGTGTTGTGGTCGGCAGTCGCCACGATGGACGACACGCGCCAGACCTTGCGGCCGGCCTGGCGCAGGCCTTCAAAGGCCTGGGGGCTGGTTACTTCATGGACCAGGTGGCGGTCGATGTAGAGCACGGCGGTGCCGTCCTCTTCGGTGTGGACGACGTGCTCGTCCCAGATCTTGTCGTAAAGGGTGCGTCCCATGGTGTGTGTCCTCGTGAGGGTCTTGGATTCTAGGTGGCGGTGAGGTGATCCACCAGCAGCCGTGCGGTGACGGGCAGAGTGGAGAAATCGCGGGCGACGAGCTCAATGCGGCGCTGTGCCCAGTCGTCCTTCAGTTCAACGCAGGCCAGGTCGCCCACGCCGTGCATGAGCTCGAAGGCGCGGCGCGGCATCACGCCCACGCCCAGGCCGTTGTGGATCATGCGGCACATGGCGTCCAGGCCGGTGACGTGGATGCGCAGGCGGATGCTGCGGCCCGCGGCGGCGGCGGCCTCGCGCATGGCCAGGTAGATGGAGCTGGTGGCGTGCAGGCCCACATGGTCCCAGTCCAGGGATTGCACGAAAGCGATGGTGCCAGCCGCGGCCAGTGGGTGGCCCCGTGGCACGATGAGCACCAACTGGTCCTGCCGGTAGGGCAGGGTCTGCAGCTCGCCCGTGCCCACGCTGGCGTTGCAGATGCCCAGGTCGGCTGCGCCTTCCTGCACGGCACGCACGACCTCGGTGCTCAGGTGCTCCTCAAGGTCGATCTTGACTTGCTCGTGCTGGCGTATGAAGGCGCCCAGGTCCTCAGGCAGGAACTGGACGATGGCAGAGATGCTGGCGTGCACGCGCACATGGCCGCGCACGCCGTCCACGTACTCGCTGAGCTCGCCCTGCATCTTCTCCAGGCTGTAGAGCACCGAGCGGGCGTGGTGCAGCAGGCTTTCGCCGGCCGGTGTGAGGTCGACCCCACGGGTGTGGCGGTAGAGCAGCGGGGTGCCCAGCGTGGTCTCGAGATCGGCCAGGCGCTTGCTGATGGCCGAGGCGGCGATGAATTCACGCTCGGCCGCCTTGCCGATGCTGCCGAGTTCGCAGACGGCTACAAAAAGCCGCAGGGACGTCAGGTCCATGCGGCGTGCGAAGCTGCGGTCGGCGGATTTCATCGTAGGGGCTCAGGCATCGCGTCTGGCGATGAGTTATGCCATTTTCCCTCATGAGGCGAGGGTCTGCCATCGCGTTTTGAGATGGCTGTGTTGCCCGCCGGGGGCGTCCCTAGTCGACGATCAGGCGCGGGTCGAGGACGCGGACGCGGTGATCCACGTAGTAGCCGCCAAACTCCGTGTAGCGCAGCACCAGGCGTCGGCAGGCCTGGCAGCGCCAGACATCGCAGCGGTTGTAAGGGAACCAGGCCAGGGCCACCGGTGCGGCGGGGTCGTCGTAGCGGGTGCCAGCGGGGTGGTACTCCTCGAAGGTCGGCTCGTAGACCTCGGGGTCGCGCAGCGTGGCGAGCTGGGTCATGAGCGCCGCGGGCCAGCGCTCCTCTGTCAGGCTGCTCCAGCCGGTGTAGGCGCCCAGGCCGCAGTCGCACGGCGCTGTGTCGGGCGCCTCGGTCTGCAGGGCGCGAAGCTCACGGGCGTTCTGGATCAGTTTCATGCGCGGGGTGGTCCCAAAGAAAAAACCCGCCGACGTTGCCGTGCGGCGGGCTGTTCCGTTCTGCTTAGCGCTTGGCCAGCGGCGGCACGTCGCGACGCGGCGAGCCGGTAAAGAGCTGGCGCGGACGGCCGATCTTGTACTCGGGGTCGCTGATCATCTCGTTGAGCTGGGCGATCCAGCCCACCGTGCGGGCCAGGGCGAAGATGCCGGTGAACAGGTTGACCGGGATGCCGATGGCGCGCTGGACGATGCCGGAGTAGAAGTCCACGTTCGGGTAGAGCTTGCGCTGCACGAAGTAGTCGTCTTCCAGGGCGATCTTCTCCAGGGCCATGGCCAGTTTGAACAGCGGGTCGTTTTCGAGGCCCATCTCCTGCAGCACTTCCTTGCAGGTTTCCTGCATCAGCTTGGCGCGCGGATCGTAGTTCTTGTAGACGCGGTGGCCGAAGCCCATGAGCTTGACGCCCGAGTTCTTGTCCTTGGCCTGCTTGATGAAGTCGCCGATCTTCTCGACGCCGCCGTTTTTCTGGATGTCACCCAGCATGTTGAGGGCCGCCTCGTTGGCGCCGCCGTGGGCCGGGCCCCAGAGGCAGGCCACGCCGGCCGCGATGGCGGCAAAGGGGTTGGTGCCCGACGAGCCGCACAGGCGAACGGTGGAGGTGGAGGCGTTCTGCTCGTGGTCGGCGTGCAGGATGAAGATGCGGTCCAGCGCGCGCTCGAGCACGGGGTTGACCTTGTACTCCTCGCAGGGCGTGCCGAACATCATGCGCAGGAAGTTGCCGGCGTAGGACAGGTTGTTCTGCGGGTACATGTAGGGCTGACCGATGCCGTACTTATAGGCCATGGCGACCAGCGTGGGCATCTTGGCGATCAGACGGATGGCCGCGATGTTGCGGTGCTCCGGGTTGTTGATGTCCGTACTGTCGTGATAGAAGGCCGACAGCGCGCCGACCAGGCCCGTCAGCACGGCCATGGGGTGGGCGTCGCGGCGGAAGCCGCGCAGGAAGAACTGCATCTGCTCGTTGACCATGGTGTGATTGGTCACGAGCTTGTGGAAGTCCTTCTGCTGCGTGGCGTTGGGCAGGTCACCGTAGAGCAGCAGATGGCAGGTGTCCAGGTAGTCGCACTGGGTGGCCAGCTGCTCGATGGGGTAGCCGCGGTACAGCAGCTCGCCCTTGTCGCCATCGATGTAGGTGATGGACGACTGGCAGGATGCGGTAGAGAGAAAGCCCGGGTCATAGGTGAACATGCCGGTCTGGCCATACAGCTTGCGGATGTCGATGACATCCGGGCCGATATTGCCCTGGTAGACCGGCAGCTCGACGCTCGGCGTGCCGTTGCTGAACGACAGGGTGGCTTTGTTGTCGGCAAGTTTCATTTCTAGACCTTTCAGGAGGTGGTTCTCAACATCTTCAGTACTTCACGTACCTCTTCGCGATCCAGCTCGGGCTCCACGTCGGCCAGCGGTTTGCGGCCAAGGTGCAGGTCGAGCAGATCGTTGTCGCTCAGGTCCATCAGGGCATTCAGGCCCTGTGCCTGGCGCACTGTCAGCGTGGACTCGAACTGGCGGAAAAAACGCTCGATGAAAAGATCATTCTCGAGCAGGCCGCGGCGGCAGCGCCACTTCAGCTTGCTCAGAGCCCGTTCATCGATCATTGCATTGTCCACGGTCTACCCTGGTGTTTCGCTTACACCGCGCGGGCGACCATCATTTCCTTGATCTTGCCGATCGCCTTGGTGGGGTTCAGGCCCTTGGGGCAGACGTCGACGCAGTTCATGATGGTATGGCAGCGGAACAGGCGGTAGGGATCTTCCAGATTGTCCAGACGCTCGCCGGTGGCCTGGTCGCGGCTGTCGGCGATGAAGCGGTAGGCCTGCAGCAGGCCGGCCGGGCCGACGAACTTGTCCGGGTTCCACCAGAAGCTCGGGCAGCTCGTGGAGCAGCTCGCGCACAGGATGCACTCGTACAGGCCGTTGAGCTCCTCGCGCTCCTCGGGCGACTGCAGACGCTCCTTTTCCGGCGGCACGTTGTCGTTGATCAGGTAGGGCTTGATCGAGTGGTACTGCTTGAAGAACTGCGTCATGTCCACGATCAGGTCGCGCACCACCGGCAGGCCCGGCAGGGGCTTGAGCACCACGGTGCCCTTGAGCGTGTTCATGTTGGTCAGGCAGGCCAGGCCGTTCTTGCCGTTGATGTTCATCGCGTCCGAACCGCAGACGCCTTCGCGGCAGGAGCGGCGGAAGGACAGGGTGGGGTCGACCGCCTTGAGCTTCACCAGGGCATCGAGCAGCATGCGCTCATGGCCGTCGAGCTCGACCTCGATGGTCTGCATGTAGGGCTTGGCGTCCTTGTCCGGGTCGTAGCGATAGATCTGGAACGTGCGTAGGGTCATGATGGTCTCTCGGCGTGACGTCTTAGAAGGTGCGAACCTTGGGCGGGACGGAATCCACCGTCAGCGGCTTGAGGTTGACGGGCTTGTAGGTCAGGCTGTTGCTCGCGCTGTGCCACAGGGTGTGCTTCATCCAGTTGGCATCATCGCGGCCCAGCGGAGCGACCGGGTCGTCCGCCGGACGCTCGTAGTCGTTCACCGTGTGGGCGCCGCGGCATTCCTTGCGGGCCGCTGCCGACACCATGGTGGCCTGGGCGCATTCGATCAGGTTCTCAACTTCCAGCGCCTCGATGCGCGCGGTGTTGAAGACCTTGGAGTTGTCCTTCAGGCCAATGTGCTTGCTGCGCTCGCGCAACTCGGCGATCTTCCGGACACCTTCGTCCATGCTGGCCTGGGTGCGGAACACGCCGGCGTGCTGCTGCATGGCCGCGCGCATGTCGTTGGCCACGTTCTGGGCGTACTCTCCGTTGGCGGCGGCGTCCAGGCGTGCCAGGCGGGCCAGGGTGCGGTCGGCCGCATCGGCCGGCAGCGGCTTGTGCGACTTGGTGCGGGAGGCAAACTCGACGATGTGGTTACCCGCGGCACGGCCGAAGACCAGCAGGTCGAGCAAGGAGTTGGTGCCCAGGCGATTGGCGCCGTGCACCGAGACGCAGGAGCATTCGCCCACGGCGTACAGCCCGTTGACGACCTTGTTGTTGCTGCCGTCGTGCACCACGACCTGGCCGTTGATGTTGGTCGGGATGCCGCCCATCTGGTAGTGGATGGTGGGCACGACCGGGATCGGCTCCTTGGTGATGTCCACGTTGGCGAAGTTGACGCCGATCTCGTAGACCGAGGGCAGGCGCTTGTGGATGGTCTCGGCGCCCAGGTGATCCAGCTTGAGCAGCACGTAGTCCTTGTTCGGGCCGCAGCCGCGGCCTTCCTTGATCTCCTGGTCCATGGAGCGCGAGACGAAGTCACGCGGTGCCAGATCCTTGAGCGTCGGCGCATAGCGCTCCATGAAACGCTCACCCTTGCTGTTGAGCAGGATGGCGCCTTCGCCACGGCAGCCTTCGGTCAGCAACACGCCCGCACCGGCGACACCGGTCGGGTGGAACTGCCAGAACTCCATGTCCTGCAGCGGGATGCCCGCGCGCGCGGCCATGCCCAGGCCGTCGCCGGTGTTGATGAAGGCATTGGTGGACGCGGCGAAGATGCGGCCCGCGCCGCCGGTGGCCAGCAGCACGGTCTTGGCGTGCAGCACGTGCAGGTCGCCGGTTTCCATTTCCAGGGCGGTCACGCCCACCACATCGCCTTCGGCGTCACGGACCAGGTCCAGTGCCATCCATTCGACGAAGAACTGAGTGCGCGCGGCGACGTTCTGCTGGTACAGCGTGTGCAGCATGGCGTGGCCGGTGCGGTCGGCCGCGGCGCAGGCACGCTGCACGGGCTTCTCGCCGTAGTTGGCTGTGTGGCCGCCGAAGGGGCGCTGGTAGATGGTGCCGTCGGGATTGCGGTCGAAGGGCATGCCCATGTGTTCCAGGTCGTAGACGACCTTGGGCGCCTCACGGCACATGAATTCGATGGCGTCCTGGTCGCCGAGCCAGTCGGAGCCCTTGACGGTGTCGTAGAAGTGGTAGTGCCAGTTGTCCTCGGACATATTGCCCAGCGAGGCACCGATGCCGCCCTGGGCGGCCACGGTGTGCGAGCGGGTGGGGAAGACCTTGGACAGCACGGCCACGTTCAGGCCGGCGCGCGCCAGCTGCAGCGAGGCGCGCATGCCGGAGCCGCCGGCTCCGACGATGACGACGTCGAACTTACGCTTGGAGATGGAATAGGACATGACTCAGAGTCTCCAGAGGACTTGGAGGGCCCAGCCGGCGCAGCCGACCAGCCAGACGAGGGTGAAAACCTGCAGCGACAGGCGCAGCCAGACGGGCTTGATGTAGTCCATCCAGATGTCGCGCATGCCGACCCAGACGTGCCAGATCAGGGCGACGATGACGGCGAAGGTGATGACCTTCATCCACTGGGGGGCGAAGATGCCGGCCCAGGTTTCGTAGCCGACGGGGCCGCGGGTGAAGACCACCTGGGCCAGCACCAGCAGGGTGAAGAGGACCATGAGGACGGCCGTGGCGCGCTGGACGATCCAGTCGCGCAGACCGTAGTGCGCGCCGACGACGATGCGCTTGGAGCCGTAGTTGACGGACATGAATTGCTCCTTGTGATACTGCTCAGTACAGGCCAAACAGCTTGGCGCCCAACACGACGGTGAGGCCCAGGCTCAGTGCCAGTGTGACGATGGCCGAGTTACGGCCGAATTCCTTGCTCACGGCGTGGGTGGCGTCCATCCACAGATGGCGCAGGCCGGCGATCAGGTGGTGCAGATAGGCCCAGATCAGGGCCAGGGCCACCAGCTTGATGAACCAGCCCGGTACGAAGCCAAGCCCCACGCCAAAGGCGGCGCTGAAGCGGGCGTAGGAGTACTCGGAGGTCAGCGAGGTGTCGAACATCCAGAGGATGAAGGGCAGCAGAAGGAACATCAGTGCGCCGCTGACGCGATGCAGGATGGACACCCAGCCGGCCGGGGGCAGACGGTAGCTGGGCAGGTCCTTGAGCGCGTGGATGTTGCGGAACTCGGGCCGCTGGGGCCGGGGGGGAGTGGCTAGCTCGGACATGGTGAGGGCTTTCGGTGATGTAACCGCCGTGAAACTTTCAGGCGTTGACAAGGGTAAATTCTATTGCAATGCAGCATCCATAAGGTTGTGTCGAAGGATTCATTGTTCGACCTTATGTGCGTAACCGAGTTTCTCAACTCAGCACATTGCGGTAGTGATGCGTATCCGTCAAATAAAGGCCGCGGCGCAATTCCATGGGGACGTCGTTATAGGTGTAGGCGATGCGTTCCACGCTCAGCAGCGGCGTGTTCTTGCCCACCTTCAGCAGCGCGCTCTGGGCCGCGTCGGGCAGCACGGCGCGGATCTTCTCCTCGGCGCGCACCATGCGCACGCCGAACTCGGTCTCGAACATCGCGTACATGGGGCCGTGGTCGTCGCTGAGCCGCTCCGCCGTCAGGCCCTTGAAGGGGGTGCCTGGCAGCCAGAGGTCTTCCAGAATGGTGGGGCGACCGGCGAAGGCCAGCACGCGGCGTACCTGCAGCACACTGTCGCCGCTGCGCAGTGCGAGCGCACGTGCGATCTCGGCGGTGGCGCGCAGGCGCTTGCAATCGATGATGGTGCGCTCGGCCGGGCCTTCGCTCTGGCGGTCGCCGGTATCAGGCATCAGGCGCAGGAAGCGGTATTGCACATGTTGTTCGGCATGGGTGGCAACGAAGGTGCCCTTGCCCTGGCGGCGCACCAGCAGGTTCTCCGCGGCCAGTTCGTCGATGGCCTTGCGCACCGTGCCCTGGCTCACGCGGTAGCGCGCCGCCAGGTCCATCTCGCTGGGGATGGCCTCGCCGGGCTTCCATTCGCCCGATTGCAGGCTTTGCAGGATCAAGCCCTTGATCTGCTGGTACAGGGGGCTGAAGGCCGGGGCGGGCCCGCCGCCGTCCGCGGCGGCCATGGCGCTGTCGGCCAGGGGAAGCGAGCTGGAATTCATGCGGTCGACCCGGTTGGAGTGGCTGGTGAAATGACCTTAATCATATCTTATATAAGACATAAGACAAATTGAAAAACGGGGCGTTTCGCGCTACACTGCCGGGACCTTCCGGGATGCCTGCCGGCCTGTGCGCAGGGGGTCTCCCCGGTCAGCGATCACTTATCACCTTCTGGAGTTTCCACCATGAGCAAAAAGCCCGTCCGCGTCGCCGTCACCGGCGCCGCCGGTCAAATCGGTTACGCCCTGCTGTTCCGCATCGCCTCGGGCGAAATGCTGGGCAAGGATCAGCCTGTGATTCTGCAACTGCTGGAGATCCCGGACGAGAAGGCCCAGAAGGCGCTCAAGGGTGTGATCATGGAGCTCGAAGACTGCGCCTTCCCGCTGCTGGCTGGCGTGATCCCCACGGGTGACCCGCTGGTGGCCTTCAAGGACGCCGACTATGCCCTGCTCGTGGGCGCCCGCCCACGCGGCCCCGGCATGGAGCGTGCCGACCTGCTGGCCGCCAACGCCCAGATTTTCACCGCCCAGGGCAAGGCCCTGGACCAGGTCGCCAGCCGCAACGTCAAGGTGCTGGTGGTCGGCAACCCCGCCAACACCAACGCCTACATCGCCATGAAGAGCGCGCCCAGCCTGCCGCGCGAGAACTTCACCGCCATGCTGCGCCTGGACCACAACCGTGCCGCCAGCCAGATCGCCGCCAAGACCGGTGGCAAGGTTGGCGAGATCGAGAAGCTGACGGTCTGGGGCAACCACTCGCCCACCATGTACGCCGACTACCGCTTTGCCACCATCGGCGGCAAGAGCGTCAAGGATGCGATCAACGACCAGGTCTGGAACGAAACCGTCTTCCTGCCCACCGTGGGCAAGCGCGGCGCCGCCATCATCGAGGCGCGGGGCCTGTCCTCGGCCGCCTCGGCCGCCAACGCCGCCATCGACCACATGCGTGACTGGGCCCTGGGCTCCAACGGCAAGTGGGTCACCATGGGCGTGCCTTCCAACGGCGAATACGGCATTCCCAAGGACGTGATCTTTGGTTTCCCGGTCACCACCGAAGGTGGCAAGTACAAGATCGTCGAGGGCCTGGCCATTGACGAATTCAGCCAGAAGTGCATCGACAAGACCCTGGCCGAGCTGCAGGGCGAGCAGGACGGCGTCAAGCACCTCCTGTAATCCGTCATGGCCCACCCGCGCGACATCCTCCTCGGTGCCCAGGCCGCCGCCGGTTTCCTGCCGGTCTGCGACCATTACAGCGGCGTGGAGCAGCGCATGCGCAAGAGCCTGCAGCTGCAGGCCGAGATGACCGCCGAGTTCGGCGCCTGCGTGTTCGACGCCTCGCTCGATTGCGAGGACGGCGCGCCCGTGGGCGGCGAGCGCGACCACGCGCAGATGGTGGTGGCCCTGGCCAATGAGGCGCAAGCCTCCGCCCGTCAGGCGGGCCTGCCGGCGGCGCCGCGCATCGCGGTGCGCGTGCATCCGGTGGATCACGCCGCCTTCGAGCAGGATGTGGCCACCATCGTCGGCGGCGCCGGGGCGGCCCTCTGTCACCTGATGATCCCCAAGGTCGAGTCGGTGGCCGATGTGGCGCGCGCTGTGGCGGCGGTGGACGCGGCCGCGCGCGGCACGGGGCGCAGCACGCCTCTGCCGCTGCAGGTCCTGCTGGAGTCCCCGGCCGCGGTGCATCGCGCCTTTGACATCGCGGCGCAGCCGCGGGTGCAGTCCATCAGCTTCGGTCTCATGGATTTCGTCTCGGCGCATGGCGGGGCCATCCCCGACAGTGCCATGGGCAGCGCGGGCCAGTTCAGCCACCCGCTGGTGGTGCGCGCCAAGCTCGAAATCGCCTCGGCCTGCCACGCACATGGCAAGGTGCCCTCGCACTGCGTGGTCACCGAGTTCAGCGACACCGCTGCCATGCAGGCCGCCGCCCGCCGGGCTGCGCGCGAGTTCGGCTACACGCGCATGTGGAGCATCCATCCGGGGCAGATCCGTCCCATCCTGGAGGCCCTGGCACCCGACGCGGCCGACATCGAGCGTGCCGCCGCCATCATCGAGGCCGCCCAGGCCGCGCAGTGGGCCCCCGTGAGCTACGAGAAGCAGTTGCACGACCGGGCCAGCTACCGTTACTTCTGGCAGGTGCTGGAGCGTGCGCACCAGACCGGGCGCGCCTTGCCCCCGGCCATGCAGCCTTATTTCGCGGCTTCGGCCGCACCGAAACCCCAGGGCGTGCCCGCCTGAGGCGGGCGCCCTTTTTGAGTTGTCCTACAAGGAGTCACCATGTTGCAAGCCTACCGCGCCCATGCTGCTGAACGCGCCGCGCTCGGCATCCCCCCGCTGCCCCTCGACGCCAAGCAGACGGCCGAGCTCATCGAGCTGATCAAGAACCCGCCCAAGGGCGAGGAGGCTTTCCTGCTGGACCTGCTGACGCACCGCGTGCCCCCGGGCGTGGACGATGCCGCCAAGGTCAAGGCCAGCTTCCTGGCCGCCGTGGCCCATGGTGACCTCAAGGTCGGCCTGATCTCCAAGGCCAAGGCCACCGAGCTGCTCGGCACCATGGTTGGCGGTTACAACGTGCATCCGCTGATCGAGCTGCTGGACGACGCCGAGGTGGCGGCCGTGGCCGCCGAGGGCCTGAAGAAGACCCTGCTGATGTTCGACTTCTTCAACGACGTGGCCGCCAAGGCCAAGGCCGGCAATGCCAAGGCCAAGGAAGTGATGCAGAGCTGGGCCGACGCCGAGTGGTTCGTCTCGCGTCCCGAGGTCGCGAAGAAGATCACCGTCACCGTCTTCAAGGTGCCCGGCGAGACCAACACCGACGATCTGTCGCCTGCGCCGGATGCCTGGAGCCGTCCGGACATCCCGCTGCATTACCTGGCCATGCTCAAGAACACCCGTCCCGACGCGGCCTTCAAGCCCGAGGAAGACGGCAAGCGCGGCCCGATGAAGTTCATCGAGGACCTCAAGAAGAAGGGCCACCTGGTGGCCTATGTGGGCGACGTCGTGGGCACCGGCTCCAGCCGCAAGTCGGCCACCAACTCGGTGATCTGGGCCACGGGCCAGGACATCCCCTACGTGCCGAACAAGCGCTTTGGCGGCGTCACGCTGGGCGGCAAGATCGCTCCGATCTTCTTCAACACCCAGGAAGACTCCGGTGCCTTGCCGATCGAAGTGGACGTGAGCAAGCTCGAGATGGGCGACGTGATCGACATCCACCCCTACGAGGGCAAGATCACCAAGGATGGCGCCACCGTCGTGGAGTTCCAGTTGCGCAGCGATGTGCTGTTTGACGAGGTGCGTGCCGGCGGCCGCATCAACCTGATCATCGGCCGTTCGCTGACCGCCAAGGCGCGTGAGTTCCTGGGCCTGCCGGCCTCGACCCTGTTCCGCCTGCCCCAGGCGCCGGCCGAGACCAAGGCCGGCTTTACGCTGGCGCAGAAGATGGTCGGCCGTGCCGTCGGCCTGCCCGAGGGCCAGGGCGTGCGTCCGGGGACCTATTGCGAGCCCAAGATGACCACCGTGGGCTCGCAGGACACCACCGGCCCCATGACCCGCGACGAACTCAAGGATCTCGCCTGCCTGGGCTTCTCGGCTGATCTGGTGATGCAGTCCTTCTGCCACACCGCGGCCTACCCCAAGCCGGTGGACGTCAAGACCCACCGCGAGTTGCCGGCCTTCATCTCCAACCGCGGCGGCGTCTCGCTGCGCCCGGGCGACGGCGTGATCCACAGCTGGCTCAACCGCCTGCTGCTGCCCGACACCGTGGGCACGGGCGGCGACAGCCACACCCGCTTCCCCATCGGCATCTCCTTCCCCGCCGGCTCCGGCCTGGTAGCCTTCGGCGCCGCCACGGGCGTGATGCCGCTGGACATGCCCGAGTCGGTGCTGGTGCGCTTCAAGGGCCAGCTGCAGCCCGGTGTCACCCTGCGTGACTTGGTGCATGCCATTCCGCTGTATGCGATCAAGGCCGGTCTGCTGACCGTGGCCAAGGCCGGCAAGAAGAACATCTTCTCGGGCCGCATCCTGGAAATCGAGGGCCTGCCGGACCTGAAGGTGGAACAGGCTTTCGAGCTGAGCGACGCCTCGGCGGAGCGCTCGGCCGCCGGCTGCACGATCAAGCTCAACAAGGAGCCGATCATCGAGTACCTGAACTCGAACGTCGTGCTCATGAAGAACATGATCGCCGACGGCTACCAGGACGCCAAGACCCTGCAGCGCCGCATCGAGAAGGTCGAGGCCTGGCTGGCCCAGCCCGAGCTGCTCGAAGCCGACAAGGACGCCGAGTACGCGGCCGTGATCGAGATCGACATGAACGACATCAAGGAGCCCATCGTCTGCTGCCCGAACGATCCGGACGATGCCAAGTTCCTGTCCGACGTGGCCGGTACCAAGATCGACGAGGCCTTCATCGGCTCGTGCATGACCAACATCGGCCACTTCCGCGCCGCGGCCAAGCTGCTGGGCGGCCAGCGTGACATCCCGGTCAAGCTGTGGGTCGCCCCGCCGACCAAGATGGACCAGAACGAGCTGATCAAGGAAGGTCACTACGCCGCCTTCGGTACCGCCGGTGCACGCACCGAGATGCCCGGCTGCTCCCTGTGCATGGGCAACCAGGCCCAGGTGCGTGAAGGCGCGACGGTGATCTCCACCTCCACCCGCAACTTCCCCAACCGTCTGGGCAAGAACACCAATGTGTTCCTGGGTTCGGCCGAGCTGGCTGCCATTGCCTCCCGCCTGGGTCGCCTGCCCACCAAGGAGGAATACCTCAAGGAAATGGGCGTGATCGATGCCGACAAGGCCAGCGTCTACCGCTACATGAACTTCGACCAGATCGAGGAGTACAAGGACGTGGCCGACAAGGTCTCGGCCTGATCTGCCCACCTCGGGCGGCAAGCCCTGCGGTCACCCGCAGGGCTTTTTTCTTGCCCGCACGGATAATCCGGCCATGAGCACCCTTCAGTCTCTGCCTTTTTCGATGCAGACCTTCCTGCTGCTGATCGGCAGCAATGTCTTCATGACCTTTGCCTGGTACGGGCATCTGAAAAACCTGGCGACCGCGCCGTGGTACTGGGCGGCGCTGGTGAGCTGGGGGATTGCCCTGTTCGAGTACCTGCTGCAGGTGCCGGCCAACCGCATCGGCTTTCAGCAGGCCGGCTTCACCGTCGGCCAGCTCAAGATCGTCCAGGAGGTCATCACGCTCAGCGTCTTCGTGCCCTTTGCCATGTTCTACCTGAAGGAACCCTTCAAGCTGGATTACCTCTGGGCCGCGCTGTGCATGGTGGGTGCCGTGTACTTCATCTTCCGCAGCGCCTGAGCGGACGGCCGCCGGGCAGCGGTTACACTGCCCGGCTTTCATCAATTTGTCACAAAACCGACACCACCGGAGTTCGCCATGCTGTTCGGAAAACTGATGCCGCGTGACGGCAATTTCTTCGAGATGTTCAACCAGCACGCGGACCGCATCGTCGAGGCTGCGCGGGCCTTTTCCCAGCTGGTGGCCCACTACGGCGACCACAACCTGCGCGAGCAGTACACCCGCGACGTGGACAACGCCGAGCGCGCCGCTGACCGCATCACGCACGAGGTCAACAAGGCCCTGCACAAGACCTTCATCACGCCGATCGACCGCGAGCAGATCCACACCCTGATCAACACCATGGACGACGTGGCCGACCTGCTGCAGGACGCCACCGAGACCATGGCCCTCTACGACGTGCGCCATATGACGGAAGAGATCATCCGCCTCACCGAGCTCAGCGTGAAGTGCTGCGAGCGCGTCAAGGATGCGGTCAATCTCCTCAGCAACATCGGCGACCCCAAGACCGCCGAGGCCGCGCTCAAGACCTGTGAGGAGATCGACCGTCTCGAGTCCGATGCCGACCGCGTCATGCGCACCGCCATGAGCAAGCTGTTCCGCGAGGAGCCGGACGTGCGCGAGGTGATCAAGCTCAAGGCCATCTACGAGCTGCTCGAGACCGTGACCGACAAGTGCGAGGACGTGGCCAATTCGATCGAGGGCATCGTCCTCGAGAACGCCTGAGGCGGGCCTGCGCATGGAGAACATTCCGCAAGCCGCCCTCTGGGTGATCATCATGCTGGTGGTGCTGGCGCTGGCCTTCGACTTCATGAACGGTTTTCATGATGCGGCCAACTCCATCGCCACCGTTGTCTCCACCGGCGTGCTCCGGCCGGGCCAGGCCGTGCTGTTTGCCGCCTTCTTCAACTTCATCGCCATCTTCGTCTTCCACCTCAGCGTGGCGGCCATGGTGGGGAAGGGGATCGTGCAGTCGGGTGTGGTCGACACCCATGTGGTGTTCGGCGCCCTGGTCGGCGCCATCACCTGGAACCTGATCACCTGGTACTACGGCATCCCCAGCAGCTCCTCGCACGCGTTGATCGGCGGCATCGTGGGGGCGGTGATCGGCAAGGCCGGTACCGACGCCCTGCTGGTGGCCGGCATCCTCAAGACGGTGATCTTCATCTTCGTCTCGCCCTTTCTCGGTTTCCTGCTGGGCTCGCTGATGATGCTCATCGTGGCCTGGTTGTTCCGGCGTACGGCACCTTCCCGTGTGGACGGCTGGTTCCGGCGCCTGCAGCTCGTTTCGGCCGGAGCCTACAGCCTGGGCCACGGCGGCAATGACGCGCAGAAGACCATCGGCATCATCTGGATGCTGCTGATCGCGACCGGCTACATGAGTTCGACGGACTCGGCGCCGCCGGGGTGGGTGGTGGTGAGCTGTTACGCGGCCATCGGCCTGGGGACCATGTTCGGCGGCTGGCGCATCGTCAAGACCATGGGCCAGAAGATCACCAAGCTCAAGCCGGTCGGCGGTTTCTGCGCCGAGACCGGCGGGGCGCTGACCCTGTTCCTGGCCACGGGCCTGGGCATTCCGGTGTCCACCACGCATACCATCACGGGTGCCATCGTCGGCGTGGGCTCCTCGCAGCGGGCCAGCGCCGTGCGTTGGGGCGTGGCCGGCAACATTGTCTGGGCCTGGGTCTTCACGATTCCAGCCAGCGCCTTCGTGGCCATCGTCGCCTACTGGCTCAGTCTGGGCATCTTCTGAGGTCCGCCTGTGCGCAGTAAAAAGAACGGGGCCCGCGGGCCCCGTTCTTTTTACTGGCTGATCTTGCGCGCTTCCTCGATCTGGTACTCGAAGTAGCGCTGAAAGCTGAAGGCAATGCTCGACATCAGGGCCGTGGTGCCGATCAGCAGGGCGCACACGACAGCCCCGATGGTGAACCAGTTCGTGCGCCCGGCCGGTGCATCGGCGGCAGCCTGGGGGTTGTGGCGGGCATTCCATTTTTCCGGGCTGCTCAGGCCGTAGACGATGGCCGTCAGCGCACAGACCGCGATATTGAAACCCAGCAGCGGGATCAGCACCCAGCTCCAGCCATCGTCCACGCCGTACTGGAGCACGCGCTCGATGCCGTAAAGGCCCAGGGCCGTGGGGATGGGCAGCAGCCAGCCCAGGACATCGCCCAGGCCGTGCAGGTAAAAGCGGTGCAGGCCCAGCGGCCCGCCCAGAAAGGCCAGCCAGGCCGTGAGCGTCTTGTTCTTCAGCATGTGGCTGATTGTGCCCGCGGTGCGCTTCGGTCCCCGTCGCCCAGGGTCTTTTCCATCAGCACGATGTCCAGCCAGCGATCGAACTTCCAGCCACACGAGCGGATGGTGCCCACGGGCTCGAAGCCCAGGCTGCGGTGCAGACCGACCGAGGCCACGTTGCCGGAGTCGCCGATCACGGCGATCAGCTTGCGCACACCGGCGGCTTCAGCCTGCGCCGCGAGTTCTGCCAGCAGCAGGCGCCCCAGGCCGCGGCCCTGGGCGGTCGGGGCCAGGTAGATCGAGTTTTCGGCCGAGTAGCGGTAGGCCGGGCGTGGCTTGAACCAGTTGCAATAGGCGTAGCCCAGCACCTGGCCGGCGTCTTCCAGCACCAGCCAGGGCAGGCCCCGTCCCTGCACCTCGGCGCGGCGCGCGCACATGTCGGCCGGCGAGGGCGGGTCGACTTCGAAGGTGCAGGTGCTGTGCAGCACGTAGTCGGCGTAGAGGGCTGCGATGGCCGGGAGATCGGTCTCGTGGCTGGGGCGGATGGCGGGCATATCTTTGGTTTGGCGGAAAAC
The DNA here is from genome assembly GCA_046299695.1 of Hylemonella sp. Taxonomy (GTDB): domain Bacteria; phylum Pseudomonadota; class Gammaproteobacteria; order Burkholderiales; family Burkholderiaceae_C; genus Hylemonella. The sequence continues at coordinate 165,159 of JBKBHP010000004.1, forward strand.
GCTATAATCGCAGGCTTTTCGGTGTGTCGCTGGCTAGGTGGCCAGTCGCGTGTCTCAAACACCGGAGGAAATATCGTGTGAAGGCGTTCCGTTCGTATCTAATTCATACGGGCCGCAAGATCACCGATCCACCCGAAGGACAAACCATGGTCGTGATTCGACTCTCCCGCGGCGGCGCCAAGGCTCGCCCCTTCTTCAACATCGTTGTGGCCGACAAGCGCAGCCGTCGCGACGGCAACTTCATCGAGCGCATCGGTTTCTACAACCCGATCGCCACCGAGAAGGAAGAAAGCATCCGGATCGCCCAGGACCGCCTGACCTACTGGCTGGGCGTGGGTGCTCAGGCTTCCCCCACCGTGGAACGCCTGATCAAGCAGTCTGCTGCCAAGAAGGCCGCTTAAGACTTTTCCCATGTCGCTCGTCCTCGAACCCGCCGAATTGCCGGCGGACGCCATCGAAGTCGGGCGCATCCTTGATGCCTGGGGCATCAAGGGCTGGTTCAAGGTCCTGCCCTACAGCGCCTCTCCGGAGGCGCTGTTTTCTTCCAAGCGCTGGTTCCTGCTGCCCTCTGAAAAGGGGGCCAAGACCTTCACCGGTCCGGCGAAGCTGTCCATCAAGGAAGCCAAGGACCATTCGGACTCGGTGGTCGCCAGTGCGCATGAGGTGGCTGATCGTGATGCCGCCGAGGCCCTGCGCGGTGCCCGCATCTTCGTCGCCCGCTCCAGCTTCCCCACGCCCGACAAGGACGAGTACTACTGGATCGACCTCATCGGCCTGGACGTCGTCAACCGCGAAGGTGTGGCGCTGGGGACCGTCAGCGAGCTCATGTCCACGGGCCCGCAGACCGTGCTGGTCGTGGCCTACGAGCAGGAGGGCAAGCCAGCCGAGCGCATGATCCCTTTCGTCTCGGCCTATGTCGATGCCGTGGATCTGCCCACGCGGCGGATCACGGTGGACTGGCAGCCCGACTACTGAGCAGGACCGCGCCATGCGCTTTGACGTCCTGACCCTTTTCCCCGAACTTTTCGCGCCGCTGCTCACGAGCGGCATCACGCGCCGTGCCTACGAATCCGGTCAGGTCGACGTGCAGTTGCACAATCCGCGCGACCACGCCGAAGGCAACTACCGCCGTGTCGATGACCGGCCCTTCGGCGGTGGTCCGGGCATGGTCATGATGGCCGAGCCCCTGGCACGCTGCCTGCAGGCCGTGCAAGCCCAGCGCGCCGGTCGCGCCCCTGTGGTCCTGTTCTCGCCGCTGGGCCGGCCGCTGGACCACGCCCAGGTCGAGCGCTGGGCAGCCAGCGAGGGTGCCGTGCTGGTCTGCGGCCGTTATGAGGGCCTGGACCAGCGCTTCATCGACACCCATGTGGACGAGCAGATCAGTCTGGGCGACTTCGTGCTCTCGGGCGGCGAGATCGCCGCCATGGCCCTGCTCGACGCCGTGGCCCGGCTGCAGCCCGGCGTGCTCGGAGATGCCGACAGCCACGCCCTGGACAGTTTCAACCCGGCCCTGGATGGCCTGCTCGACTGTCCGCACTACACCCGGCCCGAGACCTGGGAAGGGCAGGGCGTGCCCGAGGTGCTGCTCTCCGGTCACCACGGGCAGATCGAGCGCTGGCGGCGCGAGCAGCGCCTGGCGCTGACGGCCCGGCTGCGCCCGGAGCTGATCGCCCGGGCCCGGGCCGCCGGGTGCCTGAGCCGACAGGACGAGGCCTATCTGGCCAGCCTGGCCTGACGCCGTCCTGCTATAATTGCGGGCTTCCCGATCCTCTGTCCGGCTGGCTGACCATGGTGGTCTTCCTCCGGGTTCCATGTGAACCCCGTGCGCGGACACGATCCTGAAAGGTAAAACCATGAACCTGATCCAGACCCTCGAGCAAGAGGAAATCGCCCGCCTGGGCAAGAACATCCCTGAATTCGCGCCCGGTGACACCGTCATCGTGAACGTGAACGTGGTCGAAGGCACGCGCAAGCGCGTCCAGGCTTACGAAGGCGTGGTGATCGCCAAGCGCAACCGTGGCCTCAACAGCGGCTTCACCGTGCGCAAGATCTCCAGTGGCGAAGGCGTGGAGCGGACCTTCCAGACCTACAGCCCGCTGATCGCCAGCATCGAAGTCAAGCGCCGCGGCGATGTCCGCCGTGCCAAGCTGTACTACCTGCGCGACCGCAGCGGCAAGTCGGCCCGTATCAAGGAAAAGCTCGTCAGCAAGGCTGCCGCCGCGTAAGCTCCGGCCCGCCCAGAGCCCCAACCGCCCTCGCGCCTGCGCCCGGGCGGTTTTGTTTTTGGTGCTTCCGATGTCATCCGCCGATCACATCACCCCTCTGTCCAAGCTGCTCAATTTCGACCCGCGCCAGGTGCCCGTCGCCGGTGTCGACAGCCACCTGCCCGCCGTGCCGGCCGAGCGCCTGCAGGCGGAGGCCTTGCGCCAGCGCTTCGCGGCGCCGCCACTGTGGCAACCCGAGGTGCGTGCCGAGCCGCGCTTCACCCAGCGTACGCCGGCCCAGGCGGCCGTGCTCGTGCCTCTGGTCGCACGGCCGGAGCCCACGCTGTTGCTGACCCAGCGCACCAGCCATCTGTCCAACCACTCGGGCCAGATCGCCTTTCCCGGCGGCAAGGTCGACGACACCGATGCCGACGTGGTGGATGCCGCCTTGAGGGAAGCCGAAGAGGAGGTGGGCCTGGCACGTCACTACGTGCAGGTGCTGGGCACCTTGCCCGTGTACACCACGGGCACGGCCTTCGTCATCACCCCGGTCGTGGCCTGGGTCCAGCCCGGCTTCACGCTGGTGCCCAATGCGGGTGAGGTGGCCGATATCTTCGAGGTACCCCTGTCCTTTCTCCTCGACCCGGCACACCATCGCCGCCATGCCTTCGAATTCGAGGGGGTGCGCCGCGAGTGGTTCTCCATGCCCTGGCAGGACGGCGCCACCGAGCGCTACATCTGGGGTGCGACGGCCGGCATGCTGCGCAATTTTTACCGTTTCCTGGCCGCCTGAACTTTGGGCGCAAGCCGCGCGTCAGGGGGAGCGGGCCCTCGCCGCTATGATCGCGGCATGAGTTTCTTCTCCCTGCTGCTGGCTCTGCTGATCGAACAGGCGCGCCCCCTGGCGCGCGGCAACGCCGTGCACGCCGGCATGCGCAGCTGGCTGCGCTGGGTGGTGCGCAAGCTCGACGCTGGTGAGACGTCGCATGGCTGGCTGGCCTGGGGTTTTGCCGTGCTGCTGCCGGCGGTGATCGCGCTGGGGATCTACTGGCTGCTCTGCACCTTTGCGGGCTGGCCGCTGGCCATGCTCTGGAACGTGGCGGTACTCTACGTGACGCTGGGCTTTCGCCAGTTCAGCCATCATTTCACGGCCATCCGCGATGCGCTGGAGGTCGGTGACGAGGTGGAGGCGCGGCGCCTGCTCGCCGAGTGGCGCCAGATCGACGCCAGTGAGCTGCCGCCGCGCGAGATCATCCGCCACGTGCTCGAGTTCTCCGTGCTGGCCGCGCACCGCCATGTCTTCGGTGTGCTGAGCTGGTTCATCGTGCTGGCCGTGCTGGGACTGGGGCCGGCTGGCGCTGTGCTCTACCGGCTGGCCGAATTCGTCACACGCTACTGGCCCCATGTGGCGCGCCGTCAGGCACCGGCGGTCAGTGATGCTGCCTGTGCCGCCGCCGCGCGTGCCTGGCACTGGGTCGACTGGCTGCCGGCGCGTGTGACTGCGCTGGCCTTTGCCGTCGTGGGCAGCTTCGAGGATGCAGTGGACAACTGGCGCCGGTACGAATCCCTGCCCGAGAGCGAGGGCCCGGCCGGCAACGACGGCCTCATCGTGGCGGCCACGGCCGGCGCGATCAATGTGCGCCTGGGCACCACGGCCATGGCCCAGGGCGAGACCCAGGAGCAGATGCCGGCGGCCTCGGCGCGCTTCGAGCCGCAGCTGGCGCATCTGCGCAGCATTGTGGGCCTGGTCTGGCGTTCCGTGGTGCTGTGGATGCTGTTGCTGGCGCTGCTGACGGTCGCGCGACTGATCGGGTAAGTCCGCCGTTCAGTAGCGCGGCGCCTGCGACAGCTCGGCGTGCAGTTCGCTATAAATTCTGTAGCGCGACGGGCTGATCCCGGTGCCGCCGCTTTTTTCATCCACCGCGGCGATCACACCGCAGCCCGGCTCGTGCAGGTGGCTGCAGTTGTAGAAGCGGCACGCGCCCGCATGCACGCGCAGGTCCGGCATCAGGCTGGCGAGTTGCGCCGCCTCGATGTGCTGCAGGCCGAATTCCTGGAAGCCCGGTGAATCGATCAGGGCTGTCTGCCGTGCACCGTCCACCCAGTACCAGCGCGTGCTCGTGGTGGTGTGCTTGCCGGAGTTGAGGGCCGTGGAAATCTCGCCCGTCTGCGCCTGGGCGCCGGGCACCAGGCGGTTGATCAGCGTGCTCTTGCCCGCGCCCGATGGGCCCAGCACCAGCGTGGCCCGGTCCTGCAGCTGCGCTTGCAACGCCACGAGCTCGGCCGGACTGCCTGTCGCCTTGAGGTTGAGCGGCAGCACCGCGTAGCCCATGCGCCGGTACGGCTCCAGACGCGCCCAGGCACGCGCAAAGGGCTCGGCCAGATCGCTCTTGTTGAGCACGATCAGCGGCTGGATGCGTTCGGCCTCGGCCGCCACCAGGGCGCGCGCGAGCTGGCTCTCGGAGAACTCGGGTTCGGCGGCGATCAGGATCAGCACCTGGTCCAGGTTGGCGGCGAAGCTCTTGGTTCGGATCTCGTCCTGGCGGTAGAAGAGATTGCGTCGCTGCTCCACCTTCTCGATGCTGCCCTCGTCACCGCTGGCCAGCCAGAGCACGCGGTCGCCGACCACGGCCTGGTTCTTCTTGCCGCGCGGGTGGCAGATCAGTTGCCGGCCCTCGGGGGTTTCCACCAACACATGGCGGCCGTGGCTGGCCACGACCAGGCCGCGGTCGAGCTCGGGGGCCTGGCTCAAGCCGCGCCCCGCAGCGCGTCGACCTGCGCTGCACATTCGAAATCGAGCCGGGTGATGCCACCGGCATCGTGCGTACGCCAGGACACCGTGCAATGCCGGTAGCTCACGAGCAGGTCCGGGTGGTGGTCGCGCTGCTGGGCCATCCAGGCTACGGCGTTGGCGAAGGCAAGGACCTCCGGATAGCTGGCGAATTCGTAGCGGCGGGCGATGCCCAGTTCAGGGCCGTCGCCCTGCAGCATCCAGCCCGGGTGCCTGGCCAGCTCGGTGACGAGCTCGGTCGGACCCAGTGGCCGGCGCAGGCCGCTGCTCATGTCGTGCCCAGCCGCGCCAGGCGCTGGCTGGCCGGGGGGTGCGAATAGTAGAAAGCCACGTAGGCGGGGTCGGGCGTCAGGGTCGAGGCGTTGTCCTCGTAGAGCTTGAGCAACGCGCTGCCCAGGTCTTTCGCATCGGCTTGCTGGGCCGCGTAGGCGTCGGCTTCGAACTCATGCTGGCGCGAGGAACGCGAGAGCAGGGGCGTGATGAAGAAGCTGAACACCGGAATGACCAACAGGAAGAGCAGCAGGGCCAGCGCGTCGTTGGGCATGGCCTGGGTGGCGCCCAGCGTGGGCACCAGCAGCTGCAGGCTGGGGGTGACGCCCAGGCCGGCATAGAACCAGGCCTGCTGGGCCAGCCAACCCAGCAGGGCGAAGCCGGCCAGACTGATCGCGAACAGGGTCACGATGCGCTTGAGGATGTGCTTGTGCTTGAAGTGGCCGAGCTCGTGCGCGAGCACGGCGTCCACCTCGCCGGGCGACAGCTTGCTGAGCAGGGTATCGAAGAAGACCACGCGTTTGGCGGCGCCGAAACCCGTGAAGTAGGCGTTGGCATGTGCGCTGCGCCGGCTGCCGTCCATCACGTACAAGCCTTTGGCCGAGAAGCCGCAACGCTGCATGAGTGCGGTCACGCGCGCCTTGAGCGATTCGTCTTCCAGCGGCTCGAACTTGTTGAACAGCGGGGCGATGAAGGTGGGGTAGATCAGCAGCAGCAAGAGATTGAAGCCCATCCACACCCCCCAGGCCCAGAGCCACCACAGGCCGCCGGCCGCACCCATGAGCCAGAGGATGAGCGCCACGATGGGCAGGCCGATGGCCGCGCCCAGCAACGTGGACTTGAGCAGGTCGCCCAGCCAGAGTTTCCAGGTCATCTTGTTGAAGCCGAAGCGCTGCTCGATCACAAAGGTCTGGTACAGGGACAGGGGCAGCTCGATGAGGCCGCCGATCAGCACGAAGCCGGCGATCAAGGCCAGCTGCTGGACCATGCCGCCGCCCAGCCATCCCAGCAGGGCCTGGTTCAGTGCGTCGAGCCCGCCCAGCAGGGTCCAGCCCAGCAGCACCGCGGCGCCCACGGCGGTCTCCAGCAGGCCGAAGCGGACCTTGGCCACGGTGTAGTCGGCGGCTTTCTGGTGCGCCGCCAGGCTGATGGTGGCGGCAAAGGCCGGCGGCACGCTGGCCCGGTGCCGTGCCACGTGGCGCACCTGGCGCGAGGCCAGCCAGAACTTGGTGAGCAGGCCCAGCAGCAGGACGCCGGCAAACACGAGCGTCAGGGCCAGACTGGGGTTGAAAGCGGAGACGTTGGTCATGGCTGTCGAGTTTAGGTCATCGGCGACAATGGACGCCATGAGCGAGAACGCAACCCTACTGAAGAAATCTGATCTCAACCTGGTCTGGCTGGACTGCGAGATGACCGGGCTGGACCCCGAAAAGGAACGCATCATCGAGATCGCTGTCATCGTGACCGGCCCGAATCTGGAGCCGCGTATCGAAGGCCCGGTGCTGGTGATCCACCAGGAAGACGCCATCCTCAACGCCATGGACGCCTGGAACAAGGGCACGCACGGCAAGAGCGGCCTGATCGACAAGGTCAAGGCCTCCACCGTGACCGAGGCCCAGGCCGAGGCCGAGCTCATCGCCTTCCTCTCCAAGTACGTGCCCAAGGGCACCTCCCCCATGTGCGGCAACAGCATCGGCCAGGACCGGCGCTTCCTCGTGAAGTACATGCCCAGGCTGGAAGCCTTCTTCCACTACCGCAACGTGGATGTCAGCACTTTCAAGGAGCTGGCCCGGCGCTGGAAGCCCGAGGTCTACAGCGCTTTCAAGAAGGCCCAGAAGCACACGGCCCTGGCCGATGTGAACGAGTCCATCGAGGAACTGGCGCATTACCGCGAGCACTTTCTCAAGCTCGCCTGAACCGGGGCTGGACGCCAGATTAGGTGATAACCCTGATCCGTGGCATAATCCGGCCTGCGCCGCAAAACGCGGCGCTTTTCGTGCATCTCCCTTCACTCACCGGATCAGGGTTTTCGAACCCGCAATAGATCCCCGGTACCGGTCCCTACCGGCGCAGGCTTTGTTTGATGGTTGATGTCTTTTAACCATCAGCGAAGCACCCGCAGTCCCTGCGGTGTTCGCGTGTGAGAAAAATCTAAATGACCGACGCTTTTGAAGTGACGGGCGAATTTGCGCCTGTCGAATCGACTCTTTCCACCGACACCGTCGTGACGGTCGAGACCGAAGTGGCCGCTGAAACCGTGCCCAACGGCTTTGTGCAGCTGGGCCTGGCGCCCGAGCTGGTGCAGGCCGTGGCCGACCTGGGCTACACCCAGCCCACCACCGTGCAGGAACGCGCCATCCCCCTGGCCATGCCCGCCGAGGGCCAGGAAGACCGCTACATCGACCTCATGGTCTCCAGCCAGACCGGCAGCGGCAAGACCGCCGCCTTCCTGCTGCCCGTGCTGCACACCTTGCTGCAGCAGCAGGCCCAGGCCGCCGAGAAGGAGCGCGCCAGCTACGAGCGCGCCTGTGCCGAAGCCGCCGCCAAGGGCGAGCCGGCGCCGAAGCGCCCCAAGCGCCAGGACCCGACCAATCCGCGCCACTTCAAGGCCGCCGCCCCCGGCGCCCTGATCCTGTGCCCCACGCGCGAGCTGGCGCAACAGGTGGCGCATGACGCCATCGAGCTGGTCAAGCATTGCCGCGGCATCCGCATCGCCAACGTGGTGGGCGGCATGCCCTACCCGGTGCAGATCGCCAAGCTGCAGAACGCCAACCTCGTGGTCGCCACGCCGGGCCGCCTGCTGGACCTGCAGCGTTCCATGCAGATCAAGCTGGACCAGGTGCAGTTCCTCGTCGTCGACGAGGCCGACCGCATGCTGGACCTGGGCTTCTCCGATGATCTGGCTGAACTCAACGCCCTGACGGCCCAGCGCCGCCAGACCATGATGTTCAGCGCCACCTTCGCGCCGCGCATCCAGCAGCTGGCCATGCGCGTCATGCACGACAACGGTTCGGGCGTGAAGAAGGTGCAGGTGGATTCCCCGCAGGAAAAACACGCCAACATCAAGCAGGTTCTGTTCTGGGCCGACCACGCCCAGCACAAGCGCCAGCTGCTCGACCACTGGCTGCGTGACGCCAGCATCGACCAGGCCATCGTGTTCGCCAGCACCCAGGTGGAGTGCGACGGTCTGGCCAACGACCTGCAGCAGGACGGTTTCAGCGCCGTGGCCCTGCACGGCGCCCTGAGCCAGGGCCTGCGCAACCGTCGTCTCATGGCGCTGCGCCAGGGCCAGGTGCAGATCCTGGTGGCCACCGACGTCGCCGCACGCGGCATCGACGTGCCCACCATCACCCACGTCTTCAACTTCGGTCTGCCCATGAAGGCCGAGGACTACACGCACCGCATCGGCCGCACCGGCCGTGCCGGCCGCGACGGCCTGGCCGTGACTTTTGCCGAATTCCGCGACCGTCGCAAGATCTTCGACATCGAGGCCTACAGCAAGCAACCCTTCAAGGCCGAGACCATTCCCGGCATGGAGCCCAAGCAGCGCTTCCCCGACGGTCGTTCGGAGCGTTCCAACTTCGGTGGCCGCAACAACCGCGGCAGCAATGACAGCTTCTCGCGCGATCGCAAGTTCGGCGGCGGCGGTGCTCCCCGTGGCGGCTTTGGTGGTGGCAACGGCCGCGGTGGCGACTTCGGTGCTCCGCGTGGTGATTTCGGCGCCCCGCGCGCCGGCTTCGGCGACCGCAACGCCCGCGGCCCGCATCAGGTCCGCGACGGCGGTTACCAGAACCGTGGTCACGAGGGCGCGCCGGAAGGCCGCAGCGACGAACGCAAGGGTGGTTTCAACGACCGCTACGCCGGCGACGGCCGCCGTGAAGGCGGCGCACCGCGCGGTGATTTCGCACCGCGCCAGGACCGTGGCGAGGGCAAGTCGGCCTACGGCAGCAAGCCCGCATATGCCAAGCCCGCTGGCGCTTACGCCAAGCCGGCCCACGCCGGCGGCGGTAAGCCCTTTGTGGCGCGTGAGAGGGGCAAGCGCGCCCCGCGCCCGGCACGCTGATACCTTGAGCTGAGTCTCAGCCCGACCCGCCCGCAGCCATGCCGGCGGGTTTTTTCATTCCAGGCGCAGGCTGTCGCCTTCCGGCACCAGCCGCTTGCCGGGTGGTGCGATCAGCCATGCGCGCGCAGCCTCGGGCGCCAGGCCATAGGCCAGACTGATGCTGTGCGTCTCATCGCGGCCGATGCCGTAGCCGCTGGTTTCACCGAGGGCGGTGTACACCAGACGGGCCTGGCGGCCGTCGCTGCAGCGCAGGTTCACCACGCCCCCCGTGCTGCCGGTGTAGCGCATGCTGCCCATGCAGCTCAGGGCCGGCTCGTCCCGGCTCTGCAACTGCACGGTGGCGCTGCGGTCGGTGTAGAGCAGTACCTCACCGGTGAGCACACGTTCGCTGACCACCGCCAGCGCCGGTGCCGACGTCGCCAGTGCGCGCATGGTGGCGTCGTTGAGCGCGGCGCAGCCGCCGAGCAGCAGGGGCAGGCTCAGCAGCAGCGCGGAGGGGCAGGCACGGGTTTTCATGATGTGGGCATCATAGAATACCGCCGCGGGCGCAAGACCCGTCGCATCCAGAAAGAAAGAGACGTCGTATGGACCACGAAACCACCATGCCCGGACTGTTGACGCGACCGGTCGCACTGGACCTGCAGAGCCAGCGATCCCGGCGCCTGCCTGGTCTCTACACGCTGGGCGTCGTGCTGGCCGTGCTGGCGCTGCTGGGACTGGTTATCAGTCTACTCCTCTGAACCCTCTGCACGGCGGCGCGGGGAATCCGCGCCACGGGTGCTTCAGACTTCAGCCAGCCGCGCGGCCGCGCCCCGCTTGCCGAGCTTGCGTACCTCGGCAATGCCCTGCATCTGACTGGCCCGGGGCTTGGACTGGCCCTTCTCCCAGTGGTAGATCGTCTGCAGCGAAACGCCGAGCAGCTTGCCCATGTCCGCCGCCGACAGCCCCAGCTTCTTGCGCAGGCTCGCAAAGCCGTCGGCCCGGAAACGCCGCTGGGGCGTGTCCTCGCCGGTCTCGGCCGCAACAGCGGCCGGCTTGGCCTTCTTCAGCCGGGCGATCAGGCGGTCCTGCTCGGCCAGGCGGCGCTTGAGGGCGGCAATGTCGCTGCGGTATTGGGCCGAAGCCTTCTTCAGGGCCAGGGTTTCGGCGCGGATCTCTTTGCGGGCGATGCGGGAGATTTCTGATTTGAGGAAACTTGCAATATTGGCCATGTCGGTCCTTGCTGATGCGATGCACCACCATCTTACAGAGTGCCGGACCGGGTGGGGCTGCCGCAGGCGGTCCGGGGGTGGGGCTCAGGGCGTCAGCAACTGTCGCAACACCCGCTGGACCACGGGTTTGACGGCTTCCTTGTCCATCTTCGGCATGGAGATGCTCTGGTTCATGAGTCCGTTGAAGATGGCGCCGATGACGACGGCGCGCGCGGCGATCTCGCCGGGAGGCATCGCCGCGGCCTGGTCGCCCAGCGCCTTGCGCACATAGCCGGCCGACTTCTCATGGATGACGGCTTCGCTGGCCTGCACCACGGCAGCCAGCTTGGGGTTGCGGCAGGCCTCGGCCAGTACCTCGATGCTCAAGGCCGGGTCTGTCATTTCGTTGGTCCCATCAATGCTTTGGTCGACCCAATGCAGCACGTCCTTGAGCAGATCCTCGGCCTGTTCGCCTTCGGAGATGCTCTGCACGATCTCGTCACGGTCGCGCTCGACGATGGCCGCGATGATTTCGTCCTTGTTCTCGAACAGGTTGTAGATGTGCCCCGGGCTCATGCCCGCGACCTTGGCGATCTCGGCCATGCTGGCGCCGTGAAAGCCGCTGCGGCGAAAGCACTCGGCGGCCGCATCCAGGACCTGGAGGCGGCGCTGCTGGGACTTGTCGGACGGGGTGGATGGCATGCCTGGGCTTTCGCTGTTGCGTTTCATTATCCCTGCCCGGCCCCTGCAACTCTGGCGGGCGCCGCGCGCACGCCGCCGCCCAGGACCTTGTAGGTGGTGACACGGTTGACCTGCTGCGCCAGGCGCACGGCGATCAGGCCCTGCTGGGCGGCATAGCTTGAACGTTGCGCGTCCAGGGCGCTCAGATAGTCGTCGATACCCTTCTCGTAGCGCGCCCGGGCCAGCCGGTAGGCATCCTGGGTCGACGCCACCAGAGCCTGCTGGGCGGCCACCTGTTCGCCGATGGTGGCGCGCTGGGCCAGCGCGTCCGACACGTCGCGGAACGCCGACTGGATGGCCTTTTCGTACTGCGCCAGCGCGATGTCGCGGTCGACCTGCGAGACCCGCAGGTTGGCGCGGTTGCGCCCGCTGTCGAAGATGGGCAGGGTGATCTGCGGCACAAAGGTCCAGTAGCCTTGCCCGGCCTTGAACAGGTCGTCAAGCGAGGCGCTGGCCGAACCGGCGCCGGCCGTCAGCGAGATGCGTGGGAAGAAGGCCGCACGGGCCGCCCCGATGTTGGCGTTGGCGGCTTCCAGCGCCTTCTCGGCCTGCAGCACGTCGGGCCGCTGAACCAGCACCTCGGATGGCACGCCCGCCGGCAGGTCGTCGACCAGGGTCAGGGCCGCGCTGGAGACATCGGCGGGGAGCAGCGCCGCATCGAGCAGGCGGCCCACCAGCAGGGCGAGTGCATTGACGTCCTGCGCCACCTGGCTGGTATAGCCGGCGACGTCGACGCGTGCCGAGTCGACGGTGCTCTGGACCTGCCGCAGGTCCAGCGCCGAGGACACGCCCAGCTCCACCATGCGCTGCGTGAGTCGCAGCGTCTCCTGCCGGCTCTGCAGCGTCTGCTGGGCCAGCGCGAGCCGCTCGCGGTCGGCGGCCAGCGTCATGTAGGCCACGGCGACCTGCGAGACCAAGCTGATCTGCGTGCTGCGCTGGGCCGCCTCGGTGGCGAGGTACTGTGACAGGGCGGCGTCGCGCAGGCTGCGCACGCGGCCGAACAGGTCGAGCTCATAGGCGCTGACGCCCACGGTCGCGGTGTACTGGCGGGCCACCCGGGCCTGGCCTGTGCCGGAGAGGTCGCCGGGCAGGCGTTGAGCGTTCTGGGCGCCCCCCACGTTGACCGAGGGGAAGAGCTCTGAGCGCTGTACCTGGTAGAGCGCCTGGGAACGTTCCACGTTGAGCGCGGCCACGCGCAGGTCGCGGTTGTTTTCGAGTGCCAGCGCGACGACCTGGCGCAGCCGCTCGTCGGTGATGAAGTCCTGCCAGCCGAGATCGGCGGCTGGCGTGCGGGCATAGTCCCCGGTGGCCGGCGTGCTCCAGGTGGTGGGCACGGGGGCCGAGGGGCGTTCGTAGTCGGGGGCAAGCGTGGTGCAGGCGCTCAGCAGGACGGCTGCGGCGATCGTGCTCAGCACTGAAGGACGTGGCAGAGAGGTGGACATGGAGGTCATCCTTGTAGACAGGTGTGCGGTGGATCAGGCAGCGGGGTCCTTGGCGGACGGCCTGCCCGGGAACAGCTTCTTGATCACGACGAAGAAGACCGGCACGAAGAAGATCCCGAGCACGGTGGCAGCGATCACGCCGCCGAGTACGCCGGTGCCGATGGCGTTTTGGCTGCCCGAACCCGCGCCCGAGGCCAGGGCCAGCGGCAGCACCCCCAGGGCGAAGGCCAGCGAGGTCATCAGGATGGGGCGCAGGCGCAGGCGCACGGCTTCGAGCGAGGCATCGAGCAGGGCCTTGCCGTGTTCCATCTGCTCCTTGGCGAACTCGACGATCAGGATCGCGTTCTTGGCCGCCAGGCCGATGGTGGTCAGCAGGCCGACCTGGAAGTAGACGTCGTTGGACAGACCGCGCGCGCTGGCCGCGAGCAGGGCGCCGATCACCCCCAGGGGCACGACCATCATCACCGCGAAGGGCACGGACCAGCTTTCATACAGCGCAGCCAGGCACAGGAACACGACCAGCAGCGAGAGTGCGTACAGGGCCGGGGCTTGCGAGCCGGACAGTCGTTCCTGATAGGACAGGCCGGTCCAGGCGATGCCCACGCCCGCGGGCAGCTGGGCGGCGATCTCCTCCACCGCCTTCATCGCCGCGCCCGAGCTCTTGCCCGGCGCGGCCTCACCCGCGAGTTCCAGCGCCGGCAGGCCGTTGTAGCGCTCCAGCCGCGGCGAACCGATCTCCCAGCGCGCCGAGCCGAAGGCCGAGAAGGGCACCATCTGGCCGGCGCTGTTGCGCACGCGCCAGGTGGCCAGGTCTTCGGGCTGCATGCGGAAGTTGGCGTCGGCCTGGATGTACACGCGCTTGACGCGGCCGCGGTCGATGAAGTCGTTGACGTAGGCGCTGCCCCAGGCCGTCGAGAGCATGGCGTTGATGTCCGCCACCGAGATGCCCAGCGCACCCGCCTTGGCGTGGTCGATGTCCAGGCGCAGCTGGGGCGAGTCTTCCAGGCCATTGGGGCGCACGCCCACGAGGTCGGGGTGTTGCGCCGCCAGGCCCAGGAACTGGTTGCGTGCGTTCATCAAGGCCTCGTGTCCCAGGCCACCGCGATCCTGCAGGAAGAGATTGAAGCCCGTGGCGTTGCCGAGCTCGATGACTGCGGGTGGTGCGAAGGCAAATGCCATCGCATCGCGAAACTGCATGAAGGCGCCCATGGCCCGGCCAGCGATGGCCTGCACATGCTGGGCCGCGTTCTGGCGCTCGCTCCAGTCCTTGAGCTTCACGAAGCCGATGGCCATGTTCTCGCCCTGGCCGGCGAAGCTGAAGCCCGCGACCGAGAAGACCGACTCCACGCTGTCCTTCTCGCCGGCGAGGAAATGCTGCTCCACGCGCTCGACCACCTGCAGCGTGCGCTCCTGCGTCGCACCCGAAGGCAGCTGGATCTGCGCAAACAGGATGCCCTGGTCTTCATCGGGCAGGAAGGAGGTGGGCAGACGCAGGAAGAGCAGGCCCATGCCGAGCACCAGCACGCCGTAGACCAGCAGGTGGCGGCCGCGTTTGGACAGCATGCGCTGCACCACACCCTGATAGCTGTTCGTGGCGCTGTCGAAGCGGCGGTTGAACCAGCCGAAGAAACCCGTGCGCGGCGCCTGGTGCGACTTGTCGATGGGCTTGAGCATGGTCGCGCACAGCGCCGGCGTGAGCACCATGGCCACGAGCACGGACAGCACCATGGCCGAGACGATGGTGATGGAGAACTGGCGATAGATCACACCGGTCGATCCGCCGAAGAAGGCCATGGGCACGAACACGGCCGAAAGCACCAGGGCGATGCCCACCAGCGCGCCCGAGATCTGCCCCATGGACTTGCGTGTGGCCTCCTTGGGCGAGAGGCCTTCTTCGGCCATCACGCGCTCGACGTTCTCGACCACCACGATGGCATCGTCCACCAGCAGGCCGATGGCCAGCACCAGACCGAACATGGTCAGCGTGTTGATCGAGAAACCCGCCACGGCCATGACGCCGAAGGTGCCCAGCAGCACCACGGGCACGGCGATGGTCGGGATCAGCGTGGCGCGGAAGTTCTGCAGGAAGAGGTACATCACGAGGAAGACCAGCAGGATGGCTTCGGCCAGGGTCTTGACCACTTCGTGGATCGAGACCTCGACGAAGGGCGTGGTGTCGTAGGGCACCACCGTCTTCATGCCGGCGGGCATGAAAGGTTGCAGCTCGGCCAGCTTGGCCTCCACGGCCTGGGCCGTGGACAGCGCGTTGGCACCCGAGGCCAGCTTCACGGCCACGCCGGCGGCGGGCTTGCCGTTGTAGCGCGAGACCGTGGCATAGGTCTCCGCGCCCATCTCGACGCGGGCCACGTCGCGCAGGCGCACGTTGGCGCCGTCACGCTGGCTCTTGAGCAGGATGGCGCCGAACTGCTCGGGCGTCTGCAGGCGGGTCTGGGCCGTGATCGTGGCGTTGAGCTGCTGGCCCGTGCGTGCCGGCGCGCTGCCCAGCTGACCGGCCGAGACCTGGGCGTTCTGGGCCTGGATGGCGCCCACGATGTCGGCCGGGGTGAGCTGATACTGGTTGAGCTTGTGCGGATCCAGCCAGATGCGCATGGCGTACTGCGCACCGAAGAGCTGGACCTCGCCCACGCCTTCGACGCGGCTCAGCGCGTCCACCACGCTGGACGCCACGTAGTCGGACAGGTCGGTCTGGTCCATGCTGCCGTCTTCGGAGACGAAGCCCAGCACCATGAGGAAGTTGACCGTGGACTTGACCACCTGTACGCCCTGGCGTTGCACTTCCTGCGGCAGCAGGGGCATGGCCACCTGCAGCTTGTTCTGCACCTGCACCTGGGCAATGTCAGGGTTGGTGCCGGCCGTGAAGGTCAGGGTGATCGTGGCGGCGCCCGAGGAATCGCTGGTGGAGGCGATATAGGTCAGGCCGTCGATGCCCTTCATCTTCTGTTCGATGACCTGGGTGACCGTGTCTTCGAGCGTCTTGGCGGAGGCGCCGGGGTAGTTGGCATTGATCGAGATCTGCGGCGGGGCGATCTGCGGGTATTGCGAGATGGGCAGCGTGCGGATGGCCAGCGCGCCGGCCAGCATCACGACGATGGCGAGGACCCATGCAAAGATGGGCCTGTCGATGAACAGGCGGGACATGTCGAGTACTCCTGGTGACGCGTTCAGTTGGGGGCCTGGGCCGTCTTGACATCGGCCGGGGGCTGCCAGGGCGTGCCCTGGGCGGGCGCGCCAGGCTGGACCTTCTGCAGCCCTTCAACGATCACCTGTTCGCCAGCCTTCAGGCCGCCGGTGACCAGCCATTGGTTGTCCACGGACTGGCCGATCTGCAGCGTGCGGGGCTGCACGGTGTTGTCGGCGCCCAGCACCATCACGGCGGCCTGGCCCTTGGCATCGCGCGTGACCGATTGCTGCGGGATCAGGATCGCCTGCTGGCCCACGCCCTTCTCCACGATGGCGCGCACATACATGCCCGGCAGCAGCTGACGCTTGGGGTTGGGGAAGACGGCACGCAGCGTGACGCTGCCCGTGCCGGGATCGACCGATACCTCGGAGAATTGCAACTTGCCCGGCAGCGGGTAGACCGAGCCGTCTTCCAGCACCAGCTTCACGTTGGCGCGGCCGTTGGCGCGCAGGCGACCTTCGGCCAAGTCCTTCTGCAGGCGCAGCAGCTCGGCGCTGGTCTGCGTGACGTCGACGTAGATCGGGTCGAGCTGCTGGATCGTGGCCAGGGTCTCGCTCTGGTTGGCCGTGACCAGCGCGCCGGCCGTGACGGTGGAGCGGCCGATACGGCCCGAGATCGGTGCGCTGACCCGGGTGTAGTTCAGGTCGATCTGGGCGGCACGCACCTGGGCCTGTGCCGCCAGGACTTCGGCCTGGGCCTGCTTGAGCGCGGCCTGGGCATCGTCGCGGGCCTGCTTGCTCACGGCCTCGATGCCGGCCAATTCGTCGTAACGGCCGGCGCGCAGCCGGGTGGCGGTGAGGTTGGCCTCGGCCTTGGCCAGGCTGGCCTTGGCGCTGTCCAGGGCCGATTCGTAGCGTGCTGCCTCGATCTGGTACAGCGTCTGGCCGGCCTTGACCTCGGCGCCTTCACCAAAAGACCGGGCCTGCACCAGCCCGGTCACCTGGGGCCGGACTTCGGCGATCAGGTAGGGCGCGGTGCGCCCGGCCAGCTCGGTGCTCAGCGCCAGATCCTTGGCCTGCACGGTGATCACACCCACGACCGGGGCAGGGGGTGCGCCCGCGCCGGAATCGGCCTGGCTGGGGGTACAAGCCGCCAGCACAAGGGCGACGGCCAGAGCGGCGGCGGCAGGCAGCCAGTAGGGGTGGAAACGGAGGGGGTGGGGGGTGTGCATGGAGGGCCTCGGGCTGAAACGGAAAAGAGGATGGTGGGTTCTTGTCGATTACTGAATGATCGTTCATTCTATTTTGAATGAGAAATGCTGTCAACTGGATGATTCCAAAAAGATTGAAGCTGTTGTTTTATACAGTATTTAATGCAGCTTGCCAGCTCGGCATGGATGCACGAGCGCACCTGGCAGGCGAAGGCTGGTGGGGAGGGTGAGTGTCCGGGCCGGACTGACGCGGGCGGACATGGCCTCAGGCAACACGCATGGCCAAGCCGCTGGCCTGGCAGGCCTGCCTATGTCGGCCGTGCCCAGGTCACACCCGGGGTTCGGGCGTGTATCTGCCGTGCGCTGGGCTTGGCTGGCAGGGCGCGCGAACCGCTGCGGTCAGCGCCAGAGCTTGCCGCAGAGTCCGCGGTAGACAAAGGGTGTGGTCGGGGCTGCAGGCTTGCTGCCCACCGGCTCCAGCGACACCGCCAGCTCCACCGCCGGGAAGAAGACCTGCTCGGCGGGTTCGTTCAGCGTCAGGTGCGTGAAGGAGGCACTGGGCACATCAGGCAGCGGCGCCACCGCGGTGACGGCACCCGCCTTGTCGATACGCCACAGGTACAGCGTTTGCCCCGGCGGCACCTCCACCGGCGTCACACGCTTGATGTCCACCACCTTGCCCTTGCGCAGGCTGGAGATGATCAAGCCCGGCTTTCCCTCGGCCGTGCCCAGCACGCCCACATAGCTGTCGGGCAGCTCCATGCCGCGCTGGGTGTCGCTGTGGATCTGCCACACGACGGGGACCAGCATGCCCATCATCAGGCCCAGTGCCAGGGCCCCCGCGGGAATGGGGGCCAGCAGGCGCTGCCACCAGGAGGGCGCGGCCGCTGGCGGGTGGTTGCCGGTTGCCTGTGCGATACGGCCCCACAGCTCAGGGCTGGGGGGCTGCGCCGGCAGGGCCTCGTGCAAGGGCGCCAGGCGGTGGGTCCAGTCATTCACCGCCGTTACCAGGGCCGGCTGGCGCTGCATGACGGACTCAAAACGCCGACGTGCCCGGCCCTGCAGCGTGCCGGCCACATAGGCGGCGGCCAGCGGCTCGATGGCAGATGGGTTGCGGTACCAGTTCATGCCAGGGCCTCCATACAGCCCTTGAGCCGCATCAGGCTGCGCCGGGTCCAGGCTTTCACGGTTCCCAAGGGCCGCGCCATGCGCTGGGCGATCTCCATATGAGTCAGGCCATCGTAAAAAGCCAGCAGCAAGGCCTGCTTGGGTTCCGCTTCCAGTGTGCCCATGCACTGCGTGAGCTGCGTATCGTCGGCATGGGCCAGCAGTTGTTCCAGCGGGGAGGCGCCCTCGGCCTGCACATCGTGAGTGCGCTCTTCGCCGCTTTCGCCGCGCCAGTGCAGCGGCTCTTCGGGTTTACGCAGGCGCAGCAGGTCGATGGCCCGGTGACGGGTGACCACACAAAGCCAGGCCAGAGTCCGATGCTGGCCCGGGGCCGCCGTGGCGGACCGGTTCCAGATCGAGGCAAACACCTCCTGCAGCACATCCTCGGCCATGGCACGTTCCTGCGTCACGCGCAGGGCCACGGCCATCAGCCGGCTGGCGACCCGACGGTAGAGGGCTTCAAACGCCTTCGCATCATGCAGCGCCACACGTGCCAGCAACTGGCTGACTTCATCACGGTCATCCATCAGAAGGGGACTCCCACAGGCAATGTAGCCGAGCATACCGTAGCGGCATGCTCGGCCACACCCCTTGTTTCTGGAGCGTGTCGCGGCAGCTTAGTAGCCGATCTCGATTTTGGGATACGCCGACGCGGCGGCCTTGGCGCCCGGCTTGGGGGTGACCACATGCCACACGCCGCCCTGGCCGTCGCCATTGCGGTCACCGGGCTTGGCATCGCCGGCGAAGTAGTAAAGCGGCTTGCCATTCACCGTCCACTGGCGCGTGCCGCTGATCAGGCCGAACTCGCCCTGGGCCACAGCTTCGGGCTTGGCGGTAAAGGCCGGCCAGGCAGCCAGGCAGCCGCCGCTGCAGTTGCTCTTGTTCGGCTGGTCCTTGTCAAAGGTGTAGACCGTGCGGCCGGCGGCGTCGGCCAGCACCCCGTCGCGCATGACCGGTTGCGCCTGGACGGCAGCAGCGGCGAACAGGGACAGGGCGCAAGCGGCCAGGAGTGTGCTTTTCTTCATGATGTGATCGTCCTCAAAAAGGTTGGGTGGGTGGCGCGCACCATTGCGTGCCTGCCTTTAGAACGGAGGAAAAGGGCATCTGGATGCAGGGGCCTGAAAATTTTTTCAAACCGACATCCAGGCCAGGATGCGCTGCAGGGATGCGATCAGGGGAGGGCGCTGGGCGTGACGCTGCGCGTGGTTCGAGCAAGGGCGCGAGGAGCAGGGCGAAAGGCCCCGAGTTGACGGTGGTGGAGAGGAGGAGGATCGAACTCCCGACCTTCGCATTGCGAACGCGACGCTCTCCCAGCTGAGCTACCCCCCCACGCGTCGGCGCATTCTAGCAAGCCGGGCGGCGATGTGCAGCTGCTTCAGGACCAGGAAACAAGCTCCCAGCGGTGGTGGGCTTCCAGGCCGCGGAAAGCGCCGGGGTCGCTGGGCTTGAGGTATTCGCCTGTGGTTTCGCGTGCCACCCAGCGGCCGATCTCGGGTGCCAGCCACAGGGTGTCGTGGCGCGTCGTCTCGTAACGCGAGAAATCAGGGTGATCAAGCTTGATGAAATGCTCCACGCGCAGCGCGCGCAGGCGTCCCTGCGGCACGGTGACGGTTTCCCAGCCGAGTACCCGGGTGTGCTGGGTGATCCAGTAGCGATAGGACTGACCATCGATGCGGTAGCCGCCGCGGTAGCCGCTGCGGGCACCAGGGCTCAGCTCGGCCGGCCACAGTGGCAGGGCGGGCTCGTAGTTCTGGACGTAGTCCCAGGCGGGGTCGCGCTGCAGTAGCCGGCCAGCTGCCAGCTGTACTTCCTCCTGCAGGGCGGCCGTGGTGGTGTTGCGCTGCCGGATGCGCACCAGTGGATCGATGGCCGTCACCTCGTGCTCCTCGGTCGCCAGCAGCTCGCCGTTGTAGCCGTTGTACTTGCGGTAGGTCCAGCGCTGGCCCGTGGCCAGCGGGCGCCAGGCCGGCGCGGGCGCAGGCGTCGGGGCGGCCTCCGTCGGCAGGTCGGGCAGCGGGCGGTAGGCACAGCCTGCCAGCGGCAGGCCCAGCAGGGCGAGAGAGAGTTGGCGGCGTCGGGTTTGCATGGTCGGGGAGGGATGAGATGAACGCTATCATTCTGGCAGCCTCTGCCTATCCCAACCCCCTATCCAGGAAAAAACCATGAAAGCTGCCAAGCCCTTTGCCCTGCTGAGCCGCACCGTCTGCGCGGCTGCCGCTGCCCTTGCGCTCGCCGCCCCGGCCCTGGCGGCCGACAGCGTCAAGATCGGCCTGCTGTCCACGCTGTCCGGCCCCGGTGCCGGCCTGGGCATCGACATCCGCGACGGCTTCCAGCTCGCGGTCAAGCTCAATGGCGGCAAGCTCGGTGGCCTGCCGGCCGAAGTGGTGGTGGCCGACGACCAGGCCAGCCCCGATGTGGGCCGCCAGACGGCCGACCGACTGGTCAAGCGCGACAAGGTGGACTTCATGACCGGCATCGTGTTCTCCAACGTCATGCTGGCCGTGGGCGCACCCACTTTCGCGGCCAAGACCTTCTACATCAGCGCCAACGCTGGTCCCTCGCAACTGGCGGGTGAGCAGTGCAATCCTTATTTCTTCAGCGCTTCCTACCAGAACGACAACCAGCACGAGGCCGTGGGCAAGACCGTGGCCGACAAGGGCTTCAAGCGCGTGGCCCTGATCGCCCCCAACTACCCCGCGGGCAAGGATGCGCTGGCCGGCTTCAAGCGCTACTACAAAGGCGGCGAGATCGTTTCCGAGAGCTATACCCCGCTGAACCTGCTGGACTACGGCGCCGAGCTGTCCAAGCTGCGTGCCGCCAAGCCCGACGCGGTCTACATCTTCCTGCCCGGCGGCCTGGGCATCAACTTCATCAAGCAGTTCGTCGGTGCCGGCCTGTCCAAGGACATGACGCTCTTCGGCCCCGGCTTCTCGGGCGACGAGGACGTGATCAAGGCCGTGGGCAATCCCATGCTGGGCATGTTCAACAGCTCGCAGTGGGCGCACGATCTGGACAATGCCGCCAACAAGAAGTTCGTCGCCGCTTTCGAGAAGGAATACGGCCGTCTGCCCACGCTTTACGCCTCGCAAGGCTATGACGCCGCCCAGCTGATCGCTGCCGCCGTGCGCGACACCAAAGGCAAGCTTGAGGATAAGGCAGCTGTGCACCAGGCGCTCAAGGCCGCCAAGTTCGACTCCGTGCGTGGCGGCTTCAAGTTCAACAGCAACCAGTTCCCGATCCAGGATTACCACCTGCGCGTCATCACGCAGGACAGCAAGGGCCGCGTGACCAACCGCACCCTGGGCACCATCTTCAAGAACCACGCTGACGCCTACGCCGCCCAGTGCAAGCTGCCGGCGCTGTGAGCGCACGGCTGAGGTGATAGTGCGTCGATGACCGGGATCCTCGTTCTGGAGCAGGCCTTGAACGGCCTGCAGTTCGGGCTCATGCTCTTTTTGCTCGCGGCCGGCCTCACGCTGGTCTTCGGCATCATGGACATGATCAACCTGGCCCACGGCTCGCTCTACATGGTGGGCGCCTACCTCGTGGCGGCCGCCACGGCTGCCAGCGGTTCCTTCTGGATCGGGCTCGCGGCCGGTGTGGTGGGCGCGGCGATCTTCGGCGTGCTGCTGGAGCTGACCGTGCTGCGCCGGCTCTACACGCGCGACCATCTCTCGCAGGTGCTGGGCACCTTCGCCATCCTGCTCATGTGCAATGAGGCGGTGCGCTGGATCTGGGGCTCGCAGCCCGTGCTGCTGAGCGCGCCCGACGCCCTGGCCGGCCCGGTGGAACTGCTCAGTGGCTTCTACTATCCGGCCTACCGCCTGCTCATCATCGGCGTGGGTCTGGTGGTGGCCTTGGGGCTGTGGGTGCTCATCACGCGTACGCGCATCGGCATGCAGCTGCGTGCCGGCGCGTCCAATCGCGAGATGGCGCTGGCCATGGGCGTGCCGGTGCGCGCGCTCTTCACCGCGCTCTTCGGCCTGGGCGCCGCGCTGTGCGCCGTGGCCGGCGGCATGCTGGGCCCGCTGCTTTCGGTGCAGGTGGGCATGGGCGAGAGCATCCTTATCCTGGCCTTCGTGGTCATCGTGATCGGCGGCATCGGCTCGGTGCGCGGTGCGCTGCTGGGCGCGCTCATCGTCGGCGTGGTCGACACCGCAGGCCGTACCCTGCTGCCACTGGCGCTTGGTGCGGTGCTCGGCCCGGCTGCGGCCGACAACGCCGGGCCGGCCCTGGCCTCCATCCTGATCTACGTGCTCATGGCCTCGGTGCTCTTCTTCAAGCCACGCGGCCTCTTCCCTGCCCATGGCTGAACCGGCGCAAGAACCCGTGCTGCCGCGCAGCCTGCTCGACCACGCGCTGGGCTGGCGCTGGGCGCTGCCGCTCTTCATGCTGCTGCTCGCGCTTCCGCTGCTGACGCCTCTGATCGGAGGTGACTTCTACCTGGGCCTGGCCGCGCGCATCCTGATCTTTGCGCTGGCCGCCACCAGCCTCAACCTCATCCTCGGCTTCGGTGGCCTGGTGAGCTTCGGGCATGCGGCCTTCGTGGGTGTGGGTGCCTATGCGGCCGGGCTGCTGCTGCAGGCCGGCATCACTTCGGCCTGGATCGTCTGGCCGCTGGCCATGCTCGCGGCGGCCCTGTTCGCAGCCGTCATCGGCGCCATCAGCCTGCGCACGCGCGGCGTCTACTTCATCATGATCACGCTGGCCTTCGCGCAGATGCTCTATTACCTCGCCGTCTCGGGCAAGGCCTGGGGCGGGGACGATGGCCTGAACCTCACGGCCCGCGCCACGCTGGGTTTCGGTCTCGACCTGTCCCAGGAGCGCACCTTCTACTGGACCACGCTGGCCCTGTGCACCGTGGCGATGGTCTTCATCTGGCGCCTGCTCAACGCGCGCTTCGGCCATGCGCTGCAGGCCATGCGCGAGAACGAGCAGCGCATGGAGGCCGTGGGCTTCGCGGTCTACGGCCATCGCCTCGTGGCCTTCGTGATCGCCGGCGCGATCGCGGGTCTGGCCGGCGCGCTGCTGGCCAGCCTCAACAACTTCGTGAGCCCGGCCATGATGCAGTGGAGTCAGTCGGGCCTGCTCATGGTCATGGTCATACTTGGCGGCGTGGGTCACCTCTGGGGCGGCGTGATCGGCGCCGTGGTCTTCCTGTTGCTCGAAGAAGTGCTGAGCCTCTACACCATCTACTGGCAGTTTGCGTTGGGCGCTGCGCTGTTGGCCGTGGTGCTGGCCGCACCCAACGGGCTCATGAGCCTGCTGCAGCGCAAGGAGCGCGCATGAGCTTGAGCGTTGCCGGGCCGCCCCAAGGCGCGAAGGCCCCCCCGGGGGGCAGCGCGGCACACGCAGTGGCAAGCGTGGGGGCATCTGTGTTGCTGCGGGTCGAGAGTCTGGTCAAGCGCTACGGGGGTCTCGTGGCCACGGATGGCGTGGACCTCACGGTACGCTCAGGTGGCATCCATGCGCTGATCGGCCCCAATGGTGCGGGCAAGACCACGCTGATCCAGCAGCTCTCGGGCGCGCTGGCGCCGGACGCCGGGCGCATCGTCTTCGACGGCCAGGACATCACGGCGCTGTCCATGCATGAGCGTGTGCACCGCGGCCTGGCACGCTCCTACCAGATCACCAGCATCTTCCCGCGCCTGACGGTGCTGGACAACGTGGCCCTGGCGCTGCAGACCCGTACCGGGTCCAGCCTGCGTTTCTGGTCGGCGGCGCGTGCCGAGGTGCAGCGCTACACCGCGGCGGCCCGGCTGCTTGCGCGTGTGGGCCTGGGGGAGCGCGCGGCACAGCTGGCCGGCGCGCTCTCGCATGGCGAGCAGCGCCAGCTCGAAGTCGGCATCGCCCTGGCCACGGGCGCCAGGCTGCTGCTGCTCGACGAGCCCATGGCTGGCATGGGGCCCGAGGAATCGGAGCGCATGGTGGCGTTGCTGCAGAGCCTGCGCGGCGAGTGCACGCTGCTGCTCGTGGAACACGATATGGATGCCGTGTTCCGTCTGGCCGACACCATCTCGGTGCTGGTCAGCGGGCGCATCATCGCCAGCGCGGCGCCCGAAGCGATTCGCGCCGACGCCGAGGTGCGGCGTGCCTACCTGGGCGACGAGCTGGAGACGGGGGCCTGATGCAGACCACCGCACCGACCCCCATGGCCCGGCCCGCCGTCCGTCGCCCCTTGCGGGCCTGGCGGCATTTCCAGGTCTGGACCCTGCTGGTGGGCCTGAGCCTGCAGCTGCATCTGGGCTACCTGTACCTGGTGGACTACATGAACCCCGCGCCCGAAGCGACGCAACTGGTCCAGCTGCCCATCGAGGTGCTGCAGGTGCAGGACCGCGTGCCCCATCTGCAGGTGCGCCTGGTGGGCGACGTCCAGCGCAGCATGGAATTTCCCGTTTCCGCCGCCTTCTTCTCGCCCACCTACACCCCGCTGCAGGATGGCGAATGGGACAGCCTGGGCGGCTGCATGGGCTATGTGCTGGGCGTGCCCGTGCGCTGGGTGCGTGATGAGGAGCGCTTCCGCATCTGGGAGCTGCATTGCGGTCCCGTGCACCGGGTCTACGAGGAATTCAAGGCGGCCTACGCCCAGACGCTGGAGGGCGCGCAGCGCAGCCTGGAGTGGCATGGCGGCATCATCTTGCTGCTCACGCTGGTGGTGCTGGTGCTGGAGCGTCGCGCCATGGGGCGTCGGGAGAAACGTGCATGAGCGACTTGCTGGAAGTCCGCGACCTGCAGACCGCCTACGGCACGAGCCAGGTGCTGTTCGGCATCAGCTTCCGTGTGCCGGCCGGTGGCGTGGCCACGCTGTTGGGGCGCAACGGCATGGGCAAGACCACGACGGTGCGCTCCATTCTCGGGCTCACGCCGCCGCGCACCGGTGAGGTGCGTTTCCTGGGCGAGCGCATCGACGGCCTGAGCCCCGACCGCATCGCCCGCATGGGCCTGGCCCTGGTGCCCGAGGGCCGCCAGATCTTCCCCAACCTCACGGTGGAGGAGAACCTGCGCGCCTTCGCTGCCAATCGCCGCCGCCGCGCCGAGCCCTGGACACTCGAGCGGGTCTACGCGCTGTTCCCCGCACTGGCCGCGCGCCGTCGCAACCTGGGCAATCAGCTCTCGGGCGGCGAGCAGCAGATGCTGGCCATCGCCCGCGCACTCATGACCAACCCCGAGCTGCTGATCCTTGACGAGGCTACGGAGGGCTTGGCCCCGCTGATCCGCGAGCAGATCTGGGCCTGCCTGGACCAGCTGCGCGCCCAGGGCCAGAGCATCCTGGTCATCGACAAGTACGTGCAGCGCCTGATCCGGCTGGCTGACAGCCACACCGTGATTGAGCGCGGGCGCGTGGTCTGGTCTGGCGCCTCCGGGGAACTTGCGGCCGATCCCGGACTCTGGCACCGGTACCTGGGCGTTTGAGCGCACCCGGGTGTGCCGCACCCGTCCCGTCTTGAGTCCCCGCTTTACCTAGGGGAAACACTGATGTGGCCTAATTCTTGCGGTTTCGTTGTCAGTTACCGCTCCTCTTGCCCCCCATGCTGCTTCCCGCCCGTTTCCACCCGCTTGCCGCCTGGCTGGCCAGGCCCAGCCTGCTCGGCTTGCTGGCGCTGGTGTTGCTGACGGGCGCGCTCTGGGGCGGCTCGCATGCCCCGTCCCAGGCGGTCCCCCTGGCTTATGAAGCGGACGGGGAGATGGCCTACTGGGTCATGTCGGACGCCGACCCGGATGACATCGAACCCAGCGAGCCCGCCTTCAGCCCCGCCCGGGACCTGATGTGCCGCAAGCCCGCGCCCTACAAGCCTGGCGCCGACCAGGTGCTCAACGAGATCGCCGACCAGGATATCCCGTCCTGCCCGGGCCTGTGGCTCGCCCTGATGAAGGGTGTCCCGGTCCAGGAACCGCAGCCCGAATTGCCGCAGACCGAACCCCAGCCGCTGCTGCGCCCGCCGGCGCGCCTGAGCTGAGTTCCCGCATCTGCTCCCTGGGCTCACGCCCGGCCCCGCAAGACCGGGC
The DNA here is from genome assembly GCA_046299695.1 of Hylemonella sp. Lineage (GTDB taxonomy): Bacteria > Pseudomonadota > Gammaproteobacteria > Burkholderiales > Burkholderiaceae_C > Hylemonella. The sequence goes on from JBKBHP010000004.1 coordinate 191,386, forward strand.
CGGCTGCGGCATCCCGTTTCTTACCGAGGATTGAATGAACAAGACCAAGATCTGGCGGCGCTGGACCGCCAGCCTCCTGCTGTGCCCCTTGGCCGCGCTGGCCCAGCCCGCCGGCGAGCCGCCGCGGCCGGCTGCTGCCCCACCCGCAATCGCAACCGCCGCCGACGAGGCCGGCACCGCCTACACCCTGGAGGCGCTGGTGCAGCTGGTGCTGACCCACAACCCTGCCTTGCAGGGGGCGCGCAGCGCGCGAGCGCAGGCCGAAGCCGGCATCCGCTCGGCCGGGGCCCTGCCCAATCCGCGACTGGAAATCAGCGACGGCCGCCAGCGCCCCAACGGCCCCACCGGCACCAGCGGCAACATCACGGGCTGGGGGGTGTCGCAGCTGATCGAGAACCCCTGGCTGCGCAGCGCGCGCGTGGATGCCGCCGAACAGGGCCTGCGCAGCAGCGAGGCCCAGCTGGGCCTGACGCGCAGCGAGGTCGTGGCCCAGGTCAAGTTGCGGGCCTACGAGGTGCTGCTGCGCATCGAGGAATCGCGCGCCGCCGATGACGAGCTGCAGCTGCTGGAGCAGACGCGGGACCGCGTGCGCGTGCGGGTCGACAGCGGCGAGGCGGCACGCTACGAAATCATCAAGGCCGAGGCCGAGTTCATCAGTGCGCGCCAGCGCCAGCAGACCGCCCAGCTGTCCGTGGAGCAGGCGCGCATCCGTCTCAACCAGCTCGCCGGCGGCCAGCTGCCCCTGGGCTGGACGCTCAACGCCCGGCTCGACGATGCCCAGCCCCCGGTGCAGGCGCCGCTGCTGCGCGAGCAGCTGCTGGGCACCAACCCCGAACTGCAGAGCCTGCGCGCCCAGCTCGAACGCCAGCAGGCGCGGGTGCGGGAAGCCAGCGCCAGCCGCTGGCCCGGCGTGGAACTGCGCTACAACGACCTGCGCGATCCCGACAACCGCCAGGGCATGATCGGTGCCAGCATCCAGATCCCGCTGCTGGACCAGAAACGCGGCCCGCGTGCCGAGGCTGAAGCCGAGGCCACACGCGCCCGCACCCGGCTCGAGGCCCGCCAGATCGAGCTGCAGCTGCAGCTCGACTCGGCCGTCATGGCGCTGGAGATGGCGCGCCTGCGCGTCGAGGCCCTGGGCACCGGGGCCATCCGCGACGCCGAGGCCGCCGTACGCGTGGCCCAGGCCGCCTACCGCTTTGGCGAACGCGGCATCCTCGACGTGCTCGACGCGCAACGCGTGCTGCGCACCGTGCGCGGCGACCTGCTGCAGGCCCGTTACCAGCAACAGGCTGCGGCCATCGAAATCGATCTCCTGACCGGCCGTGACGCCGTCCAACCCTGACCCCGCAAGACGACACATCATGAACAAGCAACACACAATTTTCCGGCCGGCGCTGCTGGCCACGCTGCTCACGGCTACGGTGCTGGCGGGCTGCGGCCAGGGCCAGACCGAGGGCGGGGTGGCCGAAGCGGCTGTCGATCCCAATCTGGTGGTGGTCAATGCCGAGATGGCGCGCAACTTCAAGGTCGCGCCGTTGGCCATGCAGAAGGTCAGCACCGAGCGCGACCTGCCCGGTCGCATCGAGGCCAATGAACAGCTGGTCACGCGCATTGGCGCCTCCGTCACCGGTCGTGTCACCGAAGTCTCGGCCGAGGTGGGTGCGCGGGTGCGTGCCGGCCAGCAGCTCGCCCGCGTCTCCAGCCCTGAGCTCACCAACGCCCAGCTGGCGTATCTGCGCGCGCATTCGTCAACCAACCAGGCCCAGCGCGCGGTCGAACGTGCGCAGCAGCTCATCCAGGCCGACGTGATCGGCTCTGCCGAACTGCAGCGCCGCGAGGCCGAGCTTTCTATCGCGCGTGCCGAGCTGCGCGCCGCGACCGACCAGCTGCTGTTGCTCGGTGTGTCCCCTGACTACATCGAGCGCCTGCGCGAGAAGGGGCAGCTCAGCGGCTATGCCGGCGTGAACGCCCCCCGCTCGGGGGTGGTGATCGAGCGCAAGGTCAGCCAGGGCCAGGTGGCCCAGCCGGGTGACCCACTGTTCACCATTGCCGACTTGTCGAAAGTCTGGGTCGTAGGCGCGTTGCCCGAGCAGGACGCCTCGGCCGTGCAGATGGGCCAGCGCGTGGAGATCCGGGTGCCCGCGTTGCCCCAGCGCCAGTTCAAGGGCAAGGTCGTGTTCGTCAGCGACACCATCTCGCCGGAGACCCGCACCCTGGTCGTGCGCACCGAGGTGGACAACGCCGATCGCGCGCTCAAGCCCCAGATGCTGGCCACGCTGCGCATCATCGGCGCGGCGCGCGATCAGCTGGCCGTGCCCGAGGCCGCCGTCGTACGCGACAACGACAAGGACCACATCTACGTGCAGACCGCTACTGGCCAGTTCCGCCTCACGCCCGTGGAGCTCGCGCCCGCTTCCGGCGGCCTGCGCCCCCTGCTCAAGGGACCGATGGCTGGCACGCCCATCGTCGTCGACGGTGCCTTCCACCTGAACAATGAGCGCAAGCGCGCCGAACTGGAGTAAGCCATGACTGCCCTGATCCGTGCCGCGCTCAGCCAGCGGCTGGTGGTGGTCGTGCTGGCCCTGGTGCTCTGCGCCTTCGGCCTGCGCGAGGCCACCAGCCTCTCGGTCGATGCTTTCCCCGATGTGACCAACGTGCAGGTCCAGATCGCCACCGAAGCCACGGGCCGCTCGCCCGAGGAGATCGAGCGTTTCGTCACCGTCCCGCTGGAAATTTCCATGACCGGTTTGCCGGGCCTGGTGGAGATGCGCTCACTCAACAAGAGCGGCCTGTCCATCATCACCCTGGTCTTCACCGACGCCACCGACGTCTACTTCGCGCGCCAGCTCGTGCTCGAACGCCTGATCGAGGTCACGCCGCGCATGCCTGCGGGCATCACCCCCGTGCTGGGTCCGGTTTCCACCGGCCTGGGTGAGGTCTACCAGTACACCCTGGACCACCCGGACGACGGGCAACGCGCCCTCACGCCCGAGGAACTGGCCGAGCGCCGAATCGTGCAGGACTGGGTGGTGCGTCCGCTGCTGCGCTCCATTCCCGGCGTGGCCGAGATCAACTCGCAGGGCGGCTACGTGCGCCAGTACCAGGTGTTGGCCAAGCCCGAGCGCCTGCTGCATCACAACATCAGCATCGAACAGGTCTACGAGGCCGTGGCCAAGAACAACGCCAATGCCAGCGGCGGCATCCTGCCGCAGCGTTCGGAACAGTACCTGATCCGCGGCGTCGGCCTGATCCGTACGCTTGAGGACATCGGCAACATCGTGGTGCGCGAGAAGAACGGCGTGCCGCTGTATGTGCGTGACCTCGCCGAGGTGACCATCGGCCACGAGGTGCGCCAGGGCGCCATCATCAAGGGCGGCTACACCGAGTCGGTCTCGGGCATTGTGCTCATGATGCGCGGCGGCAATGCCAAGCAGGTGGTCTCACGCGTGCAGGAGCGCGTGGAGGAGATCAATAGCAAGAACATGCTGCCCGGCGGCCTGCAGATCGTGCCCTACTACGACCGAACGGAGCTCGTGGACTCCGCGCTCTGGACCGTGGGCAAGGTGCTGATCGAGGGCATCTTCCTCGTGGTGGTGATCCTCTTCATCTTCCTGGGCGACGTACGCTCCAGTCTGATCGTCGTGGCCACGCTCATCATCACGCCGCTGACCACCTTCATCATGATGAACCGCTACGGTATCTCGGCCAACCTGATGTCGCTCGGGGGCCTGGCCATCGCCATCGGCCTGATGGTGGACGCGACGGTGGTGGTGGTGGAGAACGTCTTCCACCGTCTGGGTCTGGCCAAGCCGGGCGCTTCGCGCATCCGTGTGATCCTGGACGCCACGCAGGAAGTGGCCACACCCACGGTGTTCGGCATCGTCATCATCATGCTGGTGTTCCTGCCGCTAATGACGTTGCAGGGCATCGAGGGCAAGATGTTCGCCCCGCTGGCGCTGACCATCGTGATCGCCCTGGGTATCTCGCTGCTGGTCTCGCTGATCCTCTCACCCGTGCTGTGTTCCTACATCCTCAAGGGGGGGGCGGACCACGACACCAAGGTGATCGCCGTGCTCAAGGGCGCCTACCTCAAGCTGCTGGACCGTGCCCTGGACCGGCAGAAGGTCACGCTGGCCGCAGCCGTGGGCCTGCTGCTGTTCTCGTTGTCGCTGTTTCCCTTCCTGGGCAAGTCCTTCATGCCCACGATGAAGGAGGGCGCGCTCACTCCCCAGATCAACCGCGTCCCCAGCATCTCGCTGGACGAGTCCATCCGCCTGGAGATGGCGGCCATGAAGTCCGTGGCCGAGGTGTCGGGCGTGCGCAGCGTGGTCTCCAAACTGGGCCGCGGTGAGTCGCCCGCCGATCCCGCCGGCCCGAACGAGTCCGACCCCATCGTGCTGCTGGACCCGGAATCGGATCGCACGCAGGACGAAATCGACGAGGAGATCCGCCAGCGGCTCTCGTCCATCCCCGGGGTGCAGATCGTGCTGTCCCAGCCGATCTCCGAGCGCGTGGACGAGATGGTGACCGGCGTGCGCTCCCAGCTGGCCATCAAGATCTTCGGTGACGACCTGGGCGAGCTCAAGCGTGTGTCCGAACAGATCGCGCGCTTGCTGCGCGCCGTGCCTGGCGCGCGCGACATCCGCATCGAGCGCCTCTCGGGTCAGCAGGCCCTGACGATCGACATCGACCGCAAGGCCATTGCGCGCCACGGCATCAATGTGGCCGAAGTGCACAACCTGATCGAAACCGCCATCGGTGGCAAGGAAGTGAGCCAACTCTACGAAGGTGAACGGCGCTTCGGCATTGCCGTGCGTTTCCCGGAGGAGGATCGCAACTCGGTCGAGATCATCCGCAAGATGCTGCTGCGCGCGCCCGACGGCGCCCTGGTGCCGCTGGCCTCGGTGGCGACCATCGAGCTGCGCGACGGCCCGGCCCAGATCAGCCGCGAAAGCGGCAAGCGCCGCGTGGTGGTCGGCGCCAACGTCGAAGGCCGCGACCTCGGCGGCTTCGTGGCGGAGGTGGAGCAGCGCATCGCCCGGGATGTCAAGGTGCCCGAGGGCTACTACTTCGTCTACGGCGGCCAGTTCGAGAACATGGAGCGCGCCATGGCCACACTGACCATCATCGTGCCCATCACCATCGCGGCCATCTTCTTCCTGCTCTTCCTGCTGTTCAACTCGCTCAAGCTGGCCAGCCTCATCATCCTGGTGCTGCCCTTTGCCTCCATCGGGGGCCTGATCGGCCTGGCCATCACGCGGGAGTACCTGAGCGTGCCGGCCTCGGTGGGTTTCATTGCGCTGTGGGGCATTGCCGTGCTCAACGGCGTGGTGCTGGTGAGCTACATCCGCCGCCTGCGCGAGGACGGCATGGCCGTGATGCAGGCTGTGCGCGAAGGCTGTGTGGCACGTTTCCGCCCCGTGATGATGACGGCCACCGTCGCCCTGCTGGGCCTGGTGCCTTTCCTCTTCGCCACTGGCCCGGGCTCGGAAGTGCAGAAGCCGCTGGCCATCGTGGTCATTGGGGGCCTGATCTCGTCTACATTGTTGACCCTGGTGGTGCTGCCCGCGCTGTACCGCTGGTTCGATGAAAGCCCGGTGGAAGCCTGATACCCAAGAACAAGTCCAAGGAAAATCGTCATGAAGAAAATGATGGAAATTCGCGCCATCGTGCGCCCCAGCCGTCTTCCGCAGCTGCGCGATGCGCTGCGTGAGATCCCCAATTTCCCCGGCCTGACCATGATGAAGGCCGAGGGCTTCACCGCCCCTGCCTCCATCGACAAGCGCACGGTGAAGGAGGAGCTGATCGACTACACGCCCAAGATCATGGTGGCCGTGCTCGCCGACGAGGACATGGTGGAGGAGATCCGCAAGACCATCATCGGGGCCTGCAGCACCGGCCAGATCGGTGACGGTCTGGTCTGGACTGTGCCGATCGCCACCATGCATAGGGTGCGCAACGGCTCGGACATGCTGGCGGAATGAGCCGGCGTGCGTTGAAATGAAGGAGCCCGGCTTGCCGGGCTCTTTTTTTTGCGCGAGGGCAGGGCCCTAGAGGGCCTGGGCCCGGAGCTGGGCCACGGTCGCCGGTTGCAGTTCGAACCCGGCCGCAAGTCCCGGATTGATGACGAGGCCCTGGTCTGGCGCCATGCCCTGGAGCAGGCCCGCGAAGTCGGTGGACAGCCCGCAGCCGAATGTGGTCTGGCGCTGGGTCCATGCCGCGGAGCGCTCCGGCGCGGTGAAGATGGCCAGGAAGGGCGTTTTGTTGGCATCGGCGAGCACCATGGGCGTCGCGCCCTGGCCCCAGAGACCGCCGGACGGGAGGGCCTTGTCGCTCAGGATGTAGACGGTGGAGCGCCGCAGCGTCTGCACAAAGGCGGTCACGGGCAGCTGGTTTTGCAGCGCAGCCACCAGGGCCCGCTCCAGCTCGTTCACGGGCTCGAAAGGCTGTTTCATCCGTGCAGCCGATCCGGTAGGCTATCTAGGCCGGGCGTTGTGGACGGCAAACCAGCTGCTGATCAGGGCGCCAATGATGACCACGATGGGTGCGGCGTTGTCGGCGATGGCGCGGACGCTTTGCACGAGCCAGTTGCCGCCCTGCGCAGCGGGCACGGGGACATAGCCGCCCGCTGGCGCCATGCGGTCGCTCGGGTCAGCCAGGCCGGCGGCGGCATCGGCGGCCAGGATGGCGAGCGCGGTGATCAGCAGTCCTGTGAGGCCCAGCCACTGCCCATAGCGCAGGCGTGCGAGCAGCACGATGCCCAGGTGCATGCTCAGCAGCACGCCGATGACGATGGCCGGTGCCAGCGCCAGCCGGGTCAGGTAGCGGCTCAGCAGCACGTAGGCCAGCCCGGCGACGATGGCCAGCGCCACCAGGGCCGCCAGGGCTGCCGCTTTCCTGCGCTGGGGTTGCGGCGGTGGCGGTGGGGTGAACTCGGGCAACTGGGAGGGGCGGAATTCGGGTTTCAACACGTGCGGTTTTCCATGCGGGCTGAGGTGTGAATTCTACGGACGTCGGCGGCAGGTGGTGGCGTCCAGCCGGTCGCCACCTCCCGGTCTCACTTCATCCCGTTGCGCCGCGCCAGCTCCACGAACAGGCCCGACTGATCCAGATCGCTGAGCCCATGGTCCACGCCCTCGGCGTAGAGCCGCTCCAGTAGCGCAGTGATAGGCGCGGCGTAGCCCAGGCCGGTGGCGGTCTCCAGGGCGTTGCGCATGTCCTTGAGCTGTACGGTCATGCGCCCGCCCGGGGCGAAGTTGCGCTCCACCATGCGCTGACCGTGTACCTGCAGGATGCGGCTGTCGGCAAAGCCGCCGCTGATGGCCTCTTTCACCTTGGCCGGGTCGGCGCCGCCTTTCTGACACAGCAGCAGGGCCTCGGCCACGGCGCCGATCGTGATGCCCACAATCATCTGGTTGGCCAGCTTGGCGAGCTGGCCGCTGCCACTGGGGCCGACCAGGGTGGCGCGGCCCAGTGGTGCGAAGACCGGTTTGGCGCGTTCGAAGCTGCTGGCCTTGCCGCCGGCCATGATGGCCAGGGTGCCCGCCTCGGCGCCCAGCGTGCCACCCGAGACGGGGGCATCCAGGTGGGTGATGCCCATGCCGCCCAGACGCTCGGCGTGGGCGCGCGCTTCGGCGGGCTTGATGGACGACATGTCGATCAGCACTGTGCCCGGCTTCATGGCGCCGGCCACCCCCGACACGAAAAGCACCTCTTCGACGACGGGACCGTGCTCCAGCATCGTGACCACGAATTCGCTGTTCTGCGCGGCGGCGGTGGGGGTGTCGTGCACGGTGGCACCAAAGGCGGCCAGGCCCTCGGCCTTGGCGCGGGTACGGTTCCAGACGTGGACGGTGTGGCCGGCTTCGCACAGGCGGCGTGCCATGGGGTAGCCCATGAGACCGGTGCCCAACAGCGCGATATTCATCTTTTGACCTCCGGCGTGTCTGCGGATATGCCAAGATACCCGGCTGCACGCGTTGCACGCTATTGTCATTCATCCGGAGACGCCCCCATGAAAAAGAATTTCGCCCCCGCCTGGCTGGACCGCATGTACAACAACCGGGCCCTGGTGCCCGAGCACGCCATTCATTTCGCCCGCTGGGCTGAGGCCTCGGAGGACGCGCGCGCCGCCCATCCCTGCCAGACGGACATCGCCTACGGCGACGGACCCCAGGAGACGCTGGACGTGTTTCCGAGCAGCCAGCCCGGCTCGCCCGTGGTGGTCTTCATCCATGGCGGCTATTGGCGCTCGCTCGACAAGTCGCAGCACTCCTTCATCGCTCCGGCCTTCAAGAACCTGGGCGGCTGCGTCTTCATCCCCAATTACGCGCTGTGCCCGGCCGTCACCATCCCCGACATCACGCTGCAGATGGTCCGGGCCCTGGCCTGGGTGTACCGCAACGCCAGGAAGTACGGCGGTGACCCCAACCGCATCTACGTGGTGGGCCACTCGGCTGGCGGCCACCTCGCGGCCATGCTGCTCGATTGCCTCTGGCCCCAGGTTGGCAAGGACCTGCCAGCCGATCTGGTCAAGGGCGCGCTCTCCATCTCCGGCCTCTATGATCTGGAGCCCGTGATGCACACGCCTTTCCTCAAGGACAGCCTGCGCCTCACCCCCGCGCAAGTGGCGCTGGCCAGCCCGGCCCTGTTGCCGGCGCCGAAGAAAGGCGTGCTCTATACCGTGGCCGGCGCCGAGGAAAGCGCAGAGTTCATCCGTCACAACAAGCTGATCCAGCAGGCCTGGGGGAAGAAAGCGGTTCCGGTTTGCGAGACGATTCCCAAGCGCAACCACTTCAGCGTGCTCGAAGACCTGACCGCGCCCTGGGAGCATCTGCACCAGCTGGCCATTCGCCTCGTGTTCGGCAAGACCTGAGCCCTGCAGCGCGCCCGGGTTAACCCGGGCTTTGTGTCACGGCTGTGACCTGCGTGGACGCTGCTCTGCGGCGCTCACGCAACAGAGCGAACTGTTACATCTCTTCGTAAGCGGTCTGCACACTTCGCGCACCTACACTCACGCTCTCGTGGGAGACGGTGCGTACGGCGCCGTCGTTGGACAAAACGAGCCGAGCGACAAGAGAAGCACATGCAAGCCGAGGAATACCTGCTGGCCAGCCACGCCATCCATATCGAGATGGGGCGCCTGAGCGAAAGACTGCTGGAGCTGGCGCAATTCCGTTGCGCCGAACCTTCCAACCAGGTTTTCCTGAACATCATGAACCGGCATGCCGAGCTGCTGGCCGAGCTGGCCGACATGCACGACCGCGCTTCGGCGGGCTTCCGCACCTCTTCGGCGCGTATGCCGCTTTAGCCCTCAGCTGGGGGTTTCTACAATGGCGGCATGTCTTCGCCCCTGCCGCCCACCGGCTCTTCCAGCCTGTTCCCCGCCCCGACCGATTCCCCCCTGCTGGCCAGCCTGAACGCCGAGCAGCGCGCCGCCGTGGCGCTGCCGCCCGAGCCTGCGCTCATCCTCGCGGGCGCCGGCTCGGGCAAGACGCGCGTGCTGACCACGCGCATCGCTTGGCTGCTGCAGACGGGCCAGGTCTCGCCCGGTGGCGTGCTGGCCGTGACCTTCACCAACAAGGCCGCGCGCGAGATGATGACGCGCCTGCAGTCCATGCTGCCCGTGAACGTGCGCGGCATGTGGATCGGCACCTTCCACGGCCTGTGCAACCGCCTGCTGCGCGCGCACCACCGCACCGTGGGTCTGCCCGCCACCTTCCAGATCCTGGACACGCAGGACCAGCTCAGCGCCATCAAGCGCCTGTGCAAGCAGTTCAACGTGGACGAGGAGCGTTTCCCGCCCAAGCAGCTGTCCTGGTTCATCGGCGGCTGCAAGGAAGAGGGCCTGCGCCCCAATATGGTGGAGGCCAGTGACCCCGACACGCGCAAGAAGGTCGAGATCTACCAGCTCTACGAAGACCAGTGCATGCGCGAAGGTGTGGTGGACTTTGGTGAGCTGCTGCTGCGCAGCTACGAGCTGCTGCGCGACAACGACCCCATCCGTGAACACTACCAGCGGCGCTTCCGCCACATCCTGATTGACGAGTTCCAGGACACCAACAAGCTGCAGTACGCGTGGATCAAGCTGCTGGCCGGCTGCGATGCTGAAGGCCGGCTTCGTGCCGACGGGTCCATGGGCGCGGTGTTTGCGGTGGGCGACGACGACCAGAGCATCTACGCCTTCCGCGGCGCACGCGTGGGCAATATGGCCGACTTCGTGCGCGAGTTCCAGGTGCAGCACCAGATCAAGCTGGAGCAGAACTACCGCAGCCACAGCAACATCCTGGACACGGCCAACGCGCTGATCAGCCACAACAAGCACCGCCTGGGCAAGAACCTGCGCACCGACCAGGGCGCGGGTGAGCCGGTGCGCGTCTACGAATCCGTGAGTGATTTCGCCGAGGCGCAGTGGATGATCGACGAGATGAAGCAGCTCATCCGCGAGGGCACGAGCCAGAAAGAGATTGCCGTGCTCTACCGCAGCAATGCGCAGAGCCGGGTGATCGAAACCGCGCTCTTCAATGCCGGCGTGCCCTACCGTGTCTACGGCGGCCTGCGCTTCTTCGAACGCGCCGAAATCAAGCATGCGCTGGCCTACCTGCGCCTGCTGGAGAACCCGAAGGACGACACCAGCTTCCTGCGCGTGGTGAACTTTCCGCCGCGCGGCATCGGCGCGCGCAGCATCGAGCAGCTGCAGGACGCAGCGCGTGCGGCCAACACTTCCTTGCACGACGCCGTCGGTGCGCTGTCGGGCAAGGCTGGCGCCAACCTCGGCGCCTTCGTCGCCAAGATCGACGTGCTGCGCGAGCAGACCCAGGGGCTGACCCTGCGCGAGATCATCGAGCTCGTGCTGCAGCACAGCGGTCTGGTCGAGCACTACCAGACCGAGCGCGAGGGCGCCGACCGCATCGAGAACCTGGAAGAGCTGGTCAACGCGGCCGAGAGCTTTGTCAGCATCGAAGGCTTTGGCCGTGAGGCCGAGGCCACCGAGGCCGCGCCCAATGCCACGCCCGATGAGGAGAGCGGTGAAGTCATGTCGCCCCTGGCGGCGTTCCTGACGCACGCCGCTCTCGAAGCCGGTGACAACCAGGCGCAGGAAGGCCAGGAGGCCGTGCAACTCATGACCGTGCATGCCAGCAAGGGTCTGGAGTTCGACGTGGTCTTCATCACGGGCCTGGAAGAAGGGCTCTTCCCGCACGAGAACTCCATGAACGACTTCGACGGGCTGGAGGAAGAGCGCCGCCTCATGTACGTGGCGATCACGCGCGCGCGCCAGCGCCTGTATCTCAGCCACTCGCAGACACGCATGCTGCACGGCCAGACGCGGTATCACATCCGCAGCCGCTTCTTTGACGAGCTGCCCGAAGAGACGCTCAAGTGGATCACGCCCAAGAACCAGGGCTTCGGCAGCGGTTTTGCGCCGCCCGCTGCAGGCTACAACCGCCAGCGCGAGAGCTGGGGCCCCGGCTGGCAGGGCGGCTCGACCAGCGGCTACTCAGGGGGTTACGGGCGTGACACCGGTGCCACCAGTGCTTCCAGCACCAAGGTCGTCCAGCAGGCGCAGGAGGCGGCCACCGGCCTCAAGGTGGGCATGCAGGTCTTCCACAACAAGTTCGGCGAAGGCAAGGTGCTCACGCTCGAAGGCTCGGGTGACGATGCGCGTGCCCAGATCAGCTTCCCGCGCCATGGCACCAAGTGGCTGGCATTGTCCGTAGCGAAGCTGACGCCGGTGACCTGATGCGGCTCAGCGCAAGAGACGGCCATCACGGCCGATCACCGTGACCTCCATGAACTTCGAGCCCGAGTGGTTGTCCGGGGCGAAGGTGACCCGGAAGCCGCCCACGTCGAAGTTGTTCAGGCGATCGAGCTGGGCGATGACTTTCTGGCGCGTGGGCTCGGGCCCGCTGCGGCGCAAGGCCTCGACCAGGATCTTGGCGGCGATGAAAGACTCGATGCTGGCATAGGAAATCACCTTGTCAGGCTGGTACTTGGCCATCAGCGTCTGGAATTCGCGCACCACCGGCACCCGGGCCGAGTAGGGGTAGGGCATGACCTGAGAGATGCCGATGCCGCGCGCTTTGTCCTCGCCGGCATTGACCAGCAGTTCCTTGAAGTTCACCACCGAGATGCTGAACAGCTGCGCCTGGCTGCCCAGGGCGCGCAGCTTCTTGATGAAGGCCGCCGAGGCCCGATTCACCGACACCATGATCACGGCATCCGGCTGGGCTGGCGCGATGGCGGCCACGGCGGCATCGACCTCTTCGGGTTTGGTCCGGTCGTAGCCTCCCTTGGCGACGAGTTCCAGGCCCAGTTTCTTCAGGGCGGCCTCCGCGCCCGCCAGACCGCTCTTGCCAAAGGCGTCATCCTGGTACATCACGGCAATGCGGCGCACACCGATGGTGTGCAGATGCTCCACCATGCCTGCTGTTTCATCGGTGTAGCTGGCGCGGATGTGGAAGATGTTGGGGTGCAGCGGGTTGCGCAGGTCCTGTGCACCGGTGTACGGCGCCAGCAGGGCGATGCCGGCCTCTTCGAGCACCTTGTTCTTGTTCAGGGCCAGCACGTTGGCCGTCCCCACAAAACCGAACAGGGCCAACGGCTTGTCTTCTGCCAGCAACTGGCGTGTCAGCGCCAGGGTCTGGTCTGCCTTGTAGCTGTCGTCCTTCACGACCACACGAATCTTGCGGCCGTGGATGCCTCCGCTGTCGTTCACATGGGCGAAATAGGCCGCCCCACCGGCCACGTATTCCGTACCGGTGCCGGCGATGGTGCCGGTCAGCGGCGCCACCTGTCCGATCACGATGTCGTCGGTGGGCCCCGCGGCATGCGCCAGGGTAAGACAGCCGGAAAGGCCCAGCAACAGGACGCGTGTCCATAGGCTCAGCATGATCGAGTCTCCTGATGAATGTGCTTTTGGGTGATTCATTGGTTCTGCAATGCAGAACTGATGGATGAAACGCTGCCTCGATTCTGAAAGTGATTGCCCATGTTGAACCTATCACTTACCCGTGAGATGACGCCTAAGCGACAGACTTCACAAGAAACGAAGCTCAGTCAATAATTCTGCTATGCAGAACAAAGCCAGATCTCCAAGGCCAGGCCAGGGCGCTGCGAGTTCAGCGTCAGCAGGCGGCCCCCGCCCCAGCCAGGACCGCCATTTCGTGACTGCCCTGGCGCGGGGCCTGCAGGTGCTCAGCGCGTTTCGCACGCGTGATCGTCTGCTGGGCAACCAGGAACTGGCGCGTCGCTGTGGCCTGCCCAAGTCCACCATCTCCCGATTGACCTACACCCTCACGCGCGAGGGCTATCTGGAGCCGGCGACGGACGGCGCCGGCTCCAGTGGCTACAGGCTGGGCAGTGCCGTGCTGGCCCTGGGAGGCGCCATGCTGGCGCGCGTGGACGTGCGGCCGCTGGCGCGCCCCCTGATGCAGGACCTGGCTGACAGCACGCAGGCCATGGTTTCCCTGGGCCTGCGCGACCGGCTCGGCATGATCTACGTGGAGAACTGTCGCAGCGAGTCCGCGCTGACACTCAGCCTCGATGTGGGCTCACGCATACCCCTGGCCACCAGCGCCATGGGGCGGGCCTATCTGGCGGCCTGCAGCGATGCGGAGCGGGAGGATCTGCTGGAGCGCATCCGGGAGCAGGACGAAAAAGCCTGGCCTCGGATCAGGGCGGGCATCAAACAGGCGCTCGCCGACCAGCAGGCCCATGGTTGCTGCCTTTCCTTCGGTGACTGGCAGAAGGACGTCCATGCGATTGCGGCGGCCTTCCGGCCGGGGGGTAACGGCCCGCTCATGGTGATCAGCTGCGGCGGGCCGGCGGTCAAGCTCTCGCCCAACTTCCTCCTGCAGGAGGCCCGTCCCAGGCTGCTGCGTCTGGTGCGCATGCTGCAGGATGGCCCGGTGACCTGAGCGGGTGGGATGTGCTGTCGAGGTTGTTAAGCCCGGCAGGCTCATGCAGGTCTTCGGCCGCAAGTTTGGCGTAGGTTAGGCGCTCACACTCGAAGGTTCGGGCGACGATGCGCGCGCGCAGATCAACTTTCCGCGGCATGGCGCCAAGTGGCTGACCTTGTCGGTGGCGAAGCTGACACCGGTGACTTGAGGATTTCACCGGAGAGTACGCCTTAGGACATGGGTTCTGGGTCTGCAATAACTTTGGTATTCACCAGTGTGTGAAGCAGTTTCCCCGATGGTGTTACCCGATAGTTGACGAGGCCGAGATTGTAGAGGTCATTTACCGGCAGTGCACGAGTCAAGCCGGCCGAAAGAAGAGATTCCCGGTGTGAGGCCATGCGATCACTATCTAACGTGATAGCTGGTTCATTGAGAAACGTAGCCAAGTCATCACTAAATGCTGCGTCAATTGCCGTTGCGAGTCTTCTGAATTCCGATGTGGTTAGCCGGCCTGCTCCGAAGTGTATGAACAGCACCCCAAGTAATGCTGGTTTATCTAAGTCGGTAATGCGGTCCAGAACCATGAGGAGAGTTTCAGCCGTTTTCCTACCCTCTTCGTCAGCCATCAGTTTTTGAGCAGTTGCTAGTCGATCCTCTTTGGACATGATCTCAGCTTGCACAATGAATTGATGGAGCTTTGCCGCAAACATTTGATCTCGAATTGAGTCGAGGGCTTTTACTGTTTTCAAAGCAATTCCGAATACAGGAATTGCCGCAACTACCTCATCCTTCATCAGGACGTCGATCACAGTTTCAGATGTGCTCATGGCCGCATCAAGAACGGGGCGGTCTTTGGCTGGTGAAGCAAGCATTTGTCTGAATCGATTCAAGACAGATTTCTTACTATTTGACATCGGAATCTCCCTCGAAGGATCGTTCAATCGGTATTGGCTTACAGTAGTCTCCGTGTGACTATGTTTCTTGGGAAGAGGACTTAGTCGCCGAGCCCAACGTACATATGCTGCACATCATCGTGCGCATCGATGGCCGCCAGAAAAGCTTCCACTTCCTCCAGCTGTTCCGCACTCAGGCTGGCCGGGTCCACCGGGTTCTTGGGCTTGTAGCCCAGCTTGGCGGAGAGCACGGTGAAGCCCTGGGCCGGCAGGGCGCGGCTCACGAGGTCGAGGTCGGCGGGGTCGGTCAGGAAGACGGCCACGCCGTCTTCACCGGCGGCTTCGAAGTCCTGCGCGCCAGCCTCGATGGCCGCCACTTCCACGTCGGCGTCGGGTTTGGCGGCTTCGGCCTCGATCAGGCCCAGGTGGTCGAAGTCCCAGGCGACGGAGCCGGAGGTGCCGAGCTGGCCCTTGCGGAAGAGCACGCGCATCTCGGGCGCGGTGCGGTTCACGTTATCGGTCAGGCATTCCACCATCACGGGCACGCGGTGCGGGGCAAAGCCCTCGTACATCACGTGCTCGAAGTTCACCGGTTCACCGGAGAGGCCGGCGCCCTTCTTGATGGCGCGTTCCAGCGTGTCCTTGGGCATGGAGGCCTTGCGGGCCTGTTCCACGGCCAGTCGCAGGCGGGAGTTCAGGGCCGGGTCGGCACCAGCGCGCGCGGCCACCATGATTTCCTTGGCCAGCTTGCCAAACAGCTTGCCCTTGGCGTCGGCGACCTGCGCCTTGCCCTTTGCTTTCCATTGCGCGCCCATCTCGGCTTCCTTGTCGTGTGTCTTTGAACTTTTGAGGCTTGAAACTCAAGCCGGCGCGTCATTCTGGCACGCGGCTAGACCCGACCGCTCAGGCCATCTGCGCGATGGTCTTGCGAAAGCGCGCGAGCGACAGGCCGAACAGCACGCTGCCGATCAGCAGCAGGGCGGCCAGCGAATCCCAGACCACGTCCAGGCCGGCACCACGAAACAGGATGGCCTGACTGAGTTCGGTGAAATGCGTGGTGGGCGAGAGGGACATGAGCCAGCGCACCCAGTCGGGCATGCTTTCGCGCGGCGTCATGCCACCCGAGAGCATTTCCAGCGGCATCATGGTCAGCATCATCAGCAGGGCGAACTGCGGCATGCTGCGCGCGATGGTAGCCAGAAAGATGCCCATGGAGGTGGTGGCAAAGAGGTGCAGGGCCGTGCCGGCCAGGAAGAGTGGCAACGAGCCGCCGACGGGCACGCCCAGCCAGCTGTGCACGACCAGGCCCAGCGAGAGGCTGCAGGCCAGCAGCACGACCAGGGCCATGGACCAGACCTTGGCCAGCATGATCTCGGCCGGCGTCACGGGCATGACCAGCAGGTGCTCCACCGTGCCGTGCTCGCGCTCCCGGATCAGGGCTGCACCGGTGAGGATGATGGACAGCATGGTGATGTTGTTGACCACCTCCATCAGCGAGCCGAACCAGCTCGGGTCCAGCGAGGGGTTGAAGCGCATGCGCGGCACCAGCTCCACCGGGGAGGGCGTGGCGCCGCGGTAGCGCTGCACGAACTCGGCGACCTCACCCAGCACGATCTGCTGGATGGCGCCGTTGCCGCTGAAGGCCTGGCCCATGCGCGTGGCGTCGATGTTGAGCTGCACGGCCGGGGTCTTGCCCGCCAGTACGTCGCGCTGGAAATTGGGCGGGATCACGAGCACGAAGGTGTAGCGGCCGTCGTCCAGGCCCGGGTCCACCTGGTCCAGGCGGATGCGCTGGGGCGGCGTGAACTGCGGCGGGTAGAAGGCCGAGCGGATGCGCTGGGAGAGCGCGGAGTCGTCCTCGTCCACGATGGCGATGGCCGTGCGGTGCAGGGTTTCGGGTGCGACCGTGCCCGCGGTGTAGATCGCAAAGGTGAAGGCGTGCATGATGAGGAAGAGCATCATGGGGTCGCGCCACAGGCTCCAGAGCTCCTTGACCCCGAGGCGGTAGACGTGGGCGAGGTGGCGCAGGACCGCTTTCATTTTTCCTGCTTTCTCAGCAGCGCGATGGACAGGCCCAGGATCACGGGCACGGCCAGCAGCAGCGGCCAGAAATGGGCCTGCAGCTCGTCAAAGCCCAGGGCCTTGTTGAAGACACCGCGGCTGATGATGAGCATGTGGCTGGCGGGGTAGGTCTCGCCGATCCAGCGCCCCGCGCCTTCGAGCGCGCTCACGGGGTTGATCAGCCCGGCGTACTGCACGGCCGGCAGCATGGTGCCCAGCATGGTGAAGAAGATGGCGGCGATCTGGCTGCGTGTCACCGTGGACGCCAGCAGGCCCATACCGGTGGAGCACAGGCAGTAGAGCAGGGTGGCCAGGGTCAGCGCGGTGAAGCTGCCCGTCATGGGTACGCCGAAGAGGGTGACGGCCGCCAGGCACATGAGCGCGTAGTTGAGCATGGCCAGGGCCAGATAGGGCAGCTGCTTGCCCAGCAGGAACTCGGTGCGCGTGACCGGCGTGACGTAGAGGTTGACGATGGAGCCCAGCTCCTTCTCGCGCACCACGGCCAGCGCGGTCAGCATGGCTGGCAGCATGAGCAGCAACAGGGGGATGACGGCCGGCACCATGGCGGGCAGGCTCTTGACGTCCGGGTTGTAGCGGTAGCGTGCCTCCACATCCACAAGACTCGTGGGCGCCAGGCCGGTGCGCGCCTGGATCTGGTCGACCAGCCACTGTTGGTGCAGGCCCTGCACATAGCCCAGCACGGTCTCGGCGCGCTGGGGCATGGCGCCGTCGATCCAGGCGCCGATCTGCACGCTCTGGCCGCGCTCGAGGTCGCGCGCAAAGCCGGGCGGGATCTCCAGCGCCAGGCTGATGTCGCCGCTGCGCAGACGCCGGTCCATGGCGTCGTCGTCGGCCAGCGGTGGGCGCTCGATGAAATAGGGTGAGCCGGCCAGGTTGTCGGCATAGGCGCGGCTGAGCTGGGTCTGGTCGCGGTCCAGTACGGCGTAGCGCAGGTCGTTGACGTCCATGCTGATGCCGTAGCCGATCACGGCCATGAGCAGCAGCGAGCCCAGCAGGGCCATGGCGCCGCGCACCGGGTCGCGCCGCAGTTCCAGCGCCTCGCGCCACGAGTAGCTGTGCAGGCGCGTGAGGCTGCGGCGCAGGCGCTCGCGCCAGCCTTGGGGCTGCGGCGCGGGCGCGGCGGGCTCGACCGGCGGGGCGCTCATGGCGGCCTCTTCCTGCGTGGCCTCGCGCAGATAGTCGATGAAGGCTTCGTGCAGGTCGCGTGTGCCGCGCTGCGCCACGAGGCGCGCGGGCGTGTCACTGGCCAGGACGCGGCCCGCGTGCATGAGCGAGATGCGGTCGCAGCGCTCGGCCTCGTTCATAAAGTGGGTGGAGATGAAGAGCGTCACACCGTCGCGGCGCGCCAGCTCGATCATCAGCTGCCAGAAGTTGTCGCGCGCGATCGGATCCACGCCCGAGGTGGGTTCGTCCAGGATCAGCAGCTCGGGCCGGTGCACCATGGCCACGGCCAGCGAAAGGCGCTGGCGCAGGCCCAGGGGCAGGTGCTCGGGCAGCATGTCCAGCGCGCTGCGCAGACCGAAGCGCTCCACCATCTCGTCCACGCGCGCGGGGATCTCGGCCCCGGGCACCTCGAAGAGGCGCGCGTGCAGCACCAGGTTCTGCCGCACCGTGAGTTCGCCGTAGAGCGAGAAGGACTGCGACATATAGCCCACGCGCCGGCGCGTGGCCAGATCGTGCGGGTCCACGGCCTGGCCGAAGAGCCAGGCCTGGCCGGCGCTGGCCGGCAGCAGGCCCGTGAGCATCTTCATGGTGGTGGACTTGCCGCAGCCGTTGGAGCCGAGGAAACCGAAGATCTCGCCGCGGCGGATGCGAAAACTCACGCGGTCCACGGCCGTGAAGTCGCCGAAGCGCATGGTGAGCTCGCGCGCCTCGATGGCGGTCTCGGCGCCTGCACCATCGGCCAGCGGCTGGATCTGCACCGGGCGGTGCAGTCTGCGCACCTCCTCAGGCAGCAGGGCGATGAAGGCGGCTTCCAGCGAGTCGCGCCCGGTCTGCGCCAGCAACTCGGCCGGCGTGCCCGTGGCCAGCACCCGGCCGGCGTTGAGCGCCACCAGCCAGTCGAAGTCCTGCGCCTCCTCCATATAGGCGGTGGCCACGATCACGCTCATGTCCGGGCGCTGGGCGCGGATCTGCGCGATGAGCGCCCAGAACTGCGCGCGTGCCAGCGGGTCCACGCCGGTGGTGGGCTCGTCGAGGATGAGCAGGTCCGGGTCGTGGATCAGAGCGCAGCACAGACCCAGCTTCTGCTTCATGCCGCCCGAGAGCTTGCCCGCGGGTCGGTCCAGGAAGGGGTAGAGCCCGGTGCTGCGCGTGAGCGCGTCGATGCGGCGGCGGCGCTCCTGTGCGGTGTGGCCGAACAGGCGGGCGAAGAACTGCAGGTTCTCCTCGACCGAGAGCGTGGCATAGAGGTTGCGGCCCAGGCCTTGGGGCATGTAGGCAATGCGCGGACAGATGCGGCGGCGGTGGCGCGCCCGGGCCATGTCGCCGCCCAGCGTTTCCACACGGCCTTGCTGGATGCGACGGGCGCCAGCCATCAGCGCCAGCAGGCTGGACTTGCCCACGCCGTCGGGCCCGATGAGCCCGACCATGCGACCGGCGGGGATGTCGAGCGTGACGCCGTCCAGCGCCGTGGCCTTGCAGTAGCGCAGGACCACGTCCTGCAGGCGGACCACCGGGGGGCTGTCCGGGGTGGTCATGGTGTGGCTCACTGCACCAGCTGGCGGTCGAGCTGGGTGGGCCAAGGCGCCTGCGGATCGAGCCGCACCCAGGCCACGCCGGGCAGACCGGTCTTGACCTGGGCCTGGTACTTGAGCAGCAGCTCGCGCGGGATCTGCGCGCGCACGCGGAACATGAGCTTCTGGCGCTCGCTCTCGGTTTCCACGGTCTTGGGCGTGAACTGCGCGCTGCTGGCCACGAAGCTGATCTTCGCGGGCACCACACGATCGGGCGCGGCGTCGAGCACGATGCGGACCTCGCTGCCGATGGCGACGCGACCGGCCACCGTCTCGGGCAGGAAGAAGGTCATGTAGACGTCGGAGAGATCGAGCAGATTGAGCACACGCGCGCCGGCCCCGATCACCTCGCCCAGCTGGGCCACGCGGAACTGCACGCGGCCGTCGCGCGGGGCCTTGAGCTCGCCCTCGGCCAGTTCCACGTCCAGGCGCTGCAGCGTGGCCTCCAGCGCACGCACATTGGCGAGTGCGCCGCTGACCTGGGTCTGCGCGGCGGCGATCGCGGTCTTGGCGGCTTCGGCTTGCGAGCGTGCGGCCTTGAGCGCGGCCTCCAGCGTGCGCACACGGGCGCGATCGTCGTCGAGCACCTGGCCAGAGTAGAAGCCATCCTGGGCCAGTTTTTCCGAGCGTGGCAGGCGGCGCTGCGCAGCGTCCAGCTCGCTTTCGCGCTGGGTCACCACGGCCAGGGCCGACTGGCGGTCGCTCTCGCGCTGGGCCACGGCGGCACGGGCCTGGGCCACGGCTTCCTGCGCCTGCTGCAGCCGGGCCACGGCCTCGGCACGCTGGGCCCGCAGGCTGTCGAGCTCCATGCGCACCAGTACCTGGCCGGCCTGCACGAAGTCGCCTTCGTTGACGCGGATCTCGGCCACACGGCCGCCGGTCTTGGTGGCGATGGCGATTTCGGTGGCTTCGATGCGGCCGTTGCCGCTGACAAAGCCCTCACCCACGGCCTCCTCGGCCCACGGGGCCCAGGTCATGAGGACGGCGGCCGCGACCGCTATTGCGGTGACCGCGGCCCAGGCCTGTTTCCACTGGAATGTCATGCGTGCTCTCCCGCGCCGGCGGGTCCGCGACATCAGGGCGCGGGGCCGGCGGAAATCATCCTAGCGCAGGGGCAGCGTTGCGCCGGGGGCACGCGGGAAGGATCGCATCCTTCCTTGATGCAGATCAATCCTGCGCCGGCTCGGGCACGGGCTCTGCGGCGGGGGCATCGTCCACGAAGCTGTCGCGGAAGGTGAACCAGATGGAGCTGAAGAACATCGCGGCCAGCAGCATGGCGGCCGGGAACATAAGCGTGTTCATCAGCCCGGGCGCGCCCAGGCTGATCGTGAGGACCATGACCAGGAGGCCCACGCCGAAGAACAGCCCGACCCAGGACAGCACGTAGACCGCCAGGGCCCCGAAATTGCGCATGCAGGCCACGACGCTGAAGAAGAGTCCCTGGAGCGGCGTGACGCCATGCCAGTGCACCAGCGCGGGCGCATGCCAGAACAGCATGGCCAGGGGCAGGTACAGGGCCATGGCCAGCCACATGGCGCTTTGGAAGTCGTCGGACTGCACGAGCTCGGGCGTGAGCTGGCCGCCGACCAGGTAGATGCGTGCAAACTGGCCGCCATCCATCAGGGCCGAGGCGCCCATGACCAGCAGGAAGCACGCGGCGTAGGCCGCACCCAGCACGGCCATGGCGCGGGCGCGCTGCTGGCCGGCGCGAAAGGCGCTGACCAGAATGGAGGGCATGGGGAAACGCCCCTGCGCGGCTTCGCGTGTGGCGGCCATCAGGCCCAGCGTGGCGGCCGGCAGCAGGGCCAGCGACACCACGCTGCCCAGCACGGGCAGCAGGCTGACCACCGAGATCAGTGCGATGAACATGAAGAACAGGCCCGCGAGCGCCAGCGGCTGCTGCCAGAAGGTGCGCAGCCCGGCGCGGAACCAGGCGAAGCCGGTGCTGGCGGGGACGATGTTGAGTCTCATACCGGGGCGAGCTCCAGCAGATCAGCCGCGTGCAGCGGCTGTTGCACGCGCTGTCGCAGCACGCGCTCGAAGTGCGTCGGGTCGTGCGGCTGCAGCAGGCTGGCTTCGCGCGGCAGGTGGAAATCCCACAGGCGCGAGATCCAGAAGCGCAGGGCACCGGCGCGCAACAGGGCGGGCAGCAGCTGGCGCTCGGCGGCCGTGAGCGGGCGCACGGCACTGTAGGCCTGTACGAAGGCGGTGCTGCGCGCCAGATCGGCTTCGCCGGTGGGCAGATCAATGCACCAGTCGTTGAGGCAGACGGCGATGTCGAAGAGGAAGGTGTCGATGCCGGCGAAGTAGAAGTCGAAGAAGCCCGTCAGCGTCTCGCCTTCGAACATCACGTTGTCGCGGAACAGGTCGGCGTGGATGGCGCCACGTGGCAGGGCCACGTAGGCCGCCGACTCGGCGATATGGTTCTGGTAGGCCAGCTCGCCGCGCAGCAGCGTGGCCTGGGCCGCGTCCAGGTGCGGCAGCACCAGGGGCACGGTCTTGTTCCACCAGGGCAGGCCGCGCAGATTGGGCTGGCGGCGCTCGTAGTCGCGCCCGGCCAGGTGCATCCGGGCCAGCATCGCGCCCACGGCCGCGCAGTGGGCCGCCTGGGGCGAGAGCTCGCTTTTTCCCCGCAGGCGGTTGACCACGGCCGCGGGCTTGCCGCAGACGGTGTGCAGGATGTCGCCATCGCGGTTGGCGGCCGGATCGGGCACGGGGATGCCACGGGCCGCGAGGTGCTTCATGAGGTGCAGGTAGAAGGGCAGCTGTTCGAAGGACAGGCGCTCGAACAGCGTGAGCACGTACTCGGCCTTTTCACCGTCCTGGTCCGTGGTGGCGAAGTAATTGGTGTTCTCGATGCCGCCCTGGATGCCACGCAGTTCCTGCAGCGTGCCAAGGTTCAGGGAGTGCAGAAGCGCGCTGGCCTCATCGTGGGAGACTTCGGTGAAGACGGCCATTTCTTGTTCGGGGTCGGTTCAGTATTTGAGGATGTTCCAGCGGGCCTTGCCCTCGCCCTGACCGTCGCTGCCCGCCGGGTTGCGGTTGTTGCTTTCGGGTGCCACCTCGTAGGCCGGTGCGTTGCCCTTGGGGCTCACGGTGATGGCCTTGGTCTCGCCGCCCACGCGCAGCTCGTCAATGCGCGCGCCCTTGTCCTCGTGCCGGATACGCTCGATGGTCTGCTCAGGGGTCTTGCTAGCCGGCTGCTGCGCCTCGGGCGCGTTCTGCTGGGCCGAGACGAGGCCGGGGGCCAGGGCGAGGAGCAGGGCCAGCAGGCGGGCGGGAGCGGGTGCGGAAGGCATGCTGCGATTGTAGGCCGGGCCCGAATGGGGAGCCTGCGCAGGCACAATCGGCGTCTGACCCACGGATACAGCCCATGAGCGACAAAAAAACCCTGCTGCTGGTCGATGGTTCCAGCTACCTCTACCGCGCCTTCCACGCGATGCCGGACCTGCGGGCCGTCCCGGGTGATCCGGCCAGCCCGCCCACGGGGGCGATCCGCGGCATGATCAACATGCTGCAGAGCCTGCGCAAGGAGGTGCATGCCGACTACGCGGCCTGCGTCTTCGACGCCAAGGGCCCAACCTTCCGCGACGCCCTTTACCCCGAGTACAAGGCCCAGCGTGCACCCATGCCCGACGACCTGCGCGCGCAGATCGAGCCCATCCATGAGGTGGTGCGGCTCATGGGCTGGAAGGTGCTGGACGTGCCGGGCGTGGAAGCCGACGACGTGATCGGCACGCTGGCGCACGCCGCCGCGGCGCAGGGCGTCGAGGTCATCATCAGCAGCGGCGACAAGGATCTCGCGCAACTGGTGAATGCACACATCACCATCGTGGACACCATGAACGGCAAGCGCCGTGATGTGGCCGGGGTGGAGGCCGAGTTCGGCGTGCCGCCGGCGCGGATGATCGATTACCAGACGCTGGTGGGTGACGCCGTGGACAACGTGCCCGGCGTGGAGAAGGTGGGCCCCAAGACCGCGGCCAAGTGGCTGCAGGAATACGGCTCGCTGGACAACATCGTGGCCAACGCCGAAGCCATCAAGGGCGTGGCGGGCGAGAACCTGCGCAAGGCGCTGGACTGGCTGCCCACGGGGCGCCAGTTGCTGACCATCAAGACCGACTGCGACCTCAATGGCTGGGTGCCCGACTTGCCGGCGCTCGACGCCGTGGCGGTGGGCCAGCCTGACAATGAGGCGCTCAAGGCGTTCTATGAGCAGTACGGCTTCAAGGGGCTGGCGCGTGCGCTCGGTGGCGAGGCCGCGCCCGCGCCCAGGCCGGCCGGTGATCCGGGGCTGTTCGATGAGCCCGCGCCCGTGGCATCACCGATCAGCACGGTGAAGTACGACACCATCTTCGACTGGGCTGCCTTCGACGCGTGGATGACGAAGCTGCAGGCGGCCGAGCTCGTGGCCATCGACACCGAGACCACCTCGCTCGACGAGATGGTGGCCGAGATCGTGGGCATCTCCTTCAGCGTGACGCCGGGTGAGGCCGCCTACATCCCGCTCACGCACGACTACCCCGGCGCGCCTGCGCAGCTGCCGCGCGACGAAGTGCTGGCCAGGATGAAGCCCTGGTTGGAGAACCCGGCCGCGCACAAGCTGGGGCAGCACGTCAAGTACGACCGCCACGTCTTTGCCAACCACGGCATCGAGGTCCAGGGCTATGTGCACGACACCATGCTGCAGAGCTATGTGCTGGAAGTGCACAAACCGCACGGCCTGGCGAGTCTGGCCGAACGGCACCTGGGCCGCAGCGGCATCAACTACGAAGACCTCTGTGGCAAAGGCGCCAAGCAGATTCCCTTCAGTCAGGTGGACATCGCGCGTGCGGCCGAGTACTCCTGCGAAGACTCGGACCAGACCCTGGACGTGCACCGCACGCTGTGGCCGCGCCTGCAGGCCGACGAGAAGCTGAAGTTCATCTATGAGCTCGAGATTGCGAGCTCCGAGTCGCTCTACCGCATCGAACGCAACGGCGTGCTGATCGACGCGCCCACGCTCAGTGCCCAGAGCCATGAACTGGGCCAGCGCATGCTGCAGCTCGAGACCGAGGCCTACGAGTTGGCGGGTCAGCCCTTCAACCTCGGTTCACCCAAGCAGATCGGCGAGATCTTCTTCGGCAAGCTGGGCCTGCCCGTGGTGAAGAAGACGGCCACCGGCGCGCCCAGCACGGACGAGGAGGTGCTGGAGAAGCTGGCCGAGGACTTCCCCCTGCCGGCCAAGATCCTGGAGCACCGCGGCCTGGCCAAGCTCAAGGGCACCTACACCGACAAGCTCGCGCAACTGGCCCACCCCCGCACGGGTCGCGTGCACACGCACTACGCGCAGGCCGTGGCCGTGACGGGCCGCCTGTCGAGCAACGACCCCAACCTGCAGAACATCCCCATCCGCACCGCTGAGGGCCGCCGCGTGCGCGAGGCCTTCATCGCCCCGTCGGGCCATGTGATCGCCAGTGCCGACTACTCGCAGATCGAGCTGCGCATCATGGCCCACATCAGCGGCGATGCCGCCCTGTTGCTGGCCTTCCACGATGGCATGGACGTGCACCGCGCCACCGCGGCCGAGGTCTTCGGCGTGCCCACCAGCCAGGTCAGCAGCGAACAGCGCCGCTACGCCAAGGTCATCAACTTCGGCCTGATCTACGGCATGAGCGCCTTCGGCCTGGCCAAGAGCCTGGGCATCGACAACACCGCCGCCAAGAACTACATCGAACGCTATTTCCAGCGCTTCTCAGGCGTGAAGCAGTACATGGACGACACCCGCCAGCAGGCCAAGGCCAAGGGTTATGTGGAGACGGTCTTCGGCCGGCGCCTGTACCTGCCCGAGATCAACTCACCCAACGGCCCGCGCCGCAGCGGCGCCGAGCGCGCCGCCATCAACGCGCCCATGCAGGGCACGGCGGCCGACCTGATCAAGATGAGCATGAACGAGGTGCAGCGCGTGCTCGACACCGAAGGCCGCAAGACCAAGATGATCATGCAGGTCCACGACGAACTGGTCTTCGAGGTGCCAGAAGGCGAGGTGGACTGGCTGCGCCGTGAGATCCCGAAGATCATGGCCGCTGTGGCAAAACTCAAGGTGCCGCTGCTGGCCGAGGTGGGGGTGGGGCCGAACTGGGATAAGGCGCATTGATGGAAGCACCCCCTGAGCCGCTGCGCGTCTCCCCCCTCAAGGGGGGCGCACCCGATGGCCCGGCGAAGCCGGTTCCATGGGTGCCCGCGCATCTTGTGGCGCGGGTATCGGTCCTTAAGCCCCCAGCAGCGACTGCCCACACACCCGCAGCACCTGTCCGTTGACCGCTGCGGCATCCGGCCGTGCGAGGAAGGCGATGGCCTCGGCCACGTCCTCGGGGTGGCCGCCCTGCTTCAGCGCGTTGAGGCGTCGGCCGGCTTCGCGCACCATCAGCGGCATCTTTTTCGTCATCGCAGTTTCGATGAAACCCGGGGCCACGGCGTTGATGGTGCCGCCCGAGCCCTGCAGTTCACCCGAGCGCGCACGCACATAGCCGATCAGGCCGGCCTTGCTCGCGGCATAGTTGGTCTGGCCCGCATTGCCCGCGATGCCGCTGATCGAGGCCAGGCAGATCTCGCGCACGCCGGGGCGCAGGGCGGTGGCGGCATCGAGCGCCGCGTCGATGGCGAGGATGGATTGCAGGTTGACGGCCAGCACGCTGTCCCACTCCGACGCCGACATGCGGCCCAGGGTGCGGTCGCGCGTGATGCCAGCGTTGTGCACCAGCACGTCCAGGCCGCCCCGGGCCTGTGCCGCGGCCACCAGGCGCGCGGGGGCGTCAGGGGCCGCGATGTCCAGCGCCAGCGCCTGGCCGTTGATCTCGTTGGCCACACGCTGCAGGGGCACGTCGGCCGCCTGCACGTCGACGCAGATCACGTGGGCGCCATCGGCCGCCAGGCGTCGCGCCGTGGCGGCGCCGATGCCGCCGGCAGCGCCCGTGACCAGGGCCGTGCGGCCCTGCAGGGTGGGGAAGGTCAGCGCGGCAGGGGGAGCAGCCTGCAGGCGCAGCACCTGGCCCGAGACATAGGCCGAACGCGCGGTCCCGAGGAAATCCACCAGTGGCGCAAGGGCTGAGGCGTCCAGCTCCGCCGGTACCTGCAGCAGATTGGCCGTAGCACCACGGCGCCCGATCTCCTTGGCGAGCGAACGTACTACCCCCTCCACGGCCGCGATGGTGGCTGCGGCCTGGGCGTGGCTGGCTTGCGCCGGCGCAAGTACCAGCACGCGGGCGCCCGGGCTCAGGCGTGGCACGGCCGCCTGCAGCCGGGCGCGCAGCTGACCCAGCTGGGCCGGGTGGTCCAGGCCGCGCAGATCGAGCAGGACGAGGTCCAGCCCATCGGCCCCGTTGAGTTCAGCGCCCCGGCTCTGCAGCCATGCGCGCAGATCGGACGAGGCCGTGTTATCCAGGGCGCTCAGCAGCACGCGGCGGCCGGCCAGCTCCTGCCGCGTGTAGGCCGCAGTCTTGCGCGGCAGCGGCCTGGGCTGGGGCAGGCCAAGCAGGCGCACCAGCGGCGCGGACCAGGGGGTGTTGGCGAGTTGGAGCAGGCGGTCGGTCATGACGATCGGGAGGAAGCAGGGCCAGGAATGCCGATGATCCCACGACGCGAGCGCTTCGCAGCGCAGGTCGGGCCAGGCCTCAGCCCCCAGAGGGGTCCGCAAGCCCGGATAAGAGGCGGTTTCCGGCCGCTGTACGGCTGGTCAGGACGGCGATTTGGCGGGAAAATCCGGTGCAACAGCTGTTTTCCCCGAGCTTCATGGCGGCCCGTTCCTCTCTTTTTCAGCCCTTGGCGCGTCTCGCTGGCGCGACCCTGGCCGGTCTGGGCCTGCTGCTGGCCCCTGCCCAGGCGCAGGAGGCCACGCCCGGCACGCCGCCCCAGGACCTGCCCCAGCCCAGCCCCAAGGTCTACCGTTATCTCTCCAACGCCGGCACCACGTCTTTCTCCGACCGGCCGCCAGCGCACGAGCGCTATGTGGTGCTGAACTACGGCTGCTACGCCTGCAACCCCAAGTCCACGGTCAACTGGAACGTCACGCGCCTGTTCCATGAGGCCTATGCGAGCGAGATCGAACAGGCTGCACGCCTGTACAACGTGGACCCGGCGCTGGTGCGGGCCGTGATCCATGCCGAATCGGGCTTCAACGTGCATGCCCGTTCGCCGAAGGGCGCGATCGGGCTCATGCAGCTCATGCCGGCCACGGCGCGCGAGCTCGGCGTGGCCAACCCGCGCCATCCACGCGAGAACATCCACGGTGGTGCGCGCTACCTGGCCCAGATGCTGGTGCGCTTCAAGAGCGACATCACCCTGGCCACCGCGGCCTACAACGCCGGCCCCCACGCGGTGCAGAAGTACGCGGGCGTGCCGCCCTATGCCGAGACCCAGGTCTATGTGCAGCGTGTGCGCATCCTCCACCAGCGCTACAAGGACAAGCCGCAGGGCTGAGCCCCGGCCCGGGAACTGCCACATGGACACGCCTGCGGCCTCCTTCCAGACCAGGTTGCCGCAGGCCTCACTGCAGGCTTATGTGAGCCATTACTGGCTGAGCCGCCACAACGGTGACGAGCACCACACCGTTCTGCCCGACGGCGCAGTTGATCTGGTGCTGGAGATCGACGCGCGCGGCAGCCGTGCCTTCGTCTACGGAACGACCACCACGCCTCACCAGCAGGCGCTGCACCCTGGCAATCACTATCTCGGGATACGTTTTCGCCCGGGGCAGGGCCGGCATTTTCTGCGTGCCTCTGCCGCGGAGCTGACCGACACGCATGAGGCGGCGGCTGGCCTGCTGGCCCTGGATCTGCAGGACGTGCCGGAACGGCTGGCCGACGACGATGCGGTGTTCTCAGCGCTGGATGCGCTGCTGGCGCATCACCTGCGCGCGCGCGCGCCGGTGTCCACGGCCCTCGATGCGGCCATTCGCGCCATCGAACGCACCCACGGTGTGCTGCCGGTCACGACCGCTGCAGCTTTGCAGGGCAAGAGCCTGCGTCAGTTCGAGCGTGACTTTCGCGAGGTGGTGGGGGTGGCGCCCAAGCTCTTCGGGCGCATCCAGCGTTTTCAGCAGGCCCGTGCACTGCTCTCGCGGCGTTGGTCGCCGGCCGAGATCGCGGCCGATCTGGGCTATGCCGACCAGAGCCACATGAGCCACGAGTTCCGGCGCTTCGCGGGTTGCACGCCTGCGGCCCATGCGCGCCGCGGTGTCTATTTTTTACAAGACCGCTGAGGCGGGGCTGCCTACCATGGGCTCTTCTTGAACGAAGGAGAGCTTCCATGAAATTCTGGTCGGGTGTGGTGACGGAGAAGGTTCAGGCCTCGCGCGATTTCTACGTGCGTGTGTTCGGCTGCCAGGTTCTGTACGAGGGTGAAGGCGGCTGGTTCGTGCTGCTGGGCCTGGGCGACAGCGAATTGGGCTTCATGAAGCCCGGGCTGGACTTCCAGGCCCCGATTTACCGTCCGGCCTTCCAGGGCCAGGGGCTGTGGATCACCGTCGATGTGGACGATGTGGATGCGCAGTACGCGCGCATCCGCGGCCTCGGCCTACCGATCGAGGTGGAACTGCGCGATGAGCCCTGGGGCGACCGCCACTTTGCGGTCGTAGACCCGAACGGCATCGGCGTCGACGTGGTCGAGCGGCGACCGGTCCAGGCTTGAGAGACTCAGCCCCGCCGGATCAGCCAGATGCCGGCCAGGATCAGCCCCAGGCCGCCCACGCGACCCAGCGAGATGGACTTCTGTGCGAAGCCGAGCGCGCCAAAGTGGTCCAGCAGCATGGCGGTGGTGAGCTGGCCGGCCAGCACCAGCGCCGTCATGAGCACGGCGTCGATGCGGCTGGCGCTGAAGGCTGTGGAGGCGATGAAGACCGCGCCCAGCAGGCCGCCGATCAGGTGCCAGGGCTGCACCCCGCGCCAGGCCTCGGCCGAGGGCCACAGGCGCAGCAGCAGCACCAGCGCGAGCAGTGCGACCGTGCCGGCCGCGAAGGAGACCAGGGCCGCCATGATGGGACTGTCCACGCGCAGCGCGAGCTGGCCGTTGATGCCAGCCTGCACCGGGATGCCGACGCCGGCGAGGAAGGGGATGAGCAGGATCAGGGAGGTCGAGGTGTTCATGGGCAGGGGCTCAAAGGGATGGAGAGGTGGGCGGACGCCGATGGTGGCGTGGCCGGGATGCACTTGCGCGGACAAGGTCATCCCCGCTGGCCCAAAATCATGCCATGAGATCCCTGAACGATATCGCCCTGTCCATGCTGGACCTCGTGGCCGTGCGCGAGGGCGGCACGGTGGCCGATGCGCTGCGCATTTCCCTGCGCACGGCGCAGCACGCGGAAGGCCTGGGCTTCAAGCGCTACTGGCTGGCCGAGCACCACAATATGTCGGGGGTGGCGAGTTCGGCCACGGCCGTGCTCGTGGGCCACATCGCCGGCGGTACCTCACGCATCCGCGTCGGCTCGGGCGGCGTCATGCTGCCCAACCATGCGCCGCTGGTGGTGGCCGAGGCCTTCGGCACGCTGGCCGAGCTGTACCCGGGCCGTATCGACCTGGGCCTGGGGCGCGCGCCCGGTACCGACCCGCTGACCATGCGCGCCTTGCGCCGCGATCGCGTGGAGACCGAAGAAGATTTCCCGCGCGACGTGCACGAGCTGCAGCGTCTGCTGGGCCCGGCCCAGCCGGGGCAGCGCCTGGTGGCCACACCGGGTGCGGGCACGAACGTCCCGATCTGGTTGCTGGGTTCCAGCCTGTTCTCCGCCCAGCTCGCGGCCGAGCTGGGTCTGCCCTATGCCTTTGCCTCGCACTTTGCGCCACGTTACCTGCTGCAGGCACTCGAGCTGTACCGCAAGCGCTTCAAACCCTCGGCGACGCTGGCCCAGCCTTACGTCGCCATCGGTGTGCCCCTGATCGCCGCGCCCAGCGACGAGGAGGCGGAGTATCTGGCCAGCAGCACCTACCAGCGCGTGCTGGGCATCCTCACAGGCAAGCGTGGCCTGCTGCCGCGCCCGGTGGAACACTATATGGAGGGGCTGCAGGTGCAGGAACGTGCAGCGATTGCCGACTTCCTGGCGGTGGCCGTGATCGGCGGGCCGCAGACCGTGCGCGCGGGCTTCGAGCAGCTGGCCCAGGCGACGCAGGCCGACGAGTTCATCCTGGTCTCGGACGTGTTTGATCCCGAGCTGCGCCTGCGTTCGCTGGACATCGCTGCGGCGGCCCGCGCCGCTGTGCCCCAGCCGGCCTGAAGCAGGGGCTGGGGCGCTTGAGAGACAATAGCGCCCCATGAACGACAGCACCTCCCCCCAGGCGACACCACGCCCCGAACTCCCCGATCACCTGTCCATCGATCCCGCCAGCCCGCACTACCTGGCGGCCGTCTTTGAGCATCCGGTGGGCATCCGTTTCAACGGCAAGGAGCGCCACGACGTGGAGGAGTACTGCATCAGCGAAGGCTGGGTCAAGGTGCCCGCGGGCAAGACGGTCGACCGCAAGGGTAATCCGTTGATGATCAAGCTCAAGGGCAAGGTCGAGGCCTTCTACCGCTGAGGCGGTGGGCGTTCAATCCACGCCTACCAGTCTGGCCTTCACGCTTTTGCCCTTGACCTTGCCCGCGTTGAGTCGCGCCACGGCTTCGGCCGCGATGCGGCGCTCCACGGCGACGAAGGTGCAGAACTCGGTGACGTGGATCTTGCCGATCTGCTCGCGCGTGTAGCCGGCCTCGCCGGTCAGCGCGCCCAGCACATCGCCGGGGCGGATCTTCTCCTTGCGCCCCCCGAGGATCTGCAACGTGCTCATGGGCGGCAGCAGGGGCTCCTGGCTCGCGGGTTTGAGCTCGTCCAGCGTGTGCCATACCGACGCCTGCGTCTGGTACTGCTCGATGCGCCCGACCGCCCCCATCTCGTCCACGCTGGCCAGGCTCAGCGCCAGGCCGGATGCACCCGCGCGGCCCGTGCGGCCGATGCGGTGCACATGCACCTCGGGGTCAGGTGAGATGTCCACATTGATCACGGCTTCGAGCTGGGTGATGTCCAGCCCGCGGGAGGCCACGTCGGTGGCTACCAGCACGGAGCAGCTGCGGTTGGCAAACTGCGCCAGCACCTGGTCGCGTTCGCGCTGCTCCAGCTCGCCGTAGAGCGCCAGCGCGCTGATGCCCTGGTCCTGCAGCAGGGTCACGAGTTCCTTACAGCGCTGCTTGGTGTTGCAGAAGGCCAGGGTGCTGACCGGGCGGAAGTGCAGCAGCAGCTGGGCCACGGCCTGCAGGCGGTTGGCGCGGGTGACCTCGTAGAAACGCTGCTCGATCTTGGGCGCGCTCTGTTTCGTTTCCACCTTCACCTGCTGCGGGTCGCGCAGGAATTGTTGGGCGATCCTGGCGATGCCCTCGGGGTAGGTGGCCGAGAACAGCAGGGTCTGTCGTTCCTGGGGGCACTGCCGGGCCACGGCGGCGATGTCGTCAACGAAGCCCATGTCCAGCATGCGGTCGGCTTCGTCGAGCACCAGGGTGTTGAGGGCGGACAGGTCCAGCGTGCCGCGCTGCAGGTGGTCCAGGATGCGGCCCGGCGTACCCACCACGATGTGGGCACCGTGCTCCAGGCTGGCGCTCTGCATGCGCAGCGGCACGCCGCCGCAGAGGGTGACGATCTTGATGTTGTCCTGCGCACGCGCCAGGCGCCGCAGTTCCACGGTCACCTGGTCGGCCAGTTCACGCGTCGGGCAGAGCACCAGGGCCTGCACGGCAAAGCGGCGCGGGTTCAGGTTGCTCAGCAGCACCAGGGCGAAGGCGGCGGTCTTGCCGCTGCCGGTCTGGGCCTGGGCGATCAGATCCTTGCCCAGCAGTGCGATGGGCAGGCTGGCAGCCTGGATCGGCGTCATCGCGCCGTAGCCCAGCTGCTGGAGGTTTTCCAGCATCGCGGGGCTCAGGGGCAGGGTGTTGAAGGCTGTGGCGGTAGACATGCTGGATTATCGGGCCACGTGCCGGAGGGCATTGTGCCGCCGCTGTGCAATCGGGACAGAGCCACCCTAGACTAGGGCCTGTGCACACAAGGACGAGGAGTTTCTGATGATCCACCGTGACCTGGAAAGAGAATTCAAGGCCCTGCTGCCGGGCCAGAGTACCGAGGCCGGTGCCACGCGCCGCATCGCGCTCAAGAGCGCGCTGGGTGTGGGTTTTGCGGCCGCGGCCCTGCCCATCGTGGCGCAGACCGCGATCAAGACGCCGACCGCGGGCCTGACCGTGGGTGAGGTGACGATCGACGTCCAGGGCTACAAGATGCCGGCTTACCGTGCCCTGCCTGCAGGCAAGACGAACCTGCCCGTGGTGCTGGTGCTGTCCGAGATCTTCGGGGTGCACGAGCACATCGCCGACATCACGCATCGCTTCGCCCGCGAGGGCTACCTGGCCATCGCGCCCGAGCTCTTCGTGCGCCAGGGCGATGCGCAGAGCTACGGCGAGATGGCCAAGCTGATCGCCGAAGTGATCTCCAAGGTGCCCGACGCCCAGGTGGCGGGCGACCTGGACGCTACCGTCGCCTGGGCCGGCGCCAATGGCGGGGACCTGCAGCGCGTGGGCGTCACGGGCTTTTGCTGGGGCGGTCGCCAGACCTGGCTCTACGCCGCGCACAGCAAATCCATCAAGGCTGGCGTGGCCTGGTACGGCCGCATCGTCGGGGCGCAGAACGAGCTCACGCCGAAGAACCCGATCGATATCGCCGGCCAGCTACACGGCCCGGTGCTGGGGCTCTACGGTGAGGCCGACACCGGCATTCCGCTCGACGGCGTCGAGAAGATGAAGGCCGCCCTGGCCGCGGGCAATGCCGCCTCGAAGGCCTCGCAGTTCGTGATCTACAAGGATGCGCCGCACGCCTTCCACGCCGACTACCGCCCGAGCTACCGCAAGGAAGCGGCCGAGGACGGCTGGAAGCGTTGTCTGGACTGGTTGAGAAAGCACGGCGTCTGAGCGCGGTGACAGGTATCGGGCCGCCGGAGCGCGGCCTTTTTCATGCCTGCCGGCTTTTTCAGCAGCTTGACAGCTCTGAGAGAATCAAAGCCATGACTCTTCTTGCCATCCTCCTCGGCACGCTGGCGGCCGGCATCGGCAGCGTCTGGCTGGCCGCGGCCCTGAGCTTCGGCGTCCTGGCGCGCTACACCCAGCACATGCTCAGCCTGGCCGCCGGGGCGCTGCTGGGCACGGCTTTCCTGCATCTGCTGCCCGAGGCCTTCGAAAGCGAGTTCGGCGCGCACGAACTCTTCCTCACCTTGCTGATCAGCGTGGTCTTCTTCTTTCTGCTCGACAAGGCCGAGCTTTGGCACCACGGCCATGAGCACCATCACAAGGTGGACGGGCACGCCCTCGCGGGGCATGACCATGACCACCACCCGGGTCACAGCCACCATCACCCGCCCGTCTCCGGGGGCTGGTCGGTGCTGGTGGGCGACAGCGTGCACTGTTTTGGCGATGGCATCCTGATCGCCTCGGCTTTCATGGCCGACCTGCAGCTCGGCTTCATCGCCGCCCTCGCGGTGCTGGCCCACGAGGTTCCGCACCACATGGGCGATCTGGCGGTGCTGCGCGCGGCCAGCGGCACGCGCAAGGCGGCGCTGCTCAAGGTCACGCTGGCCGGGGCGATCACGGCCCTGGGCGGCGTGGTGGGCTGGTGGCTGGTCGACCTGCTGCGCGACTACCTGACCTTCTTCCTCGTGATCGCCTCCAGCAGCTTCATCTACGTGGCCCTGGCCGACCTGATCCCCCAGTTGCAGAAACGCCTGGCGCTGCGTGAAACGCTGACGCAGATCGCCTGGCTGATGTCGGGCATCGTTCTGGTGATGCTGATCGGCAACCTCACGCACACCCACTAGGCTTCGGACGCACACGCATCATGGCTTTCAGTTTCAAGATGAACGAGCGCTCGCTGTTCGCAGTGCTGCTGCGCTCGCCCTGGTGGATCAGCCTGCTGATCTCGGTGCTCATGTCCCTCGTGGCCTTCGCGCTGCTGCCGCAGGACTATGCCGTGGTCGTGATGCTGGGCACCTTCCCTTTCGTGGTCGTGGCAGCCGTCGCGGCCTGGCGCCAATGGCAGGCGCCCGGCGCGGCGCAGGTGGAAGCGGCGCTGGAGCGCGCCGGCGCCATGAACTGGCGCGACTTTGCCGCGGCGCTGGAGCAGGCCTACACGGCGGCGGGCTATGCCGTCACGCGGCTGGAGAGCGAGGGGGCGGATCTGCGCATTGAACGCGCGGGCCAGCGCAGCCTGCTGAGCTGCCGGCGCTGGAAAGCCGTGAACCACGGTGTCGAAACGCTCAAGGCCCTGCAGGCCGCCTGCGAGCGCGAAGGGGCGCGAGGCGTCTACCTCTGCCTGGCACCGGTGTCCGAGGCGGCCGAGGCCTATGCGAAGCAGCAGGGCCTGCAGCTGGTGCAAGGCCGCGCGCTGGGGCTGCTGCTCGCCGGCTCGGTCGTGTAAAGATATGCCTCGCCCTCTTGCAGGGGGCCCATTCGGACCCACGTGCCCACGATGAATCTGGACAAGATGCTCAAGACGATTTTCGGCTTTCTGCTGCGCACCGTGCTGCTGCTCATGGGGCTGGTCTTCCTGCTCAGCCTGCTGGCTGCCGCCTTGCTGCTGCTGGCCTGGTGGGGCCTGCGCGCGCTCTGGGCCAAGCTCACGGGCCGACCCGTGCAGCCCTTGGTGTTCACCGTCCTGCGCAAGGCGCAGTGGGAGCGTTTCTACCGCGGTGGCGCCAGCGCGCCGGCCCCGCAGGCCGGCGATGTGATCGACGTGGAGTCACGCCAGGTCGACAGCCCGGGCCCGGATCGTCTGGGGCGCTAGGGCCGGCTTGCCCTGGAGCCCTGCGTGTGAACAGGCCCTACTCGGCCTCAGGCACCCAGGCCGGGTTCCACACCACTTCCCAGAGGTGCTCATCCGGGTCCTGGAAGTAACCCGCGTACCCCCCCCAGAAAGTCACCTGCGCCGGTTTGATGATGGTCGCACCCGCATGGGCCGCCTTCTTCATCACCGCGTCCACCTCGGCGCGCGAGGTCACGTTGTGGCCCAGCGAAAGTCCGGTGGGGCAGGGCGGGGTCAGCGGCAGTCCGCTGTCCCGCGCCAGGCTGCTGCGAGGCCACAGCGCGAGCTTGAGGCCGTGCTGCAGATCGATGAAGACGACGGCACCGTGCTCGAACTCGGCACCGACAATGCCTTCGGTGACGAAGCCCAGGCCGTCACGGTAGAAGCGCAGGGCGCGCTCCAGGTTCTCGACGCCCAGGGTGATGACCGAGATGCGGGATTGCATGCGGACACTTTACACCCCCGAGCGGCTGCGCGGCTTTCCGCGCCCAGGCTTGGGCGCTGCGGGGGTCGCAGGCCGCCGCGCGGCTCCGGCCGGCCCAGGGGCCTCAGCCCCTGGCCACGGGCCGATCGGGGCTGGCGCACCACTCGCTCCAGCTGCCCGCATAGAGCGCGCCGCGGCCCAGGCCCGCGATTTCCATGGCCAGCAGATTGGGGATGGCGCTCACGCCGCTACCGCAGTGGTGCACCACGGTGGAGGCACGGCGAGCGCCGAGCAGGGCCTCGAACTCGGCCCTGAGCTGTTCGGGGGCCTTGAACTT
Source organism: Hylemonella sp. (assembly GCA_046299695.1). GTDB lineage: Bacteria > Pseudomonadota > Gammaproteobacteria > Burkholderiales > Burkholderiaceae_C > Hylemonella. The sequence goes on from JBKBHP010000004.1 coordinate 227,590, forward strand.
GCCGTCGGGGCCGAGGTGTTCGCCGAAGGGGCGGTTGAGCGCGCCGGGAATGTGGCCCGCCACAGGGTCCAGCGGCTCGACCTCGCCACGGTAGCGCGCCGGGGCGCGGGCGTCGATCAGGGTCTGGTCGGGCAGCTCCAGGTGCGTGAGCACCTCCTCGGTGCTGGCCAGCCGTGCCAGCGACGCGCCGGCCTTGAAGGTCGAGGGCACGCGCGGCTGGTCCGGGCCGGTGGCGACGGGACCGTTGACGGCCTCCCAGGCCTGCAGACCGCCGTCGAGCACGGCCACGTTCTCATGGCCGATCCACTTCAGCATCCACCACAGACGCCCGCAGTAGTTGGCGCCCTGGCGGTCGTAGACCACCGCCTGCATGTCGCGCTGGAAGCCCACGCTGGCCAGCCAGGCCGCGAAGACCTCGGGTCGGGGCAAAGGATGGCGTCCGCCGTTGACGGCCTGGGTCTTGTCCTTGGCGCTCAGGTGCCTGTCCAGGTTGGCGCGCACCGCGCCCGCGATGTGCACGCGTTCGTACTGCTGGTCGCCTTCGGCCGGCTTCATGAGTTCGAAACTGCAGTCGAAGATCATCAGGGGCTGGTGGTCGTGCACCAGGTGCTTGAGCTGCTCGGCGCTGATCAGGGTGGTGTAGGCCATATCAATGTTCCTCGGCAGGGGTGTTGGGAATCGCGCGTTGGCGCAGGAAGGTCGCGGTCACGCCGCTGGCGACGATGAGGGCGATGCCCAGCCAGGCCGATAGGGGCATCTGGTCACCGAAGAGCAGCAGGCTGTAGAAGGACGCGAAGGCGATGCCCGAGTACTGCAGGCTGGCCACCACGAGGGTCTGGCCGCGGCTGTAGGCACGCGTCATGCACCACTGGCCCAGCGAGGCCAGGATGCCGATCGGTAGCAGCCAGACCGCCGCCTGCCAGTGGATCTGCTCCCAGGGCGTGAAGCCGGTCCAGAGGATGCCCAGCAGGCCGGTGACGGCCGTGCCGACCGCGAAATAGAACACGGTACGTCCCTCGGGCTCGCCTGCGCGGGCCAGCGCCGTCACCTGCAGATAGGCCAGCGAGGCGCTCATGCCGGATAGCAGGCCGATCAGGCCGGCGAAGAGCTGGTTCTGGTCGATGGTGGGGCGCAGCGTGAGCACCACGCCCGCAAAGCCCAGCAGCACCGTGCCCAGCAGCGGCCCGTGGCGTTCGGCCTTGCCGTAGAGCAGGGCCCCGCCCACGATGAAGGCCGAGACCCAGATGCCGCTCATGTAGTTGAGCGTCATCGCCGTGGCCAGCGGCAGCCAGGCGATGGCATAGAACCAGGCCGTGAGCGAGGCCGCGCCCACGATGCTGCGCCAGACGTGCATGAAGGGCACGGAGGTTCGCAGCTGCACGCCACGGCTGCGCAGCACCAGGCCAAGGAAGGCGATGCTGATCAGGCCGCGGTAGAAGACGAGTTCGAAGGTGTTGAAGGACGCCGAGGCGTACTTCACAGCCACGCCCATGGTGGCGAAGAAGAAGGCGCCGAGGACCATCCAGAGGGCTTGCATTCAGTTTCTTTCTTCTTTGGGGCGATGTTTCGTTGTCATCGGTTTTTTCTGACGAAGCTTCTTCTCTTCCCCCCACTCATCCCCCCGCCCTTCTCTACCCCCGCCGGGGTAGAGAAGGGAGCCTGGATTTTGTTTGTGGTCTCCGGCGACGCTTCTACGGAACGAAGCGTCGCCTCCGTGGTTTGGGTATGGAGATTTCCGTCCGACGGTCATAGTGAACGGTGCCGCTTCGTCACTCCCCCAACGGCGGCCGCTGTGCGGCCTGCCGTGGGCGAGAGAAGGGGATCTGCGCGGACAAGCTGTCTCGTTCCTGGCCGGCGCAGCCGCCAGTCGTGGCGCGTGGGCAACGAGCCGTTGACTACGACCGTCTCCTCGTGGTCGGAGCGAGCCGAGATGGACCGCGACCTCACGCGCCGTAGAAGCGCAGCCGGAGACCAAAGACCAAATCAAGGCCCCCCTCTCTACCCCGGAGGGGGTAGAGAGGGGCGGGGGGGAGAGTGGGGGGTAGATAGAGCCTCGCCAGAGAGGACCGAGAGAGACCAGAAAGCAGGAAGAAATCAGAGCGACATCTGCTTCCGATACCACTCATGGAAATGCTGCATGCCATCCTCCATGGGGCTCTGGTAAGGCCCGACCTCGTTGTCCCCGCGTGCCAGCAGGATCTTGCGCCCCGCGTCCATGCGCTCGGCGATCTCGTCGTCCTCGATGCAGGTCTCCATGTAGGCGGCCTGCTGGGCCTCGACGAATTCGCGCTCGAAGGCGGTGATCTCCTCGGGGTAGTAGAACTCCACCATGTTCAGCGTCTTGTCCACGCTGATCGGATGCAGCGTCGAGACGGTGAGCACATGCGGGTACCACTCGACCATGATGTGCGGGTAGTAGGTCAGCCAGATCGCGCCGCGCTCGGGCTTGTTGCCGTTGCGGTACTTGAGCAGGGCGTCGTGCCAGCGCTGATAGACAGGCGAGCCCGGGCGCTCGAAGGCCTCCGACACGCCGACCGTCTGCACCGAGTAATGTTCCTTGAACTCCCAGTTCAGGTCCTCGCAGGTCACGAAGTGGCCCAGGCCCGGGTGGAAGGGGCCGACGTGGTAGTCCTCAAGGTAGACCTCGATGAAGGTCTTCCAGTTGTAGTTGCACTCGTGCAGTTCCACGCGGTCCAGTGTGAAGCCGGTGAAGTCGAGCTGGGCGCGCGGGCCCATGCCGGCCAGGTCGGCCTCGATGTCGCGGCCGTTGTCTTCGAAGAGCAGGCCATTCCACTCGCGCAGCCTGTAGTTCTTGAGGTTCAGGCAGGGGTCCTGCGCGAAATGCGGCGCGCCGATCAGCTCGCCCGTGGACGCGTAGGTCCAGCGGTGCAGCGGGCAGACGATGTTGCCACCGGCGCTGCCTTTCTGCGTATGGTTCAGCGAGCCGCGGCCCTGCAGCATCAGGGCCTGGCGATGGCGGCAGACGTTGGAGATCAGCTGCACGCCCTCGGGCGTGCGCACGAGCGCCCGCCCACCCTGCTCCTGGGGCAGGGTGTGGTAGTCGCCGATTTCGGGCACGCTGGCCGTGTGGCCCACGTAGCGCGGGCCGCGTTTGAACAGGAGGTCCAGCTCACGCTGGAACAGCGCCTCGTCGAAATAGCTGCTGACGGGTAACTGGCTGTGCGCCTGCTGCAGTTGAAGACTTAAATCAGACATGGGTGACCTGACCTAAAGCTCCCCACAGGGAGGTACGCCCAGAGGCGCATGGACATGAACAGGCCCGGGACGATGCCGCGGGCCAAGAAGACCTGGGATTGTACCCCGCGGGAAATCGCCTCAGACCTTGCTGCGGTGATTTTGTGCGGGCCGGTGGCGCTGATCTGCGTGTGGGCGCGAGCCCAGCGCCTAAAATAGCCGTTTCATCACCTGAATCCCTTCATGCCCAAGGCCTCTTCCTCCTCAGCCGCATCCGGTACGCCCGCCAGCTACGAGGCGGCCGTGCAGGAACTCGAGCAGCTCGTGGCGCGGCTCGAGGCGGGTGAGCTGCCGCTGGACCAGCTGCAGGCCGGTTATGCGCGCGGCGCCGAACTGCTCAAGTACTGCCGAGAACGGCTCGAGGCCGTCGAGGGGCAGATCAAGGTGCTCGACGAGGGCATGCTCAAGACATGGACGCCCGAGTGAAACTGCAGGATCTGGATCTGCGCGCCTGGATGGACGAGCGCCTGGCGCAGGTCGAGCGTGCGCTCGAGTCCTGGGTCGGCATCGACGCGCCGGCGGACCTGGGGGAGGCCATGCGTTATGCCGTGCTGGACGGTGGCAAGCGCCTGCGCCCGTTGCTGGTGCTGGCCGCCAGCGAGGCCGTTGGGGGGCATGCGCGTGCCGCCCTGCGCGCGGCCTGCGCCGTGGAGCTGATCCACGCCTACTCGCTGGTGCATGACGACATGCCCTGCATGGACAACGACGTGCTGCGTCGGGGCAAGCCCACGGTGCATGTGAAGTTCGGCGAGGCTGGTGCCCTGCTCGCGGGCGACGCGCTGCAGGCCCTGGCCTTCGAGTTGTTGGTGCCCGCTGGCGAAGGCGTGCCCGAGGGCATGCAGGCCGGCCTGTGCCGCCTGCTGGCGCATGCCGCAGGTAGCGCGGGCATGGCCGGCGGCCAGGCGATCGATCTGGCCAGTGTGGGCGTCAAGCTCGACGAAGACCAGTTGCGCCAGATGCACCGCTGCAAGACCGGTGCGCTGTTGCAGGGCAGCGTACTCATGGGCGCGGCCTGCGGCGAAACGAGCGCCGGCGAACGTGCGGCGCTGTCCGATTACGGCGCGGCCCTGGGCCTGGCCTTCCAGGTGGTGGACGACATCCTCGACGTCACCGCCGATTCCGCCACCCTGGGCAAGACCGCCGGCAAGGATGCCGAGCAGGACAAGCCCACCTATGTCTCCATCCTCGGTCTGGAGCGCTCGCGCGTCTATGCGCAAGAGTTGCACGCCCAGGCCCTGGCCGCGCTCGATGCCAGCGGCCTGGCCGACACGCGTGCCCTGCGCGCACTGGCCGACATGGTAATCCACCGCGCAAGCTGACCGAGTTAAGCATGACAACTGCTTCCTATCCCCTGCTGCAGACCATCAACGACCCCACCGATCTGCGCCAGCTGCCGCGCGCCCAGCTCGGTGCCCTCGCCGATGAGCTGCGCGCCTATGTGCTCGAGAGCGTCTCGAAGACCGGCGGGCACCTGAGCTCCAACCTGGGGACCGTGGAGCTCACGGTGGCGCTGCACTACGTCTTCAACACCCCGCAGGACCGGCTGGTCTGGGATGTGGGCCACCAGACCTATCCGCACAAGATCCTCACGGGCCGGCGCGATCGCATGGGCACCCTGCGCCAGCTGGGCGGCATCAGCGGCTTTCCGCAGCGCAGCGAGAGCGTGTACGACGCCTTTGGCACCGCGCACAGCAGCACGTCCATCTCCGCCGCCCTCGGCATGGCGCTGGCCGCGCGTCAGAAGGGCGAGGACCGCCATGCCATCGCCGTGATCGGCGATGGCGCGATGACGGCCGGCATGGCCTTCGAGGCGCTGAACCACGGTGGGGTGGAAGACTGCAAGCTGCTGGTCATCCTCAACGACAACGACATGTCCATCAGCCCGCCTGTGGGCGCGCTCAACCGCTACCTGGCCCAGCTCATGAGCGGGCGTTTCTACTCGGCAGCCAAACAGGTGGGCAAAACCGTGCTCAAGGGCGCGCCCCCGCTGTTCGAGCTGGCCAAGCGTTTCGAGGAACATGCCAAGGGCATGGTCGTGCCGGCGACGCTCTTCGAGAAGTTCGGCTTCAACTACATCGGCCCCATCGACGGGCATGATCTCGATTCGCTGATTCCCACGCTGGAGAACATCAAGCACCTGCAGGGCCCGCAGTTCCTGCACGTGGTCACCAAGAAGGGCCAGGGCTACAAGCTGGCCGAGGCCGATCCCGTGGCCTACCACGGCCCGGGCAAGTTCGACCCGGCCGTGGGTCTGGTCAAACCGGTGACGCCGCCCAAGCAGACCTTCACCCAGGTCTTCGGGCACTGGCTCTGCGACATGGCCGACCATGATCCGCGCCTGGTCGGTATCACGCCGGCCATGCGCGAGGGCTCGGGCATGGTGGAGTTCCACCAGCGCTTTCCCGGCCGCTACTACGACGTGGGCATTGCGGAGCAGCACGCCGTCACGCTGGCCGCTGGCCTGGCCTGCGAAGGCCTCAAGCCCGTGGTGGCGATCTACTCCACCTTCCTCCAGCGCGGCTACGACCAGCTGATCCACGACGTGGCGCTGCAGAACCTGCCCGTGGTCTTCGCGCTCGACCGCGCGGGCCTGGTGGGTGCCGACGGCGCCACGCACGCGGGCAGCTACGACATTCCCTATCTGCGCTGCATCCCCAACATGGCCGTGGCCTGCCCGGCCGACGAGCGCGAATGCCGCCAGCTGCTGAGCACGGCGTTCGAGCAGAGCCATCCCGTGGCCGTGCGCTACCCGCGCGGTGCGGGCGTGGGCGTGGCCACCGAGGACAGCCTTGCGAGCCTGCCTTACGGCAAGGGTGAGGTACGCCGCGCAGGCCAGGGGATCGCGATTCTCGCCTTCGGTACGCTGCTGTATCCTGCGCTGGCCGCCGCCGAGAAGCTCGGGGCCACCGTGGTGAACATGCGCTGGGCCAAGCCGCTGGATACCGAGCTGCTGCGCCAGGTGGCGGCCACGCACGAGGCACTGGTCACGGTGGAAGAGGGCGCCATCATGGGCGGCGCGGGCAGTGCGGTGCTGGAAGCGCTGCAGGCCGCGGGCGTGCTCAAGCCTGTGCTGCAGCTGGGCCTGCCCGATGTCTTCATCGAGCACGGCGATCCGGCCCGGCTGCTGGCCCTGCGGGGGCTGGACGCGGCCGGCATCCAGATGGCGATCGAGCGGCGCTACCCCGCGCTCTGCGCCCAGGGCAAGCCCGCTCTCAAAGTCGTCGGCTGACCGGTCGGCCTGGGGTCGGGCGGCTTGCGTGCCGGTGCGCGTTACAGCGAAGGCTGGATGCTGCGCTGCTCCATCTCGCGGTGCTCCACACAGACGGGGTGTTGCGCAAAGCCCGGCTTGGCGCACTGTTCCTTCACGCAATTCAGGTAGCTGAACAGCACACGCCCCTCGCAGGCCTGTTTCGGGTCTTGGCTGGCCGTCGCGGCCCGGTTCGCGCTGCGAGGCTCACCCGGCGTCACCGCGGGTTTGGGCGGCGGCACCAGCAGAGGGCTGGCCGCCGGTGACGACGTCTTGGCAGGGGGAGACGCCGACTCGGCTTTCGTCGTCGCAGGCTTGGCCTTGGCGGGCTGCACCGGTTTGGCCTCACGGGTGGACACCGCCGTGTCTTTGGCGCCGTCCGCGCGGGGTGCTGCGCTGCTGCTGGTGCCCGGCGAGGTGGTGCTTGCGGGCGCGGTGGCCCGCGAGCCCGAGCTGACCAGATAGATGCCCCCCAGAGCCAGCACCACAGCGGCGGCGGCGCCCAGCATCCAGACCGGACGCTGGCGATGCGACGACCCGGCGGCGGTGGCCGTCTCCGCCGATGTGTCCTCAGACGCCTGGGCGCTGCGCGGGGGCAGCATGCGCGTGGCCTCCTCGTCCGGCGCCGTCACCGGCGATGCCGCCGGGGCGATCTTCATCGTCGGGTCATCGGGGCTGGAGGGCGTGGCCATGCTCAAGCGCGTGCCGGTGCCCGAACGCGAGGCGCCGGGCTCGCCGTCCGGGTGCTGCAGGCGCTTGATGCGCCGCCGCGCCAGGTCGGCGTAGATGCCGGTGGGGAACTTGAGCAGGAACTCGCGGAAGTCCTCGATCTCCACCGAGTCCTTGATCTCCTTCCAGTAGAGCAGCTCGACCTCCTGCGTGACGGTCGAGCCGGGCAGACCGGTGATGCTGGCCGACGTGCCCGAGCTCGTGCTGACCAGCGACTCGCCCTTGATCATGGTCGAGGTCCAGGTCGAGCTCTCGGGGCTGCGCGCGCTGCTGCGCGGCGGGGTGATCGTGGGGTCGGTGGCCAGGCCGGCGGCGGCCTGCAGGGCGGTGCTGAAATCCTGCGCGCTGACGTAACGGTCCTCGCGCGACTTGGCCAGCGCGCGTGTGATGACCTCGTCGATGGCCACAGGCAGCTGGGGGTTGAGGCTGGTCGGCGCCGGTGGCGCCTGCCCGACGATCTTCTGGATGATGTCGTAGTCGCCCGTGCCGTCAAAGGGGCGGCTGCCAGTCAGCAGCTGGTAGAGCACGATGCCGGCCGAGAAGAGGTCGGAGCGCGCGTCGATGGGCAGACCGTGCACCTGTTCGGGCGACATGTACTTGAGCGTGCCCACCATGGTGCCCTTGGTGCGCGTGGCCTCGCCCGAGTCCTGGATGCGCGCGACGCCGAAGTCGGTGAGCTTGACGCGGCCATCGGCCTCGATCAGCAGATTGGCCGGCTTGATGTCGCGGTGCACCACGCCCTGCTGGTGTGCGTAGTCCAGTGCGGCCAGCAGGTCGCTCATGATGCTCACGGCCTGGCGCAGCGTGTAGCGCTGCCCCCGGTCCAGATGGTGCTTGAGGTCCTGGCCCTGGATGAACTCCATGACCAGGTAGGCAATATCGCCATCACGGTCCGAGTCGTAGACGCTGACGATGTGCGGGTGCTGCAGGCGGGCTGCGGAGCGCGCCTCGGTGCGGAAGCGGATTTCGTATTCCGCCGCTTCCTCGTCCGTGAGGTTCTCGACCTTGATGGTCTTGATCGCCACGCGCCGGTCGAGGTTGGGATCGCGCCCCTCGTAGACCAGGCCCATGGCTCCCTTGCCCAGGACCTTGACCAGCTCATAGCGTCCGAGTTTCTGCCGGCTCATGCGCTCGGGCCCCGGGTCTTGACCGCGAACGCGATCAGTGGCGCGTTCTCGTCCACGCGGGCGCAGCCCGGCACGATGGTGCCGCTGCCGACCAGCGCGCACTCGGTGCGCCGCAAGACGATGGCCTCGCTCTGGTTGCCCAGGTAAACCCAGGTGCCAAAGCTCGAGGCGTCGCTCACCACAAACTGGCCGCCTCGCCATTCCAACGTGGCGTGCAGGCGCGACACACGCGGGTCGTTGACCTGCAGCGCAGCGTCGGTGGCCCGGCCCAGCGAGACCTTGCCGGTCTTGGCGTCCAGGCGCAGCTGGTGCGCGCCGAAGCTCAGCTCCAGCCATTCCTCGCCCTGGGGCAGGACGGCCGAACGCCCGATCATGGTGGCCTCGCCATCCTGGCCGGCCTGCCACTCGACGCGGTAGACGTGGCTGGATTCGGTCTTGCCGCGCAGGTACATGGGGCCCATGCTGCGCAACGCGGTGCGCTGTACGGGGAAGACGGCGTCCCAGACGCTTTGGGTCGTGAGGATCTGCGAGGCGCCGGCCAGGTCGGCCAGCCGGGCGGCGGAATTGACGGTGTCGCCGAAGCAGTCGCCCTCGATTTCCACCACCTCGCCACTGTCGATGCCAATCTGCAGCTCCACCGGCGCGCCGCTGCCGCCGGGGCGCACCGGATGCTCCCGCAGATGGTTCTGGACATGGATGCAGGCCGCCAGGGCCTGGCCCTCCTGCTCGAAGACCACGAAGAGACCGTCGCCGAGCACCTTGACGACGCGGCCCTGATGCTCGCCGAAGACCTCGCTGAGCATGCCGACGAGCTGGGAGACGAACCGGGAAGCTGCTTCGTCTCCTAGCTGTTCGAAAAGGCTGGTGCTGCCGACCAGATCTGCAAAAACGACGGTGGTCATCGGACGCCCGGGGTGGTGAGGTGCCGGGGGCGCAGGCGCAGGCGTCGAACCCTGCGACGCCCCCGGGTCGCGATGAATGGTACCCCAAAAGGCCGGAGTGGCCCGAGCGGCGGCGCCTGGCGGTGCAGGGCCCCACGGCCGGGCGGGTGCGAGAGGCTACACTTGCAGGCTTCCCGTCGCCCGAGGGCACGGGATGCTATGAATTACCAAAGGAGTCTTGGACAATGGATCGTCGTTCCCTCATCAAGCAGGCCGGTATCGCCGGTGTACTCGCGGCCGGTGTTGCCCCCGCTGTTCATGCCCAGGCCGCCGTGCGCTGGCGTCTGGCCTCGAGCTTTCCCAAGTCGCTGGACACCATCTTCGGCAGCGCCGAGAAGTTCTCGCAGACGGTCAAGGCCCTGTCCGGCGGCAAGTTCGAAGTCTCCGTGCACCCGGCAGGTGAGCTGATGCCCGCCTTCGGCGTAGTGGACGCGCTGCAGAACAGCACCATCGAGATGGCGCAGACCGCACCCTACTACTTCACGGGCAAGAGCCCCATCTTCGCCTTCGGTTGCGCTGTGCCTTTCGGCCTGAGCGCACGCCAGATGGACGCCTGGATGGAGCACGGCAATGGCCGCAAGCTGTTCGACGAGTTCCTCGACCAGTACAACATCAAGAGCCGCAGCGCCGGCAACACCGGCACCCAGATGGGCGGCTGGTACCGCAAGGAGATCAAGGGCGTCAAGGACCTCCAGGGCCTGAAGATGCGTCTGGGTGGCGGCCTGTTCGGCGAGACCATGGCCAAGCTGGGCGTGGTGGCCCAGAACATGCCGGCCGGCGAGGTCTACCAGGCGCTCGAGAAGGGCACCCTGGACGCGACCGAGTTCGTCGGCCCCTACGACGACCAGAAGCTGGGCTTCAACAAGGTGGCCCCGTTCTACTACTACCCCGGCTGGTGGGAAGGTGGCGCCGAGCTCGAGTTCTTCATCAACAAGAAGGCCTATGCCGCGCTGAGCCCCGAGTTCCAGGCCATCGTCGATGCCGCGACCGCCGTGGCCGCGCGTGACATGACGGCCAAGTACGATGCCAAGAACCCCGAAGCCCTCAAGCGCCTCGTGGCCGCAGGCACCAAGCTCAAGCCCTTCCCCAAGGCCGTGATGGACGCCGGCTTCAAGGCCGCCATGGAAGTCTTCGCCGAGCACGAGGCCAAGTCGCCCGAGTTCAAGAAGATCCACCAGGACATGCGCGCCTTCCAGCGCGACCAGATCCTGTGGGAGCGTTTCTCGGAAGGCCGTTTCAACAGCTACATGAGCGGTGTGAAACTGTAAGCCGGACGACAATGAGCATAAGGAACGGGCCTGCGGGCCCGTTTTTTTTGGCGTGAACGCCACGCAATCGCGCGGACAGGGGTAAGCCCTGATGTTGTCTCCAGGGTGGGGCGAACAGAATCGCCCCCACCTGAGTTTTATGCAAGGAGACCTCACATGGACCGTCGTTCCCTCATCAAGCATGCCGGCATCGCTGGTGTGCTGGCCGCTGGCGCCGCGCCCGCGGTGCACGCCCAGACCGCCATCCGCTGGCGTCTGGCCTCAAGCTTCCCCAAGGCCCTGGACACCATCTACGGCGCCGCCGAGGTGTTCTCCCGCAAGGTCAAGGAAATGTCGGGCGGCAAGTTCGAGATCTCGGTGCACCCGGGCGGTGAGCTCGTGCCCCCCTTCGGCGTGGTCGACGCCGTGCAGAACGGCACGGTCGAGATGGCCCACACCGCGCCCTACTACTTCTTCGGCAAGGACGAGACCTTTGCTCTGGCCTGCGCCATTCCCTTCGGCCTCAACAGCCGCCAGATGACGGCCTGGATGTACGAGGGCAATGGCCTCAAGCTCATGCGTGAGTTCTACGCCAACTACAACATCGTCAGCTTCCCCATGGGCAACACCGGCGCGCAGATGGGCGGCTGGTATCGCAAGCAGATCAAGACCGTGGCCGACATGAAGGGCCTGAAGTTCCGCGTTGGCGGCTTCGCCGGCAAGGTGGTCGAGCGCATGGGCGGTGTCCCGCAAAACATCCCCGGCGGCGAGATCTACCAGGCGCTGGAAAAGGGCACGCTGGACGCCGCCGAGTGGGTGGGGCCGTACGATGACCAGAAGCTGGGCTTCTACAAGGTCGCGCCCTTCTACCACTACCCCGGCTGGTGGGAAGGCGGTCCGCAGCTGGACCTGTACATCAACAACAAGGCCTATGACACGCTGAGCGCCGAGAACAAGGCCATCGTCGAGGCGGCCGCCTCCCACGCCCACACCGTGATGCAGGCCAAGTACGACGCCAAGAACCCCGAGGCGCTCAAGCAGCTCGTGGCCAACAAGACCAAGCTGGTGGTCTTCCCCAAGGCGGTGCTGGATCTGGCCTTCAAGGAGTCCATGGCCCTGTACTCCGAGATCAGCGCCAAGAACCCGAACTGGAAGAAGGTCTACACGGACTACTCCAACTTCCGCCGCGAATCCAATCTGTGGTTCCGCTTCACCGAGGCGCGCTTCGACAGCTATATGCAGGGCCAGAAGCTGTAAACAATGCCTCTGATCCGCAAGCAGCCCCGCTTCGGCGGGGCTTTTTTGTGGCCGCGCCTGTCCGCTGCCATCGCGCACCAGACATGAAAAAGCCCCGCCGAGGCGGGGCTGGACGCGAGGCCGGGAGCGTGCCTACTTGCGGTCCTTCTTCATGGCCTCCTGCAGGGCCTTCATCGGGTCCTCGTCGGCCCGACCGCTGTCTTCTTCCTCTTCAGGCCGGAGCTCTTCCTCTGCCGAGTCCGCTTTGTCGGCATCCGGCTCGGCGTCTGCTCCGTCCTCGCCGGCATCAGGCGGGCGGATGTCGAGCTGCTGCATCACCTCGGAGTCGGTGAGGTTCTGCACCTTGTCGATATTGCCCGTCACCAGGCTGGGGAAGGCCATGATCATGCCCACCATGATCAGCTGCATGATGATGAAGGCGATTGAGCCCTTGTAGATCTGGCCCGTGGTCACGGCCGGGATGGTCTGGCCGGTGACGCGGTCGGTGTAGTCCTTCTTTGGTGCCACGCTGCGCAGGTAGAACAGCGCAAAGCCGAAGGGCGGCGTCAGGAAGGAGGTCTGCAGGTTCATGGCGATGATGACGCCGAACCAGATCAGGTCGATGCCCATCTTTTCGGCCACCGGCGCCAGCAGCGGGATCACGATGAAGGCAATCTCGAAGAAGTCGATGAACATGCCCAGGATGAAGACCAGCAGGTTCACCACGATCATGAAACCGATCACGCCGCCCGGCACCTTGTCGAACAGATGCTCGACCCAGATGTGGCCGTCGGCCGCGTTGAAGGTGAAGCTGAAGACCGTGGAGCCGATCAGGATGAAGAGCACGAAGCTCGAGAGCTTGGCCGTGTTGTCCAGGGCCTGGGTCAGCAGGCCCTTGTCCAGGCGCTTCTTGCCCAGGGCCATGACCAGCGCGCCCACCGCACCCATGGCGCCGCCTTCGGTGGGCGTGGCCACGCCCAGGAAGATGGTGCCCAGCACCAGGAAGATCAGGATCAGCGGCGGCATCAGCACAAAGGTCACTTGCTCGGCCAGGCGCGAGAGCAGGCCCAGTTTGGTGACGCGGTTGACCAGCGCGAGCGCCAGGCCGGTCAGCGAGGCCAGCGTCATGGACATGATCACGATCTCGTCGCCGGGCGAAGGCACGTTGCGCTCCAGCCAGGCCGTCATCAGGTCGTTGTGCACGCGCGACCAGGCCCAGCCCACGGCGGCGCAGATCAGGAAGAGCACGCCCAGCGAACGGTGCCCCGAACTGCCGCTCGGCTCTCGGTAGATGCGCGCCTCGGGCGGCAGGGCCGGCACCATGGTGGGCTTGAACAGGGCCACGATGACCACGAAGAGGATGTACATGCCTACGAGCAGCAGGCCCGGGATCAACGCGCCGGCATACATGTCACCCACCGAGCGGCCCAGCTGGTCGGCCAGCACGATCAGCACCAGAGAAGGCGGGATGGCCTGCGCCAGCGTGCCCGACGCCGTGATCGCGCCCATGGCCACGGTGCGGCTGTAGCCATAGCGCAGCATGATGGGCAGCGAGATCAGGCCCATGGAGATCACGGCCGCGGCCACCACGCCCGTGGTGGCGGCCAGCAGGGCGCCGACCAGGATCACCGCAATGGCCAGGCCGCCGCGCAGCGGGCCGAAGACCTGGCCCACGGTCTCGAGCAGGTCTTCCGCCATGCCCGAGCGCTCCAGGATGATGCCCATGAAGGTGAAGAAGGGAATGGCCAGCAGCGTGTCGTTCTGCATGATGCCGAAGATGCGCAGCGGCAGCGCCTGGAACAGCGTGGCCGGGAACAGGCCCAGCTCCATGCCGATGAAGCCGAAACCCAGGCCGGTGGCCGCCAGCGCAAAGGCCACGGGAAAGCCCGTCAGCAGCAGGGCCAGCAGGCCCACGAACATGATGGGCACGAACTGTTGAGCGAGGAATTCCATTTACTTTTCTCCGGCCAGCTTGCGCGCGGCCATGGCCTCGAGCTCTTCGATGTGTTTCTGTTCGTCGCTCTTGTGGTCGGCGTCGGCCAGGCTGTCCGGGCCCAGGCCGCGCAGGAAGAGCACGCGCTTGAGCAGTTCGGACAGGGCCTGCAGCAGCAGCAGGGCGAAGCCCAGGGGCATGAGGACGTAGACCGGCCAGCGGATCAGGCCGCCGGCGTTCTGCGACATCTCGCCCGACGCATAGGCCTGCACGAACATGGGCCAGCTCAGGGCGATGCAGATCAGGCAGAAGGGGATGAGCACCAGCACGATGCCGCCCACGTCGATCCAGTTGCGCGTGCGAGGCGACAGACGAGCCGAGACGAAGTCGATGCGCACATGCGAGTTCTTCAGGAAGCCATAGCCCGCGCCCAGCATGAAGACCGCGGCGAACAGGTACCACTGGATCTCGAGCAGCGAGTTGGAGCTGGTGTTGAAGGCCTTGCGCACGATGGCATTGCCGGCGCTGATCACGGTGGTGGCTAGGATCAGCCACATCGTGACGCGGCCGATCCGGGTGCTCAGGCCGTCGATGAGCCTGGATAGTTTGAGTAGAAGCGGCATGCGGGCTCCAGAAAGGGGTCGTCCGGTGCTGCCGGGGTGCTGCCGCCATCCCAGGTAGGGGAGGGTCGGCCGGGCCACCCGGCAAAATCCGACGATTTTAAAGGAGGGGGGTATCCGGCCCCTCCCGGTGTAAACACGTAGGTCGCTCTTTAGACACAGCCCCTGACGGGTCAGCCGGCGGTCAGGTCGACACCGGGTCCGGGTCGCGGAATAATGGGTCCATGGCCTACGAACTCCCTGTGCCTTCCTTTTCCCGGCTCGACAACGCCGATCTGCGTCAGGCCGGCCGTGAGTTGCTGAGCCTGGCGCTGATGGATGCGCGCAACCACACGCTGTTCCTGATCGGCGAATACCAGAAGGCCATGGAAGGGGAGGGCGTGGACTTTCCCTGCCTGCCCGAGCTGAATCCGCCGCTGTGGGAGCTGGGCCACGTGGGCTGGTTCCAGGAGCGCTGGATCGGTCGCAACCTGCAGCGCCATCAGGGCCCGCGTGCCGACCCGCAGGCCACGCCCCTGGCCTCGGTGCAGCCTCAGGCCGATTTCTGGTGGGATTCGAGCCGCATGCCGCATGACCGCCGCTGGTCCCTGTCCCTGCCGCCGCTGGACGACATCAAGGCCTATCTGCTGACCACGCTGGAGTCCACGCTGGAGCTACTGGCCAAGACCCCGGATGAGGACGACGCGCTCTATTTCTACCGCCTGGCCCTGTTCCACGAGGACATGCATGGCGAAGCCTTCATCTACATGGCCCAGACCCTGGGCCTGCGCCTCAAGCTGCCCCTGCCCGCGCCCGGCCTGGTGCGCGAGCCGCTGTGGGTGCCGGCGACGCGCTGGCGTCTGGGGCTGGATGCCAGCCGGGGTTACACCTTTGACAACGAACGCCCCGCGCACGAGGTGGCTGTGCCCGAGTTCGAGATCGACGCCCAGCCCGTGAGCTGGACGCAGTATGTCGAATTCGTCGCCGACGGCGGGTACGACCGCCCCGAACTCTGGCTGCCCGCAGGCTGGGAATGGCTGCAGGAACAGGCGCAAGGCGACGAGGGCCGGCGCGCCCCGCGCCATGTCGAGCAGATCGGGCTGGCGCGCGCAGGCGGGCAGGGCGGCGTGCTGCAACGCTGGTTTGGCAACACGGTGCGGGTGGCCGGCTGGTCCCCCGTGATGCACCTGAGCTGGTGGGAGGCCGACGCCTGGTGCCGCTGGGCGGGCCGGCGACTGCCCAGCGAGGTGGAGTGGGAAGTGGCCGCGCACCAGGCGACAAACCGTGGCTTTCGCTGGGGCGATGTCTGGGAATGGACCGGCACCACCTTCCACGGCTACCCCGGCTTCCAGGCCGATCCCTACCGTGATTATTCGGAGCCCTGGTTCGGGACCCACAAGGTGCTGCGCGGCGCCTCGCTGGCCACGCGTCGGCGCATGAAGTCGCCGAAGTACCGCAACTTCTACCTGCCCGGGCGCGACGACCTCTTCTGCGGTTTCCGCTCCTGCGCCCTCTGACGCGGTCGGGCGCGGCCCGGGCCGCTGTCCGCTTTCGGCTTCTTCGCCCCGCGGTATTTCCACCAGGCCAGCAGGCGGCTCATGGCCAGCACCTGGCCCATCTGGTCGGCCGGCCGGTAGCCCGGCAGTTGCAGCAGCAGCGCCGGCCAGTCCGGACTCTGCAGCACCCGGCACAGGGCCTGCACCGCGGGTTCCTCGAGCGCGGACTTGAGACAGACCAGGTGGTAGTCCTCGGTCACCAGCGGCACGAAATCCAGGCCGCGGGCGCGCGCCGCGGCTTCGATGCCCAGGCCCGCGTCAGCCTGACCCGCCGCAATGGCCTGGGCCACGGCCGCGTGTGAGGGCTCGGTATGGCGGTAGCCCTTGATGCGGCTGCGCGCGACGCGCTGTTGCGCCAGCAGTTCGTCGAGCAGCAGGCGCGTACCCGTGCCCAAGGCGCGGTTGACGAAGCGCATCTGGCCGTCGGCCAGCTGGGCCAGGCTGTGCAGGCCCAGCGGGTTGCCGCGTGCCACCATCAGCCCCTGGGTGCGCTGCGCAAAGCCGATGAGCTTGTGCAGGCCCGGCTTGAGCAGGGGCTTGTAGGTCTGCTCGCCCAGCGTGCCCGCACCCGTCTGTTGCACCGTGTGGAAGCCCGCCAGCACGCAGCGCCCCTCGTTGAGGGCGCGCAAGGCGTCCACGCTGCCCATGAAGCGGATGTCCAGATGCAGCTGGTGCTCGGCCGCGGCGTGCGCGCGCAGGCTGCTGAGCGCATCGTCATGGCTGGCATAGAGCGTGAGGATGTGCACCGTGTCGTCGAAGGCCACCGCATAGGCGCGCTCCAGATCGGCGCGCAGCGCCTCGATCTGCGGTGACAGCCGCGCCTGCGCCTGTCGCTCCGCCCACAGCAGCTTGTGGCCGAACTCGCTCAGGCGTGCCGCCTGACCCTTCTCCCAGACCAGCAGCTCGTTGCCCAGCTCGTTCTCCCAGCGCTTGAGCTCGCCCCAGACGTGGCGGTAGGACAGCGCGAGCCGCCGCGCGGCGCCCGAGATCGAGCCACTCTCCTGCACCGCGTCAAGCAGGTCCAGTAGCGGATTGCGGATCAGCCCGGTCTGCGGGGCGGCCGGCGGGGTGAATGTGTAGTGAAACTGCAACTTATGCACGATGGTTCATATGGTAGGGGTTTAAGCCTGTCCCTACGATACCCGAGAACCGTTTCGCTACGTCCTGCTCCCCGCTTCCTGTCCTGCACGCTTTCTGATGTCCACCTTCACCGACAGCGCGGCCACTGCGCTGCAGCTCATCGTCTCCTCCGACCCGGTCCTGCTGTCCATCGTCGGCCGCTCCCTGGCCGTCAGTGCCACGGCCTGCGTCTTCGCCTGCACGCTGGGCGTGGTGCTCGGCGCCTGGCTGGCGGTGGCGCGCTTTGCCGGACGGCAGGCCGTGCTCACCCTGCTCAACACCTGCCTGGCCGTGCCCGCCGTGGTCGTGGGCCTGGTGGTCTACCTGCTGCTCTCGCGCTCGGGCCCGTTGGGCTTTCTGGGCTGGCTGTTCCAGTTCGAGGCCATGGTCGTGGCGCAGACCCTGCTGGTGTTGCCGCTGGCCACGGCACTCACGCGCCAGCTCATCGAAGACGCCGACGCGCGCCACGGCGAACAGCTCCAGTCGCTGGGCGCGGGCACGACGCTGCGCGGCCTGCTGCTGGCCTGGGACGAGCGTTACGCCCTGCTGACCCTGGTCATCACGGCCTTCGGGCGCGCCATCTCCGAGGTTGGCACGGTGATGATCGTCGGCGGCAACATCGACGGTTTCACCCGCGTGATGACCACCGCCATCGCACTGGAGACCAGCAAGGGTGACCTGCCGCTGGCGCTGGCCCTCGGGCTGATCCTGCTGGCGGTGGTGCTCCTGCTCAACGTGGCCGTGGGCCTGCTGCGCCGCTGGCGCGAGCGCGCCGAGAGCATGGGTCGCGATCCGCTCCGGGGGCTGGCATGAGCGCCGTACTGCCTGTCGCCGTTGCGCTGGCACCGCCGGCCACGGCGCTCCCCCCGGTCTACGCCCTGCAGTCTGCAGCCGTGGCTTTCGGTCCCGTGCAGGCGCTGCACCCCTTGAGCCTGACCATCCGCGCCGGCGAGTCCGTGGCCCTGGTCGGCGCCAATGGCAGCGGCAAGAGCACGCTGCTGCGCCTGCTGCATGGCTTGCAGCGGCCCACCGCCGGGGTCGTGCAGGCGGTGCCCCCCGCGGCCCAGGCCATGCTGTTCCAGCGCCCCTTCATGCTGCGCACCTCGGCGCGCAACAACGTGGCGCTGGCGCTCTGGCTGAGGGGTGTGCCCTGGCGCACGGCCCAGGTGCGGGCCATCACCGCGCTGGAGCGCGTGGGCCTGGCCCAGCGTGCCGGTCGCCCCGCGCGCACGCTCTCGGGCGGGCAGCAGCAGCGTCTGGCCATGGCGCGCGCCTGGGCCCTGCGTCCCGAGGTGCTGCTGCTCGACGAGCCCACCGCCAGCCTGGACCCGCACGCCAAGCGCGAGGTCGAGGAGCTGATCGCCGACTTCGCGCGCAGCCGCACGCTGGCGGGCCAGCCTGTCACGGTGGTCTTCGCCAGCCACAACCTGGGCCAGGTCAAGCGCCTGGCCAGCCGCGTCATCTACCTCGAACAAGGCCGCGTGCAGGCCGATCTGCCCGTGGATGAATTTTTCGACCAGGCGCGACTGCAGTCCGTCTCGCCGGCCGCCTCGTTGTTTGTCAAAGGAGAACTCGCATGAACATTGTCCCGTCCCGCGTCCTCAAGGCGGCCCTGGGCGCCGCCCTGGTCATCGCCAGCCTGGCCGTCAGCGCGCAGAGCATCGTGATGGCCTCGACCACCTCGACCGAGCAGTCGGGTCTGTTTACCCACCTGCTGCCCGCCTTCCGGCAGGCCAGCGGGATTGCCGTCAAGGTCGTGGCGCTGGGCACCGGCCAGGCGCTGGACATGGCGCGCCGCGGCGACGCCGACGTGGTCTTCGTGCATGACCAGGTGGCCGAGGAGAAGTTCGTCGCCGATGGCTTCGGTCTCACGCGCCAGGCGGTGATGTACAACGACTTCGTGCTCATCGGCCCCAAGGCCGATCCGCTGGCGACCCGGGGCAAGGACATCGTCGAGGCCTTGAGGAAGATCGCCGCCGCCAGCGGGGCTTTCATCTCGCGTGGCGACAAGAGCGGCACGCACGCGGCAGAGCTGCGCTTCTGGAAGATGGCCGGCCTGGACGCCAAGGGCAGCGGCTACAAGGAGTGTGGTTGCGGCATGGGCCCGGCGCTCAACATCGCCTCCTCCAGCGGCGCCTACATCCTGGCCGATCGCGGCACCTGGCTGAACTTCAAGAACCGCGCCGACCTGGCCATCCTCGTTGAAGGCGACAGGCGTCTGTTCAACCAGTACGGCGTGATGGTGGTCAACCCCGCCAAGCACCCGCAGGTCAAGCAGGCCGAAGCCCAGAAGTTCGTCGACTGGATCGTCTCGCCCGCCGGCCAGAGCGCGATCGCTGCCTACAAGATCGGTGGCGAGCAGCTCTTCTTCCCCAACGCGGGTCAGTAGCTCAGTCCTGTCGGAACAGCGCATGCACGGCCTTGCGCAGCCAGATGTGCGCGGGGTCCTTCTGGAAACGCTGGTGCCAGAACAGGTGCACGTCGATCACCGGTGACTTCATCGGGGTCTCAACATGGCGCACTGCCCCGTGCTGCACGAAGAACTCCGCCAGGTCACGCGGCACGGTAGCGATCAGGTCCGAAGTCTCGACGATGGGCAGCAGGCTCATGAAGTGCGAGAGCTCCACCACCACGCGTCGCTGCAGGCCCCTGGATTGCAGGAAACGCTCGAAGACGTGTTCGCGTCCGTCGGGCTTGACCACCGCGTGCGAGGCCTTGAGAAACTGCGCCAGCGTCAGCCTGCCCCGGGCCAGCGGGTGTCCGTTGCGCATCAGGCAGACGTGTGAGCTGCGGAACAGGCGCTGCTGGTAGAAGCCCGCCTTGTGCAGGTCAGGGAAATAGCCGATGGCCAGCTCGGCCGCGCCGGACTCCAGCGCAGAGGCCGCCACGTGGCGCGGCATGGCCAGGGTCTTGAGGTTGACCTGCGGCGCCTGCTCGGCCAGGTGGGCCAGCAGGCGCGGCAGGAAGTTCATCTCGGCGATGTCGGGCGTGAGCAAGGTGTAGCTGCGCTGGCTGGTGCCGGGCTCGAAGACCGTGGGCTGCAGCACCTCGGTCTGGATGGTCAGCACCAGGGGGCGGATCACCGCACCCAGGCTTTCGGCACGCGGCGTGGGGTTCATCAGCGCGCCGGCACGTACGAACAGCGGTTCGTTGAAGAGCACGCGCAGCCGGGCCACGGCCGCGCTCATGGCCGGCTGGCTCAGGCCCAGGGCCTCGCCGGCGCGCGTTACGTTGCGGTGCTGCAGCATGGCGTCGAACACCACGAGCAGGTTTAAGTCGACCGATCGTATATCCACAGCATGGATTCTATGTATTTGAGTAATCGACTAGATCAATACCCTGGCTCTCCCTAGACTCGCGCCCAGAACGGCTTGATCCGCATCAAGAGCAGGATCGGCGTAAAACAGGAGACACATCGATGACCACCCTCACGCTCGCCCAGGCGCAGCAGATCCTGGCCGGCGCCCTGGCGCATTCCCTGGCTGCCGGCTACAAGCCCATGGGCGTGGTCGTGCTCGACGAGGCCGGCCACCTCAAGGCCTATGCGCGCGAGGACGGGGCCAGCATGTTCCGCTTTGAAGTCGCCCAGGCCAAGGCCTGGGGCGCCGTGGGCATGGGGGCGTCCAGCCGCCTGCTGGGCCAGCGTGCCAAGGACAACCCCAACTTCTTCGTGTCTCTCGCTGCCACGGCCGGTGGCAAGTTCCTGCCACAGACCGGTGCCGTCCTCATCAAGAACCCCGCCGGTGAGACCCTGGGGGCCGTCGGCGCCAGCGGTGGAACAGGGGATGAAGACGAGGCCATCTGCATCGCCGGCATCCAGTCGGCCGGACTCGTCGCAGCTTGAGACCGCACATGCCTTGCAACTGCGGCGTGGATGTCCACGCCCACGTCATACCCGGCGAATTCCCGGCCTATCTGGACGGCGCCACGCCGGCGGGCTGGCCCTCCATGGCGCCGGCGCAGGACTGTCATCACCGCAGCGTGATGATCGACGGCAAGAACTACCGCACCGTCTCCGACAAGAGCTGGACCACCGCGCGCCGTCTGACCGACTTCGCCGAGATGGGCCTGGCACTGCAAGCCATCTCGCCCATGCCCGAGCTGCTGTCCTACTGGCTGGCACCGGCCGCCGGGGCGCAGCTGGTGCGCTACCTCAACGAGCAGATTGCAGGCATGGTGGCTGAATCGGGGGGGCAGTTGATCGGACTGGGTGCCGTGCCCCTGCAGGATCTGGACCTGGCCATCACCGAGCTGCATTACCTCAAAGAGACACTGGGCCTCCGGGGCGTGGAGATCGGCAGCAACATTAACGGCGTGGTCATGGGCGACCCGCGCTGGCTTCCCTTCTTCGAAGCCTGTGCCGCGTTGGACCTGCCGGTTTTCGTGCACGCTCTGCGCCCGGCCGGCATGGACCGCCTGGTCGGCCCGCCGCCGCTGCAGCAGGTGCTGGCTTATCCGACCGACGTGGGCCTGGCCGCGGCTTCCGTGCTCACCGGCAATCTGCTGACCCAAGTGCCCGGCCTGCGCCTGGCCTTCAGCCATGGCGGCGGCACGCTGGCCCTGCTGCTGCCGCGCCTGCAGCAGGCCATGAGTGTTTTTCCGGCATTGCAAGACAGCGTGCTGAAGTCACCCGCCGAGCAGGCGCGCGAGCTCTATTACGACACCCTGGTCTTTGACACGCCCACGCTGCAGCACCTGGTGCGCACCTTCGGCGCCAGCCAATTGCTGGTGGGCACCGACTACCCCTTCAATTTTCATGACGCCAGGCCGCTTGATCGCATCCGCGCCGCCGGCTTCGACGACGCTGTCGTGGACCAACTGACGCAGGCCAATGCCCGGCGTTTTTTAGGAATTTCACAAGGAAAGCAAGCATGACCCATGCCTCCTCCCGCGTGGCCGCGCTGCGCAGCGTGGCCTTGAACGTGCCCGACCTGCAAGAGGCCGAGAGGTTCTACACGCAGATCTGGAACCTCAGCGTGGCCGCGCGCACGGCCGACGCGCTCTACCTGCGCGGCACCGGTGCCGACCACCACCTGCTGGCGCTGCATCTGGCGTCGGGCCCGGCGCGTATCCGCAACGTCACCTTGCGTGCCCGCAGCCGTGCGGCGCTGGACGAGGCTGCGCAGCTGGCGCCGCAACACGGCGGCCATGTGTTGAATCCGGTCGGGCCGGTGAACGAACCCGGTGGCGGCACGGCCGTGACGGTGGCAGACGCTGACGGCCGCGTGTTCCGCCTGGTCTGGGGCGACGAACGCCACGCCGATGCACACGAAAAGAAAGACCACCCGGTACGCCTGGCCCATGCCGTGCTCAACAGCCATGCGGTGGAGGCCACACGGGCCTATCTGGAGCAGGTCTTCGATTTTTCGCTCTCGGACCGCACGCGCATCATGGCCTTCATGCGTTGCAACAGCGACCACCACAGCATTGCGCTGGGCGACACCGACAACGACGCGCTCAACCACATCGCCTTCCTCATGCCCGATCTGGAGTCGGTCATGCGCGGTGGCGGCCGCATGAAGGACGCGGGTTACGGCATCCAGTGGGGCCCAGGCCGTCATGGCCCCGGCGACAACGCTTTCAACTACTTCGTCGGTCCGTTTGACGTGGTCATCGAGTACACGGCCGAGGTCGAGCAGATCGACGACAGCTACCAGGCCGGTCAGCCCTCCGACTGGACCTGGCCGCCCGGCCGCATCGACCAGTGGGGCATAGGCATCCCGCCCACGGCCGAACTCAAGCAGGCCCAGAGGGCCATCCTGTTCGAAACCCATTCCTGATTTTCCCGAGGAGCACCATGCGTTACACCACCTACATCGACAAGGGCCAGCCGCGTTTGGGCGTGGTCCACCACAACGAGGTCATTGACCTGAGCCGCGCGCAGCCGCAGATCAGCGCCGACCTGCGCACCGCGCTCAAGGCCGGGCAAGACCTGGCCACAGCAGCCAAGGCCGCCATTGCCTCGGGTGCGCCGCGCATGAAGCTCGCGGACCTGGAGCTGGCACCCCTGCTGCCCGAGCCGGGCAAGATCGTCTGCCTGGGCCTGAACTACTACGACCATGCCAAGGAAGGCGGGCGCGACAAGCCGGTCTACCCCTGGTTCTTCCTGCGCTGCGCCACCTCGCTGCTGGCCCATGAGCAGCCGGCCCTGCGGCCCAAGGTCTCCGATCGTCTGGACTGGGAGGCCGAGCTCGCCGTGGTGATCGGCAAGACCGTCAAGCATTGCACGATGGAGAACGCGCTCGACGCCGTCTTCGGCTACACCGTGTTCAACGACATCTCGGTGCGCGACTACCAGAAAAAGACACCGCAGTGGACCATCGGCAAGAACTTCGATCGCACCGGTCCGCTGGGCCCCACCCTGGTCACGGCCGACGAGCTGCCAACTGGCGCCACGGACCTGCGCATCCAGTCCCGCCTCAACGGCCAGGTCATGCAGGACGCCAACACGCGCGACATGATCTGGGGCGTGGCCGAGACCCTCATGTTGCTCAGCGAGTGCATGACGCTGGAGCCCGGTGACCTGATCGTCATGGGCACGCCCGCGGGCGTGGGCCAGGCGCGCAACCCGCCAGTGTGGATGAAGCATGGCGACACGATCGAGATCGAGATCGAGCGTGTCGGCCTGCTGCGCAACCGCATCGAGGACGAGGTCTGAGCATGGCCGGTGTGTACGACGTTGCCATCGTCGGCTTCGGCCCCTCGGGAGCGGTGGCGGCCGGCCTGCTGGGCCAGCTGGGCATTCGCACCTATGTCTGCGACAAGTCGCACGAGGTCTACGACAAGCCCCGCGCCATCTCCATGGACCACGAGATCATCCGTCTCTTGCAGCAGATGGGCGTGGCCAAGCGGATCAAGCCCTTTGTCGAGCCCTTCACCGACTCGGTCTACTACGGTGTCGATGGCCAGGTGATCAAGCGCATGTCCACTGTGGCGCCGCCTTACCCCCTGGGCCACACGCCCTCGGTGGTGTTCACCCAGCCGCCGGCCGAGCGCATCCTGCGCGAACATGCGCAGTCCTTCCCTTCGGTCACCGTGGCCCTGGGCCAGACGTTGACGCAGATCGCGCAGGATGCCAACAAGGCCACACTCACCCTCCAAGGCGAAGACGGCAAAACCTCCGCGGTGCAGGCGCGTTACGTCATCGCCTGCGACGGTGCGTCGAGCACCGTGCGCGGCCAGGTGGGCATCACGCTGGAAGACCTGGATTTTGACGAACCCTGGCTGGTGGTGGACGTGCGGGTCAACGAACAGGGCCTGGCCAAGCTGCCCACGACCAGCGTGCAGTACTGCCAGCCCGAGCGTCCCAGCACCTACCTGATCTGCCCTGGCAACCATCGGCGCTGGGAAATCGCCATCAACCCGGGTGAAGACCCGAAAGAGGTGGCCACGCCTGAAGGTACCTGGAAGCTGCTGGCTCCCTGGCTCACACCGGCTGACGGCACGCTCTGGCGCCAGGCCAGCTACCGTTTCCACGCCCTCGTGGCGGCCGAGTGGCGCAAGGGCCGCGTCTTCGTGGCCGGCGATGCCGCCCATCAGCAGCCGCCCTTCCTGGGCCAGGGCATGTGCCAGGGCCTGCGCGACGTGGCCAACCTCTGCTGGAAGCTGCAGGCCGTGCTGCAGGCCGGCGCGCCCGAGCGCCTGCTCGACAGCTATGGGCAAGAGCGCAAGGCCCACGTCATCGACCTGACCACCCGCATCAAGGCCATAGGCCGGATCATCGGCGAGCGTGACCCGGCCCGTGCCCATGCGCGCGACGCCAGGCTGCTGGCGGATTGCGGTGGCGTGGTGCAGCCCACACCGCGCCAGGACGTGCAGCCCGCGCTGCGCGCCGGCCTGCTGGCCGCCCAGTCGCACCCGGCGCGCGGCACCATCTTCCCCCAGCCCTGGCTGCTGGTCGGCGGTGAGAAACAGCGCATGGACGATGTGCTGGGCAGTGGCTGGCTGCTGGTCCTGGACCAACACGCGGATACCGCCTTGCGGCGGCAGGCCCATGAACACACACGGCCCGGGCTGACCGTGGTGCAGCTGGGCACGCCCGGTTGCGCCGAGACCGAGGGTGTGCTTGCACGCTGGTTCGAACGCCACGCCTGCAGCGCCGCCCTGGTGCGTCCTGACCACTACGTCTACGGCGTGGCGTCCGATGCATCCCAACTGGCGACACAGCTGGCTGCGCTGGCCGCTTTCTGAGACGAGCCCTTTTCATCACGACAAACCAACGAGGAGACAGACATGCAACGCAGACATTTCATTCAGGCCAGCCTGCTGGCCAGCGCCGTTCCCACCGCCTGGGCCCAGGCCTGGCCAGCGCGGCCCGTGAAATTCATCCTCTCGCAACCCGCGGGCTCGGGCCCCGACATCATTGCCCGCTACGTGGCTGACCAGCTGGCCAAGACCTGGAACCAGCCCGTGGTGGTGGAGAACCGCCCCGGCGGCCAGAATCTCATCGGGGCGCAGGCCGCGGCCCGCTCGCCGGCCGACGGCTACGCCTTCTACTTCGGCACCACGGCGGCCATGGTGACCAACCTCTACACCTTCAAGACCCTGCCTTATGACCCGGTGAAGGACTTCGCGCCTGTACGCCTGGTGGGGCGCAGCCCCTTTGTCATCGCCGCGGCGGCGAACTTCAGCGCTAAAACGCTGGCCGAGGCCTTTGCCGCCGCCAAGGCCCAGCCCGGCGCCGTGGCCATTGCCACCGAAGGGCCCAAGACCTTCTCGGGCATGCTGGCCGACTATGCAGCCAACACGGCCGGTGTGAAGTTCAACCAGGTGCCCTACACCAAGGCTACGGACGCGCTGCAGGACGTGATCGGCGGCCGTGTGCCCCTGATCTGTCTGCCCAACGCCGCGCTGGCCAGCTACATCAAGTCGGGTCAGCTGCGCGCCCTAGCCGTCAGCACCATGGAGCGCCTGGCCGAGATGCCCAACGTGCCCACCCTGGCCGAGTCCTTCCCTGGCTTCGAATACACGGGCTGGAATGGCATCTTCGCCCCGGCTGGCACACCGGCCGAGGTGGTGAACCGCGTGAACCGCGACCTCGAGACCATCCTCAAGCAGCCCGAGGTGGTGCAGAAGATGGCCTCCCTGGGCTCCATCGCAGTGCAGAGCATGTCGGTGGCCCAGTTCGACGCCTTCATGCGCGGTGAACGCGAGCGCTGGGGCACCGTGGTCAAGACCATCGGCGTCCAGCCGGAGTAGGCAGCCCGGGGTCTGGTGGTCAGTCCGCGCAGGGCGGACTGACCGCGGTGCCTGGCCACGTTACAGTGCGGGCCATGGCCCTGCGCATCCGTGACGAAAACACCCTGGACGTTCCGTTCATCGAGGCGCTCACCGAAGTCGCTTTCCGAACGGCGCCGCACCGCAGTGGCACCGAGCAGCACATCGTCAACGCCCTGCGCCGTGCGGGCCAGCTCACGCTTTCGCTCGTGGCCGAGGAGGGCGGGGTGATCGTGGGCCATGTGGCCGTTTCGCCCGTGAGCGTGTCCGACGGCTCGCGCGGCTGGTATGGCCTGGGACCGATTTCGGTGCAGCCCGAGCTGCAGGGGCGCCACATCGGCGCTTCGCTGATGCACGCCGCCCTCGACGGCCTGCGGGCCCGGGGCGCGGCCGGCTGCGTGCTCGTGGGCGATCCTGCGTACTACACGCGCTTCGGGTTCCGTGCCGTGCCCGGCCTGGTCTACCCCGGCATTCCGCCCGAGTACTTCATGGCGCTTGCATTCGGTGGCAGCGTCGCGCAGGGCACGGTCAGCTTCCATGCCGCTTTCGACGCCACGGCCTGACACACAGGCGCGTTACCATCGCAGCATGAAGTCGCGAGAGTCCGGAAACGCTGTCGAGCAGCCGTCTGCCAGTCCGCGTTTTTCGGTCGCCCTGCTGCAGTCCGAGAACCGCCGCCTGCGTGAGCAGCTCGACGCGCTGATCGCCGAGGCCCGGCTCAACCAGGACAAGCTGCGCCGCTTCGACCAGCTTGAACGCAAGGTCATCGGCGCGCCTTCGCTGGCGGCGCTTGTGCAGACGCTGCTGGTCGACTACCCCGCGCTGTTCGAGCTCGAGGCCGTCACCCTGGCCCTGGTGGACCCGGAGTACGAGGCCGCCCGCGTGTTCGGGGAGGGGGGCGTTGCGCGGCCGTCGCAACTGCTGTTGCTGACCAACGAGCAACCCCTGCAGCAGCTCTACGCCGACAGCGTCGGCCCGCGTCTGGGCACGCCCACCGCCTCCCAGGCCTTTCTGTTCGAGAGCCTGCCTGCAGCGCCGGCCAGCGCGGCCCTGCTGCCCCTGGTGCATCGCGGCGCCTGCATCGGCAGCCTCAACCTCTGCAGCCGCGATCCGGCGCGTTTCGCCCCCGGCAGCAGCACCGATTTCCTGGAACGCCTCGCCGCGCTCGTGGCCGTCTGCCTGGACAGCGCGCTGGCCACCGAGCGCCTCAAGCTTGCAGGCCTGACCGATGGCCTGACCGGCGTGCACAACCGCCGCTACTTCGAGTCGCGCTGTGCAGAGGAAGTGCAGGCCGCACGTCGCAGCGGCCTGCCTCTGGTCTGCCTGCTGCTCGACGTAGATCATTTCAAGCGCATCAACGACACGCACGGCCATCCGGCGGGCGACGCCGTGCTGCGCTACGTGGCCCGGCTCATCCGCGCCCAGCTGCGCGGCAGCGATGGCGTGGCGCGCTACGGTGGGGAGGAGTTCGTGCTGCTGCTGCCCGGCACGCCCTTGCCAGCAGCGCTGGAGACGGCCGAACGCATCCGGCGCGTGATCGCTGCGCAGAGCATGCCGGTGCAGGCGCCCGAGCCGCTGCGCATCACGGTCTCCATCGGCGTGGCGGCGCTGGTCGCCGGCGAGGAACCCGCCGCCCTGGTGCTGCGCGCCGATCAAGCCTTGTACACGGCCAAGCAGGGTGGGCGCAACCGGGTGCAGGCCGCGGCCTGAGCGCGCTGCCGCGCAAGAAAAAGGCCGCCTCGTGGGCGGCCTCTCTCCTGGCGGCCTACAGGCCACGCACGGATCAGTAGAACGTCTGCTGGTTCAGCGCGCCGCTGCGCAGGGCTTGCGTCAGCTCGGCGTTCACTTCGGCACGGGTCTTGCCGCCGGTCTTGGCCTGGGCCGGGTAGTTGCCGGGGAAGACTTCGTTGAGCTTCTGGTTGCCATGGCCGTCCACGGTGGAGACGATCTCGCCCGTGCGCACGGCCTGGAAGTACTCGGCGCTCACCTCGGCGCGGGTCTTGCCAGCGGGCTCGGCCTGGGCCGGGTAGTTGCCGGGGAAGACTTCGTTGAGCTTCTGGTTGCCGTAGCCGTCGATGCCGGCCACGATGTTGCCGGTGCGGACGGCTTCCAGGTACTCGGCCGTGACCTGTGCGCGGGTCTTGTCGGCGGCCAGGGCCTGACCGGCGGCGAGGGCGAGGACGGAAACAGTCAGGGCGGAAGCGAGAGTGCGGTTCATGATGTGAAATCCTTCAAGGTAAACAAGGTTTGATCCGCGGCCGGCCTTGTGGGTGGGTCGGGATCCCGTCGACACCGCTTTGCAGCGTTGGCGTCGATGGGATGAACTGTAAAATTTCTTAATCGGTAGATAAATAGCCGCATTAATCATTTCGTGTTTCTAAAAATGAAACAATCAAGGGCTTGAAATTCAGGAGTGCCTATGGACAGGCTGCTTTCTATGAAAGTGTTCCAGCGGGTGGTTGACGAGGGCAGCTTCGCCGCGGCGGCCCGTGTGCTGGACATGTCCGCCCCCGTGGTGACCCGGCTCGTGGCCGATCTGGAGGACCACCTCGGCTCCCGGCTGCTGCAGCGCTCGACGCGGCGTCTGGCCTTGACCGATGCCGGCCAGCTCTACCTCAACCGCGTGCGCAACATCCTGCAGGACATCGAGGAGGCCGACGAACTCGCCAGTGCCCACACCCAGGAACTCGGCGGCCTGCTGCGCCTGCATGCCACGCCGGTGCTGGCGACCTATGTGGTGGCGCCGGTGCTGGCCGGCTTCCGGGAGCGCTATCCGAACATCCAGATCGACTTGGAGGTCGAGACCTTGCGCGAGCCGCCGGTCGAAGATTTCGACATCACGCTGATCACCGCCGATGACAGCTTCGACGCCAACCTCGTGGCACGCAAGATCATCGAGGCCAACGCCATCCTCGTCGCCTCGCCTGCCTATGTGCAACGCCGCGGCGTGCCGCAGACCCCGGCCGATCTGGCGCAGCATGACTGCCTGCGCCACAAGACACCCAACGGGCGGCACCGCCACTGGCGCATGTGGCACGAGCGCGAGCCGGGCTTGACCGAGGAGGTGGAAGCCCGCCCGGTGCTGCTGACCAATCACCCCGACACGCTGTTGCGCGCCGCGCTCGACGGCGCCGGGATCACCGAGGTCACGATGGAGATGGTGACCTCCTACCTCATGCGGGGGGAACTGGTGCGGGTGCTCCAGCCCTGGATCACCGTGCGATTGGGGATCTATGCGGCCCTGCCCAGCCGCAAGTTCATTCCCCAGCGCAGCCGCGTGTTCCTGGACCACCTGATGGAGTGCACGCGTGAAAAGAGCCTGCGCGCGCTTGAAGCCTGCACTGTCTGCTGAGGCCGAGCTGCACAAGTTCCAGGGAGCGCGGATGAACACGAGGAGCCGGATATGAAACACGGGTGGCTGGTGGCGGTGATCGCCTGGAGTGGGATGGCGGGCCTGCAGGCCGCCGAGGTGCAGGTGGCCGTGGCCGCGAACTTCACGGCGCCCATGCAGAAGATCGCTGCGCTGTTCGAAGCCGACACCGGCCACAAGGCGCAGCTGGCCTTCGGCTCCACGGGCCGCTTCTACGCGCAGATCAAGAACGGCGCGCCCTTCGACGTGCTGCTCGCCGCCGACGACGAAACCCCGGCCAAGCTCGAACGCGAAGGGCAGGGCGGCGGCCGCTACACCTACGCCATCGGCCAGCTCGTGCTCTGGAGCAAGCGGCCGGGTCTGGTGGATGGCCAGGGGGACGTGCTCAGGTCGGGCCGGTTCGACAAGCTGGCCCTGGCCGACCCCAGGCTGGCGCCCTATGGGCGGGCCGCCATCGAGACGCTGGGCCAGCTGGGTCTGCTCGACACCTTGCGTCCGAAGTTCGTCCAGGGCGAGAACGTCGCGCAGACCTGGCAGTTCGTGGCGACGGAAAACGCCCCGCTGGGCTTTGTGGCCCTGTCCCAGGTCTGGGCCGATGGCCAGCTCAAGGAGGGCTCGTTCTGGCGGGTGCCGGCGACGCTCTACAACCCGATCCGCCAGGACGCCCTCCTGCTCCACAAGGGCCGGGACAATGCCGCGGCCAGGGCGCTGATGCAGTACCTGCGCGGCGACAAGGCGCGCGCCATCATCCAGGCCTATGGCTACACCTTCTGAGCCGGCGTGAAGGAATCGACCGCGCGCGCTGCCGGCGGCGCCCCATGACGCCGGGGGCCGCTATCCTTGGGGTCCTACCTCCCGTCCCGTGCCATGTCCATTTCCTCTGAAGCCTGGCAGGCCATCTGGCTCACCGTCGAGCTGGCCTCGTTGACTACCGTGCTGCTGCTGGTGATGGCCACGCCCCTGGCCTGGTGGCTGGCGGGCACGGCCTCGCGCTGGCGCGCACCCGTGAGTGCGCTCGTCACGCTGCCGCTGGTGCTGCCGCCCTCGGTGCTCGGCTTCTACCTGCTGGTGGCGCTGGGCCCGCAGGGCCCACTGGGCCAGCTGACCCAGGCCCTGGGCTGGGGTGTGCTGTCCTTCACCTTCACGGGCCTGCTGATCGGCTCCATCGTCTTCTCGCTGCCCTTTGCGGTGCAGCCGCTGCAGCACGCCTTCGAGGCCCTGGGTCCGAGGCCGCTGGAAGTGGCCGCTACCCTGCGCGCGTCACCGCTCGACGCCTTCTTCACCGTGGCCCTGCCGCAGGCCCGCGGCGGCCTGCTCACCGCCGCCATCCTGAGCTTCGCGCACACCGTGGGCGAGTTCGGTGTGGTGCTCATGATCGGAGGCAACATCCCCGGCGTCACGCGCGTGGTGTCGACGCAGATCTACGGCCACGTCGAAGCCATGGAGTACGCCGAGGCGCACTGGCTGGCCGGCGGCATGCTGCTGTTCAGCTTCGTCGTGCTGCTGGCGCTGGCCTGGCTGCGGCGCAGCGATACGCGGGTGCTCACATGAGTGACGAGTTCCAGGTCCGCCTCACCTTGCCGCGGGCCGGTTTCGACCTGCAGGTCGATCTGCAGCTGCCCGCGCGCGGCATCACCGTGCTCTTCGGTGCCTCCGGCTCGGGCAAGACCAGCGTGCTGCGCTGCGTGGCCGGGCTGGAGCGTGCGCGCGCGGCGCGGGTCGTCGTGGCCGGCGAGGTCTGGCAGGACGATGCAGCACAGGTGTTTCTGCCCACACATCGGCGCGCGCTGGGCTATGTGTTCCAGGAGGCCAGCCTCTTCGACCACCTCGACGTGCGTGGCAACCTGCACTACGGCCTGCGCCGCGCCCGCGCGCCCGGTGCCGAACTCACGCTGCACACGGCGGTGCAGCTGCTGGGAATCGCGGACCTGCTCGGGCGCCGCACCCACCAGCTCTCGGGCGGCGAACGCCAGCGCGTGGCGATTGCGCGCGCACTGGCCACCAGTCCGCGGCTGCTGCTGCTCGACGAGCCCATGGCTGCGCTCGACGCCGCGCGCCGCCAGGACATCCTCCCCTGGCTGGAACGCCTGCGCGATGAGCTGCGCATCCCCATGCTCTACGTCACCCATTCGGCCGACGAGCTGGCGCGCCTGGCCGACCATCTGGTGGTGCTGGAGCGCGGCCGGGTC
Source organism: Hylemonella sp. (assembly GCA_046299695.1). Classification (GTDB taxonomy): domain Bacteria; phylum Pseudomonadota; class Gammaproteobacteria; order Burkholderiales; family Burkholderiaceae_C; genus Hylemonella. The sequence goes on from JBKBHP010000004.1 coordinate 259,354, forward strand.
CGGGCCCAGGGACCCGCGCAGCAGGTGCTGGCCGCCATCGACAGTCCCGTGGTCGTGGGCGAGGACATCGGCGCGCTGCTCGCCGGCGTCGTGGCCGAGCGTGACGCCCGCTGGCAGCTGGTGCGCGTGGACTTCGACGGCGGCGGCCTCTGGCTGCGCGACAGCGGCCTGCCCCTGGGGCGCGCCGTGCGCCTGCGCGTGCTGGCACGCGACGTCTCGCTCACCACGGCCGAGCCGCAGCAGACCAGCATCCAGAACCACTTCCCCTGCCAGATTGAATCGGTGGCGCCGGATGCCCATCCCTCGCAGGTGCTCGTGCGCGTGCGCTGCGGTGCCTCGGTGCTGCTCGCGCGCATCACGCGCCGTGCCTATGCAGACCTGGCTCTGCAAGCCGGTACCCATGCCTGGGTGCAGGTGAAGTCTGTCGCGCTGGTGCAGTAGCACCGCGGCCGAAAAGACTTGAAACACTCTTTCCGGCAGGGGGACTGCAAAGACGTGTATCGTCGGGTGCTGTGACCGAGATCAGGGAGTAGAAACAACGGCACATTCCGCCGCGGGCGCACGCCTGCCGCCCTGTCCCGCCTGCCTTCAAGCTCCGATATGTTTGGTCTGTTCAAGCAGAAACCCCCGCCGCCGTCCCCCACGCCCTTCGGCGCCGAGCCCCTCACCGATCTCGGGGCGCGGCGCATGAACCTGGACGAGCGCAAGCAGGTGCGCCGCGAAATGGTCTATCAGTCCGTGCGCGACAACCTCCTGCTGCTTGAAATCATCTCCGGCATGTACAAGTTCAAGGCCGTGGGCCTGGACGAGCGCCAGCACCGCTTCATGGTGGTGATCGACGTGGCCACCGGCTTCGTCGCCCGGCGCGGCGGCAAGGTCCTGCGTTTCAACGAGGTGGAGAAATTCCTGTCGGAGCGCACCTTTGCGCAGTATGGCGTGCGCATTGATTCGATCTACTGGCGCTTTCACCCGGATGTCAACAGCTTCGGGCGGGGTTACCGCGCCAGTGATGTCGCGCCCAAGCCGCGGCCTGCGCCCATCCCCACGCCGCCGCCTGCGGCCCCGGCCCGGCCGGCCGGCACCGGGCTGCGGCCCAGCTCGCGCCACGAGCCTGTAAGCGAGGAGGAGATGCGTGCCTTCGAGCAGGCCATTGCACGCGGCGTCAAGCCGCCGCCGCTGCACCTGGGTGATCTTGAATACCAGTCCGACCTCGCCCCGCTCGAAAGCCCGCCCGTTGCCGGCGGCACGCAGTACGGCTCCCTCTGAGCGCATCGCGGCGGCGTGAACGCACCCTGCATCTCCCATGAACAGGGGATGGCGGTGATCGCACCGATCCCGCACAGTGACGCACAGGTGTTCAGCCCGGACCTGTCCGTCGAGAGCTCGACTCTCGCGCAGCGGGCTTGAGCGTCTCAACCCATCCGGGGGACCCCGGAGCAACCCAGGGGATGCAGCATGCGCGCAACAGCCGGTTTCTTACTTGTTCTGCTGACATTCGGTCTATCGGGGTGTGGCGGGCTGCAGCGGGTGGCCTCGGGCCTCGCCGACAAGGCGCCCTACGCCCAAGCGCCCGAGGTGGTCCAGTTCGGTGCCCATCAGTGGATGGGTGATCCCGCCCATTACTCCCGTGGCGGCGTCTTCGAGGTTCATGTGCGGCTCGGGCTGGCCAACCAGCTGCTGGTCCAGGAGAACGGTGTCGAGATCCCGCGCGTCGGCAGTGTCCCCGCGCTGAGTCTGGCCCCGCGCACGGTCTACATGCATGTCGCCGACCTCGCCAGCGATCCCGTGACCCAGAGGACCGTGCAGCGCATTCGAATCTACCCGCGCGAGGCGCTGCTGGCCGGCGGCTTCACCCCGCCGCCAGACGGAAGCGGCCGGACCTACAGTTTCATCGAGCGCAGCATCAATCCCCGCGCCACGGGCAAGGACCTCGTCAGCGACCCGACCGACGTCAGGGTGACGTTCTGGGGCAGGGCGCCGGTGCTGGCGCAGTTCAGCACCTCGCCGGCCCGACCTGCGACCAATGTGCCGCTGAACATCAGCTGGCGAGTCAACGACGTCAAGCAGGTTCAGGTTCTGGAGCGGCTGCGCGCCACCGATGCCAGCGGCAACACGGTGGAGCGCGAGTCGGTGATCGAAACCGTCGTCTTCAACCCGGGCCCCGCGGGCAGCCTTAGTGGGTCCCGTTCGCTCAACGTGACGCCGTCCACGACCGCCATCATCCTGCGGGCCCGGGGTGCCGGCGGCGCCCTGCTCACGGACATGAAGGACGTGGTGGTCTCGGGGCCGGTCCCGTGCCCTGCCAACCAGCCCTATGGGCAGAAGGTGTGGTACTCCTTCTGCCTTCATTGCACCGGTCGGGCCTTGGAGGAACTGCAGGAGCCTGCCTGCACCCGGGACCAGGCCAGAGACCTGCTGGAGAAATTCCACAAGAACCAGTACTGCGAAGTCAAGGACGACGCCTGCTACGCGCCCTGAGGGCGGGGGCGCTCAGCGCTGCGCGGCGCGCACCGCCATGTGCGTCCAGGCGAGGCGCAGCAGGTCCACGTTCACGCCCGCGGCCTGACCGCGGCGCACCATGTCACCGAGGATGTGTTCGTGCTCCGTGCGCTGCCCGCCCTGCAGATCGCGCAGCATCGAGGCCGTGAAGGCCGAGCCATTTTGCGTCAGCATCGCCAGGGCCTTGCCCTGTTCCTCCTCGCTCACGGGATGGCCCTGGGCCCGTGCCACCGCACAGCACTCCGCAAACATCTGCCGCGTCAGCGCCTCGCCCTCGGGCGTGGCCAGGATCTCGCCCACCGAACCCTGGCACACCGTGGTCATGCCCGCCAGCGTCGCCAGGAACACCCACTTGTTCCAGAGCACCTGCTCGATGTCCTCGCTGTAGATGCTGTCGAAGGTGGCCTGCTGGCACAGCGCGATGAAGTTGCGCGCCAGCGCCTCGTGTGCCGCGTCGCGGGCACCCGCCGTCAGGCGGTGCAGCGCGCTGAGCTGCTGGACCGCGCCCGTGGGCGTGATCGTCGCGGCGATGTGCGCCACGCCCCCGAGCACGCGCGCGTGTCCGTAGCGCGCATCCAGCACACGCAGATGGTCCAGACCGTTGAGCAAGGGCAGGATCGCGCCGCGCGCGTCGGCCCGCGCCAGCGAGGCCAGCGCATCATCCAGGTCATAGGCCTTGGGGGCGAGCACGATCAGGTCGTAGTCCGCCTGCACCGTGGCGGCCGTCACCGTGCGTGGCTGCACGCTGAAGTGCCCGTTGGGCGTCTCGATCTGCAGGCCTGAGCGCTCGATCAACTGCTGGCGTGCTTCGCGCACGAGGAAGGTCACGTCCGCGCCGGACTGGATCAGGCGCGCGCCGAAATAGCCGCCGATGCCGCCGGCGCCGAGGATGAGGATCTTCATGGGCCTGATGGTGTCACAAACTTGCGCAGCCTTCAGACCGGGCCCGCATATTCTCCGCGCGCGGGGTAGTTCTTGCTCACCGCGAAATCGATGGCCGCCAGCAGCTCGTCGAAGTGCGGGCGGGCAAAAGGCATGGTCTGCACCGCGCCGTAATACAAGGTGCCGTCCGGCCGCACCAGGAACACTCCGGGCTCGCTGAACAGCGCGGGCTCCTCGATGCCGATCGAGGTCTTGCCGCGCGAGCTGCTGATGTACAGCCCCCATTGCCGGGCCTGGGCCAGCGTCAGGTCGTAGCCGAAACGCAGCCCGGCCGCGCCTACCTTGTCGGCCATGGCCTGGGCCCGCTCCTGCCCATCGCTGGACACGGCGATCACGGTCACCCCGCGCTGCTCGAACTCGGGCAGCAGACGCCCCAGCTCCATCAGGTACTTGGCGCAGATCGGGCAGTGCAGGCCGCGGTAGGCCACCACCAGGCTGAAGAGCGGCGGCTGCTCCCGGGCCAGGTCATAGGGGCCGTGGGCCAGTGTGGGCACGGTCAGCGGGGGAACGGCTTGTCGGGGCATCAGCATGGTGGCTCCTTGAGGCAGCTGCGTTGAGATGCGTCCATCTTAGGCGCCGCGCCGGTACGTTGGGTGATCAAAATGACGATTCGGTTTACCATCCGTCCCAACTCATCTGGTTCACCATGGATCGCCTCACCGACTTCCTCCAGCGCTTCGACCTGCGCGCCCGCGTGCTGCACAACGGCCCGCTCAGCCGTGCCTTGCGCGTGGAAGCGTCCGAAGGCAGTGCCCACCTGCATCTGCTGCGCAGCGGCAGCGTGCAGCTGCTTGGCCCGGGGCGGCGGCAGTGCACGCTGAGCGAGCCGTCTATCGTCTTCCTGGCCCGTCCGGCGCGGCACGAGTTGCGCGCGCCTGAGGGAGCGCGGGCCGATCTGATCAGTGCCGCCATCGACTTCGGTACCGCCGACGAGAACCCGCTCCTGCAGGGCATGGCCGTGCCCCTGCGACTGCCGCTGAGCGACATCCCCGACATGGCGGCGCTGTTCAGCGTGCTGCTTGACGAAGCCGCCGGCCGGCGTTGCGGTCATGCGGCCGTGCTCGACCGGCTGGTCGAGGTGCTCATCGTCAAGCTGTTGCGCCTGGCCATTGAGCGCCGGCTCATGGACCGCGGCGTGATCGCTGGTCTCTCCGATCCGCGCCTGGCGCGTGCCCTGACCGCGATGCATGCGGCCCCCCAGACCGAATGGACGCTGGAGCGCATGGCGGCGCGCGCCGGCATGTCGCGTTCGCGCTTCGCCGAACATTTCAGCGCAGTCATGGGCACACCCGCTGCCGAGTACCTCAAGCGCTGGCGCATCGGCCTGGCCAAGCGCATGCTGCGCGAGGGGCATCCCGTCAAGCAGGTGGCGCTGGAGGTGGGCTACGGCAGTTCGGCCAGTTTCGGTCGCGCGTTCAGCCAGATCGAAGGCGCCATGCCCACGGCCTGGCTGCGCGCGGCACAAGAGGCGGCATGAGCACGACGCGCGTCGCGCCGCCTGTGAGTTACGCCTTGTGACGATTTGGGCTGGTGCCCATTCCGCCATGCGGGGAATACGGCGCTTTGGTGCGGATTGATCCGCGGCCCGGTGCTATTCTTGCCAGCGTTGGAGCCCACGCGCCGCGCGGCGTGTCGGGATGAATGAGATTGCTGAAGACTGAGACGCCATGCCCAAGTACAGGCCCGGACAAGTGGGCTTTGATGAATCCATGCGACGCATCGTCGCCGTTGAGACCCTGGTTGATGTGGCGCGTGCCGTCTCGGCCCAGTTCGGCAAGCTCGTTTCGCCCGAAGAACTCAGCTTCGAATACTTCGGCCGTGACGAACGCAATGGCTGGAGCACCTGGGTGGTCTACAGGGCCGACTACGGCCCCGTGGGCTTTACCAACCGCTGCCTGGACCCGGCCTACTCCCAGGAAGGCAGCCGCTGGGGCGGCCTGAGCGACCCCAAGATCCCAACGGACTGAAGCCGGCCGCGGTCCGTCGTCACGCGGCGTCCTACGCCTCACCCCGCGTTCCACTGTTGCCCTCTGCCCCTTTTGGGGGATAGCCAGCGCTCGCGTGGCCGTCCTACACTGGCCGCCAGAACAACAACAGGGGGCATCACACATGAAGACCAGAACAGGGGGCCGCAGGCCCATGGCCGCATCGATCGGCCCCGAGACCGTCAGGGCCCTGCTGTGTGCGCTGCTGCTCGCGGCCCAGCCCGTGAGCGCCAAGGAACTGCAGCGCCTCTATGTCGACCTTGACGGTGACAGCAAAGTCGAGGCCATCACCCTCCTGGCCAGCGTGCCCGACGCCAGTGGTCGCAGCCAGATCAGTGTGCGCATCGGCTCGGCCCTCTTCAGCGCAGAGCACGCGGCCGTCCCCGAGGGCCGCATCGAGATCCGCGCCATCATCATCGACCGCCAGCGCTCGCAGCGCCAGCTCGCGCTCACCGTGCAGCAGGTCGAGGGCTGCGTGCACCACCTGCTGGCCTACACACCGCGCCGCCTGGTGCGCCTGCTGCCCATCCAGGGCGAGGCGGGTTGCAGCCTGCCGTCGTTCGCAGGCGATGGCGTGGTCGATGCCGCCGTCTGGGACGGCCATGGCAAGCGCAAGGAGCGCTACCGCCTGGACACGGATGGCCTGAGCATGTCGCCCGAGGCACGGCCGGGGCACGAGGTGGGCCTGGCGACGCCGGCGCGCGCACGCTGAAGGTGCTTCTCAGGAGGCCTAGGGTAAACCCCTAGTGTCGGCCTGTGCCGGCAGGCGCACAGTGTTCCAAGGTGAAACACTAAAGCAAGGCTATGCGCGGGCCAACTCTTCACCAGTCAACGTTGCGCAACACCTCGGTGTTACGTTGGGCACGGTCTTTTTCCAAGACAAGGGCTAGGGTGCCATTGCGGCTTTTGTACCCCCACTCTTGTCGAAAAGGACGTGTCCATGGACACCCCTCATAGAGACGAGGCGCGCCTCGTCCATCTGCTGATCAAGCCTGCCAAACCCGCCGAGATCCGGCTGGCCTGGGTGGCCGTGCTGGTCTCGGCGGCGCTGTTCCTGCTGGCGCTGCCTTTCGCCACCGTGCAACTGGCACACCACCCCGTCTTCGCGCCCATCTGGCTCACCTCGCTGATCATCAGCGACGTCGTCACCGCCGTCATGCTCTACGGGCAGTACTACGCCCTGCGTTCGCGCGCCCTGCTGGTGCTGGCTGCGGGCTACCTGTACACGGCCCTGGCTACGGTGGGCTACAGCCTGACCTTCCCTGGCCTGCTCGCCCCCGGCGGTGTGCTCAGCGGGGGTCCGCAGAGCACGTCGGCCATGTACATGTTCTGGCACGCGGGCTTTCCGCTGGCCGTCGTGGCTTACGCCCTGCTCAAGCGGGACTCGGTCGAAATCCAACCCGCCCACCTGCTGCCCCGCGCGCGCGGGGCCATCGTCGCGTCCATCGTCATCGCCGGCCTGCTCGCGGCTGCCAGCCTGGCCGTGGCCGTGCTCGGGCACGCCGCCCTGCCTGTGGTGTTGCAGGGCAACCTTGTCACGCCGACCGGCCACCGCTGGCTCTTTGCCACCTGGGCGCTCAGCGTCGTGGCCCTCGCTGTGCTTTGGCACCGCCGGTCGCACAGCGCGCTGGACCTGTGGCTGCTCGTCGTGATGTGCGTCTGGGTCTTTGACGTGGCGCTGGCCGCAGTCTTCAATGCCGGGCGCTATGACCTGGGCTGGTACGCCGGGCGGGCCTATGGTTTCGTGGCGGCCTGTGGTCTGCTGCTCCTGCTGCTGAGCGAACACACCCGCAGTTTCGCGCGCATGGTACGACTCTCAGCCGAGCTGCGCGGCGCCAACGAACAGCTCTGGCGCATCTCCATGCAGGACGGCATGACCCAGCTGGCCAACCGTCGTGCCTTCGACAAATACCTGCTGGAGCAGATGGCCGTCACCGCGCGCCAGGGGCGCAGCCTGGCCCTGCTGTTGGTGGACGTGGACCACTTCAAGGCCTACAACGACCTCTATGGGCACCAGGCTGGCGACGCGTGCCTGCAGCAGGTGGCGGCCGCCCTGCGCGCCTGTTGCCGTCGCCCCTCGGATCTGGCGGCGCGCTACGGCGGCGAGGAGTTTGCGCTCATTCTCCCCGACACCGAGGCGCTCGGCGCCCTGCACGTGGCCAAGGCCGTACGCGCCGAAGTGCTGCACCAGAGTATCCCGCACGCCAACAACAGCACCGGTCCGCATGTGAGCGTGAGCATCGGCGTGGCCGTGGTCCGGCCCGTGCACAGCACCACCGTTGACCCCCTGCTCGCCGCGGCCGACGCCGCCCTCTACCAAGCCAAGAGCCGCGGTCGCAACCAGGTGGTCTGCGCCGACGCCGCAGCGGACAGCAGGACCGGTCCGGGGGCGGTGCTGCAGTACCAGTCCTGAGAACCGGTTTGCGCGGTGTCGCGCGGAAGCGATAGCCGCGAACCCCTGGCTTTCCTAGAATCGCAACTGACCCCACCAGGATCGGGGGTAGGAGATTGCAACCTGGTGTTGCACACAAAGAACGAAGCCCGTACCAGGGCTCAGGGAGGTTGACGATGAACTGGTTCTTACTGGCGTTGCGCAAGTACGCCGTTTTCAGTGGCCGCTCGCGCCGCAGCGAGTACTGGTATTTCACGCTGTTCTATCTGCTGATCCTTCTCCTCCTGTATCTGCTGGATCACAGCTTGGGGACCTACAACCAGAAGACAGAGATCGGTCTGTTCAGTGGCGTCTACACATTGCTGACCATCCTGCCCTGTGTGGCCGTGGCGGCACGGCGGCTGCACGACACGGGCAAATCAGGCTGGTGGCAGCTCATCGCCCTCATTCCCTATCTGGGCGCACTGGTGCTGATCGCTTTCCTCATCCGAGACAGCGCGCCGGGCAGCAACGCGCATGGGCCTCATCCCAAGGCCATGGCCGATTGAAGAAGGACGCTTGTATGAATCGGCGCATATGGATCTTCGGACTATGCCTTTCCTTGGGTACGGCAGCCCAGGCGGCCAGCTTCGACTGCGAGCAGGCGCGTACCTCGTTTGAAAAGCTCATCTGTGCTGACCAACGGCTTGGCAATCTGGATGTCGAGTTGAGCGAGGCCTATGGCGCTGCACAGAAGGAGTTGTCGTCTGCGGACGCCGGTCGCCTGCGCCAGGAGCAGCTGCTGTGGTTGCGCCAGGTCCGCAATCGTTGCGTCGATATTGCCTGTCTGGCCCAGGCCTACAAGACCCGTACCTGGCATCGCTGGGGCTGGAGCCTGCAGCCCCGCGCTACTCGCCTGACCTCCATGCTTCGGTGCGCGAGCACACGTCGCTCACCACACTCAAGTTCGACGGTTACGTCAGGAAGCTGGCCCAGGCACCCGGCCGCCCCGAGCTGCTGGTGGCCTCAGTCAGCCCCTGGAGCAGCGTGGACGGTGGCCCCACCACGGGCCTGTACCTGATTTCACTGGCCAAGCCGGAGCAACCCCGGATCCTGGGCCACTACCCCAACGTGAACCCCAGCGACTTTGCCCTCAGCCCGGACGGGCAGCGTCTCTACTTCTTTGAGCTCTGGCACCAGAAGGCCCCGGCAGACAGAACATATGGCCTCAAGGTGCTGGACATCTCCCGCCCGGACCAGCCGGTGTTGCACGCCCAGGTGGGCGGTGACTTCATGGTCATGCATCTCGCCTCAGACGGGCGCACGCTGTATCTGCAGGAGCGCCAACTGAAACCGGAGTCCTCGCGTGGTTTGCTGGTCTACACAACGGGGGCTGGCGCACCCGTGCTCGGGTGCAGCAACCCCTTCGGGCCGAACTTCATCCTCCAGCCCATCTTTGCCTACGGCTTCGCATCCTTCCCGGATGAAGCCTTGCTCGCTGTCCTGGACAACATCCAGTATCTGCACCTGTTTGATGTGCGTAACCCTTGCGCGCCCAGGAAACTCATGGAGACCCGCTACGAGGGGAGCGCCCAAGGTCTGTTCGGCGGGGCCGGGCGTACGCTCGTCACCCCAGGGCTCAGCAAGTACCGCCTGACCGACAGTCTGGAGCTGGTGGCCAGCTACACCTCAGATGACTCGCGGGCCTTTCATGTCAACCTGGAAACCGGCCTCACGCTGGCCTTGATGGACAAGGATCTCGCCGTGCTCCGTACCCAAGCCAGCGGCACCTATGCGATGACCGACCGGGTTCGGGGTCTGCCGGCTTATCCCGGCAGCGTGCTCTCCACAGCGACCGGGCACGTCTACATTGGCGGCAAGGACGGCCTGGCAGTGGGCCGGGTGCCTCTGCGCTAGAGGTCGGTGCCCTGTGGGTGCCCGTCCTGAGCGTAGTCCTCAGCCGCTGTAGGCCAGCCCTGAGGCCACGCCGCCAAACAGATCGCCTTCCACCAGCGGCACGCCGGCAAACGCCGCCTGCAGCACGCGCTGGAACGGGCGCAGGGCCGACGAGCCGCCGGTGAGGTAGATCGCTGCGAGCTGGCCGTCGGTCACGCCGGCTTGCTGCACGCACTCGCGTGCGCAGGCCACGGTGCGCTGCAGCAGCTCGTCCAGCAGCCCGCGCAGGGCGGCGGTCGTCATGGGGGCGGCCAGCGCGGGCTCCACGAAAGCCAGGTCCACCCGCGTATCGCTATCGAATTGAGAGCATCTGATCTTGGCCTGCTCAACGGCGTGGGCGATGTGGTGGCCGTGACGCTGGGTCAGCACACGCATCAGGCGCCGGTGCAGGCCCACGTCGGCGTAGTTGGTCCAAAGGGCCTGGGCCTCGGCCAGCGCCTTCTGCGTGGACAGGCGGTGGATCAGGTGCCAGGTGGACAGGTCGAAGAACACCCGGCTCGGTACCTCGCGCCCGTCGGGCCCTAAGTGGTGGTAACCCAGCAGGGGCATGACCTGTTCCAGGCTCAGCTTGTGGTCGAAGTCCGTCCCGCCGATGTGCACGCCCGTGGTGGCCAGCACGTCATCGGCGCGCGCGGCCCGCTTCATGCGCTGCGGACCCAGCCGCACCACCGTGAAGTCCGAGGTGCCGCCGCCCAAGTCCACCACCAGCACCGTGCTCTCCTTGTCCAGCCGGCGCTCGTAGTCCAGCGCCGCAGCAATCGGCTCGAGCTGGAAACTCACCTGCTCGAAGCCCACGCTCTGCGCCGCTTGCAGCAGCGAGGTCTGAGCCTGCGCATCGCGGGCCGCGTCGTCGTCCACGAAGTGCACGGGCCGGCCCAGCACCACGCGCGTGGGCGCTGCGCCCAAAGCCCGGGTGGCGCGCTCGCGCAGCGCGGCCAGGAAGGTGGCGATGATGTCCTGGAAGCTCAGCTGCCGGTGGTTCACTACCGTGGTCTCCAGCAGCAGCGGGCTGCCCAGCAGGCTCTTGAGCGAGCGCATCAGCCGCCCCTCGGTGCCTTCCAGATATTGCGCCACCGCATCGCGCCCGAAGTGGGTGCTCAGGTCTTCACTGTTGTAGAACACCGCCGTGGGCATGGCCGTGGCCTCGCCCTCCAGCGCGATCAGCCGCGCGGTGTCCCCGGGCGCGGCCCAGGCCATGGCGGAGTTGGACGTACCGAAGTCGATGCCGAGGGTGCCGGGAAGAGACATGAGGGGAGAGCAGAGGGCGGGGCGCGAAGGACGCGCATTGTGCCATCCCGCTGCGATCACTTGCGGCACCGGGCAAGGGGCCGCGAGTGCACGGAGCTGAAAGCGTTTGTAAACAAAGCCCTACAGCCCCGAACCCGGCCGGCAATGGCCGTAGACTCGTCCGCAGGGCCTGCGCACCGCCAGGGTGCAGGCCGAGACCAAGGGAAGCACGAGGCATGAGCGAAAAGAAGAAAGACAAGGACAAGGTCCTCGACATCTGCAGGCGCATCGAGCGCGCGCTCCAGCGTGACTGGGGCAGCACCGGCACGGGACTGAGCCAGCGGTTGCGCACGGCCCGCTACGCCGTGCCTCCCGAGTTGCTCAAACGCATCCACTACCTGCGGCGCCTGCAGAAGCAGGCCCTGCGCCAGGAGCGCTTCAAGCTCAAGTCGCCCGCGGACTTCGAGGCCAAGGGCGAACAGGTGCTCGAAGAGCTGGCCCAGGCCCGCAAGACCGCGGCGCGCCGCCTGCGGCCCTTGCTGCAGGATCTGCTGGCCCGGTATCGCCTCATGGCGGGCATCGCCCTGGCCGCGCTGCTGGTGACCCTGGTGGGCGGTCTCTACCTGTTGCAGGAACCCGAGCCCGCGCTGCCGCCCGTGGTGGTGAGCGCACCCGTGCCCCGGCCGGCGCCCAAACCCGTGCCACCACCCGCACCCAGGCCCGCGGCGGCCCCCACCGCGCCGCCTGCTGCACCGGCCCCGGTGCCTGCGACCGCGAGTTCCGCATCGATCCCGGCCGTGGCCGCTTCATCTGCCATCGTGATCGAGCCCGTCGCGGCCGCCGGGCCCGCACCCTTGCCCGTGGGCACCAAGGTCCACATCGAGGTGCCGGCGCAGCTGCGCCTGGAGCTCAAGCGTGCCGAAGTTGCCCCGGGTACCTCGGGCCGCGACGAGATCGTCGTCATCGTCGATGTGCAGAACATTGGCTACGACAGCCTCGCGCGCATCACCTTTGACGCCACGCTCTATGACACCCGCAGCGGCCAGCCCGTGGCCGTCATCGCCTCCACGGCGCCAGACGCCGTGCCCTGGCATGCCTTCATGCGCCAGGCTCTGCGGCGCGGGCAGGGCGCCGAAGTGCGGCTGAGCTACGGCGCCAGCTCGCCCTGGACCGCGGAGCAGGCCGTGGCGCTCGTGAACTCGGGGCGCTACCAGATCCACCTCAAGGCCGTCTCGCTGACCGACGGCGACAACCGCTCGTTGCCGCTGTAGGCGGGGCCGCACTCCGGCCGCTCAGTCCGGGAATCGCTCCACGTGCACCTCGCCCTGGCGACCGTAGTAGCTCACATGGCGGCCGGTGATCCATACCGTGTAGCTCGCGCAGCCCGCGGCCTGTGACAGGCGCTTGAACTCCGGGTACTTCACCGCGCCAGCCTGCGCGCCGCGGATCGCGGCCACCATACCCTCGGCGCTGAAGGTCGGGGCTACGGCCGCGCCCGCGGGTTCGAAGTCCAGCGTGTGCGTCTGGCCGTCGGGCAGGTAACAGGTGCTGCGGCCCGCGCGATAGTCCACGTGATAGGCCTCCACGCCCGCGGCCATGAGCTCGCCGATGACCTGGCCGAAGTGGATGCGGCCAGCATTGGAAGCGGCAAAGGTGGACACGATGGTGGTCTGGAGGGTAGGGGACATGCGGACTCTGGCCGGGATTTTGGTTTCCAAGGAAACTAAAATGTAAGTCCCGCGAACATAGACGTCAAGGCCAGGCGTAACTGAACCGCTTTGCGACAGATTGCCCCTTTTGGGGGATGGCTCCGGGCCCGGACGCTGGCTAGCATGGGTGGCATGTCTTCATGCCCTGACGGGAGCCACTCTTGCCGACCGATCTGATCAACGTCCTCTTCATCTGCGGCAAGAACCGCTGGCGCAGCCAGACGGCCGAACAGATGTTTGCAGGGCACCCGGACATTGCCTGCGCGTCGGCCAGTCTGAGCCATGACGTCGACGTAGCGGTCACGGGGGAACTGCTGGAATGGGCCGAGCTGATTTTCGTGATGGAGCCCGAGCACAAGGACAAGCTCTCGGACCGTTTCAAAGACCACTTGCGGGGCAAGCGCGTGGTCTGCCTGGGCATCCTCGACCACTACAAGTACATGGACCCGGCGCTGGTCAAGCTGCTGCGCATCAAGGTGCCGCCGCACCTGCCCGGCGGCGGCCAGGTTTACTGAACCGGCACCTGCTGCAGCCCGTGGTGCTCCACCAGGGCCTGCATCTGCGCCATCAGCGCCTTGCGTTCGGCGGCCTTGAGGTGGCCGAAGAAATGCTCTTCGTTGGCGTCTGCCAGGGCGGCCAGGGTGGGCACCAGGCGTTTGCCGGCCGGCGTGAGCACCAGCACCTGCTCCCGCGCGCGGTCTTCGGCCAGGCGGCGTTCGGCCAAGCCCTTGGCTTCGAGTCGCGTGAGGATCTTGGACGCCGCGCCCTTGGTCATGCCCAGGGCCTCGATCAGCGCGGCGTGGCTGGTCTCGGGCTGGGCGTAAAGCGTGCGCAGCGCCACCCATTCGCTCACCGTCACCTCATGCCCGGTCAGCAACTCGGCAAAACGGGCTGAGACGTGGTTGGAGACGTAGCGCAGCCAGAAGCCGAGGTGGGATTCGAGGGGAGCGGCAGGTTTGGGCATTTGGTTTCCTGGGAAACAATGCCAGTATAGAAGTCGCGGACAGAGATTGCGGGACAAGATTCGTCGTGTCCGTCTGGGAATCCCAGTTTGCGTTGTCGGCCGGGTGTCTGCTTGAGGCTGAATGCCGCCGTTCGATTTTCTGGGCACTGACGACCGCTCATTCCGAAAGCGGGCATCCAGGCGGAGGCCAGAAAGTGTCGTCCTATGCCCCTTTTGGGGGATATCTCCCCCGGACTTGGCTCCCTAGAATCCGACCAGAATCCTGCGTGGTTTGTCGGTTTCATTTATACCTGTACAAACAGCCACCAGAATTGAGATTTCTTCAATGGCGACAGGCACTTAGGGTGGATCCAATGGACGGTTTATCACGCAGGCACCGTTTTATCTCGCAGGTTTTGCGATCTACATCACGTTATGCGCCATGACGACTCCGAACGCGTTCGATTTTGATGAGCTACGAATGTATGCGTCTGTAGACGACAACGGCGCAAGCCTATTCGTATCAATTGCCAGCGGGTTCGCGGATTTTGAAGTCAGGGTTCCGATCAATGAGAAGGATTTGCAGATTGGGCTGCTGCCGGTTCCGTGGACACCCACCTAAGCTTCTGAAGCTTTTTCGAAGTCTATCGGACTGACGTAGCCGAGCGTCGAATGACGGCGCGTCGGGTTGTAGAACCGCTCGATGT
>JBKBHP010000005.1:0-213840 GCA_046299695.1 Hylemonella sp.
CGGTGTTCCTGCACCATGCGCACGGCACGTTCCCGGACTTCGGGTGAAAATTTGGTTGACTTGTTCATGGCTCCATTCTCTTAAGAGTCGGAGCCTCCTCAAAATCCGGGGCGATTCAGCCCGCGATTACCTCGTTATTGGCGTTGTCATTCTAGGTAGCAAGTGCATTTCGTCCTATCCCCCAAAAGAGGGACTGGGCTCGCGGGTATGCTCTGACGCACCGCAACATGCTGGGATAATCCCCCCATGTCCTCCCCCAAAGTCCTGTTCGGCTTCCACGCCGTGGGCGTGCGCCTGAAGACGGCGCCCGCGTCCATCATCGAAATCTATTTCGAGCCCACGCGCCGTGATGCGCGCATGCGTCAGTTCATCGAGAAGGCCAAGGAGGCCGGGGTGCGGCTGATCGAGGCTGATGGCCTGCGCCTGGCCAAGCTCGCGGGCAGCCATGGCCACCAGGGGGTGGCGGCGCGCGTGGAGCCGCTGCCGCAGCAGCATTCGCTGGACGATCTGCTGGATTCCTTGGGCGAGCCGCCGCTCTTGCTGGTGCTCGACGGCGTGACCGATCCGCACAACCTGGGCGCCTGCCTGCGCGTGGCCGACGGGGCCGGGGCGCATGCGGTGATCGCGCCCAAGGACCATGCGGTGGGTATCAATGCCACGGTGGCCAAGGTGGCCAGCGGCGCGGCCGAGACCGTGCCCTATTTCATGGTGACCAACCTCGCGCGCACGCTGGGCGAGCTCAAGGAACGCAATATCTGGTGCATCGGCACCAGCGACGACGCGCCCAAGACCATCTACCAGGTGGACCTCAAGACCCCCACGGCCCTGGTGCTGGGCGCCGAGGGCGAGGGCATGCGTCAGCTCACGCGCAAGACCTGCGACGAGCTGGTGAGCATTCCGATGAAGGGTGGGGTGGAGAGCCTCAACGTCTCCGTGGCCAGCGGCGTCTGCCTGTACGAGGCGCTGAGACAGCGCGGCGGGTGAATCGTCGGAACCCCATGAAAAACGGCCCTCACGAGGGCCGTTGTCGTTTGCGGGGCAGGGGCTCAGGCGGTTTCGTCGAGCAGGGTGCCGCTGAGCATGCTCAGGCTGTTGATGGCGCGGCGGTTGCTGCGGTCCTGGGCGCTGGTGTCGGTGCTGCGCGGGGGATTGCTCTCGATGCCGCGCACGCGCTCGTCGGCGCGCACCGATTCACTGCGCGCCACCTCGGTCTGCTGTTCCAGGCGGGCTACGCGCTCGGCGGCGCGGTTCGCCTCCTGGCGCGCCTGCTGCAGCTGGGCCTGGTACTGGCTCAGCTGGCTGCGCACGCTGGGCGTGCCGCCGTTGAGGGACTGGAGCGCGAGGACCATGGGGCGCGGGTGTTCAGGCCCGCTCGTTGACGATGCGGCCCGTGGTCTGGCCCTGGGTGTTCACCACGGGTTCGCGCTGGCGGGCCTCGCGCTCGGCCGCCTGGGTGGCCTGGCTTTCGCGCTGGCTCTGCTCGTTCTGCACACGCTGCTGCTCGGCCCGGAATTCCTGCGCGCGGTTGCTGGCGTTGGCGCGCGGCGGGGGAGAGACGGGGGTGCTGGAGGAAATGCCTTCGGTCGCCATGACGGACTCCCAAGTGTGGAGTGCTCAAATTTTAGTCAGGGGTAGAGTCCTGTCAACCGCAGCCCGCCGGGCGGTAGGGCTGTGTCACAGACGCATGGCATCATGCCGGCCACACTCTGATCGACCCTATGAAGCTCGATTCTTCCGACCGCCGCCAGTTGCTGAAACTCGCCGCCGCCACCGCCACCACGCTCTGGCTGCCGCGCGGCGCCTGGAGCCGTACCGCCCGTCTGCAGAGCGACCCCTTTGCGCTGGGCGTGGCTAGTGGCGCGCCCGAGCCGCAAGGCGTGGTGCTCTGGACGCGGCTGCTGTTCGCCGAGCCTGAGGCGCGTGAGTTCAACCTGCGCTGGGAGGTGGCGCACGACGAAGGCTTCACGCGCGTCGCGCGCAGCGGCCAGGTGCAGGCGCTGCCGGCCCTGGGCCATGCGGTGCACGCCGAGGTGCAGGGTCTGGAGCCCGACCGCTGGTATTTCTACCGCTTCATGCTGGGCGAGGCCATCAGCCCTGTGGGCCGCACGCGTACCGCGCCCGCGCCGGGCGTTGAGGTGGCGCGCCTGCGCGTGGGCTATGCCTCGTGCCAGCGCTGGGAGCACGGTTACTACGCGGCCTGGCGGCATCTGCGCGCCGATGCGCCGGACCTGGTGCTCTTCCTCGGCGACTACATCTACGAATACCCGGGCGCGCAGAACGCCGTGCGTCCCGTGAGCGGTGGCTGGGTGCTGACGCTGGACGACTACCGCGCGCGCTACGCCCTGCACCGCAGCGACCCGGATCTGCAGGCCATGCACGCGGCCTGTCCCTGGCTGCTGACCTGGGACGACCATGAGGTGCAGAACGACTACGCCGCCCTGTACGCGGGCAATGGCATGCCCGTGCTGGGCACGGTGCCCGATTTCGCGGCGCGGCGGGCCGCGGCCTACCAGGCCTGGTACGAGCACATGCCCGTGCGCGCTTCGATGCTGACGCAGGGCCTGGGCGGCTTGGGGCGGGGCGCCGAGCTGCGCATCCACCAGCAGGTGGCCTGGGGCCGGCTGGCCACGCTGCACCTGCTCGACGGTCGGCAGTACCGCGACCGCCAGGCCTGCCTGAAAGACGGCGGCAGCCTGATCGACCCAACGCAATGCCCGGAATGGGCCGAGCCGCAGCGCAGCTATCTGGGCGCGGCGCAGGAGCAGTGGCTGGACGATGCGCTGGGGCGCAGTGCCGGGCGCTGGAACGTGGTCGGGCAGCAGACGCTGTTTGGCCCGCGCGATGCCCGGCCCGGCCCGGGTCAGCGTCTGTGGAACGACGGCTGGGACGGCTACCCCGCCGCGCGCACGCGCATGCTCGACGCGCTGCAGCGCCAGCGTGTGAGCAACCCGGTTTTCTTCGGTGGCGATGTGCACGAGAACTGGGTGGGCCATGTGAAGGCCGATTACAGCCGCGCGGACAGCCCGAACATCGGTGTGGAATTCTGTGGCACCAGCATCAGCTCACGCGCCAGCGCCTCGGGTATCGATCGCGCGGCCGAGCGCCTGGCCGAGAACCCGCATTTCATCTACGGCGAGGCGCGCTACCGCGGCTATGGCCTGGCCGAGTTCACGCCGCAGCGCCTGCGCACCACGCTGCGCGCAGTGGAGGACGCGACGCGCGCGGACTCGGCCGCGTCCACGCTGGCGCAGTTCGAAGTCCATGCGGGCCGTGCGCGCATCGAGCGTCTCTAGAGCGGGCCGCGATGATACGAGGGGATAATCGGGGCCGTGGCGCCGGATTGCGAGCCGCCGCTATGTCCTAGAGATTCCCGTGATGAAGCAAGCGTACCTGCTGCCGCTGCTGCTGGCCGGCAGCGTGGCCCTGGCCCAGGAGGCCAACCCTACCCCGTCAGACCCCTCCGCCGTGACCGAGCCAGTCACCGTGCCCCTGCGTGCGCCCGAGGTGGCACCCGTGGTGGTGGAGCCTGCACCGGTCACCGAAGCGGCGCCTGAAGTGCCCGCCACACCGCCGCCGGCAGCGCCCGTGCAAGCGGCCTATGTGCCGCCGCTGCAGCTGGAGCCCGCCGGTCGCTGGGCCGGGGATTTCGGCGCCGGTCTCACGCTGTCCTCGGGCAACACCGACGGGCAGGCCTTCAACCTGACCCTGGACACGACCTACACGCGCACCGAGGACAAGCTCTCGCTGTTCGGCAACTACCTGGAGAGCCGCGCGCGCACCGAGACCGATGGCGTGGTCACGACCAGCATCACCGCGCGGCGCTGGCGCGCCGGCACGCGTTATGACCGCGACATCACCGAGCGGGAGTTCGGTTTTGTCGGCCTGGAATTCAGCCATGACCGCGTGCGTGATCTGGACCTGCGCACCCTGGTCAGCACCGGTCTGGGTCGCCACGTGTACAAGGACGCCGAGCTGACCTGGGATGTCTACGCCGGTCTGTCCTGGCGCGAGGACTATTACCGCGGCGAGGGCGTGGAGATCGACGGCGCGCTGCGCAAGCACTACACTACCACCGAGACCCTGTTCGGCCAGGAGTCTGCGCACCAGTTCCCTGGCAGCACGCGCTTCACCCAGAAGCTGGTGCTCTATCCGGGTCTGTTCAAAGGGCAGGGCACCCGTGCGACGTTCGACGCCGGCCTGCTGGTGGATATCAACGAGACGCTGAGCCTGAGCGTCAAGCTGCAGAGCCGCTACGACAGCCAGTCGCCCCCGCCGGCCGAGAAGTACGACCTCTCGCTGATCACCGGCCTGAGCGTGAAGATCGGGAACTGAGTCCGCAGGTCTTCAAAAGTGCTGTGCCAGCCACAGGCGTACGCGCATGCCGAGCTCGGGCGTATAGCCCACGCTGGCGTGGCGGATGCGGCCCTGGGCATCGAGCACCACGAAGGCCGGCACGGCCTTGAAGCCGTAGCGCGCCGTGAGGCTGCCATCGGAATCGACGGCGGCCAGCCAGGGCAGATTGCGCTGCGCCATGACGCGTGCGACCTTGGTCGCATCGCCCGAGCGCATGGCGATGGTCAGCACGGGCCAGTCCTGCTGCACATCGCTGATGCTGCCTTCTTCGGCGCGGCAGATGCCGCACCACTCGGCCCAGAAGTGCAGGGCCACGGCGCGGCCCGGGTGCTGGGCACGCCAGGCCTCGAGCGTGATCTCTTCGGTGCCGATGGCGCCCACCAGCGGGGCCTGGAAATCGGGCGCGGGGCCGGCGGGCAGATCGCGCGTCTGCCAGGCGTTGAGCGCCAGCACGGCGGCGGTGAAGATGGCCAGCGTGAGCGCATGGGAACGCCAGTTGAACAGCCAGGCCCTGAAGCCCGTGGCCAGACGCTGCAGCCGCGGGCTCACCGCAGGATCTCCAGCAGGCGGTCCAGCCCGCCGCTGTTGATGGCCACCATGGCCTGTTCGCGCACCCGGGGTTTGGCGTGGTAGGCCACGGAGAGGCCGGCCGCACCCATCATGGGCAGGTCGTTGGCGCCGTCGCCCATGGCGATGGCCTGCTGCGGCGAGATGCTTAGGTGTGCACAGGTCTGCAGCAGCGTGCGCTGCTTCTCGGCGCCGTCGCAGATGTCGCCCCAGGACTGGTCGACCATGCGGCCGGTGAGTACACCGTGCTCGATCTCCAGCACATTGGAGCGCGTGTAGTCGATGCCCAGCAGCTGCTGCACGTGGTCGGCGAAGAAGGTGAAGCCTCCGCTGACCAGCAGCACTTTCATGCCGGCCTGCTTGCAGGCCGCCACAAGCTCGGCCGCGCCCGGGTTGAGGCGCAGGCGTTCACGCTTGACGGCCTCCAGATCAGCGGTGGTGACGCCCTTGAGCAGGGCGACACGGCGGCGCAGGCTGTCCTTGAAGTCGGTGATCTCGCCGCGCATCGCGGCTTCGGTGATGGCGGAGACCTCGGCCTTGCGGCCCACGGCGTCGGCGATTTCGTCCACGCACTCGATGTTGATCAGCGTGGAGTCCATGTCGAAGGCGATGAGCTTGTAGTCGGCCAGCTTGAGCGGCGGGGTGATGCCTTGCAGCACGAGGCCGGGGGTGGGTTCGATGGGGGCAGTCATGTTCAGCTGTTTTTCAGGTAAAGCGTATCGGACCAGGTGGCCAGCCATTGCGGGCGGTAGGCCACGAAGATGGCGGTGAACAGGCCGGTGACGAAGGCGTCGCCCCAGGCCATGAGCCAGAGCGCCACCCAGGACAGGTCGCTGCCGATGTTGGGCAGCACGTGGCCGGCGGCCTGGGCCAGCAGCTTGGCGGCAAAGACGCAGAGCACCGTGCCCAGGAAGCCACGGCCCAGGATGTAGATGAAGGGATGGCGCGGCAGGAAACGGCGCAGCAGTGCGCCCAGCGCGAGCGCCAGCGTGGCTGGCACCAGGCCCTGCCAGAGCAGCAGGCTCAGGGTCTGCTCGCCCGTGGCCGGCGTGATGGCCCAGGTGATGCCGCCCACCAGCGTGAGCACCGGCACGGCCAGCGGCCAGCCCAGGCAGAGCAGGACCAGACAGGCGCCGGACCACTGCAGCTGCAGCGGCATGGCATGCCAGAAAGGCAGGGCCCAGAGCAGGGGCAGCAGGGCCAGAGTGGCCAGCAGCGGCGTGTGCAGGCCCGCATGGCCGAGCAGGCGCCAGGGCCGCAGGCTGAGCGCGGGCAGCAGCAGCGCCAGGACCAGCAGGGTTTCGACGAGTTCAATCATGGCGTGGGGGTGGCGGCCACGGTCGTGCGCGGCTGGCCCAGGCTGCGCAGCACGTCGCGCACGAGGTGGGCGCGTGACTTGGGATCGGGCAATTCACGCTCGATGCGCAGCTTCTCGTTGCCCACGAGCTTGATGTGCTTGTTCTTCTGGATCAGCTCGATCACCTTCATGCCGTCCACGGGCGCGTCCTTGCGGAAGGTGATGTTGATCAGGTGCGGCGCGGCGTCGACCTTGACCACGCCATAGGGCTGGCTGATCACGCGCAGGCGGTGCACGTCGATCAGGGTCTGGGTCTGCTCGGGCAGCTTGCCGAAGCGGTCCACGAGCTCTTCCATGAGCGCGTCGATCTGCTCGGTCTTCTTGGCCGTGGCCAGTTTCTTGTAGAAGGACAGGCGCATGTGCACGTCGCCGCAGTAGTCGTCGGGCAAGAGCGCCGGGGCGTGCAGGTTGATGTCCGTCGTGGCGCTCATGGGGGCCAGCAGATCCGGCTCCTTGCCTTCCTTGAGGCTGCGCACGGCTTCGCTCAGCATCTCGTTGTAGAGCTGGAAGCCCACTTCGAGCATGTTGCCGCTCTGGTTCTCGCCGAGCACCTCGCCGGCGCCGCGGATCTCGAGGTCGTGCATGGCGAGGTAGAAGCCCGAGCCCAGCTCCTCCATGGCCTGGATGGCGTCGAGGCGCTGCTGGGCCTGTTTGGTCAGGCTGTCCTTGTCGGGCACCATGAGGTAGGCATAGGCCTGGTGGTGGCTGCGGCCCACGCGCCCGCGCAGCTGGTGCAGCTGGGCCAGGCCGAACTTGTCGGCACGCGAGATCACGATGGTGTTGGCCGAAGGCACGTCGATGCCGGTCTCGATGATGGTGGAGCACAGCAGCAGGTTGCTGCGCTGGGCCACGAAGTCGCGCATCACGGCTTCGAGCTGGCGCTCGGGCATCTGGCCATGGGCCACGGCGATGCGTGCCTCGGGCAGCAGCTCTTCGAGCCGGGCGCGGCGGTTCTCGATGGTCTCGACCTCGTTGTGCAGGAAGTAGACCTGACCGCCGCGTTTCAGTTCGCGCAGCACGGCCTCGCGGATCACGCCCTTGTCCTCGTTGCGCACAAAGGTCTTGATGGCCAGGCGGCGCTGGGGTGCGGTGGCGATCACGCTGAGATCGCGCAGGCCTTCAAGCGCCATACCCAGCGTGCGGGGAATGGGCGTGGCGGTCAGCGTGAGCACGTCCACCTCGGCGCGCAGGGCCTTCATGGCCTCCTTGTGGCGCACGCCGAAGCGATGTTCCTCGTCGATGATGAGCAGGCCCAGGTTCTTGAACTTGGTGTCGGGGCTCAGCAGCTTGTGCGTGCCGACCACGATGTCCACCGTGCCGTCGGCGATGCCCTTCATGGCGGCGGTGATCTCCTTGCCCGAGCGGAAACGGCTCATCTCGGCCACCTTGACGGGCCACTTGGAGAAGCGGTCGACCAGGGTCTGGTAGTGCTGCTCGGCCAGCAGGGTGGTGGGCGCGAGGAAGGCAACCTGGCGCCCACCGGTGACGGCGACGAAGGCCGCGCGCAGAGCGACCTCGGTCTTGCCGAAACCCACGTCGCCACAGACCAGGCGGTCCATGGGGCGCGGGCTGACCATGTCCTGGATCACGGCGTGGATCGCGGCGCGCTGGTCCGCGGTTTCCTCGAAACCGAAGTCGTTGGCGAACTGCTCGTAGTCGCGCGGCGAGAAGCGGAAGGCGTGGCCTTCGCGCGCGGCCCGCCGGGCATAGATGTTGAGCAGCTCGGCCGCGGCGTCGCGAATCTGCTGGGCCGCCTTGCGCTTGGCCTTGTCCCACTGGCCCGAGCCCAGCTTGTGCAGCGGCGCCTCGTCGGCGCTGACGCCGGTGTAGCGGCTGATGAGCTGGAGCTGGCTGACGGGCACGTAGAGCACGGCGTTGTCGGCGTATTCGAGGTGCAGGAACTCCTGGGTCTCCTCGCTGCCGTCGGCGCGCGTGGCCACGCTCATGTTGACCAGGCCGCGGTAGCGGCCGATGCCGTGCTGGGAGTGGACGACCGGGTCCCCGACGTTGAGCTCCGACAGATCCTTGATCAGGGCTTCGACGTCGCTGACCTGTTCCTGCTTCTTGCGCCGGCGCATGCTGACGCCGGTGGCAAACAGCTCGGTCTCGGTGACGAAGTCCAGGCCTTGCTCGGTCCAGGCGAAACCCACGTTGAGCGCCGCGGTGGCGATACCCAGCTTCTCATCGCTGGCCTGGAATTCTTCGAGGGAGTCGAAGGCCGGCGGGACCACGCTGCTGGCGCGCAGGAAGTCGAGCAGGCTTTCGCGGCGGCCGTCGCTCTCGGCCAGCAGCAGCACGCGGTGCTGGGTGTTGCGCAGATGGTCCTTGAGCTTGGCCAGCGGGTCTTCGGCGCCGCGCACTACGGTGAGCTCGGGCAGGGTATTGAACTCGACCACGCCTTCGGAGGCGACGGCACGCAGGGCCAGCTGTGCGTGGCCATTGGCCAGCGTAAAGAACTGCTCGATGCCCAGGAAAAGGTGCTCGGGTGCCATGGGCGGGCGGTCCGGCTCGCCCTGGGCCAAGCGGTAGCGTTCCTTGGTGTCCTGCCAGAAGCGTTGCAGCGGGGGCTCCAGATCGCCGTGCAGCACCAGGGTGGCGGCCTGGTCCGTGCCGGCACCCAGGTAGTCGAACACGGTGGCGGTGGCTTCGAAGAACAAGGGCAAGTAGTACTCGATGCCCGCCGTGGCCACGCCCGCGCCGATATCCTTGTAGAGGCGGCTCTTGGTCGGGTCGCCTTCGAGCAGCTCGCGCCAGCGGCGGCGAAACAGCGCGCGCGAATCGTCGTCCATGGGGAATTCGCGGCCGGGCAGCAGACGCACCGCAGGCACCGGATAGAGGCTGCGCTGGGTGTCCGGGTCGAAGGTGCGGATGGAGTCGACCTCGTTGTCGAACAGGTCCACGCGGTAGGGCACCTGCGAACCCATGGGGAAGAGGTCGATCAGGCCGCCGCGCACGGCGTACTCGCCCGGGCTCACGACCTGGGTCACATGGTTGTAGCCGGCCAGCGTGAGCTGGGCGCGCAGCTGGGCCTCGTCAAGCTTCTGCTGCACCTGGAAGGAGAAGGTCGTGGCCGCCAGGAAGCTGGGCGGGGCCAGGCGGTAGAGCGCGGTGCTGGCCGGGATCAGCACCACATCCGTCGTCTCCTCCGGCTTGCCCTTGCCATGGTTGTAGAGACGCCAGAGCGTGGCCAGGCGCTCGCTGATCAGGTCCTGGTGCGGCGAGAAGGTGTCGTAGGGCAGGGTTTCCCAATCGGGAAACAGGGCGCAGCGCAGGTCCGGGTCGAAGAAGGCGATCTCGTCGATCAGGCGCTGGGCGTCGGTGGCGTCGGCGCAGACGATGGCCAGCAGACGCCCGGCGCTCTTCTCGCGCAGGGCCAGGCGGGTCAGCAGCAGGGCGTCGGCGGAGCCGGCAGGGCGGGGCAGCGTGTAGCGCTTGCCTATCTGAAGTTTGGGCAGGTCCATGCAGAAAACACGAAAACCCCCTGCGCGTTTCGCGGGGGGGTGTGGTGGGGTGATTTTAGTCGGTGTGCCTTTTCTTGCGTGGCTCGCCGGGACTCGCCCCGGCAGGCGAGGTACTTTTCTTTGCTTCGCCAAAGAAAAGTACCCAAAAGAAAGGCGAGCCGGGTGCGTCGTCCCTGTGCTTCGCACAGGGCACGCTGCGTTGCTTGGCATCGGCGGGAAGCGCAGAAACTCGCCCTGCGGGCTCAGACATCTGCGCTTCTTGTTCCGCCGCTGCCTGCGCTACTCGCCTCCGCACACGGCGGTGGGAGCCAAAAACCAAATTCAACAAGGACCTGCCATGGCGCGTCCTTGTAGGGCCCGGCTGTTGGTCTCCCAGCCCTTGTGGCTGTGCCGAGAAGCGCAGTGGCAGGCGGATCAAGAGACGCGCATGTTTGAGCCCGCAGGGCGAGTTTGCGCGGCTCCCGCCTGGCGCGAGCATCGCAGGTTGCCCCGGCACAGCCGGGGTCACAGACACCAGGGTCGCCTTCTCTTTGCTTACTTTCTCTTGGCGAAGCAAGAGAAAGTGAGTCGCCCGCCGGGGCGAGACCCGGCTTGTCCGCGCACCAACCATGCAGGACACCGCAAGAAGACCACGAGCCAATCTAGAATGGTCATCCATTCCATGACCGACACCTCCCCTCATCCCTCACCCCTGTGCTGGGCCCTGATTCCCTGTGCCGGCAGCGGTTCGCGCTCCGGTGCCGTCGGTCCCAAGCAGTACCAGCCCGTGGCGGGTCAGCCCATGGTGCTGCACACGCTGGCGGCCTGTGCCGCCGTGCCGCAGCTGCGGCGTACCCTGGTGGTGGTGGTGGCGCCGGGCGACCGGTTCCTGCAACCCGGCCCCTCGGCGGCCTGGGTCGTGGCCGATGCCGGTGGCGCCACGCGCGCGGCCACGGTGGCCAACGGCCTGGCCGTGCTGCGCAGCCTGGGCGCGGGCGATGACGACTGGGTGCTGGTACACGACGCCGCACGCTGCCTGGTGACGCCAGCGCAGATCACGCAGCTGATCGAGGCCTGCGCACAGGACGCGGTGGGCGGCCTGCTGGCCCTGCCGCTGCCAGACACGCTCAAGCAGGAAGTGCAGGACGCGGACCATGCCCGTGTGGCGGCCACGCTGCCGCGCGGCGACAAGTGGCTGGCGCAGACGCCCCAGATGTTCCGCCTGGGTCTGCTGCAGCGCGCGCTGCAGCAGGCGGGCGAGGCCGTGACCGACGAGTCGTCGGCCATCGAGGCCCTGGGCCTGGCGCCGCGCCTGGTGGCTGGCAGCGCGCAGAATTTCAAGGTGACCTATCCTGAGGATTTCGCCTTGGCCGAGGCGGTCCTCCAAGCCAGAAAGAAGCCATGAACATACGTGTGGGTGAAGGCTGGGACGTGCACCAGCTGGTCGAGGGGCGCAAGCTCATCCTCGGTGGGGTGGAGATTCCCCACGACAAGGGCCTGCTGGGCCATTCGGATGCCGACGCGCTGCTGCACGCCATCACCGACGCGCTCTTCGGCGCCGCGGGCCTGGGCGACATCGGCCGCCATTTCCCCGACACCGATCCGACTTTCAAGGGCGCGGATTCGGGTGTGCTGCTGGCCGAGGCGGCGGCGCGCGTGCGCGCGGCAGGCTGGCAGATCGGCAACGTGGACAGCACCATCGTTGCCCAGGCGCCCAAGATGGCGCCGCACATCCCGGCCATGCGTGAGCGCATCGCGGCCCTGCTGGGCCTGGCGCCGGATCAGGTCAATGTGAAGGCCAAGACCGCCGAGAAGCTGGGGCCCGTGGGGCAGGGCCTGAGCATCGAGGCACGGGCCGTCGTGCTGTTGCAGCGCTAAGCCCGGGTTGAGGCCCGGCGTCAGCGCGCCTGCTGCAGCTGGACGCGGGTGGTGAAGCCGCCCGAGCTGCTGTTGCCGACGCCGAACTTGCCGCCCATGCGACGCACCGTCTTGTCGACGATGGACAGGCCCAGGCCGGCGCCCGTGGCCGCGGTGCGCGCGGCGTCACCCCGGTAGAAGGGCTTGGTCAGGTTGGGCAGATGCTCGGGCGAGACGCCCGGGCCGTGGTCCCGCACGCGGATCTGGACCCACTGGTCGCGCGCGCGGGTGCTGATGTCCACCGTGGTGATGCCGGTCGCCGGCGTCTTGCCGTAGCGGCGCGCGTTTTCCGCCAGGTTGGAGATGATGCGGCCGAGTTCCACCGCGTCGGCCATGACCCAGACGTTGTCCTGCAGATCCAGGTTGAACTGCATGTCGCCGCGGTCCTTGAAGCCGAACAGGCTGGCGCGGATGACCTCGTTGAGGTTGACGCGCGAGAGCTTGACATGGTCGGGCCGCGCGTAGTCCATGAACTTGTCGATGATGGCGTCGAGCTGCTCCAGGTCCGCCACCATGTGCGCCTGGGCGTCGGGGTCGGTGACGCTCATCTCGGTCTCCAGGCGCAGGCGCGCCAGCGGGGTGCGCAGGTCGTGCGAGATGCCGGCCAGCATGACGGCGCGGTCCTGCTCGATCTTGGCCAGGCGCTGGGCCATGCGGTTGAAGCCGATGTTGACCTGCCGGATTTCGGTGGTGGGCACACGTTCGTTGAGACGGCTGGCGGCGAAGTCGCCTTCGCGGATGCGGCTGGCGGCGAAAGACAGCTGCTTGAGCGGGCGGTTGATCAGCCGCGCGATGATGGCCGCGCCGGCCAGCGAGAGCAGCACGCCGGTGGACAGCCAGATCAGCCAGGTCTTGTTGGCCGTCTGGTTGAAGCGTGCCCGGTCGGTGTGCAGCCAGTAGCTGTCACGCTCGATCAGAAAGCCGACCCAGAGGCCGGGCTTGCCATTGACGCTGCTGGCCACCACGGTGCCCGGGCCGAGGCGCGCCGTGAGTTCCTGCACGACACGCCGGCTCAGGCCGTCGTTCTCGTAGGGCTCGAAGCGGTCACCCGGCTCGCGCGGCAGCACGCGCACGCCCTCCTTCTCGGTCATGGTCTTGATCAGCGAGACGCGCTGGATCACGTCCGCGTGTACCAGCGCGGCGCGGCTGAGGTTGACGAGGGAGGCGATCTGCTGCGCGGTCTGGATGGCGCGCGGTTCGAATTCGAGGGCGCGCAGGGTCTGCAGCCAGGCCAGGATGCTGCCGAAGAGCAGCAGGGCCAGCAGGAAGAAGGTGCGCCAGAAGAGGCTGAGACCGGGCTGCTCCTGGAGCTCGCCCTCGAGATCGGCCGGCGTGGTCTCCAGGGCCCCGCCGCCGCGGGTGCTGCCGCCGTGCTGGCTGTCGGTCAGGCGGGGCTGCCAGCGCGCGGGATCAGGCAGCGGGCTGGGTTTGCGGCGTGCGGAGGAAAAGATCAACCTGCACCGTCCGGAACGAAGACATAGCCCACGCCCCAGACCGTCTGGATGTAGCGGGGTACGGCGGGGTCGACCTCGATGAGCTTGCGCAGGCGGGAGACCTGCACGTCCAGGCTGCGGTCGAAGGGCTCGAACTCGCGGCCGCGCGCCTGCTGGGCGAGCTTCTCGCGCGACATCGGCTGGCGCGGATGGCGCACCAGGGCCTTGAGCATGGCGAATTCACCGGTGGTCAGGGGCAGCTCCTCGCCGTCCTTGCGCAGGGTGCGCGCGCCCATGTCGAAGGTGTAGGGGCCGAAGCTCACCACCTCCTGGTCGCTGGAGGGCGCACCCGGTGCCTCGGGCGCGGGGCGGCGGCGCAGCACGGCGTTGATGCGCGCCAGCAGCTCGCGCGGGTTGAAGGGCTTGCCCAGGTAGTCGTCGGCGCCGACTTCGAGGCCGACGATGCGGTCTACGTCCTCGACCTTGGCGGTCAGCATGATGATGGGGGTCTTGTCGTTGGCCGCACGCAGGCGGCGGCAGATGGACAGGCCGTCCTCGCCGGGCATCATGAGGTCGAGCACGATGAGGTCCACGGTCTCGCGCAGCAGGATGCGCGTGAGGGACTTGCCGTCCTCGGCCTGGAAGACTTCAAAGCCCTCCTGGGTGAGGTAGCGGCGCAGCAGGTCGCGGATGCGCGCGTCGTCGTCAACGATGAGGATCTTGTCTGCGCGGCTGGAGGGAGACGTCATGGTGTGTGCTCTGCCAGGGGCTGTTACAACCTGCTGATTCTGCCGGGCGCCACAAGCCATCCGCCCGGCCCGTGGCTGACTTTGACATACTGTTACAAATCTCGCCCCAATCCGCAAGTGCGCTGTCGCAAGAATGCCCCTTTGATTCAGGAGTCCCCGATATGAAAGTCTTGTCCACCCCGTTTGCCACCCTGTTGCTGGCTACCGGCCTGAGCCTGGCGGTGCTGCCCGCCGCCCGGGCGCAACTGGGGCCGATCCCGCGCGATGTGGTGCAGTTCTCGGCCACGGCCACGCTGGAGGCGCGCCAGGACCAGCTCAGCGTGACCCTGCGGGCCACGCGCGAAGGCAGTGATCCGGCCGTGGTGCAGCAGCAGCTCAAGGCGGTGCTCGACGCCGCTCTGGCCGAGACCCGTCCGCACGCCCAGCCCCGCGCGCTGGAGGTACGCACCGGGGCCTTCAGCCTCTACCCGCGCAGCAACCGTGATGGGCGCATCAGCACCTGGCAGGGCACGGCCGAGCTGGTCCTCTCGGGCACCGAGCTCGATCGCATTGCCGCGCTGTCGGGCCGCATCCAGGGCATGACCGTGGCGCAGACGGCCTTCGGCTTGAGCCGGGAGCAGCGCGAGCAGTTGGAGCAGCAGGCCCAGGCGCTGGCCATCGAGCGCTTCCGCGCCCGTGCCGGGGAGATTGCGCGCGGTTTCGGTTTCAACACCTACAGCCTGCGCGAGATCCACATCAACAGCCAAGACCAGGGGGCCCAGATCCGCCCGCGTTTCATGGCCATGGAAGCCAAGGCCAGCATGTCTGCCGACGCGCCACTGCCGGTCGAAGCTGGCCAGGCCCAGGTGCAGGTCACGGTGAGCGGCTCGGTTCAGCTCAAGTAAGCAGATCAGCAAGTACCGAACTAGATCCTGTTCGCACATGAGAAATCAGTGCAACAGGCCCTAGGGTAGGTCCGGGGCTTGCGCGGCGTCTTGGCCGGCCTACACTGGCAGTGGGGAGGTCTGTAGAACACCTTAACCAAGACAGGCCGCATCATGTTGCCCTTGCCCACCTTCCAGAACCCGAGGCGCCCCGGCGCGGCCTTGCCTGAACCCCGTGTGGGCGAAACCATCGGGCGCTTTCAGCTTCGGCGACGGGTGGGGCAGGGAGGTCAGGCCACGGTCTGGCTGGCGTTCGACCCGCGCCTGGAGCGCGAGGTGGCCATCAAGCTGCTGCACCCCGAACCCGGCACCGACGCGGCCCAGGTGGCCCATTGGTTGCGCGAGGCCCGCAGCGTCAGCCGTCTGACCCACCCCAATGTGATCCCGGTCTTCGAGGCCGATGTGCACGAGGGGCAGCCCTATCTGGTGTTCGAATTCGTGCCCGGGCAGACGCTGGCCGAGATCCTGCGGCTGCGCGGCGCGCTGGCGCCGCAGGAGGCCGTGGGCCTGATGATCGATGTGCTGGAGGCCCTGGCCGCGGCACACGCGGCAGGCATCGTGCACCGCGACCTCAAGCCTTCCAACGTGCTCGTCGATGCCGGCGGACGCGCCCGCGTCATGGATTTCGGCATCGCCGAGCGCGTGCAGGACAGCGAAAGCGCGAGCGCCGCAGCTGCCAGCCCGGGCCCGAGCGGCGGCACGCCCGGCTACATGTCGCCCGAGGCGGCCACCGGCGCGCCGCCGACAGCTGCCATGGACATCTTCTCGGCCGCCATCGTGCTGACCGAGTTGCTTTGCGGCCACCGCCTGATCGACGAGCGCGACCCCTGGCGCGCCATCCAGCGCGTGGCGCTCGAAGACCTGACGTTGCCGGCCGATCTGGGCAGCGAGGTGGACGATGAGTTGCGCGCCATCCTGCTGCGCGGCCTGGCGCGCGAGCCGCGCGAGCGCCATCCCTCGGCCCAGGTCTTCCGCGACGAGCTGCGCAAGTGGCTGCGCCCGGTCACGACGCCGCTGGCCGGCGACGAGGCGCGCAGCGGCACCGTGGATTTCCTGCTGCGGCGCATGCGCCACAAGAGCGATTTCCCGGCCATGTCGGGCTCGATCATGCGCATCCAGAGCATCTCCAGTTCGGATCGCGAGAGCGTGGCCAGCCTGACCAACGAGATCCTCAAGGACGTGGCGCTGACCAACAAGCTGCTGCGCCTGGTCAACACGCCGCAGTACACGCGCGGCGGCCCCATCAGCACGGTCTCACGCGCGGTGACCCTGGTGGGCTTCAATGGGGTGCGCACCATGGCGCTGAGCCTGGTGCTGCTGGAGCACATGCAGGACAAGGCACATGCCAACCTGCTCAAGGAGGAGTTCCTGCGCTCCTTGATGGCTGGGGCCATCGCCGCCGAGCTGAGCCCGCCGCGCAGCGAAGAGGGCGAGGAGGCCTTTCTCGGTGCCATGTTCCAGAACCTGGGCCGCCTGCTGACCGAGTACTACTTTCCCGAGGAGGCGCGCGCGGTGCGTGCCCTCATGGGCGGCAAGGAGCCGCTGTCCGAGATCAGCGCGACCATCACCGTGCTGGGCATCAGCTACGAGCAGCTGGGTGTGGGCATCAGCAAGGCCTGGAACCTGCCCGACAGCATCCGCCACTGCATGCGCAAGCCCGAGGGTCCCCCGCCTGGCAGCCCGCCCAAGGAGGTTGGCGAACGTCTGCGCTGGATCGCGCTGGCCGCCAACGAGATGTCCGACGCCCTGCTGCACCACGACCCCTCCGATGCCATGGTGAAGGTGGTCCAGGCCGGCCAGCGCTACGCGCGCAGTCTGGGCCTGGACAGCAAGGCGCTGCAGGTGGCGACCCAGCGTGCGCGTGACAAGCTGGCCGAGATGGCGCGCGCCATCGACTTCAAGGTGGCACCCGAGTCGCCCGCGGCGCGGCTGCTGCAGAGCACGCCCGTGTCCGGCGGACCGCGGACCGTGACCTTGCACGAGGTCATCCCGGACGACGGCTTTCACGATTCCGTAGGGTCCTTCGAGCTGCATGCAACCCAGCCCGTGACGCCCGAGCAGGTCGCCGCGCTGGCGCGCGAATCGCAGCGCGTGGCCGAGATGCTGGCCGCGGGCATCCAGGACATCACCAACGCCATGGTCGAAGACTTCAAGCTGGCCGACATCCTGCGCATGATCCTCGAAACCATGTTCCGCGCCATGCAGTTCCGCCAGATCGTCTTCTGCATGCGCGACCCCAAGCAGGACGCGCTGACCGGCCGCTTTGGCCTCGGCCCGGGCGTGGAGCGCATCGTCAAGAGCTTCCGTATTCCGCTGCATCCCGCGCACACGGACCTGTTCTCGGCCGTCTGCGCCAAGGGCTCGGACACGATGATTGCCGACGCCGGCGAGGAGCGCGTGGCCAGCCGCCTGCCCGACTGGTACCGCCAGACCGTGCATGCGCCCACCTTCCTGCTGCTGCCCCTCATGCTCAAGGGCTCGCCCTTCGGGCTGATTTATGCGGACATGGGGGTGCCGGGGGAGTTGCAGCTGGGCGAGAAGGAGCTGGCGCTGCTGCGGACTTTGCGGAATCAGGCGGTGATGGCGTTTCGGCAGTCGTCGTGATTTCTTTTCCTGTGAGGTCTTAGGTTTCGCGGCATTGCCGGGGCGCCTGGCCCTAGCCAAAGCGAGGAAGAGGAAAGTCAGCGCCGCCGCGCCGTCCTCACCCCAGCCAAAGCCGCCACCGTCGACAGCACCTTCCCCAGCCGCCCCGAATCCGACACCTCCACCGTCAAGGTCATCCAGGCCACGCCTTTGATGGTCTGCGTCTGGGCGCCGATCACGTTGATCTTTTCCTTGGCAAAGACTTCAAGGATGTCGCGCAGCAGGCCCTGGCGGTCGATGGCTTCGATCGTGACGTCCACGGGATAGACCGGTGCCACGCCGCTCTTGGACGCCCCCCATTCGACCTCGATCACGCGCTCGCCGTTCTGGCGGATCAGCTCGCGCAGGTTGGCGCAGTCGGCACGATGCACGCTCACGCCCTTGCCGCGCGTGACGAAACCGCGGATCTCGTCGGGCGGCGCGGGTTTGCAGCACTTGGCCAGCTGGGTGAGCAGGGAGTCGACCCCCACCACCAGCACGCCGCCGCGGCTGTCGCTGCCGGTGCGGATCTTCTTGAGCAGGGCATGCTCGTCGGGCGGCAGCATCGGCTCGGCCGGGCGCAGCACGGTCTCGATGCTGCGCAGGGAGAGCTCGTCCTTGCCCACCACCTCGAACAGCGCATCCGCCGAGTTGAAGCCCAGCTGGGCCGCCAGGTCGTCGAGCTTGATGGCGGTCTTGCCCTCGCGCTGCAGCAGCTTTTCCACCGCCTCGCGGCCGCGCGCGATGGTCTCGTGCGTGGCCTGGGCGTTGAACCAGGCGCGCACCTTGGAGCGTGCGCGCGGGCTGGCGAGGAAACCGAGTTCGGTATTGAGCCAGTCGCGCGAGGGGCCGCCTTCCTTGACCGTCACGACCTCCACGGTCTGGCCGTTCTTCAGCGGCGTGTTCAGCGGCACCATGGCACCATCCACGCGCGCGCCGCGGCAGCGGTGGCCCAGATTGGTGTGCACGCTGTAGGCGAAGTCCACGGGCGTGGCGCCCTGGGGCAGCTCGACAATGGCAGCGTCGGGTGTGAGCACGTAGATGCGGTCGTCGAACACGGCCTGGCCCTGCTGCGGGCCCGAGAGGTCGCGCTCCCAGGCCAGCAGCTGGCGCAGCACGGCGATCTTGGCGTCGTAGGCGCTGTCGGCCGCCACGCCGGCATAGCCCTTGGTGCCAGCCTCCTTGTAGGCCCAGTGCGCGGCCACGCCATGCTCGGCGTGCTGGTGCATCTCCTGCGTGCGGATCTGGATCTCGATCGGCCGGCCCTCGGCGTCGCGCACGATGGTGTGCAGCGACTGGTAGCCGTTGGCCTTGGGCTTGGCGATGTAGTCGTCGAACTCCTCGGTCACGGGCGTGAACCGGCTGTGCACCCAGCTCAGCGCCGCGTAGCAGTCGGGCACCGAAGGCACGATGATGCGCAGGGCACGCACGTCGTAGACGTGGTCGAAGTCCAGCGACTTGCCGCGCATCTTCTTGACGATGCTGTAGATGTGCTTCGGCCGGCCCTGCACCTGGGCCGTGATGCCCTGCGTACGCAGCGCGGTTTCCAGGCGTTCCCGCAACTGGCTGACGTAGGACTCGCGCTCGATGCGCTTTTCGTCGAGCAGCCTGGCGATCTGCTTGTAGGTTTCGGGCTCGAGGAAACGGAAGGCCAGGTCTTCCATCTCCCACTTGATTTCCCAGATGCCCAGGCGGTTGGCCAGGGGTGCGAAGACATGCAGCGACTCGGCTGCGAGGCCGGCGGGCACCGCCTGCTTGGTGGCGGCGAAGTGGCGCAGGGTCTGCAGGCGCGACGCCAGGCGCAGCAGCACCACGCGCAGGTCGCGCGAGAAGGCCAGCAGCATCTTGCGCACGTTCTCGGTCTGGGCCGCAGCGGTCTGCGCCATGGGCACGGGCGTGCCGCTGCGCGCGGCCGCCAGCTGGGCGGCCCGCGCCTGGCGCTGCACCTGTACCAGCTTGGTCGTCTCCACCGCGAGGTCGGCATAGCTGTCACCGAAGGCCTTGGCGATGGTCTCCTGCGGTTTGTTCAGGTGCTGGCAGGCGTAGACCAGATAGCTCGCCGCCTGCATGGCTTCGGAGCCGCCGATGGTCCTGAGGATGGCCGCCACGGCATCGGCATGGGCCAGGGTGTTCTCGCCCGTGTCCAGCGCTTCGCTGGCCAGCAGCGGTTCGGCGAAGGCGCGCGCGCGCGTCAGCGCGTGGGCCTGCTCGGGCAGGCTGTGGGCGGTGGCTTCGATCAGCGGAGCGCGGGCTTCGCCGCCGGAGAGTTCGGAGGCATGGCTTTTCATCGCACCCGCCTCAGTTTTCGAGCAGGAAATCGCAGACCGCGCGCACCTGGTCGTCGGCCACCAGGGTGGGGGCATGGCCCACGCCGGCGAACTCCACCAGGCTGGCCCGGGGCCCGCGCTGCATCATGGCCTGCGCGGTCTCGCGTGCAAACAGATCGGATTCGGTGCCGCGCAGCAGCAGCGTCCGGGCGCGGATGGCGTCATAGAGCTGCCAGAGCACAAGCTCGCTCCGGGCCGAACTCTCGGGGGTCAGTGCGCGGAAGGGCACGGCAATCGCCGGGTCGTAGTGCAGCATGAGCCGGCCGTCGCCCTCGGGGGCTGGCTTGAGCATGGGGCGGGTCAGGGCCAGCCATTGCTCGGGTGTGTGGGGGCCGAAGCCGATGGAGATGCGGCGCAGGGCTTCGGCGGCTTCTTCCACCGAGGCAAAGCGCAGCGGGTCGCCGAGGTAGGTGCCGATGCGTACGATGGCCTGCCAGGAGATGGCGGGGCCGACGTCGTTGAGCACGAGCCGCCGGATCGGGAAGGGCAGCTGGGGCTGACCCGCCAGCGCCATGCCGATCAGGCCGCCCATGCTGGTGCCCACCCAGTCCAGCGTGGCGGGCTGCAGCGTCTGCAGCAGCACCAGCATGTCGGCCACGTAGGCCGGCACCTGGTAGCCCTTGGGGTCCTGGAGCCAGTCGCTGTGGCCGCGGCCCACCACGTCGGGGCAGGCCACGCGCAAGGTATCGCCGCCGCGCGCCAGCAGGGCCCGGGCCAGGGTGTCGAAATCGCGCCCCTGGCGTGACAGACCATGGACGCAGAGCACCACGTGCGGCGCATCGGCCCGGCCCCACTGCCAGTACGCCATGCGGTGGCCAGCGTTGGCGTCGGGACAGGATACGTAGTTCAGCGTAGGCTCGGACATGGTGCAATGGAAGTCAAACGGGATCGGATGCGCGTGGCATCATCCTAATTCAAACCCGTGCCTTTCATTGGAGACAACACATGCTCAAAGGTAAAACCGCCCTCGTCACCGGCTCGACCAGCGGCATCGGCCTGGGGATCGCCAAGGCCCTGGCCGCGCAGGGCGCCCACATCGTGCTCAATGGCTTCGGCGATGCCGAGGGCCCCAAGGCCGAGATCGCCGCGCTGGGCGTCAAGGTCGCCTACCACGGTGCTGACATGAGCAAGGCGGGCGAGATCGAGGACATGATGAAGTTCGCTGCGGCGCAATTCGGCCGCGTGGACATCCTGGTCAACAACGCCGGCATCCAGCATGTGGCGCGCATCGAGGATTTCCCCACCGAGCGCTGGGACGCGATCATCGCCATCAATCTGACGAGCGCGTTTCACACCACGCGCCTGGCCCTGCCGGCCATGCGTGCCGCGAACTGGGGCCGCATCATCAACGTGGCCTCGGTGCACGGTCTCGTGGCTTCGGCCGAGAAGTCGGCCTACGTCGCCGCCAAACACGGGATTGTCGGCCTGACCAAGGTGACCGCGCTGGAGAACGCCACCACGGGCGTGACCTGCAATGCGATCTGTCCGGGCTGGGTGCTGACCCCGCTGGTGCAGAAACAGGTCGATGCCAAGGCCGCCGCGCTCAAGATCTCCAACGAGGAAGCCAAGAACGTCCTGCTGGGCGAGAAGGAGCCGTCGATGCAGTTCACCACGCCCGAGGAACTGGGTGGGCTGGCGGTGTTCTTCTGCTCGTCTGCCGCCGACAACGTGCGCGGCGTGGCATGGAATATGGACGGGGGTTGGGCGGCGCAGTGACGCGCCCGCCCTGGTCCCGCCAGACCCGCTGGCGCTGACGAGACCGCAACCCGCGGTTCCTGCAAGGCCGGATCAGACCGCCCGGTTCAGGTCCACGTCCAGTCCGGCCTGCTTCATCGCTCGGCCCAGCAGCAGGTGCCACAGGCCCTCGTCATCCATGCGCAGGTTGCTGATGCCCTGCCACGCGGGAGGCTTGCCTGCACTGGTCAGCAGAAAACAGACATGGCTGCGGCCCACGGTCGCGAGCACATGGCCCAGCTCCATCAACAGCGCCGGCGGGACCGCATGCGGCGCGCCCGTGGCCGGATCCAGGGACTGGGCCGGCAGCAGCACCACTGCGTACTGAATGTCGCTCAGCTCATCGAGCCGGTCGATGAACAGCTCCGTCGGGGAGGGTGCGGCGGCACTGGCCGACTGCAGGCCGAGCTGCAGGATGAAGTCCAGTACGGCCCGTCGGGTCTGTGATTCACCCCCGAGGATGGCCACTCGCACGCCCGCCGATGACGGCATGGCCGCGACGGGAACCTGGGCCGCGGGCTGCATGGCCGGCGGTGCGACCACTGGTGCGGGGGCAGGGGCGGGCTGGACTGGAGCTGCCGGTTTGATTGCTGCGGGCGCCGGGGCTGCCACCGCGGGCGGCGGGGTGACGATGGGGCGGGCAGGTGCGGGGGGCGATGCGGCGACAGCTGCCGTCGCGAGCGGCGGGATAGGCGGCGCCGGCGTCTTGACCACTGCTGCCGCTGCTGGGGGCGCTGCGACAGCACGAGCGGGCTGGGCAACGGGCGGCGTCGGAGCGGCGGGTGTGGGCATAGGTTTGGGGGAAGCCGGCACCGGCACCGGCGCGGCTGCAGGTGCAGGTGCAGGTGCAGGTGCAGGTGCAGGTGCAGGTGCAGGTGCAGGTGCAGGTGCAGGTGCAGGTGCAGGTGTGGCGACGGGTGCCGCGGGGGGCGCAGATGCGGCGGGCTGTTGCCGTGAGCGCTCCCGGACCAGCGCCTTCACCCGGTCCAGGGTCACGATGGCCTGGGCCACGCTTTCCCGGACGGCCCGCTGCAATTCCTCGGTGGAGTAACGGCCCCCGAAGTCCGAAGGCAGCGTTGCATCGAAGGTCTCGATGGCGAACTTGCGGTAGTCAGGCGAGTTGTTGCCCAGGACCTCGGCCAGGGCCTCGTTGACGCTCTTGTGCAGGCTTTCAAGCACTGGGTCCCAGCGGTCCTGGATGCGGGAGACGTCGAAGGCGCGCAGCTCCTTGATGCGCCAGTCGAGTGTGTCCTTAGCGCTGTTCGCACCGGTCTTCTTGGCGTTGCCGGAGGCTTTGGGGTTGGAGATGGCCACGGTGTGTGCTCCTAGCGCCGCTTGCCGCCGCCCAGAATGCTGCCGAGCACCCCGCGGATGATCTGGCGCCCGACCTCGCGGCCGATCGAACTGGCTGCGCTCTTGATCAGCTGCTCGCCCGCGCTGGCACGTGTGCGCTTGGCTCCGCCGCCAAGGATTCCCCCCAGGCTGTCGAGCAGGCCGCCGCCGCCCGCCTTTTCCTGGGCTTCCTGCTGGGCCTGCGCCTCGGCCTGTTTGGCCTGGGTGCGCTGGCTCAGGCGTTCGAAGGCCGATTCGCGGTCCACGATCTTTTCGTAGACGCCCGCCACGACGGAGCTGGTGAGCAGGGCCTTGCGTTGTTCGGGGCTGACCGGGCCGATCTGGCTGCCCGGGGGCAGCACGTAGACGCGCTCGGTGATGCAGGGGCGACCTTTCTCGTCCAGGAAGCTCACGAGGGCTTCGCCCACGCCGAGTTCGGTGATGGCCGTGGCGATGTCCAGCCTGGGGTTGGCGCGCATGGTCTCGGCAGCCGACTTCACGGCCTTCTGGTCGCGCGGGGTGAAGGCGCGCAGTGCGTGCTGCACGCGGTTGCCGAGCTGGCCCAGCACCGTGTCGGGAATGTCCAGCGGGTTCTGGGTGACGAAATACACGCCCACGCCCTTGGAACGCACCAGGCGCACCACGAGCTCGATGCGTTCGAGCAGGGCCTTGGGCGCGTCGTTGAAGAGCAGGTGGGCCTCGTCGAAGAAGAAGACCAGCTTGGGCTTGTCCAGGTCGCCGACTTCGGGCAGCTGCTCGAAGAGCTCGCTCAGCAGCCACAGCAGGAAGGTGGCGTAGAGCCGCGGCGAATTCATGAGCTTGTCGGCCGCCAGCACGTTGACCACACCGTGCCCGCGGCCGTCGGTCTGCATGAAGTCGGCGATATCCAGCATGGGTTCGCCGAAGAACCGGCTGCCGCCCTGTTCCTCGATCTGCAGCAGGCCGCGCTGGATGGCGCCGATGCTGGCCGCGCTGATGTTGCCGTACTCGGTGCGGAACTGCGCCGCGTTGTCGCCGACATACTGGCACATGGCGCGCAGGTCTTTCAGGTCCAGCAGCAGCAGGCCCTGGTCGTCCGCGATCTTGAAGACCAGCTGCAGCACGCCCTCCTGCGTGTCGTTGAGGTTGAGCATGCGGCCCAGCAGCAGGGGCCCCAGGTCGCTGACCGTGGCGCGTACGGGATGGCCCTGTTCGCCGAACACGTCCCACAGCGTGGTGGGGCAGGCGATGGCCGTGGGGGCATCAAGGCCGCGTTCGGCCAGTACCTTGGCCAGCTTGTCGCCGATCCTTCCGGATTGCGAGATACCCGTCAGGTCCCCCTTGATGTCGGCCAGGAAGACCGGCACGCCGAGCTTCGAGAAGCCTTCGGCCAGGGTTTGCAGGGTGATGGTCTTGCCGGTGCCGGTGGCGCCGGTGATCAGTCCGTGACGGTTGGCCTTGTCGGGACGCAGGAAGCACTGGATGTCGCCGTGGCGTGCGATCAGGATGGGTTCAGCCATGGGTATGCCTAAAAGTACAATCTGGGGTGTTTTGCGCGCCCGTTCCGGCCGGAACGGGCCGCCAGTCTCCTGCATAGCCTAACCAAATTCCAAGGACTTTCCCATGGCTGGACACAGTAAGTGGGCCAATATCCAACACCGCAAGGGTCGCCAGGACGAGAAACGCGGCAAGATCTGGACGCGCATTGTTCGTGAAATCACCGTCGCGGCGCGGGCGGGTGGCGGCGATCCGGCCGCCAATCCGCGCCTGCGCCTGGCCATCGACAAGGCCAAGGCTGCCAACATGCCGGCCGATCGCGTCAAGTACAACATCGACAAGGCCACGGGCAACCAGGAAGGTGTGAGCTATGAGGAAATCCGTTACGAGGGTTACGGGATCGGCGGCGCGGCCATCATCGTGGACACGATGACTGACAATCGCGTGCGCACCGTGGCCGAGGTGCGCCACGCCTTCTCCAAGCACGGCGGCAATATGGGCACCGAGGGCTCGGTGGCCTTCCAGTTCAAGCATTGCGGCCAGCTGATTTTTGCCCCGGGCACGAGCGAGGACAGGGTCATGGAAGTGGCGCTGGAGGCCGGTGCCGAGGATGTGGTCAGCGATGACGACGGCGCCATCGAGGTGCTGACGGCCCCGGGTGACTTCGAGGCCGTGAAAAACGCGCTGGAGGCCGCGGGCCTCAAGGCCGAGGTGGCCGGGGTGACCATGCGCCCGGAGAACACGATCGAACTCGCGGGCGAGGATGCCGCGAAGATGCAGAAGCTGCTGGACGTCCTGGAAGATCTGGACGACGTGCAGGACGTTTTTCACAACGCTGCACTGTGATTGAACACCCCCAGGCTACGCGGCACGTTGTGCCGCTGCGCCACCCCCCTTGCAGGGGGCGACACCAGTGGTCCGGCAAAGCCGGCTCCACGGTGTCCGCTGGTTTAAAGACTCGGGGTTGGCCTGCGTGACAGGCCGTAGTAAAGGTTGATATGAAAGTACTCGTCATTGGCGGTGGTGGCCGCGAACACGCGCTGGCCTGGAAGCTGGCGCAGTCGCCCAAGGTGCAGATGGTCTATGTGGCGCCGGGCAATGGTGGCACGGCGCGAGACAAGCGCCTGGTCAACGTGCCCATCAGCGATGTGCAAGCCCTGCGCGAGTGGGCGCAGCAGGAGAAGATCGCCCTGACCGTGGTTGGTCCCGAGGCGCCGCTGGCGGCCGGTGTGGTGGACGAGTTCCGCGCCCATGGCCTGCGCATCTTCGGGCCCACCCGGGCCGCGGCGCAGCTGGAGAGTTCCAAGGCCTTTTCCAAGGCCTTCATGAAGCGCCACGCCATTCCCACGGCCGAGTACGACACCTTCACCGACGCGGCTGCAGCCCACGCCTACGTGGACAGGATGGGCGCGCCCATCGTGGTCAAGGCCGATGGTCTGGCCGCGGGCAAGGGCGTGGTCGTGGCCATGACGCTGGCCGAGGCGCACGAGGCCATCGACTTCATGCTGCTGGACAACAAGCTGGGCGTGACGCACAACGCGGGCGGTGCGCGCGTGGTGATCGAGCAGTTCCTGCAGGGCGAGGAAGCCAGTTTCATCGTGCTGTGCGACGGCAAGAACGTGGTGGCCTTGGCCACCAGCCAGGACCACAAGCGCCTGCTCGACGCGGACGCGGGCCCGAACACGGGCGGCATGGGCGCCTATTCGCCCGCGCCGGTGGTGACGCCGGCCGTGCACGCCCGCGCCATGCGCGAGATCATCCTGCCCACGATCAAGGGGATGGAAAAGGACGGCATCCCCTACACGGGCTTCCTTTATGCGGGCCTGATGATCGACGCGAACGGCTCCCCCAAGACGTTGGAGTTCAACTGCCGCATGGGGGACCCCGAGACCCAGCCCATCATGATGCGCTTGAAGAGCGATCTGGTCGACGTGATGCTGGCCGCCACCGACGGCAGGCTGGACCAGGTGGAGCTGGACTGGGACCGTCGCATCGCGCTGGGCGTGGTCATGGCCGCGCACGGCTACCCCATGAACCCGCGCAAGGGTGATGTGATCACCGGCCTGCCGGCCGACACGGAGGAAGGTGTGGTCTTCCATGCCGGCACGGCCCTGAAGGAGGGCCAGGTGACGGTCACGGGTGGCCGCGTGCTGTGCGTGACGGCGCTGGGCGACACCACTCGCCAGGCCCAGCAGCGCGCCTACGATCTGCTGCAAGGCATCCGCTTCGACGGCATGCAGTACCGCCGCGACATCGGTTTCCGCGCGATCAAGGGATGATCCCCAACGACTTTCCGCTGCCTTATCCGGTGCAGTTCCGCGGCAGCGCCATGGCGCGCTGGCTGTTGCGCCGCATGGGCTGGCGCGTCGATTTCCAGGGTCTGCCCGGCTTGCAGGGCGTGCTGGCGGTCTATCCGCACACCAGCAACTGGGATTTCGTGGTCCTGCTGATCGTGAAATGGGCCATCGGTATTCCGGTGCGCTTCTGGGGTAAGGACAGCCTGTTCCGCTTCCCCCTCTTCGGGCGCTGGATGCGCTACCTCGGCGGCGTGCCGGTGGCACGCACCAGCGCGAGGGGCGTGGTGGGGGATACGGTGGCCCATATCCAGGCGGCTCGTGCACGCAACGAATACTTCTGGCTGGCGCTGGCGCCCGAGGGCACGCGCAAGCTGATCCCGGGCTGGCGCAGCGGTTTCTATCGCACGGCGGTGCAGGCCGGTGTGCCACTGGCCCTGGTGAAGGTCAACTATGCTGCGCGCGAGGTGACGGTACGCAGCTTCCTGCGCCTGAGCGGCGATGAGGGACTCGACTTTGTCCGTATTGCTGCGGGCCTGGAGGGCGCCGTGGGATGCAGGCCAGGCAACGCCGCCCCCATCCGCCTGCTGGACGCCAGCGTGCCACGTGAAGAAACGATCGTGAAATGACCCTGAACATCAACTCCCATGTGACCGTTGTGCGCGACTACCTGCAGGGCCTGCAGCAGCGCATCACCGACGCCATTGCCGCCATCGACGGCGGCACTTTCGTGGCCGATGCCTGGCGCAAGGCGCCGGGCGAACCGCTGCAGGGCGAGGGCCTGACCAAGATCCTGGAAAACGGGACGGTGTTCGAGCGAGCGGGTTGCGGTTTTTCCCACGTGCAGGGCCCCAGGCTGCCGCCTTCGGCCACCCAGCACCGACCCGAGCTCAGTGGCGCGCCTTTTGAGGCCATGGGCGTGTCCCTGGTCTTCCATCCGCGCAATCCCTATGTGCCGACGGTGCACATGAACGTGCGCATGCTAGCAGCCCAGGGTCCGGACGGGCAGGAAGTCTGCTGGTTCGGCGGCGGCATGGACCTCACGCCCTACTACGGTTTCGAGGAGGATGCGGCGCATTTTCATCAGACTTGCCACGATGCGCTGCTGCCGTTTGGCGAAGACAAATACCCGCGCTTCAAGGCATGGTGTGATGAGTACTTCTTCCTCAAGCATCGCAACGAGGCGCGCGGCGTGGGGGGCGTGTTCTTCGACGACTTCTCCGAACTGGGCTTCGAGGGCAGTTTTGCCATGCTGCGCGCCGTGGGCGACGCCTTTCTGAGCGCCTACCTGCCTATCGTGGAACGCCGTAAGTCGATGAGCTATGGTGAGCGTGAGCGCAACTTCCAGCTCTACCGCCGGGGCCGCTACGTCGAGTTCAACCTGGTCTGGGACCGGGGCACGCACTTCGGCCTGCAGTCGGGCGGGCGTACCGAATCGATCCTGCTGTCCATGCCGCCGCTGGCGAGCTGGTCCTACCAGCAGCAGCCCGCGCCCGGTTCCCCCGAGGCCGAGCTCTACACCCGCTTCCTGCCGCGGCGCGACTGGATCGCATCGTGAACCTGCGCAAGCTCGGCATGTTTGGCGGCGCCTTTGACCCGCCGCACCTCGCGCATCGCGCGCTGGCGGCGGCGGCGCTGGAGCAGTTGCAACTCGATGCCCTGCACGTGTTGCCCACAGGCCGGGCCTGGCACAAGAGCCGCCCGCTGACCGACGCCGCCCACCGCCTTGCCATGAGCCGTCT
The DNA here is from genome assembly GCA_046299695.1 of Hylemonella sp. Classification (GTDB taxonomy): domain Bacteria; phylum Pseudomonadota; class Gammaproteobacteria; order Burkholderiales; family Burkholderiaceae_C; genus Hylemonella. Next base: position 28,267 of record JBKBHP010000005.1, read on the forward strand.
GGCCTTCGAGGACCTGGGCCCTGTGGTGCTGGATGACCGCGAGATCCGTCGCGCCGGTCCGTCCTACACCCTGGACACGCTGCGTGAGCTGCATGCCGAGCACCCGCAGGCCGAACTCTATCTGGTGATGGGCAAGGACCAGGCCGACGTGCTGCCCACCTGGCGTCACTGGCAGGAGATCGTGGCCCTGGCCTTCATCTGCGTGGCCGACCGGGACCTGCTCACCGGCCAGGAGACGCGCTTCATTCCGCCCCCCGAGATGGCCGGGCGTTTCCGCAAGATCGAAATGCCGGCCATGGACATCAGTGCCACCGGCATCCGCGCGCGTGTGGCCGGGGGGCAGGGGATCGCGCCTCTGGTCAGCCCCGCCGTTGCGCGTTATATTGAAACAAATCACCTGTACCAAGGCAATTGATGACCACTGAAACCGCCGCCAAGAAAGACATCCAGAAACTCCAGCGCGCCATCGTTGATGGCCTGGAGGACGTGAAGGCCCAGGACATCCAGGTGTTCAATACCGAGAGACTCTCGCCGCTGTTCGAGCGCGTCGTCGTGGCGTCGGGCACGTCCAATCGCCAGACCAAGGCCCTGGCCGCCAGCGTGCGGGATGCCGTGCGCGAAGCCGGCTTCAACAAGCCGCGCATGGAAGGCGAGGAGAACGGTGAATGGATCATCGTGGACTGCGGCCAGGCTGTGGTGCACATCATGCAGCCGGCGATTCGCCAGTATTACCACCTCGAAGACCTCTGGGGCGAGACCCCGGTGCGCCTGAAGTTCGGGGCCGACAAACCGGTGAGCAAGGCCGCGCCCCAGAAGGAAGAAGCCAAGTCCACGAGCCTGAAGCGTTCCAGTGCGGCCAAGAAGGGTTCTGCCGAGGCCTTCCCCTCCCGCGCGCAGCAGCAGAAGGCTGCGGCCAAGTCCTCCGGCAAGGCGCCGGCCCGGAAATCGGCAGCCGGCAAGACCCCGGCCAAAAAGGCGGCCAAGCCGGCGCCCAAGGTCGTGAAGGTCAACGCCCCCAAGCCCGCGGCCAAGGCTGCGACGGCGAGGAAGCCGGCGGCCAAAAAGGCGCCCGCGAAGAAGAGCACGGCCCGCAAGGGCTGATCCTCGTCCATGAGGCTGCTGATCGTTGCGGTCGGCCAGCGCGTTCCCGACTGGGCCCAGACGGCCTGGGACGATTACGCCAAGCGTTTCCCGCCCGAACTCAAGGTCGAGCTCAAGGCTGTCAAGACCGAACCGCGTGGTTCGCGCACGGTCGAGCAGCTCATGGCCGCCGAGCGCAAGCGCATCGAGGAGGCGATTCCCCGTGGCACGCGCATCGTCGCCCTCGACGAGCGGGGCACCGCGCTCACCACGGTGGCGCTGGCCGGCAAGCTCAAGGACTGGCAGCTGGGCGGCACGGACGTGGCGCTGGTGATCGGTGGCCCCGACGGCCTGGAGTCGGCCTTTCGCCAGGGTGCGCAGGAACGCATCCGCCTCTCGGATCTGACCCTGCCGCATGCCATGGTGCGCGTGCTGCTGGTGGAGCAGCTCTACCGCGCCTGGTCCATCAACGCCAACCATCCCTACCACCGTGAGTAGAAAAGCCCCCACCCTTGGCGCTGCGCGTCCTGCGCTGGACGTGCCCCCGCGAGCCGCGGGGGCTCATTCGTTTGTCCAGGCCTGCGCAGGCGGGCTTGGAGCCACAGGCGTCAGCCCCTCGGGGGTTCTCAGGGTCTTTCATGTCTGATTTCATCTACCTCGCCTCCCAGAGCCCGCGCCGTCGCCAGTTGCTAGAACAGCTGGGGGTGCCTTACGAACTGCTGCTGCCGGACGCCGACGAGGATGCGGAGGCGCTGGAGGCGGTGATGCCGGGCGAGGCGCCAGCGGCCTATGTGCAGCGTGTCACCCAGCTCAAGCTGGACGCGGCGCTGGTGCGCCTGAAGCGCCGCGGCTTGCGGGTCGCGCCCGTGTTGTGCTCGGACACGACGGTGGCGCGGGGGCGGGTGATCTATGGCAAACCGGCCGATGCCGCCGATGCGCGGCGCATGCTGGGTGAACTTTCGGACACGACGCACCGGGTACTGACCGCCGTGGCGATCGGAACGCCGCGCCGGCGCCTGCGGGCGCTGAGCGACTCCCGCGTCACCTTCTGCACCATGAGCCGGGCGCAGATCGCCGCCTATGTGGCCGGTGGCGAACCCATGGGCAAAGCGGGTGCCTATGCGGTGCAGGGCAGGGCGGCGGCGTACATTACACATATTGCTGGCAGCTATTCGGGCATCATGGGTCTGCCCATGTACGAGACGAGCGAGTTGCTGCGGGCTTACGGCTTCAAGATTTAAGAAAAACTCACTGGCCATGCAGGAAGATATTCTGGTCAACTGGTCACCGCAGGAGACGCGCGTGGCCATCGTGGAAAACGCCGCGGTGCAGGAACTGCACGTGGAACGCGCCAGCGAGCGCGGCCTGGTGGGCAATATCTACCTGGGCAAGGTCTCACGCGTGCTGCCTGGCATGCAGTCGGCCTTCATCGACATCGGGCTGGAGCGTGCGGCCTTCCTGCACGTGGCCGATGTCTGGCATCCGCCGGCCGAAGGGGAGTCCCTGAGCGCGTCCCGCGCCTCCCAGCCCCAGGTGCCGATCGAGAAGCAGGTGTTTGAAGGTCAGGCCATGCTGGTGCAGGTCATCAAGGACCCCATCGGCACCAAGGGCGCCCGCCTGTCCACGCAGATCAGCATTGCCGGACGCCTGCTGGTCTTCCTGCCCCAGGACGAACACATCGGCGTCTCGCAGAAGATTCCGCCGGCCCAGCGCGACGAGTTGCGCCAGCGCCTGCAGAAACTCGTGGGCGAGGCTGGTGGCGGCTTCATCCTGCGCACGAATGGCGAGGACTCCAGCGACGCCGAGCTGGGCGAGGATATCGCCTACCTGCGCAAGACCTGGGCGCGCATCAAGGACGCGTCGACACGCCTGCCGCCCAAATCCCTGCTGCACCTGGACCTGAACCTGCTGCAGCGTGTGCTGCGCGATCTGGTGAGCGAACGCACGGTGACGATCAAGGTCGATTCGCGCGAGCAGTTCGAGGCCTTGCGCGCCTTCGGCATGGAGTTCATGCCGGCCGCAGCGACCAAGCTGCAGCACTACAAGGGGGAGCGCCCGATCTTCGATCTCTTCGGCGTCGACGAGGAGATCGCCAAGGCCCTGGGCCGTCGCGTGGAGCTCAAGTCCGGCGGCTATCTCATCGTCGACCAGACCGAGGCGCTGACGACCATCGACGTCAACACCGGGGGGTTTGTCGGCGCGCGCAACTTTGACGACACCATCTTCAAGACCAACCTCGAGGCGGCAGGCGCCATCGCGCGCCAGCTGCGCCTGCGCAACCTGGGCGGCATCATCATCGCGGACTTCATCGACATGACGCGCGAGGACCACCGCGAGGCCGTCGTGGCCGAGTTCCGCAAGCAGCTCGCGCGCGACCGCGTCAAGACCATGCTGGGCGGCTTCTCGCAGCTTGGGCTGTTGGAGATGACGCGCAAGCGCACACGCGAATCGCTGGCCCACATGCTCTGCGAGCCCTGCCCGAGCTGCGCCGGCAAGGGCATCGTGAAAACTGCGCGCAGCGTGGCCTACGATATCCTGCGCGAGATCCTGCGCGAGGCGCGCCAGTTCAACCCGCGCGAGTTCCGCGTGGTGGCCGCACCCCAGGTCATCGAGCTGCTGCTGGATGAGGAGAGCCAGCACTTGGCCGGCTTGAGCGACTTCATCGGCAAGCCCATTTCCCTGCAGAGCGAGGCCTCGATGTGGCAGGAGCAGTACGACATCGTGCTGCTCTGAACCGGGGTTTGCGGACGCATGCGCATCGCCATCATCAACCGCAATTTCTCGCGCGCCGGTGGCGGCGCTGAGAGCTATGCCGTAGCCATCGCCGAGCAACTGGCGAACCGGCACGAGGTGCATGTTTTCTCGCAGGAGAGCAACCAGCCCGTGCCCGGTATCCGCTACCACCGTGTGGCGAGCTCGGGTCAAAAGCCGCGCTGGCTCAACCAGCTGGTCTTTGCATTGTCGAGCTGGTGGCAGACGCGCAAGGGCTTTGATGCGGTGCATTCGCATGAGAACACTTGGCATGGCCAGGTACAGACCATCCATGTGCGGCCGCTGCGGCATAACCTGCTGCACGGCAAGCAGGGCTGGCGACGTGCGTTGCAGTGGCTCAGGATCTGGACCAGTCCGCGCCTGGCCACCTATGTCTGGCTCGAAGGGGCGCGGTTTGCCCGTCGGCCCGGACGCAGCATCGTGGCCACTTCGGAGATGCTGCGTCAGGAGTGCGAGCAGGCCTATCCGCACAGCGGCAAGCGCCTCTCGGTCATCACGCCTGGCACTACGCTGCGGCAGGACAGCGTGACGCGCACCATGGCCCGGCGCATGCTGGAGTTGCCCGCGGATTGCCCGCTGCTGCTCTTTGTGGCCAATGACTACAGACGCAAGGGACTGGACGCTCTGTTGCCGGCTCTGCAGCAGCTGTCACCGGATGTGCAGCTTGCGGTGGCCGGCAAGCCGGGCGCCGCGCCACGCTACGTCGCGTTGGCGCGCGAGCTGGGGCTGGCATCCCGGGTGCACTTCCTGGGCTCGCAGGACGATCTGGCGCCGGCCTATCGTGCGGCGGATTGTCTGGTGCACCCGACGCTGGAGGACACCTATGCCATGGTGGTGCTCGAAGCCATGTCACACGGCCTGCCCGTGGTGGTCAGCGGCCCGGTGCACTGCGGCATCTCGCGTGAACTGCATGACGGGCAGGAAGCCCTGCTGCTGCACGATCCGCGCAACAGTGCGGACCTGGCTCGCCTGGTTCGTACCGTCCTCGATGACGCAGCCCTGGCTGAGCGCCTGCGTGCGCAGGGACTGGCCTTCGCGCAGGCTCATACTTGGGAGAGGGCGGCGCTAGAATACGAAGCCCTGTACCAGCAGGCCCTCTCCATCCGTTCCCTATGACTGACAAACCCCGGCAACGCTGGCTCATCCTTTCACACGCCTTCAATATGGATGGCCGGGCGGCCAGTCATACCATCACGGACAAGTTGCCGCATCTCAAGGCCGCCGGCATCGAGATCGTGGTGCTCAGCGGCGTCTCGGGTGAAAAAGATCAGACGTTCGAGCACTACCAGCTGTGGCCCGCCGGTCCCGCCGGTCTGCGTTTCGATCTGCGTCATGTGCTGCGCAAGCGTTTCGGTAAAGGGCTGATCTATCGTCTGCTCATGCTGTTGGCCTCGCTCGTGCTCGTGCCGGGCATGGTGGTCGAGAAACTGTTGCGCCCGCTGGAGAGCTCCTGGTCCTGGTGGCTGACGGCCTATCTCAAGGGTCGTGCGCTGGCGCGTCAGCAGCCTTTCGATCTGATCTATTCGACAGGGGGGGCCTATGCCGCCCATGTGGCCGGGCGCGCGCTGAAGTTCGCCACCGGCACGCCCTGGCTGGCCGAGGTGCACGACCCGCTGGTCGTGCCCGGCACCACGCCGCGTACGCCACATCAGAAGAAGCAGGCGGACATCGAGCGCCAGATTTGTACTGACGCTGATATCGCCATCTGGTTCACCGACCAGGCCCTGGCCAGCGCGCGCGCGCGACACCCACAGCTGGGCGACAAGGGCAAGATGATGCTGCCCGGCATCGACAAGCCTTTCGACGCCTTGCCACCCTACACGCCGGGAGCGAAGTTCGTGGTCGGCCATTTCGGCTCGCTGTCGGCCACGCGCAGCATGCTGCCCTTCATCAAGGCCCTGGAACTGCTCAAGTCCCGCCGCCCGGAGTTGCTGGCGCAGACCGAGCTGCACATCTACGGTGGCTCCATCGATGCGCCAGCCGCCGAGCTGCTTGCCCACTCGCCGGTGCGCGAGCAGGTGCGCCAGTTCGGGCGTATCGAGGCCGATCCGGCCACAGGACTGTCCGGTCGCGATCAGATCCTGCACCGCATGCGCGGAGTGGATGTGCTGTTGCTGCTGCACGGCGAAGACCCGCTGTGCGAGGAGTACATCCCCTCCAAACTCTACGAGTACCTGTGGATGCAGCGTCCCATTCTTTCCATCGTGCATCGCAACCCGCAGATGGCGGCGATGATTCGTGGCGAGGGGCATTACGTGGTCGAAACCGGTTTGACTTCAGATGACAGTCTGCCATCAGTGGTCGCTGTGCCTCTCGCGGCAGCTCTTGAGAAGCTGTATGGGCGATGGGCTCACCAGGGGCTAGCAGACGGCGGTCTAGACAGTCCGTATACGACGAATGCCGCCGTCCAACAGTTGCTGGGCTGGTGTTGGCAGGTCGCAATTAGTGAAAGATAGATCAGGTTCCAATCGTCTGCAGCAGGGGGTAAGGTGAGTTTTTTTCGAAGTTTTGTTCGCGGTCTTCAAGCAGGGTTGTTGATCAAGCCTGCCATCAAGATTCTTCGTCGTAGGCGTGGTGACCCAACTTTTTGGACCATGCCGCACGATCCGATCTGTCGTGAGATGCTTGTGAATGGCTTCTACGAGAGGGATCTCCTGGAAAAGATGTGCTCACTGGGCGCCAATCCATCCGGTGTCGTACTGGATATCGGGGCTAACATTGGAAACCACACAATCTACTTCTCCCGGGTCTATTCCAAGGTGATTTCGTTCGAGCCTTCTCGCAGCAATTGCTGGATCCTTAAGGCTAATCTGCATCTCAACAGAGTTTCGAACGTGGTCCTGGTGGAAAAGGCTGTTGGAGACAAGGCGGGATACGCTTGCCTGTCCAATGACAATCCTCAAGACACCAACAATTCTCTGTTGAACAGCACCTTTCAGTTGGCGGCCGCGGGAGATAACCAAGTCGAGATCGTCGTGGGCGATGAGGTGCTGGCGCAGATGCGAGAGGAGCTCCCCGTCTCGCTGATCAAGATTGATGTCGAGGGTAACGAGGCGAAGGTTATACAGGGCCTGCAACAGACGATCCGTCAGCACAAGCCGTTGGTTTTCTGGGAGGCCTTTACCCTCGACAAGGTGAACGAATCCCGCGCACTGCTCGATGAGATGGGGTACCGGCACTTCTACCACGTGACGGCTAGGCGATACTCTTCGCGCTGGGCGAACAAGATCGCCCGGATCGCGGATCGACGTGCTGTTCTCAAGAGCTTGGACGATTGCAGCACTTTCGAAGGGATGAACCTTGCCTCTCCGGTCGCTTTGAAAGCATGAGCGACTCTAGCGTTGTGCCCGCCCAGGTCATGTCCATGCGGCAGCGCCTCTACTTCTTCGCTTTTTTGGCGTACCTGGCGGTTCTGCCCATCGCCAACACGGTGGCGCTACGTAACCTACTAGCCGTGTTTTTATTGGGTATCCTCGTTTCTACGTTGTTGCACAAGACTTGGCGCGGCGCGCTTAACGTGACTGCGCTGAAATCGCCCGCCCTCATACCCTTGCTCCTCTGGGCACTCTATCTCTGCCTGTTTCCTTTGTGGGCTGATCAGCCGCAGACAGCCTGGGAAAACCTGCGTGGGCAATGGGGTATGTCGCTGCTGGCCTGGGTCTTGGGCTTCGGCGGCGTACTGGTGCTGGGTCGCCAAGGACCCGGTTTGTGGCAACTAGGCTTGGCCAGCGCTTTTCTTGTCGGACTGCATATGTTCATGAGCCTGCTGGCGTGGTCGGGCCTGCTGGGTTCCGATGTGCCGGCGGATCTGCCGCTCAAGCAGATGCTGTCAGCCTTAAAGTCCGTCCTAGATGGCGGCACCCCCTGGGCCTGGCAGCCTTTCCCTTGGGGGTTCCGCGGTTTTGATCCTATGCATGGCAACCTGGGCTATACGGCGAACCAGGCGACGGTACTTTTCATGTGCTGCCTGTTGTTTGCCATGCTGGCTCGCCGCTATGCGGCGGCCGGATGGGACGGTTTGGCGGTGATCGTTTGTTTCATGAGTGTGGTCATTGCTTATTCTCGTGGCGCCGTTTTATATGGGGCGGGTGTGGTCGCTCTGGCAATCCTTGTCTTCTATTTGCGCTTGTTTTGGCGTGTGGGTGCGGTGAAGGCGGGGCTGCGTCGCGACCAGCTAGCACCGGTACTGGCCGTTTGGGCAGTCCTTTTACTCGCTGCATTGTTCTCTTTCAGCAAGGATGAGCGCTGGCATCAGATGGGTGACAAGATCCGTATCGCCTACATGATTGAGGATCCTGTAAGTTTCCTCTGCGAGGGACCTGACGAGGCCTTGCTGGGCGGAATCCGTACGCGTATGGCGGACCGTGACCCGGTCTATGTGGCGGCGCTGATAGATGGGCTGAAGGGCGATGGCGCGCGAATCACGCTCATGCGCGCAGGCTGGCTACTGGTGCAGGCTCAGCCGCTCGGGCTGGATGGTTCGCGTCTCGCTTACAAGAAGCTAATCGAGTCGACGTGCGGCCATGCGCCTGCCATGGTGTACGAGCATGCGCACCAGGGATGGCTGGACACGGCGCTGGCGCTGGGCTGGGTGGGGGCGCTGCTGCTGCTGGCGCTATTGCTTGGTTTTGCCTGCTACGGCTGGCGCCACATGCTTCATCCTGATGCGGGCCCCTGGGCCCTCGCGTTGCTTTTGCTGGTGGTTTTTTGGGGGTTGCGTGGCTTTGCCGATTCGATCTATCGCGAGCATTTGCTGCAGATGCAGGCCGTTCTGATGGCTTTCGTCTGCGCGCGGGTGGCAATCGAAAGCCGAGGTGCTCCCTCAGTGGAAGGCCGCGCCATCTAGGCGCGCGCCGGCATGAACAGCGCAGTGAATTTCGGATGACACTGCACTAGCAGGCTGCGCAGCTTTTCCTTGATGATGCGTTTGAACGGATTGCGGTACGACACGCCTATGCCGCCACCTACGCCCTCGATCACGGGTGGTGTGCGCCATAACACTCCGGTCAGTCCAGTCGCGAACACGGCATCGCGGAAGGCTTCTTCTAGACCGTAATTCTGATCCTTGTCTACGCGGGAATGGGCTTCGAGCAGGAGTTCGCGGTACATCCGGACTTCTGCTATGTAGAAGCGTGTGTCGATGTAGGCCAGCGTGGTGGGTCTGAAGAGTGAGAAAGCATCCAGGAATACGCCCTTGAGACAGAGTCGACCATCCCATTCCGCGAGACAGTCGCGGTAGTTTTCCACCCAGAGCTTGGCTGTGCACTTGGCGAAGCATCCGGCTTGCGCAATGAGGTGGGAGTGTTCGATGGCATACCGGACGATTTCGCCTTCGCCATAGCCCCGACCGAGGAGCCGGACGGCCTCGGGGTCATTCTGGAAGAACAGGCATTCGACCTTAGCTGAAGGGTAGCGTTGACGGACGGACTCCGAGAAGTCGAAGCCCGAGCCGTCACAGATCACGAGCTGCAGTTCAGGATCGACCCTCAGCCATTCGCCTACGGATTCCAGCGTCAGCCGCAGGCGTTCGTCGGTGTCCCGGAGCGCGACACCTGTGTCGTGGACGACCACGCTGGATGTGAGCAGGACGGGCGGATGGGACGACGCTGCCATCATCAGATGCGCCCCAACCGGCGACGCAGTCGGCGGCCCGTGCGGGAAAGCCAACTTCCGCCCTCGCGTGGCCAGTCCATATCGCGCTCCCAGGCGGATTGATGGATGACGCCGCAATAGAGTTGTGCAAGCTGTTCATTGCGAATACCTTCGCGACGATCGCGGTCGTACTGCCAGGCGTAGTGGTAGACCTTGAACAGGGCTTGGCAAGAGCGCAGGGGCACTGCCTGCCAAGCGAGAAGAGCTTCTCCGTACCAGCGCGACTCGATCGGGGCTTGGGTGATGGCATCGGCCAGGGTCATGCCGCGTGGCTGCAGGTAGTTTTGATCCAAGCTTTGCCAGACTGCGCGGTGCCAGACCAGCGGGAAGGGGCCAAAGCTGTAGCGGCGACCAGCTCTGCCGAAGAGCTGTTGCACGAGATCGGCCTCGCGTACGAAGTCGTCGATCACTCGCTGTCGTCCGTGCCGAAGCGCATCCTCCAGCAATTCATGCGCCTCGTCCAACATGGTGTAAGGCGCGCCATCGGGTGCGAGGAAATCCGAGGTACGGATAGGGCGGATGAAAAAGGCGTCCGAATCAAGGCACAGATAGGCCTCGCACACGCCCGTGCGCCAGAACTCGGATTTCACCACCTGCTGAGCCAGATAGCCGGGCATATGGGCAACCTGCGAGGCCAAGCCCGGATGCGCGGCGTGCAGGATGTCCTCGTCGGCCAGCAACTCGACCTGCAGGTCGGACAGGTGCTCGCGGAACAGGGGCAACTCAGTCTGCGGGACGGAGACGTAGAAAGGGAGATTTTCGACGTTGTGCTGCCGGATGGAGCGGGCAAGCCGGACCACGCGCTTCAGGTCGATGCTGTAGCTCTTGCAGTAGAGCACAAAGGGTTTCATTGTCTCTTGTCTTCGTAGGAGGTCAGGACCTTGGCCGCAAACTGGATCAGGTTGGTGGAGCAGGCCACCATGATGCGGCGCAGGGTATAGGGGTCGTCACCAGGGTGCACGCGGCCGCGTACGGTGGTCGTGGCTGTGGCGTACCCGGCCTGACGGGCCAAGGCTGCATGTTCGGGTCTGAACTGGCCGTATGGGTAGCAGAAGTGGCGCACGGGGCTGCCGAGCTGCTGTTCCAGTTCCAGGCGCGAACCGGCGATCTCCTGCCGTGCGGCATCGGCGTCGAGCTCTTTGAGATGTGCGTGGGTGCGTGTATGCGAGCCGATGTCCATGCCGGCATCGCGCCAGGCGCGCCACTCGTCCAGATTCATCAGGGGCTTCTGGGCAACCAAGCCCTCGTCCCAGATATTGCGCCCGCCCATCATGTCGCTGACGGCATAGATGGTGGCGGTGTGGCCATATCGTTGCAGAATGGGAAGGGCGTGGTGCAGGTTGTTCTGGTAGCCATCGTCGAAGGTCAGGCCCACAACCTTGCCCTGCTTCTCGCCGCGCAGATAGGGCTCCAGATCTCGCATGGACAGGCCACGGTAGCCTAGGAGCTTGAGCAAGCACATCTGACGTGCAAACGCGCCGGGCGAGACCACCAGGCCGCGCAGCGGCGTCCCGCTTGGCGGCGGTTCGTCAATCTGGTGATACATGAGGATGGGGATTCCGCTCATGTCTGCATCCGGTTGAGGTTGGCATAGTAGCCGCCTGAGGCCAGCAACTCAGCGTGCGACCCTCGCTCGACGATACGACCTTGGTCCAGCACCAGAATCTGATCTGCATGTTCGATGGTGCTGAGCCGATGGGCGATGACCAGGGTGGTTCGGTTTTTCATGAGCGTGGCCAACGCGGCCTGCACCTGACGCTCGCTCTCGGTGTCCAGCGCCGACGTGGCTTCGTCCAGGATCAGAATTGGGGCGTTCTTGAGCAGGGCACGGGCGATGGCGATGCGCTGACGCTGACCACCCGAGAGCTTGGCACCATCCTCGCCGATGAAGGTGTCCAGTCCCTGCGGCAGCTGCTGGATGAAGTCCCACGCGTGGGCGGCCTGTGCGGCGGCAATCACATCGTCACGGGTGGTGGTTTCCCTTGCGCCGAAGGCGATGTTGGCTTCGACGGTATCGTTGAAAAGTACGATGTCCTGGCTGACCAGGGCGATGTTATGTCGCAGACTGGCCAGCGTGAGTTCGTTGATGTCGACATCGTCAATCAGGATGCGCCCGCTGGTGGGGCGGTAGAAGCGGGGGATCAAAGCGCTGATCGTGGTCTTGCCTCCACCGGAGGCGCCGACCAGAGCCACCGTCTGTCCTGCGATTGCCTCGAAGCTGATTTGGTCGAGAGCCTGTCGCTCGGCGCCCGGATAGCTGAAGCTGACGTTGTCGAAGCGAATATGGCCTCGGGCATGCGGGAGTTCCAGGCGACCAGGGTCCTCCTCGTCCTTCATGTCGAGCAGATGGAATACGCTCTCGCAAGCCGACAGACCCCGTTGCAAGATGGGATTGATCGCCGTCAGCTGCTTGATGGGGGAGATCATCAGCAGCATGGCGGCAATGAAAGACACGAAGCCGCCTGCCGAGGCGCTGGCCTGGCCCGTCGTCTGGCTCAGCGCGAGAAAGGTAATGGCCGCGACGGCCATGGCGGCCACGAGGTGGGTGATCGGGGTGAGCGCGGATGCCGGCACCGCTTCGCGCATCATCGAGCGTCGAAATCTCTCCGTGTCCTGAAAGAAGCGCTCGCGCTGCTGCCGCTGGCCACCGAAGATCTTGATCACTTTGTTTGCATCGGTGGTTTCCTCGATCGTGTGTGACATGGCACGCAACGCCTCGAAGCTGGATCGGCTGGCGGCGCGGATGCGGCGACTCAGCAACTTGATGACGAAAGCGATCAGAGGTCCGATGGTCAAGGTGATGACCGTCAGCTTCCAGTCCAGATACAGCAGATAGCAGAGCAAGGCGACCACGGTCAGCGATTCACGCACGGCTGTGACGAGGACATTGGTGGCCGCCTGGTTGACATTGTCCGTGTCGTAGATGAGTCGTGAAATCAGTTTGCCGGCTGACTGCTCATGAAAGGTCTGGGTCGGCATTGTGAGGATCTTGTCGAACAGCTGACGTCGTAAATCCAGCACCAGCCGGATCGAGATCCAGGTCATCAGATAGTTGGTGCAGAACGAAAGGACGCCGCGCACCAGGAACAGTAGGAGTATGCCCAGCGGGATGGCCCAGACCAGACGACTGTCCCCGGTCTTGAAGCCGTTGTCCAGCAGGTATTTCATGATGGCCGGAAACACCGGTTCCGTGGCCGCCGTACACACCATGCCCAGCACGGCCAGGGCGAACGGCCTCCAGTAGGGGCGGACGTAGCCGAGCAGGCGGAAATAGAGCGCGCGGTTGCTGGCGGTGTCGGAGCTGGTCTGTGTCATGGCTGGGCGCGCATGCGAAACGCATCGGCAATCGTGGGGCTGGCGCGTATGTGGCCTGCCGCCTTGCAGTGAGTCTACCCGAATCGATCGAGATGGCGCCTGCTCCCGCGCGCGTCGCCAGCTGGGGAGGGTATGATCGTCGTGTGCTCTCGCCGGCCCACGTGGCCCTAATCCACGTCGCAGTAACACGCACCGTTTCGTCTTGTCCCGCCTCTCCGTCATCCTCATTACCAAGAACGAGGCCTCCAACATCGAGGCCTGCTTGCGCTCGGTCGCTTTCGCCGATGAGATCGTGGTGGTGGACTCGGGGAGCACGGACGGCACGGTGGAGATCGCGCAGCGCCTGGGGGCGCGGGTGGAGGTCACGGCGGACTGGCCCGGCTTCGGCCCGCAGAAGAATCGGGCCCTGGCCCTGGCCAGTCAACCCTGGGTGCTGTCCATCGACGCCGACGAACGGGTGACGCCTGAGCTGCAGGCCGAGATTCTCTCGGTGGTGCAGGGGGAGGGCGGGCCCAGCGCCTGGGAGATCCCGCGTCTGACGCAGTTCTGCGGCCAGTGGATTCGTCACTGTGGCTGGACGCCCGACCATGTGCTGCGGCTGTTCCGGCGCGAGGCGGCTCGCTTCACGGATGACCTGGTGCACGAGCGCGTGTTGGTGGGCGCTGGCCGGGTGGGCCGGCTCAGGACGTCCCTGCTGCACTACAGCTATCCCACGCCCAGCCATTACTGGCGCAAGCTCGAGCAGTACAGCCAGGCCTGGGCGCAGCAGCGCCACCAGGCGGGACAGCGCACCAGCATGACCCGCGCCGTGGCGGCCGGCGTCGTCGCCTTCATCCGCAGCTACATCTTCCGTCTGGGGGTATTGGATGGGGCCATGGGCTTCGCAGTGTGTACCATGCAAGCCCAGGCCGCTTTCGGCAAATACTTCGCCCTGTACTGTTTGAACCGGACCCATGATCCATCGTCTGCCTCTCCTCCGTCGTCTGTTTGAGACATCCTGCCTGCTGTTCTGCGTCTGGCTGGGCCTGACCCAGCCGGCCGCAGCCCAGTTCCGTGTCGAGGTTTCGGGTGTCGGGCTGACCCAGCTGCCCATCGCCTTTGCGCCTTTCCGGGGGCAGGACGCGGCACCGCAGAAGATCAGCGCCATTGTCCAGGCCGACCTGGAGCGCAGCGGCCAATTCCGCAGCGTGTCGGCCCGCACGGCACAGCTTGACGAGAATGCCCGCCCGGATCTGGTGCCCTGGCGCCAGGCCGGCGCTGACTCGCTGTTGACCGGCAGCATCACCCGCCTGGCCGATGGTCGCTATGACGTCCGCTTCCGCCTCTGGGATGTGGTCGCAGGACGTGACCTGGGGGGACAGAGTTACGCCATTGCCGCGGCCGATCTGCGGCTCGCCGCGCACCGCATTGCCGACTTCGTCTATGAGAAGCTCACGGGCGAGAAGGGTGTCTTCTCCACCCGCATCGCCTATGTGACCAAGGCCGAACAGCGCTACAGCCTGTGGGTGGCCGACGCCGATGGCGAAAGTGCTCAGCCGGCCCTGAGCAGCCCCGAGCCCATCATCTCGCCCAGCTGGTCGCCCGATGGCCGGCAGCTGGCCTATGTATCCTTCGAGTCGCGCAAACCCGTGGTCTACGTCCACGATGTGGCCAGCGGCAAGCGTCGGCTGGTCGCCAACTTCCGCGGCTCCAACAGTGCCCCGGCCTGGTCGCCCGACGGCCGCAGTCTGGCGGTGACGCTGAGCCGTGATGGCGGATCCCAGCTCTACACGCTGGATGTCAACACCTCCGGCGCCGAGCCGCGCCGCCTGACCCAGTCGTCCAGCATCGATACCGAGCCCACCTACTCCCATGACGGCAAGCACATCTATTTCGTCAGCGATCGTGGTGGCAGTCCCCAGATCTATCGCATGCCCGCCGCGGGCGGCAACCCCGAGCGCGTGACGTTTACCGGCTCTTACAACATTTCCCCGGCGCTGAGCGCTGACGGTCGCTGGCTGGCTTATATTTCCCGGGTCAGCGGTGTCTTCAAGCTGCACGTGATGGAGCTGGCCACGGGCGCCGTCACCGCACTGACCGAGACCACGGCCGATGAGAATCCCAGTTTTGCCCCCAACAGCCGCCTGCTGCTCTATGCGACCAAGCAGCAGGAGCGCGAGGCCCTCATGACCACGACCCTGGACGGGAAGATCAAGGCGCGGCTGGCCGGGCAGGGTGGAGACATCCGCGAGCCCGACTGGGGCCCGTTCCAGAAAACATCCAACTGATTCCTTTCACACCATTGCTTCTGCAGGAGTAACACATGTCGATCAAGAAATTCGCGCTGCTGGGCGCCATCACCCTGGTGATGGCCGGCTGCTCTTCCGTGAACCTGGACAACCCGCCGGTTGACGACCGCTCCACGGGTGGTGGCGCTGGCGGCAGTGGTGCCAGCAGCACGGTGGCCCAGACCACCGTGGCCTCGGTGGACGACGGCAAGGCCGCCCAGGCCGCAATCGCGAATGTGTCGCGCCTGGTCTATTTCGACTACGATAGCTACGTCATCAAGCCCGAATTCCAGGCGCTGATCGATGCCCATGCGCGTCATATCCGCGCCGACCGCAGCCGCAAGGTCGTGATTGAAGGCCATACCGACGAACGCGGCGGTCGCGAGTACAACCTGGCCCTCGGCCAGCGTCGTGCCGAGGCCGTGCGCCGCGCGCTGGGCCTGCTGGGCGTGGCCGACAGCCAGGTCGAGGCCGTGAGCTTCGGCAAGGAAAAACCGGTAGCCTCCGGCAGCGATGAAGCCGCCTGGGCCAAGAACCGCCGCGCTGAGATCAGCTACCGCTGATGCACCTCATCGAGATGAGCAGGATCCTGCGTCTGGCGGCGCTGCTGCTGTGTGCCCTGGGCACCACGGCAGCGCATGCCCTGTTCAATGACGACGAGGCCCGTCGCGCCATCCTCGATCTGCGCCAGCGCGTGGAGAGCATGCGGCTGGAATCCGAGCAGCGTTCTTCCGACCAGGTCACCCGCCTGACGGAGGAGAACACCCAGCTGCGCCGCAGCCTGCTGGATCTGCAGACCCAGATCGAGACCTTGCGCACCGAGATGGCACGCATGGTGGGGCAGAACGAGCAGCTGACGCGTGATGTGGCCGAGTTGCAGCGCCTGCAGAAGGACGTCATCTCCGGGCTGGATGAGCGCCTGCGCAAGTTCGAGCCCTCGATGGTCACGGTCGATGGCCGCGAGTTCATGGCCGAGCCGGCCGAGAAGCGCGCCTACGAGGCGGCCCTGGGCGTTTTCCGCAAGGGCGACTTTGCCGAGGCGCAGAACGTCTTTGCCGACTTCATCAAGCGTTACCCGTCCAGTGGCTACGTGCCCTCGGCCTTCTTCTGGCTGGGCAATGCCCAGTACGCCACGCGCGACTACAAGGAAGCCATCCAGAACTTCCGCAATCTGCTGACCCAGGCGCCCGATCACCTGCGTGGTCCCGAGGCCGTGCTCTCGATCGCCAACTGCCAGGTCGAGCTCAAGGACACCAAAGCCGCGCGCAAGACCCTGGAAGACCTCATCAAGGCTTACCCCCAGTCCGAGGCCGCCGCCGCCGCCAGGCAGCGCCTGCCGCGTCTGAAGTAGGCCCCTGCGGGCCTGTGCCCCGGGCTTTAGAATCCGGGGATGCAAACTACCGACATTTCCGCACTCAACACGCTGGTGTTGGGTGCCTCCTTTGCGCTTTCGCTGTTCTTCGGCGCCATTGCCCAGCGCACCCATTTCTGCACCATGGGGGCGGTCAGCGACATCGTCAACATGGGGGACTGGACACGCATGCGCCAGTGGGGCCTGGCCATCGGCGTGGCCATGGCCGGGTTTGCGCTGCTCGCCTACACCGGCTTCGTCGATCCGGCCAAGACCCTGCATGGCGGCAACCGCTGGCTCTGGCTGTCGGCGGCCGTCGGCGGACTGCTCTTCGGCTTTGGCATGGTGCTGTCGTCGGGCTGCGGCAGCAAGACCCTGGTCCGGGTCGGCAGTGGCAGCCTTAAATCCCTGGTCGTTTTGCTCGTGATGGGCTGGGCCGGCTTCGCCACCATGAAAGGCATTACCGCCGTGCTGCGTGTGGACACGGTGGACCGGGTGGCTGTCGATTTCGCCGGCACGGCCAGCCTGCCGCAGGTGCTGGCCGGTCCGCTCGGCCTGGAGCCGGTCACGCTGCTGCTGGTGTTGGGGCTGCTGCTCGGCACCGTGCTGATCGTCTGGGCGCTGCGCGGCGAGCAGTTCCTGCGCGCCGACAACCTGCTGGCCGGCTTCGGCATCGGCGGCATCATCGTCGCCATGTGGTGGGTCAGCGGCCATCTGGGTCATCTCGCGGAGCATCCCGAGACGCTCGAGGAGGTCTACCTCGCCACCAATTCCGGCCGCGCCGAGGCCCTGAGCTTCGTGGCGCCCGTTTCCTATACCCTGGACTGGCTCATGTTCTACAGCGACAAGAGCAAGGTGCTCACCCTGGGCATCGTCTCGGTCTTCGGCGTCATCGTGGGCTCGATGCTGATGGCGCTGTGGGGGCGCACCTTCCGTTGGGAAGGCTTTGGCAGTACCGAGGATGTCGCCAACCATCTCGTGGGTGCCGTGCTCATGGGCGTGGGCGGCGTGACCGCCATGGGGTGCACCATCGGCCAGGGCCTGACGGGCTTGTCCACCCTGGGTCTCAACAGCCTCGTGGCCTTTGCGGCCATCGTGGCAGGGGCCGTGCTCGGCTTCCGGTACCAGATGTGGCGCCTGGAGCGTATGGCCTGACAGCGATGACACCCCTTGCCGACACGGCCGAGCGTCGCTTCGGCGGGCTGGCCCGCCTGTATGGGGTGGCCGGTGCACAGCGTATCCGTGCCTCCCATGTCGCCGTCGTCGGGGTCGGGGGCGTAGGCTCCTGGGCGGTGGAGGCACTGGCCCGCAGTGGTGTAGGCCGGTTGACGCTGATCGACCTCGACCACGTGGCCGAGTCCAATATCAACCGCCAAATCCAGGCGACCGAAGCCACCCTGGGACAGGCCAAGGTGCTGGCCCTGCGGGACCGCATCGCGCAGATCAATCCCGGTTGCCAGGTGCAGTGTGTGGAGGAGTTTGTCGAGCCGGGTAACTGGCCGGCGCTGCTGCCCACCGGGGTGGATGCCGTGATTGACGCCTGTGACCAGGTGCAGGCCAAGACAGCCATGGCGGCCTGGGCTCGCACCCACAAGATGCTGTTCATCACTGTGGGGGCCGCCGGTGGCAAGCGGCTCGCGCATCAGGTCGACATCGAGGATCTGTCCAGGGTCACGCATGATCCTTTGCTGGCGCAGTTGCGCTACCGCTTGCGCAAGCACCACGGTGTACCCAGGGAGGGCCGCAAGATCGGTGTGGCCTGTGTCTACAGCCGCGAAGCGGCGCTGGGCCCTGATGCCTCCTGTGCGGTCGAGGGCGATGGCAGTCTCAACTGCAGCGGCTACGGCTCTCTGGTGTCGGTCACGGCGACGTTCGGCCAGTGCGCAGCAGGCTGGATATTGAATGCGCTCGCAGTCCGCGCTTGAAGCGACCGCAAAAAACACGCTATAATTTAAGGCTTGTCGGGGCACGCAACAGCGTCCCGCTGAGTGGGACGTTAGCTCAGTTGGTAGAGCAGCGGACTTTTAATCCGTTGGTCGCAGGTTCGAATCCTGCACGTCCTACCAAGTACAATTCGATTGACCGAATATTCCTCGATAGCTCAGTCGGTAGAGCGCCGGACTGTTAATCCGTAGGTCCCTGGTTCGAGCCCAGGTCGAGGAGCCATCTAACGCCACTGTGAACCGTGGCAGTGGGAGCCCGAAGAAGAGCATCTTCGCGGTATTCCACAGTGGCTGTTGTGTTGCTGACGGTCACCTGCTGCACGAAAGTGCCCAGGAGACCGCGCAGCTGCTTCTTGTCTTCACATCCCTCTATCCTCTCGCGCATCATCTCGGCCGCCACATCGGGGTCGATCTTCATTGCGGCGTAGTCAGGAGGGGCCGTGAGCTCCAGCCTGGTCAATTCCTGCTGGATGCCCTCGATCTCCTTGGCCAACTGCCGCAGGCGGCCGGTCATGTCGACCAGGTTCGGCGCGTTGCGGCCCAGGTCCTCCAGCAGCTCGTACAGGTTGTCACGTCGGCGCTCCGCTTCGCGCAATCTGGCCACCAGCGCCTTGCGTTGCGTTGCGCGCTCGGCTGTCCATGATGCGCCGAGCGACTGGATCTCGGCAAGCACGGTCTCGATCACCTCGCGTGTCAGTACCTTGTCCAGAATCTGCCGCACCAGCCAGTCGTCGAACAGATCAGCGGGGGCTGACTTGAAGAAGCAGCGGGGAGCCCCTGACCGGTGAGCCAGGCAGCTGTAGTAGCTGTAGAGCACACCGCCGCGGCCGTGGCCGTTGGTGATCTGCAGCTGACCGCCACAGATGGCGCACTTGAGCAGGCCCGTGAAGGCAAAAACGCTCTTGGGCACGCCGCCGGCCTCGTGGTGGGGTCTGCGTTCTTCCATCATGATCTGAGCCCTTTCAAAGTCCTCTTCACTGATCAGCGCCGGGTGGCTGGCCACACGCACCAGCTCTTCGGGCGACTTGGCCGATCGGGACCGCTTCTCCGTCTGGTTGAAGTAGCGGTAACCCATGTAGCTCTTGTTCTTCAGGATGTTCGTCACCGTCGTCTTGCCCCAGGGCTTGCCGTTCCTGGTCAACTGCTGCGCGTTGAGCTTGTGCGCGATCGCCTGTGCACCCAGTCGCTCCTCGATGACCAGCCTGAACATCGTGCGCACGACGGCCGCCTCGTCCTCATGCGGCACCAGCCTGCTGCGCTTGCCGACCTTCTCCGGCCTGTAGCCATACGGCGCATGCCCGCCGACCCACCACCCATCCTTTGAAGCCGAGACCATGGACCGCAGCGTGTCTCGCGCGATGGTCCGTGATTGCATCTCGTCCATCATGCCGGTCATCACGGCCACCATCCAGCCCTGATCGGTCTGGGGGTCGATGTCCTGGTGCACGTAGGCCGGCTTCGTGCCCCAGGACACCAGCTGCTCCATGTTCTTTAGCGCGTCGAGCAGGTTGCGCCCGAATCGCGACGTGCTCCAGCAGATGAAGTGGCTCACCGGGTTGGCCGCGCAGAACGCCATGGCCGCCTGGAAGCCCGCCCTCTTGTCCGTCCGGCCGCTCACCCCGTCATCGCGAAAGACCTGGTCGACCACCACCCCGAGGGCCTGGGCCTTGAGGTGGCATTGCTCGATCTGGCTGTCCATCGACACGCCGTCGTCAGCCTGTCGCACGGTACTCACGCGCGCGTAGATCACAGCTCGTTTCATGCGGTCCTCACTCTACGGGAGGACATGAGCCGGCGCGTGTGACGTTTGCTCAGGTTTTCACCCAGTTCCGTCTTTACCTTGGCCAGGATGTCAGGCTGAGACCATCCAGCCGCAGCCAAGGCCTCGACGAAACGATTCCGCTGGTAGCGACGATAGGCCCTGTGCCGCGGCATGCGCAGCAGGATGGCCGACTCGCTGTCGGTCAGGGCCTCGGGCAGCATATCGAGCAGCTGCCACATCCGCATGAAGTTGTCGAAGCCTATGGCATGGGCCACCTGCAGCAGCACGTTGGACAGGCCCATGTCGTCCAGCTCACGCAGCAGCTGCGCCTCCCGGATCTGCTCAGGTGTGCCGGCGCCCGAAACCGCGATGCCCGCGAATTTTTTGCGAGGCCCTTCCTGAAGTTCTGGACCACCGGATTCATCCAGGTACCCACCCCCCCCTGGGAGGGGACCGGCCTGGGCCTGCCGAGCCCCCACCCCCTGGCCAGGCATGCCCATCCCTTCATCGAAGGGGAGCAGCTCGAACTGCACCCACACGCGTGCAGGCCTGCCACTTCGCAGTTCATTGCTCATCGTGCTGCTCCTCCCCTCTGAGCATGGGCTGCTGCACTTCGCAGTTTGTCAGTGTGCGAAGTGACCAGGCGGGAGGGCCTCCACGACTTTGCCCGCTTTGTAACAGAATTGCGGCGAGTGCTGTTTTCGTTCAACTTCACCCGGAGAGAGATTCTTGGCATGGTGAGGGAATATGTTTTGCGTAACTGTGTTGTGGCTTCGGACACGTGGACGTCGTTGCTGGGAAGTGCCGGCGGTCAGCGGTCCGGGGGAAGGCGCTTGAGCAGGTCGCGCACCGGGGTGTTGATGCGACCCAGAGGACCGTGCTGGTCGATCAGCCCGGCCTTGCGACGCACAGCCATGTGCACGTAGATCTCGGTGGACTTGGGGTCCGTGTGGCCCATGAGGTCCTGCACCGCCAGGGTGGTCACGTTCTCCTCGATCAGCTCGGTACCGAAGAGGTGGCGCATGGCGTGAGGATGGAGCTCGTCCTTGGAGATGCCCAGGCGCTTGCCGTAGCGCTGCACCAGGTCGTGCACGGCCTTCCTGGTCAACCGGCGCTTCTCACCCCTGTGCTCGGAAGGATCCAGCAGGGTGCTGCGGACCGAGACGAACAGCACCTTGTCGGCGTGGCCACGGCGGTCCAGGATGTCACGGTCGATCTCGGACAGCTCCTCATGGCCCAGATAGACGCGCAGCAGCATCTCGGCCTCGCGCGGTACGGGCACCATCCGTTCCTTGTCGCCCTTCTCGAGCACGCGCAGGACCATGCGGGGCGAGTTGTCGATCTTGATGGTGCGCAGGTGGCTTTCGTTCAGGGTGATTAGCCCGCCCACGCGCAGGCCGCAGCCGATCATCAGGCTCAGCATGGCCGCGTCGCGGATGCCGATGAAGGTGCCCAGATCGGGCGCCCACATGAGGCGCTCAGCATTGGCCAGGCTCATGGCCCTGGGCAACTTACGGCCGACGGCCGGGTGCAGCAGATCCTGGGCAGGGTTGATGCGGATATGCCCCTGCTTGCGCAGCCAGGCATAGAAGCCCTTGACGGCGCTGATGTAGGGTTTGCGCGACCTGGCCACCACGCCCAGCTTGTGCAGCCAGATCCCGGTGAAGGTCTCCAGCTCTTGGGCGTTCGCGTCGACCAGCGCACGGCCATCGTGCTCGAGGAACTTGCGCAGCCGTTCCAGGGCCAGGGTGTAGACCTCGATGGTGCGCGCCGATCGGCCGCGGGAGGCCTCCAGGTGCTCCAGCCAGCCAGCCACGGCCTGGTCGTCGGTGATCAACTTAGCAGCCATGGCCGAGCTCCGAAGGGGGGAGGGGGGCATTTCTTCCCGTGGATGCGTGGATCGAGGTCTGATCGACCGTAAACCCGCGCCAGCATTGGGTTTCGCTCAAAAAATCATCCACGGAAAACCCGTGGATGGGCGTCCTAACCCGTGGATGCTTTTTTAAGCAGCTCGAAAACCTGTGGATCGGCCCTGCACGCCTTCCTTCCTTCCTTCCTTCCTCCTCCTCCTCTGAAAGAGAGAGAGAGAGAGGGAGAAACAGGCCGATTTGCGCAAAAGCGGCTTGTGGAAGAAACGAGGCAACCCGTGGAAAAAACGAGTCAACCTGTGGAGGTTGAAAAGTTGCGAACTCGGCGCTCGCCTTGGAAGAATCAGGCGAAACAAGGTAACAAAGGTACCAATCCACGGGTTTCAGAGAGTGCCTGTGCCTCCTACTTTCGAGAAAAGCTATCGTCACCCCCCCGGTCCTTCGGGTTTCCCCTGTCGTGGGCGGGAGCTTTGCGCTCGGGGGGTACGGGGGGTCGAGGGTGCAGAGATGGGCCGGGGACTGCGGAGCCTGGCCAGGCGCTGCGCGGTGGCCAGGAAGCTGCCAGGCTGCGTCCCAAACGCACAGGCCTGTGCACGCTGTGCGCAGGGTCTCAGAAGCCATGGTGGCCCTCCTCGGTCTCGGCCGGCACCGTGGCGTGCAGGCCATAGGTCTCCAGGGCCTTCAGGTTCAGCGCCACCATGTGCGCCACGCGCTGGCCTTTCACCGTGCGCTCGACGCCCAGGGGCTCCCCGTCCTTGCCCAAGAGCAGCACGCCGGCGCTGGCCAGCTGCTTCTTGAACACCCGGTCGCTCTTCACCGGCAGGCCGTCCCAGAACTCCCGCAGATAGGGCGTCTGGCGCATGTGGTCCATGACGAAGCCCGTGCGCACGCACAGCACCGGCACCTCGTCCTCCTGGTCGAACTTGAAGGGGTGCAAGAACTTGCGCGCCGCGATCTCGTTGAGCAGCTTCTCCACGATCCAGGCCCAGGGCTGGCGCTCGCTGGCCGTCTCGCGGATGTGGCGGTTCATCTCGGCCGTCAGGTCGCTGAGGAAGCTGCCGGCGTACGCATCCAGGCCCATGAACTCGTGCAGCAGCACCCAGGCCGTGCACAGGGCCGCGTAGTTGTTCACCATGCGCTCGGCGCCCGTGTCCGTGGTGGCGGCGATGCAGTTCTCGAACAGGTACTTCACCATGTCCGCCTGCAGCTGCTGCACTCGGGCCTTGTCCTGGCCAGTCAGGAACTGCAGCCACTGCTTGACCGGGAAGACCGGCAGATCCTCGGGGATCAGCGGGCCCCGGCGTTCCTTGGTCAGCTCAGAGCGCACCACCTTGCCCACCAGGCTGTCCACAGGCACGTCCTCGCCGCTTAACAGCACCGGGGCACAGAGCAGAAAGTCCGTCAGATCCGCGCCGCGGCGGGTGTGCTCGTACTGGTAGGCCTCCTGCAGGTTGCTGATCGCCTTGTTGATGATGTCCTGCTTGTTCGTCGACATCTCGCCCCAGCCCACCGGGTGGCTGGTGTAGCTCAGGCTGGTCAGCTGCCGGAACTCGGTCTGCAGGCTCTGCCGGCTCATCGTGTTCATGGCCACCGCGCGCTCGATGCGTTTCACCAGCGTGGTCTTGCCCGTGCCCTTCTCGGCCTGCATCACAAAGTGCGGCCAGAAGCCCAGGAAGGCCTTCAGGTGCGCGCCCAGGGCCCAGACCAGAGGGATCAGCGCCGCGTTTTCCTTGAACGTGGTGCGGAACTGCTCTACCACCTCAGCGGCATGGCTCACCGGCCCGCTGGGGAAGGTCAACTCGCTGTAGGGGCACTGCTGCCGCGGGTCCGAAAAAAAGCAGTCCGGCCCCTCGTTGATGGCCGGTCGGCCTTCGCGCCAGGCCAGGCCCACGAAGTTGATGGCGTCGCGCGCGCCAATGCCGGCGGCGCGCTCCCAGATGTTCACCAGGCGGCTGAAGGCCTTGGGCGCGTAGACCGGGCCCAGCTTGCTCCACACGTCCAGGTTGTGCAGGCGCTCGTCGTCCACCACCCGACGCTGCAGCTTGGCGCCGTGGCGCACCGTCTGCACGCTCAGGGCAAACACCGTGCGCGGGCTGTGGTCCTCGTCGCCCGTCATCGTGCTGGTCGGGCTGGCAATCTGCACCCGGCTCACCGCCGCCACGCGGAAACCCGCCACGTCCTGGAACTCCAGCTTGTCCGGCCCGCCGTTGTCGTCCTTGGTGATCTTGCCGACGATGCGCGTGTAGTCGGGCTGCACCCTGTAGCGCCAATAGCTGTGCGAATCGTGGCTGGGCAGGAAGAGGCGGGAACGCCCCTTGCGCCCGGCCTCGTCGCCCGGCATGCCCGGGATCATCCAGGGCTCCAGCTTGGCCAGGGCCTTGGTCAGGCCGTCCACCCCGTGCACCTGCAGGTAATCGTTGACGTCGTTGATCGGGTCCTCGCGCGCCTCGATGTTCTCGAACCAGTCCGCCTGGTCCACCAGCAGGCAGCTGATGTCCAGGCCCGTCAGGATCTCGTGCAGCCGCCACGCGGCCTTCAGGCCCGGGCAATAGCCGTCGGCCTTGGGCTCGTCGTTGTCCAGCACCGCCACCACCTGCTTGCCCCGAAGAAAGGCCCAATCGATCGTCTCCACGTTGGACGTGCCGCGGATGGCCACCGCGGCCGTGCCCTTGATGTTGCAGGTCTCGATGCTCAGCGCATTGATCGCGCTTTCCACCACGAACACCTGGCGCGCGGCCTCGATGCGCCGCCAGTCGCTGGTCCAGGGGCAACCCGACTTCTCCCCCTGGCTCTGCGTCTTCACCCCGCCGTTGAGCGCGGGGTCGAAGTAGCGCATGTCCACCGCGAGGGCCTGCTGGGTCAGCTGGTGCCGCACGATGAAAGCCGCGGCCGGACCGCCGTAGCCAATCTCGCCGGGCTTCGCCGGCTCCTTGCCGGGCTTGGGCCGCGACTTGTCGGCCGAGTAGGTGTTGAGCCCCAGGGTGCGGCGCTTGACCGCCTGGTCGATCACCTCGCGCGAGATCTTGCGACCTTCTAGATAGGCCACCAGGCTGTTGCGTCCATCGGCCGTGGCCGCGTCCTCCAGCGCCTTGCGGGCGATCATCTCGGCCAGCGACTCCTTGACGGGGGGCGGGGGGGGCGAGCCATCGGGCGCCTGGCGCTGCTGCTGGCGCTGGATGCCGTACATCTCGCACAGCTCCTTCATCGCGTCCACGAAATCGAGCCCAGGCTTAAACCACATCAGCATGTCGATCGGGCCGCCTGAAACGGGGGCACCCGCCGGCGCCGTGCCGAAGTCCTTGAACCGGCTCTTGCCGTCGGCACCGGTGAAGGTGCTCACGCTGGGCACCTTGTCCGTGTGGTGCGGGCTCTTGAAGTTGCCCTTGCCGCCCGGGCGCTGCAGGCCCAGGCGCTCGGCCAGGTCCTCGCAGTCGATGCGCTCGTTCAGCTCGTCAGAGAGTTGCTTGCCCGTCTGGGGCCGTCGTTGTGTTGCCATCGGAGTCGTTCTTCTTTGTTGTGTCGCCGGCGGCCGCCGGCGTGTCTGGGAAAAGGTCGCCGAACTGCTCCGTGAGCTCGGCTTGTTTACGGGTGGCCTTGGCCAGGACCTCGGCCACGGCCTTGGCGGCCGCCTGACGGTGCGCGCGGACATCTGACAGTGCGTGGTGCCCGAAATCGCGCTGGCCGTCGCGCATGGACTTCCATGCGGCTCTTACCTCCCGCTGCGCCGGCGCCGGCACCATGCGCCAGTGGTCCATGCACATCAGCAGGTGCCGGGGGATGTCGCAGGGACAGCCAGGCACGGCGCAGCGGTGAAGGTTGGGCCTCAAAGCTGGATCTCCGGCGCGGGCGGCGGCAGCATGGCCTCGGCCAGCTCGTAAAGCACGTCATCCCGGCCAGGTACACGCACCAGGCGCACGCCGGCGCCGTTGGGCTTGGTGATTAGGATCTCGCCCGGTGCATCGGGTGCCCGGTACACGCCCCAGCCCTTGGGCGGCTGGCGCTGCAGCAACTCCAGAGCAGTCGGGGCGGCCGTGTTCACGAGGCGAGTAATGCCTGGGGCCGTCACTTTGTCGCCAAGAAAGTGGCAGCAGCATTCAGGGCATTCCTGCTCTTCGGGCTCCGGGCCAGCCGGCTGGATGCGATCGCCGTTGTGCAGCAGGAAGGCGCAGAAGTTGGCCACGTCCACCGGGTCGCCCTTTTCCACGTGCGTGCGCAGCAGATGGGAGAGGTACTTTGCCGTCGCGGTCTCGAATCCCTGAGTCCCCTCCAGGTATTTGGCGTACAGCTTGCGCGCCATGGCCTGGTGGATCTTGGCCAGGGCGGCGCGTTCCTCTGCGGGCAGAAAGTCCACCACGTCCAGCTCACGCGGCGGTGTCTGCCGCTCATACAGCCGCTCGATCAGCGTCGCGGCCGCGTCCATGTTGTTCGCCGCCTCGGGGTGGGCGTCGCGCAGCATGCCGGCGTCGTCTTCCAGGCAGGTGCGAACGGCCTCCACGTTCTCGGGGTCCAGCGCCGTGTCGTCAAAGCTGGCCAGGCACTTGGGACAGTTGCACAGGCGGGTAGGGGGATGGGGGTCTAGGTCGCTCATGGTGTTCCTTCCAGGTTGATGGCATAGACCGTCGCCCGCACATCGCCAAAGTGCGGGTGCTGGATGGTCTTGATGGTGAAGCCGCGCCAGGGCAGGACCAGCCGGCGCTCGGTGTCTCCGGCCTTGGGGTAGCCCAGGGTTAGCACGATGCGGTCGTAGGTGCGGCCTTCCAGGCGCCGTGCCCAGTAAGGCGTGCAACGCCGGTATTCCTCGGTCTTAGTGCCAGCCTTGATCTGGTTGAAGTACACGGCCTTGAGGCGAAGCGTCAGGGTTCTGAGGCTGGCCTCGGCAAGCTGCTCACGCAGCGCCGAGTTCTCGGCGCGCAGCTGGCTGTTTTCCGCGTTCAGGGCGGCGAGCTGGTAGTTCTGGATCATGGGGTTATCCCCCCTTGATCAGCATTGGTGGCCCTCCTGAAAACCTTCCCGAGATCTGCCGCCACTGCGTGTCCCTGCCGGCGCAGTAGCCTGGCCATGTAGGCCTGGTCCGCGTGGCTGTGGCTGGCCTGGCGCAGCAGCCCGAGGTAGCTGTTTGCTGCAGAAAAACGCTCGTCGTCTGGCATGTCCTGCAGGCGGGCCATGGCCACGCGCACGGTCCGGCGGCGGGTCAGCCGGTGCCAGGGCTTGATCAGGTGGCCCACAAAGTCGATGCCCCTCGACACCGGCTGCAGGATGGTCTTGCGCGGGTTCAGCTGCAGGTGCAGATCTGCCAGCTTGTCTTCGATCTGGCCGCGTGCCTGGTTGAGCCATTGCGGGCTCTCGTGCAGCAGAACGAAGTCATCGACGTAGCGGATGTAGCGCGGGGCCTTAACCTGGTGTTTCACGAACTGGTCCAGGTCATCCAGCAGGACGTTGGCGAAGAACTGGGAGGACAGGTTGCCGATCGGCAGGCCATGGTCAGCGGGCGCGTTGAACAGGCTCTTGTGCGGTGGCACCAGGCCCAGCTCCCGGCGGTTGCCACGCACCTCCACGTCGTGGCGCGGGTCGTGCATCAGGATCTGCTCGGCCAAGGCCATCCACCAGGGCTCGGTTACCTGGCGCTTGAGCTGCTCCAGGAGCACCGCCTTGTCGATGCTCACGAAGAAATTGGCCAGGTCACATTTCGCGTAGAAGGCCGGGCGGCTCCAGTTCTGGGTGTAGCTGCGCACATGGGCTTCCAGGCGCTCGGCGGCATAGAGCGTGCCACGCCCCGGGATGCAGGCGCAGCTGTCGGCCGAGAAGCGCGCATGGAACCTGGGCGCGATCTGGTTGTAGAGCAGGTGGTGGACAACCCGGTCCGGGTAGCTGGCGGCCCAGACCTCGCGCGGCTTGGGATGCGTGATGACAAAGCAGATGGAAGGGCCGGGCCTGTAGGTGCCCGAAACCAGCTTTTCATGCAGCTCGTAAAGGTTGTGCTCGGCCCGGGCTTCGAAGGCCTGCGCGCTGGCGCTGTTGCGCTTGTTGCGCCGGCAGTCGAGGTGGGCCTGCACCAGCAGCGGGAACAGGGATGAATTTGCGGACGGCCAGAGCCCCGCCAGCGGCGCTCTTGTGGTTGTTGTTCGTGTTGCCATTGGAGTTGAAGTTCCAGGCATACGAGGCCCCATCGCGCTATTGAGGCCGCCCATCCGAAGGCCTGGGCCGATCAGGTGAGAGGCTGCACCGGACCGGTCCAGCTCCTGCGCTGCGGTCTCCGTGGTGTGCATGTCGGTGGCCTTGTGGGCCAGCGGCGCGACCAGATTCACTGTGCGCACGGGCATGAGAGCCTTGACTGTCATGCTGCAGGCGCCCTGTTCGAGTTCTTGAGCCACCCGCCCGCCTGCGCGCCGATGCTGCCCAGCAGCTCAATCGACTCGGCCCAGAGCTTGGGCGAGAGGTGCTTGCGGTCGAAGACCACGCGCAGCATCACGGTCACGGCGCGCTGCTTGGTCAGCAGATCCCGCAGGTGTGCCGCCCGCTCAGCCCGTTGGGTCGAGTTGGCCAGCGCCATCAGCTCCAGGATGTCAACGCAGTGCTGCGTGATCTTCTCGCCCATGATGCGCTTGAGCCCGCGGGGCAGGTGCTCTTGCACCCTGAACGCGAGATCGAGCAGCTGCACGCCTTTGCGGTAGATCGGCAGGTCCGTGTGGAGGGCCATGGTGACTCAGTTCAAAAGGATTGAAGGACCGAAGGACTCAGAACCTGCGGACGGCCAGAGCCCCGCCAGCGGCGCTCTTGTGGTGGCTGAGCGTGAAGCCATCGGAGGTGAAGTACCAGGCACACGAGGCGTCCTGCGCGTGCGTCTTGTTCGTCCAGTACCAGGACTTGGAAAGGACCTCGGGACAGTTGGCTTTGATCAGCGCGAACTCTTCGGGCGTCGGTGCTTCGCCGCCCTGGTCGGCGGCCCAATCCTGAGCCGCTTGCCAGTTCTTGTCGCTGTCAGGCCGAGCGGCCAGCACGATGACGTCGTGCAGGTGCTGGCCTTGCTCGTCGAGCCTGGCGCCCGCGTAGCGCTCGCCGGGCTGCAGCTCGATGGTGCGGCCTTCGATCTCGATCACTCGCACGCTGGACTGCGCCTTGAACTGCTGGATCATCTTGTCCAGCTCGGACTGCCTGGCCTCGATGGCCTCAATGGTGATAGGGGGCATGGTGTGCTCCGGTAGTTAGAAGGATTGAAGGATCAAGCGGTAATGGGAATCAAGCGGACGGCCAGAGCCCCGCCAGCGGCGCTCTTGAGGACGTTGAGCGTGAAGCCATCGGAGTCGAAGACCCAGGCACACGAGGCGTCGCCTTCCCACTCCTCGTCGGTCCAGTACCAGCCGCGCTCAAGCTTTTCATTGCTGGCAAGAAGGGCGCCGACGGCCTTGCTGGGCAGCTGACCGCCCACTTTCTTGACGGCCGCCTTGGCTTTTGCCCAGCTGGATGCCGGCAGCACATCAGGCAGACGAACGACTGCGCAGTGCGAGCCATCCTTCGTCGTGGTGATGCCGCGGAAGATCCCGCCGGCGAGCGAATGGCCCAGGGCGGGGAGGGCTGAGAAGGAAATGGATTGCAGTTCGGTTTCAGTTGTCATGGGGAGCTCCTTTGGGGTGGTTAGGGGTATTGACTGGCTTCCAGTCCTTCTTGGGCTGTTCGCAGCCAGGGTGCAGGTAGCGCGGGTTGCCCTTGCGATTGGTCCAGCGCGCGCCGGGTGCGTCGGTGCTGTAGGTTTTGCTGCACTTGCCGCACACGCGCTTGTAGGGTTGGGCTGCGAAGGTCATGCGGCGCCTCCAGTGGCCGCCAGGCCTGCCTCGCGTGCCGTGTTGAGCTCGGCCATCTTCTCGTTGCTGCCGCCTGGCTTGTCCGGGTGGAACTTCGAGGCCAGAGCGCGGTAGGCCTGGCGCACCTGGTCAGCGTTGGAGTCGCGCGGGATCTGCAGCACATCCCACCAGTCGCGCTTCATGCCGGGTCTGATCGGTGCGGGCAGGGCGGCGAAGCCGGTGAACGCCCGGTCGAGGATCGCGGCGCCGCCGTGGCGCTCGATGGCGCGCATGGCCTCGATGGTGGCGGCCAGGGCGGCCACGTTCATCTCCACCTTGGTGTACTGGTCGATGGCCATGCAGCGGTGCTGGCCCTTGTCGTCCAGCCAGTAGACCGCCGCGCCCGGATCTGCCGGCGCCTTGGCGTCGCTGCGGGGCATGCCGTCCAGGCGGGTGGGCACGTTGGTGCTCAGCACCACGTCGTCGCCGTGGATTCCCATGCGCTGCAGTTCCTGCAGCAGCCGGGCGGCGGCCTGAAACAGCGTCACATCACGCTTGTAGGGGTAGCCGCCGGAACGCTCAGCCTTGCCGAAACGGCCGATGGATCGCTCCAGCGCTGCGGTGCGCTTCCAGCCCGCGGGCCACTGCAGGGGGTAACGGGAGATCTGCGTGCTCATGCGCCTCCCTTTGCCGCTGCTGGCAGCTTGAAGTTGTAGTGCGCCGGAATGTCCGCCCCGCCATCGCGCCAGTGGCCCACCAGCTCGTGAAGCATCATGGCCACGTCAGGCCGTGCGCTGTTGGTCACGTGCTGCATCACCCCGTCTGGCGTCTGCAACACCAGGATGAAGGCGCATCGAGCCCCGGCGTGGTGCCGCAGGTGGGCGTCCAGCTCATTGGCTACCTGCTGCAGCGTCACGCTCACGCGCGCGGCTGGCGTTGAGCTCAGAGACTTGTTCATGCCTCACCTCCCACCGCCGCGCTGAGGTTTTGCGTCTTGAGGTGGCGCTGCGCCTGCTGCGGCGTGGCCAGCTCGAAGAGCGGGTAGGCCTTGCCGTCATCGGCGATGACCTCCAGCGTGTGGATCTGGAACAACCCGCCCAGCGTCCAGTCACAGGGCTTGCCATCGGGCACGGGGCGCGGCGACGGCGCGCCGCTGTAGCGCCCCACGCAGGAGAAGCCCAGCTTCTTGCGCACCTCCTCAAAGTCCGCGCCGGCGCCGGCGGCAATCAGGTCGCGCGCGGACTGCACGGTGCCGCACGCGGGGCATACCACGGCCAGGTCCATGGGCGAGGGCATGCCCTGGTCTCGGCAGGCCTGTTGGAACGCGGCCAGCGTCATGGTTCTGCGATCGGCCATGGTCATCCCCTCAGCTTGTGAACGGTGCGGGTCGGGAAGGGCTGGTGGGCGCTGGGCGTCCCGGAAGGTGTAGGCAGTGCCGGGTTCGTCACCTTGCCCTCCAGGAAGTCCGAGCGATCGGCGCCGGTGGCCCTGATGTAGTCCACCTCCACCTTGGCGCTGTCGACCATGACGCGCGCCACGTCTGCCACGGCGCGCGCGCGGTCCACGTCCATGGGCTGCTCGCGATTGCGTAGGTCCCTCAGCGTGTCCATCAGGTGCTGGCGCATCACCTCGATGTGGGGGGGCAGGGGGGCGTCTGTCGGGGGAGTCTCTGTGGTGCTCATGGGGCACTCCTTTCTTTGGCCTCTCGGGCTATACGGTTTGCGTGACGGGTGATCTGTGACTTGAGCGGGATCAGCGCCTTGAGGGTGGGGTCGTTTTGCCAGCGGTTCCTGGCCAGGTTCTCGGCCATGGAGATGCACTCCAGACGGTCCACGGTGATCTCCTCGAGCACCACGGTGAACTTGCCTGCCTTGAAGCGCACCATGTGGCCCTCGGGGATGGGGCCCACCTGTTCCTGCCAGACCAGGCGGTGCACGCCCACCCAGCGCTGCGCGGGGAACACCTTCGGGTCGTCGGTCACCTTGCGCTGCAGGTAACCGTCCTTGGGCTCGTAGCGCAGGGAGCCGATCGGCTTGTAGTTCCGGGCCTCGTGTGCGGGCCGGCCCTTCTTGAACCGGGTCTCGGCGCTGCGGCCGCCAGCCACGAAATGCGAGCCCTTGTTCCAAGGCACCAGACCCTTTTTGAACCGGCTGCCCACCATGCGCGGATCCTGCTTACCCCGCAGCACCCGCCCGCTGTAGACCGATGCCTTGAAGGCCTCGCTCTTCTCCACGCCCAGCTTCTTGGCCATGCGGTAGATGCTCTGCAGCGGCCTGGCCAGCAGCGCGGCGACGTCCTGGCTGGGAACGTCGGGGTAGATCTCCTGCAGCAGCTGCAGCTCTGACGCCATCCAGCGCTGAGGGGCATTGCGGTGTGGCTTGCACAGGCCCAGCTTGCGCGCCCGGTTGCGCACATCGGAGACCTGCACGTGCAGCACTTCGGCCAATACGTGCGCCGGCACACCGCCGTAGAGCTGCTTGATCAGCCAGGTGGCCTTCGGGGCCCAGGACAGGCGCCTCATAGCGGGTCTCCCCAGTCCAACTTGGTATCCAGCCAGTCCCCCAGCCGCTGCCAGGCCGG
Source organism: Hylemonella sp. (assembly GCA_046299695.1). Lineage (GTDB taxonomy): Bacteria > Pseudomonadota > Gammaproteobacteria > Burkholderiales > Burkholderiaceae_C > Hylemonella. Next base: position 60,635 of record JBKBHP010000005.1, read on the forward strand.
CACCACGAGCCACTTCCACACGCCCACCAGCGCGAAGACCGTGAACACCACCTGCTGCAGCACCAGCCCGGCGTGGCCGTGCTGCCAGGCGAACCAGATCCAGGCGGCGTTGCTGCCCAGGTAGGCCACGAAACCCCAGCCGGCCCAGCGGCCGTTGAAGGCCAGCAGGGCCGTGCCCAGCACGCCCAGGGCGGCGCCGCAGATCTCCAGCCAGGTCATGGCCAGCAGCAGGCGCACGGCAGGTTCCAGCGGCTGCAGCCAGGCGGCATAGCCGGCCACCAGGTGCAGCAGTTCCTCGGCCGTCACAGCAGACCCCCTTGCCGCTCGTCCAGCTGAGCGGCCGGCTGCTCCGGGCTGGCCAGCGCCCAGCCCGCGCCGCTGGTGAAGGTGGCCAGCCGCGCCTTGCGCGCGCTGTCCATGCCGGACTCCACGGCCCACAGGGGCAGCTGCAGCGCCTGGCAGATCTCGCCGGTGCTCAGGGTGCGGCCCTCCTTGCGCAGCAGGTCCAGGCACTGCTTGCGCAGCGTCTCGATGTCGAACACCTGGTCCATCAGGTCGTCTCCTCGGTTTGGGGGAATTTGTCGAGCACGGCCTGCACGGCGCGCTGCTGCGTGGCCAGGCGCTCGGTGGGGTCGGCTGGCAGCGGCACGGCCAGCTGGTACATCACCATGCCCAGGTCGGCCACGTCGTCGCGCTCCTCGGCCACGCCGATGTGGATCTCGTCGCCGATCACCTCGGAAGCCACGCCACAGCGGCGCGGCGCCTGACTCTTGCGCTTGGCCTGCAGCATCAGCTTGGCCGCGCGCCGCTGCACCAGGCTGCCCGCCAGGCGGTAGCCCGAGTGCTCACGGTAGTCAGCCTTGCCCTCGATGACCAGGTCCGCCAGGGCGTCTTCCACGGCCGGCGGGCAGGTGCTCACGCCCTGGGTGAGCTCGTCAGGCGTCACCCAGGTGCCGGCGTCGATCAGGCGCTCCAGCAGAACCTGGCGGGCCGGGCGCACCTGGTGCGCTGCGGTGGCTGAGGCCGTCATGGGCGCAGCCTCTGGGCGTCGCGCGCCTCGGCCTGGGCCAGCTGCAGGCGCAGCTGGCTGCGCTGGTGCAGGTGCTGCAGCATGCCGGTGGCACGCACCACGCGCCGCGTCAGGGCCTGGAAGAGGGCGGCCATCCAGCCCAGCACGGCGCTGGCAAGACGGTGTTTCAGGACTCGCATTGCGGCCTCCCGCTCAGGTGATGGGCGGGCACCAGGCGCAACCGCGGCCGCGCTGGCAGGCGGATGCAGGCCACCACCCGAGCCTCTCCATACAGGCGCTCGAGCTGGTCGATGACGCCGGCGATGTTGCCGCCAGGCACCGTGCCGCGGTGGGCATGGCCGGCTTGGTCGATGTAGGTGAGCTTGAAGCGGGCCATGGTCACATCCCCACCGGCACGAGATCGCCGAAGTCGTCCATGACCATTCGGCCCAGGCCGGCGTCCCAAGTGACTCCATGGACGTCTTCAACGTAGACCCGCCCCCACCAGGTGAATGGACGAGGATGATTCCCTTCTTCACCGGGATGCTCGAAATACACGCTCCAATGGCGGCCATCCCGATAGGCGCTGTAGTGCGCCCGATCCCAGTCCCAACTCACTAAAGGTGGCCGGTCTTCCCGAGGGTTGAGATGGATCGAGAATCGCGCGGCATCTTCAAGTGCTGCCTTTGCCTCCTCGGCCGGCAGGATGATGTAGTCCGCCTTGCGCACCAGCACGTTGGACGGCCAGTCGAAAGTCACGGTCGAGTTGCGCAGGTCGGCCCGGATCGGCTTGCAGGTCGGTGCGGTGTCGAGCAGTTGATGAACAGCGAGGCTCATGTGGCACCGCCCTTCACAACGTAGAAGAAACGAAGCAGCCCCTGGAACCAGGGCTTGTTCTCATGGGTGGTGAGGTCGCTGTTGAACTTCACCCCGTCCGGCGTGGTACCGAAGAACCGGCCGTTGAAGGTGTTGAAGAGCACCTTGGCGCCACCGCCTTGCACGACGACATAGTCAGATTGGTCCTCCCGGTGCAGCCGATCGTCGAACTTGAGACCCTGGGCGCGGCATTGGGCACGGATCTGTGCCAGGGTCTTGGTACCCTGGAACTTGGTCATGGCGGCGCGGCTCATGCCCCAGCTCCTTCCAGCAACCGCACCGCCTGCCGCTTGGGCATGCGCCCGCCGTCGACGGCGCGCAGCTCGGCCTCGAACTCCTCGCGGCTCAGCTGCTGGTACACGCCGGTGCTGGACAGGTTGGCGTGGTTCAGGGCCAGCTGGCACACCTTGAGGGGGTTGCTGCCGCGGCTGCGGCGCATGATGTTCATGGCACGGGTGTGGCGCAGCCAGTGCGGGCTGATGCGGTCGTCCAGGCCGGCCACCTGCGTCCAGTGCTTCACGCGCAGCTGGTAGCTGCGCACGCTCAGCGGGCAGGCCCGCCCGGCAATGTCGCGCCCCCACACCAGGGGCTGCTCCTGACCGTCGGGCAGATCCACGCCGGCGCCCAGCTCGTTGCTGATGCGCACCAGGGCCTGCAGGTGCTGGGCCAGGCCCTGGGTCACCAGATACTCATTGGCCTTGCGCTTGCCCTTGCAGTGCTCCTTGCGGCTCACCAGCCAGCCGGCCTGCAGGGCCCGCTGCACGCGGGGCACCGTCAGCTTGCTGAATTCCTGGATGCGCATGCCCGTGTCGCGCAGCACGCTCATCCAGTGGTAGTCCCGCTGCGCCAGCGTGTCCGCGCAGCGCTTGGCGGCATTCAGCAGCTGGCGCTGCTGGCCCTCGTCCAGGTACCTCTTTTGCATCTCGATCTCCTTGATCGTGTTCTTTCACCAGCACACCGTCTGCTTGGGGCCAGCCGGCGCACAGGGCGCACGCCAGCAACCACACCAGACACCACCACCCGGGCCAGTCAGCGCCTTGCGCGCCGGCCTTTCTTCTTGTCATTGCTGCGCAGCACCTGCCGCGCGTTCAGCAGCAGACAGCGGCCCACAAGGGGGTGCGCCATCGCCTTGTCGAAGCTGGGCCACCGCTCCTGCAGCAGCCGGGAGGAGTCGAAGAGACGGCGCGCGATGCGCATCACCTCTTCCTCGTCGAGGGGCAGCAGGTTGAGCTGCTGCGGGGGCGTCAGGCTGGGTTGCATGGCGACTCCTTTCCGCCAGAGCGGCGGCGAAATCCGGGCCTAGAAACGAAGCCAGCTGGCGCCCGATGTCGAGCCGGGCGCCGGTGGGCAGGTTGTGCTGCACCTGCAGGGCAATGGCGCGTCTAGTCATCGACCAGGCCCTCTAGGCGTGAGAGCAGCGTCATCAGGGCGCTGACAGAGTCGAAGGCCTCGGCGCGGATGTGGTTCAGCCGCTCTCGGCTGAACCTTCGTTCTTTCAGGCCGGTGTGCAGGGCCTTGTAGAACTCGCCGTTTTCCTCCCCATGCCTGGCCAGCAGCTCAAGCAGGGCTTCATCGCTGTGGCCGGAGAGGTGGCGCACGTCGTATGCAGCGCGGCCGAACATTTCCTCGATCGCGTCCAGGGCATCGAACTCCCCCGTGAGCTGCGTCACCAGGATCAGGTCGCGCACCGTGGGCTGGTGGTGGGAGTCGTCGGCGGCGTCGGCCTTGTTGTAGAGCGTGCCGGGCTTCATGCCCAGCAGGCGTGCCAGTTCCGCCACGCCGTGGCGATACACCGTGTTTTTGAACGCCTCATAGGGCGACGCCGGGTGCAGTTGAACTTCGTTCTTCTTTGCCATTGCTTACGTTCCTTGTCTTTTTTCACTTGGAATCGCACGCGGCCTGATGACAATGGCCGCATGCACAAATTCATGCGGTCGCTGTCTTTCGCTTGGGGGCGGGGAAGGTCTTCGCCAGGCGCAGGGCCATCTCGGCCGAGCGGTCTCGCCGCTGGCGATCCGCTGCGTTGTCCACCTGCGTCAGCAGGTTGCGCGGCAGGGAGACGAGAACCTTGATTTTCTGTTCTTTGGGCATGTCGTATATCCAGATATATCTACGTATATCCAGATATATATCACACAAAAACAGGAATGCAAAATTCTTTTTGGAGGGGGGATAATCCGCGCCGTGGTTACAACAAAAGCAAAGAGTCAGGCCACGGCAACGGGAAGGGCACCGAAGTTCCTGCTTGCGATGCCCTCTGAACTGCGCCACGCCCTGGAACGCGCCGCCCTGGAAGGCGGCCGGACTCTCACATCAGAAGTCAATCGTCGCCTGGCTAACACCTTGTTGGCAGAGGGCGTATCAGCTCACGCGCGCGGCGGTATCTACGCCATGGCGGATCCTGATTTCAGGCCCAGGCGAGAGCTGCACGAGCCTGCCGTACACAGGTCAGTCATGGCTATACAAGCCAGCAGAGCTGCAGAACAGCAGCTGATCGACCTGATCCGCACCCTGCCCGAAGAGAAGCAGGTGGCATTGCTGGCTCTGCTGAAGTAAATCAGTCAGCGCTGATGAGGGCAGGGCGCTTGATGTGCCCGCCCGGTTGGTCATACGGATCCAGCTTGTCCTTGGCCAGCTTGTCCGCGAAACGCTGCCGCCAGGGCATCAGCTCCCACCACCAGCGGTGCAGCCGCCACCAGGCCATGCGCGCAGGCCACAGCAGCTGCAGCCAGCGCGGCGCGTCATCGTCCAGCGACGGCACCAGCGGGTGGATGTAGCGCTGCAGCCGGCCGGTCACCACCTCCCACGGGGTGTGCGGCGGGTCCAGGAAGAACAGCGTGAGCCACTGGTTCAGCTGCCAGTCCAGCCAGAAGCCGTAGGGCAGCAGCTCACGGTAGCCCCACCAGTGAGACGCCGGCGGCAGCTCCCCGCGCTCCTTCTCCACACGCTTGAGGTGGAAGATGGCCAGGTAATACGCCCAGGTGTCACGCCACAGACGCACCAGGTACAGGGTCAGCAGCAGCAGCGCAATGGCCACGAGGGCACAGAGGGGAATGTGGAGCTGAACCATGGTGCTCACCTTGGAACCATTGCTGAGAAAGGCACCCGGATTTCCTGCGGCGCCTGTGCCACCAGTGCTACATAAGCCGCTTGCATGGCGTTTTCCATGTCTTTCAGCGTCACGCATGAAGAGAGATTCACTCCTTCAGGTATTCCCTGCAGCTGGTTCTTGAAATCCTTGATGACCACTGCCAGCGCGGTGGGGGCCGGAGGATCCCCCCAGATGATTTCGGTTCCATCGGCCATGGCATCAACCTGCATGCTCGTCAGCAGGGGCAGGAAGCTCATGACCATGGCCTTAGCCTGATTTCGTACAAGGTTCACCAGTTGATCATGGGGCAGCGGCTCGGGTTCCGGTTCAGGCTCGGGCGGAGGTGGCAGCTCCCGTACCTCCCAGTTCTCGCCCACCCAGTACGGCAAGTGGGTCTGTTCGTCGTAGGGCGGCGGCGGCGTTTCAGTGCAGTCGCCGGGGATTTGAAACTTGCCAGGCGTCAATGGATCTCGATCAGTCGCATTAAGTTGCACCGGGCCACGGTACCCACGGCTCGCATAGTCAAAGCTGTAGACAGTCTTGTCATTGTTCATAGCATTCCTCAGTACTTGATGCAGGCGAGCATCGCAACGCTGCGAGAACGAGTCTCGCCGCTAGTCGAAGACGAAACTCGAGCGTTAGGAGAGTTGGCGTTATCGAAGTTGTGCCCCATCGTGTAATCGGAGCTGGTCCACCCAACGTTCGGCGGCAGGTAGCCAGATGCTCCACCGGTCGTGCGGCTGAAGGCGCCCGATGCGCTACCACCGATAAAACGAGCTCCGCTGCTACCGCCTCCGATGTCGAAGCCGCCCGTGATCTTTTGCATCTGGTCCAACTGCTGTGTACCCAGCGCTCGTCCAGAATCGACACCACGGCCGTCGTCCCAGAAGCGGGGAAACTCACCGCGAAGTTCCGGCAGATTGAACGTCGTGCTGCCATCCCCCAGGCCGGCCATGGATTGCAGGTAACTGTGAGTTCCGCTTTGCGAGCCGCTCGTGGCGATCGGTGCCCCACCATGCGTGAGCGAGAGCTGGAAAGTGCCCGAGGTGAGGTAGAGCACAAAGTAATCAGTGCTGGTGTTCAAGCCTGTGGGCAGCGCGCCGGTTGTCGAAAGGCGCATCCTTTCTCCCCCCGTAAACCCATGAGACGCTTTTGAAAACACACCCGGCGTGGCGATCGTCACCGTGAAGTTCTGGGCTGTAAAGGCCCCATTCATCGCCTGGAACAGTGCCGAATAGGTCGTGCGAGATACAGCCGCGCCATTGGCCTTCAGCCAGCCGGGCGGCGGGCTGGGCGTCATGAAGCCCATCACGGCACCGGGTGCCATGCCGGTCTCGTTTTTCTTGATCACCGTGAAGCTGTACTGGCCGCTGCCATCACGGATCGCCAGCACCCAGTCGCCGACCGTGCAGGTGTAGCTCTGGCCCCCGTTCAACGGTAGGTCCGTCGCGTGGTAGACCAGGGGCCAGGCTCCTAGGGCCAGGATCCACACCATCTCCCCGAGCCCGAGGAGGATTCTTTCCGTCGGTACCGTTCCGGTGGCGCGCAGGATCGTGCCGTTGCGCCCGGTCAGATCCATCTCCGTGGCGGTGGCCACATCGTCTCCGGCACCCAACCCGAAGGAATCGCGCGAGGCCTTGAGCTCGGCGGGGGTGGCGGTCCCAGCGCCAGACGTGCCCGCAGCGAATCGCTGGGCAATGAAATCGAATTGGGCCAGCAGCGCGGCCTCGGCCGAAGCGTTGTCGGTGCCGAGGACAAGCCCGGTACGTGGAAGCAATCCGCTCATGTTCTTTCCTTTCAGTAATAGGTCACGTCGGCGTCGACCATTCCGCCCACCGACGTCTTGGTTTCATCAAAAACCTCAAGCAGAGCGCCATCGGGCGAGTTCTTCTCGGAATACCCCGGGGTAATCCCTGTGCCTGAGTCAAGCTGGGGGGTGAGCTGGATGGTCTTGATCGCGTGGTAGGGCACGTCCAACAGCAGCCGGGTGCCGCCAGGTGCCACCACAAAGTCATCAAACGAGATCAACTGGTCGGGCACATCCAGTAAGGCCGCCAGGCTCACGATCTGACCTCGGGTGTGTCCGGCCTCCAGGGAGATCCGGAACCTCAAAAGCCCGGGCTGGTTCATCTCCAGATAACCAGGCCAGGTCTGGTACTCCGGCGCGTTGCCGTAGAAGGACGCATCAGCGGGGCCATAGAAGCTGTCGCCAGGCGCACCGTAGAAACTTGCGCTGCCACCACGCTGGTACTCGATCAGGAAGTTCGAAGCCGTGACCGAGTAGTCCAGCAACAGCCGGCCTGCCTCGGGCACCAGCACCTCGAACTCGTAGACCATGTCGGTGTAGGTGCCCTCGGCATAGAAAGGAGCAGTCCTCTGTTCGTAGAAGGACGCATTCGCAGGTCCATAGAAGCTGTCCGTCGCCGAAGCCTTGAGCACGCCACCATCCACGGCGCCGCCCACGATATCCCCCGAAAATTCAGGAGACTGTGGCCAGGTGTGCAGCACATTGCGTGGCGGTGGCGCATTCGACGGCCCCAGAACCTGGGCGGCGTTCTGGGAATCGTTGCCCGAGGTGTCGAACGCCTTGATCAGGAATGTGGCATTCAGTGGCAGCTGCGAGGGGGCGTAAGGCGTGCTGGTCAGCAAACCCTTGTGAAGTGGCTGGGCGGTCGGCCACCATGCGTTGTTGCCATAGTTGAAACGAATCTGGTAGCCCGCCAGGTCCGGCGTGCTGACTTCACTCCAGATCAGACGGTTGCCGTCCAGCATGAAGTCCAGCACATCCGGTGGTTTCACGGACAGGCCTTTGACCTGGTAGCTCAGCACATAAGGCGTAGCCGCCCGCAAATTACTGAAGGCCCGAATCTCTAGCAGCCAAAGCTCGTTCAGCCCGCCACGCCAGTTCAGCTGGGTGTTGTCGCTGCGGTCCAGCAGCTGGAGCACGCCCCCATCCAGCGCGCCCCAGAGCTCCGCACGCACATAGTTGCCGGTGACAGTGAAAGAGGCCGTCAGCTCGGTGTAGAAGGTGTTCCCCTGCCGGGACAGCTGCTCCGTCACCAGGACGGTCTGGATGACTGGCGGCCCCTGCACCAGCAGACTGTTGTTGGGCGGCGGCTGATAAGCACCGCTCCAGACATAGGTCCAGAATTCCGGGCCCTCGGGCGCCATCGTGACGCGCGCACCAGCCAGATTCCCCTGCGGCTCCACGGAAACCACGCGCAGCTTCTGCCCCGGCGTGCTCTTGAAGTCATAGATCCACAGACAGTCGTGCGCCGGGTTGTCTGCGGAATCGCCTGGCAGAGGCACCTCGTTCGGCCATGCCGTGGCCAAGGTCACCGAACGGCTGCTGTCACTGAAGGCCTGAACCGGGAACACCCGGTACTGCTGCTCACCCGCCAGGCGCAAACCGATGTACCGAGCGCTGGCGCCTCCGGGGCCCAGGGCCGGCACGCGCTCGTCCAGGTGGATCGTCACCACCCCACCGTCATCCACCGCCGCCCGCAGGCGCCCGCCGTAGCCCCATTGCGTCAGGTCGTGGCTCATGGCCATGACCGTGCCACGGCGGAAGGTCAGATGCTCCAGATCCACCTCGCAGCCCACCGTCTTGCGCTGAAAGATGTTCTGCGCCATCGTGAAGCGCGCCACCACGGCCGCGTGCGCCTCCTCCGTGATGCCCAGCATGGGCATGCGCGCGGTGGAGTTCGGCATGGTCACACCCGGGGCTTGCACGCGCAGGCTCTTCCAGGTATTGCCGCGGTCGCGGTCGAAGTATTGGAACTCGATCTCATCCGCGGTCGGCATGGTCAGGTAGTCCACCGAGAAGCTGCGCGGCTTGGTGGCAGCCATGTTCAGCACGCTCTCGATCGGCTGGTCATCCGAGAACCAGATCACGCCCAGCTTCCCTGTGTGGAAGCTGATCGCGCCCAGGCCGGCCGCGGCCACGGCATCGAGCAGGTCGCCAATGCTCATGGTCTCCTGCAGGAAATAGTCGAAAGTGAAATTGCATTCGGCGCACCAGACCATGAAGGTCTTCAGACCCTCAATGTCGATGCGCTCATCTGCCCAGCCCAGACCGGCCAGCAATCGGCCGAACGGGTCGTAGATGCCCCGCGCCAGCATCAGGATGATGGCGCCGGGGTTCGAAAGGCCATTGCCACGGTCCGTGGCGGTGATCCAGCTGCTGCCGTTCCAGTAAGGCATGGACTTGGCCACCCCCACCCAGTTCACCTCGTCCAGCGCACCGTTCAGCTGTCCCGACGCCTGGATCTGCAGCCCCACACGGGCTTGGCCAGCGTAGCTGCCGGTGTCCAGCTGGTAGCTGCGCAGCACCGTCCACTGCAGCGTGTTCTGTTCGTTGGTGTAGGGCGTGTTGGGCGAAAGCTTGCGCATCCGCACCTCGTATTGCCCAGCTGGCACCTGGCGCTGGAAGGTCAGGCGCACAGGCTTGGTGCTGCTGTTCAGGATCTCGATGTTGCTGGGCGTGTAGACATAGGAATAGCCCGGGACATAGTTCGTGTTTCCCTCAAGATCGGTCTCATAGTGTCCCTGGACCACGACCGTGCGTGGTGGCGTCACGTAGAACACCTCCCAGTCTGGTGCCCCCACCGCCCGGTACTGGATCTCCATGTAGACCATCAACGCCTGATAGGCACCGGAGTCACGGTTCAGCGAGAAGACCGAGCCCTCGATCTCCACCGCCAGCTGCGCCGTGTTGGGGCTGCTCGTGCGCGTCACCCAGGGCCCCGGTGCGCTGGGGGCGTCCAGGAGGGCGCCCGTCAGAACATCGACATTGGTGGGCAGTGCCAGCCCGGTGTTGCCCGAAGCGAAGCCGTCATAGGACAGCATCACGTTCTGATAGTTCTCCAGCGGCGTCTGGGCGATCCGCATCGAACGCACGCTGGCGCAATTGATGCCTGCATGCAGCACCTGCCACAAGTGCTGCTCGCCATTGGCCAGGTAGGTGTAGGGCGTGGCCGCCAGGTCGGGCACGCAATAGGGCTCCCCCAGCACCAGGCCCATCGGCTCGAACTGGCGCACCCGGTTGCGGCCGCCGGTCAGGCTGTAGGTCGGGCTGCTGCTGGTCAGCGCCGGGGGCGTCAGCATGGGCTGCTTCGGCCCCAGATAGCGGTTCACCACGCTCACGCCAGCCATGAAGACCACGCCGGCCGCGATGTAACCTGCTGCGCCAGAGAGTCCCATGAAGCTGCCCGCGCCCATACCGCCTGCCCCCAGGGTGTAGTACGAAATCACCGCGATCGCCACCAGGCGAAGGGCGTCCTTCTGGGGCACTCGGCGCGCCTCGATCAGATGGCCATGCTTGGGCCGGATCCGCCCCCAGTGCGCCTCCGGCACCTCCACGCCGCCCAGGCTCACCACCCACTGGCGGCCCGGTAGCACGCCGTGGCGCTGCAGCAGGCTGGCCAGCGTCTCGCCGGGGACCAGTGCCGCTTCTGCCGCGCCCAGCACGCGCTGACCCAGAGCGCTCATGGGGTGTGGCGTGACCACCAGCGCGGCCTGGCGCAGGGGCGTCATGGCCGGCGGCATGAACTCCTCGGGCTCGGGCCGCTTCATGCGGCGTCCTTCCAGGCATAAAAGCCGTCCAGCCGCATGCCCCAGCGGCGCAGATCAGCCAGGCGGTGCAGGGCTGCACCTTGCAGCCTGGCGCTGTTGTGCAGCACCCAGACTTCACCGGCGTGCACGAAGGCGGTACCCAGGTGCCACACCTGGTGGCCATCGGCATCCTCATCAGGCTCCCACAGCAGTACAGCGCAGCCGTCAAACGCCAGATCCACCTGCTTCGCGACGCTATCCCGCAGGCGCAGGATCTCGCGCGCCTGACCGCGCGCGCCGCCAGGACGTGTCCGTTGTGCAGGCAGCGCGATCTGCCGGCCGAAGACCTGCTGCATCACCAGCCGTGCCAGGTCCCCACAGTCGAACTCGCCTGTGCGGTACGGCATGCCGACATAGCTCTGGGCTTGGACGAAGGGGGTCATGGCCTGTTCAGTCCGGGAAGAGGGCAGGGGCAGTGACCGGGTCATGGCGGATCAGCACCGCGGGCCGGCGCATCACGTCATCCGGGCCCACCGTCGCGCTCAGCGTGCCCATGTCGGCATGGATATTGGTCAGCGGTGAAATGAACTCGTAGTCCACCACCTCAGGCGTGTTGCGGTGAACCATGCGTATGGTTCCCATCAGAGCGGCACCAGGCGGCAGCGCCTCCAGGTCGGCCGTCAGTTCCCGACCCACGTTGTCCACCCGCAGCTGCGCGCGGCCGTTCTCCTTGGCCGCGTCGTTTGGCAGCTTCAGATCGAAGCCCAGGCCCAGCCAGGTCTTGGACCAGATGACATGGTCGCGGGTGTCGTTGCAGATGTAGACAGGCTCCGCCAGGCCGCTCAGCTCCAGCAGGCCCAGCATGCCCTTCTTATCGTCCAGGCCCTGCAGGGCGCGGCGGGTCGGGGTGCTCATGCTCATAGCACGGGCCTCACATATTCCAGCTTCACCTGGCGCTGGCTGTACACCCAGTCGCCGCGCTTGGGTACAAGGGTGCCGATGTCGCCCCCCACAATTCGCGCCTGCACCACCGTGCCATTGCGCGGCAGGGTGAAATCAAACCAGGCCATGCCCTCGGTGTAGAACCAGTCCTCGAAGTCATCCGCATCCGAGGCGCTGTCGAACATCAGCGTCAATGGCACCGTGACCAGGACGTCCGAGGCATTCACCCGCTGCTTCGGGATGCCGCGGTCCATATCCACCCGGTCCACGATGGGCCGGTGGGTCTCACCGGAATCTCGCCAGCCCAGCTTCACGTAGGTAGGGAAGGTGGCCATGTCAGCGCACCTCCGTCGCCAGGCCGTAGCGGCCTTCCATAGCGCGCCCTGCCTTCGAAGCACCCACGCTCAGCAGATCGGCCAGGCCCGTGTCAACGGCGTCCAGGATCAGCTCCATGTCCATGCCATTGCTGCCGCGTCGCTGCTGGACCGAGACCTGGCTGCCCGTGTTGTTGATGATCGTGACGTTCAGCGCGACGCCAGTTCCGCCCTGGGCCTGGACACCGAGCACGCCTTGACCGTTGCGCTTCAAGGGGAGGATGGCCTCGGGGCCAGCCTCGCCCATCAAGCCGGCGCCTCGGGCAAAAGGGAACACCGTCGGGCGGTCCACAATCTGACCGCTGTAAGCCGAAAGGCCCGGGGCGTTAAAGACGTTGCCCTTTGCGCTTGGGAGCTGCGGGCCGTCATTCGCCCCCATGTTCATGCCGCCAAAACCGTTCAGCATTTGGCTGAAGAAGTTGCCCGCTCCTTCTTCAATCGGCCGCATGATGCCGGTCATCAGCGCCTCCGCAATGGCGCGCGAGGCCCGCACCTTGATCGTGTTCTCCAGCGCAGATCCGAAAGCCTGCATCGGGTCTTTCCCGGACTCGAAGGCGTGCTGCAGGGCGTGCGTCAGATCCCGGCGCAGCTCCTCGCTGTATTTCTTGTTCTCGGCCACAGCCTTGCTGCGCGTCTCTTCGGCCGCCTGGGCCGTGCCCAGCTCCTTGGTCAGCGCGCCCTGGCGCTCGAGCAAGGCAATGCGCCGCTCGATCAGGCGCACCTGGGCGTCGTTGCCCTCGATGTTCGAGGCCATGGCCAGGTTCTCACGCTCGGTGGCAATGGCCTGCTCGATGCGCGCCACAGCCAGCGCGTTGAGCTGCTGCTTCGTCTTGCCGACCTGGGCGATCTGCTGCTCCAGGTTGGTGTTGCTGGTCATGATGCCGGCGATTTCCCGTTCCTGGGCCACCAGATCCTTCTCGGCCTGGGCGGCGTTACGCTCGCGGATCTGTGCGTTCTCCTGGCGCAGCTGGTTGTTGCGCAGGACCTCTGCAGTCTCGTTCACGAGCTGGCGCAGCTGGCTGGCCCGCTGCGGCCCGATCTTGTCTTCCACCGCGGCGATCTGCTGCAGGCCCTCCAGGCGGTAGCGCTCGGCCGCGCTCAGCTTGCCGTTCTGCTGCTCCTCAGCCTGGGCCATGGCCAGGCGGCGCTCCATCTGGGTGCTCAGGCGGTCGAACGTTGTGTTGCCATCGTCCGTGGTCTTTTTCTTGTCGCGGTCGGCGGCGATGCGTGCCGCCTCCTCCTGTGAAATTCGGCTGCGCTGCTCGGCCGCCCGCCGCTCCAGGCGCAGGGACTCCTCAGCGGTCTCGATCTGCGCCTGTAGGGTCTCTTTCAGCTGGTTGCGCTGGTCGGGGCCATACCGTCCTGTGGTCTGGCGGGCGTTGAGGGCATCCAGCTGGGCCCGCAGCTTCTCCACGCGCTCCTGCGTGGTTTCCTCGCGGCCCACATTGAGCATGGAATCCCAGGCCCCGCTGGCAGCGGTTCGGATGGCGTGCCAGCTGCGCTCCAGCACGCCCATATTGCGGGTCAGGTCACCGCCCAGGTGCTGGGACAGCAACTCGGAGGTGACGCGCATGGCCTCCTGCTTGTTGCCGGCCAGCTCCAGGCCCTCGATGTACTTGTACTGCTCGAAGGTGATGAAGTGGTAGCTCTCGTTGGTCTTGGCCGCCCAGTCGGCCACGCCGCCCGCCATGTCGGTGAAGCTCTTGAGCACCTCGTCCCGGTTGCGCCCGGTCACCTGGCTCACCAGCTCCACCGCACGCGCCATGGCGTCCAGGCTCTGCACCGTCACCCGGCCGCTGCCGGCCAGGCCTTCCATGGTCTGGCGCAGCCCGCCCACGCTGCCGTTGATCCCGCTGGCCGCGTCCCGGGCCATCTGGTTGAGCTGCCCGCCCACCAGGCCGGCGTAGTTGCCGGTCAGCAGCAGGGCATTGGCCTGGCGCTCGGTTTCCTCACGGGCCTGGTAGATGGCCGCGCCAAAGGCCACGGCAATTCCAGCCGCCACGCCCAGCGTGCCGCCCATGCCGCTGGCTGCGGTCTGCAGGGCACCCGAGCTGGCCGCCATGCGGGCCATGTTCTCGGCCGCGCCGCGCCAGTCGCCCTGGGCAATGTCCCGGCCCATGGCGCCGATCTGCCGGCCAGCCTTCTCACTGCTGCTGCCCATCTTGTCGGCCTGCTGGCCGGTCTTGTCCAGGGTCTCGCCCAGGGCCCGAACCTCGGCGGCCGTCAGGCGCGCGCCCGTGGTCAACGTGGCGGTGCCGTCGGCCTCGTAGACGACACGGACTTTCTCTTCAACCGTGGCCATGCAACACCTTCAAGGCTTGGTCTTCCATGGCCTGGATCTCGGCAAAGGTCCGGTCCGCATCTGCCAGCTTGCTGCGGTTCAGCACCATGTCCACCCCCGCATAGTCAAGCTCGAAACTGCCGCGTGGCGTGATGCGCCAGCGGGTAGAGCAGGCCAGGAAGACGTTGACGGTCTCCCAATTGCAGGGCCAGACCGCGAAGCTGTGATCGTTGGACTGCGCAGGCTCTGCAGCGCCGGGCGGCTTGATTTCCACGTACTCGCCCTCGACCCAGGCAAACGCGGCATCCCAGTCCCCCTGGGGGATGCCGTGATGCTCTCGCTCGTTCTCATCGTCCTGGCGCTCCTGTGGACTGGGTGGTGGTGGCTGCGTCAACCGGCTGAGCACCTGGTGTGCCCAGTGAGCCGCAGCCTCTAGTCGTTTTTTTCCGCGGCGAGCCCTTTCACCGATCGGATGAAGGTCTGCATCACCGCCATCGGCACCCGCGGCATGGCCAGCAGACGTGCCTTGCCTTCTTCCGTGGGCTCCACATAGCTGCCGTCCGGTAGGGGCAGGGGTTCGAAGGTGAGCAGCGCCTGCTCTGCGATCTGCTGCGTGGTGTAGCGCGGCATGCCCTTGTCGTCGTTGCCGATCAGGCGATCCAGATCCTGGTCGTTCAGGTTCGGGAAGGTGGCCATGAATTCGACCAGCTTGTACTTGCCGGCTTCGGGGATGGGCACCTTCACCGGCCAGGTGTAGCGCGGTGCCTGGGCCATGATGAAAAGGGGTGCCGCCTGTTTTTCGGTGGTCATTGAAGTCTCCGTGGGTTGTTGAGCCTGAACTTCAGGTCAGGGTGATGGTGTAGTGGTCATTGCCCGCGCTCGTGGGCTTGAGCTCGTAGCGCGCGGTCACGAAGATCGAGCCGCGGTCCGGCTGCTCCGTCAGATCCACCAGAGAGGCGCGGTCGGCGTCGAAGGTCCAGATGTTCCCGGCCGTCACACCGTGCACGATGGAAAGACCTTCCTCGGCCGTGCTCTCCAGCTGCTGGTAGAGGTTCTTGGCCCCTACCGTGGGCAGCTCCATGCGCAGGCTGAGGGTGGGCCGGCAGTCCTGGGGCACGATGTCCTCGGCGCCTGCCATGTTGCGGTAGGCGTGGGTACGGCCGCCGTCGATCTCGATGCGCGAGACCTTGGGCGTGAAGGCGCCCAGCGTCACCACGGTGTTGGCCTTGGAGAAGCCCACCGGTTTCTGAACCGTCGGCAGGGTGGGCGTGGGGGCGGTCTGGTCAGACGGCGTGCTGTACAGGCCCATCAGCGTGGCCATCATGCGGCCCACCTTGCCTTCCTCGAAGACCCACTTCAGGTTGCCACGCACGTAGGTCATCAGGCGCTCGTAGCCGTCCTCGTTGGCCTCCAGCGTGGCCGCCTCTTCACCCGTGCTGACCGGGTTGAAGATGACATTGGTCGACGCGTTCACGGTGGCCGCATGGCCGCAACAGCGCATCAGCGCCAGCCAGGCGGCAGCGTAGTTCGTGCCCAGGGGCGTGCCGCCACCGACGACGGGGAGGGCGAAGCTTGCCTCACGCGTCAGGCTCACCATGAAAGTGTCGCGGCTGCCGTAGCCGCCGCTGGCGTATTCCATGGTGTCGGTGACCGGCTTGGCTGCGGCATCCCACTTGAAGTCCACCGCGGCCAGGTAGTCTGTCGCCGCGCTGAGCGTGGCCGGCGTACCGGCCGGGCTTTCGACCTTGAGGCCGACAACTTTTCGCTGGCTCTTCATGATTGTTCTCCGGTAGTTGCTGGTTTGGCATCGGCCCTGTCATCCTGGGTCTGTCCATCGAGCCGGGTCATGACACGGGATCCTGGGTCGTAGCTGTAGATCCCGCCGCAGGTGGGCAGCTGCTGGAGACGTTGACCAGGTTCGGGGCGCTGGGTACTGGCCTGTGCAGGCATGGATTCAGTGGACTTTTTCATCGGTGTCCTTGGTCTTGTGAGGCGGGTTGATCGAAACGCTGATCCCGAACTTGTTCTTCACCAGCATCAACATCAGGTCGAAGAAACTCGCGCCGCCCATGCCGCTCAGGATGGACAGGCCCAGCAGCATGGGAACATCGTGTTTCAGGGTGCTGTACCCCATCAGAAAAACCACCACGCCCCACACCAGGCTGTGCAATACCGTGCCCACGATGGCCCGGGTAGTCAGCGTGCCGCCGCCGCGCAGATAGATGGACAGGCCCAGGGCCGATGCGCCCACGCCGGAAAAGATCAGGAACACGACCCACCACGCCACGTCATCAGCGCCAGCACTCAGCCATCGTTCGACACGTGTCATGGGGATTCCTTTGCTGGGGTGAGTGGGTCGGTGCACTTGACCAGCGCCGCCCGTAGCTCAATCTCGTAGGCCTGACGCAGTGGGTGCTCTACCCGCATGGCACGAGACCATTGGTCCACCTGTGGCGGCGTCGGCTGGGCAGCCAGGATCTCGGTGGGCATCACGGGGCGCTCGGGCACCTTTTCACGGCACTCGATCGGCACTTCCACCTTGACCTGCACGGTTGTGACTGTTTCCGGCGCGGTCCAGCGCCCCCCCAGAAATGCCACGACGATCAGGAAGATCTCAGCGCCCATCCTGCTGCTCCTTGTGCCAGGCATCGACCTCGGCCTGCGCGTTTGAGCAGACGTCGCCGGATGCGTTGAGAGGTTGCACCTGGATCTCGGCCGCCCGTCGTTTCAGCTTCGCGGCCTGCTCAGCGGCCGCGGCGATATTGGGCGCGTGCTTCGCATCACGCTCGGCGCTGGCGGTCTTTCGCTGCGATACGCCGTCGCTGCAAGCCTTGGCGTCAGCTACGGCATCTCGTTTCTCGGCCTTGGCCTCACCGGCCTGGTTGGCCTGGAAGACCAGCACACCGATCAGGGCCATGTTCAGCACCAGACTGATGGCAAGAGCGGGGATCAGCGGGTTCTTCATGTCAGTTCCCCACTAGGTGCTGCGCCAGCGGCTGCATGCCGCCCAGCAGCCAGGACTTGACGTCGAAGGTGGGGCACTCCTTGAGCCACTCCTGCGGCTCCACCACGCCGTCGCCGTCCAGGTCCGGGCTTAGATCTCGGTGGCCCACCACTCGCGACTGCGGGTAGGCACCCTGCAGCGTCTGCACCAGCTCGCGCAGGGCAGTCCACTGACCGGCTGTGAACCGGCGCATTCCCACCATGCAAACGCCGATGCTGCGCGCGTTGCTGCCGCTCACGTGTGCGCCGATCTCCTCCAGCGCGCGGCCGGTGAAGATCTCGCCCTTGAGATCGATCAGGAAGTGGTAGCCGATGTGAGGCAGGCCTGGGTTGAACAGCTTCACCGCCTCGGTGCGGCGCTTGAAGCCGCGCAGGCCATGGCCACGGTCGATGTCGTACACCGTGACCTGCTGCCCCTGCGGCGTGGCAGAGCAGTGGATGACGATGGTGTCCACGGCCCTCATACGTTCCTCGCCACCATTTCCAGGATCACCCAGCCCAGCGGGGCCGAGGTCTGGGCGCTGCCGCGCCAGCGTTGGGGCACCGTGTCGCCCAGGATGGCCGGCTTGGCAGACTGGGCCCAGTCCAGCAGCTCGTCGAGCAGCTTCAGCTCGGCGCGCTCCACGTCCTCCGAGGTGGTGGCTTTCTCGGCCACCTTGATGGGGCAGAAGAGGGTGAACTCCACGTTGCCCAGCTCGCCCTCGCGGCCGCTCCAGTTGGCAAACTCGCCGCCGCCCGTGGTGACCAGGCAGACCACGCCGGCTTCCAGGCGTGCATCTTTCTCCTCCGACGGCACGATCAGCTTGCGCTCCACGTGTCGCGTGGTCAGCTTGTCGGCCAGGTCCTCGGCCATGGCGTCCATCAACTCGTTGAACAGATCGGCTGGCATGCTCAGGCGCTCCCCTGGGCCTGCAGGCCCCGTGCAGCAGCGGCGCGCATGGACGCGATGAAGCCGCCCACGCGGCCTTCAAACGCACGGCGGGCAAAGGGGTTGCCCTCGATGCCCCGGGCCTTCACCTTGAGACTCCAGCCGATGTAGATGTCCCGCAGGGCCTGCTCGTGGCTCTGGCGTGCCCGGGAGCCCGGCTTGGCATTACCGCGCGGCCCGCCGCCCAGGTGGCGCTCCAGCCAGTCCTGCAGGGGCTTGGCCGCCGGATCCATGTACCAGGGCAGGCCCTTGCCGGGCTTGCGGCCCTCGTGCACGGCCAGGGCATAGTCCACCCCCGGGCCGATCACCCGCTGGAAGGGGTCGATGGTCTCCACGTGGATGGACAGGCGCAGCGTGCTTAGTGATGTGGGCGCCTCGCGCTGCATGTCCCGCGCCAGCAGCTGGGCCTGCACGTCTAGTGTGTCCTGGATCTCGCGCGCCATGGCCTGACCCTTGGCCTCGATGTTGGCCGCGGCCTGGTAGGAGTTGTGCTTGATGCTCATGCGGTTTCCCGGAAGAGCTGCAGCAGCGTGGTGTGCAGGGCGGCCGGCGTGCTGTTGCGCGGCATGCCGCTGATGCCGTCGTTCATGCGCACCGGCTTGTTGGCCTGGTGGATGGCCAGCTCGCGCATCGCCTCCACCTGGGCGCGCAGCAACAGCAGGCCCCGGTCCTGCTCGCTCACCGTGGTGTCGGCTGCGTCGACGCCGATGCTGTGCCGTGCGAAGTACCAGAACTTGAAGGTGCCACCCAGCACGCCGATGTGCAGGGCCGTGGGCGCCGGGTCGAACACCAGCGACCAGCCCGTGGGCTCCTTCACCGCATAGACGCGCGGGCGCGCGCCGGGGTAGCAGGGGTCCCAGGGCTTGGGCAGCTGGCGCTCGGCGCCCCACTGGTCGGTCTTGTAGGAGGAGAAGTCCGTGATGGTGCTCAGCGCGTAACGGGGTTCTCCTGCCACCAGGCTGACCTGGCCCAGGCGGGTCAGGGGACGCTTGATGCCCAGGTCGGGCAGGGCGTTGGCCAGGAAGCGCTCGAAGGCCGAGTCGTCGCCGTCCGCCTCGAAAGGCTTCGCCGCGTCATGCAGCGTGGCCTTGAGGTCCGCGACCAGGTCGGCTTTCGACATCGTGCCCGGCATGCCCGTTCCTTACTGGGTTTCGCCCGCGCGCTTGGCGATTTCGGCGGCAATGGCCTCCAGCACCTCCGCGCGCGGCTGCTCGGCCGCAGCCTCGAGGACCTGCAGGCGGGCCAGCTCCTCGTCGTCGGCAGCTTGCAGGCCGGCCACGATCTCGGCCGCGGGCTGCGCCAGGATCTCGCCCAGCGCCTTGTCCAGCTCGGCCAGGCGCATGGCGGCGTCGGCGCGGGCCACCTTTTCGGCGGCAATGGCCTCCAGCAGGCTCTTGCGCTTCTTGGACTCGCTTTCCAGCGCCTCCATGCGGTCCAGCCCTTCATGGGTGAGCTCGCTCAGGCCGGCGATCACGTCCTTGACGGGCTTGGCCAGTTCGGCCAGGACCAGCTCGTCCAGGCTGGGGGCCTGGCTCTGCGCCGTCGCCTCCGCCTCGATGGGCTCGTGCGTTTCCACCTCCCGGCCTTCGCCGGGCGGGATCATGCAGCCGCCCACGAACATCGTGTTCGGGCCGGGGTTCTCGATGTACTTCTTGGCCATGTGGTTCTCCTGTGGCCCCTTGCCTGCACACCCGCCCCGGGCTCATGCCGGGGCGGGGGACTGCTTCAGGGCGGGGGTTATGGCTTAGGCGGCGCGGGCAATACGGCCCGTGGCGCTGTACAGGACCAGGCTGGTCTGACCGTTCTTCAGCTGCGTGGGCGTGTGGCTCACGATGAATTGCGTACCGAAGGTTTCCTTCTGGTCCGTGAACAGGCCACCGGCGTTGCGAGCCTGCTCCAGCGGGTTCATGCCGAAGGCCTTGGCCATGCGGAAGCGGCTGGTGCCGCGCTCGCCGATCACGATGCGGTTGTCGTTGATCGCCGTGCCCGGGGCCGTGACGTTGAAGGTCGGGATGCCCTTGGTCACCCCCAGACTGCCGTCAGCGTTGAGGCTGGAGCCGTTGCGGGCGCCTGCGCTGGTGAAGGTGCTGGCCTGGGTGATCGCGTTGTCCACCGAGCCCGTCATCAGCGCCATGTTGGCGGTGCGGTAGCGGTCGTTCTCCAGCACGGCCTTGCGGCTGCCGATGCGGAAGAGCAGGTCGTCGTACTTCTGGGCCACCGTGAGGCTGCCCAGGTCCGTGTCCCACTTGGCGGCATTGGTGGTGTACTTGCCCACCACCGTCAGCGTCCAGGCGTTGGTCGGCGTCTGGATCACACCGGCCTCGTTGACGAAGTAGAACTCGCCAAGCGCCCAGTTCATCACGTAGTACCAGCCTGCGGCCAGCGCGCTGCCGTCGGCCGGCAGCTCGTAGGGGGCCCGCACGATGCTGTTGAGCGTGATCACCAGGTCGTTGGTGGTGGTCCCGACCTGGGCGCCCTTGAGGTCGTAGATCTTGCGCGGCTTGACCACGGGGAACTGCGTCGTCACGAAGATCTTGTTGGTGCCGTTGCACTGTGCGGTCAGCGTGTCGCTGAGGTTGCCGAGGGAGGCCTCGTCGGCAGACTGCACGATCTCGCCGATGTTCACCGCTTCGGTGTCCTCGCCCACGATGCGGATGACGTTGCGCACGTTCTCGGCGATGGGGTCGAAGTTGATCGCGCTGGCGCCCAGCAGCAGCTGCATTTCCGCGCTGAGCAGGAAGGCCAGCTTCTGGGGGATCGGGCGAGCCTCTTCGCTGGTCTGGATCACACCGGCGCGGCGGATGCCCTGGCCCTCGTAGCGACGCAGCCCGGTGCCGCCGGCCACGGCGCTCGTGTCGCGGTAGCTGTAGGGGATGTTGACCACGTTGGCGAAGGGCACGGTACCGACATCCATGAAGCTCAGGCTGGTGAGGCCATAGAGGGCCTCGCGCAGCACCGTGCGCTCCACGATCGCGGGCACGGCTGCGTCGCTCACGCTGCCTGAGCCAGCGGCCAGCATCTTGTGCTCCGCGGCCAGCTTGTGGCCGTGTTGCGCGTCGAAATTCGCCAGGGCCTTTTCAGCGTACTCGCTGAGGGTCACATCGCGACCGCCCTCACCGATCAGGGTGCGCTCGGTCTTGGGCTTGCCAGAAAAGCCCAGGCGCTTGTCGAGCGTGGTCTGCAGGCTCTTGATCTGGTTGGAGTCGTCCACGGTGATGTGGACCTGACCCGAGGGCACGTAACCCAGCGACACCAGCTTCTCCGCGGCGCTGAGCTTCTTGGCCTGCGCCACGGCCAGGCCGGCAACGTGCTTGACGTTCGCCTCGGTCGTGGCCGCAGAGATCAGCGGCGCGAAGTCCTCGGTGAACTTCTTCACGCCTTCGGGCGTCAGCGTCTTGTCGCCATCGGCGATGGTGTCGCTCAGCAGCTTCAGGTTGGCGGCCAGTTTGCCGGCCTCGGAGGTGCGGGTGGCTTCCTGTTCGGCCAGGATCTTCTTCACCGCGGCATCCACGTCCACGGCGGGCTGGGCCAGGGTGATCGTGATGTTGGTGGGGTCGGTGTTGCCCTGCTGGGCCAGCTTCTTGAGCTGGGTTGCCGCCTCCTGGCCAGCGGCCTCGAAGGCGGTGACGATGCCGAGCATCTTGGGCTCGTCTTCGCCGGCGGCCTTGAGCTGTTTTTCGGCCTCCGCCAGCAGCTTGGTGACAGCAGATTCGGGAAGGCCCTGAGCGGTCAGCTTGGCCTTGAGGTCTTTGAGGAACTTTTCCATGGATGACTCCGTGAGTTCTTTGAGCAGTTGGGGGGAGATGGCCAGTCGCCAGGCGCCGTCGGCGTCGCTTTGGCTGAGCTGGACCGCGTCCAGGTTCTTGATCACCGGGCGCGTGGTCAGCCCGGCGCCGAGCAGCACACAGCCGTGGGCCATCTGCTTCTCGTTGTCTTTCCAGTTCTCGTGGTACTCGGCGCTGAGGTACGCGAAGCCGCGCTTCTTCACCGCGTCGATGCCGAACTCGGTCCACTCGACCAGGCCGCGCAGCTTTCCGTTTTCCACGGCCAGCTTCACGAACTTGCCAGCGGCGCCGTCGTTGGGCTTGTGCGCCACGTCCAGGAACACGTCTTGCCCGAGCACGCGGGCGTTGAAGTTCGTCACCATCTGGTCCAGATGGGTCGGTGTGATCTTGAAGTCGCCGTAGCGCGGATCGCTGAAATCACCCGTCCGGGTGATCGTGACCCACGATTGCTTCTGGCCTTCGGCCAGCTCGATCTTCTGCGACAGGAAATGCACCTTGCCAGGTGCGCCGTCGTCTTCGGAGAGCTGAATCCGTCGCCCCTCCGGGGCGAACGCCAGACCGCTGGCCATCGCGGCCAGGGATGCAATTGCGATGAGGGACCGCTTCATGATGCTCCTGCTGCAGCATGGGCTGCATGCAGGTCATCATTTCGGTTTCAGGCGGACAAAAAAAGGTGATGGACTGGCCGCGCACAGAGGCGGCAATTCGCAAATACGGTTCTATCGATCAGGCTTGGGAGAGGAGGCCGCCGGCGGCCAGCAGATCGCCGTCCTTGAGCTCGATAACCTTCTCCACGTCGTCGAACTCCACCAGGTAGCTGCCGGTGTCGGCGTAGACCTCCAGCACCGTGCCGCTTGCTTTCGCGCGCACGCCTTCCCGCTCGTGGAGCAGGGTGACGGTGTCGAGTTCCTTGAAGCGCATGGGCCTACTTTCGCTTGTTCTTGACATAGACCGTGGTCAGCCGCGGCACGGCGCTGCCAGGGTCCAGGATCCAGTTCGTCCGCACGATATCACTACCGGCCGGACCCGTCACGGGGATGTCCACGCGATAGGTCGATCCGTGGTCTGTCTCGCCCGTGTGCTTGGCAGGGTGGGTGCCCAGGCCCAGGCGCAGCGCCTCGATCAGCTCGTCCCCGTTGTCTCGCGTGTAGCCCAGGGCGGCGCTGAAGACCCGGGCCTTGTTGGCACCGCTGCGGTGCTCCGGGTTGAGCGCGTAGTCGTAGAACTTGCCCGGCGTGAACACCGCGCGGTCGAAGCCTGGTAGTGCCTTGGGGTGGGTCTTGTCCCCAGGCTGTGAGCGGGCAATGCGGTCGTTCACGGCGCGCAGCGAGCTGCGGATCTCACCCTTGCTGAGCAGGCCCTGGTCGAAGTATTCCGCCTTGGTCTTGCCCAGCACGCCCGCGCGGATCTCCGGCGCCAGGCGCTGTAGGGCCTGCAGCTCGGTTTCCTTGCCTGCGCGGTCGGCGTCGGTGATCTCGTCCTGGAACACCATCTCCACGAAGCTCAGCGTGTTGGGGTGCGCCGGCCAGGGGCAGCTGGCCCGGTCCGGGTAGACGCCGGGGCCCAGGCCGTGCACGTTCTGGGCCGCCAGCAGGTCGCATATGTCTGGCGCCGGGTGCTGTGGGCTGAGCAGGAAGCGCCAGCCCGCGAAGCCGGGCGTGCGCTCGCCGGCGGCCATGAAGGCTTCGCCATGCGCGCGGTTGATTTCGGTGCGCATCACGCGCTGCGCCTTCCACAGCTCTCCGCCTTCGCCCGTGAGCAGATCCGCCACGTTCACCAGCTGGCCGGCCTTGGCTGCGGCCACGCGCTGGGCCAGGTCGGGCGGGATGGGCCTGCCGCTGTAGACTAGGTCGGCCACGGCCTTGCTGGCGCTCCAGCCCTGGACCACGGCTTGGCCGATGGCGCGGGTCAGCACCTCGCGCGCGCCCTGGTCCAGGCGCCACACCCGGTCCGAGAGCTGCAAGCCGTCGGCGGCGGTGAACTCGAGCACGAAGCGCACGGCCGCCTGGTGCACGCGCTGCGCCCCGGCGCTGTCCAGCACGGCTTGTGTACCGCCCACCATGCCCACGCCCTGGGCGGTGTAGGGCCGCACACCCAGGGTGGCGGCCTCGTCGATCTGGCGGCGCAGCAGGGCGTCACGCTCCTGCCCCAGGCTGGTGATGATGTCGTCGACCTGCTGCATCAGCGATCGGTAGTTCTGCATCGGCACGGTGTCCGAGGCATCCACCTGGGAGCGGATGGCCGCGCGCAGCTGGTCGGCAGCGTCCTGGTAGATCTGGATCAGCGCGTCCAGGCTGTCGGCATCCAGCTCGCGCATGGCGGCCTGGGCCTGGCGGCTGGCCCGCTTGATGGCGGCAGCGGTGTTCACGCTTTACCGGCCCCGCCCGCCATTGCTCCCCGGCTGGTTCACCGCCGTGGCGCTTTCGCCCTTGGGCGCGTTACCTGGGGTGACCTTCACCCGCGCGGCCGGCGCCGGCTCCCCGCTGCCGTCGCCATCGCCGATCTTGAGCGGGTTGGGGTAGGGGTCGTTGCGCTTGGCCTGCTCGATCTTCATCGTGCGGATGCGCACGGGGTCCAGGCCCATCTCGGCGTGAATGAAGTCCTCCGGCAGTCCCAGGGCTTGCCACTTGAGGCCCAGGTCGGCCACCTGGTTGGCGGTCTCGGTGCGGCGCTCGGCGTAGCGCAGGTAGAAATCATCGGGGTCCGGGTCCACGCCCTGCAGCAGCTGGTCGATGCGGAAGGCATAGGCATAGGTGCCGGCGCCGGCGTCCTGCAGGCCGTCCACCTTGTCGTAGTAGCTGCGCTTGAGGTCTTCCAGGATGTCGCGGTTCAGGTCCCCGGTGTAGCCGAACAGGGCCTTGGGGCCGGGGGCGCCGGCAAAGAAGGTGTCGAGCAGGTGCACCACGTCGGCGATCTGGTCCATGTTGGCGTCACCCTGCACGGCCGTCACGCCGCCCTTGCGGTTGGCATAGAAGTCGGTGGTGATCTCGCCCTTTTCGTTCTCGACTTCCTTTCTGTAGGCCTGCAGGGTCGTGTCGTCTGCACCCTCGAGGATGTGCGACAGGCGCAGCGGCGCGCGCGTGCGCCGGCGGATGACCAGGTCTTCCTCGGTCATGGTCAGCTTGCGCCAGGTCTTGGCGCAGGCGTCCAGCAGGGGGCGGCCCATGCAGCCCACGTCGTCCCAGTTGTCCGGGTCCAGCCGGCCCACGGCCATCTGCCAGGCCGCAAAGCTGGCCAGCACGGTGCCCGTCATCACGTCGCGCTGCTCCCAGGCCAGGGCCGGGTTCTTGAAGCGGCCGTTCATGTCGGCCATGGGCACCATGGTGTCGCTGGGCATGCGCACACCGGACACGATCTGGCGGTTCTGGTTGGGCACCAGCTGCAGCATCAGGTTGCCTTCCATGATCAGGCCCCGCGCGTCGCTCTTGAGCTTCTCGGCGTTGTTGAGCTGCAGGCGGCCCTGGAACTGCTCCCAGGCCTTGCGCAGCGCCGGGCTCTTGCACTGCAACACCAAACCGCCGCGGATGATGTCACCCGCGGTCTTGGAATGGATCTCCTTCACCCGGCCGTCCTGGTGGTCCATCTTCCGGATCAGCTGCACCACGGCCCGGCGTTCCGTGTCGATCCACATCTGCCGGTAGTAGCGCTCCATGGCCACGTCGGAAGGCGTGCGGCTACCGCGTTCCTGACCGGTCTGGGCAGCGCCGGGGAAGCGCTGCGTCCACATCTGCACCAGGCGGTTGCCGGCATCAACGGCAAGTTGTCGGAAGGGTTTCACGGTGCGTCCTTTCAGGGCAGGGCGAGTGCAGGGCCGCCCAGCAGCTGCTCGCGGGTGGTCTTGCGGGTCTGGATGACGGCCGGCGCCGAGGCCTCGCCGCGGGTGACCAGGGCATAGACGGCGGCCATGGCGGCGTCGAAGAGGTCATCGCCGCGCTTGGGGTCCACCATCTTGAAGCTGCTGTAGCTGGCCTTGGTGGGCACGGCCTTGATGTTCCCGAGCTGGCGCACGAAGGCCAGCCAGTCCGGGTCCTCGCGCTCGTCCAGGGTGTCCACGTAGGGGAAGGCCACCAGGTTCTGGTGGAAGGCCTGGCGCAGCGCGCTGGCCATGATGTGCTTGGTCATGCCCTCGAAGCGGATGGGCGCGAAGGCCCATTGCTCCCAGGTGGTGGCGTTGCTGTCGCCGTCGCCGATGGTCTCGCGGTTCACATGGGTCAGGCCCTGGCGGAACAGCTCGTCGTTCACGCCGGTCAGCATGCCCACGCCGTAGGCATCGCCCAGGGCGTAGTCGGGCCGGAAATAGTCCCAGATGGCCACCAGGTCCTTGGCCAGCACCGTATCGCTCACGCCGGCCGCCCAGCGCCGCACGTAGGGAAAGGTCACCCAGTTGCCCATCTGCTCGCAGATCACCAGGGCGCTCTGCGAGGCGCTGGGGTCTTCCCCGTGGCCCGTGTGGTCGTAGCCCAGGCTGATCAGGCCGCGGCGCTTGTAGCGCATGCCCGGCAGCGGGCCCGCGCGCTCGATGCCGGCCTCCAGGCCCAGGGCCGAGCCGCGCTTGATGTGCTCTTCCCAGATCCAGTTGCGCGCCTTGATGTTGCGGCAGAGGAACTGGCGGATGTACTCCTCAGGTGGCAGCTGCGCCTGCATGCTGCGGGCCCATTCCGGGTCCACCATGCCCAGCTGCACGCCCAGGTGCACGTCCACGGCCGGCAGGGTGTGGTATTCCCCGGTGTCGATCAGCCGCTGCAGCACGTCCGCTCCCTTGTACACCCCGCTGATCCGGATCCTCGGCTTGAACTGCACGGCCCGGCTGTTCACCCCCAGGCGCCGCGCCGCGCCCAGCATGGGCAGGAAGCGGCTCATCAGCCGGTCCTGCGGCATGTCGTCCGTCTCTTCCAGGCTGGCGATGGTGATCGAGTCGCCGTCGATCTGGCTCATGATCCCGTAGGCGCTGGACTTGCTGCCGTTCACCAGCTCGAAGGACGTGTCGCGCAGCTGCGGCCGGCCCTGCTTGTAGGCGATGAAGGCGCTCAGCACGTCGCTGCGCCGGATGGCCTCGATCTGGTAGTCCAGGTTGTTCTGGCTCTGCTGCATCCGCGGCGCCACGATGCCGCATTCCTGGTGCGGCGTTGTGGCCAGCATCTCCAGGTTGTACATCTCCTTCACCGAGGTCTTGCCCGTGCGCCGGCTGGAAAAGTCCACCGTGTTGGGGTGCACGTCCATCTCCTGCATCTTCAGAATCTGGATCGGGTCCAGCTCGACGTTGTGCACGTGCTTGTGCCACAGCGCATGCGGCCGGATACCCGTCTCCGGGTCCGGCGTAGCAAACCGCAGGATCTCATCCTCGGCCCGCAGCGAGCTGCGCTTGCGCTGGGCGGCGGATTTCATGCGCCCGGCTCCCACTTCTCGGGCAGATCGACCGTCTGGCCGGCCAGTCCATGGGTGCAATCGTTCAGGAACTGGATGCGGCCATTGGTCACGAAGGAATGGCAAACCTCCGGCGGGTCACCTGGCTCAGGAACGAAGGCCGGATCGACCGCGCGACCGGTGCGCACGAGCACGCTCGGCGTAAAGGTCGGTTTGTTCGGGTTCTCGTTGTATCCCCAGACCGGGCCTGGTTGACCGGCAGGCCTGGCCACGGAGACACCATGTGCCTCATTGCATCCAGGACACCAGAACAGCAGCATGCGGTAGCCGTTGTTGCCGGCTTGACGCAGGACCTTGCTGATCGCGCTCACTGCCCACCCCCCTGCTGCTGAAACTCCACCAGCACCGGGTCAGATCGGGTTCGCTTCTGCGCCTCGGCGATCAGCGCCTGCGCGCCCTCGGTGGCCTTGAGCATCCGCCGGCTGAACTCGTTGAGCGACTCCTTGTCCTGGGCGTCCAGCCTGAGCGTGCCGCGCTCGTCTTCTTCGTCCGCATCGGCCGACTTCACCGTCATACCCAGGTCACCCATGGACAGCCCCAGGCGTGAGATCAGATCTGCCAGCGGCTTGAAGAGCGGGTTCTGGGCGTAGTCGTAGACCGTATGGACCTGGTTGGCCTCGTCCAGATAGGTCAGCTTGACCGGCACGCCATCGCGCGACAGCTCGACCCGCGGCGTCTTGATGACCACGCCCGTGCCCAGGATCTCCTGCAGGCACATCTGCAGCGTGGCCGTCAGGGCCGCCTGCAGGTCGCCGTGCAGTTGCGCCAGCAGCTTGGGGTTGCGCTGCTCGAAGGCCGCGTGGTGTAGCAGGAAGATCTCGGTTTTCTTCACGCAGGCGGGCTGCTCGCGGCACCAGTCCCGGTCCACATCACACTGCGCGCAAAACGTGTACTTGTCCGGTTTGGCCGGGAAGTAGGAGGCCGCCCGCGCATTCATCCCGTGCTTCATGGCGTTGAAGCGCGTGCGCAGCGTCTCCTCGGGGGTGGGGTGCCCGGCCAGGTTGGCCGCGGCCTTGGCCAGGCCCTCCTTGGTCTTGGGCCCCGTGCACATCTGGTGTGCCTTCAGCAGGGCCCGCTCCCAGCTCGCCTGCGGCTGGTTCGCCTCGCCACAGTGCGGGCAGTCGGCGAAGTAGCGGTAAGGGTGGTGATCCTGCTCCGGCGCGTCCTCGATCAGATCGGGTTTCCCGGTGAACTGCTTCTTGCAGTCACCACAGCGAAACGTCACAGAGAGGAGGGCGGTGCCCCAGTCCTTGGCCATACCGCATCGTGGCGGCCCAGCCCGGCCAAAAAAAGGCGACAGCGCGGCCAAAACAAAGGCCGGAGCAGCTCGCGCCGCGCCGGCCTGAAATGGTGTGCTCTTTGAACACGACCTGAGGAGACTCCCTCATGGAGGGAAACCCGATCGTGAGCCGCCCCGGCTCAGAAAACAAGCAAAGTCAGGGGGACTTTTTGACGCGCACGTCGTAGAAGATCTCGTGCACAGTGCCGAAAGCCCCAGTGGACCGAACAACGAGCTGACGGTCCAGAATATCGTAGGGCCGACCCTCCAGACCATTGTCCTTGAGCCACATCCCCAGCACTTCCATCCGGATAGCCTCGGCGCTGGCGGAGTCGTGGGCCGCATTGGTGCCGGCCATGGCCTTGAATCGGTAGATCTGGTAGGGGCCCTCAGTCCGCAGCGGCTCGAAGGTCGTGAAATCCTTCTCTAGGGTGGCACACCCCAGCAGCAGCACGATCAACACCCCAGCAAAAAACCCTCGCATAGCCCCTCCTTGTCCGGTTTTTAAGGCACTTTACCAGCACCATCGAACCAGCCAAATGGCCACGGCCCCAGTTTTCACCCTGTTTTATGGGCTCTCCGACGCATCCGTCCCCAGCTCGTGGGCCGATGAAAAGTGACTGATTTGGTTCGTAGTGGCGTCTGGACGGGGAGCCAAATCAAGAAGGCCTTGTAGCAGTGCAAGGCCTTTTTTCTTGTGGGTGCGAAATGCAGCGTGCAAAGGAAAAGGGGTCTGATCTTGCGATCAGACCCCTTTCGATCTGGTGGGTCCTGTAGGATTCGAACCTACGACCTACGGATTAAGAGTCCGCTGCTCTACCAACTGAGCTAAGAACCCGAAGCCGCAATTATGGCATAAAACAGGACGTTCCCGAGGGGGCGGCGACTGAAATGAAGTTCCTTGAGCATCGTCATCACACAGGAGTACCGATCATGTCCCGGCTGTCTGTCATCACCTTGAGTGCCTTCATGCTGCTGGGCTGTGGCGCCGAAACGGCGACCACGGCGGCCACTGTGGGGGCTGCCAAGAAGCAGGAAATCGAGCAGGGCAAGCAGACCCTGCAGCAGGTCCAGCAGAAGATGGGCGAGTCCATGCAGCAGATGCAGCAAAGCCCGCAGCGCGCTGCTGACTAGCACCCACGCCAGGCCTGTCGAGGGCTGGGAGCACCTGCCGGTGCGGCCGCAACGGTTCCCGCTAAGTGGGGCAGTGCACGGACAGCCTGCCCCGACCTGTCGAGAATGAGGTTCAGGGCAGCCAGTCCGGTGGGCCGTGCATCTCCAGGGAGGCTCGGATGCGCTTCCAGACCAGCCGGCAGGCCTCTGCCTCATTGCGCCAGGGGCTCTGTTTCGGGAGCCCCATGGCGAATGCATGGGGACGCAGTCTCCTGTCGGCGGCGACGGGAGTCTCCTCTGATTGTGTTAACAAAGACACATCATTCGGCCGGTGCGGCGCAAGCTGCCCCGGCCTTGTTTTTGCGGACGAGGTGTGGGCTTTTTTTGGCCGGTGATCGCCGACACGATGCGGCATGGCCAACTATGCGGCCCTGGCCACGGCCTGGGCGCTGCTGTGCGAGTTCATGGGCCAGGAGGACGACGCCAGCACGTTCCTGACCGATCTGACGGCCGAGATGAACCGCCACATCAAGGAAACGGCCAGCGAGCGCCAGCCCTGGGCCTGGATCGTGGAAAAGCTGCTCAGCGAGATCGCGGCGCGGCGCTTCACCCACCCCTTCAAGTTCGACGAGGAGGACGAGGTGCCTGTGCTGTGCGTGCGCACGGGCTACGTCATGGACTACATGCGCCAGACGCCCTACCTGAACACACGCAGTGGTTCAAAAGTTGAAGACCAGGCCCGGCCAAAAAAATTCGCGGGCATCGCTGCTCATGGTGCAGGGAGCTCGGACCAGATTCGCGAGTCCATGATGCTGGCCGAGCTCGACGCCATGGGCCTGTCCAGCACGGCGCTGCAGGTCGCGGCACGGATCGGCTTCGACAACTTCATGGCCGTCTGGCAGCTGCTGGACATGCTGCCCGACACCTGGTCGGAAAACGAGTCAGCGATCCTGTGGCGACTCCCCCGCCTGCAGGCCTGGCGACGGTACCAGCGCAACCGCTTCGTGGAGGCGCTGGCCACCGCGGGGTGGACTCAGCCCGAGATCCGCGCGCGGGTCAAGCAGGAACTGGGTGAAGATCTGAGCGATCGTCACATGCGCCGTCTGATGTCGAACACTAGAGTTCGAGCATGAAACAGGCGCTGATCTATGCACGGGTGAGTACCGTGCGCCAGGCTGATGACGGCGTATCGATGGAGAGCCAGATCGAGCAGTGCCAGCTCAAGGCCAAGGCGCTGGGTGTCGAGGTGGTCCAGGTGTTCCGCGATGACGGTGTGAGCGGCAGAACAGATCGACGTCCGGGCTCTCAGGCGGCTATGGCCTTTTGCGCGGCGAACCGGATCAGCCACTTCATTTGCTGGAGCACGTCGCGCTTCGGGCGCAACCTGCTCGATGCGCTGAAGAACATCAAGCCGCGCTGCCTCTTCAAGTCGGTACCGGCAGATCTCTTCGACGATTGGATGGTGCGGCAGCTACTCGATGAGGTCTTGACCCCCGAGGTCATACAGACCGTGCTGGACGAGATCAACCACCTGAGTGGCGCCTGGATCAAGGAACGCGGCGAGCAGCGCAAGGCGCTGGTGCGAGATCTGCGCGAAAAAGAACGCCGCAGGGCCAACCTCTACGAGGTGCTCGAAGACCAGGGGAAGAATGCCGTGAGCCTGGCCGGCATGTCCACCAGGCTGCGGGAACTGTCTGACGGTATCGAGGAGATCCAGACCCAGCTGACCCGGCTTGAGCTCACGGCTCCGCCGGACTATTCAGAAATGAAGATCGACCCCGAAGTGGCGGCCGAGATGATGAGGGAAAAAATTGAGTCCTGCGAGGACAAGAGGCAGCTGCGTGGGTTACTGGGCACCTTCGTGCACCAGATAACCCTCAGCAACACCACCGCCATCGTGGAGTACCGCGAAGACGCATTGCTTCGGGCACCCACGGCCACTGTTCACAGTGGCGTTAAATGGCTCCCCGTCCACACGCCTCTACGAACCAAAACCGTGGTTTTCCACAGGCCGAGGAGCTGGCGCCGGACCAGGCGAACGGGAATCAAAACCGGGTGAAATCCGCCCCTGTCGCCACTTGGCAGCCGTGATCGGGCTGCAGCCCCATGAACTGGCCAGGATGAACTTCCGCGCCTGGGGGCGACAGATGCCATCCGTCGCCTCGGGACACGGGGTCATGCGCGAGATCCTCCGTGCGCCCGAGAGCCCAGGCTACCGGCACTTTTTCGAGGCGCATGGCGCCCCAAGTCTGGCGCAAATCATCCAGACCGCGGATGAGGCCTGGATCCAGGCCCTTGCTGGCGACAGAGATGCGGATCTGGCGCCGGGATCTCCCCTCTGGGAGGCGTCCCCGGGCTTTTCCCCATTTCACTTTTCGCCCGCCCGCGCGCGGCCAGCACGCCGTCGACCTGACACGGTATTGGAACTAGATCTCGGCACCTCCCCTGCACGGTGGGATGCTTTCGATGCGCACCGATCGGAGACTTGGTCCTGCGCCCAGCGGCTTGAAACAGGCCCCGGCCCCGCCTAGCGGTCCAGGGAGCTGCCGAGCTCCAGCCACCGCTCCTCCAGCTGGCCCAGCTCATCCTGCAACACGCCAAGACGTTTCCCGAGTTCGTGGATCTCGTCCATGCTGGGTTGACCTGCCAGCCGCTCTTCAAGCGCGACCTTCTCCCGGCCCAGTTCACTGATACGCGCTTCGGTCTGCTCCAGCTCCTTGCGCATCTGACGGGTGCGGTTGTCCTCGCGCTTGGCGGGGGCAGCCACGGGCGGCGGCGGGGCGTTTGCGGCGGCCACCACCACCGCCGCCGACTGGGCTTCCTTGAGCGCTTCGCGCTGGCGCTTGGCCTCATCGAGCAGGTAGCGCTGGTAATCGTCCAGGTCGCCGTCAAAGGGACTGATGCCGCCGCGCGAGACCAGCCAGAACTCGTCGCAGACCGAGCGCAACAGGGCGCGGTCATGGCTGACCAGCATCACCGTGCCTTCGAACTCGTTGAGCGCCACCGACAGCGCCTCGCGGGTGGCCAGATCCAGGTGGTTGGTGGGCTCGTCCAGCAGCAGCAGGTTGGGACGCTGCCAGACCAGCATGCACAGCACCAGGCGTGCTTTTTCGCCGCCGCTCATGGTGCCCACCGCCTGCTTGACCTGGTCGCCGGTGAAGTTGAAGCTGCCGAGGAAGGTGCGCAGGTCCTGTTCGCGCGTAGCCTGGCCGCTGAGCGCACCGCGCGCTGTCGTCTCCTTGACGAGGCGGATCATGTGCTCCAGCGGCGTGTCCTGCGGACGCAGCACATCGAGTTCCTGCTGGGCGAAGTAGCCGATGGCCAGACCTTTGCCTTCGATGATCTCGCCGTTGATCGGCTTCAGGTCACGTGCGATGGTCTTGACGACCGTGGACTTGCCCTGGCCGTTGGCACCGAGGATGCCGATGCGCTGGCCCGCCAGCACCGATTTGCTGACGTGGCGCACGATCACCGTGGGTGGTGTCCCCGCAGGCGCACCCTCGGGCGGCGGGTAGCCGCAGCTCACGTCCTGCAGGGCCAGCATCGGGTTGGGCAGGTTGGCCGGCTCCTTGAACTCGAAGGTGAAGTCGGCTTCGGCCAGCACGGGGCCGATCTTCTCCATGCGCTCCAGCGCCTTGACGCGGCTCTGGGCCTGCTTGGCCTTGCTGGCCTTGGCCTTGAAGCGATCGATGAACTTCTGCAGGTGGGCAATCTTTTCCTGCTGGCGTGAGTAGGAAGCCTGCTGCAGCTCCAGCTGCTCGGCACGCATGTCCTCGAACTTGCTGTAGTTGCCGCCGTAGCGTTTGAGCTGGGCGTTCTCGATGTGCAGGGTGACGCCGGTCACGGCATCGAGGAACTCGCGGTCGTGGCTGATGACCAGCATGGTGCCGGCGTAGCGCTGCAGCCAGGCTTCGAGCCAGACCAGGGCGTCGAGGTCCAGGTGGTTGGTCGGTTCGTCGAGCAGCAGCAGATCGCTCGGACACATGAGGGCACGCGCGAGCTGCAGGCGCATGCGCCAGCCGCCCGAGAAGCTGTTGACGGGCTGGTGCAGCTCCGTGGTCTTGAAACCCAGGCCCAGGATCAGGGCCTGCGCGCGGGCCGGCGCATCGTGCGCGCCCGCATCGTGCAACTCCATATAGGCGTGGGCCATCCGCTCACCGTCTTCCGTGGCTTCGGCCGCAGTGACTTCCGCCTGGGCGGCGACCAGGCGTGTGTCGCCCGCGATCACGAAGTCGGTGGCACTCTCGGTCGTTTCCGGCATGTCCTGCGCCACCTGAGCCAGGCGCCACGCGGTCGGGATATGGCACTCGCCCGCATCCTCGTGCAGCGTGCCGTTGAGCAGGGCGAAGAGGGTGGACTTGCCTGCGCCGTTGCGGCCCACGAGACCGACCTTTTCGCCAGGGTTGATGGTGGCAGACGCGCCATCAAGGATCACCTTGGCGCCGCGGCGCAGCACGATGCTTTTAAGAGAAATCATGGTCGTGCAGCGATCATCCAAGCGGGAGAGGGCAGGCGGGAAACGCCGCGGAACCGGCTTTGCCGGACCGCTGGCGTTGTCCCCTGGAGGGGAGGGTGGCGGTAGCCGCCACAGGGGGAAGTCATATTTTCAGTAGTGCTTCACGGGTGACCAGCAGGACCTGGTCTGCGCCAGCACTCGTTTCCAGCCAGGCGACTTCCAGTTTCGGGAAGGCGGCTTCAAAGTAATCGCGCTCATTGCCGATCTC
Source organism: Hylemonella sp. (assembly GCA_046299695.1). Taxonomy (GTDB): domain Bacteria; phylum Pseudomonadota; class Gammaproteobacteria; order Burkholderiales; family Burkholderiaceae_C; genus Hylemonella. The sequence goes on from JBKBHP010000005.1 coordinate 95,017, forward strand.
CAGCACGAGCACGGCGTGCTCCGTCATGTGGCGAGGGGCGTCGCGCAGCAGTCTGCGGATGAAGTCCATGCCATCGCTGCCGCCATCCAGGGCCAGCGCGGGCTCGGCCCGGTACTCGGCGGGCAGGGCGACCATGCTCTGCGCATTGACGTAGGGCGGGTTGCAGAGGATCAGGTCGTAAGGGCCGTGCACACCGGCCAGACCATCGGAGTGCAGCAGCGTGACGCGCTCCTGCAGACCGTGTTTGTCGACATTGATGCGCGCCACGGCCAGTGCGTCCTCCGAGAGATCGGCGCCGTCCACGGTCACCTCGGGCCAGGCCATCGCAGCCAGTACGGCCAGGCTGCCGTTGCCCGTGCAGAGGTCCAGCACGCGCTGCGTGTGCTCGCCGAGCCAGGCGTCGATGGTTCCGTCGGCCAGCAGCTCGGCGATGAAGCTGCGTGGCACGATCGCGCGTTCGTCCACATAGAAGGGCACGCCCTGCAGCCAGGCCTCGTGCGTCAGGTAGGCCGCCGGCTTGCGCGTGCGGATGCGTTGATACAGCAGTTCGGCGATCTGTGCGTGCTCGGTAACGCTGACCGGTCGCTCGGCGACGCTGTCCAGCTCGTCCAGCGGCAGGCCGAGGCGCCACAGCACCAGCCACGCGGCTTCGTCAAAGGCATTGGTGGTGCCGTGGCCGTAGGCGACGCCGGCGGCCTCCAGCTGCTGCGCGCCGGCCTCGATCTCGCGGATCACGGTCGGCGGGGCGGGGAGCGATACCTTCATTGCGCGAGCTTTTCCAGCACGCGCCGGTAGATGTTTTTCAGCGGCTCGATGTCGGCCACGGGGATGTGCTCGTCGATCTTGTGGATCGTGGCGTTGGTGGGCCCGAGCTCAATGACCTGCGGGCAGATCTGTGCGATGAAGCGGCCATCGCTGGTGCCACCGGTGGTGGACAACTCGGTCTCAACACCTGTCTCGTCGCGGATCGCATCGCGCACGGCGTTGACCAGGGTGCCTGGCGTGGTCAGGAAGGGCAGGCCACCGATGGTCCAGGCCAGCTCGTAGTCGAGCTCGTGCCGGTCCAGCACGGCCGTCAGGCGCTGCTGCAGACTCTCTGGTGTGGATTCGGTGCAGAAGCGGAAGTTGAAGTCCACCACGATGGCGCCAGGGATGACGTTGCTCGCGCCCGTGCCGCCGTGGATGTTGCTGACCTGCCAGGTGGTGGGCGGAAAGAAGTCGTTGCCCTGGTCCCACGCGATCGTGGTGAGCTCGGCCAGGGCCGGCGCGAACAGGTGGATGGGGTTGCGCGCCAAATGCGGATAGGCGATGTGGCCCTGCACGCCCTTGACCGTGAGCTTGCCGCTCATGGTGCCACGCCGGCCGTTCTTGATCATGTCCCCGGTGCGCTGCACCGAGGTCGGCTCACCGACGATGCAGTAATCCAGCTGCACACCGCGGGCCTGGAGGGCCTCGCAGACCCTGATGGTGCCGTCCACGGCCGGGCCTTCCTCGTCGCTGGTCAGCAGCAGGGCGATGTTCAGTGGTGCCCGGGGTTGGGTGGCAACAAATTCTTCCACAGCCACCACGAAGGCTGCGATGGAGGTCTTCATGTCGGCCGCGCCGCGGCCGTAGAGCTTGCCGCCACGGTGCGTGGGCATGAAGGGGTCCTGGCTCCACTGCGCGACCGGGCCCGTGGGCACCACGTCCGTGTGGCCGGCAAAGACCAGCAGGGGGGCGCCGGGGGTGGCCGTGCGCTGGGCCCAGAGGTTGCTGACACGGAAATCATCCGGGCCACTGGCCAGGCTTTCGCAGGCAAAGCCCAGGGGCTGCAGGCGTTCGGCGATGAGCTGCTGGCAACCGGCGTCGTCCGGGGTGACGGAGGGGCGGGCGATCAGCTGCTCGGTCAGTTGCAGGGTGAGGGACATGCGCAATGGGGAAGGACCTGTCAGCCGTGCTTCACGTCCAGCGTGATCTCGGTGAAGGAGGGTTCGTCGTCGTGGTGGTCCTCGGCCGTCTGGGCCTGGTCCGGCTTCTGGAAGTCGTTCTGCAGACGCCACATGAGGTTGGTGGGCGAGTCGGAGTTGGCCAGACCTTCCTTGCGATCGATCACGCCGTCGGTGATGAGACGGGCGATGTCCTGCTCGAAGTTCTGAGAGCCCTCGGCCATGGCCTTTTCCAGTGCCTCCTTGATGCTGGAGAAGTCACCCTTCTCGATCAGCTCGGAGATCAGCTTGGTGTTGAGCATGATCTCCACCGCCGGCGTGCGGCTGCCCGTCACGGTGCGCAGCAGGCGCTGGGAGACGATGGCCTTGGTGGCACTTGCGAGGTCACCAAGCATGGTCTGGCGAACTTCCACGGGGTAGAAGCTCAGGATCCGGTTCAGGGCCTGGTAGCTGTTGTTCGCGTGCATGGTGGCCAGGCACAGGTGGCCGGACTGCGCATAGGCGATGGCGGCCGACATGGTCTCGCGGTCGCGGATCTCGCCAATCATGATCACGTCAGGGGCCTGGCGCAGCGCGTTCTGCAACGCGGTGTGCAGGTTCTTGGTGTCGGCCCCGATCTCGCGCTGGTTGACGACCGAGCGCTTGTTCTTGAACAGGTACTCGATAGGGTCCTCGATGGTCAGGATGTGGCCCGACGCGTTCTCGTTGCGGTAGTCGATCATGGCGGCCAGCGTGGTGCTCTTGCCCATGCCGGTGGCGCCCACCATGAGGATCAGGCCGCGCTTTTCCATGATCAGGTCGCCCAGGATGGGCGGCAGCGAGAGCGAGCCCAGCGTGGGGATCTCGCCCGAGACGTAGCGGATCACCGCTGCGACCGAACCGCGCTGGCGCATGGCGCTCAGGCGGAAGCGTCCCACCCCCGCCAGCGGGAAGCCCATGTTGAGCTCGCTGTAGGCATCGAGCTCGGCCATGCGCTCCTCGGGGATGATTTCGGCCAGCAGATTGCGCGGCGCCTCGGCCGGCAAGGCCTGGTTATTGATGGGCACGCACTGGCCGTTGATGCGGATCAGCGCCGGCGAATGCGCCGACAGATAGATGTCCGAGGCCTTCTTCTCGGCCATCAGGCGCAGGATCCGTTCCATCGTGCCCATGGGGCGTTCGGCAGTGGTGCTCATGTTTCCTCCGTGGCGGGTCTCGGGCCCTGTCAGTCGGTATCAGTCGCGCAGCAGGTCGTTCAGGCTGGTCTTGGAGCGCGTCTGCGCATCCACGGTCTTGACGATGATGGCGGCGTAGGTGCTGTAGTCTTGGCCGCCCTTGGTCTTCTTGGGCAGGTTGCCGCTGATGACCACACTGCCGCTGGGCACGCGGCCATAGACGATTTCGCCGGTGTCGCGGTTGAAGATGGGCGTGCTCTGGCCGATGTACACGCCCATGCCGAGCACGGAATTCTCTTCCACGACCACGCCCTCGACGACTTCCGAGCGAGCACCGATGAAGCAGTTGTCCTCGATGATGGTCGGGCCAGCCTGCACGGGCTCCAGCACGCCCCCGATGCCCACGCCACCCGAGAGGTGCACGTACTTTCCGATCTGGGCGCAGGAGCCCACCGTGGCCCAGGTGTCGACCATGGTGTTCTCGTCGACGTAAGCGCCGATGTTCACGTAGCTGGGCATCAGGATGGCGCCCTTGGCGATGTAGCTGCCGCGGCGCGCCACGGCGGGCGGCACCACGCGCACGCCGGTGGCCGCCATCTCTTCGGCGGAGAGGTGGGCGAACTTGGTCTGCACCTTGTCGTAGAAGCCCAGGTCGCCGGCCTTGATGACCTCGTTGTCCTTGAGGCGGAAGGACAGCAGCACGGCCTTCTTGATCCACTGGTGCACCGTCCACTTGCCCACCGACTCACGGGTGGCCACACGCAGGCGGCCCTTGTTGAGTTCGCTGATCACGTGCTCGACGGCGTCGGCCACTTCCTTGGGCGCGGACTTGACGGAGATGTTCGCGCGGTTGTCCCAGGCGGCTTCGATGATCTGTTGCAGTTGTTGGCTCATGTCAGGATGACTCAGTTTCTGGATTGGACAAATTGAACGATGCGCTCGGCCGCCTCCACGCACTCGGCGGTTTCGGCCACCAGCGCCATGCGCACACGGCCGGCGCCGGGGTTGACGCCGCGGGCCTCGCGCGCGAGATAGCTGCCGGGCAGTACGGTGACATTGTAGAGAGCGTACAGCTGGCGGGCGAACTCGGTGTCGGATCCGTGCACCCCGGCCCAGAGATAGAAGGCGGCGTCGGGCAGGGCGACGTCGAGCACGGGCGACAGCAGCGGGGTGACGGCGGCGAATTTCTGCCGGTACAGGTTGCGGTTGTCGATAACGTGCTGCTCGTCGTTCCAGGCGGCAATGCTGGCAGCCTGCACCACGTGGCTCATGGCGCTGCCATGGTAGGTGCGGTAGAGCAGAAAAGCCTTCATGATGGCGGCATCGCCGGCCACGAAGCCGCTGCGCAGGCCTGGCACATTGCTGCGCTTGGACAGGCTGGTCAGGGCGATGAGATTCCTGAAATCCGTGCGCCCCAGCTTGAGGGCCGCTTCCAGACCGCCCAGCGGCGGCTCGTCACGGAAGTAGATCTCGCTGTAGCACTCGTCCGAGGCGATCACGAAGCCGTAGCGGTCGCTGAGCTCGAAGAGCTTCTTCCACTCTTCCAGCGGCATCACGGCGCCCGTGGGGTTGCCCGGCGAGCAGGCGAAGATCAGCTGGGTACGGGCCCAGACCTCGGGTGGCACCGAGTCCCAGTCCACCGCGAAGTTGCGCGCCGGGTCGCTGGGCACGTAGTAAGGCTCGGCGCCGGCCAGCAGGGCACCGCCCTCGTAGATCTGATAGAAGGGATTGGGGCAGAGGACCAGGGCACCAGGCTGGCTGCCGTCCACCACGGTCTGTGTCAGCGCGAACAGCGCCTCGCGCGAGCCGTTGACGGGTAGGATCTGCGTGCCCGGGTTGACCGTGACGCCATAGCGACGCTGCAGCCAGCCGGCCGCAGCCTCCTTGAGCGCGGGTTCCCCGGCCGTGGCGGGGTAGCCGGTCAGGCCGGTGTCGATCGCGCCCGCAAGGGCCTGCTTGATGAAATCGGGGGTGGCGTGCTTGGGTTCACCGATGCCCAGGCTGATGGGGCGGTAGGCGGGGCTGGGCGTGATGCCGGCAAAAAGCTGCCGCAGCCGTTCGAAGGGATAGGGCTGCAGCTTCTGGAGCAGGGGGTTCATGGGACGGAATTATCCCGGAACTCCCCGACCGTTCCGGCCGTCAGCGCGGCGACCTTTGCGCGCGCAGCGCCCGCTGGACCAGCAGATCGATGGACAGCACCAACGCGATGCCGATGGCCATGATCGTCACCACATCAGGCAGGTCGGTCGAGATGATCACGGCGAAGCCGCGCGGCGGGGCCAGGCGGTCGGCCGTGGTGCAGACGAAATCGGCCGCGGCCATTCCGGTGTAATGCATGGCGCAGACGGCCACGGCCATCACCACAGCCGCCACCAGACGCAGGGCGACCGGCTTGGTGTTGAAGGCCAGCCAGAGTGCCGCGGTGGCGGCCACGACAGCGATCAGGATCGACAGCGCCACCAGCGCGGTCGACCAGTCGATGTAGCCGCCAAAACGCATGCCATACATGCCCAGGTAGTGCATCACCACCACACCCAGGCCGACCGCGCCGCCAGCCACCAGCAGGCGCGACTTGTTGGAGGGGTCGCGGGCCACGTAGACCAGGCCATAAGCCGTGGCCGCACAGACGACGACGAGCGAAATCACGGTCTCGACCATGGAGTAGCCCACGCGCAGATCCATCTTGAGCGCGGCCATGCCGATGAAGTGCATGGTCCACACACCGATGCCGCCCAGGGCCAGCGTGGCGGCGAGCAGGTCGAAGGAGTTGATCTTTCCGTCCGGGCCGATCATGCGGCGTGCGGCGCTCAGGGCGACGAAGGAGCCCACGAAGGCGAGGGCAAAAGACAGGGCGACGTACAGCGGGTCGTAGCTGGAGATGACTTCCGGATTCATGGTGAGGCGTTCCTGCGGATGAGACAGGGTCGAATCCTAGTCACGGTGACTCCGTCAGCTTGACGCGGGTCAATTCTTTTCGGCTTTGTCCATGCAGAAATGCACAGTCTGGGCCGCTGTGCGCCTTGTCCCTCAAGGACGAGGGGTATTGGTCAGGTAGCTCAGCACCAACTTGTCCTGTTGTGTCAGGGAGTGGAAGGCCATGCCGGTGAAATGCGATGCGCCATCCTGGGCGCGATGGCTGTGGCAGACCGTCGCCTTGACCGTGAGGGGGCTGAGCTCGCCCTCGACCAGCCCCTGGATCGTGAGGCTGATGACCTTGCCCACGGCGGCCACGGCGTCCGGGGTGCTGACCATGGCGCCCTGCAGGCTGATGTCCACCAGCAGGCCTTCCTGCTGTTGCTCGCCCATCTGTGTCACGACGGGCCAGCGGGTCTTGGTGCGCAGCGACTGACGCACCAGGCGCGCGTCCACCTGGTTCGGGTACGCCAGCAGGGCATAGACAAAGGGCTTGTCATAGGTCTGCAGCACCTTGCTGATGAAGGAGAACTCGTGCTGGCCCGTGAAACCGCGCACGATGCAGACATCCCCCTCGGTCAGGCCCGGGTCCTCACCCTCGGGGCCCTGCGGGCCGACCATGACGCCGCGGTTCTCGATGGCGCCGAAGAGCTGGGCCTCCTTCTTGCTGGCGCCTTCGACCAGTCGGCGTACCTGCAGCGCGATGCCGGGGCGCAGGCCCAGTTCCTTGAGGGTGGTCTGAGCGACCTGCGGGGCGTTGTCACTGGCGGCCTGGTTCATGGTGGCGTCTTTTTCTGCGTTCGGTCGGCTCAAAGTTCGTGAATCTACACGCTCTGCCGCGGGTACGCCATGGTGCCTGGCCGGACTGTGTGTACAAATGCAACCAGTCCGGGTTTACCCGCGGCGGGCATAGCACAAAAGCAGTGCGCCGTCGCTCCTTTTCACGCGTCTCGGGACGGTATGATTTCGCGTTCCCTCCGTTCCCACGACCGAGTCCACCACCGTGCGTCTTACCTCGATCAAGCTTTCCGGTTTCAAGTCCTTCGCCGAACCGACTAACTTCATGCTGCCGGGCCAACTGGTGGGTGTGGTCGGCCCCAACGGCTGCGGCAAGTCCAACATCATGGACGCCGTGCGCTGGGTGCTGGGCGAGAGCCGCGCCAGCGAGCTGCGTGGCGAGTCCATGCAGGACGTGATCTTCAATGGCACCACCACCCGCAAGCCGGCCAGCCGCTCCAGCGTGGAACTGGTGTTCGACAACGCCGACCACCGGGCTGGCGGTCCGTTCCGCGAGTACTCGGAAATTGCCGTCAAGCGCGTGCTCACGCGCGACGGCACCAGCAGCTACTACATCAACAACCAGCCCGTGCGCCGGCGTGACGTGCAGGACGTGTTCCTTGGCACGGGCCTGGGGCCGCGCGCCTACGCCATCATCGGGCAGGGTACGATCAGCCGCATCATCGAGTCCAAGCCCGAGGAGCTGCGCCTCTTCCTCGAAGAAGCCGCCGGCGTCTCCAAGTACAAGGAGCGCCGTCGCGAGACCGAAAACCGCCTCTCCGACACCCGCGAGAACCTCACGCGGGTCGAAGACATCCTGCGCGAACTCAATGCCAACCTCGAGAAGCTCGAGCGCCAGGCCGAGGTCGCGCAGAAGTACAACAGCCTGCACGCCGACGTCACGCTCAAGCAGCAGCAGCTCTGGTACCTCAAGCGCTCCGAGGCCGAGGCCGACCAGGCCCGCATCAAGCAGGAGGGCGAAAAGGCCGTCATCGAGCTCGAATCCCGTGTGGCCGACCTGCGCCATATCGAGGCCGACCTCGAGACCATACGCCAGGCGCACTACGCGGCAGGCGACCAGGTCAACCAGGCCCAGGGCCAGCTCTACGAGGCCAGCACCGAGGTGGGACGCCTGGAAGCCGAGATCCGTTTCGTGGTCGAGGGCCGCCAGCGCGTGGAAGAGCGTCTCAACACGCTCAAGGAACAGACCGCCCAGTGGGCCACGCGCAAGACGGATGCGCAGGCCGAGATCGAGAAGCTCGCCGAACTCGCCCTGGTGGGGGAGGAGAAGACCACCGAACTCGCGGCCCAGCTCGAAGAGCAGTCCATGGCTCTACCGGACCTGGAAGAGGCTCTGCGCCAGGCGCAGGCCAAGGCCAACGAGCAGCGCAGCAGCGTGGGCCAGGTGCAGCAGCAGATCCAGGTGCTGGCCGCCGAGCAGCGCAGCCTGGACGAACAATCACGCCAGCTGCAGCAGCGCCGCGAGCGCCTGGACACCGACAAGAAGGCCTTGGCCGCTCCGGACGAGGCGCGCCTGCAGAGCCTGCAGGCCCAGTCCACCCAGGCCACCGAAGCCGCTGCCGTGGCCGAGGCCCGTCTGCACGAGCTGCAGGACAGCGTGCCGCAGCTCGACGAGGCCCGCCGCCAGCAGCAGGAAACCCTGAACACCGAAGCCGCCAAGCAGACCGATCTGTCGGCACGCATGGAAGCGCTCAAGGCCCTGCAGGACAAGGTCAAGACCGACGGCAAGCTCCAACCCTGGCTGGCCAAACACGGCCTGGCCGATCTGCAGGCCCTGTGGACAAAATTGCACATCGAGCAGGGCTGGGAAAACGCCCTGGAGGCCGCACTGCGTGAGCGCATGGGCGCGCTTGAGGTCAGCCGCCTGGACATGGTCAAGGCCTTCGGTGCCGATGCGCCGCCCGCCAAGCTGGCTTTCTACAGCGCGCCGCAGGCCGGTGCGCCAGAGCGCTCTGCCGCGCTGCCTCGCCTGGCCGATCTGATGCGTGTCAACGACGCCGGCCTCAAGGCCGTGCTGGTCGACTGGCTGCAGGGCTGCTACACGGCGGCCAGCTTCGAGGAAGCCCTGGCCCAGCGCAGCCAGCTGCAGCCCGGCGAGACCCTCTATGTGAAGAGCGGCCACGCCGTCAGCCTGCACAGCGTGAGCTTCTATGCCCAGGATTCCGAGCAGGCGGGCCTGCTGGCGCGTGCCCAGGAGATCGAGAACCTCGAGAAGCAGTTGCGCGCACAGTCGCTGATCAGCGAGGAGGCCCGGACCGCCCTGGTGCGCGCCGAGGCTGCCTACGCCGACGCGTCCCAACGCCTGGTCGTCGCGCGCCGCGAAGCCAGCGAGACCCAGAGCCGCGCCCATGAGCTGCAGGTCGAGACCCTGCGCCTGTCGCAGCTGGCCGAGCAGACCCGGGCACGGAGTGAACAGATCGCCGGCGATCTGGCCGAAGTCGACGCTCTGCTCGAAGAACTGCAGGAGCGCCGCGTGGCCGCCGAAGGCCGCTTCGAGGAACTGGACATGCAACTGGCCGACAGCCAGGAGCGCCATGCCCAGCTGGACGAGCGTGTGCTCGAAGCCGAGCGCAAGCTGGGTGCCTGCCGAGAGCAGCAGCGCGCCCTGGAGCGCCAGGCCCAGGAAGCCACGTTTTCCCTGCGCACGCTGGACGCGCGCAAGGCCGAGCTCGCGCGCGCCATCGAAACGGCCGACCAGCAGGCGGCGTCCATCACGGGCGAAGAGCAACGCGCCCGCGACGAGCTGGCCCGCCTGACCGACGCCGCAGCCCAGGCCGGTCTGCAGAATGCGCTGGCGCTCAAGCTGGAGCGCGAGCAGGCCCTCGCCGCCAAGAAGAGCGAATACGACGACCTGACCGCCAAGCTGCGCGCCAGCGACGAGCGCCGTCTCAAGCTCGAGCGCGAGCTCGACCCCCTGCGCCAGCGCATCCAGGACATGCAGCTCAAGGAGCAGGCTGCACGTCTGGGGCTGGAGCAGTACGACCAGCTGCTGGCCGAGGCCCATGCCGACCTGGCGGCGGTGGCGAAGTCCATCGAAGAAGGCCATGTGCGCCTCACGGGCCTGCAGGGCGAGATCGAACGCCTGAACCGCGAGATCGCCGCACTCGGTGCCGTCAACCTGGCCGCGCTCGACGAGCTGGCCCATGCCCGCGAGCGCAAGCAGTTCCTCGATGCGCAGTCGGCCGACCTGACCGACGCCATGAACACGCTGGAAGACGCCATCCGCAAGATCGACGGTGAGACGCGCGAGTTGCTGGGCGGAACCTTCAAGACCGTCAATGAGCACTTCGGCCGCATGTTCCCCGAACTCTTCGGCGGCGGCCAGGCCAAACTGATCATGACGGGCGATGAAATCCTCGATGCCGGCGTGCAGGTCATGGCCCAGCCCCCGGGCAAGAAGAACCAGACCATCCACCTGCTCTCGGGTGGCGAGAAGGCGCTGACGGCCATCGCCCTGGTGTTTGCCATCTTCCAGCTCAACCCCGCGCCCTTCTGTCTGCTGGACGAGGTGGACGCGCCGCTGGACGACGCCAACACCGAGCGCTACGCCAAGCTCGTGAGCAGCATGAGCAAGGGCACCCAGTTCCTCTTCATCAGCCACAACAAGATCGCGATGGAGATGGCCGAGCAGCTCATCGGCGTGACCATGCAGGAGCAGGGCGTCTCGCGTATCGTGGCGGTGGACATGGAGTCCGCCGTGTCCATGGCCGAGGCCGCCTGAGGCAGCGCGGAGCCCAGCGCCGATGAGCAAGCTGCAGATCGGACTGGCCATCGCCGGCGTGCTGCTGCTCGCCGGGCTGGTGCTGCACGGCGTTTGGACCGCGCGCCGCCATCAACCGCGCCTGGCTGACCCCGAGCCCGATGGTGCCACCTTGCCCGACACCGGGGCCGACCGGCCCGTCGATCCGGTGCTCGGCGCCGTGCCGGCCGCGGACGGTCTGATGCTGCCGCCCGCGGCCGAGAAGAAGCCGCTGCTCGATCCGCTGATAGACGTGCTGGCCAACCTTGAGCTGGAGCATCCCGTCTCGGGCGAAGCTGTGTTGCAGCACATGCCGGCCACGCGCCGCGTCGGCAGCAAGCCCTATGGCATCGAAGGCCTGAATCAGGCCGACGGCCAGTGGGAGACGCCGCAGCCCGGCCAGCGCTACAGCGCGCTGCAGGCGGGCGTGCAGCTGGCCAACCGCGCGGGCGCGCTCAACGAGATCGAATACTCCGAGTTCGTCGTCAAGACCCAGGCCTTGGCGGACGCCCTGGGCGGCACGCCCGAGTTTCCCGACATGCTCGACGCCGTGGCACGCGGCCGCGAGCTTGACGCCTTTGCCAGCGAGCACGATGCCCAGCTCAGTGTCACGCTGCGCGCGCGCCATACGGCCTGGAGTGCCGGCTACGTGCAGCAGCACGCCGCCCGCCTGGGCTTTGTGGCCGGGGTGCTGCCCGGGCGCATGGTGCTGCCCGCGACGCAGGCGGGCCAGCCACCCATCCTGGGCCTGCAGTACGACCCCCAGGCCGCGCTGGCCGCCGACCCGTCGATGACCGCGATCCGTGACGTCATGCTGAGCCTGGACGTGGCCCAGGTGCCGCGCAGCGAGCAGCCCTATGTGCGCCTGCGCGAAGCGGCCAAACGCCTGGCCGAGGTCATGGACGGCCAGATCACCGACGACAACGGCCAGCCTCTGAGCAGCGACGCCATGGATGTGATCGGCTCCGAGCTGGAGACGCTGTACGACAAGCTCGACGCGCGCGAGCTCTCGGCCGGGTCGGTGCTCGCCCGTCGGCTGTTCTCCTGACTGTCCTGCTGCACCGATGACGCCCGACTTGTTCGACGCGGCGCCCGCCGTCCCATCCCCCTCCGAGCGTGTGCGGGAACTGCACCGCCTGCTGCACCACCATGCGCATCGTTACTACGTGCTCGACGCGCCCGAGATCCCGGACGTCGAGTACGACCAGCTCTTTCGCGAGCTGCAGGCGCTCGAAGCCGCGCACCCTGAGCTGCTGACGGCCGATTCACCGACCCAGCGCGTGGGCGGCAGGGTGCTCGACGGCCTGACGCCCGTGCGCCACGCGGTGCCCATGCTGTCCATCGAGACCGAGACCGACACCACGGCGTCCGGCGCGCAGAGCTTCGACGCCCGAGTGCGTAAGGCTCTGGGACTGCAGGAGTCCGACCCACCGGTCGAATACGCTGCCGAGCTCAAGTTCGACGGCCTGGCCATCAACCTGCGTTACGAGCGCGGCGTCCTGGTGCAGGCTGCCACGCGCGGCGATGGCGAGACCGGGGAGGACGTGACGCAGAACGTGCGCACCATCGGCCAGATCCCGCTGCGCCTGAACGCCTGCGAGGCCCCCGTGCTTGAAGTACGTGGCGAGGTCTACATGCGCCGCGACGATTTCGAGGCGCTCAACGCCAGGCAGCGCGAGAAGGGCGAGAAGACCTTCATCAACCCGCGCAACACTGCAGCTGGTGCGATCCGCCAGCTCGACCCGGCCCTGGTGGCGCAGCGCCCGCTGAGCTTCTACGCCTATGGCCTGGGCGAGGTGCAGGGCTGGTCTGTGCCTGCTACCCATGCGCAGATGCTGGACGCGCTGCAGTCCATGGGTCTGCCGGTGTGCGAGGAGCGCGCCGTGGTCCAGGGAGCCGAGGGGCTGACGACCTTTCACGAGGCCATCCGCGCCAAGCGTGACGCCCTGCCTTTCGACATCGATGGCGTGGTCTACAAGGTCAACGCGCTGGCCCTGCAGCAGCAACTCGGCTTTAAGACGCGCGAACCGCGCTGGGCCGTGGCGCACAAGTACCCGGCGCAGGAGATGCTGACCACGGTGCAGGCCATCGAGGTCCAGGTGGGCCGCACCGGCAAGCTCACACCTGTGGCCAAGCTGGCACCGGTCTTTGTGGGCGGTGTGACCGTGACCAACGCGACCCTGCACAACGAGGACGAGGCGCGCCGCAAGGATGTGCGTGTCGGTGACACGGTCATCGTGCGCCGCGCGGGCGATGTGATTCCCGAGGTGGTGGCCGTGCTGCCCGAGAAGCGCCAGTCCGGGGCCGAGGTCTTCACCATGCCCCATCTCTGCCCGGTCTGTGGCTCGGCCGCCGTGCGAGAGGAGGGCGAGGCCGATTACCGCTGCACCGGCGGCCTGTTCTGCAGCGCCCAGCGCAAGCAGGCCATGCTGCATTTCGCGGGACGTCGGGCCGTGGACATCGAAGGCCTGGGCGATAAGCTCGTGGACCAGCTCGTCGATGGTGGGGTGGTTAAAACGCTGCCCGATCTCTACCGCCTGGGCCTCACCGCCCTGGCAAGCCTGGACCGCATGGCCGACAAGTCGGCGCAGAACATCGTCGATGCACTGGAAAAATCCAAGCAGACCACGCTGCCACGCTTCCTCTACGGCCTGGGTATCCGCCATGTGGGCGAGGCCACGGCCAAGGCGCTGGCGCGCCACTTCGGCAAGCTCGACACCATCATGGATGCCACGGAAGACCAGTTGCTTCAGGTGCCTGACGTGGGCCCCATCGTGGCGCAGAGCATCCACACCTTCTTCCGGCAGGAACACAACCGCGAGGTCGTGGAGCAGCTGCGCGCCTGCGGACTGCGCTGGGAGGAGGGCGAACCCAGCCCAGCCGCCCAGCTGCCGCTGGCCGGCAAGACCTTTGTGCTCACCGGCACCCTGCCCACGCTGAGCCGCGACGAGGCCAAGGAGATGCTGGAAGCGGCGGGCGCCAAGGTGGCTGGCTCGGTGAGCAAGAAGACGGATTACGTGGTCGCCGGCACGGAGGCTGGCAGCAAGCTGGACAAGGCGCGTGAGCTGGGCGTCACAGTATTGGACGAAGCCGGCCTGCGAGCCCTTCTACCTTCGGCTTAGTCAGACTTCTGCTCATCTGCAAAACGCTCCGGACGCCGCCACAGCCAGACCGCCACACTGCTCATGCAGGCGATCGCCGCCCAGGCCGCCCAGCGCGGGTGGGCGCTCCACAGCAGCCAGGCGCCCGAGGCCGCCATGAAGCCGCTGGACATCCACTTGGCCTTGCGGCTCACGACGCCACCGCGGCGCCAGTCGCGGATCATGGGGCCGAAGGCCGTGTGGTTCTCCAGCCAGCCCAGCAGCCTGGGCGAGCTGCGGGCCGCGGCCCAGGCCGAGAGCAGGATGAAGGGGGTGGTGGGCAGCACGGGCAGGAAGGCCCCCACGATCCCAAGGACCAGGAACAGCAGGGCCAGGCCCAGGTAGACCGTACGCGCCAGAGCCGACAGCGGAGCGGTCAGCGGGCTGGGCGGAGGCGTGGGGTTGGAGGCCATGGGGCTCCATTGTGCCGGGTCGACGCCCCGGGTTTATGCTCGCAGCCTCAAGAACCGATCGATATTTTCATGACCGTCCGCACCATCCTCAAGATGGGTGACCCGCGCCTCTTGCGCGTGGCCCAGCCCGTGACCGACTTCGACACCGATGCGCTGCACCTGCTGGTCACCGACCTGCTCGACACCATGGCCGCCGCCAACGGCGCCGGTTTGGCCGCACCACAGATCGGCGTGGACTTGCAGGTGGTGATCTTCGGCAGCGGTGCGCCCAATCCGCGTTACCCGGAGGCGCCCATCGTGCCGCGCACCGTGCTGTGCAATCCGGTGATCACGTCGCTGGGTGAGGAAGAGGAACTGGGCTGGGAGGGCTGTCTCTCGGTGCCCGGCCTGCGTGGTGTGGTCCCGCGCTGGCAACGGATCCGCTACACCGGCTTTGATCAGTATGGTGACCCGATCGACCGCACGGTGGAAGGCTTTCACGCCCGTGTGGTGCAGCACGAGTGCGACCACCTGATCGGCAAGCTCTATCCCATGCGCGTGCGCGACTTCACGCAGTTCGGTTTTACCGAGGTCCTGTTTCCCGGGCTGGACGCCAGCGTGGACGACTGAGGGCCAGCTCAGGACGCCAGCACGCCCAGCAGTTCGGTCTCGATGGCGATCTGGGCGCGGTTGTTCTGCAGCTCGGGGCCGTCGACCAGGAAGATGTCGTCGACACGCTCGCCCAGGGTGTTGACCTTGGCCAGCTGCAGGTTGATGCGGTGGCGGGCCAGCACGCGCGCCACCTTGTAGAGCAGGCCGGCCTGGTCGCTGGCTGAGATGCTGAGAAGCCAGCGCTGTGCCTTCTCGTCGGGCTTGAGGCTGACGCGCGGCGTCACGGGGAAGCTCTTGACCCGGCGCGAGAGACGGCCGCGGCTGGGTTCGGGCAGCGGGCCACCTTCGGCGATCGCGCGGGCCAGTTCGGCTTCAACCATGGCGGTCATCTCGCGGTAATGGTCCTGCAGGCCGGTGGTGACGACCTGGAAGGTGTCGAGAGCGTAGCCGTTGCGAGCCGTGTGGATGCGCGCGTCCAGGATGCTGAAGTCGCCGTGGTCGAAGTAGCCGCAGATGCGCGCGAAGAGGTCGGGCTGGTCGGCCGTGTAGACCAGCACCTGCAGGCCTTCGCCCACGGGCGAGCGGCGCGCCCGTACGATGGGCTGCGGGGTCCCCACATGACGCGAGAGGTGGCGGGTGTGCCAGGCGATGTCGTCGGCGTCGTGGCGCATGAAGTAGCTCACGTCCAGCGTATCCCAGAGCTTTTTCTGCGCCTCGTGTGGCAGGCTGTGCAGGGCCAGCTTGACCAGGGCCTCGCGCTTGTGCGCCTCCACCTCGGCATCGGGCGAGGGGGCATGGCCGCCGAGCGCGCGCAGCGTGTAACGGTACAGATCTTCGAGCAGCTTGCCCTTCCAGGCGTTCCAGACCTTGGGGCTGGTGCCGCGGATGTCGGCGACCGTCAGCAGGTAGAGCGCGGTGAGATAGCGTTCGTTGCCCACTTGCTTTGCGAAGGCCTGGATGACATCCGGGTCGCTGAGGTCGGACTTCTGCGCGATGCGGCTCATCGAGAGGTGTTCCTTGACCAGGAACTCGATGAGCTGGGCGTCTTCACGCGCGATGCCATGCTGGCGGGCAAACCGCCGCACCTCCTCCGCGCCCAGGTCGGAGTGATCCCCGCCCCGGCCCTTGGCGATGTCGTGGAAGAGCGCCCCCGCGTAGAGGATCCAGGGCTTGTCCCAGCCAGCGGCCAGTTGTGAGCAGAAAGGGTACTCGTGCACATGCTCGGCCATGAAGAAGCGTCGCACATTGCGCAGCACCATAAGGATGTGCTGGTCCACGGTGTAGACATGGAACAGGTCGTGCTGCATCTGGCCCACGATGCGGCGGAAGATCCAGAGGTAGCGTCCGAGCACCGAGGTCTGGTTCATCAGGCGCATGGCGTGTGTGATGCCGCGCGGCTGCTGCAGGATCTGCATGAAGGTGGCACGGTTGACCGGGTCGTTGCGAAAGGTGGCGGTCATCAGGCCGCGTGCGTTGTAGAGCGCGCGCAGGGTGCGGGCCGACAGGCCTTTGGCGCCTTCGGTGGTCTGGTAGACCAGAAAGGTTTCGAGGATGGCGTGCGGTTCGCGCTGGTAGAGGTCGTCGCTGGCGACTTCGATGAGCCCGGATTTGTCGAGGAAGTGCACGTTGATGGCACGCGGCGCCTGGGTGGTCGGGTTGAGCCGCTCTTCGATGTTGAGCAGCAGGATCTGGTTGAGTTGGGTCACCGCCTTGGCAGCCCAGTAGTAGTGGCGCATCAGCGACTCGCTGGCGCGCACCTTGGTCCTGACTTCACCGGTGTCGGAGCTGTAGCCGAAGCTGGCCGCCACCGAGGTCTGCAGGTCGAAGACCAGCCGGTCCTCGCGCCGGCCCGCGACCAGATGCAGGCGCAGGCGGATCAGCTCCAGCATGGCCTCGTTGCGCTTGAGCTGACGCACCTCGAAAGGCGTGGCCAGGCCGTTGCGCGCGAGCTCGTCCCAGCTCTTGCCGTAGCCGGCCGCCTGGGCCACCCAGAGGATGATCTGCAGGTCGCGCAGGCCACCGGGCGACTCCTTGCAGTTGGGCTCCAGCGCGTAGGGCGTGTCCTCGAACTTGCTGTGGCGCTGCTGCATCTCCAGCGTCTTAGCGACGAAGAAGGCGCGGGGATCCATGGCCTGGCGGAAGCGCCAGCGGAAATCCTTGAACAGGGCCGCGTTGCCGCAGATGGCACGTGATTCCAGCAGTGCGGTCTGCACGGTCACATCCTTGGCCGCTTCAGCCAGGCATTCGTCCACCGTGCGCACGCTGGAGCCGATCTCCAGACCCGCGTCCCAGCAACTGCTGATGAAGGTCTCGATGCGCTGGCGCAGGGCCTCGTCCGTGTCCGGCGACTGGCCTTCGGGCAGCAACAGCAGAACGTCGATGTCGGAATGGGGGAACAGTTCGCCGCGGCCAAAGCCGCCCACGGCAGCCAGGGTCAGACCCGGGCCGAAGCCGGCCTGCTGCCACAGGGTCTTGAGCGTGTCATCGGCCAGGCGGGCCAGCCGACGCAGTGCGGCATGCACACCGCGCGTGGAAGTGCCGCTGCCACGCACGGCTTCCAGCGCCTCGGTCTTGCGGGCGCGGTACTGTTCTCTCAGGGTGGGGGCGGTCGCTTGCATGGCGACGGACGGCAGCAAGTTTCAGGCCAGGGCCGGCTCTGCGTGGACGAAAGCCGGGGGCGGGGGACTGCCCGCCGACAGGGTGAGCACCTCGTAGCCGGTCGGGGTGACGAGCACCGTGTGTTCCCACTGGGCCGAGAGCGAGTGGTCCTTGGTCACGATGGTCCAGCCGTCGCCCAGCTCGCGCACCTCGCGCCGGCCGGTGTTGATCATGGGCTCGATCGTGAAGGTCATGCCGGGCTTGAGCTCTTCGCCGGTGCCGGGCTTGCCGTAGTGCAGCACCTGTGGCTCCTCGTGGAAGACCTGGCCAATGCCATGGCCGCAGAACTCACGCACCACCGAGAAGCCGTTGCTCTCGGCGAATTTCTGGATCGCCCAGCCCACGTCACCCAGGCGGGCACCGGGCTTGACCTGCACGATGCCGTGCCACATGGCCTCGTAGGTCAGGGCGCACAGGCGCTTGGCGGCAATCGAGGCCTCGCCGACGATGAACATGCGGCTGGTGTCGCCGTACCAGCCGTCCTTGATGACGGTGACGTCCACGTTGACGATGTCGCCTTTCTTGAGCGGCTTATCATTGGGGATGCCGTGACAGACCACGTGGTTGACCGAGGTGCACAGCGAGGCGGGATAGGGCGGGTAGCCCGGCGGCTGGTAGCCCAGGGTGGCCGAGATCGTGCCCTGGCTCTTCATGCACTCGGCGGCGAGGCGGTCGATCTCGCGCGTGGTGATGCCCGGCTTGATGTGCGGGGTCAGGTAGTCCAGCACTTCCGAGGCCAGGCGGCAGGCCACGCGCATGCCTGCGACGCCCGCTTCGTCTTTGTAGGTGATCGTCATGTTCGCGATTATCCCATCGCAGGCCGTTTCCTGCCCGTCCGCGCCCGATGCCGCACGCCCAGGAAGTAGAATTCCACCTTTCCCCGGACGTCCGTCCACACCCCTCAAGGCCACCCCCGTGACCCTGCATATTTCCTCCTACGAAGGCGGCAGCGCCCTCAGCCCCTTCCGCGTCCAGCAACTCCTGCCCCGCCTGCAGGCCATCCACGACAAGATTTCCGGCATCACGGCCCGCTACGTGCACCTCGTGGCCGGCGACGCACCGCCTACGCCCGAGCAGCAGCGCCAGCTCGCGGCCCTGCTGAACTACGGCGACCCCTATGCCGGGCCGGCCGACGGCCCGCTGGTGGTGGTGGCGCCGCGCCTGGGCACGGTCTCGCCTTGGGCCTCCAAGGCCACCGACATTGCCCACAACTGCGGTCTGTCCGTGCACCGGGTGGAGCGCATCATCGAGTACCGGCTCACGCTCAAATCCGGCCTGCTGGGCAAGGCTGCGCTGGACGCGGCGCAGCTGGGCCAGGTGGCCGCGCTGTTGCATGACCGTATGACGGAGAGCGTGCTGGCCAGCCGTGAAGAGGCCGCGGGCCTGTTCACCGAGCTCCATCCCGCGCCCATGGACCATGTGGACATCCTGGGCGGGGGTCGCGCTGCGCTGGAGCAGGCCAACACCGCCTGGGGCCTGGCCCTGGCCGATGACGAGATCGACTACCTCGTCAAGGCTTTCAACGACCTGAAGCGCAACCCCACGGACGTGGAGCTCATGATGTTCGCGCAGGCCAACAGCGAACACTGCCGCCACAAGATCTTCAACGCGGACTTCACCATCGACGGCGTGCGCCAGCAGCGCAGCATGTTCGGCATGATCCGCCACACCCACCAGACCAGCCCGCAGCACACGGTCGTGGCGTACTCGGACAACGCCTCCATCATGGAGGGTGTGCCGGTCGAGCGCTTCATTGCCCGCATGGCGGGCGGCGGCTCGCCGGCCTACGCAAAATCGGCCGCCGTGAATCATGTGCTCATGAAGGTCGAGACGCACAACCACCCCACGGCCATCTCGCCTTTCCCCGGCGCCTCCACGGGCGCCGGCGGCGAGATCCGCGACGAGGGCGCCACGGGCCGCGGTTCGCGCCCCAAGGCGGGCCTGACGGGCTTCACGGTCTCCAAACTCTGGGGCGGCTGGTCGGATGAGAAGGGCGGCAAGCCTGAGCACATCGCCAGCCCGCTGCAGATCATGATCGAGGGCCCGCTGGGCGGCGCGGCTTTCAACAACGAGTTCGGCCGCCCCAACCTGGCCGGCTATTTCCGCGAGTACGAGCAGGCGGTGCGCAGCGACCAGGACACGGTGCTGCGCGGCTACCACAAGCCCATCATGATCGCGGGCGGCGTGGGCGCGATCGACTCGAAGCTGACGAAGAAGATCGAATTCCCCGCCGGCACGCTGCTGATCCAGCTCGGCGGCCCGGGCATGCGCATCGGCATGGGCGGCGGCGCAGCCAGCTCCATGGCCACGGGCACCAACGCGGCCGAACTCGACTTCGATTCCGTGCAGCGTGGCAACCCCGAGATCGAGCGCCGCGCGCAGGAGGTCATCAACCACTGCTGGTCGCAGGGCGAGAACAACCCCATCCTGGCCATCCATGACGTCGGCGCGGGGGGGCTGTCCAACGCCTTCCCCGAGATCACCAACGACGCGGGCCGCGGTGCACGTTTCGACCTGCGCGCCGTGCCGCTCGAGGAGAGTGGCCTGGCGCCCAAGGAGATCTGGTGCAACGAGAGCCAGGAACGTTATGTGCTGGCTATCGCCCCCGAGTCGCTGGAGGCCTTCAAGGCCTACTGTGAACGCGAGCGCTGCCCCTTTGCCGTGGTCGGCGTGGCGACCGAGGCGCGCCAGCTGGAGCTGGTCGATGCAGGGAACGAGAGCCCGGTCGACATGCCCATGGACGTGCTGCTGGGCAAGCCGCCCAAGATGCATCGCGACGTCCAGACCATCACCCGTCGCTTCAAGCCGCTGGACCTCACCGGTGTCGATCTGCAGAAGGCAGTGATCGACGTACTGAGCCACCCCACGGTGGCCTCCAAGCGCTTCCTCATCACCATCGGTGACCGTACGGTGGGTGGCCTCACGCACCGCGACCAGATGGTCGGCCCCTGGCAGGTGCCGGTGGCCGACGTGGCCGTGACCCTGGCCGACTATGCCGGTTTTGCCGGCGAGGCCATGAGCATGGGCGAGCGCACGCCGCTGGCCGCCCTCGACGCCCCGGCCTCGGGCCGCATGGCCGTGGCCGAGGCCATCACCAATCTGCTGGCCGCCCCCATCGAGCTGCCGCGCGTCAAGCTCTCGGCCAACTGGATGGCCGCCTGCGGCGAGCCCGGTGAAGACGCCGCGCTCTATGCCACCGTGCAGGCCGTGGGCATGGAGCTGTGTCCGGCCCTGGGCATCTCCATCCCCGTGGGCAAGGACAGCTTGTCCATGCGCACCCAATGGCAGGACGGCGGCGAGAAGAAGAAAGTCACCTCGCCCGTGTCGCTCATCGTGAGCGCCTTCGCCACGCTGGGCGATGTGCGCGGGACGCTGACCCCGCAACTGGACGACCGCGCGGACACCACGCTGCTGCTCGTGGACCTGGGCCGGGGCCGCCACCGCATGGCCGGCTCCATCCTGGCGCAGACCCTGGGCCAGACGGGCGACGCCGTCCCCGATCTGGACGACCCGCAGGACCTCGTGAAGCTCGTGCAGGCCGTCAACGCCCTGCGCGCGCAGGGCAGGCTGCTGGCCTACCACGATCGCAGCGACGGCGGCCTGCTGGCGGCGGTGGCCGAGATGGCCTTCGCGGGCCACGTGGGCGTGGCGCTCAATGTGGACCTGCTCGTGACCGAGGGCGATGGCATTTCCGACAGCCGTATGGACACGGGCGACAGCAAGAACTGGGCAAGCCAGGTCAGCGCGCGCCGCGACGAGCTCACGCTCAAGGCGCTCTTCAACGAGGAGCTGGGCGTGGTGCTACAGGTCAAGAGCGAGGACCGCGACGCGGTGCTCGCCGTGCTGCGCGAGCATGGTCTTTCAAAGTTCAGCCATGTCATCGGCAAGACGCGCCCCACTGGCGGCGCCGTCACGGCCGGCGTGGGCGAGCTGCAGGTCTGGCGCGACGCCAAGGCCGTGTTCACGGCCAAGCTGGCCGACCTGCACCAGGTCTGGGACAGCGTGAGCTGGAAGATCTGCCAGCAGCGCGACAACACTGCGTGTGCCGACCAGGAGCATGCCGCGGCCGGGGCACCGGACGATCCGGGCCTGCACATCCACCTCACGTTCGACCCGGCGCAGGGTCTGGCGCCCGCGTTGCTGAACAGCCGGCCCAAGGTGGCCGTGCTGCGCGAGCAGGGCGTGAACTCTCACGTGGAGATGGCCTATGCCTTCAACACGGCGGGCTTCGAGGCCTACGACGTGCACATGACGGACCTGCAGAGCGGGCGCGCGAACCTGAAAGACTTCAAGGGCGTGGTGGCCTGCGGCGGCTTCAGCTACGGCGACACGCTGGGCGCGGGCATCGGCTGGGCGCGCTCCATCACCTTCAACTCCGTGTTGTCCGAGCAGTTCCAGGCCTTCTTCGGCCGCCCCGACACCTTCGGTCTGGGCGTGTGCAACGGCTGCCAAATGTTTGCCGAGCTGGCCGACATCATTCCCGGTGCGCAGGACTGGCCGCGCTTCACGACCAACCGCAGCGAGCGTTTCGAGGCCCGCCTGTCGATGGTGGAAGTGCTGGCCTCCCCCAGTCTCTTCCTGCAGGGCATGGCGGGCAGCCGCCTGCCGATTGCCGTGGCGCACGGTGAGGGTTACGCCAATTTCGCCTACCGCGGGAATGCGGCACAAGCCATCGCAGCCATGCGCTTCGTGGACAACAGGGGCGCGGCCACCGAGGCCTATCCCTTCAATCCGAATGGCAGCCCCGGGGGGCTGACCGCCGTGACCACGGCCGACGGCCGCTTCACGGCCATGATGCCGCACCCGGAGCGCGTGTTCCGCAATATCCAGATGAGCTGGACGAGTCTTGACGCAAGTCAAACCAGCCCCTGGATGCAGATTTGGCGCAACGCGCGACGCTGGCTGGGCTGATTTTTAGCATGCCCCGGGGGGCTTGTCGGTTAAGCTGGCGAGTGGACGTCGTCAGCGCATGGGCAGCCTCGAATCATGAACCACCGTTCCCTCCTGGGGGTGCTTGCCTCCGGCTTGTTCGTGCTCGGTCTGCTGCTGACCTGGCAACTGCGCGAGAGCCATGACAGCGCCGTGCAGCACGCCATCGGCAACGCGGACAACCTCGCTCAGGCCCTGCAAGGGCAGTTCACAGCCACCTTGCGGCGCCTCGACGCCAATCTGCAAAGCCTCGCGGCCGAGCTGCCGCAAGCTGCGCTGAGGCGTGAGGCGGCAGAACGCAGCCGTGTGCAGGTTGAGGCGCTGCTGCGTCGCTACACGCACAATTTTCCGGATGTCGGAGCCTATTTCGTCTGGGATGCAGAGGGGCGGCACCTGTACAACTCCAGCGGCATGCCCGTGCAGCCGGAACGCAGCAGCATCGCACAGCGACGTGGCTACCAGCAACTGCGCAGCGACCCGGGCGCCCGGATCACCTTTTCCGATGCGATCCGCGGCATCGTAACCGGACAGCAGTCCATCGCGCTCTACGTCCCGGTGCGCGACGCCCAGGGGCGTATGCTGGCTGTGCTGACCGCCACCCTTGATCTGGAGCGCATCAGCCAGGGTATCGACCAGCTCCGGATACCCGAGGGCAGCGTGGTCTTCATGCGTCGCAGCGATGATCACAAGCTGGTCGTGCGCCACCCATCGAAGGAGAGTGAGCTCAACAAGCCGGTGCGCAACGCCATCCAGCAGCGCATCGACGGCGGCGAGATGGCCGGACGTGACCGCTTCCAAGCCGTGACCGATGGCGAGTACCGTCTCTACGGCTTTCGCAAGCTGGAGGGCTACCCTTTCTACATCGTCGTTGGCTTGGCCGAGCGCGGTGCCCTGGTGGCCTGGCGCAAGAACGCCATCGTTGTCGCATCGGTCATGGTGCTCATGGGCTTGGCCCTCGGCCTGGCCCTATGGCATCTGAGCCGCATCGAGCAGCAGCGCGAGGCGGCCCGGCGCGAGGCGCAGCGGGCACACGCGCTGTTACAGGAGGCCATTGACAGCATTTCCGCGGGCATCGTGATCTATGACCCGCAGGACCGTCTGGTCACGTGCAACCGGGCCCAGCGGGCCCTGTTCCGCGACATGGACGAACTGTTCTCTTCGCCGGGACGCACTTTTGAAGATTTGACCCACGAAGGTCTGCGCCGTGGACTGTTCCCGGAAGCCGGTGATGCGCCGCAAGCCTGGGTGGCCGATCGACTGCATCAGCACCGTGCCGCCGATGGTGTCCCTCATGAACTGGCGCTTGGTGACGGGAGATGGCTGCAGTTCAGTGAGCACCGCACCCCTCAGGGCTACACCGTGGGTACCCGCATCGACATCACTGAACGCAAGCGTCTCGAAGTCGAGCTGCGCGAACTGGCCAGTACCGACGTCCTCACAGGACTACCCAACCGCCGGCAGTTCATGCAGCGGCTGGAGAGCGAGATCGAGCGCGTGCGCCGGGGCACCACGCGCGAGGCTTGCGTGCTGATGCTGGATCTGGACCACTTCAAGCGAGTCAACGACCGGCATGGCCACGCCGTGGGTGACAGCCTGCTGCGTCATTTCGCCCGCCTCCTGGGCGAGGAATTGCGGACGACCGACACGGCTGGGCGCATGGGCGGCGAGGAGTTCGCCGTGATCCTGCCCGGCAGCAGCCTGGGCGCGGCACAGACCTTTGCCCAGCGCTTGTGTGATCGTCTGGCTTCCCAGCCTCTGACCGTCGACGCGGCACGGGTCGAGGCCACGGTCAGTATCGGGATCGCTGCCATCGCCGGCGACGATCTCACACCGGACGCCGTGCTCTCACGTGCGGACGAGGCGCTCTACCGGGCCAAGACCGAAGGTCGCAACCGCGTGCAGCTGGCCGGCGCATCGGCTTGACGCGCCGGGGCACTGCCCACATACTGCGGCGCAGGAGACGGTGGGTCTGCCCGGTGGCGACCCACCTGGAAAGGGCGCTCATGAATACCTTCAACCCGCTCGCACAGAACACCGCCATCAATGGTCTGATCACGGCCATTTCGCGCAACACCGAGGACAGCGCCTTGTCCAAGCACCTCGGCGCGCAGTCCTGGTACATCGTGGCCGACTACCTGCACTCGCAGGAGCACGAGCGCGGCCATGTGCTGATCTCGCAGGGCGCGCAGGATCGCAAGCTCTACTTCCTCGAGTCGGGCAACCTCAAGGTTGACGTGAAGACCGACAAGGGCCTGGTACAGCTCGCCATCCTCGGTGCGGGCACCGTGGTGGGCGAGGGCAGTTTCTTCTCGCATCTTCCGCGCAATGCTTCGGTGGTCGCCTACAGCAGCTGCAAGCTCTGGGCCATGAGCCCCGAGGACTTCGAGGCCCTGTCCCGGAAGCATCCCACCGTGGCGCTCGCGCTGGCCATGGCCCTGGGCGCGATCGTCGCCACACGCATGGTGGACGTGAGCCGGCGCATCGCCAGCACTTAGGTCTTCGAGCGCCGCCTCACGCCGCCCAGGCGGCCATCAGGTCCTGCGCGGCCTGTTCAGGATTGTTCTGCGCCGTGATGGCCCGCACCACCGCGAGCGAGCCCACGCCCGTGGCCTTGATCTCGGGCAGCTCGGCGGCCGAGATGCCCCCGATGCCCACGCCCGGGTAGTTGCGCATCAGCCTTGCATAGGCGGCCAGGCGCCCCGGGCCTTGCGGGGCCGTGGCCATGCGTTTGAGCGTCGTGGGGTAGACCGCGCCCATGGCGATGTAGCTCGGGCTCAGGTGATCGGCGCGCACCATCTCGGCGTAGCCGTGGCTGGACAGGCCCAGGCGCAGGCCGGCCGCGCGGATGGCCGCGAAGTCGGCGATCTCCATATCCTCCTGGCCCAGGTGCACGCCATAGGCGCCAGCGGCGATGGCCTCGCGCCAGTGGTCGTTGATGAAGAGCAGGGCCTGCGTGCCGCGCACGGCCTCCACTGCGGCCTGCACCTCGCGCTGCACGGCCGCGGTGTCCTCGGACTTGAAACGCAGCTGCAGCGTGGGTAAGCCGGCGCGGGCCATGCGGCCCACCCAGTTGGCGGTGGGTAGCACGGCGTAGACGCCCAGCGCTTTGGGGCAGGCGGGAAAGGCGTCGGCGCGTGGCCAGGGGCGCAGGCCGAAATCAGCCGGCTCGTCAGGCCAGGCCTGCGGGTCGAATTGGCGGGTACGGTTGGACTGGGCCAGCCAGGCCCGCGCCACGCACTCGGCGTCGATCTCGATGAAGCCCAGGGCCAGGCAGGCCTGCTTGGCGCTGCGGTAAACGGCGTCGTTGCGGCTGTAGTTCAGGGGTGGCGTTCCCACGACAGGGATCGCCTTGTCGGCATGGGCCGCGACGATGGCGCGGGCGTCGGTGGTGAGTTCGAACATGCGGTGGTTCAAGCGTGATGCCAGAAAGGTGTACCCAGCACGGGGGTGGAAGGTTGGGCCGCGTCCTGCTCGGTCATGGCGCCTGACAGCCAGGCCGCACGGCCGGCCAGCGTGGCGTCGGCGAAGGCACCGGCCATGACCACCGGGTCCTGTGCGAGGGCGACCGCCGTGTTGAGCAGCACGGCGTCGTAACCCCACTCCATCACCATACAGGCGTGCGAGGGCCGGCCCAGGCCCGCGTCCACGATGAGTGGCACATTCAGGCGCTCACGCAGCATGCGCATCGCGTAGGGATTGACCGGGCCCTTGCCCGTGCCGATGGGCGCGGCCCAGGGCATGACGGCCTGGCAGCCCACGTCGACCAGTCGCTGGCAGAGCACGAGATCCTCGGTGCAGTAAGGCAGGACCTTGAAGCCGTCCTTGATGAGGCGGTCGGCGGTCTCGACCAGGTTGAGCGTGTCCGGCTGCAGGGTGTAGTCGTCGCCGATCAGCTCCAGCTTGATCCAGGGCGTCTCGAAGACCTCGCGCGCCATCTGCGCGGTGGTGATGACCTCCTGCATGCTGTGGCAGCCCGCGGTGTTGGGCAGCACCGGGACGTTCAGCTTCTTGAGCAGTTCCCAGAACGGGTTGCCGCTTTCGTGCGGCACGGCGCCCTGGCGCCGCAGCGAGGCCGTGAGCATGGCCGGTCGCGAACGACGCACGGCAGCTTCAAGCACGGCGGGCGAGGGGTAACGCGAGGTGCCCAGCAGCAGGCGGCTGTGGAAGGTCTCGCCGTAGAGGATCAGGGGGTCTTGAGGATTCATGTCTAGCCTCCCGTCACAGGGGAGATGATTTCAATGCGATCGCCGTCCTGCAATGGATGCTGGGCGTATTGCGTCTTGGGGACGAACTGGGTGTTGACCGCGGTTGCAAAGGGCGGCTTGGCCTCGATGGCCGCGACGGCATCGGCCACCGTGGCGCCGGCAGCGAGCTCATGCTCGTGCTTGTTGATCGTGACTTTCATGGGATTCAGGCGATGGTGGCTTCGACCCGCAGGTCCAGCTTGCCGGCCAGCGCGGAGTGTTCGTCCTCGACCAGCTCCAGCACCACATCGAGCAGGGCCGGCGAGATCATGAAGCCATGGCGGTACAGGCCGTTGATCTGCAAGCTGCGCGGGCCGAGCCTGCGGATCGCGGGCAGGTTATCGGGCAAGGTGGGACGGCACTGTGTAGCAATCTCCAGGATGCGGCCTTCGCCAAAGCCCGGATGCACGGCGTAGGCTGCGCTCAGCAGTTCCAGCGTGGAACGTACGCTGGGCGGCGAGAGGTCGTTGCTTTCGATCTCGGTGGCGCCGATCACGAACAGGTGGTCCTGTTTGGGTGCGATGTAGATCGGGTAGCGCGGATGGATCAGACGCGTAGGCCGGCTCAGAGACACATCGGGCGCGTAGATGCGTGCCACTTCGCCGCGTACGCCGCGCAGCTCGCCCCACTGCGCAACGGCACCCAGGCCTCGGCAGTCGAAGACCCAATCCGGTTGATGGGGCTGGCCAGGTGAAAAGTCCTGCGGCGTGCGAGGGCTGTTCCATTGCAGCTCGACCTTGAGCGCCTGGAGTTCGTGCAGCAGCGCGGCCAGCAGTTGCCGGTTGTCGAGCTGGCCTTCGCCGGGCAGGTAGAGACCCTGGGCGAAGCGGTTTTCCAGGCTCGGTTCAAGCGCACGTACGCCCGCGCCATCGAGCGGCTGCAGCTTGGGCAGGCCGGGGACTCGTTCGTTGGTGTTGCGCAGCAGGCCAGCGAAACGCTGCGCCTCGGCCGCGTCCTGCCGATGCCAGAGGATGAGCGTGCCTTCCTGCTGGAAGAACACGGGCTGGCTCAGCTGCGCGAGAAGCTGCGGCCAGCGCGTGAGTGCATACCGCCCCATGCCGACCACACTGGGTTCGGTGATGGCAGACTCGGCCAGAGGTGCCAGCATGGCTGCGGCGATGCGCGCGGGCGACGTCTGGGCATCGGCGGACCCGATCTCATACACCGTCACGCGGTGGCCGGCGCGTGCGAGCTGCCAGGCCAGCAGCCGGCCCATGAGGCCGGCACCGAGCACGACGGAAGACGGACCTGGGTTCATGGAACTCATCTCAATTGATCTGATAATGCGCGCCAGGAGCAAATCTATGGCGACAGAAAAACATTACCCGCGTGTGCTGTCCATCGCGGGGTCCGACAGCGGTGGTGGCGCAGGTATCCAGGCCGATCTCAAGACCTTCAGCGCCCTCGGCTGCTACGGCATGACGGCCATCACGGCGCTCACCGCGCAGAACACGCAGGGCGTGCGTGGCATCCATGGCGTGCCGCCCGAATTCCTGGCTGCGCAGCTCGACGCCGTGCTCGAGGACATCGGTGCCGACGCCGTGAAGATCGGCATGCTGCACGCGCCCGAGATCGTGCGCGTCGTGGCACAGGCCATCCGCAAGTACAAGCTCGGGCATGTGGTGCTGGACCCGGTCATGGTGGCCACCAGCGGTGACCGCCTGATCGCCGAGGAGACGGTCTCGGTGCTGGTCCGGGAGCTCTTTCCCCTGGCCACCGTGATCACGCCCAATCTGGACGAGGCCGAGCTGCTGCTGGGCCACAAGATTGGTGGCATCCCCGCGCTGGAAGGCGCTGCACGCGAGCTGCAGGCCATGGGCGCGCCGGGTGTGCTGCTCAAGGGCGGGCATCTGAAAGGCGACGAGGTGGTGGACCTGCTGCTGCAGGGCGACCGTGCGCCGCTGCGCCTGGCCTCGCCGCGCATCGCGAGCCGCAATGTGCATGGCACCGGCTGCACCCTGTCCTCTGCGATCGCGGCGCAGCTGGCGCTGGGGCATGGCCTGGAAGACGCCGTGCGTCTGGCGCGCGCCTACATCCTCGGTGCGATCGCCGCGGGCGCGGACGTGCGCACCGGGCGCGGCCACGGCCCGCTCAACCACGGGCACGCGCCGGTGACCATGCAGCTGCTGGGCTGACACAGACTCGTCTTCCATCTCGTATGAACTCAGTCGGGGGAAGGGCCGTGGCCTGAGGTCAGGCATCGTGGCCGGCTTCCCTGCGTGAGCATTACCTCCATCAGGTTCAAAGGGACTTTCTCAGTCGCCCGGCACGCGCCGCGGCAACACCCCTAGCGGATGCGCTCTGCCTAGCAGGGCGCAAGACTGCATTTTAGTCCCGCACGCGCCAAGAAAAAACCCGCCGGGTGGGCGGGCTCGCTCTGATTTCGGGATTCTTGACCCGGGTCAGCCGGAATCAGTCGAAAACCGGCGTCTCCACACCCAGCACCTTGTGCAGCTTGGGGCTGGTGGTGGTGTACTGCAGGTGGATCTTGCCCTTTTCGGGGAAGATGATGGGCGCGGCGGCAAACGCAGCCAGCGCGCATTCATGGAAACCCGAGAGGATGAGTTTCTTCTTGCCAGGGTAGGTGTTGATATCGCCGACGGCGAAGATGCCCGGGACGTTGGTGGAGAACTTCTCGGTGTCCACGACGAGCTGCTTGCGCTCGATGTCCAGGCCCCAGTCCGCGATGGGCCCCAACTTTGGGGAGAGGCCGAAGAAGACCAGCAGCGCATCCAGCGGCACCACGCGCGTCACGCCGTCACCGCCGGTGACCTTGACGCCCGTGAGCTTGCCGTCCTTCTCTTCGACGGCCGTGATCTGGCCGACCATGAACTGCATTTCGTAAGCGTCGCAGAGCTCCCTCATCTTGGCCACGCTGGCCGGGGCGGCCTTGAAGCCGTCGCGGCGATGCACGAGGATCACGCTCTCGGCCTTGTTCGGGCCCTCGTTGGTGAAGTTCAGCGTCCAGTCCAGGGCGGAGTCGCCGCCGCCCACGATGACCAGGTTCTTGCCGGCGAAGTCGGCCGGGTTCTTGACGCGGTAGAAGAGCTGCGAACCGTCGAACTTGTCCAGGCCCTCGACCTTGAGCGTGCGCGGCTCGAAGGCACCCACGCCAGCGGCGATGAAGATCGTCTTGGTCAGGAAACGCGTGCCTTTGGAGGTCTCGACGTAGAAACGGCCGTCGTCCTGCTTCTGCACCACGGTGACCGTCTGGCCCAGGTGGAAGGTAGCGCCGAAGGGCTCGATCTGCTTGAGCAGGGCGTCGGTCAGTTCCTTGCCCGTGCACACCGGGATGGCCGGGATGTCGTAGATGGGCTTGTCGGGATAGAGCTCGATGGGCTGACCGCCGGGGTAGCTCAGCGAGTCGATGACGTGGGCTTTGATTTCGAGCAGGCCGAGTTCGAAGACCTGGAACAGGCCAACGGGGCCGGCGCCGATGATCACGGCATCGGTTTCGATCGGGCCTTCATGGGCCTGGGCGGTCTGGATCACGGCGGGGCTGAGTTTTGGGTCCATCGGTAAAAAAGAGGGTTAGCGCACAAGCTCTTTGAGCTTGTCGGTCTTGTCTTTCCAATCGTCCGCGTCGGGCAGGGCGGGCTTGCGTTTGGTGATGCTCTTCCAGCCGGGCAGGCGGGCCAGCTCGGCATTGAGCTGGGTCATGTGCTGCTGGTCAGCGGGCACGTCTTCTTCGGCATAGATGGCATTGACCGGGCACTCGGGGATGCAGACCGCGCAGTCGATGCACTCGTCCGGGTCGATGGTCAGGAAGTTCGGGCCTTCGCGAAAGCAATCGACGGGGCAGACGTCCACACAATCGGTGTATTTGCAGCGGATGCAGGCTTCGGTGACGACGTGAGTCATTTTTAATTCTGGAAGATGGGTAGAAACCCTTGATTTTATTGGCTTTTGCAGTGGCCGGGTGCGGCCGGCCTTGTCATGCAGAGGGTTGTTGCGCTGGATCAAGCGCGCAGAGCTCAATTCACCAGCACAGCCCCCGAGGTCTTGTGGCTGGCCGTGTCCACCAGGATCAGCGAGCCCAGGGCCCGCGCACGGACAAAGGGCAGGGCCACCAGGGCTTCCTGCAAGGCCAGCTCGACGTGGCCGATGGCATTGGGTTCCAGCTGCTGGGCCTCTTCCTCGGCCAGGGTGTGGATGTTGAGGCGGTGCACGATGCGCTTGACCTTGGCCTTGACCCAGCGGTGGCCATGCAGGGCCCAGTAGACTCGGCCGGCCACCAGGGGCTCGTCGTCCATCCAGGCCACGGTGACGGCCAGTTCACGGCGGGCTTCACCGTGTTCGGTGGCCAGCAGCCAGTCGCCGCGCGAGACGTCGACCTCGCGGTCCAGCACGATGCCCGCGCTGTGGCCGGCGGCCACCTCGCCCGGCTGGCGCACATGGTCCAGCACCTGGGCCACGGTGGCCGTCTGGCCGCTGGGGAAGATCTTCACGCTGTCGCCCGCCTTGACGCCGCCTGCGGCGACCCGGCCCCAGAAGACGCGGCGGCCCTGGCTGGTGTCGCTGGAGGAGGAGAACTTCTCCACCCACTGCACCGGGAAGGCGAAGAGCAGCTCGGTGTCGGCCTCGGTCGTCGGCAGGGCTTCGAGGATCTCCAGCAGTGTGGGCCCGTGGTAGCCGCACCAGCCCGGCTGGGCCTCGTCCACCACGTTCCATCCCTGCAGGGCCGAGACCGGCACGGTCGCTTGCACGGCCAGGCCGGCACTCTCCGCAAAGGCTTGCAGCGCCCAACGGATGTGCTTGTAGGCCAGGGCTGCGTCGGCCACGGCGTCGAGCTTGTTGACGGCAAAGACGATGGAAGGCACACGCAGCAGCTGCAACAGCAGGCTGTGGCGGCGCGTCTGCGGCAGCAGGGCCAGGGCCGGGTTCTGCCAGTCCAGCTTGGTGGCGTCGACCAGCACCACGGCAGCGTCGGCACTTGAGGCCGCGGTGACCATGTTGCGGGTGTACTGCTCATGCCCCGGCGCATCGCCGATGATGAACTTGCGCGTCTCGGTGCTGAAGTAGCGGTAGGCCACGTCGATGGTGATGCCCTGTTCGCGCTCGGCCGAGAGGCCGTCGGTCAGCAGGGCCAGGTCGGTCTGGCCTTGGCGCTGCACGCCGGCCAGGTGGTCCTGCAGCACGGCGCGGGTGTCGACCAGCAGGCGGCCGATCAGCGTGCTCTTGCCGTCGTCGACCGATCCGCAGGTGATGAATTTGAGGGCGTCCATCAGATGGCCTCCTGCCGGGCCGCCCCAAAGGAGGCCAGGGCCCCCTCGGGGGGCAGGGAATACACGAAGTGATGAGCGTGGGGGAGCATCAGAAGTACCCATCCTTTTTACGTTTTTCCATGGAAGCGTCGGACGTCTGGTCGTCCATGCGCGTGGCGCCGCGTTCGCTGACCTCGGCGGCCAGGGTTTCGATCACGATGTCGGCGGCCGTGGCGGCCGTGCTGGCCACGGGGCAGGTGCAGGTGATGTCGCCCACGGTGCGGAAACGCACATCACGGATCACCACCTCTTCGCCCGGACGCGGCGGTGTGAGTTCGGTCACGGGCGCCAGCATGCCGCGGCGGTCCACGACTTCACGCTTGTGGGTGTAGTAGATCGAGGGCAGGGCGATGGCTTCGCGCTCGATGTACTGCCAGACGTCGAGTTCGGTCCAGTTGCTGATGGGGAACACCCGGAAGTGTTCGCCCGGGGCCAGGCGGGTGTTGAAGAGTGTCCAGAGCTCGGGGCGCTGGGCCTTGGGCTGCCACTGTCCGAAGCTGTCGCGGTGCGAGAAGATGCGCTCCTTGGCACGGGCCTTTTCCTCGTCACGGCGGGCGCCGCCGATCAGCGCGTCGAAGCGGAATTCCTCGATGGCTTCGAGCAGGGTGACCGACTGGTGCACGTTGCGGCTCTCGCCCGGGTGAGCCAGGCGCACGGTGCCGCGCTTCATGGAATCTTCCACACTGCGCACGATGAGTTCGGCACCGAGCTCCTGGGCGCGCTGGTCGCGGAAATCGGTGACCTCAGGGAAGTTGTGGCCGGTATCGATCATCAGCAGCGGGTAGGGCAGGCGGCCGATGCCAAAAGCCTTCTCGGCGCACTTGAGCATGACCAGCGAGTCCTTGCCGCCCGAGAACAGCAGGGCCGGGCGCTCGAAGGTGGCCGCCACCTCGCGCAGGATGAAGATGGTTTCTTCCTCGAGCGCGTCGAGGTGGGCGTTGCTGAGCTGGTGCACCGGCGGGTCCAGGAGTTCGTGTTGTGTACGGGCGTTCATGACGGTCGTCTTCCGGGTTCAATGGGCCAGGTGCAGGCCGCATTCGCGCTGCGCCTCGCCCTTGGTCGGGTCCACGTAGTCGAAGTTGTTGGGCAGGCCATGGATCTCGCAATACTGGTACAGGTCCTTGGACGACCAGTGCAGCAGCGGGGCGACCTTGATCAGGCCGTCGGGGTTGATGCTCACGGGGTCCATCTGGGCCCGCACGGCGCTGTCGGTGGCGCGCAACGCGGTGAACCAGACCTTCGGGGCGGTTTCGCGCAGGGCACGGGCGAAAGGCTCGAGCTTCACTTCTTCGGTGAAGGCGGCGTGGCGCGGATCGTCGAGCGCGGGCACCGGGCCGTCCACCGCCTCGCGGTGTGCGCGCGAGCGCCGCGGCAGGTAGATCTTCAGGTTCAGGCCAAGCTGCCGGGTCACCTCGTCGGCGTAGCGGTAGGTGGCGTCGGTGTTGTAGCCGTTGTCCATCCAGACCACGGGCACGTCCGGCTGCACGCGTGTGACCAGGTGCAGGATCACCGCCTCGAAGGGGCGGAAGTTGGTGGTGACGATGGCCTTCTGACCCAGGCCCAGGGCCCAGGCCACCAGGGCCGGGGCGTCGTGGCCGAGCTCGGCGTTGATCTTCGCGAGATCGATGCTCATGCGGCCTCCCGCGCGAAACGCGGGCGCGCCTGCACGGCATCGCCCTGGTAATAGCTCTTGAAGCGTTCCAACTGGCGTTCCGCCACGGCCAGGTCCTGGTCGGCGCGCAGTACGGCGGTGGTGAAGCCATTGCGGGCCAGCAGGGGCAGCTGGTCCACGAGCACGTCACCCGTGGCGCGGATCTCGCCGCGGAAACCGAGGCGGCGGCTCAGCAGGAAGGCCTGGCTGTGGGCACGGCCGTCGGTGAAGGCGGGGAAGTGCAGGTCGATGCGGGCGATACCGTCGAGCGACAGGCTGCGCGGGTCGGCATCGTTGGCCAGGGTGAGCACGTCCAGGCCTTGCGGCTCGGTCGTGGCGGTATCGGCGTGGATCAGTTTCATGGCTTGCACTTCCTCAGGCGGTGGCTTCTGCGGCGTGGCCGGTTTCGTGACGAGCACTGTTGCCGGCCTGCTTGAAGGTGTCGTGGCCGACACGGCGCAGCGTGTCGATGAACAGCTCGCCGGCCTGGCGCTGCGCGCAGTAGGTCTCGATCAGGGCCTCGATCACGTCCGGGACTTCGTTGGACGAGAAGGACGGGCCGATGACCTTGCCGGGCACAGGTGCGCCCGACAGGGTCTTGCCGTCGGAGCCGCCCAGTGTGACCTGGTACCACTCCTTGCCGTCCTTGTCCACGCCCAGGATGCCGATGTGGCCGCTGTGGTGATGGCCGCAGGAGTTGATGCAGCCGCTGATGTGCAGGTCGATCTCGCCGATGTCGTGCAGCTCGTCCAGGTCCTGGTAGCGCGCGGTGATGGCTTCGGCCAGGGGCAGGGAGCGGGCGTTGGCCAGGTCGCAGAAGTCGCCGCCCGGGCAGGCGATCATGTCGGTCAGCAGGCCGATGTTGGGCTTGGCCAGGCCCAGGTGGCGGGCCTCGCGCCAGAGCTCTGCCAGCTGGTCGCAGCGCACCCAGGGCAGCACCAGGTTCTGCTGGTGCGTCACGCGGACCTCGCCGCCGCTGTAGCGCTCGGCCAGCTCGGCCACGGCGTCGAGCTGCGCAGCGGTGGCGTCGCCGGGCGACTGGCCCAGGCGCTTGAAGGACAGGGTCACGGCGCGCAGGTCCGGGTTCTTGTGCGCGTGCACATTACGCTGCAGCCAGCGACCGAACTCGATGTCATCCTCGGCGGCGGCGCGCAGGATCTGGGCGATCTTGGCATCGGCGCTCTTGCGGTCGCAGGTGAGGGTCGGCGGCGCGAAATTCGCGCTGACACGCTCGAACTCGGCGGCGGTGATGGTATGCGGCGCGCCATCGACCTCGACGATCTGGCGGTATTCCTCCTCCACCTCGTCGATGTAGCGCTGACCCTCGGCCTTGACCAGGATCTTGATGCGGGCCTTGTACTTGTTGTCGCGGCGGCCCCAGCGGTTGTAGACACGCACCGCCGCTTCGATGAAGTTGATGATCTGGTCGCAGGGAATGAATTCGCGGATCACCGTCCCGATCACGGGCGTGCGGCCCATGCCACCGCCCACCAGCACCTTGAAGCCGAGTGTGCCTTCGGCATTGCGCAGCAGCTGCAGGCCGATGTCATGCCAGGCGATGGCCGCGCGGTCTTCCTTGGCGCCGGTGATGGCGATCTTGAACTTGCGCGGCAGGAAGGCGAATTCGGGGTGCAGCGTGCTCCACTGGCGCAGGATCTCGGCAAAGGGGCGCGGATCGGCGACCTCGTCCACGGCGATGCCGGCCAGCGCGTCGCTGGTGATGTTGCGAATGCAGTTGCCGCTGGTCTGGATGCCGTGCATGTTCACGCTGGCCAGCAGGTCCATGACGTCGGCGCTCTTGTCCAGCGGGATCCAGTTGAACTGCACGTTCTGGCGCGTGGTGAAGTGGGCGTAGCCGGTCACCAGTCGGCTGCCGATGGCCTTGCCGTCGCGCAGCTGGATGTCGCCCAGCTTGTTCTGCGCGGCGACCGCGCCCTGGAAGACCTCGTTCGCGGGCTGGTCGTATTCGCGGGCGATCTTCGCCAACACACGCACCTGGGCGGCCGAGAGCTCGCCATAGGGCACCGCCACACGCAGCATGGGGGCGTGGCGCTGGACATACCAGCCGTTCTGCAGGCGCAGTGGGCGGAATTCCTCCTCGGCCAGCGTGCCGTTGAGGCGACGGGTCAGCTGGTCGCGGTACTGCTCGGCGCGCAGGCGCACGAACTGGCGGTCGAAGTCGGTGTACTGGTACATGGATGCGTGGCAGGAGAGATCAGATGGCGATGAGCTTGAGGCCGGCCCAGGCCAGCAGCACGGAAAGGATGGAACGAATGACGCGTTCGTTGACGCGGTGGATCAGATGGGTGCCCACCCAGATACCGGGCAGGGAGCCGGCCAGCAGCAGGGCCAGCAGCGGCCAGTCCACCGAGCCCAGCGAGGCGTGGCCCAGGCCGGCCACCAGGGTCAGGGGCACGGCGTAGGCAATGTCGGCGGCCACGATGCGCGGCAAGGGCAGCAGGGGGTAGATGATGAGCAGCACGCTGACGCCGATGGCGCCCGCGCCCACCGAGGTCAGCGTCACCAGCGTGCCCACGAGGGCGCCGAGCAGCAGCGGCAGGATCCAGTGACGCGGGCGGGCCGCGCGGTCTTCCTGGCCCGCGGCCAGGGTGGCGGGCAGGATCTTGCCGCGTACGGCTTTGTAGAGAGTGGCCGCGGCCGTGAGCAGCAGCGCCACACCCAGCGTGCCGGTCATGAGGGACTGCACGGCCGGGTCGGCCGGGCCAACGCGGTGCAGCACATAGAGGGTGATCAGCGCGGCCGGGATGCTGCCGGCAGAGAGATGGAGGACGATGCGCCAGTCCACCAGGCGGGCACGGGCCAGACGCACCGTACCGCCCAGCTTGGTGAAAGCCGCGAACAGCAGGTCGGTGCCCACGGCCAGATGGGGTTTGACGCCAAAGAAGAAGATCAGGATGGGCGTCATCAGCGAGCCGCCGCCCACGCCGGTCAGGCCCACGACCAGACCGACCACGAAGCCCGCCAATATGAATGCCACGTCTTGCATGGCCGAGACTGTAGAAGGCGAGCCTCAGATCCCAAACTACATTTTTCTTCGAGTCCTATAACGTCTGGTAATAAAGACCGTCAGGCCGGGCGGGCAGACAGCCAGCCCGAGCCCAGGGTGTTTCGGACCAGCGCCAGACCGGTCGCGGCATCCATGGCCAAGGCGGCCTCTATTTTGGGCCGTTCGCTTTCCCAGCCCGGCTGGGCATAGGCCAGCTGCTCGCGGCGGTCCATGATGCTCTGGCCCTCGGCCAAGCCCTCCGGCACCACCCGCACCCGGCCGGTGGTGGTCTGGAAGAGCCCGGGCTGCAGGACATACAGCAGGCCCAGCAGGCCGCCCGAGGGGCAGGCGGGCTCGCCGGTTTCGTAGGCGGCACGTGCCGAGGCCTGGACCCGGACCGCATGCGCCAGCGCGGTCAGCGCCGGATGCGGGCCTTGTTCGGCCAGAGCCTCCAGCCAGGCCAGGGGCAGGGGCGCGATCTGGCTCACATCCAGGCCCAGCATCACAAGCGGGAAACCCGCGGTCAGCACCTGGTCGGCGGCGTGCGGGTCCAGCCAGAAATTGAGCTCGGCCACAGGCGAGACATCACCCGGCGCGGTGATGCTGCCGCCCGCCACCACCAGCCGGCCCAGCAGCTCTGGCAACTGGGGTTCCAGCCGCAGGGCCTGGGCCACATTGCCCAGCGGGCCGGCGCAAACCAGGGCCAGCTCGCCCGGATGGGCCCGGGCCAGCTCCACGATGCAGCGCGCGGCCGAGCGCTCGTCAGCGCCTTGGACTGCCGTCATCTGCGCTGGCAGATCCCCCAGCCCGTCCAAGCCATGGCTTTGCGGGTCGTGCAGGCCCATGACTTTGCGCAGGGGCGTGGGCACGCCACTGCAGACCGGCAGCCCGGCGCGACCGGCCAGGGCGCAGAGCAGCAGGGCGTTGCGCGTGGCCTGGGCCAGGGGCACGCGACCATAGGTGGTGGTCACGGCCAGCAGCTCGAGCTCAGGATGCGCGAGTGCGAAGTACAGGGCCAGCGCATCGTCGGCGCCGGGGTCACAGTCGAGGAGGATCTTGTGGGCCATGGTGGGCGGATTGTGGAGCAAAGCTCAGTCGCCGCGCCTCACCTGCAGCGCCCGTGTGAGGCCCGCTTCCACAGGCCAGGGCTCGGCCCCGATCTGCGCGGCGAGCCACTCGGCGCAGAGCATGGCGAGGCTCAGGCCTCTGGAGCCCATGGCGGCGCTGATCCACAGCGTGGGCTGCGGCACCTCCTGCAGCGGCCCCACCAGCGGCAGGCGGTCGCGGCTCACGCAGCGCACGGCTTCCCAGGCCTGCACGCGGCCGGCCGCGTAGTCCGGGGCCAGGGCCGCGGCCGTGGCGGGCAGCAGGCGGCGCAGCTTGTCCAGGTCGGCCTGCAGGTGTTCGGCCTGGGGTGCGGCGGGGCCGGCGATGTTCTCGTAGGTGGAGCCGGCGTACCAGGCCCGGCCGCCAGCCACGGGCACGTCGGGAATGAAGCTGCCCGCGCCGTTGACCGGGTGGGGTGGACTCAGCGCCGAGGAGGCGGGCGTGTGGAGGCCCCAGCTCAGCACGCCGCGCATGCCGTGCACGGGCGGCAGGGGCAGATCCAGGCTGGCGAGCAGGCGTGGTGCATCGAGGGCGTTGGCCAGTACCACCTGGTCGGCGGTGGCGAGCACGCGGCCCGGTGCGTCCAG
This sequence comes from Hylemonella sp., assembly GCA_046299695.1. Classification (GTDB taxonomy): domain Bacteria; phylum Pseudomonadota; class Gammaproteobacteria; order Burkholderiales; family Burkholderiaceae_C; genus Hylemonella. Next base: position 133,137 of record JBKBHP010000005.1, read on the forward strand.
CAGCTCCCAACCCGAGGCGGTCGCATGCAGGCTGGCCACAGGGCTGTTGCCCAGGAAGCGCACACCGGGTTCGGCAAGCCAGGCACGTACCAGTTGCGCGGGTTTGATCCAGGCGGCCTGGGTGTGCCAGAGCGCGCCTTCGCTCTGCAGGCCGGCGCGCCAGGCCTCCGGTCCGCCCAGGCTCACGGTGTGCGACAGCTCGGCCCCCCTGGCGGGCCAATCAGGTGGCAGGCCGCCGCGACCTTCCAGACGCAATTCGAGGACCCCGGTGGGGGCCCAGTCCTCGCCTGCCTGCAGCAGGCGCTGCGCTTCGGCGCGTACCAGGCGCAGGCCGGCGCGCGTGAGGCGTGCACGCGGGCTGTCGTTGGTCGAGGCGTAGGGGATCAGCAGGCCCGCGGGCAGGCCCGAGGCGCCGGCCGCGGGTTGGGGGGCGGTGTCGAGCACGTCGACCTGCCAGCCACGGCGCGCGAGTGCGGCGGCCACGCTGGCCCCGGCCAGGCCTGCTCCGACGACCGCGCAGCGGCCCACGCGGGCGGGCGCGGTGCGTGCGGCATCACGCTGGCGGGTGGCCCAGGGCGGGTCATGCCGCCAGCAGTCCTCCTGCAGCACATAGCCCTGCTCGCGCAGCAAGGGGGCGAGTGGCGTCTCTGACCTCGCACCGGCCAGCACGCTGCCGCGGCGGCTGCAGCGCGCCAGGGCCTTGAGTCGGTGGCGGTCCCAGGACAAGGCCGGGTCGATCCAGACGGCGTCGGCCTCGAAGCGCTGTTCGCGCAGCAGGTGCTGCAGCTCACCGACACACAACGTGAGCTGGAAGCGGCCACCGTCGAGCGGCAGGCGGTGCATGCCCGGCAGCAGCCCGGCCCAGGACCGGGCCAGTTCTTCGGCGAGCGCGGCCTGGGCCGCTGTGGCCGTGGCGTGCAGGTCTGCGGTGGCAGGAGGCGCGGCCGTGAACGCGACGAGATGCAGTACGCGCGGGCGCACCGGCATCTCACGCCAGGCTTGCCAGAGGGCCAGCAGGCGTGCGAGGTCCAGACGCGTGTCGAGCACGCGCCAGACGGGCAGACCGGGGGAGGGCGGCAGCAGGGATTGCGCCGCGGTGTTCACGGTGGAGCTCAGACGAGGCGCCGAAGAAGTGGTTTGAGCGAAATCATTTCTTCGGAGCGCTTCAGTTCCTTACGCGCTCGGCGGGACGTAGCCCGCCGCAGCGTCTGCGCCGCTGCCAAAAAAGTGGTTTTCCATTTGCCGTGCCAGGTACTGGCGGGCGCGGGCATCGGCCAGGTTGAGGCGGTTTTCATTGACCAGCATGGTCTGGTGCTTGAGCCAGGCGGCCCAGGCTTCCTTGCTGACGCTTTCCCAAATGCGCTTGCCCAACTCGCCCGGATAAGGCGGGAAATCCAGGCCCTCGGCTTCCTTGCCGAGCTTGATGCAGTTCACCATGCGTGCCATATGCAGCTTCTTTCAATGTTCGGATGTTTAAGTAATAAGTAACTGAAATCTTATTGGTTCCAGTTTTGAGCATGTCTCTCCAGAATCCTTTTCATCGCAACCCATTCTGTGTTCTGAAAAGGAAGAAACATGACGCAACGCCGAGACTTTATCAAGCTTTCCCTGGCCCTCACCCTGGCAGGGGCGGCTTTTGCCACCGTGGCCCAGCCGGCCCCCGTGACCCTGCTCAATGTGTCCTACGACCCGACGCGTGAGCTTTACGTGGAATACAACGCTGCCTTCATCAAGCACTGGAAGGCCAAGACCGGCCAGGACGTGACCATCAAGCAGTCGCACGGCGGTTCGGGCCGCCAGGCGCGCTCCATCATCGACGGCCTGGACGCCGACGTGGCCACCCTGGCCCTGGCCGGTGACACCGACGCCCTGCACGCCAACGGCGGCTGGATCCCCAAGGACTGGCAGAAGCGCCTGCCGCTCAACAGCTCGCCCTACACCTCCACCATCGTGCTGGTGACGCGCGCGGGCAACCCCAAGAACATCAAGGACTGGGACGACCTGATCCGTCCCGACGTGAAGGTCATCACCCCCAACCCCAAGACCTCGGGCGGCGCCCGCTGGAACTACCTGGCCGCCTGGGAGTTTGCCAAGCGCAAGTACGGCAGTGAGGCCAAGGCCCAGGAGTTCGTGGCCAAGCTCTATTCCAACGTGCCTGTGCTGGACACCGGTGCGCGCGGCTCGTCCGTGACCTTTGCCCAGCGTAACCAGGGTGACGTGTTCATCTCCTGGGAGAACGAGGCCTACCTGCTGGAGAAGGAGTTCGGCAACAAGGTGGACTTCATCTACCCCAGCCTGTCCATCCTGGCCGAGCCGGCCGTGACCGTGGTGGACAAGAACGTGGACAAGAAGGGCACGCGCGCCGTGGCCACGGCCTATCTGGAGTTCCTCTACACCGAGGAAGCCCAGGACATCATCGGCAAGCACTTTTACCGCCCGACCTCGGCCAAGGCCCAGGCCAAGTACGCCAAGCAGCTGCCCAAGCTCAATCTGTTCAAGATCGACGAGGCCTTCGGTGGCTGGGAGAAGGCGAGCAAGGTGCACTTCGCCGATGGGGGTGTGTTCGACCGGATCTACTCCAGCAAGTAAAACGCGTCCGACGCAGCCAACAACGAAGCCCGCATGCGCGGGCTTCGTTGTTTCAGGCTTACGCCAACTCAGGCGGCTGCCTGGACCTGCGCCTGGTTGGCTGCCGTGGCGGTGTGCACCTTGATGTCGCGCTCGGCAGCTGCCAGGGCCTGAGCCTTGGGGGCTTCGCCCATGGCCACGCCTTCGGCGCGCACGAAGCGCACGTCGGTGATGCCGAAGAAGCCGAACACGGTCTGAAGATAGCTTTCCTGGTGCTCCAGGGCGCGACCAGCGTCGCTCGTGGAATAGATGCCGCCACGTGTGGAGGCCACGATCACCGTCTTGCCGCCGGCCAGGCCTTGCGGGCCCTTCTCGGTGTACTTGAAGGTGCGGCCAACTTGCGCCACGCGGTCAATCCAGGCCTTGAGCTGGCTCGGGATGCTGAAGTTGTAGAGCGGGGCGCCCACGACGATGACGTCGGCGGCCAGGAACTGGCTCACCAGCGCTTCGGAGATGGCGTTCTCGCGGCGTTGCACTTCGGTGGCATCGGCCTGCGGGGCGCGGAAGCCCAGGGAGTTGCCATCCAGGTGGGACGGGGCGTCCACGGCCAGGTCGAGGTACTCGACGGTGGTCCCGGGGTGGGTGGCTTGCCATTCGGCGACGGTACGGGCGGTGAGGGCACGCGAGACGGAGTTCGCGCCCAGGACGCTGGAGTCGATATGCAGCAGTTTCATGATCAGAACCTTTCTGGACGCCGGGGTTGATATGTGGCGTTGGAGATATTGTGTTTTTTGATCGAATATTTGATAAGCCAGCCAGATTGCGATAGATTGTTCCAAATTTAGGACAATAGGCGGGTTCAAATGGCAGGCATGGATCTAAAAACTGATCTGAACGACATGCTCTACTTCACCGAGGTGGTGGAGCGGGGCGGCTTTGCGGCGGCTGGCCGGGCGCTGGACATCCCCAAGTCCCGCCTGTCGCGCCGCGTGGCCGAGCTCGAGGAGCACCTGGGCGTGCGTCTCTTGCAGCGCACCACCCGAAAGCTGTCTCTCACGGAGGTGGGCGAGCAGTACCTGCGGCATTGCCTGGCCATGCGCGAGGCGGCCCAGGCCGCGGCCCAGGTGGCGGCGCAGGTGCAGACCGAGCCGCGCGGAACGATTCGTGTGAGCTGTCCGGTGACCTTGGCGCAGACCAGCGTGGCGGTGCTGGTGCCGCTCTTCATGCGGGAGTGCCCGGAGGTGCGCGTGGAGATGCTGGTGACCAACCGCGTGATCGATCTGGTGGAAGAGGGCATCGACGTGGCTCTGCGCGTGCGCCCCACGCTGGAGGCCAGCGGCAGCCTGGTGATCAAGCAGCTGGGGCAGACACGCACCATCCTCGTGGCCAGCCCCGAGCTGCTGGCGCGCCAGCCTGCGCCCAAGACGCCTGACGATCTGGCCCGTCTGGATTCGGTGGCCATGTCGGTCAGCGACGGCCGCGCCAGCTGGCGCCTGTTGGGCCCCGAGGGTGCCGAATTCATGCACGTGCACCGGCCGCGTTATGTGGCCGACGACCTGCTGACCCTCAAATTGGCCGTGCTCATGGGCATGGGCATCTGCGTGCTGCCGGATTACATGTGCCGCGAGGAGCTGCGCGACGGTCGCCTCGTGGCCCTGCTGCCCGACTGGGCCCCCCCTGCGGGCGTGGTACACGCCGTGTTTCCCTCGCGTCGGGGTCTGGTGCCGGCGGTGCGGCGTTTCCTTGATTTCCTCGGGGAACATCTCAAGGGCGAGCAGGTGGTGCACGCGTCCTGCACCGAGGACAAGGTTGCCGCCGTGGCTTAGTTTTGCTGCTAATTCTTTTTTAGAATAAGCAAACTACTTTATATTCGTTTGTGTTTTAAGGGTTCGTTCCCACAATCGAGGACAGCAAGCCACTTCAGGCACTGTCCATGTCACAAACCCCACGCATCCTCATCGTTCCCGGCTGGCGTGATTCCGGCCCCGGCCACTGGCAAAGCCTCTGGGCCGAGCGCTATGCGCACACGGTCCGGGTGCAGCAGGACAACTGGCTGACGCCCACGCGCACGGCCTGGGTGGACAGCATCGCACGCACCCTCCTGGCCCAAACCGCCCCGGTGGTGGTGGTGGCCCACAGCCTGGGCTGCATCGCCGTCACACACCTGCCGCCGGAGGCCGAGGCCCGCATCGCGGGGGCCCTGCTGGTGGCACCGGCCGACCCGGAGCGGCGCTCCATCCTGGCCGACTTCGCACCCGTGCCCAGCCGCAAGCTGCCGTATCGCAGCATCCTCGTGGCCAGCAGCAACGATCCGTTTTGCCCCATCCGCCTGGCCGGCGCCTATGCGCGCCACTGGGGCAGCGAGTTCGTGCGTGTGCCCGATGCCGGCCACATCAACATCGAGTCCGGTCACGGCCCCTGGCCGCTGGGCGTCGCTCTCCTGCAGTCCCTGGTGGGCGAGGGCGGTCTGCAGACCGTTGCGCCCACCGCCTCCCTGGCCTCCGATTTCAACCCCGTTTCAAACCAGCCTCAGTACGCCGTATGAAAACCAAGCTTCAGCTCTCTCTCGCCGCCCTGACCCTGGCAGCCAGTTCCCTGGCCAGCGCCCAGAACCTGCTCAACGTCTCCTACGACGTGGCGCGCGAGTTCTACAAGGACTACAACGCTGCCTTCGTGGCCCACTACAAGAAGACCACCGGCAAGGACATCAAGGTGGACCAGTCGCACGCCGGTTCCAGCGCCCAGGCCCGCGCCGTGGCCGATGGCCTGGAGGCCGATGTGGTGACCTTCAACACCACGACCGACGTACAGTTCCTCGCCGACAAGGGCGTGGTGGCGGCCGACTGGGCCAAGCGCTTCCCCTACGGCGCTTCCCCTACCACCTCGACCATGCTCTTCCTGGTGCGCAACGGCAACCCCAAGAACATCAAGGACTGGGACGACCTGATCAAGCCCGGCGTGCAAGTCGTGGTCGTCAACCCCAAGACCGGTGGCAACGGCCGCATGGCCTATCTGGCCGCCTGGGGCTATGTGCGCAGCAAGGGCGGCACCGACGAGCAGGCCGCCGAGTTCGTGGGCAAGCTCTACAAGAACGTGCCAGTGCTGGCGCGCGGTGGGCGTGACGCCACGGGCGTCTTCCTGCAGCGCAATATCGGCGATGTGCTGATCACCTTCGAATCGGAAGTCGTGTCGGTGAACAACGAGTTCGGCGCCGGCAAGGTCGATGCCGTGCATCCCAGCGCTTCCATCGTGACTGAGAACCCGGTGGCCATCGTCGAGCGCACCGTGGCCAAGAAGGGCACAGCCGCCGAGGCCAAGGCCTACCTCGACTTCCTCTACAGCCCTGAGGGCCAGGAAATCGCCGCCAAGCACAACATCCGGCCGCGCAACGAAGCCGTGCTGAAGAAGTACGCCGCGGCCTTCAAGCCCATCAAGTTCTTCACCGTGCAGGACTACTTCGGTTCGCTGGGTGAGGCACAGAAGGTGCACTTCAACGACGGCGGCAAGTTCGACCAGCTCTACACCGTGAAATGAACCACCCCCGAAACGCCTTCGGCGTCTCCCCCTCAAGGGGGCGCCACCAGCGGCCCGGCCAAGCCGGTTCCGCGGTGGCCCACGAAAAGAAACCATGAGTACTGCCATTTCTTCGCTGCCGCTGCCGGCGGCCGCAGCGCCCCAGAAGCGGGCCCAGCGGCGCGTGCTGCCCGGCTTCAACATCACGCTGGGTTACACCCTCCTGTACCTGAGCCTGATCGTGCTGATCCCGCTCTCGGCCCTGGTCTTCAAGACCTTCACGCTGAGCTGGGAGCAGTTCTGGGCGGCGGTCTCCTCGCCGCGTGTGCTGGCTTCCTACCGCCTGACCTTTGGCGCCTCGCTCATTGCGGCGCTGGTCAATGTGTTCTTCGGCCTGCTGGTGGCCTGGGTGCTGGTGCGCTACAAATTCCCCGGCAAGAAGATCGTCGACGCGCTGGTGGACCTGCCGTTTGCGCTGCCTACGGCCGTGGCCGGCATCTCGCTCACGGCGCTGCTGGCCGGCAATGGTTGGGTCGGGCAGTTCTTCGAGCCCTATGGCATCCAGCTGGCCTTCAACCCCAACGGGGTGGTGATCGCGCTGATCTTCATCGGCCTGCCTTTTGTGGTGCGCACGGTGCAGCCGGTGCTCGAAGACACGGAGAAGGAGCTGGAAGAGGCGGCCACCAGCCTGGGCGCCACACGCTGGCAGATCTTCCGCCACGTGATCCTGCCCTCCATCGCGCCGGCGCTGCTCACAGGCTTTGCCATGGCCTTCGCCCGTGCCATCGGTGAATACGGCTCGGTCATCTTCATCGCGGGCAATATGCCCATGGTGTCCGAGATCACGCCGCTGATCATCATCGGCAAGCTGGAACAGTACGACTACGCGGGTGCCACCGCCGTGGCCACGGTGCTGCTGCTGTTCTCCTTCATCCTGCTGCTCATCATCAATGGCCTGCAGGCCTGGCAGCGCAAGCGTTCGGGAGCCTGAACATGAGCCAGCAACCCGTCCGCAACGCCCGCGCCGGCACCACCGAGCCGGCCTGGGTACGCACCATCCTGATCAGCATCGCGCTGGTCTTCATGTTCCTCTTCCTGGTGCTGCCGCTCGCTGCGGTGTTCACCGAGGCCCTGCGCAAAGGATGGGACGCCTATTGGGAAGCACTGAAGGAGCCCGACGCCTGGGCCGCCATCCGCCTGACGCTGATCACGGCTGCCATCGCCGTGCCGCTGAATCTGATCTTCGGCGTGGCCGCGGCCTGGGCCATTGCCAAGTACGAGTTCCGCGGCAAGGCCTTCCTGACCACGCTGGTGGATCTGCCGTTCTCGGTCTCGCCCGTGGTGGCCGGCCTGATCTACGTGCTGGTCTTCGGCGCGCAGGGCTGGCTCGGCCCCTGGCTGGCGGCGCACGACATCAAGATCATCTTTGCCGTGCCGGGCATCATCCTGGCGACCGTCTTCGTGACCTTCCCCTTCATCGCGCGTGAACTCATCCCGCTGATGCAGGCCCAGGGCAACGAGGAAGAGCAGGCCGCCATCGTGCTCGGCGCCACCGGTTGGCAGACCTTCTGGCACGTGACCCTGCCCAACATCAAGTGGGGCCTGATCTACGGCGTCATCCTCTGCAATGCGCGCGCCATGGGCGAGTTCGGCGCGGTGTCCGTGGTCTCGGGCCACATCCGCGGCCAGACCAACACCATGCCCCTGCACGTGGAGGTGCTCTACAACGAGTACCAGTCCGTGGCGGCCTTTGCCGTGGCCTCGCTGCTGGCCCTGCTGGCGCTGGTCACCCTGGTCATCAAGTCCGTCGTCGAGTGGCGCCACGAGCGTGAGCTCAAGGCTGCGGCCGAGCTGCCGCCCGAGAACCCGAATGCGCGTGCCGCACCTGCCGCCAGCCCCGTGGCCGTTTCCTGAGAAAGTCCATCATGAGCATTGAAATCCGCAACATCAGCAAACAGTTCGGCGACTTCCAGGCCCTGAACGACGTCAGCCTGGACATCCAGTCCGGTGAACTCGTCGCGCTGCTTGGCCCGTCGGGCTGCGGCAAGACCACGCTGCTGCGCATCATCGCCGGCCTGGAGACGCCCGACCAGGGCGCCATCCTCTTCAGCGGCGAGGACACGACCGAGGTGCATGTGCGCGAGCGCAACGTGGGTTTTGTGTTCCAACACTACGCGCTGTTCCGCCACATGACCGTGTTCGACAACGTGGCCTTCGGCCTGCGCATGAAGCCGCGTGCCCAACGCCCGAGCGAAGCGCAGATCAAGGCCAAGGTGCACGAGCTGCTCAACCTCGTGCAGCTGGACTGGCTGGCCGACCGTTATCCCTCGCAGCTCTCGGGCGGGCAGCGCCAGCGTATCGCCCTGGCGCGTGCGCTGGCCGTGGAGCCCAAGGTGCTGCTGCTGGACGAGCCTTTCGGTGCGCTGGACGCCAAGGTGCGCAAGGAACTGCGCCGCTGGCTGCGCCGCCTGCACGACGAGCTGCATGTGACCAGCATCTTCGTCACCCACGACCAGGAAGAAGCGTTGGAAGTGGCCGACCGTGTGGTGCTCATGAACCGCGGCAACATCGAGCAGATCGGCACGCCCCAGCAGGTCTGGGACCAGCCGGCCAGCCCCTTCGTCTACGGTTTCCTGGGCGATGTGAACCTGTTCCACGGCCGCGTGGAGCAGGGCGAGGTGCTGATCGGCAGCGCGCACCAGGGCGTGCGCATCGAGACCCCTGAGCATGCGGATGCAGACGACGCCAAGGCATACGCCTATGTGCGCCCGCACGACTTCGAAGTGCAGCGGTATGCAACAGGTGCCACGGGCATCGCAGCGCACCTGAGCCGCGCCATCGTGGTCGGCCCGATCGCGCGCCTGGAACTTATTCCTGTCGACAAGACTCAAGCAGCCGAGCAAGCGGTCATTGAGGTGCAGATTCCTGCGTCACAATACCGTGAACTCGGATTGACAGAGGGCGAGCTGCTGGTGGTGACACCCCGCAAGGCCCGCGTCTTCGTAGAAGGAAAACCGGATCTTGTCGCTGCTGCCTGAACTCTTTGCCCGCCTGACCTCGCGTCGTGTCTATGTCCTGATCTGCCTGGCCTGCCTGGGGCTGCTGGGCTTCGGTCTCTATCTGCAGCACGTGGTGGGCCTGGAGCCCTGTCCCATGTGCATCGTGCAGCGCTACGCCATGATCGCCCTGGCCGTGGTGGCGGCCATCGCCGCGGCCCTGCCGGGCCCGCGCAGCCACCGCTGGCTCGGCGGCCTCACGCTGCTGATCGCGGCCTTCGGTGCTTTCGTTGCCGCGCGCCAGAGCTGGCTGCAGTGGTACCCGCCCGAGATCGCCACCTGCGGCCGCGACTTCTACGGCATGATCGAAAACTTCCCTCTGCAGCGCGCCATCCCCATGATCTTCAAGGGCTCGGGCGACTGCACCGCGATCGACTGGACCCTCCTGGGCGGCACCATCGCCAACTGGTCCTTCCTCTGGTTCCTGGCCTTTGCCCTCGTCGGGCTCTGGCTGACCCTGGCGCGTCGCCCCACCCGTCGGTAAAACACGCCCCAACTTGCGGGCGATAAGAGGGGCCATTCCACGCCTTTTTCCCTACGAAACACTGGGGAAAACTGCTATTCTGGACCGGCTGCGCATCGGCGGCTTCCAGTCCGGGGGCGGCGTGTGCATGCAGAGACCAGAGAACTTCGCCATGCCTGCCATTCGCGACCTCAAGATTGCCGCCCGCCTCGGACTCGCCTTCGGGGCCATCCTGCTGATCCTCGTGCTCTGCGTGGGCCTGGGCTACTGGCGCCTGCAGTCCCTGGCCGACACCGCACGCGCGCTGGGCACTTACGACAACGAGAAGCTCCAGCTCGCCGTGACCTGGCGCCAGACCATCGACCTGAACTGGGTGCGCACCAAGGCCGCACTGCTGGACAGCGATACCAGCCGCATCAAGATGTGGCAGACCGAGATGGACAAGACCTCCGAGGTCACAGTGGCCGCGCGCAAGCGCATGCATGAACTGGTGGATTCCAAGGAAGGCAAGGAACTGCTGGCCAAGATCGACCAGGCACGTGAGGCCTACCGCACGCCGCGCGCCAACATCATGAAGCGCAAGGCGGCCGGCGAGGATGTGACGGCCGCGCTGGAGAAGGAACTCCTGCCGCTGTCCGAGGCCTATCTGGCCTCGATTGCCGCACTGGAGAAGCGCCAGCAGTTCATCTACGACCAGGCCCTGGCTGCAGCGGACGAGAGCGCCTCCCTGGGCCGCAAGTTGCTCATTGCGGGCGGTGTGATCGCGGTGGCGTTGGGGGCCGTGTTCTCTTATCTGCTGGCCCGCTCCATCGTGCAACCGATTCAGGCGGCCGTGGACAGCGCCCAGCATATTTCCGATGGCGACCTGTCGCAGGGCATCGAAGCCCGGGGGCGTGACGAGGCAGCTCAGTTGCTGCAGGCGCTGGCGACCATGCAGGGCAATCTGGCCCGCATCGTCGGCCAGGTCCGTCAGGGCAGCGAGGCCGTGTCGACCGCCAGCGCTGAGATCGCGCAGGGCAACCAGGACCTGAGCGCGCGTACCGAAAGCCAGGCCAGCGCGCTGGAACAGACCGCCGCGTCCATGGAAGAACTGGGCTCGACCGTCAAGCAGAACGCCGACAACGCGCGTCAGGCCAACCAGCTCGCGCAGAGCGCGAGCACCGTGGCCGTGCAGGGCGGTGAAGTCGTGAGCCAGGTGGTCGACACCATGCGTGGCATCAGTGACAGCAGCAAGAAGATTGCCGACATCATCAACGTCATCGACGGCATCGCCTTCCAGACCAACATCCTGGCGCTCAACGCCGCGGTGGAGGCCGCGCGCGCCGGTGAACAGGGCCGCGGTTTCGCGGTGGTCGCCGGTGAGGTGCGCAGCCTGGCCGGTCGCAGCGCCGAGGCGGCCAAGGAAATCAAGACCCTGATCAACGACAGCGTGGAGCGCGTCGATCAGGGCACGTCCCTCGTGGACCGCGCTGGCAGCACCATGAACGAGGTCGTGGCCAGCATCCGCCGCGTGACCGACATCATGGGCGAGATCAGTGCCGCCAGTTCGGAGCAGAGCGCCGGCGTGGCCCAGGTGGGTGAGGCCGTGACCCAGATGGACCAGGCGACGCAGCAGAACGCCGCGCTGGTGGAAGAGATGGCCGCTGCTGCGGGTAGCTTGCGCAATCAGGCGCAGGACCTGGTCCAGGCCGTGGCGGTCTTCAAGCTGTAGCCTGCGGGCCTCCTGCCGTTCTTCTGGCTTGACGGATTCCCTGGCTGGGCGTGAATAATGGGCGCGCGTCCCGGGGGACGCCGCGGGGCCGGGCCCTCCGCCTGGCCGGCCTTACCATGTAGCCACTATGAACCAACTGAAAATCTCCACCCGTCTGCTGATTCTGCTGGCCGTGCTCTCGGGCCTGCTCATCGCGATCGGCGCCATTGGCCTGTATGGCATCAGCAAGTCGAATGCCGCCCTCAAGACGGTCTATGAAGACCGCTCCGTGCCCGCGGCGCAGCTGGCACAGATCGACTCCATGATGCAGCAGAACCGCATGCTGGCGCTGATCACGCTGATGTCGCCGGGGGCCGAAGCCGTCAAGGTCAACAGCGCGAAGATCGAAGCCAATATCGCAGCCATTACCAAGCTCTGGGAAGCCTTCATGGCCACCTCTCATACTGAGGAGGAGGCCAAGCTTGCCAAGGAATTCGCGACGGTCCGCGGTCGCTACGTCAGCGAAGGCCTGCGCCCCTCCATTGCCGCCATGCGTGCCGACGATATTCCCCAGCTCGCTTCCCTGGTACAGGACGCGCTGCCCGTGCTCTATGACAAGGCCAGCGCCGCCTCGCAGGCACTGATCAAGCTGCAGCTGGATGTCGCGAAACAGGAATTCGACAACTCCGTCGCGCGTTACCAGACCATCCTGACGCTTTCCATCGTGGCCATCGTGGTGGGCGTGGTCTTCGCCTGGGCGCTCGGTCTGGCCCTGATCCGTGGTGTCTCCCGTTCGCTGAGCGAGGCGGTGAGTCTGTCCGAGGCCGTGGCCTAGGGCGACCTGACCCGCCGCGTGCAGGTGCGTGGCAAGGACGAGGTGGCCAGTGTGCTGCAGGCCCTGGGGGCCATGCAACACAACCTGGTGCAGATCGTGGGTCGCGTACGGCAGGGCTCCGAGTCCGTCTCGACCGCCAGCGCTGAGATCGCGCAGGGCAACCAGGACCTGAGCGCACGCACCGAAAGTCAGGCCAGCGCGCTGGAAGAGACCGCAGCGTCCATGGAAGAACTGGGATCCACCGTGAAGCAGAACGCCGACAACGCGCGCCAGGCCAACCAGCTGGCGCAGAGCGCCTCGACGGTGGCCGTGCAGGGCGGCGAGGTGGTGGCCCAGGTGGTCGACACCATGCGGGGCATCAACGAGAGCTCGCGCAAGATCGCCGACATCATCAGCGTGATCGACGGCATCGCCTTCCAGACCAACATCCTGGCGCTCAATGCAGCGGTGGAAGCGGCCCGGGCGGGTGAACAAGGCCGCGGTTTCGCCGTGGTGGCCAGCGAAGTGCGCAGTCTGGCCGGTCGCAGCGCCGAGGCGGCCAAGGAGATCAAGACCCTGATCACCGACAGCGTGGGCCGGGTCGAGCAGGGCACGGCGCTGGTCGACCAGGCCGGACACACCATGGAAGAGGTGGTGGCGAGCATCCGGCGCGTGACCGACATCATGGGTGAGATCAGCGCGGCCAGCACCGAGCAGAGCCAGGGCGTGGCGCAGATCGGTGAGGCGGTGACGAACATGGACCAGGCCACACAGCAGAACGCCGCGCTGGTGGAGGAGATGGCGGCGGCGGCCAGCAGCCTGCGCAGCCAGGCACAGGAGCTGGTGCAGGCCGTGGCGGTGTTTCGTCTCGATGCCCAGGCGACGGTAGCCGCTCCGGCGCCGCGTCCCGCTGCCACGGTGTCGGCCGCGCCAGCGCCAGCGCCAGCGCCATCCCGGCCTGCGCCGGCCGCCGCACCCCGGGCTCTGACCCGTGCGCCGGCCGCACCCCGGGCCGCTGCCCCCGCAGTATCCCAGCCCGTGTCCAAATCCGTGCCCAAGTCGGGTGACGACGGTGACTGGGAAAGCTTCTGATGTCTTGATCGCTGCACGATAACGGCACCCACGGGTGCCGTTTCTCATCGCGCGCCGCGCTATGCTTGGCATCCAGGAGCCTCCATGCGCAACACACTCGATCGCGACGCCCAGGGCGTCTATCTCATCACCGTCACCCCCTTCACCGACAGCGGCGCGCTGGACCTGGCCAGCACCGACCGCATGGTGGACTTCTGTCTGGACAAGGGCGTTACCGGCCTGACTGTGCTGGGCATCATGGGCGAGGCGCCCAAGCTCACGATGGAGGAGTCACGCAGCTTCGTCAGACAGGTGTTGGCGCGCGTGAACGGGCGGGTGCCGGTGGTCGTGGGTGCTTCGGCTCCTGGCTTTGCGCCCATGAAAGAACTCACGCAGAGCGTCATGGACCTGGGCGCAGCGGGCGTCATGGTGGCGCCGCCGTCCACCGTGCGTACCGACGACCAGATCACGGCCTACTTCGACATGGTCAACGAGACCCTGGGTCCCGATGTGCCCTGGGTGCTGCAGGATCATCCCGTGGCCACGGGCGTGCAGATGTCCACCGGCGTCATCCTCAGGATCCTGAAGAACTCCCCGAATTGCGTGATGCTCAAGCACGAGGACTGTCCCGGCCTGGCCAAGCTCAGCGCCCTGCGCGCGGCCAGCGACAAGGGCGAGGTGCAGCGTGTTTCCATCCTCACGGGCAATGGCGGCGGCCTGTTCCTGCCCGAAGAGCTCACGCGCGGCGCGGACGGCGCCATGACCGGCTTTGCCTATCCCGAGATGATGGTGGACGTCTGCGCCGCCCACCGGCGCGGCGACGTGGAGCGCGCCCATGACCTCTTCGATGCCTATCTGCCGCTGGCGCGCTATGAGCAGCAGGCCAACATCGGCCTGGCCGTGCGCAAGCACATCCTGATGAAACGCGGCGTCATCGCCAGCGAGGCCGTGCGCAAACCTGGCCCGAAGCTCACCGCACAGGATGTGGGCGACATCGCGCGCCTGGTCGCACGGCAGGCCAAGCGCCTCGCGGCGCTGGGCTAGCGGCCGGTTTTGTCCTAGACGACGGCGACCCCGCGCGTTCCATGGTGGTGCATGGCGCCACACACCTGCGTCACAGGTGTGCAGCATTCCTCATCTCCCCAGACGCGCTGGAGTATTTCCTTGCCGCTGGCGCACCGCGCCGTCAATAATCAAACGGCGACGGCATTCGCACGGCTGGCGAGATGCGGGTCGCGAGGTTCAGGGAGGGGCGGCACGGAACCGTGCCAGATCGGCGCCAGACGCCGGCGAGAGGAGAGACATGAAGATCAGTGTTCGGCTCCCGCTCACGATGGCGGTGCTCATCGGCCTGTTGCTGGCCGCGAGTTTCTTTGGCATCTACCGCTTGCAGCGTTCGCTGCAGGTTTTCGAGGTGCAGGTCGCAGCGGCCAACCAGCAGGAGCGGTTGTCGGCCGCCATGCTGAGCACCTTCAAGACCCAGGTGCAGGAATGGAAGAACGTGCTGCTGCGCGGCGCGGATGAGAAGCAGCTCGAGCGCTACTGGAGCAGCTTCAGCAAGACCGAACAGGACGTGGGCCAGCTCGGGCGTGAGCTGCTGGACAGTCTGCCGGCGGGCAAGGCGCGCGGTCTGGTGGAGCAGTTCCTGCAGGAGCACCAGAAGATGGGCGCCGGTTACCGCCTGGGACTGGAGGCCTACAGGTCCGCAGGCTTCAACCACACCGCTGGCGACAAAGCGGTCAGCGGCATGGACCGCGCGCCTTCGCGTTTGCTCGACGAGGCCAGCCGGCAGATCGCCGAGGATGCCAAGGCCATCGCTGCCGAGGCCCGCGCGCAGGGCGAGCAGGCGGTGGTGGTGAGCATCGTGCTGGTGGTGCTGGTCTGCGCCGTGAGCGTCGCCCTGCTGGTCTGGCTCACGCGCTCGCTGGTGCGCCCGATCGCGCAGGCCGTGGCCCATACGGAGGAGATCGCGCGCGGCAACCTGGCCCTGGCGATCGAGGCGCGGGGACGCGACGAACTGGCGGATCTGCTGCGTTCGCTCGAGACCATGCGCGTGGCCCTGGTCGACGTGGTGACCCGCGTGCGCCAGAGCTCCGATTCCGTGTCCACCGCCAGCGCCGAGATCGCCCAGGGCAATCTGGATCTGAGCTCACGCACCGAGAGCCAGGCCAGCGCGCTGCAGCAGACCGCCGCCAGCATGGAAGAGCTGTCGTCCACGGTGCGTCAGAACGCCGACAACGCGCGCCAGGCCGACCAGCTAGCCCAGAGCGCGAGCGCGGTGGCCGTGCAGGGTGGCAGCGTCGTCTCCGAGGTGGTCACGACCATGCATGGCATCAACGAGAGCAGCAAGAAGATCGCCGATATCATCAACGTCATTGACGGCATCGCCTTCCAGACCAACATCCTGGCCCTCAACGCCGCGGTGGAAGCGGCGCGCGCCGGAGAGCAGGGGCGCGGCTTTGCCGTGGTGGCCGGCGAGGTGCGTACCCTGGCCAGCCGCAGCGCCGAGGCGGCCAAGGAGATCAAGCGCCTCATCTCGGACAGTGCAGGACGCGTGGAGCAGGGCAACGCACAGGTGGGGCAGGCAGGCAGCACCATGGACGAGGTGGTCAGCAGCATCCGGCGCGTGACCGACATCATGGGCGAGATCAGCTCGGCCAGCACCGAGCAGAGCCAAGGGGTGGCGCAGATTGGCGAGGCCGTGACGCAGATGGACCAGGCCACGCAGCAGAACGCGGCGCTGGTGGAGCAGATGGCCGCCGCGGCCAGCAGTCTGCGGACCCAGGCGCAGGAGCTGGTGCAGGCCGTGTCGGTGTTCCGGCTCGAGCGCGAGGCGTCGCCGCAGCTCACGCTGAGCCGCGCGTGACTGGGGGAATAGTTCACGTTTCCCGGCTTTCCTGCCCGACCGCGGATGGCTGTGGCGCGGCACTGGCGTAGCATAGGGCCGGATCTTCCCGCCCACCGGCTCAACCAGCATGAGTGCCCTCAACGCCCAGGTCATCTTCCGCGAAGAGCCCGCGTCGCCCATGAGCGGGTCGCCGCCGTGGCGCATCCTGGTGGTGGATGACGACCCCGAGGTGCATCAGGCCACGGGCTTTGCGCTGGCCCACCTCCAGGTGGCCGACCGGCCGCTGGAGCTGTTGCACGCGCACAGCAGCGCCGAGGCCCTGCGTCTGCTGGCCGTGGAGCCCGACATCGCCGTGGTGCTGCTCGACGTGGTCATGGAGACGCCCACTGCGGGCCTGGACATCATCGCCCGCATCCGGGGCGAGCTGGGGCTGGCCTGCACCCGCATCATCCTGCGTACCGGCCAGCCGGGCTATGCCCCGGAGATCGACACCATCCGCCGCTACGAGATCAACGACTACAAGGCCAAGAGCGAGCTGACCCAGACCAAGCTCTACGCGGCGCTGTCCGTCGCGCTACGCACCTACGCCCAGCTCTGCCAGGCGCATCAGGCCCGCGAGAGCCTGCAGAAGATCATCGACAGCGGGCGCCGGATCAAGTCCTATGCGGGCGAGGGGCGCGTGCCTGATGCCACCGACCTGCTGCTCATGCTGGCGGCCTATTTCGGTGCGCCGCCCGACGGCTTCCTGGTCGAGCGCGCGGGGATCGACGCGCCCCTTCGGCTGCTGGCCGCCGCCGGGCGCTATCCCGAGGTCGCGGGCGGTACGGGCCTGCCCGCGGCGACGGGCGCACCGGTGCGCGAACAGCTGGAGCGCTGCCTGCAGGCGCGCCGCTGCCTAGCCGGCGCGGAGGGCATGGCCTTGTACCTGCGGCACGAGCAGGGGGGCGAGATGGCGGCCTTCGTGCATCTGCCACCGGTCCGCATGCAGGACGTGGACCTGCACATGCTCGACGTCTTCTGCACCCACATGACCCTGGAGTGGCAGAACCTGCGCCTGCTCGACCGTCTGCACCATGCCGCCTACCGCGACGCGCTCACCGGCCTGCACAACCGCACGGCCCTGGTCCAGCAGCTGGAGGAGGGCCGTGGCGACGCGGCTGCCATGGAGGCCACCGTGCTCGCGCTGGTCGATATCGACCAGTTCTCGGGCATCAACGACATTTTCGGTCATGCCTACGGCGACCGCCTGTTGCAGATCGCGGCCCAGCGTCTGCAGCGCGCCCTGCCGTCCCCCGTGGTGCTGGCCCGCGTGAGCAATGACACCTTCGCGGTCTGGGGGGACGAGTCGGTGGTGCAGCCGGCGGCCCTGCGCCGCCTGTTTGATCAGAGCTTTGTCTTCGACGATGCGCAGCACGTGGTCAGCGTGTCCATCGGTGCGGTCCGCCTGCGCGAGGCCCAGGGGGTGACGGGTGCGGACCTGCTCAAGGAGGCCTGGATCGCGCTCAAGCGGGCCAAGATGGGCGGCCATGGCCAGGATGCCTGGTACACCCTGTCCTCGGCGCGGGAGACGCGCGAACACACCCGCCTGCTGCACGCCCTGCGCAACGCTTTCCAGCGCGAGCGCCTGTTCCTGGTCTACCAGCCCCAGGTGGCGCTGGACACGGGCCGTGTCACCGGCGTCGAAGCCCTGCTGCGCTGGCGCGCCGAGGATGGCCGCTACATCCCACCCGACCGTTTCCTGCCGATCGCCGAAAGCTCGGGGCTGATCATCGAACTCGGCGCCTGGGTGCTGCGCGACGCGCTGCGTGCCTTGCAGACGCTGCGTGGCGAGGGGCATGAGGGGCTGCGCATGTCGGTCAATGTCTCGGCCCAGCAGTTCTCGCACCCGGATTTCGTGGCCGACCTTGAAGCGGCCCTGGCCCGGGCGCCGGGCAGCGCCGGACGGCTGGAACTGGAGATCACCGAATCGGTGGCCATCATGGGCTCGGACCAGGTTGAGTCGCTGCTGCAGCGCATCCGCGAGCGCGAGGTCAGCATCGCAATCGACGACTTCGGCACCGGCTACTCTTCGCTGGCCTATCTGGACCGCTTACCGGTGGACCGCCTCAAGATCGACCGCTCCTTTGTGCAGGTGCTCAACACCCAGACCCGCGGCGCGCGTATCGCCGAGCTGGTGATTCCGCTCGGCCAGCAACTGGGTCTGAGCGTGCTGGCCGAGGGCGTGGAGACACGCGAGCAGGCCGACTACCTGCGTGGCCTGGGCTGCCACGAGGCCCAGGGCTATCTCTACGCCAGGCCCATGCCTATCGATGAGCTGCTGGCCTGGCTGACCGCCTGCGGGGGCCGTTGCTGATGCCGCAGGCGCGTGTCCTGCGTCCGCTGCGCCGGCACCTCGTGCTGGGCGCGGCGCTGGCGCCGCTGCTGAGTGCCTGCGCCCCCGAGCCTACCTTGCGCATCGGTCTGCTGGCCGGGCTCAGCGGCAGCGTGGCCGACCTGGGTGAGGCCGCACGCGCCGGGGCCCAGCTGGCGGTCGAGCAGTCCAATGCGGAAGGCGGTGTCCAGGGGCGCCAGCTCGAGCTGCTGCCGCGCGATGATGCACAGGACCCGGAGCAGGCGCGCGCCGCGCTCGCGGCTTTCGAGCGCGACCGCGTGGTCGCCATCATCGGCCCCATGACCAGCGCCATGGCCGAAGCCGTGCTGCCTGCCAGCGCTCGATCCAACCTCGTGCTCATCAGTCCCACCGTCTCGGCCAGCCGCCTGCTGGGGCGTGACGACACCCTGTTCATGGCGCTGACCTCGACGCAGCACAACGCCCGCCAGGCGGCGCACTACCACGCCAGCCGTGGCTGGCGGCGCGTGCTGGCGCTCTACGACACGCGCAACAGCATCTACAGCGAGGACTGGCTGTCCGGCTACCGCGAGGCCATCGGCAGCCACGGCGGACAGCTGGTGCAGGCCGTGCCCTTCAGCTCGGGCCAGCCCGACAGCTACCCGCAGGCGGTGCGCCAGCTGCGGGCGCGAGAGGCCGACGCCATCATCTACGTGGCCAACGCAGTCGACACGGTGCGCCTGCTGCTGCTGGTGCGCCAGGCCGGCTGGCGCCTGCCCGCGCTGGGCGTCACCTGGTCGGCCACCGAGCAGTTGCTGGAGCTCGGCGGGCGGGAGGTGGAGGGCATGTCGTCCATCCAGCTTTTCAACCGCGAGCTGGCGACGCCGCGCTACCTGGCCTTCCTGCGCACCTACCGCGAACGCTTCGCGCAGGAGCCGGGCTTTGCCAGCGTTGCTGCCTACGACGCGACCCAGGCGCTGATCCAGGCCCTGCGCCAGCAGCGCCCCGACCAGAGCGTCAAGCAGGCCCTGTTGCAGGCCGGCCCTTACGAGGGGCTGCAGGAGCGCTGGAACTTCGACCTCTACGGCGACGTGCAGCGGCGCAACTACATCACCATCGTCAGGGACGGCCGCTTCGTGGCCGTCAACTGAGTCCGCCGCCATGCGCACCATCAGCCTGCGGACCTCCCTGGCCCTGCTGCTCGCTTCGGCCGCGCTGCTGAGCTTCACCATCGTGGCCACCCTGATCCTGCTGCTGCGCCTGCCGCAGGTGGAGCAGCGTGCGCGTGAACAGGCCCGTGCCACCGCGCAGGAGACCAGCCGCCTGCTCGACCGCACCGTCGAATCGGTGGAACAGCAGATCGAGCCCCTGCTGCATGCCCTCCAGGCACGGCGTTCGCCGGCCGAACTGCAGTTCCTGCTGGACGCCATCGTCGGCTCGGGCAGGACCTTCGATTCGCTCACGCTGGTCGGCCCGGATGGTCGCGTGGAAGCCTATGGCCTGCCGGACCGGCGTGTCGTGGCCCACGGCATGGCGCTGCGTGGGCTGGACCTGTCGGCCAACCGCCTCTACCGTGCGCAGCGCGCGCTGCAGCGGCCCGATGCGCCCCCGCCCCCGCCCTTGTGGAGCGATACCTACCTCTCCGTGCTGAGCGGGCAGATGAGTGTGGGCGTGGCCATGGTGGTGGGCCCGCGCATGGTGATCGGCGAGCTCTCGCGGGACCGCCTGCTCAACATCCTCAAGACCATCGGCTACACCGGAGAGGCCAGCGTGCTGATGCTGGACCGGCGCGGCAGGCGCCTGGCCAGCTCGCATCCGCAGCCCCTGCCCGTGACCGATTTTGGTGGTTACCCGGCCTTCCAGGCCATTTCGCAGGGCCGTGCACCGCCGCCCCATGTGGACGTGCTGGGCCACCGCCTGCTGGTCGACGGCGTGGTCTCGCCCAAGCTGGGCTGGGTCATCATCGCAGCGCTGCC
This sequence comes from Hylemonella sp., assembly GCA_046299695.1. Lineage (GTDB taxonomy): Bacteria > Pseudomonadota > Gammaproteobacteria > Burkholderiales > Burkholderiaceae_C > Hylemonella. The sequence continues at coordinate 153,465 of JBKBHP010000005.1, forward strand.
CTCCGGCATGTCGCTCTACACCTACCGCCTCACCGTGCTGCTCGTGGTGCTGGGCTATGGCGGCTCGCTGCTGATCAGCCTGGCACTGGCGCCGGTCTGGGCGGCGCGACTGAGCCGCCCCTTCCGGGTGCTCACGCACAAGGCCAACCGCATCGCCCGCGGTGCACCGGCCCAAGGCGACGAGGACGTGGGCCGTATGGCCGAATTCCGGCAGCTCGCCGCCGAGCTCGATGGCATGACCCGGGTGATCGACGCGCGCGAGAAGGCGCTCACGCGCAGCGAGGCCCGCCTCAAGGCCACGCTGGAACACACGCCCTCGGTGGCCATCCAGTGGTACGACCGCGAAGGCACCGTGCTGTACTGGAACCCCGCCTCGGCCGAGATGTACGGCATCACAGCCGAGCAGGCCGTGGGACACAACATCACCGACGGCACGCTGAATTTCTACCAGAGCCAGGCGCAGGCGGTCGACTTCGTGCGCACACTGCAGGAGATCGAACGCACGGGCCAGCCCGTGGGGCCGGTCGAGTTCGCCATGCAGCGCGCCGACGGCACGCCCATCCGCATCCTGGCCAGCACCTTTGCCATCCCGGGCGAGGCGGGGCAGTCCCTCTTCGTCTGCATGGACATGGACATCACGCAGCGGCAGCGGGCCGAGCAGGCCCTGCGGGACAACGAACTCAAGCTTGAGACCATCTTCCACGCCTCGCCCGCGCCCATGTCGGTGTCCGATATGCGCCAGGGTTACCGGGTGATCAACGTCAACCGCGCCTGGGAGCAGCTCTACCGGCGCAGCCGCGCCGAGGTGATGGGCCGCAACGGTCAGGAGTTCGGCATCTGGGCCGAACCGGCCGATCGCCTGCGTTTTCTGCAGTTGCTGGAGGCCGATGGCCGGGTCCATGGTTTCGAGACCTGGTGCCTGGACGGGCAGGGCCACTCCCTGCTGTGCCGGCTCTCGGCGCTGATCACCGAGATCGGTGACGAGCGCCTGGTGCTGATGATGACGGTGGACATCACCGAGCAGCGTCGCATCGAGCGCGAGCTGCAGCAGCTCAACGCGGAGCTGGAGCAGCGGGTGGAGACGCGTACGGAAGAGCTGCGCCTGGCCAACCAGCGCCTCGAGAGCACCGTGCTCAACCTGCAGCGTGCCCAGGAGCAGCTGGTCGAGTCGGAGAAGCTCGCCGCGCTCGGCAATCTGGTGGCCGGTGTGGCCCATGAGCTCAACACGCCCATCGGCAACGGTGTCATGGCGATCACCACGCTGGGCGAACGGCTGCGGGCCTTCCGCGCCGTGCCGCGTGATGCGATGCGCTACTCGGATCTGCAGGGCTTCGCCGAGGCGGTGGAGATGGCCTGTTCGATCAGCCTGCGCAACATGCAGCGCGCCGCCGCGCTGGTGAGCAGTTTCAAGCAGGTGGCGGTGGACCAGACCAGCTCGCAGCGCCGCCGCTTCGCGCTGCGCGAAGTGGTCGACGAGGTGCTGCTGACCCTGCAGCCCACATTGCGCGGCACGCCGTGCCGCATCGAGCTGCAGGTGCCCGAGGCACTGGTGCTGGACAGCTACCCCGGCGCGCTCGGCCAGGTGCTGACCAATCTGATCGGCAACGCCGTCATGCACGCCTTCGACGGCCGCGAGGGCGGCATCATCACCATCAGCGCTGAGGCGGCCGAGAGCGAGCAGATCCTGTTCAGCGTGGCCGACAACGGCCGGGGGATTCCGGAGGCGCTGCAGAAGAAGGTCTTCGAGCCCTTCTTCACCACCCGTCTCGGGCAGGGCGGCACGGGCCTGGGCCTGCACATCGTGTTCAACGCCGTGACGCGCGTGCTGGGCGGCCAGATCAGCCTGCGCAGCCAGCCGGGCCGGGGCTCGGTGTTCGAGCTGCGCATCCCGCGCGTGGCGCCGAGCAGCGAGCCGGCACCAGCCGCCGACTGATCAGAGCTTCTTGACCAGCACCTGGGACTTGCGGTCCCAGTTGTACTTGCGTTTGCGCGCCTCGGGCAGCCAGTCCGGATCGACGTTCTGGAAGCCGCGCTTGATGAACCAGTGCATGGTGCGTGTGGTCAGCACGAAGATGCTTTCCAGGCCCATGGCCTTGGCGCGCTGCTCGACGCGCTTGAGGACCTTTTCGCCGTCGCCCTGGCCCTGGGATTCGGGCGAGACCGTCAGCGCGGCCATCTCGGCCGTCTTGGCCTCGGGGTAGGGGTAGAGCGCCGCGCAGGCGAAGATCACCCCGTCGTGCTCGACGATGGTGTAGTTGCCGATGTCGCGCTCGATCTCGGTGCGGCTGCGCTTGACCAGGGTGCCGTCCTTCTCGAAGGGTTCGATCAGCTGCAGAATGCCACCCACGTCGTCGGCCGTGGCCTCGCGCAGCTCTTCGAGTTTTTCGTCCACCACCATGGTGCCGATGCCGTCGTGCACATAGATCTCCAGCAGCAGCGCGCCGTCCACCGCAAAGGGGATGATGTGGCTGCGCTCCACGCCGCCCTTGCAGGCCTTGACGCAGTGCTGCAGGTAGAAGGCCGTGTCCGTGGGCAGGGCCGCGGCGGGCAGGGTGGCCAGCATCTTCTCGGCCGCGGCCAGCGGCAGCTCGGTGTCGATGGGGTTGTCGTCGGACTCGGGCTGGGTCGGGTCGATGCGGATGCCCGGGATCTCGGTCACAAAGATCAGCTTGTCGGCGTGCAGGGCCGTGGCCACCGACGTGGCCACCTCTTCCATGGTCAGGTTGAAGGCCTCGCCCGTGGGCGAGAAGCCAAAGGGGGAGAGCAGCACCATGGCGCCCATGTCCAGCGTGCGGTTGATGCCGGCCACATCCACCTTGCGCACCAGGCCCGAGTGCTGGAAGTCCACCCCGTCGACGATACCCACCGGACGCGCGGTGATGAAGTTGCCCGACAGCACGCGCACCGTGGCGCCGGCCATCGGCGTGTTGGGCAGGCCCTGGCTGAAGGCCGCCTCGATCTCGTAGCGCAGCTGGCCCGCGGCCTCCTGCGCACAGTCCAGCGCCACCTCGTCGGTGATGCGCATGCCGTGTGAGTACTTTGCAGTATGGCCCTTGGCCTTGAGCTGCTCGTTCACCTGCGGACGGAAGCCGTGCACCAGCACGATCTTCACGCCCATGCTCTGGATCAGCGCCAGATCCTGCGCCAGGTGCGGCAGCTTGCCTGCCGCGATCGCCTCGCCACACACGCCCACCACGAAGGTCTGGTTGCGGAACTTGTGGATGTAGGGCGCCACCGAACGGAACCAGGGCACGAAGGTGAAGTTGAAGACGGCGGACATGCTGGATCGGTTGGAGGGCAGATAGAGGGCGCTTGCTGGGCAGGGATAATTGCGGATTCTCCATGAAGTTGGCCCCTTGAGTTCCGTCCCCCTGAAAATCGAGTTTCCCGAAGCGCTGCCGGTGTCGGCCAAACGCGACGAGATCATGGCCGCCCTGCAGGCGCACCAGGTCATCATCGTCTGCGGCGAGACGGGCTCGGGCAAGACCACCCAGCTGCCCAAGATTGCCCTGGCCCTGGGGCGTGGCAAGTGCAACTACCCCGCGGGCCAGCGCGGCCGGCTCATCGGCCACACCCAGCCGCGGCGCATCGCTGCCTCCAGCGTGGCCAAGCGCATCGCCGAGGAGCTCAAGACGCCGCTGGGCGAGGTGGTGGGCTACAAGGTGCGTTTCAACGACCGCCTGGGCAAAGACGCCTCCGTCAAGCTCATGACCGACGGCATCTTGCTGGCCGAGACGCAGACCGATCCGCTGCTGCAGGCCTACGACACCATCATCATCGACGAGGCGCACGAGCGCAGCCTCAACATCGACTTCCTGCTGGGTTACCTGCGCCAAATCCTGCCGCGCCGGCCTGACCTCAAGATCGTCGTTACCTCGGCCACCATCGACGCCGACCGCTTTGCCCAGCATTTCGCCAGCTCCAAGGGCCCGGCGCCGGTCATCATGGTCTCGGGCCGCACCTACCCGGTCGAGCAGCGCTATCGCCCTTACGAGGAAAGCCGCGAGTACGACCTCAACGACGCGATTGCCGAAGGCGTGGACGAGCTCTGGCGCGAGCCGGGGCAGCAAGGCGACATCCTGGTCTTCCTGCCCGGCGAACGCGAGATCCGCGAGGCCGCCGACCATCTGCGCAAGCACCTGAGCCACAACCCCATCACGCGCCATGCAGAAGTTCTGCCGCTGTTCGCCCGCCTGAGCCAGGCCGAGCAGGACCGCGTCTTCGACAGCCACAGCGGCCGGCGCATCGTGCTGGCCACCAACGTAGCCGAGACTTCGCTCACCGTGCCCGGCATCCGCTACGTCATCGACGCGGGCACGGCGCGCGTCAAACGCTACAGTTTCCGTAGCAAGGTGGAGCAGCTGCTGGTCGAGCCCGTGAGCCAGGCCGCGGCCAACCAGCGCGCCGGCCGTTGCGGCCGCGTGGCCAACGGCATCTGTATCCGCCTCTACGACGAGAAGGACTTTGCGGGCCGCGAGCGTTTCACCACGCCGGAAATCCTGCGCTCCTCGCTGGCCGGCGTCATCCTGCGCATGAAATCGCTCCACCTGGGCATGGTGGAAGACTTTCCTTTCCTCGAAGCCCCGTCGGGCCGGGCGATTGCCGATGGCTACCAGCTGCTCGCCGAACTCGGCGCGGTGGACGAGAGCAATGAGCTCACGCCGATCGGTCGCGAACTTGCCAAGCTGCCGCTGGACCCGCGCGTGGGCCGCATGATCCTGGAAGCCAAGGCCCGGGGGGCACTGGACGAGGTGCTGGTCATCGCCAGTGCCCTCAGCGTGCAGGACGTGCGCGACCGGCCCATGGAAGCCCAGGCCCAGGCCGACCAGGCCCACGCCAAGTTCGACGACGAGAAGAGCGAGTTCACGGGCTACCTCAAGCTCTGGAAGTGGATCAACGATGCCAGAGGCGGAAAATCAGGAACAACACCGGGCGTTGTGGGCGAACACAAGCTGTCCAACCGCCAGTACGAACAGCTGCTGCGGCAGAACTTCGTCAACATCCGCCGCGTGCGCGAATGGCGCGACATCCACAGCCAGCTGCTGACCGTGGTCACGGAACACAAGTGGCAGATCAACAGCACCCCCGCTAGTTACGAGCAACTGCACCTGTCCATGCTGGCCGGCCTGCTGGGCAACGTGGGCTGCAAGCTCGAAGAAGAGGCCAGCGCCGGCGAATACCTGGGCGCGCGCGGCATCAAGTTCCACCGCCACCCGGGCGCGCACCTGAGCAAGCGGCCGGGCCGCTGGATCGTGGTGGCCGAGCTCGTGGAGACCACGCGCCTGTTTGGCCGTGGCATCGCGGCCATCGAACCGCAGTGGATCGAGCAGGTGGCGGGCCACCTGCTCAAGAAGCAGCTGCTGGATCCGCACTGGGAAAAGAAGGCCGCCGAGGTGGTAGCGCTGGAGCGCGCCACGCTCTACGGCATCGTGGTCTACAGCGGCCGGCGCGTGAACTACGGCAAGGTGGACCCGGTGGCCGCACGCGAGATCTTCATCCGCGAAGGCTTGTTGGCGGGCGAGTGGGACACGAAGCTGCCCTTCCTGGCCGCGAACCAGAGGCTGATCCGCCAGGTGGAGGAGCTGGAGCACAAGTCGCGCCGCCAGGATGTGCTGGTGGACGACGAGCTGATCTACGCCTACTACGACCAGCAGTTGCCGGCCGAGATCTGCAGTGGCTACGAATGCGAGCGTTGGTACCGCGACGAAAGCAGGAAGAACCCGGACCTGCTGCGCCTCACGCGTGAGGAACTCATGCGCCACGAGGCCGCCGGCATCACCACCAGCGCCTTCCCCAAGACCGTGCGTCTGGGGGGCGTGGACTGCGTGGCCAGCTACCTGCACGAGCCGGGCGATCCGCGCGACGGCATCACCGTCACCGTGCCGCTGTTCGTGCTCAACCAGGTCAGCGAGGAGCGTTGCGAGTGGCTGGTGCCCGGCATGCTCAAGGACAAAATCCAGGCCCTGCTCAAGAGCCTGCCCCAGCGCCCGCGCAGCCGCTTCGTGCCGCTGCCGGAGTCGGCCGCGAAGCTGGCCGAAGTGCTGGGTACAGACGAAGCCTTTGGCCGCGGCGGACTGACGGACGCGCTGCTCAAGCAGGTGCGCGACATCACCAGCCTGGATGTGAAGCGAGCGGACTTCAAGCTCGACATGCTCCCGCCCCACCTGTTCATGAACTTCCGTGTGGTGGACGAACACGGCCGCCAGCTGGGCACGGGCCGCAACCTCGGCGCGCTCAAGGCCGAGTGGGGCGCGCAGGCGCGCGGTGCGTTCCAGGCCCTGGCCGGGCTCAAGCTGGCGCCCCAGGCCGCTGCGCCGGCCACGCCCGCCCAGGCCGAGACCGCGTCGCCGAAAGGCGGCAAGCCCGCGCCGGCCGCACCGTCCGTGCCGGCCGAGCAGCGCTACACCGCCTGGACCTTCGGCGAGCTACCCGAGCTCATGGAAATCCGCAAGGGTGGCCAGACGCTAATCGGTTTTCCCGCGCTGATCGACCAGAGCGACGCCGTGAGCATCGAGGTCTTCGACGAGCCCGAGGTGGCAGCAGCCAAACATCGCGGTGGCCTGCGCCGCCTGTTCGCGCTGCAGATCAAGGACGCGCTCAAGTACCTCGAGAAGAATATCCCCGACCTGCAGAAGATGGCGGTGGCCTATATGCCCCTGGGCACGATGGAAGAGCTGCGCACGCAAATCCTCGACGTGGCGCTGGACCGCGCCTTCCTGCTGGACCCGCTGCCTGCCGATGCCTTCGCTTTCAAGAAGCGGCTGGAGGAGGGCCGGGGCCGCCTGACCCTGATCGCCAACGAAGTGGCGCGTCTGGCCGGTGTCATCCTCGTCGAGTACGCCGCTGCGGCGCGCAAGATCAAGGACACCAAGAACGCGCCCGATGCAGTCGCCGACTGCACGCAGCAGCTGCAGCGCCTGATGCCCAAGCGCTTCCTGGCCCAGACCCCCTGGCCGCAGCTGCAACACTTTGCGCGCTACCTCAAGGCCATCACCTTGCGGCTGGACAAGTACCGCGCCGATCCCGCGCGCGACGCGGCGCGTCTGGCCGAACTCAGGCCCCAGGAGCAGCGCTACTGGCGCCTCGTGGCCGAGCGCAAGGGCGTCATGGACGAGCGCCTGCAGGAATTCCGCTGGTTGCTGGAGGAGCTGCGCGTGAGCTTCTACGCGCAGGAGCTGCGCACGCCGCAACCGGTCAGCATCAAGCGGCTGGACAAAGCGTGGGCTCAGCTGAACAGCTGAACCCACGCTTTGCAGCGAAGGCTCATAGGGCCACAGGCCATGTGATGCCGTAACTACAAGGCCTGGGCTCAGCTGACCGGCTGAGCCCAGGCGATTTCGTGGAGGCCACTGGGGCCGCAGGCCCTGGGAGGCCGGCATCACAAGGCCCGGTCGACCGCCCGGCTGCCGCTGCGCCTCGTCCCCCGGGCGACCGCAGAAAGTAAGCCCACGTACTAAACTGGGCGCCTATGCGCTCCCGCGTTCCTTCCAAGAAGCCCCACCGCAGCCCCTGGCGACGGCGTCTGGACCTCACGCGGCATCGTGCGCACCGTCTCGACGATACCGTCAAGGGCCTGATCTGGTCCGTCGCGGCCGGCCTGTGCTTCGTGCTGCTCAACACCACCACGCGCTACCTGACCACGCAGCTGCCGCCCCTGCAGTCGCAGTTCCTGCGCTACCTCTGCGGCGTGCTCGTGCTGCTGCCCCTGGTGCTGCGCGGCGGGCTGGCCGCGTGGATGCCGCGCGACATCAAGGGCCAGTTCGTGCGCGGTCTGGTCCACACCACGGCGCTGGCCATCTGGTTCACGGCCATCCCGCACATCTCCCTGTCCGACACCACGGCCATGGGCTTCACCACGCCCATCTTCATCATGATCGGCGCCTGGCTCTTCCTGCGCGAGCCCATGCGCTGGGAGCGCTGGCTGGCCGCGGGCATCGGCTTTGCGGGCGTGCTCATCGTCGTCGGCCCCAATCTGACGGGGCAGGGTGGCTGGTGGAACCTGGTCATGCTCTCCACGGCGCCCATGTTTGCCGCATCCTTCCTGATCAGCAAGGCGCTCACGCGCTACGAGTCGGCAGGGGTCATCGTGCTCTGGCAGTCCATCACCGTCACCCTGCTGAGCCTGCCGCTGGCCCTGTTTGACTGGCAGCCCGTCTCCGCCGTGCAGTGGGCCGGCTATGTGCTCTGCGGCCTGCTGGGCAGCGGGGCGCACTACCTCTTGATGCGCTCCTACGCCGTGGCCGACATCTCGGCCACCCAGTCCGTCAAGTTCCTGGACCTGCTCTGGGCCGCAGCCCTGGGCTGGCTGGTCTTTGCCGACGTGCCCACGAGCCATTCGCTGATCGGCGGGGTCATCATCGCCGGCGCCACGCTGTGGATCGCGCGGCGCGAATCACGGCGCCCCTGACTCCGGGCATCCCCGTGCTTGACGGGGCTGAAGCGCGCCGATAAATTGGCCTGTATCCGGCCATCCCGCCGGACGTGCTTCATGTGCAAGGAGCCCGAATGGACCGCCGCAAGTTTGTCGAAACCTGTTCCACCAGCGTGGTCTGCCTCACGGCCGCCGCCGCCCTGCCGGCCTTCGCGGCCGACGCCAAGCCCAAGAACTACGCCCGCGTGCTGCTGACCAACGAGTATGGCGATCCGCTCAAGGCCAGCCAGCTCAAACCCCAGACCAACTACGTCTTCCACTACCCCTTCGAGGCCACGCCGGTCTTTCTGCTCAAGCTCGACAAGCCTGCGGCCCCGCAGCCGCTGAGCACCAAGAGCAAGGACAGCTACACCTGGCCCGGCGGCGTGGGTCCGGGGCGCAACCTCGTGGCGTTCTCCGCCATCTGTGCGCACCAGCTCGTGTACCCGACCCAACAGGTGAGCTTCATCAGCTTCCGCAAGAGCAAGGCCAAGAAAGGTGTGGCCGATAACCTGATCCACTGCTGCGCCGAGCACAGCCAGTACGACCCCGCGCAGGGGGCACGCGTGCTCAATGGCCCGGCCGAACAGCCGCTGTGCGCCGTCTTGCTGGAGCACGACCCCAAGGCCGACACGCTGACAGCCTACGCCACGCTGGGCGGCGAGCTGTTCGACGAGTTCTTCAACAAGTACGCCTTCAAGCTGAGCCTGGACGTGGGGCCGAAGGCGAAGAATGAGGTGGCCGGCAAGGCGACGGTGCGGGAGCTGGAGAAGTTCTGCCGCAATCCAATTCAGTGCTGAGAGATGGATGTCGGCTGATAGCGGACGCTGTCACATCTCGAACGATTGACGGCTTCAGGCTGGTTGCGGTCCCTCGTTTTCACCGCGCCAATGTCTGCAGTCGCCACTAACGGTCATACGATCCCGCTATCGCAAAGCAGGCATCCCACCCGCCATCGAATCCAGCGGACTGACCGTCTGACCCGATGCCACCTTGAGCACATGCGTGTAAATCATTGTCGTGCTCACATCACTGTGCCCCAGTAGCTCCTGGACAGTCCGGATGTCAGTGCCGCCTTGCAAGAGATGCGTCGCAAAGCTGTGCCGCAGCGTATGCACCGTCGCATGCTTGTGGATAGCCGCCCAGGGCCGAGGCCAGCAGCTGTGTCAGCGTCAGCCAGGCGATGGTGGAGAACCCGAACGTGGCGGCCTGCATGCCTTCGCTGGACCAGGGGGAGACGGAGGACAGCCCCAGACCGACGCCGAGGATGAGCAGGATCAGCGAGAGCGCCGCCGCCGCTGCGCCACCTGCGGCGATGGCGCCCCAGGAGACGGCGCTGCCGGCCTGCGCGACCTTGCTTGGGTCATCGTTCACACGATCGAGATAGCGTGCATCGTTGGTTCCTGGAAGTGCGGTAGAGGTGGCCATGGGGTGTCCGATCACTGAGATGCAAAAGAGGCGCGAGGGCATGACAGCCTGCAGCGGTGTCATGTCGCAGTTGGACCTTAATGACTCTGGCCGCGCTTGTATGTGGGCCAGCGCACCTTGTCCTGCAGGCCGTTCGCATAAGGTCGAGCCCAACTGAAACCGACGGCGCGCGGCGTCGTCCGCAAAGCAGGGTCAACCAGCACAAGGGACGGAACACGTATGGGACGAGGATCACTCAAGCGCTTCTGGATGCGGGTGGCACGCAGCCAGTCGCGCGCCATGGGGCAACTCGCCCTGCGTACGCGCCAGAAACTGAACACGCTCAAGGGGCTGGTGCCCAGGGGGCCGCGGCCCCTGCGCCAGCCTCGCGTGTCCCGCGAGGACGATCGACGCCTGCCGATGGCGACGGGGCGGGTGGGGCAGCGCGCCTACCATCTCTTCGAGCCTGCGGGCGATCCGCCCGCGACCGGGTGGCCGCTGATGGTGATGCTGCATGGTTGCGGTCAGGACGCGCGCGGCTTTGCCTGCAGCACCGGCATGAACCGGCTGGCGTCCTCGGCGGGGTTCATGGTGCTGTACCCCGAGCAAGATCGCCTGGCCCATGCCCAGGCCTGCTGGAACTGGTTTGACGTCCGGTCCGGCCGCGCGCAGAGGGAGGCCGCCAGCATCCTGGCCGTGGTGGATGCCCTGTGCGAGACGTACCCCGTGGACCGGCAATGCGTCGTGGTCGCGGGCCTGTCGGCGGGCGCGAGCATGGCCGCCTTGCTGGCCCTGCAGAGCCCCGAGCGTTTCCTGGCGGTGGCGATGCACTCCGGTGTTGGGCCGGGAGTGGCCGTGTCCACGGCCACGGCGCTGTCGGCCATGCGCGGGCAGATGCCCGGCGGCGGGGCCCGCCTGCCGGCGCCACCTGCCGGACTGCCTGCGCTGCTGGTGATCCAGGGTAGCCGGGACACGGTGGTGGTTCCGTCCAACGGTCCGTCCGCGGTCCAGCGCTGGAGCGCTTCAGTGAAGGCCGAGCGGTCCACGCCCCGGGTCGTGCAGCGCGGCGCGCGCTACGCCGTGACGCTCAACGACTGGCGCGTGGGCAAGCAGGTGGTCGCCACCCTCGCGGAGGTGGCCGGTCTGGGGCATGCCTGGAGCGGCGGGGTGGCCACGCAGGCCCACGTCGACCCCGCGGGTCCGGATGCCTCACGCATGGTCTGGGCGTTCGCGCAGCGCGAACGGGCCCGACGGGATGCCATGCCCGCTGGCTGAACGCGGCGGCCTGTGAGCCAGGAGCCGCCATGCCGGGCCAGCCGACGGCCGCGGGGGCGGGCTACAGCCGCGCCAACCTGTCCAGCGCCGTGTTCAAGGTCTCGTCCTTCTTCGCAAAACAGAAGCGCACGACCTTCTGGTCGAAGCCCTGGCCGTAGAAGGCCGAGAGCGGGATGGCCGCCACGCCGATCTCGGTGGTGAGCCACTGGCAGAACTCGGCCTCGTTCAGATCGCTCACGGCCGAGATGTCCACGCACTGGAAGTAGGTGCCCTGACCGGGCAGCATGCGGAACTTCGTCTTCTTCAGGCCTTCACGGAAGAGGTCGCGCTTGCGCTGGTAGAAGGCGGGCAGGTCCAGATAGGGCCTGGGGTCGGCCATGTAGGCGGCCAGGCCGTGTTGCACCGGGGTGTTGACGGTGAAGACGTTGAACTGGTGCACCTTGCGGAACTCGGCCGAGAGCGGCGCGGGCGCGGCCACGTAGCCCACCTTCCAGCCGGTGACGTGGTAGGTCTTGCCGAAGCTGCTGACGATGAAGCTGCGCGCGGCCAGGCCTGGAAAGCGTGCGGCGCTTTCGTGCGGCTGGCCGTCGAAGACCATGTGCTCGTAGACCTCATCGGAAATCACGAGGATATCCGTCGGGTCCAGCAGTTCCTGCAGCTGCAGCATCTCCTCTTTCGTCCAGACCATGCCGCTGGGGTTGTGCGGGCTGTTGATGAGGATGGCGCGGGTCCGGGGCGTGATGGCGCCGGAAATCTTGCCGAAATCGGGGCGGAAGGTGCCGGGCGTGAGCGGCACGCGCACGACCTTGCCACCGGCGAGTTCGATGTTGGGCACATAGCTGTCGTAGCAGGGCTCGAGCACGATGACTTCATCGCCCGGGTGCACGATGGCGAGGATGGCGGTGAGGATGGCCTGGGTCGCGCCGGCGGTGATGGTGATCTCGGTGGCCGCGTCGTAGCGGTGGCCGTAGATGGCTTCCACTTTCTTCGAGATGGCCTCGCGCAGTGCGGGCACGCCCGTCATGGGCGGGTACTGGTTCAGGCCGCCGTGCATGGCCTTTGTCACCGCGTCCACGAGGCGCGGGTCGCCTTCAAAGTCAGGGAAACCCTGACCCAGATTCACGGCGCCTTTTTCGGCGGCCAGGGCGGACATGACGGTGAAGATGGTGGTGCCGACGTTGGGCAGGCGGCTGACGAGTTCAGGGGTACGGGCGGTGGTCATGGTGAGAGCATACGCAAAGCTGGGATGTTTTTTCAGGGCTCCCGTGGAACCGGCTACGCCGGGCCACTGGGAGCGTCCCCCTTGGGGAGGGCGCATAGCGCTTCAGGGGGGCTTCTCAGTCACGGGGCTTACAGTTCGTAATCCGTGTGTTCACCGCGCATGACACGGGCCACCAGCTCGCGCTGCAGACGGTCGCTGAGCAGCTCGGCGAATTCATAGACGAAGTTGCGCAGGTACGCCCCTTTTTTGAAGGCCACGCGCGTGACGTTCTTGCCGAAGAGGTGGCCCAGCGGGCGGGTGACCAGCTCCTCGGTGCCGGCGAGCACGGGCATGTTGCGCACAGCCATCTCGGCCACCAGGCCCAGGCCCATGCCGAGCTTGACGTAGGTCGTGATGACGTCGGAGTCGATGGCTTCGAGCACGATGCGCGGGTTGAGCTTGCGTTGCGCGAAAGCGGTGTCGATCCGGGTGCGGCCCGTGAAGGTGGGGTGGTAGGTGATCAGCGGTTCTGCGGCCAGGTCTTCGAGGCTCAGGCGTTCCTTGCTGGCCAGGGGGTGGCTGGTGGGCAGCACCAGCACGTGCTGCCATTCGTAGCAGGGCAGGGTGACCAGCTCGTCGTAGTCGGCCAGCGATTCGGTGGCGATGCCGATCTCGGCGATCTCGTCGATGAGCATGCGGGCGACCTGGTCCGGGTTGCCCTGGTGCAGCGAGAGGTTGACCTTGGGCCAGGCCGCGCGCAGTTTGGCCACGGGCTCGGGCAGCACGTAGCGCGCCTGGGTGTGGGTGGTGGCGATGGAGAGGGTGCCGCTGTCCTGCTTGCTGTACTGCTCGCCGATGCGCTTGAGGTTGCCCACCTCGCGCATGATGAGTTCGATGCTCTTGAGCACCTGCTGGCCGGGCTCGGTGATGCGCTTGAGGCGCTTGCCGTGGCGCGCGAAGATGTCGATGCCGAGCTCTTCTTCGAGTTCGATGATGGCCTTGGACACGCCGGGCTGTGAGGTATGCAGGGCCTTGGCCGCTTCGGTCAGGTTGAGCCCATGGCGGGCGGCCTCTTGGACGAAGCGGAATTGGTGCAGGTTCATCTTGAAATCCTGATAAAAACGCCGTTTATTATGCCTTGCACATCTAAAGAGGTGAGTCCGGGGCCTGCCGAGGCTCATCTGTGTGTTCGGTCGCACAATGGCTGGCGCCCGGCGCAAACCGCCGCTTGTGGCCCATGACAGAAAGGTCTCCGCGATGTACCAAGGAAGTTGCCTCTGTGGCGCCGTCCACTACGAGATTCATGGCGAGCTCAGCGCCGCCGCGTATTGCCACTGTTCGCGCTGCCGCAAGGCCAACGGCTCGGTGTTCGCCGCCAATGCCACCGTCAAGGAAAGCGAGTTCCGCCTGCTGCAGGGGGACGAGGCACTCAAGACCTACAGCACGGCGGCCGGCGTGCACCGGGTGTTCTGCGGCCAGTGCGGGGCGCCGGTCTACAGCAAGCGCGACAGCGGCCCGGGTGTCCTGCGCTTGCGTCTGGGCCTCCTGGATACGCCCTTGAAGCAGGGGCCGCAACAGCACATCTTCGCCGGCTCGAAGGCGCCCTGGTTCGAAATCCACGACGAGCTGCCGCAGCACGCGGAACGCGCGCCGGTCTGAAGCGCTGACGAGGAGGCCCCATGCTCGCGACCTATCGCGGCAGCTGCCATTGCGGCGTCGTCCAGTTTGAGGCCGATCTGGACCTCACGCAGCCGACCTACCGATGCAATTGCTCCATCTGCCGACGCACGCGTTTCTGGCCGGCGGTGGCGCGCGAAGGCGGTTTCCGCCTGCTGGCGGGCGAAGGTGATCTGACGAAGTATCTCTTCAACACCTGCAAGAATGAGCACTACTTCTGCAGACACTGCGGCGTGCGCGCCTTCGGCATCGGGACCGAGACGCCGATCGGCAGGATGTATGGCGTCAACCTGGGCTGTATCGACGCGCTCGACGACGAGGCGCTGTCGCGCTTGAGCGTCACCTACGTCGACGGTCGCGCGGACCGCTGGGACAGCGCACCGGCCGTTTGCGGCCACCTGTGAGCCAATGCACAGGCCGGGGCAGGGATGCCCCGAGCCATAAGGTTGCTTACTGAACGAAGCGGTTGCCGCGCGAGAGGATGGTGAGTTCCACCCAGTTGCTGCCATGGCGCTGGCCGGGGCCGAAGTTCAGGCTGAAGCCCTTGAGATCGACCCGGCCCAGATTGCCCATGGCCTGCAGCAGGCTGGCACGCGTCACCTGCGGGCCGGCCTTCTTGAGCGCCTCGACCAGCACCTTGGCGGCGATGCACGATTCCAGCGAGGTGTAGTTCAGGCGTGCGCCATTGAGGGCGCTGAGGGCCTCCGCGCATTCCTTCATGAGCGGCACCGAGATCTGGTTGGAGCTGCGCGGCGAAGGCATGACCTGGGCCACGACGGTGCCGCGGGCCAGATTGCCCACCGATTCCACGAGCTCATCCGGGTTGACGAAGGACAGGGCGGCCACAGGGATGTTCGCCCCCTTGTCGTTGGCGATCTTGAGGAACTCACCGACCACGTTGAACTGGGTGGTGGCCAGCACGTAGTGCGGGCTGTCCTTGGCGATGGCGTCCACCACCGCAGCGTCCACCGCGGCGCCGCCGCGCTTCACGGCCACGCCGCGCGGGCGCTCGAGGCCCTGCTCGGCAAAGGTGCCGGCCACGGCCTCGTAGTTGCTGCGGCCGACCTCGTCGTCATAGTAGACGACCACCGCCTTGTTGGCGCCGACCGAACGCTTGGACTCCAGGATCTTGAGGGTCTCGTCCTTGTAGGAGGCGCGGATGGTGTAGACGTTGGGGTGGTTGCGCAGGCTCATCGAGCCGCTGAACGGGGCAAAGAACAGCATGTTGTTCTGGGCCACCAGCGGCAGGGCGTCCACGCTGTTGGTGGCCGAGTTGTAGCCGAACAGGGCCAGGGCCCCCTGGTTCACGAGCTGTTGCGAGTTCTCGGCGGCGCGCTGGCGGTTGTTGGCGTTGTCCAGGGTCACGAGCTGGATCTTGCGCCCGCCCAGCAGGTTGCTGGCGTTGGCCTTGTTGAAGATGGCGGCGGCGCCGTCGCGCATATCGCGACCGATGTCGGCGTTGCTGCCACTCAGAGGCACTGACTGGCCGATGACGATGTCCTGAGCCCAGGCGGTGTGCATACCCAACAGGGTGCAGAGGACCGCCGCAAGAACTTTGCTCATCTTGTCTCCTTCGTTGTTGTAACGCGGGATGTGCCGGACGTCCTCTGGCGGGATGTCCTGGACACGGCTCCATTCTAGGGAGATGGATGAGGTGTCGGCTTATGCAAAGTCGACGTTCCCCTTATGGTTTCTCAAGGGCGAGGCCAGGGGCGCTCGCGGTACCAGGCCTGCCGGGCCAGACGCAGCATGGGCAGGTCTCCCGCGGTATCGCCATAGGCGTGCAACTCGGGCGGCGTTGCGCCGTAGCGCTGTGCCAGCCAGGCCTGCAGGCGGCGCACTTTCTCCTCGCCATGGCAGTTGGGCGTGGCCATGCGGCCGCTGTAGCGGCCATCGACGATCTCCATCTCGGTGCAAAGCACGGCGTCCACACCCAGGCTGGCGCCCACCAGATGCATGTACGGGCTGGTCGAGGCGCTGACGAGCACGCAGCGATGGCCCAGTTTCTGGTGCTCGACCAGGCGCTGCAGCGCCCAAGGCCGCCATTGCAAAGGCAACTCCTGCTGCACAAAAGCCTGGGCGCAGCGCGCGACCTTGGCCACCGGGCGCCCGGCCAGTGCCGCCTGCAGCAGCCGGGCCTTGGCCCGGTGGTTGCTGGTGAGGCGCAGCAGCCAGGCCAGCAGCCAGGGGCTGCAGGCGAAGAGCAGCCAGAGGTAGCCCGGGGTGCCGAGCAGACGACGCAAGAAAGGGCCCAGCGTGTCACGCCAGGTCAGCGTGCCGTCGAAGTCGAAAGCCGCGACCACAGGCGCTGGCGCGGCGCGGTCCTGTGTCACGGCTTCGGACATTGCACCTGGCCGCAATAGCGCACGCAATAGGGGCAGCCCGTCATGGGCAGCCAGGAGGGGATGTTGTAGTAGCGCCGGAAGACCTCACCGAGCACGCCCTGGCGGTAGGCCTCGTAGTTGAAGTTCCGGCCTTCGACGACGTGGAAGGTGACGCCGCTCTGCTGCACCGTGAAGGTACGCACGCTCTCGAAATAGGGACTGTAGTCGGCCAGGGTGGGGGCGTCGGCCATGAGCACGCGGATGGTCTTGCCCTGAAAGACGGCGTAGTCGACCAGCTGGTCGTCCTGGCGCGCGTGGAACTTGCCGGGGCCGAAGACCGGAACGTACTGCTGCAACACATAGCCATAGACCGCGGCGGGCGAGTAGGCGTTGGCCATGAGCACGCTGTCGGGCGTGCGCACCTGGGCCAGCAGCTCGGGGGTGCGGAAGGCGCGCACGAAGCTGGTGTAGCCCGGCTTGCCGGCCCACTGGTCCAGGGTGGTCATGGAGATGCCGAGCACCAGCACGACGTGCGCCCCGGTGAACCAGGCCAGGCCCTTGGCGGCGGACTTCAGCGCGGCTTGCGGCAGAGCCAGCGCGAACAGCGCGAAGGCGAAGGGATAGAAGGACAGCACCCAGTGGAGGCCCACGACCTTCTTGAACGAGAGCAGCGCGAAGAAGACCAGTGGCACCACAAGCAGCAGGGCCAGCAGGCGCTGCTGGCGCGCAGTCTCGCGCAGCGCGGCGCGGTGCTTCCAGCCCAGCCAGAGCAGTGCCGGCGTCAGCAGATAGGCCAGCATGCCCAGGTACATGACGGGCTTGCGCAGCTCGAAGGCGGCGTCTTCGTTGCGGTTGATCGCGTTGAACATGATGTTGGACCAGCCGTGGTCCATGTTCCACGCGATGTTGATCGCCGGACCGGGCAGGGCGCAAAGCACGAGCAGCACGAAAGCCTTCCAGCGCTCGCGCCGGTAGAGCGCGAAGTACACCAGATAGGCCAGGCCCAGCACCACCGAGAAGTACTTGGAGAGGAAGGCGCAGCCCAGGGCCAGGCCGGACAGGGCGTACAGGCCCAGGGTGCGGCCGTCGACCTGGGCACGCCGTTCGGCGCGCAGCAGCAGCGCGGCCGAGAGCACGGACCAGAAGATCAGCGGTGTGTCGGTGGTGATCAGCGCGGTGATCCAGTTCAGCGGCGCTAGCCAGATCAGCAGCGCGGCCCAGGCGGCGCGTGTGCGATCCAGCGGCTGCAAGGCCCACCAGACCAGGCCAACCACGGCCAGGGGCAGCAGCACGATGGGCAGGCGGATGGCCCAGGTGGCCTCGCCGAAGAGCGTGCGCATGAGCCAGATCAGCCAGCCCACCATGGGCGGGTGGTCGGAATAGCCCCAGTCGGGGTAGACGCCCCACCAGTAGAAGAAGGCCTCGTCGCCGGTGATGGGCAGCGCGACGGCGATCCACAGGCGCAGGGCCAGGGCGCCGAGCGCGGTGACGAGCAGCCAGCGCGGCAGATTCAGGGTGGAGTCTTGGGACGTGAAGGTCATCAGCGCAGGGAGATGTCGCGGGAAACAGCCGCACTATAGAGGAGAGCGAGGGCGCCCAGGGCCACGGCCAGCCACAGCGTGAGCAGGCGCGCCAGCACCGTGATGGCCAGGGCCGTGGCCAGGCCCGCGCCGTGCAGCACGAGCAGGCCGGTGAGCAGGGCCTCGGTGCCGCCCAGGCCGGCCGGCAGCAGCGAGAGCGCGCCACCGACCATGGCCAGGGCGTAGAAGCCGGTGGCCAGTTCAGGGGAGATCTGCACGCCGAGCTCCAGGCAGAGCAGCCACAGGGCCAGGCCCTGGGCGGCCCAGGCGACAAGGGTCTGGGCCAGCCAGAGCCTCGGCCGGTGGGCCAGGCAGCGCCAGGCCGACTGCAGCCAGGGCAGGCGCGTGAACAGGATGTGGCGTTGCCGGTAAAGCACCGCGGCCAGCAGCATGCCGGCGAACAGCAGGCTGAGGATCAGCGGCCATTGCCAGGCGGCGGCTTCGGGCCGTTGCAGCAGCCACCAGAGCCCGGGCAGGGTGAGCAGCAGCAGGGCCAGCAGATCGGCCACACGCTCGGCGCCGAACACGGCCAGGCTGTCGGCTGCGCTCAGGGGCTGGCGCAGCAGTAGGCCGCGCGCGGCCTCCCCCACGTTGCCGGGGGTGGGGGTGAAGGTGTAGCCCGCAAGGTAGAGGCGCAGCCCGCGGCGGACGTCGAACGCGCGGCCGTAATGCGCCATCCAGCTGCGCCAGCGCAGGCCGCGCAGGCCGTAGTTGAGCAGGCACAGGGCCGTGGCTGCCGCTCCCGCAGGAGTCCACAGGGCCTGGCCGAGCTGGGCCAGCGGTGCGTCGCCGGTCAGCAGCAGCAGGACGGCGTACGCGGTGGCGGCGCCACCGATCACCAGCAGCAGGGGTTTGAGCGGGAGCTTCACGCGGGTGAATGGCTTCAGCGCCAGAGCCGCGTGGCGAGAAAAATCGCGAGCCAGGCGATGCCGGCGGCGACGATCCACGGGTCGCGCAGCAGGTCGCGCGAGACGTCCTCACCGCGGCCGCGGTGGACCTGGTAGGTGTAGCGCAGCAGGCCGAAGACCACCAGGGGCACGGTATAGATCAGGCGCCCGCCGTGCTGCTGCAGGGCCTCGATGCTGGTGGCGTAGAGGCCGTAGGTGATGACGGTGGCCGTCATGGTGGCGGCCATGAAGGTGTCGAGCAGGGCCGGCGGGTAGTGCTCCAGCACGGCGCGCTGCTGGTCGGGCGCGTGGAAGGTTTCGGCCTTGCGCTTGGAAAAGCCCAGGAAAAGCGCGATGAAGAGGCCCGTGAGCAACAGCCAGCGCGAGGGCGGGATGCCCACCGCCACGGTGCCGGCCAGCAGGCGCAGCATGAAGCCGCTGGCAATGATGGAGACGTCGACCACGGGCACGTGCTTGAGTTTCCAGCTGTAGGCGAGGTTGAGCGCCACGTAGCAGCCCAGCAGGAGCAGCAGCACGGTCTGACCCCAGGCCAGCGCGACTGCCAGCAGGGCCAGCACGGTGGCCAGGCCCAGTGCGGCCTGCGGACTCACCGCGCCGCTGGCCAGCGGGCGCAGGCGTTTGGTCGGGTGCTGGGCATCGGCCGCGCGGTCGCGCCAGTCGTTGAGGATGTAGACCAGGCTGGAGGCGGCGCAGAAGGCCAGGAAGGCCCAGAGCACCTGTTCGACCAGGGGGCCGCGATGCCAGGTGTGGCTGAAGATCAGGCCGGCGAAGACGAAGACGTTCTTGAGCCACTGATGCGGGCGCATCAGACGCAGCAGGGCGAGCGGGGGGGTGGTCCGTGAACTCATGGTTGCGCGCGATTGTAGGCAGGCGCGGGCTTCAGGCGCCTGCCAGCGCGATGCGCGCCAGCATGTCAACGACGCGCTCGTCCTCGCCGATGGCGGGACGCAGCTGGAAGCGCACGGTCGGATGGTCCCGGCGCAACTGCTCGACGAGCACGGGCAGGTCCTCGCGCGCATGGCGGCCGACGCCCAGGAACATGGGCACGATGGTGATCTCCTGCAGACCCTCGGTGGCCAGCGCGGCGGCACAGGCGGGCAGATCGGGTTCCATGAGCTCCAGATAGGCGCAGGCCACCCGGGTCTCCGGGTCCATGGCCGCGGCACGTGCGGCCACAGCTTCCATGGGCGCACGCCACTGCGGGTCACGCGAACCGTGGGCGAAAAGGATGAGGCCGCGTGAGGTCGATGAGGTGTGCATGAGTCAGCGTCGCAGGACGAGCCAGCCGAAGGCGGCCAGCGAGATGAGCATGAAGATGAAGCCGGGTGCGGCGGCCGTGATCCACGGTGTCCAGCGTTGCAGCTCCCCGATGTAGCCGAACATGTTGTTGAGGAAGAAGAAGCTGATGCCGGCCATGACCCCGCCGAAGACGTAGAGCGAAATGCCCTCGCTGCGGAAGTGCAGGTACGCGAAGGGCAGGGCCATCATGACCATGACCAGGCAGGACAGTGGATAGAAGACCTTCTTCCAGAACTCGATCTCGTAGCGCTCGGCACTCTGGGCGTTGGCCTTGAGGTGGCGGATGTACTGGAACAGGTCGACCGCGCTCATGCGATCCGGCTTGAGCACGGCCGCCGAGATCATCTCGGCTGAAATGGCCGTGGGCCAGCGGAACACGGGCACGGTCGTGCGCTCGATGCGGCTGAGCTGGGCACCACCGGCATTGAATTCGGTGCGCTCGACGTTCTCGAGCAGCCAGGCCTCGTCTTCGGTGAAGCGCGCCACGGGCGCCTGCATCATGGAGACCAGCGAGCTCTGGTTGTCGAACTCGAAGATGCGCACGTCGCGCATGGAGCCATCGGGGGCGAGCGAGCCGACGTTGACGCCGTACTGCGCATAGGGTTCGCGTTCGCGCAGCCAGGCGCCGGTCTGGCCCACGGTCAGGATGCGGCCCTGGTAGTGGGCTCGCAGCAGCTGGCCCGTGCGGTCGGCCCAGGGCGTGAGGTAGTCGCCGATCACGAAGGTCAGCAGGGCGAATGTGAAGCCTGCGGCCAGCAGCATGCGCAGCGCACGCCAGGGCCCCAGGCCGCTGGTGCGCAGGATGGTGAACTCCGAGCTCTGGGCCAGCCGGGTCATCACGTAGATGGTGCCGATGAGCACGGTGATGGGCAGCAGTTCGTAGAGATGGCTGGGCACGAGCAGCAGCACATAGAGCGCGGCCTGCGGGATCTGGTAGCCCGGCATGTTGGGCCGACCCACCGAGGCGAGCTGGTCGACAAAGTCGAAGAAGGCGAACAGGGCGAGGAAGCCCAGCGTGACGTAGACCACCGCAGTAAAGATCTCGCGGTGCAGCAGACGGCGGATGGTGTGCATCATGCCGGGCTGCCTTCGGGTCCCTGGGGTGCAGCGGCACGCCGACGCACAGGCCACCAGTTCCAGTTGTATTGGCGCTTGGCCAGCCAGAGCAGGCCGGCGGCGAGCATGCCGCCATGCAGCAGCACATTGAAGGCGGTGAAGCCGACCTGGCCGCGCGCGATCCAGTTCTGGCCCAGGATGAGCAGGTTCAGATAGATCTGGAACAGCAGCAGCGAGAACAGCAGGTTGCCGGTGCGGCTGACCCGTGGATTGATGCGGGTGGCCGCCAGGGCGAAGATGATGAGATTGAGCGAGGCAATGGCGTAGCCGATGCGCATGGTGAGCTCGCCGAGGTTCTCACGCGTGGGCTGGCGGATCAGCTCCATCGTCGGGCGGCTGTTGAGCGAATCGACGGCGCTGCGCACCAGGGGATCGCGCGCGACCAGCATGCGGTATTCCTCGAACTCGCTGACCTTGACGCCGGCTTCGCCGTCACGGCTCTCTAGGCGCTGGCCGCGCTCGAGCACGAGAAAGCGGTCGCCGCCGACGAGCTCGGTGTAGCCGCTGCGGGCCGAGATCACGGTGCGCTTGTCGCGCTCGGTGGTGGCGACGAAGACGTTGCCGGCCTTGAGTTCGTCGAGGTCGCCCTTTTCCACGAAGAAGACACGCGAGCCGTCGGCCGATTCCTGGAACTGGCCAGGCTGCACGCGCTCCAGGTCACCGCGGCGCTCGTACTGGGCGCGCATCTCGTCGATCTGGTCCTTGGCCCAGGGCCGCACGAAGAGCGCCAGCACGGCAATGGCCAGCAGCACCGGCCAGGCAAAGCGCAGCAGCGGCTTGAGCAGGCTGCCCAGGCCGACGCGGCTGGAGAACCAGATGACCATCTCGCTGTCGGCGTACAGGCGCGACAGCGTCATGACCACGGCCACGAAGAGGCCCAGATTCATGAGGTTGGGCAGGTAGGTCAGCACCGTGTAGCCCATCACGAGCATCACGTCCGAGGGGTTGAAGCTGCCGCGCGAGGCCAGGCCCAGGGCACGGATCAGGGTCATGGTCATGACCACCGTGACCAGCACGATCAGCGTGGCGCCAAAGCTGCGCGCCAGCTCCTTGCGGATGGAGGAATCGAATAACATTGCTCGGAAGGAAACCGCCATTATGAACTTTGAACTGCTCACCCTGGATCTGGCCGGCGCCGCCAAACAGCCTGCCGACGCATTGATCGTGCTGCTGCCGGCCGGTTTCAAGCCCGGCAAGGACGCCCTGGCTGGTCTCGTCGCCCACGCGCTCAAGGCCGGCGATCTGGAGACCCAGGCCGGCAAGCTGCTGGCCCTGTACCGCCCGGCCCAGGCCAAGGCCGCCCGCGTGCTGCTGGTGGGGACCGGCGAGGGCACGGCGCGTCAGGTCCGTCAGGCCGTGGGTGCTGCGCTGGGTGCGCTGCGCAGCGGCGGCCCGGCGGTGAAAAAACTGGCCCTGTGCTTTGCTGCGGCGCCCCAGGCCGGTGCGCTGCGCGCGGCCGTGCAGACCGTGGCCGACAACAGCTATGTCTACACCACGACCAAGTCCAAGGCCGAGGGCCGCAGCCTGACGCGCGTGACCCTGGGCGTGCCCAAGGCCGCGGCGCTGCAGGCCGAGTTCGCCCAGGCCACGGCCGCCGTGTCCGGTATCGAGCTGGCCAAGGAATGGGCCAACCGGCCGGCCAACCACGCTACGCCCAGCCATCTGGCCGACGCGGCGCGCGCCCTGGCCAAGCTTCCGAAGATCAGCTGCCAGGTGCTCGGCCCGCGCGAAGTGGCCAGGCTCAAGATGGGTTCCTTCATGGCCGTGGCCCAGGGTTCGGAACAGCCACTGCGCTTCATCGTGCTGCAATACCAGGGCGCGCCCAAGACCCAGGCACCGACCGTGCTGGTGGGCAAGGGCATCACCTTCGACACCGGTGGCATCTCCATCAAGCCCGCCGGCGAGATGGACGAGATGAAGTTCGACATGGGCGGCGCAGCCAGCGTGCTGGGCGTGTTCCGTGCGCTGGGCGAGCTCAAGCCCGCGGTCAACGTGGTGGGCCTGATCCCGAGTTGCGAGAACATGCCCGATGGCCGGGCCATCAAGCCCGGCGACGTGGTGACCAGCATGAGCGGCCAGACCATCGAGATCCTCAACACCGACGCCGAGGGGCGACTCATCCTGTGCGACGCGCTGAGCTACGCGGAGCGTTTCAAGCCGGCTGCGGTGGTGGACATCGCTACGCTGACCGGCGCCTGCGTGATCGCCCTGGGTGCGGTGCGCAGCGGCCTGTTCAGCACCGACGATGCGCTGGCCCAGCGTCTGCTGGCGGCGGGCGAGGCGGCGCAGGACCTGGCCTGGCGCATGCCCCTGGACGAGGAGTACGCCGAGGGGCTCAAGAGCAACTTCGCGGATGTGGCCAATGTGGCCGGACGTGCGGGCGGCGCCATCACGGCGGCCAAGTTCCTGCAGCGTTTCACGAGCAAGTTTCCCTGGGCGCATCTGGACATTGCCGGCACGGCCTGGAAGAGCGGGGCGGCCAAGGGTTCGACGGGCCGGCCGGTGGGCCTGCTGCTGGAGTTCCTGCTGGCCCAGGCCCAGGGTGGGTCGCGTGTGCGCAAGGCCTGAGTCCGGGCAGATCCCATGACCGAGGTGGCCTTCCATTTCAACGCGCCGGACAAACAGGCCTACGCCTGCCGCCTGCTGCGCAAGGCGGTGGCGGGCGGAGCCCGGGTGGTGGTCACCGCGCCATCCGACGAGCTGGCGCGGCTCGACACCCTGCTGTGGACCTTCTCGCAGACCGATTTCATTGCCCATGCCCGCGCGCCCGGGGACGCCGAGCTCTTGGCGGCTTCGCCAGTGGTGCTGACCGAGGCGCCCGCCGCTGTGGGGTTGCCGCATCGCCAGGTGCTGGTCAATCTGGGGACGACGCTGCCGGGTGGCTTCGAGCAGTACGAGCGCGTGATCGAGGTGGTCAGTCTGGACGAAGACGACCGCCAGCAGGCCCGTAGCCGCTGGAAACATTACACCGAGCGCGGCTACTCCATCCAGCGCCATGACCTGAACCTCAAGAGCTGAAAGGCGGCCCGCCATGACTGCCCTGTCCAAGAAGATCATGCGCAGCCTGCCCACGCTCACCGAAGTGGTGCAGGCCCAGGTGCCGGCGGCGGCGTCATCGGCGGCGGGCGGGACCGCGCTGGACGAGGAGGCCCTGATGCAGCGTGTGCTGCAGCGCCTGGAGCTCACGCTGGACGAACAGGTGCGTCAGGTCGTGGCGGCGGTCCTGGACGAGCAGATGAAGGAGCTGGCGCCCCGCATCCGCCAGCGGGTGGACGCCGCGGTGCGCAAGGCCGTGACCCAGGCCGTGGCCGGCGAACTCAAGCTGCCGCCATCCCTGCGCTGACGCCGCCGTCGCGCCGATGCTGCATTTGTCGGGCACGCCATTGGGGGTATGTACCGGGGCACGAAATTTGCGGTAGTCTTGCGGTCGCAGTTTTGACCTGCTCATTTCAAATAATCTGGAGTTCACCATGCCTCTGAAACAAGTGAATCGTGTCCTGGCCATCGTGGCCGCCGCGGCCCTGCTGGCCGCTTGCGGCAAGAAGGAGGAGGCCGCCGCCCCCGGCGCCGCCGCGCCCATGCCCGTCGTAAAGGTCGGCCATGTGGGGCCGGTCAGCGGGCCCATCGCCCACCTGGGCAAGGACAACGAGCTGGGCGCACGCATGGCGATTGACGAGCTCAACGCTGCGGGCGTCACCATCGGCGGCCAGCAGGTCAAGCTGGAACTCATGGCCGAAGACGATGGCGCCGATCCCAAGCAGGGCACCGCCGTGGCCCAGAAACTGGCTGACGCCAAGGTGGTGGGCGTGATCGGTCACCTGAACTCGGGCACCACGATCCCGGCTTCCAAGATCTACAGCGACGCCGGCATCCCGCAGATTTCGCCCTCCGCGACCAACCCCAAGTACACCCGTCAGGGCTACAAGACAGCCTTCCGCGTGGTGGCGGACGACGTGCATCTGGGCAGCACCCTGGGCAAGTACGCCGTCAACACCCTCAAGGCCAAGAACGTGGCGGTGATCGACGACCGCACGGCCTATGGCCAGGGCGTGGCCGAGGAATTCACCAAGGCTGCCGAGGCCGCAGGCGCCAAGATCGTGGCCAAGGAGTTCACGACCGACAAGGCCACGGACTTCAATGCCATCCTGACCAGCATCAAGGGCAAGAAGCCCGACGTGGTCTTCTTCGGCGGCATGGATGCTGTCGGCGGCCCCATGCTCAAGCAGATGAAGTCGCTGGGCATCACGGCCAAGTTCATGGGCGGCGATGGCATTTGCACCGCCGAGCTCAGCAAGCTGGCCGGTGATGCGATCGGCAGCGAGCAGGTCTTCTGCGCCGAGGCCGGTGGTGTCGAGGGCGAGGCCAAGGCCGGCATGGACAAGTTCCGCGCCGACTTCAAGGCCAAGTTCAACGTCGACGTTCAGCTCTATGCCCCGTACGTGTACGACGCGACCAAGGTCATGGTGGCTGCCATGGTCAAGGCCGGTTCGTCCGATCCCGCCAAGTACCTGCCGGTGCTGGCCGCCACGTCGGACTACAAGGGCGTGACCGGTCCGATCGCCTTTGACGAGAAGGGCGACATCAAGAACGGCGCGCTGACCCTGTTCACCTACAAGGGCCAGTCGCGCGAGCAGCTCGCCGTGATCCGCTGATCACAGCCGGTTCCGTGAAAAAGCGCCTGCGGGCGCTTTTTCCTTTTCTGCCCGCTGCCGACGTCGCAAGCCTGCCGAGCTCGGTTACAATGGCGGGCTCCGGAGAGGTGGATGAGCGGTTTAAGTCACACGCCTGGAAAGCGTGCGTGGGGTAAAACTCACCGCGGGTTCGAATCCCGCCCTCTCCGCCAGAAAAAGAAAACCCCGCTTCGGCGGGGTTTTGCTTTTTCCGGAGAGGGCGGGTGAGAACCCGCGCTCGGGTTCGGTCGAAAACAGTCCGGGGGACTGTTCTCGGACGCGCGTAGCGCGGGGGCGCAGCCCCGAGAAATTCGCGCAAGACGAATTTCGAGCCATCCCGCCTTGTAGGCGGGAAATGACGTCGTTGGTGGGTATGCAAACAGAAGTCGGTTGGGATGCACCGCGAATATTGGTGCCGTTGAAGACATGGTTCCGCAGGACAGTTGCCCTCGCAGCCCTCCTGCTAGCCTGTCTCTGCCTGCCCGTCACCGCCGCCACCTACACCGGACGCGTGGTCGGCATTTCCGACGGCGACACGCTGACCGTGCTCGACGCCGAGCAGCGTCAACGCAAGATCCGGCTGGCCGGCATCGATGCGCCGGAGAAGCGCCAGGCCTGGGGGCAGAGGGCGCAGCAGTTTCTGGGCGATCGCGTGTTCCAGCGTGTGGTACGCATCGAGGTCAGCAAGAGGGACCGCTACGGGCGCGAGATCGGCAAGGTCCTGCTCGATGGCGAGGACATCAACCTGGAATTGGTGCGTGCGGGTCTGGCCTGGCATTACCGAGCCTACGAGCGCGAACAGCCGCCTGAAGAACGTGGGCAGTATGCCGAAGCCGAGCAGCAGGCCCGCGAGCGCGGCCTGGGCTTGTGGAGCGATACGCACCCGGTCGCTCCCTGGGATTTCCGCCGCCGCGCGCGCTCTGGTTCCTGAGGCGCGACGGCCTCAGATCCGGCGCAGGCGGCGTAGCCCCTCGATCACCAGCAGGGCGACGGCCAGCCAGATCGGCCCGTAGGTCCAGGCCTGGCCGGTGGCCAGGCGTTCTCCCAGCAACAGGGCCACGGCCACGAGCAGGACCGGCTCCACATAGCCCAGCAGGCCGAACAGGCCCAGCGGCAGCAGGCGGCTGGAGAGGATGTAACTCACCAAGGCACCGGCGCTGATCAGCCCGAGCACAAGCAGCAGCGCACCGAGCAGGGGGCGCTGGGCAAAGAGGCCGGTGACATCGCCCGCCAGCGCAAAGGCCGCAGCCAGCGGCAGCATGAAGAGCAGGTCGAACCAGAGGCCGCCGAGATGATCGGTGCGATGGCGCCGACGCAGCACGAAGTACAGGGGATAGCCGATGACGACCACGGCGGCAGGCCAGGAGAAGTGCCCGACGCGCCAGAGCTCATGCAGCACGCCGACCGCGGCGCAGCCCACGGCCAGTTGCTGCAGACGCGTGAGACGCTCCCCATAGAGCCAGCGGCCGGTCAGCACCATGGACAGCGGCAGCATGAAATAGCCCAGCGAGACCTCGAGCGCCCGTCCGTTCGGCGGGGCCCAGAGAAAGAGCCAGAGTTGGATGCCCAGCAGGAGGGCCGAAGCAGGCAGCACGAGCCAGAGCACGGGCTCGTGACGCAGGCGCCGGGTCGTCTCGCGTACGAGCTGCCAGTCGCCGCCCCAGCGCAGGAACAGCGCGAGCAGGGGCACGGTCAGCAGCATGCGCCAGCCGAAGATCTGCTCGCCGTCCAGGGGCGCGAGCAGGGCACTGAGGTAGTACATCGCCCCGAAAAGCACCGAGGCGAGCACCGACAGGGCGACGCCCCGCGCCAGAGGCGACACGGCGGCTTACTTGCCGGCGCCGCCTTGCCGCACCAGGGTCATGGCCGAGCCGATCAGGGCCGAGACCTCGCTCATATTGCCTGGCACGATCAGGGTGGTCGTGGCGTCGGCCGCTACCTTGCCATAGGCTTCCACGGCTTTCTCAGCGACCTTGAGTTGCACCGCCTGTTCGCCGCCCGGCTGGCGGATGGCGCTGGCCACGCGCTCGATGGCTTCGGCCGTGGCCTGGGCCACGGCGCGGATGGATTCCGCCTCACCCTGGGCCTTGTTGATCACGGCCTGCTTCTCGCCCTCGGAGCGGGCGATGAAGGCCTCGCGCTCGCCGGTGGCGATGTTGATCTGCTCCTGGCGCCGGCCCTCGGAGGCAGCGATCAGCGCTCGCTTCTCCCGCTCGGCGGTGATCTGCTGCTGCATGGCATGCAGGATTTCCTTGGGGGGTGTCAGGTCCTTGATCTCGTAGCGCAACACCTTGACGCCCCAGTTGAGCGCGGCTTCGTCAATGGCCTGGACCACCTGGGCGTTGATGATGTCGCGCTCCTCGAAGGTCTTGTCCAGCTCCAGCTTGCCGATCACGCTGCGCAGCGTGGTCTGCGCCAGCTGAGTCACGGCCACGATGTAATTGGACGAACCGTAGCTTGCCCGCATGGGATCGGTGACCTGGAAGTAGAGGATGCCGTCGACCTGCAGCTGGGTGTTGTCGCGCGTGATGCAGACCTGGCTGGGAACGTCGAGCGGGATTTCCTTGAGGCTGTGCTTGTAGGCGACTTTGTCGATGAAGGGCACCAGGAAGTTCAGGCCCGGCGTGAGTGAGCCGTGGTACTTGCCCAGGCGCTCGATCACCCAGGCGTTCTGCTGGGGCACGACCTTGATCGAGCGGGTGATGAAGATGATGGCGATGACCAGGATGAGGATGGAGATTTCCATGGGGGAGTCCTTTCAGATTTTTCGACCAGCAGGCGGCTGCCCACGAGTTCGATCACGCGGTGGGTGCCGGGTTGGGGATCGACGCCCGGACGGTGGATGGCCGTCCAGCTGGCGCCGCGGTACTTGACGCTGGCCGAGCCATCGGCGCCCCAGGATTCGATCTGCACGGTTTCACCGACGTCCAGATTGACGCTGCGTTGCGCGCGCGCCGAGGGATCCTGCGGACGTCGCCGCTTGACGACATACCAAAGAGCCACCGCGCCGCCGCCGGCCCCGGCCGCGACCACCAGCTGAACCGCGGTGCCCAGACCGGCATGGGCCGCCAGAGCGCCCGCCGCCAGGCCCAGGGCGAGCATGAGCAGGTAGAAGGTGCCGGTGACCAGCTCCACCGCCACCAGAATGCCGGCGGCCAGCCACCAGAGGGTCGTGTCTGCCATCTGTCCTCTCCTATGGGTTGTTGTGTTCCAATTGCGACATTCTGCGGCAATTCCCGTGACGTCCTGAGGTCAGACGGGGATTAATTCGTACACTTCGCGCTCATTTTTTCTTTTTCCCTTTCCTGCCCGGGGCCTGGTCCATGAAATTCCGCTTTCCCATCGTCATCATCGATGAAGACTTCCGCTCAGAGAATACTTCGGGTCTGGGCATCCGGGCGCTGGCCCAGGCCATCGAGGCCGAGGGCTTCGAGGTGGTGGGGGTGACGAGCTATGGTGACCTCTCCCAGTTCGCCCAGCAGCAGAGCCGTGCCAGTGCCTTCATCCTGTCCATCGATGACGAGGAGTTCTCCGGCGGCCCGGACATGGACCCCGCGGTGCTGAACCTGCGCAAGTTCATCGAGGAGGTGCGCTTCAAGAACGCCGATGTGCCGATCTACATCTACGGCGAGACCAAGACCAGCCGGCACCTGCCCAACGACATCCTGCGCGAGCTGCACGGCTTCATCCACATGTTCGAGGACACGCCCGAGTTCGTGGCGCGTCACATCATCCGCGAGGCCAAGAGCTACCTGGAAGGCGTGCAGCCGCCTTTCTTCAAGGCCTTACTCGATTACGCCGAGGACGGCTCCTACTCCTGGCACTGCCCCGGGCATTCGGGTGGCGTGGCCTTCCTCAAGAGCCCGGTGGGCCAGATGTACCACCAGTTCTACGGCGAGAACATGCTGCGTGCCGATGTCTGCAACGCGGTGGAGGAACTGGGGCAGCTACTGGACCACAACGGCGCCATCGGCGAGAGCGAGCGCAATGCGGCACGCATCTTCAACGCCGATCACTGCTACTTCGTGACCAATGGCACCAGCACCTCGAACAAGATGGTCTGGCACCATGCGGTGGCGCCGGGGGATGTGGTGGTGGTGGACCGCAACTGTCACAAGTCCATCCTGCACGCCATCATCATGACGGGGGCCATCCCCGTCTTTCTCAAGCCCACGCGCAACCATTTCGGCATCATCGGCCCGATCCCGCAGAGCGAATTCGAGCCCGCCGCCATCCAGGCCAAGATCAAGGCCAACCCCCTGCTCAGCGGCGTGGACCCGAAGAAGGTCAAGCCACGCATCCTGACCATCACGCAGTCCACCTATGACGGCGTGCTCTACAACACCGAGACCATCAAGGGCCTGCTTGACGGTTACGTCGACAACCTGCATTTCGACGAGGCCTGGCTGCCGCACGCGGCCTTCCATCCCTTCTACGGCCGCTACCACGCCATGGGCAAGAAGCGCGCGCGGCCCAAGAACTCCATGGTCTATGCCACCCAGTCCATCCACAAGCTGCTCGCCGGCATCAGCCAGGCCAGCCATGTACTGGTACAGGACTCGGAGAACACCAAGCTGGACCATCACCTCTTCAATGAGGCCTATCTGATGCACACCAGCACCAGCCCGCAGTACAGCATCATTGCCAGCTGCGACGTGGCCGCCGCCATGATGGAGCCGCCTGGCGGCACGGCGCTGGTGGAAGAGAGCATCATGGAGTCGCTCAACTTCCGCCGGGCCATGCGCAAGGTAGCCGAGGAGTACGGCAAGGACTGGTGGTTCAAGGTCTGGGGCCCCGACAAGCTGGTGGACGAGGGCGTGGGCGCAGCCGAGGACTGGATCATTCGTAGTGACGGCCGCAGCACCAAGAACGGCAGCAAGTGGCACGGCTTCGGCCAGCTGGCCGACGGCTTCAACATGCTGGACCCGATCAAGGCCACCATCGTCACGCCCGGCCTGAACCTGGACGGCAAGTTCGACAAGACCGGCATCCCGGCCTCCATCGTGACGAAGTTCCTGGCCGAGCACGGTGTGGTGGTGGAGAAGACGGGCCTGTACAGCTTCTTCATCATGTTCACCATCGGCATCACCAAGGGCCGTTGGAACACCCTGCTGACCGCGCTGCAGCAGTTCAAGGACGACTACGACAGGAACCAGCCCATGTGGCGCATCATGCCGGAGTTCTGTCAGAAGCACCGCCAGTACGAGCGCATGGGCCTGCGCGACCTTTGTCAGTTCGTGCACGAGATGTACGCCAAGTACGACATCGCGCGTCTGACAACCGAGATGTACCTGAGCGACCTGACGCCGGCCATGAACCCCAGCGAGGCCTACTCGCACATCGCCCACCGCACCACCGAGCGCGTGGAGATCGACCAGCTCGAAGGCCGTATCACCGTGGGCCTGGTCACGCCCTATCCGCCCGGCATCCCGCTGCTGATCCCGGGTGAGGTCTTCAACAAGAAGATCGTGGATTACCTCAAGTTCGCCCGCGAGTTCAACGCCCAGTGCCCGGGCTTCGAGACCGATATCCACGGTCTGGTGGAAGAGGCCGGGCCGGATGGCAAGAAGCGCTATTACGCCGACTGCGTGAAGTCCTGACGCGCAGGTCTCGCCAACAAGAACGCCCCGCAGTGCGGGGCGTTCTTGTTGGAGCGTGTCGGCCGTTTATTCGACGATGGCCACCGCGGTCTGGCTGAAGCCGCCATCCACATAGGTGATCTCGGCCGTGACGCCCGCGGCCAGATCGCTCAGCAGGAAGGCCGCCACATTGCCCACGTCCTCGATGGTCACGTTGCGGCGGATGGGCGAGGCGTTGGCCACCACGCCCAGCAGCTTGGAGAAGTCCTTGATGCCGCTGGCGGCCAGGGTCTTGATGGGGCCGGCGCTGATGCCGTTGGCACGCATGCTGCGGCCGTCGGGCAGCTTGCCCACGGCTTCGGCCAAGTAGCGCACCGAAGCCTCCAGGCTGGCCTTGGCCAAGCCCATGGTGTTGTAGTTGGGGATGGCGCGCAGGGCACCGAGGTAGCTCAGGGTCAGCAGGGCCGACTTGTCGTTCAGGTAGGGCAGGGCCGCCTTGGCCATGGCCGGGAAGCTGTAGGCGCTGATGTCATGGGCGATGCGGAAACTCTCGCGCGACAGGCCTTCGAGGAAGTTGCCCGCAATGGCCTCGCGCGGGGCGAAGCCGATGCTGTGGACAAAGCCGTCAAAGGTAGTCCAGTGGGCCGCCAGATCCTTGAAGAGCTGGTCGATCTGGGCATCGTCGCCAACGTCGCAGTCGAAGACCAGCTTGGAGTTGAAGTCGGCGGCAAACTCGGTGATGCGGTCCTTGAAACGCTCGCCCACGTAGCTGAAAGCCAGCTCGGCCCCCTGCTCATGGCAGGCCTTGGCGATGCCATAGGCGATGGAGCGGTTGCTCAGCACGCCGGTGATCAGAAATTTCTTGCCCGTCAGGAATCCCATGTCTTTTCTCTCAGAGGAATTTACGGGCAGAATTGTCGCATGCGGATGCATGCTTTCCTGCTTGCCCTGGCCGGCCTGTGTTGGGCTTTGCCCACGTGGGCCGGACATGCCTACGCCCAGTTCGGTGACATCAAGTACCCGGCGGGTTTCACCCATTTCGATTACGTCAACCCGGACGCGCCCAAGGGCGGTGTGATCACGCTGGTGCCGCCCACGCGCCTGTCCAACTTCGACAAGTACAACCCCTACACCCTCAAGGGGAGCGCGCCGCCGGCGCTCAACGGCCTGGTCTTCGAGAGCCTGCTGACCGGCACGCTGGACGAGCCCACCACGGCCTACGGCCTGCTGGCCCAGGACGTGACGGTGGCGCCGGACCAGCTGTCGGCCGTCTTCACGCTCAACCCCCAGGCGCGTTTCCACAACGGTGATCCGGTGCTGGCGGCCGACGTCAAGCATTCCTTCGACAAGCTCATCTCCAGGGAGGCGGCACCGCAGTTCCGCACGATCTTTGGCGAAATCCAGGGTGTGACGATTCTGAGCGAGCGCAAGGTGCGTTTCGACTTCAAGCGCGTGAATGCCGAGCTGCCGCTGATCGCGGGCAGCCTGCCGGTCTTCAGCCGCAAATGGGGCGGGGGCAAGCCGCTGGACCAGATCATCACCGACATGCCCATCGGCAGCGGGCCCTACCGCATCGGCAAGGTCAATTTCGGCAAGGACATCAGCTACGAGCGCGATCCGGATTACTGGGCCCGCGACCTCAATGTGCGCCGCGGCATGTTCAACTTCGACCGCATCAGCTACAAGATCTACAAGGACAACACGGCCCAGCTCGAGGCCTTCAAGGCGGGCGAGTTCGACTACATCCAGGCCTTCATCGCGCGCGAATGGGCGCGCGCCTACACAGGCAAGCAGTTTGACCGCGGCGAGCTGATCAAGAAGGAACTGCAGCACGGCAACGCGGGCGACTTCCAGGGTTTTCTCTTCAATCTGCGGCGCGAGAAGTTCCAGGATGTGCGGGTGCGCCAGGCCATCGCCCTGGCCATGGACTACGAGTGGCTGAATCGCCAGCTCTTCTACAACGCCTACACCCGGGTGCGCGGCTACTTCGTCGGCAGCGATTTCGAGGCCCGCGGCCAGCCCACGCCCGAGGAGCTGGCGGTCCTGGAGCCCTTGCGCCGCCTGCTGCCGGCTGGGGTCTACACCGAGGAGGTGCCGCTGCCGCCGTTCACGAGCCTGGACCCGGCTTCGGGTCATACCCTGCGTGACAACCTGCGCCGCGCACGCGACCTGCTGGCCGCGGCCGGCTGGACTTACCGCGACGGCGCCTTGCGCAACGCCCGGGGCGAGGCCTTCACCATCGAGTTCCTCGACAACTCGGGCTCCATGAGCCGCGTCGTCACGCCCTATGCGCGCAATCTGGAGAAGCTGGGCATCCGCGTCAACACCAAGGTGATCGACTTCGCCATCCTGCAGAAACGCATGGATGTGTTCGACTTCGAGATCATCAGCAGCCGCCTCATCGGCAGCGAGGCGCCGGGCACCGAGTTGCTGGAACGCTATGGCTCCAAGGCGGCCGACGTGGAGGGCTCGAGCAATGTGATCGGGCTCAAGGATCCGGCCGTGGACGCCATCCTCGATCAGGTCATCTCGGCCCGCACGCGCCCCGAGCTGGTGGCCCGGCTGCGCGCGCTGGACCGCGTGCTGCGCCACGGGCACTATGCGGTGCCGCACTGGTACAGCGGCGTGCACCGCGTGGCCTGGCGCGCCGGGCGTTTCGAGCAGCCGGCCGTGACGCCACGCTACTACCAGCCGGAGTCCTGGGTGACCTCGGTCTGGTGGGCGACGCCCTCGAATCGGGCGGGAGGGAAATAAGCCATGCCCGCCTACATCCTCAAGCGCCTGCTGCTCATGATCCCGACGCTGTTCGGCATCCTGCTGCTGACCTTCGTGGTCATCCAGTTCGTGCCTGGGGGGCCGGTGGAGCAGATGGTGGCCCAGCTGCAAGGGCGCGATACGGGCGGCGAGGGCGCCGCGGCCGGGGGCGCCGGCTATCGAGGGCGCCAGGGCGTGGACGCCGCGCGCATCGCGGAGATCCGCACGCTCTACGGCTTCGACAAGCCAGCCCACGAGCGCTTCTGGCAGATGCTGGGTCAGTACGCCCGCTTTGACCTGGGCAAGAGTTTCTATTACCCCAAGAGCGTCTGGGAGCTGGTGAAAGAAAAGTTGCCGGTGTCCATCAGCCTGGGCCTGTGGACCTTCTTCCTGAGCTACCTGATCTCGGTGCCCCTGGGCATCGCCAAGGCCGTACGCGCCGGCACGCGCTTCGACACCCTGACCAGCCTGATCGTGCTCATCGGCTACGCCATTCCCGGCTTCGTACTGGGGGTGGCCCTGCTCGTGATCTTTGGCGGTCAGCTGCAATGGTTTCCCTTGCGCGGCCTGACGTCCAGCAACTGGGACACCCTGAGCTGGGGTGCGAAGATCGTGGACTATATCTGGCACATCACGCTGCCGGTCACGGCCAGCGTGCTGGGGGCGTTTGCGGTCACCACCATGCTGACCAAGAACGCCTTCCTGGAAGAGATCCGCAAGCAATACGTGCTGACGGCGCGCGCCAAAGGGCTGAGCGAACGCACCGTGCTCTGGAAGCACGTGTTTCGCAATGCGCTGATCCCCATCGTCACCGGTTTCCCGGCCGCCTTCATCGGCGCCTTCTTCGCGGGGTCGCTGCTGATCGAGACCCTGTTCTCGCTCGACGGCCTGGGCCTGCTGTCCTATGAGTCGGTCATGCGGCGCGACTATCCTGTGGTGCTGGGCACGCTCTATCTGTTCACCCTGATCGGCCTGGTCACCAAGCTGGTCTCCGACCTCTGCTACGTCTGGGTCGATCCCAGAGTGAAGTTCGACTGATGGCCAGCGTCTCCCTTTCCCCCTCGCAGCGGGCCTGGCAGCGCTTCCGGCGCAACCGCCTGGGCTACTGGAGCCTGATGCTGTTCTGCATCCTCTTCGTGCTGAGCCTGGGGGCCGAGCTGATCTCCAACGACAAGCCGCTGATCGCGCGCCACCACGGCCAGTGGTACATGCCGATCCTGAAGAATGTCCCCGAGACGCACTTCGGCGGCGACTTCGAGACACCGACGGACTACCTCGATCCTTTCATTCGCCAGCAGTTCGAGCAGCCGGGCAGTTTTGCGCTGTATCCGCCCAATCCCTACCACCACAGCACTATCAACTACTTCGCCAAGCAGCCGAACCCCTCGGCGCCGTCGGCCGACAACTGGCTGGGTACGGACGACCGCGGACGCGATGTGGCGGCACGCCTGCTCTATGGTTTCCGCATCTCGGTGCTGTTCGCACTGGCGCTGACCTTTATCGGGGTCGTGCTGGGCGTGATCACCGGGGCGATCCAGGGCTTCTTCGGTGGCAAGACCGACCTCTGGTTCCAGCGTTTCATCGAAATCTGGGGCTCCATGCCCGAGCTTTATCTGCTAATTATTTTCTCGGCCATGTTCGACCCCAGCGTGGCCCTGTTGCTGATCCTGCTCAGCCTGTTCGGCTGGATGGGCCTGTCGGACTATGTGCGCGCCGAGTTCCTGCGCAACCGCCAGCTCGACTATGTGCGCGCCGCCCGGGCGATGGGTCTGTCCAACGGGCAGATCATCTGGCGCCACATCCTGCCCAACAGCCTGACGCCCGTGGTGACTTTCCTACCGTTCCGCATGAGTGCGGCCATCCTGGCGCTGACCTCGCTCGACTTCCTGGGGCTGGGGGTGCCGCCCGGCACGCCTTCGCTGGGCGAGTTGCTGGCCCAGGGCAAGAACAACATCGACGCCTGGTGGATCTCGCTGTCCACCTTCGCGGTGCTGGTCATCACGCTGCTGCTGCTGACCTTCATGGGGGACGCGTTGCGCGATGCACTCGATCCGAGGAAGGCTGAAAGATGACAGCCCCCACGCTCGGCACTAACGTGTCCTCGCTGCCCCCCGAGGGGGCCCTCGCGCCTTGGGGCGGCCCGGCGGCGCTCACACCGTCACCGCTGCTGGACGTGCAGGGCCTGCGCGTTGCCTTCGCCGGCAAGGAAGTGGTACGCGGCATCGATTTCCAGCTCTCGCCCGGTGAGAAGGTGGCCCTGGTGGGCGAATCCGGCTCCGGCAAGACCGTGACCGCGCTCAGCCTGCTGCGCCTGCTGACCGAGGCGCAGGTTCGTGGCCAGGCCCGGTTCGCCGGTCGCGAGGGGGAGGGGGATCTGCTGGCCCTGCCCGAACGCGAGCTGCGCGGCATCCGGGGCCGCGACATTGCCATGATCTTTCAGGAGCCCATGACGGCGCTCAACCCCCTGTACACCGTAGGCGAGCAGATCATGGAAGTGCTGCAGCTCAAGCTGGGCCTGCCCCGGGCCGAGGCCGAGGCGAGGGCGGTGCAGCTGCTGGCCGACACCGGCATCCCCGAGCCGGAGCGTCGCCTGAGCGCCTACCCGCACCAACTCAGCGGCGGCCAGCGCCAGCGCGCCATGATCGCCATGGCCCTGGCCTGCCAGCCGCGCCTGCTGCTGGCCGACGAGCCCACCACGGCTCTGGACGTGGCCCTGCGCGGCCAGATCCTGGATCTGCTCGACAGCCTGCAGCGCAAGCATGGCATGGCCGTGCTCATGATCACCCACGACCTCAACCTGGTACGCCGCTTCGCCAGCCGCGTCATCGTGATGGAGAACGGCCACATCGTGGAGCAGGGCGCCGTGACCGAGGTCTTCGCCCGCCCGCAGCATCCCTACACGCGCAGCCTGATCGACAGCCGGCCCGTGCGTGACGTTGTGCCGCCCGTGGCGAACGGGCAAGCGGTGTTGCAGGCCGAGCGCCTGCGCGTGGCCTATCCCATGCCCATCCCCGGCCTGCGCGGCTGGTTCCGTAAAGGGGAGTTCGTGGCCGTCCGGGGTGCCGATTTCAGGCTGGCGCCCGGGCAGACCCTGGGGGTCATCGGCGAATCCGGCTCCGGCAAATCCACCCTGGCGCTGGCGGCCCTGGGGCTGCTGCCCTTTGGCGGGCGGCTGACCGTGGACGGCCAGGCCTGGGGGCGCGACCCAGCCCGCCATAAGGCCTTGCGGCGTGTGGTTCAGGTGGTCTTCCAGGACCCTTTTTCCTCCCTGTCGCCCCGCCTCACGGTGGAGGAGATCGTGGGCGAAGGGCTGAGCATTCACGCACCGTCGCTCTCGAAAGAGGAGCGGCGTAGCAAGGTGGAGCAGGCCTTGCAGGACGTCGGACTGAACGAGATCCAGTTCCCGGGCCTGCTTCAGCGCTACCCACACGAGTTTTCCGGCGGCCAGCGTCAGCGCCTGGCGATCGCTCGGGCGCTGATTGTCGAGCCGCGCCTGATGGTGCTGGACGAGCCCACCAGCGCCCTGGACGTGACCATCCAGAAGCAGGTGTTGCAGCTGCTGCAGCGCCTGCAGCGGGAACGTGGGCTGAGTTATCTCCTGATCACCCATGACGTGGACGTGATCCGGGCCATGGCCCACGAGGTCCTGGTCATGAAGGGCGGGGAGGTCGTCGAGGCCGGGCCGGTGGCGGCCCTGCTGGATGCCCCGGCCCACCCCTATACCCGGACGCTGGTGCTGGCGGCGGCATAATCCTGCCCGTTTCAAGCCCGAATTGCCTTGAAAATCAAGGCCCTAGCCGTTTTTTGGATTACAATAACGGCCATCTTGACCAAAGGGGCGGATACCAACCGCCCCTTTTTCATGGTCGAACGCTTTTTGATGGACAGGGAAGGGTACCGTTGGCACTGCAGCAGATCGTTGAACAAACCGTGACCGGCTTCGGTTACGACCTGGTGGAGATCGAGCGCTCCGCCGGGGGGCTGCTGCGTGTGACGATCGACCTGCCCTGGGATCCCCAGGCCGGCGAGCAGTTCGTGAACGTCGAAGACTGCGAGAAGGTCACGCGTCAGCTGCAGTACGCGCTCGAAGTCGAGGGCATCGAGTACAAGCGGCTCGAAGTGTCGTCGCCGGGCATCGATCGCCCGCTGCGCCATGAAAAGGATTTCGAGCGTTTTGTCGGACAGGTGGTCGACGTCACGCTCAAAGTGCCCATGGGGGCCGCTGCAGGCGGGCAGGTGGCGGCCAACCGCAAGAAGTTTCGCGGCACGCTCGAGCGCGTGCAGGCGGCCGACGGCACGCCGGGCTGGCAGATCGTCTGGAGCGACGAGCCGCCGCCGAAGCCGGGTCAGAAGGTGAGCAGGAAGCGCGCGCCCGCGCCGCTGCAGGCGCTGGGCTTTACGCTGGATGAGTTGCGCGAGGCGCGGCTTGCGCCTATTGTGAATTTCAAGGGGCGGGGCGATGTGAGCCCCGCGACCGCAGGTGATTGAAGGTACTGGAGGGTAATGGCATGAATCGCGAACTGTTGATGCTGGTGGAAGCCATCTCGCGCGAGAAGAACGTCGAGCGCGACGTGGTTTTCGGCGCCGTTGAGGCGGCACTGGCGCAGGCCACCAAGAAGCTGTACGAAGGCGACGTGGACATCCGCGTGGCGATCGACCGCGACACCGGTGTGTACGAGACCTTCCGTCGCTGGCATGTAGTGCCCGACGAGGCTGGCCTGCAGCTGCCCGACCAGGAAATCCTGCTGTTTGAAGCCAAGGAACAGATTCCCGACATCGAGGTCGACGAGTACATCGAGGAGCCGGTGGAGTCCGTGCCGATCGGTCGTATCGGTGCCATGGCCGCCAAGCAGGTCATCCTGCAGAAGATTCGCGACGCCGAGCGCGAGATGCTGCTCAACGACTTCATGTCGCGTGGCGAGAAGATCTTCGTGGGCACGGTCAAGCGCATGGACAAGGGCGACATCATCGTCGAGTCCGGTCGTGTCGAAGGCCGTCTGCGCCGCGGCGAGATGATCCCCAAGGAAAACCTGCGCACCGGCGACCGTGTGCGCGCCATGATCATGGAGGTGGACCTGACGCTGCGCGGCGCCCCCATCATCCTGTCGCGCTCGGCCCCCGAGTTCATGATCGAGCTTTTCCGCCAGGAAGTGCCCGAGATCGAGCAGGGTCTGCTGGAGATCAAGAGCTGCGCTCGTGACGCTGGTTCGCGCGCCAAGATCGCCGTGCTTTCGCACGACAAGCGAGTCGACCCCATCGGCACCTGCGTCGGCGTGCGCGGCACCCGTGTCAACGCCGTGACCAACGAACTGGCCGGCGAGCGCGTGGACATCGTGCTGTGGAGCGAGGACCCGGCCCAGTTTGTGATCGGCGCCCTGGCCCCGGCCAATGTGCAGTCCATCGTGGTGGACGAAGAGAAACACGCCATGGACGTGGTGGTGGACGAGGAGAACCTGGCCATCGCCATCGGCCGCGGCGGCCAGAACGTGCGCCTGGCCTCCGACCTGACGGGCTGGAAGATCAACATCATGGACGCGGCCGAATCGGCCCAGAAGCAGGCCGACGAAACCGGCTCGCTGCGCAAGCTGTTCATGGAAAAGCTCGATGTGGACGAGGAGATCGCCGACATCCTGATCGCCGAGGGTTTCACCAGCCTGGAAGAAGTGGCCTATGTGCCGCTGCAGGAAATGCTGGAGATCGAGTCCTTCGACGAAGACACCGTCAACGAGCTACGCGCCCGTGCCAAGGACGCCCTGCTGACGATGGAGATCGCCCGCGAGGAGAGCGTCGAGGAGGTTTCGCAGGATCTGCGCGACCTCCAGGGGCTGACCCCGGATCTGATCGCCAAGCTGGCCGATGCGGGGGTGC
Source organism: Hylemonella sp. (assembly GCA_046299695.1). Lineage (GTDB taxonomy): Bacteria > Pseudomonadota > Gammaproteobacteria > Burkholderiales > Burkholderiaceae_C > Hylemonella. The sequence goes on from JBKBHP010000005.1 coordinate 193,533, forward strand.
AGACGCTCGACGATCTGGCCGATCTGGCGGTCGACGAGCTCACCGAAATCACCGGCCAGTCGGAAGACGAAGCCAAGGCGCTCATCATGAAGGCGCGCGAGCATTGGTTCACCAATGAAGCCGCTACTCAAGAGTCCACGTCATGAAAAAATAAGTTCAGTCGAGGCTGGCCATTTCCCCTCACGGGTTGGCCATGCCCTAGCTAAAGGTCCCATCACAAATGTCCAGTACGACCGTCGCCGAGTTTGCAACCGAACTCAAGAAGTCAACCGATACCCTGCTTGAGCAGCTCAAGTCCGCCGGCGTGGCCAAGGCCTCCGCGGCCGACACCCTGACCGACGCAGACAAGCAGAAGCTCCTGGGTTATCTGCAGGCCAGCCATGGCACCGCCACGGCCGAGCGCAAGAAGATCACGCTGACCAAGAAGTCGACCACCGAGATCAAGCAAGCCGATGCCAGTGGCAAGGCCCGCACCATCCAGGTCGAAGTGCGCAAGAAGCGCACCTTCATCCGCCGTGAGGATGGCAGCGAGGGCGTCGAGACGGGGGCTGCGGAGCGGGTGGAGGAAGCCCCGGTGGCCGCACCGGCGGCGCCCGCGGTGGACAACGCCGAACTCGTGCGTCGGGAGGAAGAGGCACGACGCCAGGCTGAGCTGATCCGTCGTCAGGAGGAAGACCTGGCTGAAAAGCGCCGGCAGCGTGAAGAGAGCGAGAAACGTGAGCGCGAAGCCGAAGAGCGCGCCGCCAGCTACGCCGCGACGGAAGATCTGAAGAAAGCCCAGGCGTCGACCAGCAAGGCCGAGGCCAGTGCCGAGGCCGCTGAAGCCGCCGCCGCGCGTGTCGCAGCGCAGGCGGAGGCCCGTGAGAAGGCCGCCGCCGAGTCGAAGGCCCGTGCCGACGAAGAGGCGGCGCGCGCGCTCGACCTGAATGACCGGCGACGCAAGGCCGAGGCCGAAGCCGCCGCCATCCGCTCCATGATGGCCACGCCGGCCAAGAAGGCGCCGCCGCCACCGCCCAAGGAAGAGCCCAAGGCGCCCATCAAGGGCACCCTGCACAAGCCGGCGGCCGGTAGCACGGTGGCCAAGCCCGCCAAGCCCGCAGGCAGCGGTGCCGCGGCACCGGCTGGCGCGGGCAAGGAAGTCAAGTCGGCCAAGCTCTCGAGCAGCTGGGCCGGAGATCCGGCCAAGAAGAAGGCCATCCCGACCCGTGGCGATGCCAGTGGCGGCGTGGGCCGTGGCAGCTGGCGCAGTGGCCCCAAGGGCCGGCGCGGCCATGACCGTGATGAGCAGCAGACCCAGGCCGCACCCGCCGAAGCGCGCATCATCGAGGTGCATGTGCCCGAGACCATCACCGTGGCCGAGCTGGCCCACAAGATGTCGGTCAAGGCGTCCGAGGTCATCAAACACCTGATGAAGCTGGGCCAGATGGTCACCATCAACCAGCCGCTGGACCAGGACACGGCCATGATCGTGGTCGAGGAGATGGGCCACAAGGCCATCATCGCGGCACTGGACGATCCGGAAGCCTTCACCGAAGAGGAAGTGCAGGCGCATGCCGCCGACGCGGTCTCGCGTGCGCCGGTCGTGACCGTCATGGGCCACGTCGACCACGGCAAGACCTCGCTGCTGGACTATATCCGCCGCACCAAGGTGGCCGCGGGCGAAGCCGGCGGCATCACGCAGCACATCGGTGCCTACCACGTGGACACCCCGCGCGGCATGGTGACCTTCCTGGATACGCCGGGCCACGAGGCTTTCACGGCCATGCGGGCCCGCGGTGCCCAGGCCACCGACATCGTCATCCTGGTCTGTGCGGCCGACGACGGCGTCATGCCCCAGACCAAGGAAGCCGTGAAGCACGCCAAGGCGGCCGGCGTTCCGATCGTGGTCGCCATGACCAAGGCCGACAAGCCTGAAGCCAACATCGAGCGCGTCAAGAGCGAGCTGGTGGCCGAAGAAGTGGTACCCGAGGAGTTCGGTGGCGATTCGCCTTTCGTGGCCGTGTCGTCCAAGACCGGCATGGGCATTGATGCCCTGCTGGAACAGGTGCTGCTGCAGGCGGAAGTGCTGGAACTCAAGGCCCCGGTCGAGGCTGCCGCCAAGGGTCTGGTCATTGAGGCCAAGCTGGACAAGGGCCGCGGCCCCGTGGCCACGGTGCTGGTGCAGTCCGGCACGCTCAAGACCGGTGACGTGGTGCTGGCGGGCCAGACCTATGGTCGCGTGCGCGCCATGCTGGACGAGAACGGTCGCAAGATCGAGGCGGCCGGCCCCTCCATTCCGGTGGAAATCCAGGGCATGACCGAGGTGCCGCAGGCCGGTGATGACTTCATGGTCATGGCCGACGAACGTCGCGCCCGTGAAATCGCCACCTACCGTGCCGGCAAGTTCCGCAACACCAAACTGGCCAAGCAGCAGGCTGCCAAGCTGGAGAACATGTTCTCCGACATGACGGCGGGCGAGGTCAAGACCCTGCCCATCATCGTCAAGGCGGACGTGCAGGGTTCGCAGGAAGCGCTGGCCGCCTCGCTGCTCAAGCTCTCGACCGCCGAGGTCAAGGTGCAGCTGGTCTATGCGGCCGTGGGCGGCATCAGCGAATCCGACGTGAACCTGGCCATTGCCTCCAAGGCGCTGATCATCGGCTTCAACACGCGCGCCGAGGCCGGTGCGCGCAAGCTGGCCGAGGGCAACGACGTCGAGATCCGTTACTACAACATCATCTACGACGCCGTGGACGAGCTCAAGGCCGCCATGTCGGGCATGCTGGCGCCCGAGAAGCGGGAAGAAGTCATCGGCATGGCCGAGATCCGTACCGTCTTCGTGGCGTCCAAGATCGGCACCGTGGCCGGCTGTATGGTCACCTCCGGTTTCGTCACCCGCAGTGCGCATTTCCGCTTGCTGCGCGACAACGTGGTGATCTACACCGGCGAGCTGGACTCCCTCAAGCGCATGAAGGACGATGTGCGCGAGGTCAAGGAAGGCTTCGAGTGCGGTATCAAGCTCAAGAACTACAACGACATCAAGGAAGGTGATCAGCTGGAGTTCTTCGAGGTGAAAGAAATCGCCCGTACCCTGTAAACCATGCCGGCCAAGAAATCATCAGCCCCGAACCGCGGCTTCAAGGTCGCCGATCAGATCCAGCGTGATCTGACGGAGCTGATCGCGCGCGAGTTGAAGGACCCGCGCGTGGGCATGGTGACGCTGCAGTCGGTCGAGGTCACGCCCGACTACGCTCACGCCAAGGTCTACTTCAGCGTGCTGATCGGTGATCCGCAGGAGACCCAGGACGCGCTGAACCAGGCGGCCGGTTTCCTGCGCAACGGTCTGTTCAAGCGCCTGCACATCCATACGGTGCCGACGCTGCATTTCCTGTTTGACCGCACCACCGAGCGTGCGGCCGACATGAATGCGCTGATTGCGCAGGCCGTCGCATCGCGTTCCAAAAACGAGGATTGAAGATGCACGCGCCACGCACCAGGGTGCAACGGCGCCCTGTGCATGGGGTGCTCTTGCTGGACAAACCGCTCGGTCTCTCGAGCAACCAGGCCTTGCAGAAGGCCAAGTGGCTGTTGCGCGCCGAAAAGGCGGGCCACACCGGCACGCTCGATCCCCTGGCCACCGGCGTGCTGCCGATCTGTTTCGGTGCGGCGACCAAGTTCAGCCAATTGCATCTGGATGCCGACAAGACCTATGAGACCACAGTCCGCCTGGGCGTGCGCACGAGCACGGCCGATGCCGAGGGCGAGGTCATCGACACCCGCCCCGTGAACTGCACGCCTGGCCAGGTGGTCGAGGTGCTGGAGCAGTTCATGGGACCGATCCGCCAGGTGCCGCCCATGCACAGCGCCTTGAAAAAGGACGGCAAGGCCTTGTACGAGTACGCCCGCGAGGGCGAAACCGTGGAGCGCGAGCCGCGCGAGGTGACCATCCATGAACTGGAACTGCTGGACCTGCAGCTCCAGGGCGAAGCGCCTTTCCTGCGGCTGCGTGTGACCTGCAGCAAGGGCACCTACATCCGCACCCTGGGCGAGGACATCGCCGAGGCCCTGGGTTGCGGTGGCCATCTGGTGGCGCTGCGCCGTGTGGCCACCGGCTCCTTCGGGCAAGGCCAGTGCGTGACGCTCGACGGCCTGGAGTCGCTCGACGAGACCGCACGTCCCACGCGGCTCCAGCCCGTGGAGACGCTGCTGGCAGGTCATGCTGCCGTCACGCTGGACGCCGAGAATGCCGGGCGTTTCCTCAGCGGCCTGCGCCGCCGAGGCAGCTGGCCCGATACCGACCAAGTGGCTGTCTACGGCAGCCAACCCCGCGCCTTGCTGGGCACTGCCCATGTCAAGGCCGGCGAACTCATACCCGGGCGTCTGTTGAGCCCGATCGAAATCCAACAAATCCTGGAAAGCCAACCATGAGCACGAAACAGATCCGCAACATCGCCATCATCGCCCACGTCGACCACGGCAAGACCACCATGGTGGACCAGCTGCTGCGCCAGTCCGGCACCTTCGCCGAGCATGAGAAGGTGGTCGACACCGTGATGGACAACAACGCGATCGAGAAGGAACGCGGTATCACCATCCTGGCCAAGAACTGCGCCGTGAGCTGGAAGGGCACCCACATCAACATCGTCGACACCCCCGGCCACGCGGACTTCGGCGGTGAAGTCGAGCGCGCCCTGTCCATGGTAGATGGCGTGCTGCTGCTGATCGACGCCCAGGAAGGTCCGATGCCCCAGACGCGTTTCGTGACCAAGAAGGCGCTGGCGCTGGGCCTGAAGCCCATCGTGGTCGTGAACAAGGTCGACAAGCCGGGTGCCAATCCCGACAAGGTCGTCAATGCAGCGTTCGATCTATTCGACAAGCTGGGCGCCAACGACGAGCAGCTCGACTTCCCGGTGGTCTACGCCTCGGGCATCAATGGCTGGTCCTCACTGGAAGAGGGCGCGCCGGGAGAGCAGTGGGGCCCCGACATGTCGGCCCTGTTCGACACCGTGCTCAAGCATGTGCCGTCCCAGAAGGGCGACCCGGCGGCGCCGCTGCAGCTGCAGATTTCTGCCCTCGACTTTTCCACCTTCGTGGGTCGCATCGGCGTGGGCCGCATCAGCCAGGGCACGATCAAGCCCGCCATGGACGTGCTGGTGATGGAAGGTCCGGACGGCAAGACCGTCAAGGGCCGCATCAACCAGGTGCTGACCTTCCAGGGCCTGGATCGCGTGCAGACCAACGAAGCCGGCCCCGGCGAAATCGTGCTGATCAACGGTATTGAGGATATCGGCATCGGCGTCACCATCACCGACCCGGCCAAGCCGGCCCCGTTGCCCATGCTCAAGGTCGACGAGCCGACCCTGACCATGAATTTCTGCGTCAACACCAGCCCGCTGGCCGGTCGCGAAGGCAAGTTCGTGACCAGCCGCCAGATCTGGGACCGCCTGCAGAAGGAGCTGCAGCACAACGTGGCCCTGCGCGTGAAGGAAACCGACGAGGAAGGTGTTTTCGAGGTCATGGGCCGGGGTGAACTGCACCTGACCATCCTGCTGGAGAACATGCGCCGCGAAGGCTATGAGCTCGCCGTGTCCAAGCCGCGCGTGATGTTCAAGGAGATCAATGGCGAGAAGTGCGAGCCGATCGAGCTGGTGACGGCCGATATCGAGGAGCAGCACCAGGGGGGCGTGATGCAGGCCCTGGGCGAGCGCAAGGGCGAGCTGGTGAACATGGAGCCGGACGGCCGCGGCCGCGTGCGCCTGGAGTACCGTATCCCGGCCCGTGGCCTGATCGGTTTCTCCAACGAATTCCTGAACCTGACCCGGGGTTCCGGCCTGATCTCAAACATCTTCGACGGCTACGAGCCGCACAAGGGCGAGATCGGTGGCCGCAAGAACGGCGTGCTGATCTCCATGGACGCCGGTGAGATCTTCACCTACGCCTTGGGCAAGCTGGACGACCGCGGCCGCATGTTCGTCAAGGCCAACGACCCGGTGTACGAAGGCATGATCGTCGGCATCCACAACCGCGACAACGACCTCGTGGTCAACGCCACGCGCACCAAGCAGCTGACCAACTTCCGTGTCAGCGGCAAGGAAGACGCGATCAAGATCACGCCCCCGATCGAGTGCACGCTGGAGTACGGCGTGGAGTTCATCGAGGACGACGAGCTGGTCGAGATCACGCCGAAGTCGATCCGTCTGCGCAAGCGTTTCCTGACCGAGAACGAGCGCAAGCGGGCCGGGAAAAACTTGTAACCCCCTGAGTCGGCCTGCGGCCGCCTTCCCCCTGCAAGGGGGACGACGCCAGTGGCTCGGCGAAGCCGGTTCCACGGCGTCCCCCGCCTAGGGAGTGGTGTGCTGCCGGTCTTTCGCTCCGGCGACCATTCTCATGAAACTCACGCATCGGCGCGCGGTCTGGCTCATGGTGGCGGTGACCCTGATGTGGTCCATCGCCGGGGTGGTGACGCGCCAGCTCGAGGCAGCGCGCAGCTTCGAGGTCACGTTCTGGCGCAGCTTCTTCACCGGGCTGAGCCTGCTGGTGATTCTGCCGCTGTGGCGCGGCCCGGGCCAGGTCTGGTTCCAGCTGCGCTCGGCGCCCGCCGCACTCTGGTGGTCGGGGCTGTGCTGGAGCTTCATGTTCACCTCCTTCATGCTGGCGCTGACCATGACCAGCGTGGCCGCCGTGCTGGTGATCTCGTCGCTCAACCCCCTGTGCACGGCTTTGCTGGCCTGGTTCTTCCTGCGTCAGCGTATCGCGCCCCATACCTGGGGAGCCATCGTGCTGGCGGGCGCCGGTATGGCCTGGATGTTCGGCGGTCAGCTGGGAGGCGAGGGCGGGGCGGGCCTGCTGGTGGCGTTGTGTGTGCCATTGAGTGCGGCCGTCAACTGGATCGTGGTGCAGCACGCCCACGCCCAGGGAGATGATGTGGACCTCATCCCCTCGGTGCTGGTGGGCGGCATCCTGTCCGCGCTGCTGACGCTACCGCTGGCGTTGCCGCTGCAGGCCACGGCCCATGACGTGGGCCTGCTGGCCCTGCTGGGTGTGGTGCAGCTGGCCATTCCCTGCACACTGCTGGTGATCTGCGCGCGTGCGCTCCAGGCGCCCGAGATCTCCCTGCTTGCGCAGCTGGAGATCCTGTTCGGCATCCTGCTCGTCTGGATCTTCGCTGGCGAGCGCCCGGCCACGGCGGTGCTGCACGGGGGGGCGCTGGTGCTGCTGGCGCTGTTGATGAACGAAGGTTTGAACTGGAAGAAGAGACGATGAGCCTGACCCTGCCTGACGCTTGCCCCGAAGTCGAGACCGAAGTCCGTGGCCGACTGGGCTGTATCACGCTGAACCGCCCGCGGGCGCTCAACGCCCTGTCCCTGCCCATGATCCGTGCGCTGGCAGCCACCCTGCTGGTCTGGCGCGACGATCCAACCATCGAGGCTGTGGCCATCCGCGGCAGGGGCAAGGAAGGGCCGTTCGGCGCCTTCTGCGCGGGTGGCGACATCCGCTTCTTTCACCAAGCTGTGCTGCGTGGCGATGCCGAGCTCGAGGACTTCTTTACCGAGGAATATGCGCTCAATCACCTGATCCACCACTACCCCAAGCCCTATATCGCCTTTATGGATGGTGTGGTCATGGGCGGCGGGATGGGCATCAGCCAGGGGGCGAAGCTGCGCATCGTCACCCCGCGCACGAAGATGGCCATGCCGGAGACCAACATCGGTCTGTTCCCCGACGTCGGCGGTGGCTGGTTTCTGGCCCGGAAGCCCGGCCATGGCGGGGAATGGCTGGCTCTGACGAGCGAGGTGATCGGCGCGGGAGATGCCCTGGCCCTGCAACTGGCCGATGTCTGTTTCGACGCAGCCCGTCTGGGCGAGGCCTGGGATACGTTGGCCACGCAGGCCCGCTTTGACTCTTCCGGTCTGCAAGCCTGGCAGCAGGCCTATGTCGCACCGGCGCCCGTGGCGACGCTGCCCCTGGACGCGATCGCACGCTGCTTCGCCCACCGCTCGGTGCTCGGCATCGTCCAGGCCCTGGAGCAAGAGCCGGGCGAGTGGGCTGCCACGACACTGCAGGCCCTGCGCACGCACTCGCCGTTGATGCTGGAGGTCACGCTGGAGCAGATCCGGCGCGGGGCGTCCATGTCCCTGGCGGAAGAGCTGCGCATGGAGCGCGATATGGTGCGCCACTGCTTCAACACGCGTCACCTGGACCGCTATTTGGCAGCGACTGACACCATGGAAGGGATCAGGGCTCTGGTGATCGACAAGGACCGCCAGCCGAAATGGAACCCGGCACGGCTGGACGATGTCACGTCCGAGATGGTGGCCGGCTTCTTCGTCTCGCCATGGCCACGGCATGCGCATCCCCTGCGCGAGCTGGACTGAACAGGCCGCGCCCGCTAGGCCCGCCTAGCGGTTGCGGCTCTTGAGGGCGCGTTCGATCTCGCGCTTGCCCTCACGCTCCTTGATGGTGTCGCGCTTGTCGTGTTCGGCCTTGCCCTTGGCCAGGCCGATCTCGCACTTCACCTTGCCGTTCTTCCAGTGCAGGTTGAGCGGCACCAGCGTGTAGCCCTTCTGCTCGACCTTGCCGATCAGGCGCTTGATCTCGTCCTTCTTGAGCAGCAGTTTCTTGGTCCGTACCGCATCCGGTCGCACATGGGTGGAGGCCGTTTTGAGCGGGTTGATCTGGCAGCCGATGATGTACATCTCGCCATCCCGGATGACGACGTAGCCGTCGGTCAGCTGTACCTTGCCCTCCCGCACGGCCTTGACCTCCCAACCTTCCAGCACCATCCCGGCCTCGAAGCGTTCCTCGATGAAGTAGTTGAAGACGGCTTTCTTGTTGTCGGCGATGCGGGCGGATGTATCGGGTTTTTTGGCCATGGAGAGGAGGTGGGGGCGTACCGCAAACTTACAATGTGCGGAGGCTGGCGTGTGCCAGCCCTGCATTCTATGAAAACTGTCCACAAGTCCGTCCTGATCTGGTACAGCCCGCAGGAAATGTACGAGCTGGTCACCGGTGTGGCCGACTACCCCCAGTTCCTCCCCTGGTGCGATCACGCCAGGGTGCTCGAGGCTCACGATGGCGGTGTGACGGCCGAGGTGGGCATTGCATTCAGTGGCATCCGCCAGACCTTCACGACACGCAACACCCATTTGCCGGGCAGCGCCGTGAAGATGCAGCTGGTCAACGGGCCATTTTCCCAGCTCGACGGGCACTGGTCTTTCACGCCTGTGGGCGAGGGACAGCAGCGCGCCTGCAAGGTCGAGCTGGTGCTGCACTACGGATTTTCCAACGCCTTGCTGAGCAAGCTCGTCGGGCCGGTCTTCGACAAGATCGCTGCCAGCCTGGTCGATGCCTTTGTCAAGCGGGCAGAACAGGTCTATGGGACCTGAGGCGGACATGCAGATCACCGTCGCCTACGCACCGTCTGCGCGCCATGTTGAGGAGGTCGCCCTCGAGCTACCTGTAGGGACGACCGTCCGACAGGCGCTCGCCGCGGCTGGATGGATCGAACGCTATCCGGAGACTGCGTCAGCCCCTGTGGGCGTCTGGGGGCGCAAGGCTTCGGCCGAACAGCTCTTGCGGACAGGGGACCGGGTGGAAATCTACCGACCCCTGCGGGTCGATCCCAAAGTCGCCAGGCGCGAACGTTTTGCGAAGCAGGGCGCCGGTACGGCCGGCTTGTTTGCCAATCGCCGGTCAGGGGCCAAGGCAGGCTACTGAGCCAACCTGCGCCGATCCCTTAGCGGCAATTCTCGTTGATGATGGTCTGGAGCCGCTGGCTTTCGGTAGCCAAGCCGCTTTCATCCAGGAACTCACGTTCGCCTTTTTCATTGACGCGCGCAATACGCGCGCCTGAGTCAATGCCGGATTTGGCCTGCTGGGCGCGGGTGCAGTTCTCGGCACGGATGCGGGCGTTGCGCTCCTCTTCTTCCTTGCGCTTGGCAGCCTCGGTGGCTTCAGCCTGCTTGCGTTTCTCCTCCAGGCTCCTGTCGACGCCGGCCTGAGATGCTGCTGGCGCGCCAGCAGGCGCGGCCGGCGCGGGCACAGGAGCGACGGTCCCACGGCTGCCCGGTCGCTTGAGGATGTTTTTGTCCGGCACATCGGCCGGCGGCGGACGGTCGCTGAAGACCTTGCGGCCATCCTTGTCCAGCCATTGCCATTGGGCACTGGCCGTCAGCGCGTAGAGACAGGCGGCCAGGACGATCAGGGGGCGGATCATGTTCATCCCCGCAGTGTAGCGCCGTGGCGGCGGTTTACCGGTAACGCCCCGTGACACTGTGGCATGGCTGCACCGAGCCCGGCGGCAAGTCCGCGCCGAGGCGGGTACAATCCGTTTTTTGGAGCTTTGAGACATGCGCCTTCTTGGTAAAGCGCTCACCTTCGACGATGTGTTGCTGGTGCCGGCGTACTCCCAGGTCCTGCCCAAGGACACCTCCCTCGCGACCCGCTTCTCCCGCAACATTTCCCTGAACCTGCCGCTGGTCTCCGCGGCCATGGACACGGTCACCGAAGCCCGCCTGGCCATCGCCATTGCCCAGGAGGGCGGCATGGGGATCGTGCACAAGAACCTCAGCGTGGCCGAACAGGCAGCGCAGGTGGCCAAGGTCAAGCGCTACGAATCTGGCGTGCTGCGTGATCCGGTGGTCATCAGCCCCGAGACCACGGTGCGTCAGGTCATGAAACTGTCCGACGAGCTCGGCGTCTCGGGCTTCCCTGTCATCGAGGCGGGCAAGGTGGTCGGCATCGTGACCGGCCGCGACCTGCGTTTCGAGACCCGCTACGAGCTGCCCGTGCGCGAGATCATGACGCCGCGCGAACGTCTGGTCACGGTGCCCGACGGCACGACGCCAGCCGAGGCCAAGGCCCTGCTGAACAAGCACAAGCTCGAACGCCTGCTGCTTGTCAACGACGCCTTCGAACTCAAGGGCCTGATCACGGTGAAGGACATCACCAAGCAGCTCAACTTCCCCAACGCCGCGCGCGATGCTGCCGGCCACCTGCGCGTGGGCGCGGCCGTGGGCGTGGGCGAGGGGACGGAAGAACGTGTCGAGGCCCTGGTCAAGGCCGGCGTCGACGCCATCGTGGTGGATACGGCCCATGGTCACAGCAAGGGCGTGATCGACCGCGTGCGCTGGGTCAAGCAGAACTTCCCACAGATCGACGTGGTCGGTGGCAACATCGCCACCGGCGCGGCTGCGCGGGCGCTGGTGGATGCGGGGGCGGACGCGGTCAAGGTCGGCATCGGTCCGGGTTCCATCTGCACCACCCGCATCGTCGCCGGCGTGGGGGTGCCCCAGATCATGGCCGTGGACAACGTGGCCACGGCGCTCCAAGGCACAGGTGTGCCGCTGATCGCCGATGGTGGCATCCGCTACAGCGGTGACATCGCCAAGGCCATCGCGGCTGGCGCCAGCACCGTGATGATGGGCGGCATGTTCGCCGGCACCGAGGAGGCGCCCGGCGAAATCGTGCTGTTCCAGGGCCGCAGCTACAAGAGCTACCGCGGCATGGGCTCCATCGGCGCCATGCAGCAAGGCAGTGCCGACCGCTACTTCCAGGAATCGACGGCCGGTAACCCCCAGGCGGACAAGCTGGTGCCCGAGGGCATCGAAGGCCGCGTGCCCTACAAGGGCTCGGTCGTGGCCATCATCTTCCAGATGGCGGGCGGTGTGCGTGCCAGCATGGGCTATTGCGGCTGCGCGACGATTGAGGAGATGCGTAGCAAGGCCGAGTTCGTGGAGATCACTTCGGCCGGCATCCGCGAAAGCCATGTGCACGACGTGCAGATCACGAAGGAAGCGCCCAACTACCGGATGGACTGACCGTCCCCCGACACCCGGGCCCGAACACTGCGAGCGGCGTTCGGGCCCTGATCTTTTCAAGCCATGCAACACCAGAAGATCCTCATCCTCGATTTCGGCTCCCAGGTCGCCCAGCTGATCGCGCGCCGCGTGCGCGAGGCCCATGTGTACTGCGAGGTCCACCCCTGCGATGTGTCGGACGACTGGGTGCATCAGTTTGCGGCGGATGGACAGCTCAAGGGCGTCATCCTCTCCGGCAGCCACGCCAGCGTCTATGAGGAAAGCACCGACAAGGCGCCCCAGGCCGTGTTCGAACTGGGCGTTCCGGTGCTGGGCATCTGCTATGGCATGCAGACCATGGCGCAGCAGCTCGGTGGCAAGGTTGAAAGCGGCCACCAGCGCGAGTTCGGCTACGCCGAGGTGCGCGCGCACGGCCATACGGCCTTGCTCAAGGACATCGCCGACTTCACCACGGCTGAAGGCCACGGCATGCTCAAGGTCTGGATGAGTCACGGCGACAAAGTCACCGAACTGCCGCCGGGCTTCAAGCTCATGGCGTCCACGCCCAGCTGCCCGATCGCCGGCATGGCCGACGAGGCGCGCAAGTTCTATGCGGTGCAATTCCACCCCGAGGTCACCCATACCGTGCAGGGCCGTGCCCTGCTCGAGCGCTTCGTGCTGCAGATCTGCGGCACGCGTCCCGACTGGATCATGAAGGACCACATCGCCGAGGCCGTCGAGGGCATCCGCCAGCAGGTGGGACAGGAGGAGGTCATCCTGGGCCTGTCCGGCGGCGTCGATTCCTCCGTGGCTGCGGCCCTGATCCACCGTGCCATCGGCGACCAGCTGACCTGTGTCTTTGTGGACCATGGCCTGCTGCGCCTCAACGAAGGCGACTTGGTCATGGACATGTTCGCGGGCAAGCTGCACGCCAAGGTGATCCGCGTCGACGCCAGCGAGCTTTTCCTGGGCAAGCTGGCCGGCGTCAGCGACCCCGAGCAGAAGCGCAAGATCATCGGTGGCCTCTTCGTCGATGTCTTCAAGGCCGAGGCCGCCAAGCTGAAGGCCGGTGATGGCGGTCACAAGGGAGCGACCTTCCTGGCCCAGGGCACCATCTACCCGGACGTCATTGAGTCCGGTGGAGCCAAGAGCAAGAAGGCCGTCACCATCAAGAGTCACCACAACGTGGGCGGTCTGCCCGAGCAACTGGGCCTCAAGCTGCTGGAGCCGCTGCGCGACCTGTTCAAGGATGAGGTGCGTGAGCTCGGCGTGGCCCTGGGCCTGCCGCACGACATGGTCTACCGTCACCCCTTTCCGGGGCCGGGCCTGGGTGTGCGCATCCTGGGCGAGGTCAAGAAGGACTATGCCGACCTGCTGCGCCGCGCCGATGCGATCTTCATCGAGGAATTGCGCAACTTCAAGGACGAGACTACTGGCAAGACTTGGTACGACCTGACCAGCCAGGCTTTCACGGTCTTTCTGCCGGTCAAGAGCGTGGGGGTGATGGGCGACGGCCGTACCTATGATTACGTGGTGGCCCTGCGTGCAGTGCAGACCAGCGACTTCATGACGGCCGACTGGGCCGAGCTGCCCTATGCGCTGCTCAAGAAAGTCTCGGGTCGCATCATCAATGAGGTACGCGGCATCAACCGCGTGACCTACGACGTCAGCTCGAAGCCGCCAGCCACCATCGAGTGGGAGTGAAGCCGGCGACCGGCCGCTAGCCGGTCCAGTGCTCCTGGCGGTGGATCAGATAGCTCGGCGCTCCGATGCCGCCGGTACCGGCGTGGCTTCTGGCCATCGGCGGGCGCGCCTGCGCGGCTTCGGAATAGGCCTGTGCCACCCGCTCGGCGGCTTCCAGTGCGGCGGCGTCCTGCACCAAGGTATTGGCCTTGCCACGGATCTGGACCATACGCCACGAGCCGTCATGGTTCCGTTGCAACTCGATCGTCGCTGTGCGCTTGCCGTTGCGGCGCAAGGAAAACACCCGCGTGGCACCACTGGCACAGGCGTTGACGTAGGTGCCGATGCAATGGCGCTGCTCCAGTCCTTCCTCGGCCAGCAGGGAGCCGGTGTCCAGCTCCACCGCCAGGAAGGGGCCCGCGTTGTACTGGGGCAGCAGGGCGGGCCAGCGGATGTCCTTTTCGGGGTCCACCGTGATCAGCAGGGCCCGGTGCCAGGCATCTGAGCGGCGGCACAGGGAGGCCCAGGTGGCCCCCTTGAGTATCGCGGTGTGGGCGTAGACGAAATCGGAGGCATCCTGCGCATCGTGCAGCAGGTTGGACTCATCCTGAGGGCTCAACCGTGCCCGCATGATGGCACGCAGGAAGATGCGGGCGTTCTCCTCGCGCAGCGGGCCGGGGCGGCCCCGGGTGCGGTCCAGGATACGTTCGATCCCGCGCAGGGCGGGCTGGCAGCGCGCCAGTCGCAAGGGCTCGTTCTGCATCGCACTGGCGATCAGATTGATGAAGCGCGCGAAGTCACGCAGGATGCGGGCCGAGGGCGGGAAAAATTGCAGAATGAAGCGCAGCACGGCGTTGTTTTGCTTGATCAGGAAGCGCCACCCCTGCATGCTCATGCCCGCCGCCAGAAAACAGGCGCGCACCCCGTCAAAGAAGCCAGATCCCAGCGGCAGACCGAGCCCCGAGGACGGGCGCAGGCCCAGGTCCAGCAGGGGCAGTCCTCCTTCGTCCGGGCCGAAGGGCAGTTGCTCCAGGTGCGCGGCCACCAGCGCGACCTGGCCCAGGCTGGCCGCGGTCCCGTAGATGCCGAGCGCCAGAGCGAGCACCGGGGGCGCCAGGCTGGCTTGCAGCAACGCACCGCAGTGCGGATCGTCGAGCCGGAGCTCTCCCACCTGGCGGACCTTGGCGCTGATCTGCCCGCGCTCCAGCAACAACCGGACCCGCCCCCGTGCCAGCCTGAGCCGTGCCTGCCAGCCGCCCGGTCCCGGGAAAGGATCTGACAGGACGTCGCGCAGTGGCAGCACCGGGTCCACCCCATCGGAATAGGAATGCTGGTGCAGCAGGTTGTGCAGGGAGGCGACGTCGTCCGGTGTCAACAGGCGCGCATGGTCCAGGGTCAGGGTGCAATACGCCGGCTGGGGACAGGCCATCTCGCGCCACAGGAAGCGCTTGTTACGGTTGACGAAGATCTGGAGCTCTCCCGCGTCGAGGTCGATCAGAAACCCCCAGATGACGTCACCGCAGGCATCGATGCTGGCCGCGGGCATGAAGGGAAAGCCGGCATGCCAGGCTTCAAGGCCCTGAAACTCACTGAAGGCCTCGGCCCAGGTCTGGAAACGGCAACTCTCGCCGAAGTGGGTCTCGGCGAAATCCTGCATGGCGGCCCGGGCCGCCTCGTCAGGGAATAGATTCTGTCCGGAGGGCACCAGTCGGAGCAGGCGGGCGTAGGTGCGCAGACGGACATCGCTCACGTGGCGCAAATAGGCCAGCAACTCCGTCAGCACCTCTTCGCAGTTGCGCTCGCCGTGCAGACGCACCAGCTTTTTTTCACCATCGATCCTGAAACCCACCAGGGCGCCGCTCATACCCGTGTCACCTCGTGTCTGTCATATCCTAGCCATGACCTGTCAGGGCTAAGGTAGCAGAAAACGTCGGGCTCCGGGGGACTGTCCGGAGAACGTCGGGCGCCCGCCACGCTCAGGGGCCGCTTGCCCCGTTCGCCTGCTGATAAAGTTGTCGCATCATGTACCTGCCCCCCCAGTTCCAGGCCAAGGACAGCGCCCACGCGCTGGCGCTGATGCGTGAGCACCCGTTCGCCAGCCTGATCAGCAACGACGACGCGGGCCTACCTTATGTCACCCACCTGCCCCTGCATGTTCAGGAGGAGGGGGACGGATGGGTCTTGCTGGGCCATGTCGCCAGACCCAACGCCCACTGGCGTTACCTGCAGGCGAGGCCGCAGGCCCTCGTGACCTTTCTGGGGCCCCATGCCTATATGTCCCCCAAGGTCTATCCGGATCTGGCGCGCGTGCCGACCTGGAATTACCTGGCGGTGCATTGCACGGTGCAGGCCACGCTGGTGGAAGAACCTGCTGCCAAGGACGCCCTGCTCAAGAAGCTCATCGGTGACCATGAGCCGCACTATGCCGAGCAGTGGCGTGGCCTGGGGGAAGCGTTTGCGCACAAGATGCTGGCTGGCATCGTCGCCTTCGAATTGCGGATCAGCGATCTGCAGTGCAAGCTCAAGCTCAATCAGCACCGGCCCGAGGCTCATGCCGCCATGAAGGCCGCCTACGCTGCAGGCGACGAGGACGCGCAGGCCCTGGCCGCGTGGATGGACAAGCTGGGGCTGCATGGCGACTGAGACCGATTTCATGCAAGCGGCCCTGGCCCAGGCGCGTCTGGCGGCCCAGAGCGGCGAAGTGCCGGTAGGAGCGGTGCTCGTGCACCAGGGGCAGATCCTTGCCACAGGCCATAACGCGCCCGTCGGCACGCACGACCCGACCGCCCACGCCGAGATCCGGGCCCTGCGCGCGGGTGCGGCCAGTCTGGGCAATTACCGCCTGGAAGACTGTGAGCTTTACGTCACGCTGGAGCCTTGTCCCATGTGTGCCGGCGCCATGCTGCACGCACGGCTGAAGAGAGTGGTCTATGGTGCACCCGACCCCAAGACGGGCGCTGCGGGGTCGGTGCTCAACCTGTTCGCCCAAGCCCGCCTCAACCATCAGACCGAGGTGCTGGGGGGGGTGCTTGCCGAATCCTGCGCTGCGGTGCTGCAGGATTTTTTTCAGGGCCGACGTGAGGTACAGCGAAGACTGAGCCAGCCGGTACGCGACGATGCCGTGCGAACGCCCGAGGCACGCTTTGCGGATCTTCCAGACTATCCCTGGGCTCCGAACTATCTGAGCGATCTCCCTGCGCTGGCGGGCCTGCGGCTGCACTACCTGGATGAAGGGCCGCGTGACGCGCCCCGGACCTGGCTCTGCCTGCACGGCAACCCAAGCTGGAGTTACCTCTACCGCAAGATGATTCCGGTCTTTCTCGCGGCTGGGCACCGAGTGGTGGTCCCCGATCTGATCGGCTTTGGCAAGAGTGACAAGCCCAAGAAGGAGGGGGCGCACAGTTTCAGCTGGCACCGGCAGGTGCTGCTCGAGTTCATCGAGCGTCTGGATTTGCGCGATGTCGTGCTCGCCGTGCAGGACTGGGGTGGCCTGCTCGGTCTGACCCTGCCGATGGAAACGCCGCAGCGCTACGTGGGGCTGCTGGTCATGAACACGCTGCTGGCCACGGGCGACACCGCCTTGTCACCGGGCTTTCTGGCCTGGCGCGAGATGTGTGTGAAGAAGCCAGAGTACGAGGTCGGCCGACTGCTGGCGCGCGGCAACCCGCAACTCAGCGCGGCCGAATGCGCCGCCTATGACGCGCCGTTTCCCGACCGGGGTCACCGTGCCGCGCTGCGCGCCTTCCCGCATCTGGTGCCCGAGCATGCCGAGGATGAGGGTGCGGCGGTCTCGCGCCGGGCGCGGATATTCTGGCAACAGGAATGGCAGGGGTCCAGCTTCATGGCCGTGGGCCTGCAGGACCGGGTGCTGGGCTGGCCCCAGATGCAGGCGCTGCGCGCGCTGATCCGGCACTGCCCCGAGCCGATGCAGGTGGAGCAGGGGGGACATTTCCTGCCAGAGTGGGGGCGCGAGATTGCCGAGACCGCGGTCAAACACTTTGCGCCACGATAATCGGCGCAGCATGAATAAACACATCTATATTTATTCGCCTTCGGGGGCGGTACGCGACAAGGCTGCCTTTCGCCGTGGCGTGAAGCGTCTGCAGGCGCTAGGGCACGAGGTCGAGATCGATGAAACGGCCCTGGCCAGTCACCAGCGCTTCGCTGGCGACGATGGTACGCGGCTTGCGGCGATCGGGCGTGCCGCAGCCAGCGGCGCGGATGTTGCCATGATTTCCCGTGGCGGCTACGGCCTCACCCGCATCCTGCCGGGCATTCCCTACAAGCAGGTGGCCAGGGCGGTTGAGCGTGGTACGCATTTCGTGGGGCTCAGCGACTTCACGGCCTTCCAGCTCGCGGTGCTGGCCAGGACCGGCGCCACCACCTGGGCCGGGCCCTCGCTGTGCGAAGCGTTTGGTGCCAGCGATCAGGCCGATGCTGCCGACGGGCACGGTGGTGCAGGGCAGGGGGGGCCGGACGAGATCATGCTGGCCTGCTTCGATGATCTGCTGCTGGGGCAGGGTGAGGGCACGGGTTGGCGTCAGCCCAGGACGGCGCCCGCGGACGTCGCTGCGGCGGGGGACTGGCATGGGCGGCGTCTGGGAGACGCGGCGAATTTCAAGGTCGAGCACGCCCCCCTGTGGGGTGGCAACCTGAGCGTGCTGTGCTCCCTGCTGGGCTCGCCCTATTTCCCGTCCGTGGAGGGCGGCATCCTCTTTCTTGAGGATGTGGCCGAGCATCCCTACCGCATCGAACGCATGCTGACGCAGCTCCTGCACGCCGGCGTGCTGGCGCAGCAGAAGGCCATCGTGCTGGGACAGTTCACGGAGTACAGATCGGTGCCGCATGACCGTGGCTTCAAGCTGCAGTCGGTCATCAACTGGCTGCGCAGCCAGCTCAAGGTGCCGGTCTTGACGGGTCTGCCTTTCGGGCATGTACCGACCAAGGTACTGCTGCCCGTCGGCAACTGCTGTGATCTGCTGGTGGAGGGGCGGGACGTGCTCTTGGTCTGGGGACACACCCACCACAGCGATTGAGATCAGCGGTGGCCGCCGCCCGGGCGTGACACCATGCCCCGGGGCAGCAGCCCTTCGAACATGTGGGTGATCTGGCGGATCTTCTGGCTGGCGACCCGCTCGCCCTGGAGGGAGGACAGGGCTACCATCATGTCGGCGCGCAGGTACCAGAGTCCTTGCAGGTCGGGCGCAAACAGTACACGGCGCTCGATATGCGGATAGCTGGTGCAGCCTTCTTCTCCCAGAGAGTCCAGCATGGCCTGCCGGATGTCCTCGATGCGAAAGCTCGAATGGTTTTCATCGATGGGCGGACGCCCCAGCAAGCCTTGCATGCTGCTGATGAATTGACTGGCCAGCTTGTTCATATGTTCTTCTGTTTCAGTGAATCGAATTCAATGAACTCAACGACTTGTTTAGGATAGGTTTGTCACGGACAACCCACAACCGGTTTATCCAGCAGATGTTCCCGTAAAACAACATATAAATCAATCGCTTACCCAAGACACATCAGACAACACTAGAAGCTGTATGCTCATCCAGCCTTCGGCGGTTTTTCCATGCGGCCATGCCCTTCTGCAGGTGGCCGGGATGGATCGGCAAGGTCGCGCGGACATGCGCGCATCGAGTGCGGCCGCTGTGCGACGGTATCCAAGGCGCGGGCGATGCCCTAAACTGCAAGCAGAAAAAATCAATCCAGTTCTCGCATGGGTGTCAACACCACCGTCGTTTTCACTGATCTGACCGGCAGTACCTCCGTTTTCGAGTCCCTCGGCAATACCCGGGCTACCCGGGCCGTGACCCAGCTGACGCACTGGATATGCAATCTTTTGCAGGCACAGGGGGGGCAGGTCATCAAGACCTTGGGCGACGGGGTCTTGACCGTGTTCAGCGACGCCACTGTGGCAGTCCATGCCGTGGTGGACCTGCAGCGCCAGCACCAGATGAACCTGCTTCAGCAGCCGTTGGCGGAGCATCTGCCGATCCGCGTGGGGGTGGCGACAGGCGAGGTCGAAATCGTCAACGGCGACTGCTATGGCGACGCCGTCAATGTGGCCTCCCGTCTTTGCGATCTGGCCGGTCCGCACGAGATCTGGGCCGACAGCCCGGGACTCGACTATTCCAGCCGTGCCAATGGCATCCGCTACCGTCCCCTGGGTCCGATCAGCGTGCGTGGGCGGGTCGAGCCTTGTGACGTCTACCAGGTGGAGTGGCATGAGGACCAATCGACGGACTTCATCACCATGCAGGGGGAGATCGACCACAAGGCGGCGCGGGGTGACGCGCTTGGCCAGGAGGTGCATCTGGCCTGGGGCGAGCAGAAACGCGTGTTCCGCGCTTTTGAACTGCCGGTCCATATCGGTCGCATCCGCCATTGCGAGTTCGTCGTCGCCGATCCGCGCGTTTCGCGCACCCATGCGCGCCTGGAGTGGCGCCATGGCCGTATCCTGCTGGTCGATGTCAGCAGCTACGGGACCTGGATTCGTTTTGCGGGGACGCGGTCCGAGCTGCTTCTGCGACGCGAAGAATGCGTCCTGCACGGGAAGGGTGAGATGGCCTTGGGTGCGGCGTTTTCGGATGCCAGTGCGCCGGTGGTGAGCTTTGAACTGGGTTGATTTATTTGACAATCATTAACTTTACATAATATACATCGTATAAATTAATAACGACAAGCAAAGAATCGAAGATCCAGCCGGCATGAATCGGTCAAGTAGCTGAAACAAAGTCTCGAACATTTCTGAAATAAAGTTTAGACAAAAATTAATAATCTTCCATAGAATCAATGGGTTGCAGATTAATCTTGAAGTTCAAAGCCGCTCTGAATTTCGTGTGCCTGAA
>JBKBHP010000006.1:0-183656 GCA_046299695.1 Hylemonella sp.
TGACCAGCCGCACCGCCTCAAGCTTGAACTCGCGGCTGAATTTCCTTCTCATTTCCATACACCACCTCCGGTTTCATCGACCACCTTAACAAAGTGTCTTTGAAACCGGCAGCAGCCCATGCCAACAGGCAGCTATTCAAATCAAATCGGCATGAAGCTATATTGAAGGCATTCGAAAGGGACTAAAAATGGCATCAGATTGCACATCAATATGGAGCATGGCAGCGGATGCAGCGAGCACTGTGATTGCGCTGTGCGCCCTTGGATTCACCGCTTGGCAAGTGCAAGTTTCCAGAAGGCATAACAAGCTTTCAATGAAGCCTCATCTGACGACGTGGTACCACTCAGACAGTGGAGTCGGGACCGTGCGCTTTCAGTACGACCTCCTCAACAACGGTACCGGTCCGGCTTTAGTCCGGTCGTTCTTGGTATTTGTTGATGGACAGCAGATGACTGGCGAGGGTGTTGAGCCTCTAAAAAAGGCTCTAAAAGTCCTGCTCCCTAATTACACCTACAAAACTGCGGCATCTTTCCTTGGCGACAAATACATGATGGCCGCAAAAGAGCGGGTTCAGCTCTTAAACGTCGAATTTATAGGGCCAACATTTCCGAATGATGCAGAGGTTGATCACGCACTAAATCGAGCCAGACTGATAATTAAATACGAGTCAATCTACGGCGACAGCCAAACGCTTGATACGGACGAGCGAAAAGCAAAATCAAACTAATCAGATATCTAATCAGCACAGTGGTGCAGCGCAAGACCTCTTTTCGCAGACTGATCAACCAATCTGCCCCGCCAACAGCCTCGCCACATGCACCGCCTCACGTTGTGCCCCATCGGCAATCTGGTGACGGCAGCTCGTGCCGTCCGCCACCACGATCGCGTCAGCCTTGGCGCGCACAGCCGGCAATAGCGCGGCCTCGGCCATCTGCATGGACACCTCGAAGTGCTCAGCCTCGTAGCCGAAGCTGCCGGCCATGCCGCAGCAGCTGGACTCGATGAGTTCGGGCTTGGCGCCGGGGATCAGTGAGAGCACTTCCATCACGGGTGTGACGGCGGCGAAGGCCTTCTGGTGGCAGTGGCCGTGCAGCAGCACGGGCCGGCTCACGGGCTTGAGTTTGGCGCGGAAGATTTCCAGCTGGCCGGCCTTGGCCTCGCGGGCCAGGAACTCCTCGAACAGCAGCGCGCTCCTGGCGATGGCTTGTGCGCCCTCGCCCAGGCCCATGACCAGCAGCTCGTCGCGCAGGGTCAGCAGGCAGGATGGCTCCAGGCCAACGATGGCGATGCCCTTCTCCGCAAACGGCAGCAGGCTGTCCACCACCTCGCGCGCCTTGGCCTTGGCCTGGTCCACCATGCCGGCCGAAAGAAAGGTGCGGCCGCAGCACAGGTGCTTGCCGTCGTCCGTGGTCTTGCTCGCCACGTGCACGGTATAGCCCGCGGCCTGCAGCACCTGCAAGGCAGCGTGGGCGTTCTCGGATTCGAAATAGCCGTTGAACGTGTCGACAAAGAGCACCACGGGTTTGGCGGCCATCAGCACTTGCTCGCGGCTGGCGCTCTGCACGGGCGTGTTGAAGAAGTGCTGGCTCTTCCACCGCGGCAGGCTGCGCTTGGCCGAGAAGCCGAACAGCCTCTCGCCGAGCTGGGCCATGAGCGGAATCTTGTCGCGCAGGTTGAGCACGGGCGCGATCCTCGCGGCGTGGCGCGCGTAGTCGGGCAGCTGGCCGACGAGCTTGTCCTTGAGCGTATGGCCATGCTTGGCCTTGTAGTGCTGCAGGAACTCGACCTTGAGCTTGGCCATGTCCACGCCGGTGGGGCAGTCGCGCTTGCAGCCCTTGCAGCTCACACACAGGTCCATCGCTTCGCGCACGACCTCGCTGCTCAGCGCGTCTTCGCCCTTCAAGCCGTCCAGCTGACCCGAGAGCGCCAGACGCAGGGTGTTGGCACGGCCGCGCGTGAGATGCTGTTCGTCGCGGGTGACACGGTAGCTCGGGCACATGGTGCCGGCGTCGAACTTGCGGCAGTGTCCGTTGTTGTTGCACATCTCCACGTGCATGGCCAGGCCCTGGGCCGGATCGCCGCCGGTGCCGGGGGCGGTGGTTTCCTCGGTCACCGGGTTGTTCTGCACGTTCCAGGCGCTCCAGTCCAGCGCCGGCTGGATGGGGACCACGCGCTGCTTGTGGCCGGGCGGGTAGCGCATGAGGGTGGTGTCGTCCATCTTCGGCGGGGCGATCATGCGCTGCGGGCACAGCAGGCCCTGCGGGTCGAATTGCTGCTTGATCTGGGCGAAGGCCTCGGTGATACGCGGGCCGAACTGCCACTCGATCCATTCGCCACGGCACAGGCCGTCGCCGTGTTCGCCGCTGTAGGCGCCCTTGTACTTGCGCACCAGCTCGCTGGCCTCTTCCGCAATGGCGCGCATCTTCTGCGCGCCGTCACGGCGCATGTCGAGGATGGGGCGCACATGCAGCGTGCCAACCGAGGCATGGGCGTACCAGGTGCCGCGGCTGCCATGCTTGCGGAAGACGTTGGTGAGTGCGTCGGTGTATTCGGCCAGGTGCACCAGGGGCACGGCGCAGTCTTCAATGAAGCTCACGGGCTTGCCGTCGCCACGCAGGCTCATCATGATGTTGAGGCCGGCCTTGCGCACCTCCCACAGATTCTTCTGCGGGGCGTCGTCGATCATCTCCACCACGCTGCCGGGCAGGCCCAGATCCCCCATCAGCTCCACCAGCTCCTTGATCTTGGGTGCGATGTCGGTCTTGCTGGCGCCCGAGAACTCCACGAGCAGGATGGCTTCGGGCTTGCCGCCGTTGATGGCGGGCGCCAGCGCCGTACGGATCGTCGGTGCGAAGGCCGGGTTCTGCAGCGAGAGCTCGATCATGGTGCGGTCCACCAGTTCCACCGCCGTGAGCGCCCCGCCCTGCATGTTGTGTCCCAGCTTGACGATGTGCTGGGCGCTGTCCATCGCTTTGTAAAACGTGGGGAAGTTCACCACGCCCAGCACCTTGGCCCGCGGCAGTTCGCTCAACTGCAGGCAGAGCGAGCGCGTGAGCGCCAGCGTGCCTTCGCTGCCGATCAGCAGGTGGGCCAGGTTGACCGAGCCGTCGCTGGTGTACGGCTTCTCGTTCTGGTTGTGGAAGATGTCGAGGTTGTAGCCGGCGACGCGACGCAGCACCTTGGGCCAGCGGGCTTCGATCTCGTCGCGCTGCAGGCCGGCCAGGCCGCGCACGAAGTCGCCGATCTGCTTCACGCGGCCCACGGCCTGGTCGTAGCGGCCGAAGTTCAGCAGCTCGCCATCGGGCAGCCAGGCCTGGGCGCCGAGCACGTTGTGCACCATATTGCCGTAGGCAATGGAGCGGCTGCCGCAGGAGTTGTTGCCTGCCATGCCGCCCAGCGTGGCCTGGGCGCTGGTGGACACGTCCACCGGGTACCAGAGACCGTGCTTCTTGAGCGCGGCATTCAGATGGTCCAGCACCAGGCCGGGCTCGACACGCGCGGTACGCTGCTCGACATTGATGTCGAGGATGTTGCGCATGTGCTTGCTGTGGTCAATCACCAGCCCCGCGCCCACGGTCTGGCCGCACTGGCTGGTACCGCCGCCGCGCGGCACGATGGGCACGCCCAGATCACGGCAGATATCGATGGCCAGGCGCACATCCGCCGCCTCGCGCGGCAGGAACACGCCCACGGGCATGACCTGGTAGATGGAGGCGTCGGTGGCGTAGCGGCCGCGGTCGGCGGCGCCGAAGCGGACTTCGCCACGCGTTTCCCGGCTCAGGCGCTCAGCCAGGCGGCCGGCGACTTCGTTGCTGAGGCGGGCGACGGCGTCGTAGGTGGGCACGACGCCCTGCGGCAGAGGGGCATTCATCTCAGAGTTTCTCCTGGGCCTGCGCGCCAGCCTGGGCCGCGCGCAGCTGTTCAACCACGACGTCGCGCTTGTGGCCGAGGTGGGCCACGAGCTCCGCGCGCAGAGCCACACCGTCGCGCTTTTGCAGCGCCTCGATCATGCGGTCGTGCTCCTCCATGGCGCGGGTCCACTTCTCGCCGTCCTGGTTGGAGCGAAAGCGCAGGGCCTGCAGGCGGGCGTTGACTTGGTTGTAGGTGGCGGTGAGCACCGGGTTGCGAGCCGCCGCGTTGAAGGCACGGTGGATGGCCGCGTTGAGCCGGTAATAGGTGGAGAGGTCGCGTCGGGTGTAGGCGGCCTTCATCTCGTAGTGCATGGCCTCGATCTCGCGCAGCTCTTCGGGCGTGACACGCTGCGCGGCCAGTTCGCCCGACATGCCCTCCAGGCCGGCCATGACCTCGAAGGTGTTGAGGATGTCGGCCTCGCCCAGCTGCACGGCAATCGCGCCGCGGTTGGGCAGCAACTCCACCAGGCCTTCGGCGGCCAGGGTCTTGATGGCCTCGCGCAGCGGCGTGCGCGAGACCTTGAGCTGTTCACACAGCTCGCGCTCGTTGAGCTTGGCGCCAGGCGCGATCTGCCCCTCCACCAGCATCTGGCGCAGGCGCTGCGCCACCTGGCCGTGCAGGACGGCCCCGGGCATGCTCAGGATCTCAGCCATGGTTATGTTTTGTATTCAAAAAATGATTGGTTTGAAGCGATTTTAGGGTCTTTCTGCTTGACAAACAACTTTTGTATGCAAAAAATGCCTACACCTTTCTCTGTTGTTGAACCATGCTGACTACCAACTTCCACCCCACCGGCCGCCACTTCCTGCAGATTCCGGGTCCCTCGCCCGTGCCTGAGCGCGTGCTCCGCGCCATGAGCCTGCCCACCATCGACCACCGCGGCCCCGAATTCGGCGTGCTGGGCCTCAAGGTGCTAGCCGACATGCAGAAGATCTTCCAGACCAGGCACCCGGTCATGATCTATCCGGCCTCAGGCACCGGCGCCTGGGAGGCCGCGCTGGTCAACACGCTCTCGCCCGGCGACCACGTGCTGATGTACGAGACCGGCCATTTCGCCTTCCTCTGGAACCGCCTGGCCACGCGCCTCGGGTTGAAGACCGAGGTGCTCGCCCTGCCCGGCACCGACCACGGCGTGCCGGCGAGCTGGCGCCGCGGTGTGCAGGCCGACCTGATCGAGCAGCGCCTCAAGGCTGACACGGGCCACGCCATCAAGGCGGTGTGCGTAGTGCACAACGAGACCTCCACGGGCGTGACGAGTAACATTGCTGCCGTGCGCAAGGCCATCGACGCGGCCAAGCACCCGGCGCTGCTGCTGGTGGACACCATCTCGGGCCTGGCCAGCGCCGACTACCGGCATGACGAGTGGGGCGTGGACGTCTCCATCAGCGGCTCGCAGAAGGGCCTGATGCTGCCGCCGGGCATCAGCTTCAACGCGCTCTCGCCCAAGGCTATTGAGGCCAGCAAGACGGCCCGCCTGCCCAAGGCCTTCTGGGCCTGGGACGAGATCATCGAGATGAACAAGACCGGCTACTGGCCGTCCACGCCCAACACCAACCTGCTCTACGCCCTGAGCGAAGCGGCCGACATGATCCTGGGCCAGGGCCTGGAGGCTGTGCTGGCGCGTCATCAGCGCTGGGCCGCGGGCGTGCGGGCGGCGGTGAACGCCTGGGGTCTGCCCATCCAGTGTGCGGACCAGGGCGTGTACTCGCCCATCCTGACCGGCGTGATGACGCCCGAGGGTGTGGACGCGGACGCCGTGCGCAAGATCATCTACGAACGTTTCGACTGCTCGCTGGGCACCGGTCTGGGCAAGGTCAAGGGACGAATGTTCCGCATCGGCCACCTGGGCGACAGCAACGACCTGACGCTGGTGGCGGCCGTGGCCGGCTGCGAGATGGGTCTCAAGCTCGCGGGGGTCAAGCTCGCCGGCTCGGGTGTGCAGGCCATCATGGACTACTACGCCGGCCATCCGGCGGCCGTGCCGCAGCGCAAGGCAGCGTGAAATGAAACACCCCCTGAGCCGCTATGCGGCCTCCCCCTCTCTCGCCTTCGGCGGGAGGGGAACCGCACCGACGGCCCGGCACAGCCGGTTCCGTGGTGCGCCGCGTCATGGAAAACCGGGATGAATCAAAGCCAAGCGCTGCATCGTGTCCGCGTTGCAGTGCGTTGATATGTGAGTGACGGACAACCATAAAGAGGAGACACCATGCAACGCAGAACCTTTGTCGCCGCCACGGCGGCTACCGCGGCCACGCTGGCCGCCCCCATGATCCAGGCGCAGACCCTGCCCAACGGGCCGGTGCGCATCGTTGTCGGCTTTGCGCCGGGCGGCGGCACCGATGTGCTGGCACGCATCGTCGGCCAGAAACTGCAGGCCATGTGGAACCTGACCGTGGTGGTGGAGAACAAGGCCGGTGCGGCCGGCGTGATTGCCGCAGACCTCGTGTCCAAGGCCGCGCCCGATGGCAACACCCTGCTCATGGCCCACATCAACAGCCACGCGCTGGCCCCGGGCCTGGTGCCCAAGCTGAGCTACAACGTGGAGCGCGACTTCACACCGCTCACGCTGGTCGGCGTCACGCCCAACCTGCTGGTGGCCAACGTGGACCAGCCGGCCAAGACCGTGCAGGAGCTGGTGGCCCAATGCAAGGCCAACCCGGGCAAGGTGACGTTCGGCTCGGCCGGCCAGGGCTCGGCCCAGCACCTGGCGATCGAGTCCTTCAAGCTCGCGGCCGGCGTGGATGCGCTGCACATCCCCTACAAGGGCTCGGGCCCGATGATCGTGGACCTGATCGCCGGCCAGATCCAGTACTCCTTCGACACCATGACGGCCGCCACCCCGCACGTGAAGAGCGGCAAGCTGCGTGCCATCGCCCAGACGCGCGCCAAGCGTGCCTCGGGCCATCCCACGGTGCCGACCATGGCGGAAGCGGGCTTCCCCGGCTTCGAGGCCACCACCTGGTACGGCCTGGTGGGCCCGGGCAAGATGCCGGCGGCCATGGCACAGCGCATGAACGAGGACATCAACAAGGTGCTCGCCATGCCCGACGTGAAGGAAAAGCTGGAGCAGTACGGCGCCGAAGATGGCGGCGGCACGGCCCAGCAGTTCGCCAGCTTCATCCGCGCCGAGCAGCAGAAGTGGGGCAAGGTGATCAAGGATGCCAAGGTGACCCTGGACAGCTGACTTGGCTCACCCCCGTGAGGCTTCGCACGATGTGCGAAGCCTCTCCCCCCTTGCAGGGGGGCGACGCCAGTGGCCCGGCGAAGCCGGTTCCACGGCGTCCCGCGACGAACATCCTCTCACGCTCACATCTCTTCTTTTCCCACTATGAGTGATACCGGCCAGGTCCACCTGCGCATCGAGGCCGGTGTGGCCTCGGTGGTCTTCGATCGCCCCCAGGCGCGCAACGCCATGACCTGGGCCATGTACGAGCAGCTGATGGCGATCTGCCACCAGCTGCAGACCGATGCCTCGGTGCGCGTCGTGACGTTCCGCGGCGCCGGCGGCGAAGCCTTTGTGGCCGGCACCGACATTGCGCAGTTCCAGGCTTTCGGCAGCGGCGCCCAGGGCGGTGCCGATGGCGTGGCCTACGAGCAGAAGATCGACGCCTGCATGGACCTGCTGACCGGCCTGCCCATGCCCACGCTGGCCGTGGTCGAGGGCTGGTGCGTGGGCGGCGGACTGGCGATTGCCACGGGCTGCGACTTCCGCATCGCCACGCCCAACGCCAGGTTCGGCGTACCGATTGCAAAGACCCTGGGCAACTGCCTCTCGATGGCCAACCTCGCACGCCTGGAATCGGTCTGGGGAGCCCAACGTGCCAGACGCATGCTGCTGCTGGCCGAGATGATCAGCGCCGACGAAGCCCTGGCCTGCGGTTGCCTGCAGGCCGTCGCCGAACCCGCAGCACTTGACGCCGCGGTGCAGGCACTCACAGGCAAGCTCGCCGCGCTGGCCCCGGTCACGCAGCGCGTGAGCAAGGAGGGCCTGCGCCGGCTCGCGCTGCACCAGTTGCCCGCGGACGCGGATCTGATCCGCGCCGCCTATGGCAGTGCCGACTTCCGCGAGGGCGTGCAGGCCTTTGTCGACAAACGTGCCCCCGTTTGGAAAGGACAGTGATGAGCGAAAAGAAGACGGGGCCGCTGGCCGGCCTGCGCGTGCTGGAGCTCACGCAGATCATGTCGGGCCCCACTTGCGGCCAGCTGCTGGCCGACATGGGCGCCGACATGATCAAGGTCGAAAAGCTGCCCGGCGGCGATGACGCACGCGGCTACCGCGACCCGGCGGTCAACGGCGTCTCGGCGCCCTTCATGATGATGAACCGCAACAAGCGCGGCATCGCCATCGACCTCAAGCATGAAGACGGCAAGGCCATCCTCTTGCGCATGGTCGAGCAGTCCGACGTGCTGGTGGAAAACTTCCGCGGCGGCACGCTGGACAAGCTGGGCCTGGGCTACGAAGTGCTCAAGACCCACAACCCCAGCCTGATCTACTGCGCCATCAGCGGCTATGGCCGCACCGGCCCCTACGCCGACAAAGGGGGCTTCGACCTGATCGCCCAGGGCTTTGCGGGGCTGATGTCGATCACGGGCGAAGCCAACCGCCCGCCGGTCAAGAACGGCAACGCCGTGTCCGACATGAATGCGGGCATCCTGGGCGCCCTGGGCATCGTCGCCGCTTACGTGCACAAGCTCAAGACGGGCGAGGGCCAGATCGTCGACACCTCGCTCAGTGACGCGGCCCTGCAGCAGCTCTACTGGCACGCGGCCATCTTCTTCGCCACCGGTCAGTCCAGCACACCCACGGGCTCGGCCCATGTGCTGACCGCGCCCTACCAGGCCTTCGAAGCCCGCGACGGCTGGATCAATGTGGGCGGCGCCAACCAGGCCAACTGGGAGCGCATCGCCGAAGTGCTGGGCCACCCCGAATGGCGCGAGGACCCGCGCTTTGCGAGCAACCGTGACCGCATGGCGCATCTGGACGAACTGGTAGCGCTGATGAACGGCGTGCTACGCACCCAGACCCGCGCGCACTGGCAGGCGGCCTTCGACGCCGCGGGCGTGCCGGCCGGCCCGGTGCACACCGTGGGCGAGGCGCTGACGCATCCGCAGACCCTGGCCCGCGGCATGGTGGTGGAGCTCGATCACCCCCAGGCCGGCGCGACCCGGGCCCTGGGCTGCCCCATCCATTTCTCGGCCACGCCGGCACAAATCACGCGACCCGCGCCCCTGCTCGGCCAGCACACACGCGAACTGATGAAAGAATTCGGCTACGACGACGCGCAGGTGGACGATTTGATAAGTAGAAACGCTATCGCCGAAAGCTGACGCAGCTGCCACCATATAAGCCAGTCGCAAGTTCAGCGGCACTTTCATGAGTGATTGCTTATGCGTTCAACTATTTATATTTATGCGTTGTTGGGCTCGCTGGGACTGCTCTTCGGCTCGGCCCAGGCCCAGAACGCCTGGATCGTGGGCCAGTCGGCCCCGCTGACCGGCAGCAACGCCGCCTTCGGCCAGGACATCCGCGATGGCGCCCTGGCCTATTTCAAATCCGTCAACGCCCAGGGCGGCGTGGCCGGTGCCCCCATCGAACTCGTCACCCTCGACGACCAGAACCAGCGCAAGATCGCCGGCGAGAACACCACCAAGCTGCTGCAGACCCGCGGCCTGGTCGCCCTCTTCGGCTATGCCTCAGCCACGCTGAGCCTGGACGCCATGCCCCAGGCCGAGAAGGCCGGTGTGCTGTTCTTTGCCCCCTTCTCCGGCGCCAACCCGGTGCGCAAGCCCAGCCCCGTGGTGCACACGCTACGCGCCTCCTATGGCGATGAGCTGGAAAAGATGCTGGCCTTCTGGACCGGCCTCGGGATGAGGGAAGTGGTCGTCGTGCACTATGACGACGAGGTCGGCAATCAGAACTTCGGGGTGGTCAAGGACTATCTGGCACGCCAGGGCAAGACGCCCAAAGCCTTCTCGCTGGAGCGCAACGCCAAGATCGACGATGCGCGCTTCGCCCAGCTGATCGCACTCAAACCCGAGGTCATCATCAACACCGTGCTCTCGGGCGCCGCGGCCGAGATCACCAAGCGCCTCGTGGCCCAGGGCCTGTTCGTGCCCATGTCCAGCCTGTCCTTCGTCGGTGCGCAGCAGTACATCGACGCCGCTGGCGACGCAGCCGCGGGCGTCTCGATTTCGCAGGTGGTGCCCAACACAGCCGCCTCGCTGCCCGTGGTGCGCGAATGTGCCCAGATGCTCAAGGACAGCGGCATCACCAAGCCCATGAACAGCACGCACCTGGAAGGCTGCATTGGCGCCAAGGTGCTGGCCGAGGCCATGCGCCGCAGCAAGCGGCCTGGCGACGCCCGGGCCCTGCTGACCGCGCTGCGCAATCTGGGCAGCTACGACACGGGCGGTTTCACCGTCAGTTATGCGCCGGACCAGAACCATGGCAGCAAGTACGTGGAACTGGGCATGGTCACGCGCGGCGGCAAGCTGCGCAACTGAAGCGGCTGCGCCCGGGAATCCTGCGGGCGAGTCACCCGGAAGTCACATCTGCTTACATCACCGTACACCTGCACACAGGTGTTTCGGTTTCAGGCCTAGTCCTGAAACACATCCTGGGTGACCATCGCAGCCATATACCCCTTGGGGGAGATCCACCATGACCCACACCTTCTTCAAACACCCGGCCCTTGCAGCTCTGCTGCTGGCCCTGGGACTCAACGGCGCCCAGGCCCAGAACGCCTGGATCGTGGGCCAGTCGGCCCCGCTGACCGGCAGCAACGCCGCCTTCGGCCAGGACATCCGCGATGGCGCCCTGGCCTATTTCAAATCCGTCAACGCCCAGGGCGGCGTGGCCGGTGCCCCCATCGAACTCGTCACCCTCGACGACCAGAACCAGCGCAAGATCGCCGGCGAGAACACCGCCAAGCTGCTGCAGACCCGCGGCCTGGTCGCCCTCTTCGGCTATGCCTCAGCCACGCTGAGCCTGGACGCCATGCCCCAGGCCGAGAAGGCCGGCCTGCTGTTCTTTGCCCCCTTCTCCGGCGCCAACCCGGTGCGCAAGCCCAGTGCCGTGGTGCACACGCTGCGCGCCTCCTACGGCGACGAACTCGAGAAGATGCTGGCCTTCTGGACCAGCCTGGGCATGAAGCAGGTCGTCGTGGTGCACTATGACGACGAGGTCGGCGTGCAGAACTTCGGCGTCGTCAACGACTACCTCGTGCGCCAGGGCAAGACACCCAAGGCCTTCTCGCTCAAACGCAATGCGGTGATCGACGCGGCCAAGCTCAACGAGCTGATCGCGCTCAAACCCGAGGTCATCATCAACACCGTGCTTTCGGGCCCGGCCGCCGAGATCAGCAAGCAGCTGGCGGCGCGCGGCCAGTTCGTGCCCATGTCCAGCCTGTCCTTCGTGGGCGCGCAGCAGTACATCACCGCCGCCGGTGATGCGGCCGCAGGCGTCTCGATCTCGCAGGTGGTGCCCAACACGGCGGCCTCGCTGCCCGTGGTGCGCGAATGCGCCAAGGCGCTGCAGGACCATGGCATCACGACGCCCATGAACAGCACACAGCTGGAAGCCTGCATCGGCGCCAAGGTGCTGGCCGAAGCCATGCGCCGCAGCAAGCGCCCCGGCGACGCCAAGGCCCTGCTGGCCGCGCTGCGCAATCTGGGCAGCCACGACGTGGGCGGCTACACCGTGCACTACGGCCCCGAACAGAACCACGGCAGCAAGTACGT
This sequence comes from Hylemonella sp., assembly GCA_046299695.1. Taxonomy (GTDB): domain Bacteria; phylum Pseudomonadota; class Gammaproteobacteria; order Burkholderiales; family Burkholderiaceae_C; genus Hylemonella. Next base: position 11,654 of record JBKBHP010000006.1, read on the forward strand.
GGAACTGGCCATGGTCACACGCGGCGGGCGCCTGCGCAACTGAGTTATCGCCACTGATTTTTCCAAGGGGTCTGCGGACATTGAAAAGGGCGCCGTCGGCGCCCTCTTTTTTGGCCATCAGCCAGACGTTCAGACCGTGAGCTCGCGCGCCGTGATCTGGTACTTGAAGGCGTCGGGCGAATAGGAATCGAGGCGCTCGTCGGCGGTCTCGCAGACCGGGTACATCAGGAAACCGAGCTTGGGTCCCTGGGCACCGGGCAAGGCCACGTCATGCGCCATGTTCCAGCCCAGCCAGTTGCCTTCCCAGCCGCCAAACAGGGCACGGTTCACGGGCGCCACCACGGGGTGCTGCACGTCCTTGATCCATTCGGCCGTCTCCAGGCGCATGACCTTGGCCACGTCGGCCGGATCGGCGGCCACCCAGCCGTGGTCCTGGAGCCAGACCTCGGCACGGCAGTGCTGCGCGCCCTTGAGGCTGGCCGGGTTGCCGCTGAGCTCCTTGTAGCCGAAGGCCGAAGGTGCGAGGCGCAGACCGTAGACATCGCGCGCGGGCAGCCCCACGGCGCGGCACAGGCCCACATAGAGCGCGTTGATGTCGGCGCACTTGCCCCCCAGATTGCCGGTCTCCAGCATGGTCTTGATGTCACCTTCGCCGCAGCCGCGCACCTTGGGCTCGCGCCAGCTGTTGCGCACCACCCAGTCGTAGAGGGCCCGCGCCTTCTCGACGTCGGTCTTCGCGCCACGCGTGGCCTCGAGCGCGGTCTGGCGCACGATGCCGTCGGTGGGCAGCAGGGCGGTGGGCTGGGTCCAGAACTTCAGGTTGCCGGCGTCTTCGAGCACCGGCTTCTTCGCGGCCCAGTTGACGGCGCGGTTGCGCGTCTGGATGCGGCTGGTGATCTCGACCCAGGGCTTCTTCTCCCCCGGCGTGAACTCCACCTGCAGCAGGCGCGCGCCATAGACGGTGTCGCTGTTCATGCGGGCCTGGCCATTGCTGGCGTAATGGCTGGCCACCGAGCGCTGCCAGTCGCTGTCGATCGAGGGCACCGGCAGCCAGACGCGGGTCTGGCCTTCGGCCTGCTGGATGTCGACCCGGGTCGTGACCTCGAAGGTGCGCCAGGCGCCGGGTTGGGGATGGAACTGGCGCTGGGCGGGCGCGGTCTGCGCCTGAACCTGGGGCCAGGCGCAGGCGGCCGACAGGGTAGCCGCGTTGATGAGGAAGCGACGACGTGCGGTGGTCATGAAGAGATCTCCGGATGAAATGAAAACGTCGCCGGTGCAGGTGAAGATGCTCCGGAACAACGGTGAGCCGCCGAGCGGCAGGCTCCGATTATCAATTGCGCAACACCCCGGCGTTTCTCCCTATCTATTCCACACAGAGGCTGGGGTATATTGAATTCCACGATGAGAAAACTGCTGGATCTCTACGATGCCACGGAGCACGCGCAGGCCCCGGCGCTGCCCCAAAGCCGCGGCATCGTCCTGCGCGGCCTCCAGGGCGGACGCAGCAGCAGCGCCATGGTGCAGGCCGTGCTGGAACAGCTCGACGCCCGTGACCTGGCCGACCTGGTGCAGACCGAATCCGGCCTGGACGGCCAGGGCCGCTGGTTGCGCCTGTGGCTCGCGCCCGGCAGCACCCAGGCCTGGGCCCCGGGCCACGACACCATGCAGCTGGCTGAGACGCTGGGTTTGGCCACGCAGACCCGCGCGGCCGATCTGCAGCGCGAGATCCTGCTCACCCTGCTGATGAGCCCTGCAGGCCTGGACTTTCCCAGCCTGGACGAACTGGTCTCGGCCATCCGTATCCGCCGCAACATCGTGCAGGCTGCACGCCGCACCACGCTGGCCTTCGACACCCATGCCGCCGAGCGTCCCGAAGACTGCTGGACCTACCACGAAGACAAGGGCTTCACCTTGCTGCCGGGCGTACCGCTGATCGACGCGCTGATCAAGACCACCCAGCCCGAGGTCTCGGGCCGGCTCTATTCCTTCTCCTGTTACCGCGCAACCGAATACGTCATCCTGCTGGGCATCGCGCAGGAGCTGGCGCAGTGCAACCCTGAACTTTTTGAGCAGCTGCAGAGCCTGTGGCAGCAGCGCGCCATCATGTCCGAGGAGTTCCACAACGTCTTCCTGCGCGAGCAGGGCGCCATGGACGCCCCGCTGCCCCCGCTCTACTACGTACCTGGCGACCGGGTCTGGTTCCGCAACCCGGACGAGGCCTCGGCCGATGCCTGCGGCTTCGAAGGCTCCTGGGTCATGTACCTGGGCGGCGGCCAGTTCACCAACTTCTGGAAACAGGGCCAGCCCTACACACTGATGCGCAAGTGCGTGGAGATCTACCACTGGCGCCATGGCCTGTACCAGGACGCGCAAGGTGAGTCGCAGATCGACGAGCGGCAGATTGAACCGCTGATCGAGGCCACGCTGGCCAATCCGGTGGAACTGGCCCGTGTGATGGCGCTGATGACGCGCTGGCGCGAGCCGCGCGGCGTCTACACCGAAGCCGGCGGCTGCATGGACACCACGCGCGAGTTCGCGCGCTGGGTGCGCCCGGGCAGCACCGACATGCCCATCCCCAGAACCTGACGCGGCATGCAGGCGCGGCAGACGCACATCGATGCGCTCAAGTGCATCGGCTCGCAGCTCATCGTGCTGCATCACTTCTCGGCCTATGGCCCGCTGGCGGATGCCGCTCACCGTCTGGCCCCGGTCCTCAGCGCCTGGCTCTACGACTACGCGCGCATGGCGGTGCAGATCTTCCTGGTGCTGGGCGGCTACCTCGCGCTGCAGGGCCTGCGCCCGGCCATGCGTGGCGGTGCCGCTGCGCTGGGGCGTGCCCTGGGCCTGCGTTACCTGCGCCTGGCGCTGCCACTGATCGGCGCGCTCTTCCTGTCCGTGGCCGCGGCCGCGCTCGCACGTCAGTGGCTGCAGGCCGACTTCCTTCCGGCCGCACCCGGCTGGGGGCAGGCCCTGGCCCATGCGCTGCTGCTGCAGGACGTGGTGGACGCCGAGGCCCTCTCGGCCGGGGTCTGGTACGTGGCCATCGACCTGCAGCTCTATGCCCTGCTCGCCCTGCTGCTCTGGCTGGGCCAGCGCGGCAGCCGCCCTGCCCCGGCGCTGTGTCTGGTGGCCTGCCTCATGCTGGCCTCCCTGCTGATCTTCAACCGCCAGGCGCACTGGGACGACTGGGGCCTGTACTTCTTCGGCAGCTACGCGCTGGGCGCGCTGGCCGGCTGGGCCGCGCGGTCGTCCCACCCGGCGCGCTGGCTGGGCCTGCTGGCCATGCTGGGCCTGCTGGCGCTGTGGCTGGACTGGCGCACCCGCATCGCGCTGGCGCTGGGGGTGGCCCTGTTGCTCGGACTCATGCAGTGGCAGGGTCGCACGCCACGGCTGCCGCAGGCCGTGGCGGCGCTGGGCCGCACGTCCTACGCGCTCTTCCTGGTGCACTTCGCGGTGCTCATGCTGGTCAATGCCCTGCATGCCCGGCTCGGCCTGCAGCACCCGCTGGCGGTCCTGCTGATGCTGGCCCTGGGCTGGGTTGGCAGCGTGGCGCTGGCCTTCGCCTTTGAGCGCTGGATCGAAGCGCCGCTGGGTCGCTGGATCGGGCTGCGCTTCAGCTCGAAACGCCAGGTCGCGTCTTCAAGCGCAGCAGCGGCTCGATGAGGGCTTGCGCCTCGCGCCCGCTCCAGTCCACCTCGCCGCGCACGCGCAGTCTGGGCTGGCCTTCAGCGTCGATCAGGAGGGTGGTGGGCAGCACGCGGGCCTCCCAGGCGCGGGCGATCTCGCTCTTCGGGTCCAGCAGCACGGTGAGCTCCAGCCCGCTGGACTGCAGGTACTGCGCAATGCGCCGCGGTCCCTCGCCCACATTGAGCGCCAGCACCTGCAGCTGTTCGGGCCCATAGATCTCGGCCAGTTGCTGCAGCGACGGCATCTCGGCCCGGCAGGGCGGGCACCAGGTGGCCCAGAAGTTGAGCACCACGGCACGGCCACGCAGGTCGGCCAGGGTCCAGCGCTTGCCTTGCATGTCCAGCGCCTGCAGCGGCGGAATGGGCTGGCCGGCCGGCCAGGGCGTCACGTCGTAGCCGCGCTGGGCCAGTGCCGGCATCGCTGCCGTGCCCAGGGCCCAGGCCAGGACATGACGGCGCTGCATCAGACCTTCCCGGCCACCCAGTCCTGCACGCTGGCCAGGGCGGCGCCTAGCTTGCTCGCATCCGTGCCGCCGGCCATGGCCATGTCGGGCTTGCCACCGCCCTTGCCGCCGACCTGCTGGGCCACGAAGTTGACCAGCTCGCCGGCCTTGACCTTGCCCGTGCTGTCAGCCGTGACCCCGGCCGCGAGCTGTACCTTGTCGCCGTCCACGGCCGCCAGCACGATGGCGGCGGTCTTGAGCTTGTCCTTGAGCTTGTCCAGGGTCTCGCGCAGGGTCTTGGCGTCGGCGCCCTCCAGGCGCACGGCGAGTACTTTCAGGCCCTTGATGTCCACCGCCTGGGCCAGCAGCTCGTCGCCCTGGGCCGAGGCCAGCTTGCCCTTGAGCGCGGCCAGCTGCTTCTCCAGATCGCGCACCTGCGTCAGGATGGCATCCACGCGCGCCGGCACTTCGCTGGGCGTGACCTTGAGCGTGCCGGCCACACCGCCCAACGTGTCTTCCATGCCCTGCACATAGGACAGCGCCGTCAGGCCCGTAACGGCCTCGACGCGGCGCACACCGGCCGCCACGCCGCCTTCGGCCGTGATGGTGAAGAAGCCGATGTCACCCGTGCGCTGCACGTGCGTGCCGCCGCAGAGCTCGCGGCTGCTGCCGATGTCGAGCACGCGCACGGTGTCGCCGTACTTCTCGCCGAACAGCATCATGGCGCCGGTGGCCTTGGCGGACTCGATGTCCATCACGCGCGCCTGGGTGGCGGCGTTGGCCAGGATCTCGGCATTGACGCGCGCCTCGATCTCGCGGATCTGGGCATCGGTGACCGGCGCGTTGTGGGTGAAGTCGAAGCGGGTCTTCTCGGCGTCGACCAGGCTGCCCTTCTGCTGCACGTGGCTGCCCAGCACCTCGCGCAGGGCCTTGTGCATGAGGTGGGTGACCGAGTGGTTGCGCATGGTGGCGGCGCGCTGCGTCATGTTGACCTGGGCCGTGACGGTGTCGCCCACATTGAGCGTGCCCTGGGCCAGCGTGCCGTGGTGGCCGTACACATCGGCCTTGATCTTCTGCGTGTCGCCCACCTCGAAGCGGGCCGAGCCGGCGATGATCAGCCCTTCGTCACCCACCTGGCCACCGCTCTCGGCGTAGAAAGGCGTGGTGTCGAGCACCACGACGCCGTTCTGCCCCGTCTTGAGCGCGGCCGTGGGCGTGCCGTCCACATAGAGCGCGACGATCTTGGCCGGGGCTTCGAGCTTGTCGTAGCCCACGAACTGGTTGCCCGCGCCCGAGTACTCCAGGGCCTTGTCCATCTTGAACTTGCCGGCGGCACGGGCCTGGGATTTCTGCTTCTCCATCGCGGTCTTGAAACCAGCCTCGTCCACGCTCAGCCCACGTTCGCGGCAGACGTCGGCCGAGAGGTCGAGCGGGAAGCCATAGGTGTCGTGCAGCTTGAAGGCCACGTCGCCCGGCAGCACCTTGGCGCCGCCCGCCAGGGCTGCGTCCAGGATCTCCATGCCGTTCTCCAGCGTCTCGTAGAAGCGCTCTTCCTCGGCCTTGAGCACCTCGGTGATGCGCTGCTCCTGCTCTTTCAGGCGGGGGTAGGCATCGCCCATCTGGCGCACGAGCTCGGCCACGAGCTTGTGGAAGAAGGGCTTCTTCTGGCCCAGCTTGTAGCCGTGGCGGATGGCACGGCGCACGATGCGGCGCTGCACATAACCGCGGCCCTCATTGCTGGGGATCACGCCGTCGCTGACCAGGAAGGCGGTGGCGCGGATGTGGTCGGCGATCACGCGCAGCGAGGGGTTGCTCAGATCCTGCGTGCCCACGGCACGGGCGGCGGCCTTGATCAGCGCGTCGAACAGATCGATCTCGTAGTTGCTGTGCACGTGCTGCAGGATGGCGGCCAGGCGCTCCAGGCCCATGCCCGTGTCCACGCAGGGCGCGGGCAGCGGCGTGACGGCGCCGGTCTCGTCCATGTTGAACTGCATGAACACGTTGTTCCAGATCTCGATGAAACGGTCGCCGTCCTCATCGGGGCTGCCCGGAGGGCCGCCGGCGATGTGGGGACCGTGGTCGTAGAAGATTTCCGAGCAGGGGCCGCAGGGGCCGGTGTCGGCCATCATCCAGAAGTTGTCGCTCTTGTAGCGGCCGCCCTTGTTGTCGCCGATGCGGATCACGCGCTCGGGCGGCAGGCCGATCTCCTTGGTCCAGATGTCGTAGGCCTCGTCGTCCTCGGCATAGACCGTGGCCAGCAGGCGCTCCTTCGGCAGCTTGTAGACCTCGGTCAGCAGCTCCCAGGCCCACTTGAGCGACTCGCGCTTGAAGTAGTCGCCGAAGGACCAGTTGCCCAGCATCTCGAAGAAGGTGTGGTGGCGCGCGGTGTAGCCCACGTTCTCCAGATCGTTGTGCTTGCCACCGGCGCGCAGGCAGGCCTGCACCGAGGCCGCGCGCACGTAGCTGCGCTTGTCGGTGCCGAGGAACACGTCCTTGAACTGCACCATGCCGGAGTTGGTGAACATCAGGGTGGGGTCGTTGCCCGGCACCAGCGGGCTGGACTCGACCACGGTGTGGCCCTTGGCGGCAAAGAAGTCCAGGAAAGTCTTGCGGATGTCGGCGACGGAAAAGACGGCTTGGCTCATGGTGCTGTGGGTGTCGGCAGCCGCTGCCCCCTGGGTGCGCGTAACTGCTTGATTTATTTGAACTATCGATTATAGATTTTGCGCCTCATCCGCACGTCTCAGGGCGACGCTCTGCCGTCGGTCAGACGGGCGGCTGCCCCCGCCGCAGCTGTGGCGCCCTCGCCGCAGCCGAAACGTCCACCCTTCTCAATCATCATATGATTAGACAAATTCGCCCGATGTGACGCTAAGATCAAGCCCATGCAAACGCCAACCGCCCTGCAGGTGATGCAGGATGCCCCCGTCATCCCCGTCATCGTGCTGGATCAGGTGCAGGACGCCGTGCCGCTGGCGCGCGCCCTGGTCGCCGGCGGCATCCGCATGCTGGAAGTCACGCTGCGCACGCCGCAGGCGCTGGCCTGCATCGAGGCCATCGCGCGCGAGGTGCCGCAGGCCGTGCCCGGCGCCGGCACGGTGCGCAACAGCACCGACGTACAGACCGCCCAGCAGGCCGGCGCGCGTTTTCTGGTGAGCCCGGGCTACACCCCGGCCCTGGGCCAGGCGGCACGCCACAGCGGCCTGCCCCTGCTGCCGGGCGTGGCCACAGGCAGCGAGATCATGGCCGCGCTCGACGAGGGCTACACCGAACTCAAATTCTTTCCCGCCCTGGCGGCGGGCGGAGCCGCCCTGCTCAAGGCCTGGAACGGCCCGTTTGCCGACGTGCGCTTCTGCCCCACCGGCGGCATCAGCCCGCAGAACGCGCGGGATTTTCTGGCACTGCCCAACGTCGCCTGCGTCGGCGGCTCCTGGCTGACACCGGCTGAGCTGATCGCCCGGCGCGACTGGGACGCGATCACCCGGCTGGCGGCCCAGGCCGCACAGCTGCGCGCCTGAGCCCCACCCACACAACGATCACAACACCAGAGGAAGACAAAACCATGCAGAATCAACTGACCCCCGACCACTGCCTGCCCCACGATGCCGCGCGCGCCACGCTGGTGGGCCGTGTCTGGATCGAAGGCACCGGGCCGGTGCTGGTGCAGGTACGCCTCGACGGCGTGTACGACCTGGGCACCCTGGGCCCCACCATGTCCGACCTGCTGGAGCGACCTGACCCCGCCGCGGCCGTGCGCAGCAGCAAAGGCGCACGCCTGGGCGACACGGCCGCGATCCTGAAAAATTCCTCCCAGGACGAACGCCGCCCTGCCCTGCCCTGGTTTCTCGCGCCCAACGACCTGCAGGCCATCAAGGCCACCGGCGTCACCTTCGTCAACTCGGTGCTGGAGCGCGTGATCGAGGAACAGGCGCGCGGCGATGCCGACAAGGCCGAGAGCGTGCGCCGCGCCGTGGTGGCCGTGATCGGCGACAACCTCAGCAGCGTGAAACCGGGTTCACCCGAGGCTGACAAGCTCAAGGAGGTGCTGGTCGCGCAGGGCGCCTGGTCCCAGTACCTGGAAGTGGCCATCGGCCCCGATGCCGAGGTCTTCACCAAGTCGGCGCCCATGAGCGCCGTGGGCGTGGGCGCCGAGGTGGGCATCCACCCGCGCAGCCACTGGAACAACCCGGAACCGGAGATCGTTCTGGCCGTCAACAGCCGCGCCCAGGTGGTGGGCGCCACGCTGGGCAACGACGTGAACCTGCGCGACTTCGAAGGCCGCAGCGCCCTGCTGCTGGGCAAGGCCAAGGACAACAACGCCTCCTGCGCCATCGGCCCCTTCATCCGCCTCTTCGACGAACACTTCGGCATGGACGACGTGCGCCGCTGCGACCTGGCCATGGAAGTGCGTGGCGCCAGCGGCTTCGTGATGCGCGGCAGCAGCTCCATGAGCCAGATCAGCCGCGACCCGCTGGAGCTCGTCAAACACGTGATCGGCCCGCACCACCAGTACCCCGACGGCGTGATGTTCTTCCTGGGCACGATGTTCGCCCCCATCCAGGACCGCCACGGCCCGGGCCAGGGTTTCACCCACGAGATCGGCGACATCGCCACCGTCTCGACCCCGCAACTGGGCATGCTGGTGAACCGCGTCAACACCTCGGACAAGATCCCGCCCTGGACCTATGGCGCGCGGGCGCTGATGCGGGATCTGGCGCGGAGAAGTTAAGGCGAGTTATAGGCTATGCGAGCTCGGGAGTCGGCGCCGTCTGTCGGCAGCTTCCGTAGACATTGAAGCCCCCCCAAAGGAGCTTTCAGCTCCTTGCGCGCGGCTTTAAGCGGAAGCTGACACCGAGCCGGTTGATCGCGTTCATGGCCGCAATGGTCAAGGTCAAGTCCACCAGGTCCTTTTCGCCGAACACCGCCAGAGCAGCTGCATAGGCTTCGTCAGATGCGTGCGTCTCGCTCACGCGTGTGACCTCTTCTGACCACGCCAGCGCAGCACGCTCTTGCTCGGTGAAAAGATACTCGGCTTCGTGCCAGACCGGTACAAGCACAGCCTTGTCTACCGAGACCCCCTCCTTGATCAGGTCGCGGGTGTGAATGTCGATGCAGTGAGCACACCCGTTGATCTGCGATACACGCAGGAAAACAAGATGGGTGAGAGTGCTGGGCAGGTTCGTGTCGTTAACGACATAGGAATGCAAGGCGCCGATTGCTTTTGCACCCTCCGGGGAGACTGCGAACCAGTTCGCGCGGTTCATGATGTTCGATCCTTTCAAGATGTGGTCTTCGACGGCCGGGATTTCGGCCCATCGCATCCAAGACGGATGACACCCGCGCGTTGTGACAGATCGAGAGAAGAACTTGATGAACCGTTTGTTTCGAGCCACATGGCGCCCGTAACGGCTGTCATGAATTGCCAAATGGGCAGGCAGCCTCAAAGTCACACCATGAGTGCCCGCTCCTGGCCGAAAACGCCCTAAAGCCAACCGCTACTCACGACCCGAGCGGATGCTCACGCGCCTTGACCGGCGGCGCGTGCATCGCCATCAGTTCGACCACCCAGTCAATAAAGACGCGCAGCCTGGCGCCCACATGGCGCCTGGGTGGAAAGGCCAGATACAGCGGCATCGGGGCTATGGACCAGTCTTCGAACAGCCGCACCAGTTCGCCCCGCGTCTGATGCGGCGCCGCCATGTAGTGCGGCAACCAGAGCGCGCCCAGTCCGGCCACACCGGCGGCCAGGTAGGCGTTGCCGTCGTCCATGGCGATGGCGTAACGGCCCTGCACCAGCACATGCTCTTCGCCACGCTGCAAGGCGCAGGGCAGGATGCGCCCGGTGCTCGACCGCAGAAAACCCACGATCTGATGGGGTGCCGCGTCCAAGTCCTGGGGATGCGCGGGCTTCCCGACGCGCGCCAGATAGGCGGGTGCCGCATACAGCCCGATGGCCAGGTCACCCACATGCCTGGCCACCAGCGAGGGATCGCCCGGTTCCCCGCCCCGCACGACGCAGTCCACGTTTTCGTCGATCAGATCGACCACTCGGTCGCTCACCCCCATGTGGACCTGGATATCGGGATAACGTGCATGGAAGGCCGGAAAGGCCGGAGCCAGGATCAAACGTGCCAGCGGGCTGGGGACGTCCACCCGCAGGCGGCCACGTGGTGCGGTGGACGCGCGCGTCAGACTGGTCTCGGCATCGTCCATGTCCGCGAGCAGGCGCACGACGCGCTCGTAATAGGCGGCGCCGTCGGCCGTCACGTTCACCTTGCGGGTGGTGCGGTTCAGCAGCTTGACCCGCAGGCGCGCTTCCAGCTGCTGCACCAGCTGGGTCACGGTGGTTTTGCTCATGTGCAGTGTCTGCGCTGCCTGGGTGAAGCTGCGGGTCTCCACCACGCGGGCAAAAGCCAGCATGGCATCGAAACGGTCCATGGCGGTCCTGAAGTCGGTTTAATTGTTTTGATTATGCAAACAGTCTTGAGAAGACTTTCCTGTTTATCCAAACGACCGCGTTCCCTACAGTGCCTTATCCATTCAATGAAAGGTAGGCGATGACCTCACGCGATGTTGTTTTCCCCGCGGGCCGACAGGCCCTGTATGAGAGGAACCGCTACTCACCGGCTGTCCGCTCGAACGGCTTTCTTTTTGTCTCGGGCCAGGTCGGAAGCCGCGAGGACGGCTCCCCCGAACCGGACCTGGAGGCCCAGGTACGCCGCGCCTTCGACAACCTGAACGCTGTGTTGGCGGCCGCCGGGTGCAGCTTCGATGACGTGGTCGATGTGACCGTCTTTGTCGTCGACCCGGAGAAGAATTTCGAGCGCATCTGGCAGATCGTGCCGGACTACTGGGGCCAGGCGCCCCACCCCACGCTGACCGGCATCGGCGTGACCTGGCTCTACGGCTTTCAGTTCGAGATCAAGGTGATCGCCAAGCTGCCGGCTTGAGGCCGGAACGCGCCCTCTCAAAAGAAAAAGGCCGCGGGGCTAATCCCCCGCGGCCTTTGTCGTTCTGGCAAGTACCCGGCTTATTTGCCGCCGCGCACCTTCTTCAGCTCCTCAAACACCACATTGATGGCCTCGGTGCCGATGGTGGCGCTGTGCTTGTCGTACACCGGCTTGACCTTCTCGAACATGCGGCGCTGTTCGGCCGGGGTGATCTCGTTGATCTGCATGCCCTTGGTCTTGAGCGCGGCCAGGGCCGTATCGCTCTGGGCGCGGATGGCGATGCGCTGGGCCTTCTGGCCTTCGATGGCCGCTTCACGCAGCACAGCCTGCTCCTGCGGGTTGAGCTGGTCCCACAGCTTCTTGCTGTAGAGGATCAGGTAGGGCGTGTAGGCGTGGCGCGTGACGCTCAGGTACTTCTGCACTTCGTAGAACTTGGAGCTGTCGATGGTCACGTAGGGGTTTTCCTGGCCGTCGATGGTGCGGGTCTCCAGCGCGGTGAACACCTCGCCGAAGGCCATGGGCACGGCGTTGGTGCCCAGGGTCTTGAAGGTGTCGAGGAAGATGTTGTTCTGCATCACCCGCACCTTGACGCCCTCAAAGTCCTCCACCTTGTTGACCGCACGCTTGCTGTTGGTCAGGTTGCGGAAGCCGTTTTCCCAGTAGGCCAGGTTCACCAGGCCCGCAGCTTCGAGCTTCTTGTTGAAGTACTGGCCGGCCGGGCCGTCCAGCACGGCATCGGCCTCCTTCTCGTTGGCGAAGAGGAAGGGCAGGTCGAACACGCCCAGTTCCTTGACGATGCCCACCAGCGGCGAACTGGAGGTGCACACGGCCTCTTGTGTGCCGGCCCGCAGGGCCTGGGTGGCCTGCAAGTCGCCGCCGGCCGAGCCGCCCCAGAAGACATTGAGCTTGATCTTGCCGCCGGTCCTGGCGTCCAGCACTTCCTGCATGCGTTTGACGCCGGCGCTCACCGGGTGGTCGGCGTTGACCCCGTTGGTGAGCTTGATCGTGCGCTCGGTGAATTGGGCGTGGGCGGAAGCCGCCACGACGAGAACGGCGCTGGCAAGCACCGAGGCGAGGGTTCTGCGTTTCATCATATATGTCTCCTTTGGTAATAACTGCAGAGGGTTGAGGGAACTGTCAGTGCATCCACCACTTCAGCGGGACGAGAACGATGTCGGGAAATAGGACCAGCAGGAAGAGCACGCCCAGCTGGGCCAGCAGGAAGGGCATCACGCCGCGGAAAGCCTCTCCCATGCTGATTCGGGCCACGCCGCAGACCACATTGAGCACAGTGCCCACGGGAGGAGTGATCAGGCCGATAGCGTTGTTCATGATGAACATCACGCCGAAGTACACGGGATCGATGCCGGCTTCCTTGACGACCGGCATCAGCACGGGGGTGAGGATGAGCACCGTGGGGGTGAAGTCCAGCGCGGTGCCGACGACGACGATGAGCGCCATCATGACCAGCATGAGCAGGATCTTGCTGTCCATGAAGGGCTGCAGCAGCTTGGCAACCTCGGCCGGAATGTTCGCGATCGTGATGAGCCAGGCGCTGACCATGGCCGCCGCCACGAGGAACATCACCACAGCCGTGGTCTTGCCGGCGGCCAGCGTGAGGCCATAGAGCTCCTTGAGCTTGAGTTCGCGGTAGCAGAACATGCCGACCACGAAGCTGTAGACGGCCGCCACCACCGCCGCCTCGGTGGGCGTGAAAGCGCCGATCTTCATGCCGCCGATGATGACCACCGGCAGGGCCAGCGCCAGCGCCCCTTCGAACGTGACCTTCAGACGCTGGGCCAAGGGCATGCGGGGTGCGGGTTGCACCTCTTCCTTCTTGGCCAGCCACCACCAGGTCAACCCGATGGCCAGTCCCATCAGGATGCCCGGCACGATGCCCGCGAGGAAGAGCTTGGTGATGGAGACATTGCCGGCCACGCCGAAAATGATGAAACCGATGGAGGGCGGGATCACCGGCGCGATGATGCCGCCGGCAGAGATCAGGCCGGCTGAGCGCCCGACGCCATAGCCTGCCGAACGCATCATGGGGATCAGCAGCGCGGCCAGTGCCGCGGTGTCGGCCACGGCCGAGCCCGAGAGCGAGGCCATGATGATGGCGGCGATCACGGCCACATAACCCAGGCCGCCGCGGAAGTGCCCTACCCAGGCCATGGCGAAGTTGACGATGCGCCGGCTCAGCCCGCCTGCGTTCATGAACTCGCCCGCGAGCAGGAAGAAGGGCACGGCCAGCAGCGGGAAGTTGTCGGCGCCGTCGACAAAACGCTGCGCCAGGATCTGGCTGTCAAAACTCACCAGTGTGGTCGTGGCCCCGAGAAAGGCCATGAGCACCACGCCGCAGATCAGCAGGGCGTACGCGATGGGCATGCCGATGGCCATGGCCCCCAGCAGACTGAAAACGAAGACGGCAACAGTCATGGTCTGGCCTCAGGTCTTGACTTCGCGGAGCTGTTCCTCGGCGTCGGCCAGACCCTCGGCCTCCTGCACCTGCACCAGCTCGTCGGCGCTCAGACGGCCAGTGACCAGGCCGTAGAGCACGTGCAGATTGATCAGGCCCATGACCACGCTGACCACGTAGCCGATGCCGTACACCCAGATCATGGACAGGCCCAACACAGGGGACTGGTTGGTGACCTGCAGCTCGTGCATCTTCCAGGTCCCGAGGAAGAAGAGGCCGTTGCAGAAGAGCATGAGGCATTCGCTCAGGAACAGACAGGCTTTCTTGCCCAGCAAGGGCAGGTGCTTGACCAGGGTGTCCACGCCCAGGTGGCCGCCTTCGCGCATGGCGATCATGGCGCCCAGGTAGGTGAGCCAGATGAAGCAGTAGCGCGACAGCTCGTCCGACACGTCGATGCCGGAGTTGAAGCCGTAGCGCAACACCACGTTGCCGAACACCATGATCACCATGGCCACCATGCAGACCACCACCAGCAGTTCCAGCAATTTGAAAAAGAGATGAACCAGCTTCTGCATCAGGTGTTCCATGGGCGGGGTGTCAGACGGCCTTGAGCACCGAGGCCGGTGTGTTGAGCCGCGGCAGGCGGCGGCGCGAGGCCAGGATTTCCTCGATGTCCTTGTGCGCGCCGTCGATCAGGACCAGGATGGCCTTCTCGGCCTTGGCAGGGTTGCGCGCGATCACGGCGTCGAGCACGGCGCGGTGCAGCGGCAGCGAGAGCACCGGACCATCCTTCTTCTTGGTGGCCAGCTCGAAGCTGGTGTGCAGCAAGGCGCCCAGGGCCTTGCTCATCTGCATGAGCATGCGGTTGCGGCTGGCGCGCAGCAGGCCCTGGTGGAAGCGCAGGTCGTGCGTGACGTAGTCGCCGCCCTCCTTCACCGCGCGGGCCATGCCGGCGTAGGCCTCTTCCACGAAGGCGATGTCCTCGGGTTGGGCACGTTGCGCGGCCAGGCGCATGGCCGCGGGCTCGACCACGCGCCGCAAGTCCATCAGATCGCGCAGGAAATCGGGCGTAAGACCGGCCTGGGCCTGCCAGGCAATGATGTCCGGGTCGAACCAGTTCCACTGGTCTTCGGGCAGCACGCGCGTGCCCACCTTGGGCCCCGCGCTCACCAGCCCCTTGGCAATGAGCGACTTCACCGCCTCGCGCACGACGGTGCGGCTGACCCCGAGCTCCTCACACAACAGGGGCTCGGGCGGAATGGAGGCACCGGGCGCATAGCGGCCGGAAACGATGGCCGCGCCCAGGTGGTCGACCGTATTGCCGTGGACATTCTTGATCATGGTTTGTACTAAGCTCTCTTTTCAATGGTATGACGATAATATGATTTTCAGTCCCGGATTAACCCTATGTCGAACGCCGACCGACCCAAGAAGAAGCCTCAGGAACTCCGTAGTCAACAGTGGTTCGGCCGCCAGGACCGCGACGGTTTTGCCTACCGCAGCTGGGTCAAGGGCAAGGGTGTTCCTCATGACCAGTTCGACGGCCGACCCGTGATCGGCATCTGCAACACCTTCAGCGAACTCACCCCCTGCAACTCGCATTTCCGCACCCTGGCCGAACAGGTCAAGATCGGTGTCTACGAAGCCGGCGGCTTCCCGCTCGAGTTTCCCGTGATGTCGCTGGGCGAAACCCTGCTCCGCCCCACGGCCATGCTGTACCGCAACCTGGCCAGCATGGACGTGGAAGAAAGCATACGCGGCAATCCGATCGATGGCGTGGTGCTGCTCATGGGCTGCGACAAGACCACGCCCTCACTGTTGATGGGCGCCTCCAGCGTCAACCTGCCCACCATCGGCGTCTCGGGCGGGCCCATGCTCAATGGCAAGTGGCGAGGGCAGGAGCTGGGCTCGGGCACCGGGGTGTGGAGCATGAGCGAGCAGGTGCGCGCCGGCACCCTGAAGCTGCAGGATTTCTTCGAGGCCGAGAGCTGCATGCACCGCAGCCACGGCCACTGCATGACCATGGGCACGGCCTCCACCATGGCCAGCATGGTCGAGGCCCTGGGCATCGGCCTGCCCGGCAACGCCGCCTACCCGGCGGTGGACGGCCGGCGCAATGTGCTGGCGCGCAATGCGGGCCGGCGCATCGTGGAGATGGTGCACACGGATCAAACCATTTCCAAGGTGCTCACGCGCGAGGCCTTCGAGAACGCGATCAAGACGCTGGCCGCCATCGGCGGCTCGACCAATGCGGTCATCCACCTGATCGCCATCGCCGGGCGGCTGAACATCCAGCTCACGGTGGACGACTTCGACCGCCTGGCCAGCGAGCTGCCCTGCCTGGTGAATCTGCAGCCCTCGGGCCAGCACCTGATGGAGGACTTCTGCTACGCGGGCGGCCTGCCCGTGGTGATGAAAGAGATCCTGCACCTGCTGCACAAGGACATCGTCACCGCCAATGGCAGGACCGTGGCCGAGAACGTGGGTGACGCGCAGAACTTCGACCCGCGCGTCATCAAGAGCTTCGCCGACCCCTTCAAGGACAAGGCCGGCATTGCCGTGCTGCGCGGCAACCTGGCGCCGCGCGGCGCCGTGATCAAACCCAGCGCCGCCACCCCCGCGCTGATGGTGCACCAGGGCCGTGCCGTGGTGTTCGAGAACAGCGACGACTTCCACAAGCGCATCGATGACGAGAACCTGGATGTGGACGAACACTGCATCCTGGTGCTCAAGAACTGCGGCCCCAAGGGCTACCCCGGCATGGCCGAGGTGGGCAATATGCCCCTGCCCCCCAAGATCCTGCGCAAGGGCATCACCGACATGGTCCGCATCAGCGATGCGCGCATGAGCGGCACGGCCTATGGCACCGTGGTGCTGCACACCGCGCCCGAAGCCGCGGCCGGCGGCCCGCTGGCCGTGGTGCAGAACGGCGACATGATCGAACTCAATGTGCCCGAACGCCGGCTGCAGCTGCTGATCAGTGACGAGGAGCTCAAGGCCCGCCTGGCCCGCTGGCAGGCCCCTGAGCCACCGCTCCAGTCCGGCTACTGGAAGCTGTACGTGGACCACGTGCTGCAGGCGGATCAGGGCGCCGACCTGGACTTCCTGGTCGGGCAACGCGGCGCCTTCGTGCCCAAGGACAACCATTGAAACGCCATGCGGATCCATGATTGCGACGCGGGCTCATCTGGCACAGCCAGGTGAAGGCACGAAGTGCCGGCCATCATCACAACCATTCAGCACCACTCCACCGAAGCCGCATGGACAAGACACTGGACGTCGTGGCCCTGGGCGAGGGCATGCTGGAGTTCAACCAGACCCAGGCCGGACACCCGGAGTACCTGCAAGGTTTTGGGGGCGACACCAGCAATGTGGTGATCGCCGCCGCGCGGGCCGGTGCGCGCACGGCCTACCTGAGCCGCGTGGGTGCCGATCCTTTTGGCGCACGCCTGCTGGCGCTGTGGGCCCACGAGGGCGTGGACATTCGCGGCGTGGAGCGTGACGCCTCGGCGCCCACGGGCATCTACTTCGTCACCCACGGCCCGAACGGCCACGAGTTCAGCTACTACCGCGCCGGGTCGGCCGCGAGCCGCATGACGGCGGACTGGCTGAGGGCTGGACCGGCCGCGCAGATCATCGCCTCGGCGCAGTTCCTGCACATCTCCGGCATCTCGCTGGCGATTTCCGGGAGTGCCCGTGAGACCGTCCATGCTGCCCTGCAGCTGGCCCGTGAGGCCGGCACCCGCGTGGCCTTTGATACCAATCTGCGCCTCAGGCTCTGGTCGCTGGACCGGGCGCGCAGCGCCATCGAGGCCGCCATCGCCTGGTCCGATGTCTTCCTGCCCAGCCTGGAGGACATCACCACGCTGACGGGCCTGAACGATCCCGATGCCATCGCCGACTGGGGCCATGCCCTCGGTGCGCGCCAGATCGTCCTGAAGCTGGGTGACCGTGGCGTGCTGACCAGCGCCGATGGCGAGCGCCATCGCCTGCCCGGATTGCAGGTGCCGCTGGTGGACGCCACCGGCGCAGGCGACTGCTTCTGCGGCAATCTGCTCGCGCAGCTGTCGGCCGGTGCCTCGCTGCCAGAGGCTGCGGGTTACGCCAACGCCGCCGCCGCGCTGTCCGTGCAGGGCTTTGGCGCTGTGGCCCCTCTGCCCCACCCCGCCCAGGTCAGGGCCTTGCTGCGCACGCTTGCCGGTACGTGATGTTTGCATCGACAATCTTGCCCTCGGGCCTGCCCCATCTGTGACAGCCGTTCCACGACCGTCACGCTAAAGTTGTTCCCTTCCCGATCCCACAGGTGTACACCATGGACATGAAGACCTCCCCTCTCGCCCAGCTCAAGGACCCCAGCCTGCTCAAGACCGATGCGCTGGTCAACGGTCTATGGGTCCAGGGCGCCGCCGCCAAGCGTTTCGACGTGCTGGACCCGGCCACGGGTCACAAGCTGGCCGACGTGGCCAATCTGGGCCCGGCCGACGCCGAACAGGCCATCCAGGCCGCCAACGCCGCCTGGCCGGCCTGGCGCAACCTCACGGGCAAGGAACGCAGCGCCATCTTGCGCAAATGGTTCGACCTGCTGATGGCGAACCGTGACGATCTGGCCCGCATCATGACCGCCGAACAGGGCAAACCCTTCCCCGAAGCCAAGGGCGAGGTCAGCTACGGCGCAAGTTTTGTCGAGTGGTTCGCCGAGGAAGCCAAGCGCGTCAACGGTGAAACCCTGCCCAGCTGGGACAACAACCGCCGCCTCATGGTCATCAAGCAGCCCATCGGTGTCTGCGCGGCCATCACGCCCTGGAACTTCCCCCTGGCCATGATCACGCGCAAGGTCGCCCCGGCCCTGGCCGCGGGCTGCACCGTCATCATCAAGCCGGCCGAGCTCACCCCGCTCACGGCCCTGGCCGCGGCCGAGCTGGCCGTGCGCGCCGGCATCCCGGCCGGTGTGATCAACATCCTCACTGCCGACGCCGACAACTCCATTGCCGTGGGCAAGGTCTTCTGCGCCAGCGACATCGTGCGCCACATCAGCTTCACGGGCTCCACCGAAGTGGGCCGCATCCTGATGGCGCAGAGCGCGCCCACGGTCAAGAAGCTCAGCCTGGAACTGGGCGGCAACGCGCCCTTCATCGTTTTTGACGACGCCGATCTCGATTCGGCCGTGGAAGGCGCCATGGCCAGCAAGTACCGCAACGCCGGCCAGACCTGCGTCTGCGCCAACCGCATCTATGTGCAGGACGGCGTGTACGACGCCTTTGTGCAGAAGTTCGCGGCCAAGGTCAAGGAAGTCAAGGTCGGCAACGGCTTCGAAGACGGTGTCTCACAAGGCCCGCTGATCGAAGACGCGGCCGTGGAGAAGGTGCAGCGCCACGTGGCCGACGCCGTGGCCAAGGGCGGCAAGGTGGTGGTCGGCGGCAAGAAGCTGCAGGGCCAGTTCTTCGAGCCCACCGTGCTGTCAGAGGCCAAGCAGAACATGCTCTGCGCCACCGAAGAGACCTTCGGCCCCTTCGCGCCGGTGTTCCGCTTCAAGACCGAGCAGGAGGTCATCGAAATGGCCAACGCCACCATCTTCGGCCTGGCGACCTACTTCTACACCCGCGACGTGGGCCGCATCTTCCGTGTCAGCGAGGCGCTGGAATACGGCATGGTGGGCATCAACGTGGGCGTGCTGGCCACCGAGCACGTGCCCTTCGGCGGCGTCAAGCAATCCGGCCTGGGCCGCGAAGGCTCGCACCATGGCATGGACGACTACGTGGAACTCAAGTACCTCTGCCTGGGCGACATCCTCAAGTAAACTACGCACCGCAGAGAAATACTGCGGGTGTCGTTCAATGGTAGGACTCTTGCTTCCCAAGCAAATAACGTGGGTTCGATTCCCATCACCCGCTCCAAATTAAAAAAGGCCCCTCATGGGCCTTTTTTAATTTGGACGGATTGATGAGGGATCGAACCCACCGGGTTCGCTCGAAACAGTCCGGGGGACTGTTTCGGACGTGGCGCAGCCACGGTCGCGCAGCGATGAAAACGTGAGCAGCGCAGCGTTGCGAACGTTTTTACATTCCCATCACCTGTCGCCGAGCCAACCCGCTACCCACCTTCCGCTGCCCCGAGGAAAAACGAGATCGCCCGCTCCACCACCCCCGCCACGATCTCATGGTCGCCATCGAAAGGCAGCAAGGTCAGATCCACCCCCTCCTGCAGCAGCTTGAGCGCATGCGGCCGTGCGCTGGTCTCAAACGGTAGCTGGGTATCCGAACGCCCGTGCGCCATGAACACCTTGGGCGAGCCATGGCGCACGAAGGTGTTCATGAAGCCGGCCGACAGCGCGATCACATGGCTCACCCGGTCGCCGTTGCTCAGCCCGACCGAGAGCGCATAGCTGCCGCCGTCCGAGAAGCCGGCCAAGGCGAGGTGGGTCGGATCGAGCCAGAAATGCGAGGCCACCTGCTGCAAGGCGGTGTCCAGCCGCTCCAGATCCGGCCCGTGGCCGCCGATCACGATGTCCCAGGTCGGGAACATGGACTGCGGTGCCAGCAGCAGAAAGCGGCGGGCACGCGCCCAGCGCACGAAGTGCGGCAGCATCCGGTTGGCCTCGCCGCCCGCGCCATGGAACAGCACGAGCAGGGGCACGGGCGCCGTCAGATCCAGGTCTTCGGGGACCACCAGCACGGCCTCGCGCCCCTCGGAAAACGGCAGCGCATGGCGGCCCGGGGCCAGCGGCGCTTCGGTCGGGGCTGGCGGCAGCTGGAACGACATGCGTCCGAGCAAGGCGCCGCCCATCAGATGGTTATCGAGCATCAGGCATCTCCGGGCGTTGCGGCCTGCGCCGCGACATGGTGTGTGGGGGATCGTACCTTGGCATCGTGCCGCAACACACAAGGCCCACCATCTCCCCGTGGTCTTTGTCCAGGACAAAAGGGGGGACTATGGGCTTGCGACACGAGAGGATATGGGCTGCCGGCCCGACAGCGGGCCTGGCGTTTCCTATCATGGCGCCGTCGAAGGAGATCACCGCATGCTGATACAGCTCACCTATGCCAGTCAGGCCACCCAGACCCTGGGGCCGATGGACGTCAAGGACATTCTGCAGAAATCCCAGCGCAACAACGCTGCCGTTGGCGTGACCGGCGCCCTGTGCCTGGCCAACGGCATCTTTCTGCAGCAGCTCGAAGGGGATCGCGATGTGGTCAACCGCGTCTACCTGCGTATCCTCAAGGACAGCCGCCACAGCGAGCCCGCCATCCTGGATTTCGGCGAGATCGCCTCGCGCCGCTTCAGCAACTGGAACATGGGCCTGATCTCCTCGCTGGCCGAGAACCGCCAGATCTTCCTGAAGTACTCGCGCAAGTCGGAGTTCGATCCCTACAGCATGAGCCCGTCCTCGCTGCGCGGCTTCTTCGACGAGATCGTGCAGGGCGGCGTGCGCTGGATCGGATGAGCCCGCTCGGCCGATCAGAGCCGGCCGAAGCGTGAGGCAGCCCCCGGGTGATGGTCCCGGAACAGCGCGGTCAGTCCCATGAGACAGTTGCGCGCCTGGGCCTCGCCGCATTCGGCCGCAATGGCGTTCATGAGCTCAGGACGCAGGTACCAGAGGCTTTCGAGGTCCTGCGCGTATTCCAGCCGCTGTTGCAGCGCCTCGGCGTCCTGGCCCAGATGCTCTTCGACGGCGCAACGCATGGCCAGACGCACGCGCTCCAGCACGGCCCAGGGGGCTTCGGTCTCTTGCGGGCCCAGCAGGGCCCAGAAGCTTGGACGCAGACGCATGACGCAACAGGGGAAGACAGCCAACGGCCTTCCATGATGGCGCTGCCGCGCCGAGAGTAAGCCGGCAGGAACGGGGCGATCACCGGCCATTTCCATGCTTGCGGCCGCACCAAAGCCAAAGGCCCCGGACGGGGCCTTTGGCATGGGGCTCGCGAGGTTCAGATCAGCTTGACGCCGGTCTTGGACTGGATGAACTCGCGCGTCACACCCGGCGCCAGCTCGACGAGCTTGAGGCCTTGCGGCGTGATATCCATCACGCCCAGGTCGGTGATGATGCGGTCAATCACGCCCTTGCCGGTCAGCGGCAGCGTGCACTCGGGCAGGATCTTGAAGTCTTCCGTGCCGTCTTTCTTCTTCGCCACGTGCTCCATCAGCACGATGCAGCGCGGCACGCCGGCGACCAGATCCATGGCGCCCCCCATCCCCTTGACCATCTTGCCGGGAATCATCCAGTTGGCCAGGTCGCCCTTCTCGCTGACCTGCATGGCGCCCAGGATGGAGAGGTTGATCTTGCCGCCGCGGATCATGGCGAAGCTCTCGTGGCTGCCGAAGATGCTCGTGCCCTTGATGGTGGTCACGGTCTGCTTGCCGGCGTTGATCAGATCGGGGTCCACCTCGTCTTCGGTCGGGAAGGGGCCGATGCCGAGCATGCCGTTTTCGCTCTGCAGCCACACCTCCATGCCGTCCGGCACGAAGTTGGCCACCAGCGTGGGCATGCCGATGCCGAGGTTGACGTAAAAGCCGTCCTGCAGCTCCTGGGCCGCACGCGCGGCCATCTGGTCTTGGGTCCAGGGCATATCGATCTCCTTATTTCTTTTCCGTCAGCGTGCGCTTCTCGATGCGCTTCTCGGGCGTGGCGTTGAGCACGATGCGGTGCACGTAGATGCCCGGCAGGTGGATGTCGTCCGGGGCCAGTTCGCCGGTCTCGACGATCTTCTCGACCTCGACGATGCAGACCTTGCCGGCCATGGCAGCCGCCGGGTTGAAGTTGCGCGCCGTGAGGTTGAAGCGCAGGTTGCCGGACTTGTCGGCGATATCCGCCTTCACAAGCGCCACATCGGGCACCAGGGCGCGTTCCATCACATAGGTCTCGCCGTCGAATTCGCGCAGTTCCTTGCCATCGGCCACCACGGTGCCGACACCGGTCTTGGTGAAGAAGGCCGGGATGCCCGCGCCGCCAGCGCGCAGCTTCTCAGCCAGCGTGCCCTGGGGCGTGAACTCCAGCTCCAGCTCGCCGGCCAGGTACTGGCGCTCGAACTCCTTGTTCTCGCCCACGTAGCTGGCGATCATCTTCTTGACCTGGCGTGTCTGCAGCAGCTTGCCCAGGCCGAAGTCGTCGACGCCAGCGTTGTTGGAAATGGCGGTGAGGCTCCTGATACCGGCATCACGCACGGCGTCGATCAGCGCCTCGGGGATGCCACAGAGGCCGAAGCCACCCACGGCGATGAGCTGGCCGTCGCGCAGCACGCCCTGGATGGCGGCTGCCGCACTCGGATAGACCTTGTTCACGCTGTTCTCCTTGCCTAGATATATGTTTCAGCAGACCGTACGATACTACTTATAAAGATACGTAGTTATGCCTAAAATACGGCCCCCATGGACATCGACTACCGCCTTGCCTTCGAATATGCGCCCATCGGCATGGTGCTTTCGCGCGACCGCATCATGATGGACTGCAATCGGCAGCTGTGTGAGATGTTTGGCACCACGCGCGAAGCGCTCGTCGGCCAGTCCTTCCAGGTGCTCTACCCCAGTGCCGAGGAATTCGAGCGCATCGGCGCGCGCATCGTCCCCATCATGAACCGCCAGGGCATGTATGCCGACGACCGCATCATGAAACGGGTCGATGGCCGTTTCAAGGGTGAGGTCTTCTGGTGCCATGTCACCGGCCGCGCGCTGGACCCGGACCAACCCCTGGGCGCTGGCATCTGGACCCTGGAAGACCTGAGTGCGCGTCGTCCGGTCAAGTCCGAGCTCACCGCACGCGAGCGCGAGGTCGCCGCCCACCTGCTCGAAGGCCTGACCTCCAAGGAAATCGGCAAATCCCTGGCCATCAGCTACCGCACGGTGGAGATCTACCGCGCTCGCCTGATGCGCAAGTACAAGGCCAACACCACGGCCGATCTGGTACACAAGCTCACCGTGGGCTGAACCGCCGCATCGGTCCGGCATGGCACCGGCCTGATTCAGCATACGGCTTTCCTCATGCAGCTCCGGGCTTCGCATCGCGACAAGCCCGGCGCTCATGTCCTGGACACGCGTAGGGGTCCGTCAGACAGAGACGCGGCTTTGCGGCAGAATCGGCCTGATGCCCAAAAAACGGGCACAGGGAGAAAGGGAGCGGGTGAAGACACACTCGGGCTTCGAAACCAAAGTTCTGGCTGCCTTCACTGCTGCCATGCTGGTGGTGGCAGTGCTGGTCGCGGCCACCTGGAAAGTGGCCCAGGATGCCACCGACGCAGCCCGCTGGATCACCCACACCTATCAGGTCATTGACAACCTCACCCGCATCCGCGGCGAGACGCTGCAGATCGAGTTCAGCACCCAGGGCTACCGCCTCACGGGCAACATGGAGCGCCTGACCGAGCGCGACGAGTCCATCGCCCTGCGCGAGGCCCTGCTGGAGCGGGTGGGCGGCCTCCTGGCCGACAACGCCGTGCAGATGGCGCGCCTGCAGCAGCTGCGCGCGGTGCTCGACGAGCGCCTGGCCATCTCCCGCCGCGTGGTGGAACTGATCCGCACCCAAGGGACGCAGGCCGCCACACGCTATGCGGACAATGCGCCGCTGCAGACCACGCGCGAGCGGACCTACCGACTGCTGCGCGAAATGGAGGCCGACGAGCTGCGCCTGCTTGACGAGCGCAAGCTGACCTACGAAAGAGCCCAGCAGGCGCTCAAGGGTTCCGGCCTGGGTCTGGCACTGCTGCTGTCGGCCCTGCTCGGCGGCACCTATCTGCTGTTGCGTCGCCAGCTGCGCGCCACCGAGGCCAGCCGTCAGGCGCTGGTCGAGAGCGAGGAAAACCTGGCCATCACCCTGCATGCCATCGGGGATGGTGTGCTGGTGACCGATCGCGTCGGGCGAATCACGCGCATGAACCCGGTGGCCGAGCAGCTCACTGGCTGGACGCAAGCGCAGGCCCTGGGCCACCCGATCGACGAAGTTTTTCCTCTCGTGCATGAGAAGACGCGCGCGCCGGCCGAGATTCCGGTGGCCCGCGTGCTGGCCACCGGCGAAGTGCAGGGTTTGGCCAACCACACCCTCCTGATCGCCCGTGATGGGCACGAGACCCCCATCGCCGACAGCGCCGCGCCCATCCACAACGCCCGGGACGAGGTGGTCGGGGTGGTGCTGGTCTTTCGCGACGTCAGTGCCGAGCGCGACGCCCAGCGCCTGGTGGAGCACCAGAACCTGCAGCTGGAGCAGAACGTGATCGAGCGCACGGCCCAACTGCGCGACAGCCAGGAGCACCTCAACAGCATCATCAGCGGTGCCCCGGCACTGATCGCCTACCTCGACACCGAACAGCGCTTCGTCTATGCCAATGCGCACTACTGTCGGCGCTTTGCTCCCGACGGCCGCGACATCACCGGCCGCACGGTGCGCGAGGTCGCAGGTGAGGAGCGCTATGCCATGGCCGGTGCGGCCCTCGCCCGGGCACTGCAGGGCGAACCGCAGAGTTTCGACTGGCAGCCCTTCCCCGACGTCTGGCAGGTCAGCAACTATGTCCCGCGCCGTGACGCGCAGGGACGGGTGATCGGCTGCTACGTGCTGGGCACCGACATCACCGAACGCAAGCGGCACGAGTCCCAGATCGAAACCCTGAACACCGAGCTGGGGCAACGCGTGCGCGAGCTCGAGCATGTCAGCCGCGCGCTGCGCACGCTGAGCGCCGGCAACCGCACCATGCTGCGCGCCCACGACGAGCAGGAGCTGCTCGACAGCATGTGCCACACCATCGTCAACGCCGGCGGCTACAGCCTGGCCGTCGTCTGGTTCCGCTCCGACGATGCCGGGCAGTCACTCTGGCCCGTGGCCGAACACGGTTTTCCCGGTGGCATGGCCGCGCTGCGCCTGCTCAAGACCAGCTGGGCCGACAACGTCCACGGTCGCGGCGTCGTGGGCACCGCCATCCGCAGCGGCCAGCCCGCGGTGGTGCACGACATCTCGACCGACCCACACTACGCCCCCTGGCGCACGCTGATCGACGGTCAGGCCTCGGGACTGGCCTGCCCTTTGCATGTCGGCAACCGCGTGATGGGCGCACTCTCCATCTACCACCCGGAACCCGGGGCCTTTGATGCCGACGAGATCAGCCTGCTGAGCGCGCTCGCCGACGACCTGGCCTTCGGCATCACCACCCTGCGCGAACGCGCCGAGCAGCAGCAGACCCGGCAGGCCATCCACCACCTGACCCATCACGACGCGCTCACCGGCCTGGCCAACGAGACCCAGTTCACCGAACTGCTGGGCGCTGCCGTCGAGCAGGGACTGCGCGGCGGCGCGCATTTCGCCATGCTGCAGACCAATATCGAGCGCCTGGGCGAGATCAACGACGCGCTGGGCTTCAGCCACGGCGACCAGCTGCTGCGTGATTTTGCGCAACGCCTGACCCGGGCCGCACCGTCCGGCGCCACCGTGGCGCGTCTGCGCGGCGACGAATTCGCCCTGCTGCTGCCCGGCGGCGGCAGCGACGCTGCGCAGCGCCTGGCGCAAGACCTGCACGACGTGCTGAGCCCGCCCTTCGCGATTGCCGATCTCGCGCTCGACGTCACGGCACGCATCGGCATCGTCGTCTACCCCGAACACGGCCTGACCCCGCACGACCTGTTCCGCC
This sequence comes from Hylemonella sp., assembly GCA_046299695.1. GTDB lineage: Bacteria > Pseudomonadota > Gammaproteobacteria > Burkholderiales > Burkholderiaceae_C > Hylemonella. The sequence continues at coordinate 37,751 of JBKBHP010000006.1, forward strand.
ACATGGACATGGCCGTTCGCCAGGCGAAGAAGCAAGGCAATACCCTTGCGCTCTACGACGCCCGACTCAACCCCGCATCCGCGCAACGTCTGACCATTGCGGGCGAGCTGCGGCGCGCCATCGAAGGCGGTCAGCTCGCACTCCACCTGCAACCCAAGGTCGAGATGGCCAGCGGCCGCGTCTGCGGGGCGGAAGGCCTGGTGCGCTGGCCTCACCCCGCACGCGGCATGATCCCGCCCGGCGAGTTCATCGAACTGGCCGAGCGCACCGGCCTGATCCGCCCCCTGGGCGCCTGGGTCCTGGAGACCGCCTTCCGCCTGAACCAGCAGTGGAGCGCGCGCAGCCAGGCCTTGCCCATTGCGATCAACCTCTCGGCACGCAATCTGCGCGACGAAAGCCTGCTGGCACTGATCCGCGAACTGCAGTCAGCGTGGCGCGGGGGAAATGGTCTGCTGGAGATCGAGATCACCGAAAGCACCGCCATGGACGACCCGGAGTTCGCGCTACGCGTGCTGCACGAGCTGCGCGACCTGGGCGTACCACTGCACATTGACGACTTCGGCACCGGCTACTCCTCGCTGAGCTACCTGCAGAAGCTGCCCGTGGATTTCATCAAGATCGATCAGTCCTTCGTGCGCAACATGGTGAGCAGCAAGGAGTCGGCACTCATCGTTCGCTCCACCATCGATCTAGCGCACGACCTGGGTCGCAAGGTCGTGGCCGAGGGCGTGGAAACCCGCCAGCACTGGGAGCAACTCGCTGCGCTGGGCTGCGACATGGCCCAGGGCTACTACATCGCCCGTCCCATGCCCGCCGAGGCCTTCCAGGACTGGCTACGCGACTACAGACCACCGCTCTGAACAAGGCGTGGGCCCGTCTATCATGGCTGCCTCACCAGGAGAAGACCCTCATGACCCGCTACCCCGCCCCGGAACTCAAGGACCTGCCCGAGGACATCCGCGCCAAGATCCTGGAAGTGCAGGAGAAAGCCGGCTTCGTTCCCCAGGTCTTCCTGGCACTGGCGCGCCGGCCGGCCGAGTGGCGCGCCTTCTTCGCCTACCACGATGCGCTCATGCTCAAGGAGGAAGGCAGCCTGAGCAAGGGCGACCGCGAAATGATCGTCACCGCCACGAGCGCGGCCAACCAGTGCCTCTACTGCGTGGTGGCACACGGCGCCTTGCTGCGCATCTACGAGAAGAAGCCTCTGGTGGCCGACCAGGTGGCGGTGAACTACCGCAAGGCCGACATCACGCCGCGCCAGCGCGCCATGCTGGACTTCGCGATGAAGGTCTGCCTGCGCTCGCACGATATCGAGGAGGCCGACTTCGCCGCACTGCACCCGCACGGCTTCTCGGACGAGGATATCTGGGACATTGCCGCCATCACGGCCTTCTTCGGCCTGTCGAACCGCATGGCCTCCTTCAGCAACATGATGCCCAACCCAGAGTTCTATCTGCTGGGGCGCGTCCCGCGGGAAAAGAAGCCGGTCTGAGCCTCACGCTTGTCATGCCGGCACGGCTGGCCTATGCTTGTCCCCCCGGACGCTGATCCACGGCCATTTCGCCGCCGCCCGGTGGGAGACCCCCATGCGTGCCATCCAACTCGCTACCGCCCTGCTCACCACCTTGCTGCTGTGCACGCCCACCCTGGCCGCCGATGACAGCTACAGCAGCAGCAATGACGATGGCCTGCGCCCCGCGCGCATGCAGATCGCGGAAAAGAACTGGCTGGGCGCCGTGGCCACGCTCAACGCCTACACACGCGCCAACCCGCAGAACGCGGACGGCTACAACCTGCTGGGCTACAGCTACCGCCAGCTGCAGCGCTACAACGAATCGCTCGACGCGTACCAGCGCGCGCTGACACTCAACCCCAAGCACCGCGGCGCGCATGAATACATCGGCGAGGCCTATATAGCCCTGGGCCGGCTCGACAAGGCCAAGGAACATCTGGATGCGCTGGACAAGATCTGCCTGCTGCCCTGCGAGGAATACCGCGACCTGAAGCGCTCCTACGAGGCGGCCCTGCGCAGCAGATAAGCCGGCGATCAGCCGGCCCCGGGCCCCTGGAGGCCCGGGGCCGGACGCGATCCCTCAGAAGGTTTCCCAGTCGTCGTCGCCCTTGGCCGACGCTGCCGGCTTGGCCACGGGCGCCGGCACGGCCGGCCTGGGCGCGGCCATGGCCCGGGGCGCAGGGGCCGGCGTGCGGGCTGCAGGCGGCGCGGCTGCCGCGGGGGCCGGGCGCGGTGCGGGTGCGGCACTGAAGCCACCCCCCTCATTGCCCAGACGGAACACCGCCACCACCTGCGCCAGGCTCTGTGCCTGCTCGCGCATGCTGTTGGCCGCAGCGGCGCTCTGCTCCACCAGGGCAGAGTTCTGCTGAGTCATCTGGTCCAGCTCGGCCACAGACTTGTTGACCTCGGCGATGCCCTGACTCTGCTCGGTCGTCGCCGCATGGATCTCGGCGATGATGTCGTTCACGCGCTTGACCGAGCTCACGATCTCGCCCATGGTCTGGCCCGCCTCGGCTACCAGCTGGCTGCCACTGTCGACCTTCTGCACCGAGGCGCCGATCAGGGCCTTGATCTCCTTGGCCGCCTCAGCGCTGCGCCCGGCCAGGCTGCGCACCTCGCTGGCCACCACGGCGAACCCCCGGCCCTGCTCCCCTGCGCGCGCGGCTTCCACGGCTGCGTTGAGCGCGAGGATGTTGGTCTGGAAGGCGATGCCATCGATCACGCCGATGATGTCGTTGATCTTCTTGCTGCTGTCGTTGATCTCGCCCATGGTGCTGACCACCTGCGACACCACCTGCCCGCCGCGCCCGGCCACCTCAGCCGCCGATGAAGCCAGCTGGTTGGCCATGTTGGCGCTGCTGCTGGTCTGCTGCACCGTGCCCGTGAGCTCCTCCATGGACGAAGCCGTCTGCTGCAGATTGCTGGCTGTCTGTTCGGTGCGGTGCGAGAGGTCGGTGTTGCCCTGGGCGATCTCGCTCGAAGCGGTGGCAATGCTGTCAGTGGCACCCCGCACCTGGGACACCAGCTTGCGCAATGAGGCCACCATCTGCCCCAGCCCGTCCATGATGCTGCCCGGCGGCGCCGGCGGCAGGTCCACGCCCAGATTGCCCTGGGCCACCTCGGACATCGCCTGGTAGGCCACACCGGGCTCGCCGCCCACCTGGCGGATCACCGACCGGAACACGACCATACCGATGCCGCCAATGATGAGCAGCGCCACCAGCAGCTGGACCAGGCCGACGATGACCTGCCGGCGCACCACGGCGTCCAGATCGTCGGTGTACAGGCCCGAGCCCACGATCCAGTTCCAGCCCGGCACGGTGATCACATACTGCAACTTGGGCACAGGCACCTTCTCGCCCGGGCGCGGGAACATGGTGGGCACGAAGGCCTTGCCGTCGCGGCTCTTTTTCGCGCCCTCGACCAGGGCCACGATGATGTCCACCCCCGAGCCATCCTTGATCTTGCCGATCATGTTCTGCCCATTCCATTCGCGGCGGATCGGGTGCATCACCCCCGCGCCATCCAGCGTCCAGATGTAGAAATACTCGGTCTTGCCTTCGGGGCCGCCGTAGCGCGACAGCCCCACGGCCTCGGCCGCGAGCTTCTGCGCATCCGCCTCGGACATCGTGCCGGCCTTGGCCAGGGCCTGGTAGCCCATGACCACGCCATGGGCCGACTGCACGGCCGTGACCAGCTGGTCCTTGCGGGCCTCGGTGATCTGCGTTCGGGACTGCAGGGTGGAGATGATGGTCAGGACGGCCACGGCGATCAGGGCCACGGCCACGAGCAAGCCGATCTTCAGCTTGAAGCTCATGCGGTTCAGCATACGGAACTCCTCGTTTATTCTTCCAGGGCGGGCTTCGTCCGTCCCGCTGCCTGCTGCATGCCTGTCCCTGTGTTCTTTATAGTGAGAGTGCAAGCTGTCCATAGCTGGGGAAAGCCCGCATCAGGCACGTGCACCGGATGACTCTGAACTGTTCTCGGCAGAACTGGCCGTCCGCTTGAGGACAGCCGAGCCATCGCCCCGGCTAGGATCGGGAAGTCAGCGGCCGGGGCCTGCGTTCGGCCCGACCCGACGCCTGGCACGCCTTGCGGTAATCCAGCAGCGTGCGCTGCGCGCGGCCGAGCAGCGTATCGGCCGCGTAACCGCCGGGGCCCGGCTCGCCATACGTCAGGCCGCTGAGCAGGGTCATGCCCTCGCCCGCCGTCTCCGCTGTCCAGATCTGGAAACGCCCCTGCGCCACGGCCTGCACGACCTGCGGTGCCAGCATCAGGTGGCGGCGGTTGCGGCGCGGGATCAACACGCCCTGCCGCCCGGTCAGACCCAGCCGTTCGCAGCTGCGGAAGTAGCCCTCGATCTTCTCGTTGATGCCGCCCACAGGCAGCAGCTCGCCCTGCTGGTTGAGCGCGCCGGTCACGGCAACGCCCTGGCGCAGCGGTACCGCCGCCAGCGAGGACAGCAGGGCCGCGAACTCGGCGAAGGAAGCTGAATCGCCCTCCACGCCGCTGTACTCCTGTTCGAACACCACCGCTGCATTGAGCGCCAGTGGCGTGATGTGCACGAAGAGCGCGGCCAGATGGCTGTGCAGGATGAGCACGCCCTTGTCGTGGATGGGGCCGGAGAGCTCCACCTCGCGCTCGATGTTGAGCAGGCCTTCTTCACCCGCATGGGTGCGCGCCGTGACGCGCACGGGGAAGCCGAAGCGGTAGTCGCCCAGGTCCACCACGGTCAGACCGTTGACCTGGGCCACCTTTTCACCGTCCACGTCGAGCAGGCGCTCGCCATCACTGAGGGTTTCCTGCAAGCGCTGCTCGGGATAGTCGTGCCGGTGGATACGCGCCTGCTGCGCGGCCTGCACATCGGCCGCCTCCACGCGTGCAGCGCCACGCGTGCGTGCCATGGCCGCGGCCTCCATCACCAGCGTCTCGCTGTGCGCGAAGATGGCGCTCTGGCGCGCCCGGTCCTCGGCCTCGCGATGGGCCTGCTCCAGCAGCACGGCCACGGCCTCCGCCGTGAAATGCGGCAGGCCCAGGCGGCGGCAGGTGTGGGCCACGAAGTTACCCGTTCCGCGGTAGGTCCCGGCGCTGGCCTGGAAGCTTTCGGCAAAGTCCACCTTGCAGCGCAGGTGACGCGCGAACTCCGGGTCGCCTTCCTGCACGGCGTAATACTCCTCGACCGAACCCACGAGGATGATCTTCACATCCACGTCCACCGGTTCGGGCTGAAGAGAGACCGCGGCAATCGGCGCATAGAGCATGCCCGGCTCCTCGATCTGCAGCCGACCACTGCGCAGGAAGCGGCGCAGCTTTTCCCAGACGGGCTCGTCGGCCAGCAGGTCGCGCAGGTGCAGCATCAGAAAGCCGCCATGCGCACGCAGCAGGCTGCCGGCGCGGATGCGGCTGCGGTCCGTCACCAGGACGTCATTCTCGTTCTGGTATTCGATGCTGCCGAAAAGGGTACGGAACAGGGGGTTGTCCTCGACGATCACGGGCGCGCCTACCCGGCCATGCTGGTCCACCACCAGATTCACGTGGTAGCGTGTCAGCACCTCGGCCAGCGCAGCGGCACGCAGGCTGTCGTCCTCGTCCCCGCTGCCGGGCTGGAACAGCTCCAGGTTCTCCAGCACGTCGTGCGCCACCTGGTCCAGGTAGCTGCCGAGCTTGACCGTGTCCTTGATCTGCTTCCGCAGCTCGTTGCGGATTTCCTGCAGCTCGTGCTCCAGCAACGGCTTGATGACTTGGCGGCGCAAGGCGGCCAGTCCCTGGTTGAGCACGCGCTCCAGGGCCCGCGTCTTCTCCAGATAGCGCGCGATCTCGCCGCGCAGTTCCTCCTCCAGCCGGTCCGTCTCGGCGCGTCTTTCCTTGGGCAGGGCCAGCAGCTTGCCCTCGGTCATGGGCTCGCCCTTCTCATCGCGCAAAGTCAGCACCAGATGGCCCTCGTCACGGATGACGGCGAAGCTGCGCGCCTCGGCATAGGCATCGAGCTCGGCGAAGGCGCGGACGTCTTCGGTCTTGTAGGTCTTCTGCAGATGTGCACTTTCGGCACGGAAGTCCTCGCCATCGAGGCGCTTGGGGATCTCGGCCTGCAGGGTCTTGACCAGCTGGGCCATGAGCTGGCGCAGCTGCCGCCCCTGGCCAGGCGGCATGCGCAGCGCGCGCGGGCGCTCCGGTGCGTCAAAGTTGTGCAGATAGCAGAGGTCGGGCGGTACGGGCCGCGCAGCCGCAACCTCGTGCATCATCTGCGCCAGCAGCGTGCTGCGCCCGCTGCCCACTTCGCCCAGCACAAAAAGGTTGTAGTCCGGCGCGTCCATCTGCAGACCGAAGCGCGCCGCCTGCTCGGCACGTTCCTGACCGATCCAGGGCAGGGGCTGGTCCAGCAATTCGGCGGTGTCGGCAAAGCCCAGCGCAGCGGGGTCCACGCTCAGGCGCAGCTCGGCAGGGAGCAGAGGGGTCAGGGCCATGGCGTCATTGTGCGCCGCCGCGGTCTCCACGCCATGATCTGCGTCAAGCCACGCGCTGGCGCAGCCACTCCGGCAAGGTGCGCGACTGCTGGGCCTGGAAGTCCACCCAGATCACGGTGGCACCGCCGGCGGCGTGCACCACGCCCGGCTGGTCCAGGCGCTCGATCGTGGCCCAGGTGTCGAAGGTGGCGCGCGCCGGGTTGCTGGCATAGAGCTTGATGCGGATATCGCCCGGGTACTCGAGCTGGCGGTAGAAATTGCAGAAGGCGTTGACGATGACCGGTCCCTCGCCACGCGGATCGGGTTCGCAGCCGATGGATCGGAACCATTCGATGCGTGTGCTCTCCATGTAGCGGAAGTACACCGTGTTGTTCACATGGCCCATGGCATCCATATCGCCCCAGCGGATAGGCATGTCGAGCTCGAAGACCCATTTCTTCTGCTCGGGCAGCTCGATCCTCATGTCGCGAAGCCGTCGTCAGCCTGGATCACCGCGCCGTTGACGAAATGGCTCTCGTTGGCGCACAGCATCACCAGCACCGCGTCCAGGTCGGCCGGCTGGCCCACGCGCTTGCGCGGCAGCATGCTGATGAGCTTCTGGCCCTGCTCCGTCTGCCAGTGGTGGTGGTTGATCTCGGTGTCGATATAGCCCGGACACAGTGCGTTGACGTTGATGCCGAACTTGCCCCACTCCGCCGCCATGGCACGCGTCATGTGCACCACGGCGGCCTTGCTCATGCAGTAGATGCCGATCTGCGGCAACACCTTGAGTCCGGCCATGGACGCGATGTTCACGATGCGCCCGCCCGTGTAGGTACCGGGTGCCGCACCTTTGGCGCGCGCGATCATGCGCTTGCCCACCTCCTGCGCCACGAAGAAGGCCCCCTTGGTGTTGGTGTCCAGCACGAAGTCGTAGTCCTCCTCCGTCACGTCCACGATGCGCTGCGTGGTGCTGACGCCGGAGTTGTTGATGAGGATATCGATCGAGCCCACCTCGGTCTCGGCACGCGCCACGGCAGCGCGGATGGACCCGAGGTCGGTCACGTCCAGCTCCACCACATGGGCGTCACCCCCCTCGCCCTCGATCTGCGCGCGCAGGTCCTTGAGTTTTTCCATGCGGCGCGCGGCCAGCACCACAGCCGCGCCGGCCTTGGACAGGGTACGTGCGAACTGCGCGCCCAGGCCGCCCGAAGCGCCGGTGATGAAGGCCACACGGCCGGAAAGATCAATGCTGTACGCCATGGTGGTCCCTTTCGAAAATACCCGACAAAAATAGAACGACCGTTCTATTTTTGGATCATTCCGCTTTAAAATCAGTCGCGCATCCGACAGGTCTGCCGCGGGTTTGCCCCTAGCATCGCGCGCCGGATCCGCACCATTATCAAGCGACTTCCCGCACAGAGACGAAAGCAGCCGCCATGACGAACGAAGAAATCCTCGCCCAATTCGGCCCCCGCGAAGCCATGGAATACGACGTAGTCGTCGTCGGCGGCGGCCCCGGTGGCCTGGCCACGGCCATCCGCCTCAAACAGCTCTCGGCCGAGAAAGGCACGGATGTCTCCGTGGTCGTGCTCGAGAAAGGCGGCGAACCCGGCGCCCACATCCTCTCGGGCGCGGTCATGGATCCGATCGCCATCACCGAGCTCTTCCCCAACTGGAAGGAACTCGGCGCCCCGCTGAACCAGCCCGTCACCGGCGACGAGGTGCTCTTCCTCTCCGAGACAGGCGCCAAGAAGACCCCGAACTTCTTCGTGCCCGACTGCTTCCATAACGAAGGCAACTACGTCATCAGCCTGGGCCTGGTCACCAAATGGCTGGGCGAGCAGGCCGAGGCCCTGGGCGTGGAGATCTTCCCCGGCTTCACGGCCGCCGAGGTGCTTTACAACGAGGACGGCTCGGTCAAGGGGGTGGCCACGGGCCATCTCGGCATCGGCAAGGACGGTGAGCCCACCGACAGCTTCCAGCTCGGCATGGAACTGCACGCCAAATACACCGTGTTCGCCGAAGGCTCGCGCGGCCATCTGGGCAAGCAGCTCATCACCCGATTCAAGCTGGACGAAGGACGGGATCCGCAGAGCTACGCCCTCGGTGTCAAGGAGCTGTGGGAAGTGCCTGCTGACAAGGCCCGACCTGGCCTGGTGGTGCACACCGCCGGCTGGCCCATGGACAACAGCACCTACGGCGGCGGCTTCCTTTACCACGCCGAGGGCAACAAGGTGACGCTGGGCTTCGTCACCGGCCTGGACTACCAGAACCCCTATCTGAGCCCCTTCGAGGAAATGCAGCGCTGGAAGACCCACCCGGCCATCCGCAAGCACATCGAAGGCGGCAAGCGCATCGGCTATGGTGCGCGCGCCATCACGGCCGGTGGCCTGCTCTCCCTGCCCAAGACCATCTTCCCCGGTGGCGTGCTCGTGGGCTGTGATGCCGGTTACCTGAACGCCAGCCGCATCAAGGGCAGCCACGCCGCCATCAAGAGCGGCATGCTGGCCGCCGAGGCCCTGTACGCCGCCGTCACCGGCGGCCGCCAGCACGACGAACTGGCCGCCTACCCCGTGGCCTTTGCCCAGAGCTGGCTGCACGAGGAACTGCACAAGTCGCGCAATTTCAAGCAGTGGTTCAAGAAGGGCAACCTCATCGGCGCCCTCATGACCGGCATCGAGCAATGGTTCCTGCCCAAGATCGGCATCAAGACCCCGCCGTGGACGATCCATCGCAAGGAAGCCGATCACACCCGTCTCAAGCCCGCGGCCGAATGCCAGACCATCGCCTACCCCAAGCCGGACGGCAAGCTGACCTTCGACCGCCTCTCCAGCGTCTTCATCAGCAACACCAACCACGCCGAAGACCAGCCCGCCCACCTGACGCTCAAGGACGCCAGCGTGCCTGTGCGCATCAACCTGGCCAAATTTGCCGGGCCTGAGAGCCGCTACTGCCCGGCGGGCGTCTACGAATTCGTGCAGAAGGACGGCGCCGACCAACTCGTCATCAACGCGCAGAATTGCGTGCACTGCAAGACCTGCGACATCAAGGACCCGACGCAGAACATCGTCTGGGTCACGCCCGAAGGCGGCGGCGGGCCGAACTACAGCGGGATGTGATACCCGGCGTCGTCTTGAATGAGCGGGACCGGTGCCGGCGGCCCGCCCCCCGCATCGTGCGCGGCACCAGGTTCAGCGGAAAATCCGGCGGGTGAACTCGTCGCGGTCCGCCTGGGCATCATTGGCCTCGCGCCGCAGCTGCTCGGCACGTGCAAGATCGTCGGCGCTCGGTGCCGGCCCTTTGCCCTCGGCGAAGGACTTGTAGCGCACGAGGATACGCATCTCCATGCGTCTGGCTTCCTGATTGGCCACAACCCAACGTTGGTGCAGCTCTTCCCACTTCAGACCTGCTTCTTTCAATTCCATGCGACTTCTCTTTGTTCAGGATGCCTTGGCATGCCCGGGAAACATCCTGGGGCACAGGCTGCTGGCCTCGCTTGATCTTAGGCCGCGTTTACTGCCGCAGCACCGCCATCATCTCGGGCGCAAGGTAAGGAAATGTGAGAAAGGTCGCTCAAGGTTGGCAGTTCATCCGCTTCGGGCCAGCTCTGCCCGGCTGGCGCGCGTTCAGGCGGCCTGTTCGCACAAGGCCTTGAGACGCTCAAGAGCCCGTGGCCAGGCCTCGCGGATGTACTGCTCGTATTCCTCGCTGATGTCCTGGTCGATCCGCAGCTCGGTGCCGCCGGGCACGGCCTGGAAGCTGTAGTTCTCGTAGGCTGGCGCCCAGGCCCGCACGGCCGGGCTGTCGTAGTCCTCGACCCCGTTGACGATATGGCCCAGGTGGCGGATGGAAATGAACGCGTGTTCGCGCCGCTCCGCGATCTCGGCCACCATGCCGTCACCCGCAGGCGCCAGGAAACGGATGCGCTCGCCCTGCTCCCAGGAGCCCTCGTAGTACGAACCCTCGGCAAAAGCCGAGGTCCAGTCCTTGTAGCTCTCGGGGGCCAGCATCAGCTCCCAGACGTGGGCGACCGGGGCAGCGATGGTCACGGTGAAGTGCAGGCGTTTGGCGGACATGATGGACTCCCTTCAGTAGATGCTTGTCCCGTTGCAACGATGAGACCGAAGCCTATCGGCCAGCGCATCATCTCTAGGCGCAAGCGCCGACTGACCGATCGAAAAAAATCTGCCCCTGCGGTATTGAACACGAGTTTGTCGTCATCCATGGTCACAAGGTCGATGTCAGGCCCAGCAAGACCGGGCCTCTGATACCAACAGCCAGGAGCTGTCAGCCGCGAACCGCCGCCTCGATCGCGGCGATATCGATCTTCTTCATGGTCATCATCGCCTCAAAAGCGCGCTTGGCGGCTGCACGGTCGGAGCTCGTGTAGGCACGGGTCAGAGCGATCGGCGTGATCTGCCATGACACGCCCCACTTGTCCCTGCACCAACCACACTCGCTTTCCTGGCCACCATGGTTGAGGATCGCGTTCCAATAGCGGTCCGTTTCGATCTGATCCGCTGTGGCCACCTGAAACGAAAACGCCTCGCTGTGCTGGAACGCCGGGCCACCGTTGAGACCGAGACAGGGAATGCCCATCACGGTGAACTCGACCGTCAGGACGTCTCCTTCTCGGCCGGAGGGATAGTCGCCCGGTGCGCGATGCACCGCGTCCAGGGACGAGTCAGGAAAAGTGCTGGCATAAAACCGCGCGGCCGCCTCAGCATCGCGTTCATACCAAAGACAGATGGTGTTCTTTGCGATCTTCTTCACGTGCTTGCTCCTTCATGATCCGTGTTCAAACCGGGAAACGAACCTGACCGCAGGCCACTCGCAGGGTGCGATGGGCAGAGCATCCGGCCAGCCGGAATGATGCATCGCACCCTCTGCTCACCGTGGCGCGCTTGGACAGGTATCTGAACGACGAACAAGACCCCGGCAAATCGACAAGAGCGCCCGACGTGGCGCGTAGCCGACCCGGAGAACCGGAAGGGAGGGGGCGCGGAGATGCTCAGGCGCAGCGATCACCAGGCGCCTGACCCTGCAGACATGAGCGGATCAGGCAACCCCCAGGAAATCCCGCTTCCCGATCTCCACCCCGTTGTGCCGCAGGATGGCGTAGGCCGTGCTCACGTGGAAGTAGAAGTTGGGGATCGCGTGCCACTGCAGATAGTGCAGCCCCTGGTAGCGCTCTTCCCCATCACGCCGCTTGAGCGTCACTTCCTTCTCCTCGCTGCCGTCGATCTGCGCCGGCGTGAAGGTCTGAAGATAGGCGATGGTCTTGGCCACGCGGGCCTGCAGCTCGTCAAAAGTCTTTTCCGTGTCCTCGTACACAGGCGGCGTGACGCCGGCCAGGCGCGCGGCGCAGCCCTTGGCGGTGTCGGTGGCGATCATGACCTGACGCGTGAAGGGCAGCATGTCGGGATAGAGGCGAAAGCCGGTCAGCGCCAGCTCGTCGATCTTCTTCGCCTGGGCATGCGCCTGGGCCAGGGCCAGGATGGCGTTGAGGTTGCCCAGCATGTGGATGAAACGCGGCACGCTGGCCTGGTACATGGAAAGGGTCATGGTGTCTCCGGGGAATGGCAATGAAGCAGCGCGTAGGGTGGCGCAATCTCAAAGCGCCTGCAGACGCAAGGGCATGGCAGGGACCGCTTCAGGGCTTGTCGGCGCGCAGGGCCAGATTCAGCCGGTCCACCACCGCGGCCCAGTTGGCATCGGCCAGAAGCTGCTCGCGCAACAGCGCGGCCTGCGCGGGCGTCCAGAAGCTGGCCTCCTCCAGCCGGGTGGCGGGGTGCAGCGGCGAGTGGCTCTGGATGAAGGCGGCGATGTCCTTCACATCGCTGGGCAAGCCCAGCTGCGCGAAGAGTTCGCAGAATTCGGTGTACTGAGGCGACATGTCGGTTTTCCTTTCAGGACCCGCCTGACAGGACAGGCGGTACGGTATGTATTGAACCCGCATCTTGCGCTTCGCACAATGGCCGGTGTGTAATGCCTCATCGTCCCAGGAGAGCTTGCCTGTGTCTGCTACCGCACCCTCGCCCGCCACCCGCACCGAGCGCGACACCTTCGGCCCCATCGAGGTGCCAGCCGACCGGCTCTGGGGGGCGCAGACGCAGCGTTCACTCGCATTCTTTGCGATTTCCACCGAACGCATGCCGCCTGAACTGGTGCTGGCCCTGGCCCAGGTCAAACGGGCCTGCGCACGGGTGAACCTGGACCTGGGCCTGCTGCCCCGCGCCAAAGCCGAGGCCATCATGGCCGCGGCCGACGAGGTGCTGGCCGGGCAACACGTGGGCGAGTTTCCGCTCTCCGTCTGGCAGACGGGCTCGGGCACGCAAAGCAATATGAACCTCAACGAGGTGCTGGCCAACCGGGCCTCGGAGCTGCTGGGCGGGCCGCGCGGCAGCGACCGGCGGGTGCACCCGAATGACGAGGTGAACCTGGGCCAGTCGTCCAACGACGTCTTCCCCACGGCCATGCACGTGGCCGCCGCGCAGGCCATCCACGAGCGGCTGCTGCCCGCGCTGTCCATCCTGCGCGCCACGCTGGCCGAACGCAGCAAGGCCTTTGCCGGCATCGTGAAGATCGGCCGCACCCACCTGCAGGACGCCACACCGCTGACCCTGGGCGACGAGTTCTCGGGCTATGCGGCGCAGCTGGAGCAGGCCGAGACGCATATCCGCTCGGCACTCACCGGGCTCTACCCCCTGGCCATCGGCGGCACGGCCGTGGGCACCGGACTCAACACCCACCCCGAGTTCGGCGTGCGCGTGGCCCGGGAGCTGGCGCGCACCACCCAGCTGCCCTTCCAGAGTGCGGCCAACAAGTTCGCGGCCCTGGCGGCGCACGACGGGGCGGTGGCGGCGCACGGCGCACTCAAGGTGCTGGCCGTGGCCCTGACCAAGATTGCCAACGACGTGCGCTGGCTGGCCTCGGGGCCGCGCTCTGGCCTGGGCGAGATTGCGATTCCCGAGAACGAACCCGGCAGTTCCATCATGCCGGGCAAGGTCAACCCCACGCAGTGCGAGGCGCTGACCATGCTCTGCGCCCAGGTCATGGGCAATGACGTGGCCATCACGATCGGTGGCGCCTCGGGCCACTTCGAACTCAATGTCTACAAGCCTCTGATCGCGCACAACCTGCAGCAGAGCATCCGTCTGCTGGCCGAGGGCATGGCCAGCTTCGACGCGCATTGCGTGCGCGGCATCACGGCCCGGCCTGAACGCATCCAGGAACTGCTGGAGCGTTCGCTCATGCTGGTCACGGCACTGGCGCCGCACATCGGCTACGACCAGGCGGCCGCGATTGCGAAGCACGCGCACAAGAACGGCAGCACGCTGCGCGAGGCCGCGCTGGCCCTGGGCCATGTGAGCGCGGCGGACTTCGACCACTGGGTCAAGGCCGAGGACATGGTGCGCCCGGGCTTGTGAAGGCCAGGCCTCGAATGCCCTGACGCCCTTCAGGGCCATGCCCGCAAACCTTGCGCTAACTCAAGAAAGGGTTTTTCGCGGCTCTCTTTAATCAGGCCTGTACACACACAGGAGTTGATGATGAATGCCCGCCTTGAAACCACCGCCCCAGAGACCGTGAACCCGGAGTTGGCCATCGGCCAGATTGCCGTGCAGCTGCCAGGCGCCACCGCGGTCTTCCGCCGCCTCAAGCTCGATTTCTGCTGCGGCGGCCAGGTCAGTCTGCGCCAGGCCGCGAACGACAAGGGATTGAACCTGCCCGCGCTGCTGGAAGAGCTGGGCACGCTGCAGCGACCGCGTACCTTGCCGGACGCGCAGGAGCCCGCTGCGCTGATCGATCACATCCTGGCGCGCTACCACGAGGTGCACCGTGCCCAGCTGCCCGAGCTGATCCGCATGGCACGGCGCGTGGAGGCCGTGCACCGTGAACACCCGCAGGTCCCACGTGGGCTGGCGGATATTCTGGACGGCATGGAGCAGGAACTGCTCTCGCACATGGCGAAGGAGGAGCAGGTGCTTTTCCCCATGCTCAAGGCCGGCGGCAACGCCTTGGTGGTGCAGCCGATCTCCATGATGCGGCACGAGCACACGGACCATGGCGAGGCGCTGGAACGTCTGGCCGCGCTCACCGACAGCACCACGCCGCCCGCGGGTGCCTGCAACACATGGCGCGCGCTCTATGCGGGCATCGCCCAGCTCAGCGAAGACCTGATCAACCATATCCACCTCGAAAACAACGTGCTGTTTCCGCAGTTCGAGACACCGCAGCCGGCGCAGGGCTGCGGCTGCAGCGGTCATTGAGGGTGGGGTAGGCGCTGGACACGGCGAGCGCAGGAGCGCACCATGCAACTGTCGCAATGACAGGAGGACAGGCCATGGCCCAACCCCATGTGCAATCCGGTGAGGTGGTGAGCGTGCGCCCGCTGGGCCCCGCACTGGCCGGTGCGCGCACCACGGCCCTGCTCAAGGCCGAGCAGCTGGAGGTGGTGCGCATTGTGCTGGCGGCAGGAGCCACGATGCGCGAGCACCAGACGCCCGGTGAGATCACGGTGCAGGGCATCGAGGGCCGCATCGCGTTCACCACCCCCGCGGGCGTGCAGACCCTGAGCGCGGGCGACTTCATCCACCTGCGCGGCGGTGAGCCCCATGCCCTGCACGCGCTGGAGGACGCCTCGGCCCTGGTGACGATCTGCCTGCTGCCGCGGGGCTGAGCGGGCCGCGCTGGCGCCGGGCCCCGGGATGGGTTAACCTTGCGCCCATCCATGAATGTCCAGTTCCTGATCATCGGCCAGCATCTGGCGCGCAGCACGCGCGGGCGGCCCTGCGCGCCTCCGGCAGCCGTACGCTGAACCGTGCGCGCGCACCCGCCCGGGTGCGCACCTGATCATTTTTTGGAGATGCCTCATGGCCGATCTGTTTGACAATCCCATGGGCCTGTGCGGCTTCGAGTTCGTCGAGTTCGCTGCGCCCGCCCCCCACACCCTGGAGCCGCTGTTCGAGAAGATGGGCTTCTCGCTGGTGGCACGCCACCGCAGCAAGGACGTGCTGCTCTACCGCCAGGGCGACATCAATTTCATCGTCAACCGAGAACCGCGCAGCCTGGCCGGCTACTTCGCGGCCGAGCACGGGCCCTGCGCCTGTGCCATGGCCTTCCGCGTGCGCGATTCGCACAAGGCCTACGCCCGCGCACTGGAACTCGGCGCCCAGCCGGTGGATGTGCCGACCGGTCCCATGGAGCTGCGCCTGCCGGCGATCAAGGGCATCGGCGGCGCGCCGCTCTACCTGATCGACCGTTTTGAAGACGGCAAGAGCATCTATGACATCGACTTCGAGTTTCTGCCCGGCGTGGACCGGCACCCGCGCGGCCATGGGCTGAAGATCATCGACCACCTCACACACAACGTCTACCGCGGGCGCATGACGTTCTGGAGCCAGTTCTACGAGAAGCTGTTCAATTTCCGCGAGATCCGCTACTTCGACATTCAGGGCGAGTACACGGGGCTGACGAGCCGTGCCATGACGGCGCCCGACGGGATGATCCGCATCCCGCTCAACGAGGAGTCGGGCAAGGGCAGCGGGCAGATCGAGGAGTTCCTGATGCAGTTCAACGGCGAGGGCATCCAGCACATCGCCCTGCTGACGGACGATCTGATCGCCAGCGTGGACGCGCTGCAGCTGGCCGGCATTCCGCTGATGAGCGCGCCCAACGACATCTATTACGAGATGCTGGCCGAGCGCCTGCCCGGCCATGGTGAACCCGTGCCCGAACTGCAGGCGCGCGGCATCCTGATGGACGGCAGCACGACCGACGGCAAGCCGCGCCTGCTGCTGCAGATCTTCAGCCAGCCCCTGCTGGGGCCGGTGTTCTTCGAGTTCATCCAGCGCAAGGCCGACGAGGGCTTTGGCGAGGGCAACTTCAAGGCCCTGTTCGAGAGCCTGGAACGCGACCAGATCCGCCGCGGCGCGCTCAAGGTCGGGGACTGATCATCCGCCGGGGCGGGGCCGCAGGATCATGTGGTCCTGCTGCAGCAGGATGTCGAAGCGCGAGAGAAAGCTCTGGCCCAGCAGGGCATCGCTGCTGTCGGGCCCCGTGAGGCCTACCCCCACCCGGACCGCCGAGACACTGACCGGACCGACTGTCACCGGCACGCCGGCCACAATACGGCCCGGGCGCTGGCCATTGGCCGTCATGAAGACGGCCGACTCCCCGGCCCCCAGGCCCGCCTTGCGCGCCAGCTCTTCGCTGACCGACACCAGCGAGGCGCCGGTATCCACAAGAAAGTTCACCGGCTGACCGTTGACCCGTCCCCTGGCATAGAAGTGTCCGTCACGTGCGCGCGGGATCACGAGATCGCCCTGGGCGCTGATGGTCACAGGCGCAGGCTGGAGGTAGCGGTCCATGAAGTAATAGAGCACGCCCATCACCGCCAGCCAGAAGGCCACGATGCCCAGCGTGCCACGGCGCACGCTGCGGCCCAGCCCCGCCCTCACCTCGTTTTCCTGCTCGCTCATGGACGCAGTATCTCAGGCCGCCAACAGCACCTGGTTGCGGCCCCGGCGCTTGGCGTGGTAGAGCGCCACGTCGGCCTCCTTGAGCAGGGCCTCGGCATCGGCCTCATGCCGCGGCTGACCGGCGGCCACCCCCATGCTGATCGTGACCACGGGCGCGGCCGGCGAATGCGCGTGGGGCATGGCCTCGGTCTCGACGGCCGTGCGCAGGCGCTCGGCGAAGTCACGCGCCGTGCCGGCGTCGGCACCGGGCAGCACGACGACGAACTCCTCGCCGCCGTAACGCGCCACCAGCTCCCCGGCGCGGCGTGCCTCGCCGGCCAGAACGGCGGCCACGCGGCGCAGGCATTCGTCGCCGGCCTGGTGGCCGTAGTGGTCGTTGTAGGCCTTAAAATGGTCGACGTCGATCAGCACCAGCGCCAGCGCTGCGCCCTGGCGCGCGGCGCGCTGCCACTCCTCGGCCCAGGCCTCGTCGAAGCGGCGGCGGTTGGCCAGGCCGGTGAGTGCGTCGGTGCTGCTGAGCGCAGCCAGTTGCTGGTTGCTGCGCTCCAGCTCGGCGGTGCGCTCGCGCACGGTGGCCTCCAGACCCTCGTTGGCGCTGCGGATCTCCTGCTGCAGGCGCGCCTGCTCGGCCATGTCCTCCCGCACGCGGCAGGCAAAGCGCCAGCCCACCCACAGCAGCAGGCCCAGCGCAGCCAGACGCAGGGCATAGGTGATCTGGCGCAGACGCTGGACTTCACGATCGCGCTGGGCCAGCTCCTCGGAGAGTGCGCTGATGACGGATTCGGTGGTGATCTCGTAGATCTTCTTGGCCAGCACGTAGTCGTCTTCAATCAGCACGTCGCGGGCACGTCGCCAGTTGCCCACGCGCATGTAGCGCAGCGAACGAGCCTCGGTGGCGCGCAGCCCCTGCTGCAGCTCCAGCAGCACCGAGATGTCCCCCGACAGCCTGAGGGCGCGGCTGAGGTCGGCCACCGTGCCCACCGTGGCGGTGAGCTGCTCGTCCACCGCGTCGTAGCGGCTTACCCGCAGCAGCTTTTGCTCCAGCACGGCGCTGCCCAGCAGGCTGCTGAGCTCCTGCTCGAGGCGCACGATGCGCTCCAGCCGTGTGCTGATGCCCAGATGGCGCACGTGCATGTCCTCGCTGCGCACGTCGGCATACATGCCCAGTGCGAAGGTCAGGACCAGAACGGCCACCGCAATGTAGATGCTGCCCAGGTACCTCATCGTGCTTTTCTTGTCGGAGCGTCCGGGGGGACAGGCGCCTCCCTCAAGGCGTGGCAGCCATTTTGCAGGCCCTGGGCGGACCTTGGCAAAGAAAGATCGGCACAAATGCGCAATCCGGCGTACAATACGCTTCGCTGATGCAACTTGCTTACCTTTGCACAGCTGTTGTCTGACACGGCCCGCGGTCCTACCTACACCGCCCGCCCCGCCTGACCGGCCGCTCTCACCGGCTTTTTCTGGTCGTCACACTCCCCCTTTGCGGCAAGCCCTATCCCCGGTCCTTTTGACGTTTCCCCTCCCTGACCGGACCGCCTAGCGGCTTGTGCCGCAACGTCCTGCCTGGTGCTCGACGGTTTGATTGACCTTTGCAACGCGCGACGATACGCGCGCCCCTTTTGATGAATACCACCCTAGAAAAAGCATTCTCGGTGGGCAAGTACCTTGTCTCACCCCTCATCCGTACCACCGACACGGGCCGCTACCAAGCCTCCGTCTCGATCCGCAGCGGCAGCGGCCGCGGCACGCACGACCGGGTCTTCCGCTTCGTGCCCGAATTCAACACGCGTGAAGGCGCGCTGCAGTACGCCATCAACGAAGGTTGCAGCTGGCTGCAGCAACGCCACAGCTACGCCTGAACCCGTCACACACTGTCAAGTCACCCGAAGGAGGACCCCATGGCCAAGGAAGAACTGATCGAAATGCAAGGCAAGGTAGAGGAAGTGCTGCCTGATTCGCGCTTTCGCGTCACCCTGGACAACGGCCACAGCCTGGTGGCCTATACCGGCGGCAAGATGCGCAAGCATCACATCCGCATCCTGGCTGGCGACAAGGTCTCGCTCGAACTCTCGCCCTACGACCTGGGCAAGGGCCGCATCACCTTCCGCCACCTTGAACCCCGCTCCGGCGGCGCACCGGCCCAGCCGCGTCGCACCTTCCGCTGAACCCATTCCTTGATGGTTTTTCAAACCAAGACCGTCATTTCCCCCGCGCCGAGATGTCACTGGCATCAACAGCGCTTTTTTTGAAAGGCTCTCCCATGAGCAGCAAACTTTACGTCGGTAACCTCTCCTACTCGGTGCGCGACGACGATCTTCAACAAAAATTCGGTGAGTTTGGCGACGTGCAGTCCGCCAAGGTCATGATGGACCGTGACACCGGTCGCTCCAAGGGCTTCGGCTTCGTGGAGATGGGCTCGGCCGATCAGGCCGAGTCCGCCATCCGCGGCATGAACGGCCAGAACGTTGACGGCCGCGACATGGTCGTGAACATCGCCCGTCCGATGGAGCCGCGCACCGGTGGTGGCGGCTTCGGCGGCGGCCGTCGTGAAGGCGGTGGCGGCGGTTACGGCGGCGGCGGTGGCCGTCCCCGTTACTGAAGCCTCGCGGCTTCGCCTGAGAAACCGGCCCCTGGGCCGGTTTTTTTACGTCTGCACGGTTAAGATCGTCGCCTCGACTATGGAGTGACGGACATGATCAGGTTCAGTGACGAACACGTGTGGGTGCGGGTGGACGGCGAAACAGGCGTGGTGGGCATCACCGTGCATGCGCAAGACACCCTGGGCGACATCGTCTTCGTGGACCTGCCCGCCGTGGGCAAGGTGCTGGCGGCCGGCGAGATTGCCGGCGTGGTCGAGTCCGTCAAGGCCGCGGCCGACGTCTACACCCCGGTCAGCGGTACCGTCACCGAGGTCAACGAAGCCCTGCGCGCCGACCCGGCCCTGGCCAACAGCGAGCCGCTGGGAGCGGGCTGGTTCTACAAGCTCACGCTCAAGGACCGGGCCGAACTCGACGCCCTGATGGACGAAGCCGCCTACGCGAAGTTCAGCGCCAACGCCTGAGCCCAGCGCACCGGGGCTGTCACCCGGCTGTCGTCAAGCTGTCATCTTGCGGCCGTACAAACGGCAGGCTGGCGCCCGTACAGGGTACCCCTCCTCCACCGCACGACGACCAACGACATGGCCAAAGACTTCGCCCGCATGGAGAACAGCAACTGTTCCTCCAACCCCAGCTTTCATGACGTTTCCGACCCGGCCCGCCGCACCGTGCTGCGCGGCGGCCTGGGCGCCGCATTGGGCGGACTGCTGGCCCCGCTGGCCGGCTGTGCCAGCCCTGGCACGCGCAGGCCGCTGCTGGGCTTTGCCAGCGTGCCGGTGAGCACGGCGGACAGCATCGTGGTGCCCGAGGGCTATATTGCCCAGGTCATCGCGGCCTGGGGCGACCCCGTGGGTCTGCCTGAACACAGCCCGGCCTTCCGGTCCGACGCCGGCAACAGCGCGATGGAGCAGGCTGCCCAGCTGGGCATGCACCACGACGGCATCCACTACTTCGCCCTGCACGGCTCCGAGCGCGGACTGCTGGTGCTCAACCACGAGTACACCGACGAAGGCCTGCTGTTCGCCGACGGTCAGCAGAACTGGAGCGCCGAGAAGGTCCGCAAGGCCCAGGCTGCGCATGGCGTCTCGGTGATCGAGGTCGTGCAGCGCCGCGGGCGCTGGGAGCAAGTACGTCCCTCGCCCTGGGCGCGGCGCATCACGGCCTACACCCCCATGGCCGTGGGGGGCCCGGCCGCAGGCCATGCGCTGATGCGCACCAGCGCCGACCCCGAAGGCCGCCGCGTGCTGGGCACGCTCAACAACTGCGGCAGCGGCATCACGCCCTGGGGTACCTACCTCACCTGCGAGGAAAACTTCATCAACTACTTCAGCGGCAGCGACGCGCCCAGTGCGCATGAAAAACGCTGGGGCCTGCGGAAGGGCGGTGCCGGTGGCTACCGCTGGCACGAGCACGACGCCCGCTTCGACGCCACCCGGGAACCCAACGAGCCCAACCGCTTTGGCTGGATCGTCGAGATCGACCCCCTGGACCCGACGTCCACCCCGATCAAGCGCACGGCGCTGGGGCGCGCCGCGCACGAGGGCGCCACGGTGGCGGTCACAAAGGACGGTCGTGCCGTGGTCTACATGGGCGAGGATGCGCGCTTCGAGTACATCTACAAGTTCGTCAGCCGTGACCGCATCCAGCCGGGCGGGGCGCGGGCCAACGCCACGCTGCTGGACTACGGCACGCTCTACGTCGCCAGGTTCAACCCGGATGGCAGCGGGCAGTGGCTACCGCTGACCCACGGCCAGGGCCCGCTGACGGCAGCGAGCGGCTTTGCCGATCAGGGGGACGTGCTGATCAGGAGCCGCCAGGCCAGCGACGCACTCGGCGCCACCAAGATGGACCGCCCCGAGTGGATCGATGTGGACCAGAACGGCTGGGTCTACTGCACGCTGACCAACAACAGCAACCGGGGCACGGGCAGGAATCCAGGCACGGATGCCGCCAACCCGCGCGCCGGCAACAGCATGGGCCACATCATCCGCTGGAAGGAAGACGGTGATTTCGACAGCACGCGCATGATGTGGAACCACTTCGTGCTGGCCGGTGACCCAGCCAACGCGCGCGCCGAGGCGCGCGGCAACATCCAGGGCGACCTGTTCGCCTGCCCTGACGGTCTGTGGACCGATGCGCGCGGCCTGCTCTGGATCCAGACCGATATGTCGACCTCGGCCATGGGCCAGGGCGACCTGGCGCGCCTGGGCAACAACATGATGCTTGCCGCCGACCCGGCCACCGGCGAGATCCGCCGCTTCCTCACCGGCCCGCGCGGCTGCGAGATCACGGGCGCCACGGCCACGCCGGACGGCCGCACGATGTTCATCAACATCCAGCACCCAGGCGAAAGCCCCTCGGAGCGCAGCGACCCGGCCGATCCGGGCCGTTACTCCACCTGGCCCTCGGGCCAGCCCGGCGCGCGTCCGCGCTCGGCCACGGTGGTGATCCGCAAGCGCGATGGCGGAATGATTGGCACCTAAAGCACCCCCTGAGGGGCTAGGCCCCTCCCCCTCTCTCGCCTACGGCGGGAGGGAGGCGCTCCCAGCAGCCTGGCCAAGCCAGTTCTGCGGGAGCCCTGGATTGAGACCCCTGAGCCGATCCTAGTCTTGTGACTTCCAGTAGGCGGGTGCGGGCAGCTCGTTGAAGACTTTGCGCAGTTGCTCGCCCCAGCGTTCGCGCAGCGAGGTGAAATAGGGGTCCTTGCCATCAATCTGGGCCCGGCGATTCACCTCGAGGCTATCTTTTTCATAGCAAAGAAGATCCAGTGGCAGACCAACCGAGAGGTTGGACTTCATGGTCGAGTCCATGGAGATCAGGCAGCACTTGGCCACCTCGTCCAGGCTCAGCTGGCCGCCGATCACACGGTCCAGGATTGGTTTGCCGTACTTGGACTCGCCGATCTGGAAATACGGCGTCTCAGGCGTGGCCTCGATGAAGTTGCCGGCCGCGTAGATGTTGAACAGCCGCGGCTCCTCACCCTTGATCTGCCCGCCCAGGATGAGGCTGACGTTGAACTCGATCCCGAACTCCTTGAGCGCGGCGGCGTCGCGCTCATGCACCTTGCGCACGGCCTCGCCCACGATCTTGGCCGCCGAGAACAGATTGGGGGCATTGGCCAGGCTCTTCTCGCCTGTCGTCCCCATCTGCACCTTCAGGCCGCTGGCGACGGACTGGCTGATCGCCAGGTTGCCCGCGGTGAGCAGCACCAGGACGCGCTCGCCCGGCACCTCGTAGACGTGCATCTTGCGGAAGGTGTTGATCTGGTCCACGCCGGCATTGGTGCGCGAGTCGGACAGGAATACCAGTCCGGCTTCGTTGCGGACGGCGACGCAATAGGTCATGGCGCTGTAGTCTCCAGCTGTGTTCTCGGTCGGTGCGCCCTGGGGCGCACCGGTCTGCGCGGCCGCGGCCGTACCCGGGACGGGATTGCTGGCGGACGGAGGGTGCATGCGCGATCTTACTGGTCGGCGCCCTGCACCGCTACGCTCACGGTCATGGCCTCCCCGGCACCGCCGACATGGATGCCGCGCATAGGGCTGGCATCGGCGTAGTCGCGGCCCACGGCCAGGCGGCAGAGCTCGGGACCGGCCAGGCGCTGGTGTGTGACGTCGAAACCCACCCAGGCCCCGGCACCGCCGCGCGCGCGCGGCAGCCAGGCTTCGGCCCAGGCATGCGAGGCGGCATGGCTGGCATCGGTCAGCAGGTAGCCGCTGACATAGCGCGCCGGGATGCCACGGGCACGGCAGCAGGCCAGGAAGACGTGGGCCATGTCCTGGCACACGCCCTGCCCCTGGCGCAGCACCTCGGCCGCGGTATGGAACACGTCGGTGACGCCCTGCACATAGGCCACGCGCGTGAAGACGGCATCGACCAGGGCTTGCAAGGCGTCGGGGTGCGCCAGGTCCTCGGCCTGGAGGTCCGCGAGCGCCTCGGCGGCCAGGGCTTCGACCGCGGCGTCCGCGCCGGTGAGAGGCGTCGGCAAGGCGAAGGCCAGCGGGGGCACGGCCGAGTCATGCGGCAGCAGCACGCCGCGCTCGTCCGAGGTCTCGACCTGGCCCTGCGCGACCACGCGCACCTCGGCATGCGGGTCGGTCAGCGAGGTGACGAAGACCGCATTGCCATAGGCGTCGGTCTGGGCCCAGCGCCGCCCCGGCGCGTCGATGCGCCAGTGCAGCACACGCTGGCCACCGTCGGCGCGCGGCCACAGGCGCATGTACTGCAGGCTGTAGCTGGCGGGAACGGCGTAGCGGTAGAGGGTTTCGTGGCGGATGTCGAGCAGCATGGTGAAAAGCCTCCGTATCAGCCGATGGGCAGCAGGAAGTCCTGCGCGATGCGGTTGCCCAGGTCGGCGGTGTCGTCGAGGAAATCGGTCAGCACGGCATGCAAGCCAAGCGCAGTGATGTCCTCAATGCGGCCGTAGCGCAGGCGCGAGTACATGGCACCGGCCCGGCGCAGGGTTTCCTGGGAGCGCACATTGGCGATCAGGCCCAGGATCTGGTGGACCTCCTTCAGGCAGGCGTGCAGGGAGCGCGGCATGTCCTCGCGCAGGATCAGCAGCTCGGCCACGCGCTGTGGCGTGATCATGTCGCGGTAGACCTTGCGGTAGATCTCGAAGGCCGAGACCGAGCGCAGCAGCGCGCTCCATTCGTAGTACTCGCCATCGGCGCTGGTCTGCGGCGCGAGCTCGTCGAACTTCACGTCGAGCAGGCGCGCCGTGTTGTCGGCCCGCTCCAGAAAGGTCCCCAGGCGGATGAAATGGAAGGCCTCGTCCTGCAGCATGGTGCCCACGGTGACGCCGCGCGAGAGATGCGAACGGAACTTGACCCACTCGAAGTACTTGGTCAGCTCGCTGCCCTGGATGCTGCCCTGGGGCAGGGACTGCACCGAGTCGCGCGCTTCGAGCCAGGTGGTGTTGACGGTCTCCCAGACCTCGGAGGTGACGGTGCCGCGCACGGCATGGCAGTTCTCGCGCGCGGCGCGCAGGCAGGCCAGGATGGACGAGGGATTGTCCAGATCCACGCTCATGAAGCGCAGCACGTTGCCGGCCGTGATGGCACCGTACTTGGAGCGGTAGGCTTCTTCCAGGCCGTTGATGCCCAGGGCGGCACCCCAGTAGCCGGCCTGGCTGCCCGGCGTCTGCAGCGACATGCGGTAGCTCACTTCGAGCATGCGGGCGATGTTCTCGGCCCGCTCGGTGTAGCGGGACATCCAGTAGAGGTGGTCGGCGGTACGGGACAACATGGTCATGCCTCCGCCTCCAGCACCCAGGTGTCCTTGGTGCCACCGCCCTGCGACGAATTCACCACCAGGGAGCCTGCCTTGAGCGCCACGCGCGTGAGCCCGCCGGGCGCCATGCGCACCTCCCGCCCCGAGAGCACGAAGGGCCGCAGATCGATGTGACGCGGCGCGATGCCCGATTCCACGAAGGTCGGGCAGGCCGACAGCGCCAGCGTGGGCTGGGCGATGTACTTGTCGGGCGCGGCCTGGACCCGGGCGCGGAAGTCGGCCACTTCGGCTTTCGTGGACGCCGGACCGACCAGCATGCCGTAGCCGCCGGCCCCGTGCGTTTCCTTGACCACCAGCTGCTCCATGTTGGCGAGCACATAGCTCAGCTCGTCGGGCTTGCGGCACTGGTAGGTCGGCACGTTGGCGATGATGGGTTCCTCCGAGAGATAGAAGCGCACCATGTCCGGCACGTAGGGATAGATGGACTTGTCGTCGGCCACACCGGTCCCGATGGCGTTGGCCAGGGTCACACGGCCCGCGCGGTAGACCGAGAGCAGGCCTGCCACGCCCAGGGCCGAGTCGGCTCGGAAGGCCAGCGGATCGAGGAAGTCGTCGTCGATGCGGCGGTAGATCACGTCCACACGTCGCGGGCCTTGGGTGGTGCGCATGAACAGGGTTTCGTCGTGCACGAAGAGATCCTTGCCCTCGACCAGCTCCACGCCCATCTGCTGGGCCAGGAAGGCATGCTCGAAATACGCGCTGTTGTAGGCGCCGGGCGTGAGCACCACCACGGTAGGATCGTCCACGCCGGCGGGTGCCGCCTGACGCAGGGTGTCGAGCAGCAAGTCGGGGTAGTGATCGACCGGCCGCACCTTGCAGCGCCCGAAGAGCTCGGGGAAGAGGCGCATCATCATGCGCCGGTTCTCCAGCATGTAGGACACGCCCGAAGGCACGCGCAGGTTGTCTTCCAGCACGTAGTAGGCCGCCTCGCCGCCGGGAAGCGAGGCGCGCACGATGTCGATCCCGGCGATATGGGCGTAGATGTCGTTGCGCACACGCACGCCCTGCATCTCGGGCCGGTACTGGGCGTTGCAGAAGACCTGCTCAGCCGGAACGAGACCGGCCTTGACGATGCGCTGGCCGTGGTAGATGTCGTGGATGAAGGCGTTGAGGGCGTTGACACGCTGGCGCAGTCCGCGCTCGAGCAGCTCCCATTCGGCCGCGGGAATGATGCGCGGCACGATGTCAAAGGGGATCAGCCGCTCCTTGCCGGCGTTCTCGCCATAGACCGCAAAGGTGATGCCCGAACGGTGAAAGGCCGAATCGGCCTCCGCACGCTTTTGGGCGATGTGCGAGGCCGGCATCAGCGAGAGCCAGTCCTGGTAGGGGGCGTAATGCACGCGCGCGCCCCCGTTTGGGGCATGCATTTCGTCAAACACGTTCTTCATGGTGCACAAGCCTTGTTTTGCACCAGGGACTCAGCAAGGGCCGTGCCGGGCTAGGGTGAGCTGGC
The DNA here is from genome assembly GCA_046299695.1 of Hylemonella sp. Lineage (GTDB taxonomy): Bacteria > Pseudomonadota > Gammaproteobacteria > Burkholderiales > Burkholderiaceae_C > Hylemonella. Next base: position 64,030 of record JBKBHP010000006.1, read on the forward strand.
CGGAGGCTGAGGATTCCAGCGCTGCAGTTCGAAGCGCAGCAGGCGCGGCACGCTGCGGTCCACCGTGGCACGCACCCAGCCCATGAAAGGATAGCCCGGCACTTCGACGCGCGTGAAATTGTCCAGCCGCTTCTTGCCCGTTGGGTCCAGCAGGGGCTGGTTGTGCTGGTAGCCATGCGTGTCGCCATGCAGCAGGACCACCTGCCCCGCGTAGGCCTGGGTTTCGCGCTGCAGCTGCTCGATCAGGTCGCGGTAGCCCGGCCGGGGCTGGTCAGCGCTCGCCGCCTCGAAGCCGGGATTGCCATGGATCACGATCAACACCGCAGCCAGCCCGCGCTGGCGGGCCAGCGCGAAGGCCTGGCCCAGCCAGGCGCGGTTGGCAGCCTCCCGGGCCAGGAACTCGGGCGTGGGCCCGCCACGGCCGTCCGGGCCATGGTAATAGTTGTGGCTGCCCGGCACGTTGAGCGTGACGAAGAGCAGACCGCCCTGCTCCCAGCGCTGGTTCTCGCGGTAGACGGCATGGGCGGGATCGCGGCTCTGACGCTCCAGCCGCAGAGGTCGCCGGCCGAGCGACTGCTCGCCCGCATGGAAGAGCTCGCGCAGCCGCTCCAGGCGCTCCAGCGGGTCATAGGCGCCGTTGCTGCGGCGGTGGCAGTCAGTCCATTCGTTGTCACCGGGCACGTAGACCAGGGGCAGCGGCGCAGCGCGGAACAGGTCCAGGATGTCCTCATAGACCACGTCACTGCAGACCGCCCGGCCGCCCTTGATGTCACCGACATGCACCGCGAAACCCGCCCCGTGCCGCGCCATGTCGTCCAGCATGGACGGCAGCTGCTCGCGCTCCCAGCGGCTGTAGGGCGTGTCGCCGAAGAACGCGAAGGACAGGGGCTGGGCCAGGGTCGGCAGCGCCGGCATCAGCAACAAAAGGGGAAACAGCAGACGCAGCATGCGGGCCTGCGTGCGGGACGACGCCACCGCGCGCTCAGTCGGCGCCGCGCCAGCGGTGGTTGATCTGGCGCGTGATCAAGGCCTGCAGTTGGCGCCCCAGGGCCATGGCGCCCTCCAGCACCAGCATCATGAACAGGGCCACCACGCCGCCGGAGATCAGCGCTTCCTGCGTCAACGGGGCCGTGGCCGTGTACTGGACCAGGGTCTGCTCACGCAGATCGGCGTCGGCACGCACGACCAGATGCCAGAGGCGCCCGGGCAGGTGGGTCTGCAGCGCCTTGTGCTCGCCTTCGAGCCTGAGCTTGCGCCGGTAGATGCGCTCGATGGCATCGCCCTCGGCCTGGAAAGGTGCCACGTTGCTGTCACGGTGCAGCTTGATCAGCGCCTCGACATTGCCGCCCGTGTGCTGGTTGGCAATGATGAGAAAGGGCTGGAAATTGAGGGTGACCTCTCGCAGGCTGGCATCCACGCGCTTGGCGTATTGGTCGGCCAGGTTGGGCAGCTGCATGCCCAGCAGCATGAAGACACAGGCCACGGCGATCAGCAGATAACGCAGCAGGAACGACATGAAAGACCACTCCCTTGGTAAGCCCGTGAACATACTCGAAACCGGCAAGCGCGCCGGGCCGTGGATACATCCGCTTGCAGTTTCCTGCACCGGGCGTGGTCTGGCAAGCCCGGGATGGCCCACCGGGGAGGTTCAGCCGGCCGGCGATCCGGCTTCGGCCACCGAGGCCGCGATCCGGCGCAACGCTTCCTCATAGGCCTCGGGCGGCTGCCCGCCCGAGATCAGGTAGCGCTGATTGACGACCACGGCCGGGACGGCCGTGATGCCGGCCTGCTGCCACTGCATCTCGCTCTCACGCACGGCCAGCGCGTACTCCTCGCTGCCCAGGATGGCCTGGGCCCGCGCCGCATCCAGTCCCACGGTCTCGCAGGCCCGCAGCAGCACCGCGTGATCAGACACATTCTCGGCCCGGCCATGGTAGGCCGCCAGCAGCTCGCGCTTGAGCGCGTACTGCTTGTCCGGCCCCTGCTCGCCAGCCCAGTACAGCAGCCGGAGGGCGTCGAAGGTATTCCAGATGCGCCCCCGCCCCTCGGGCTTGAAGGCAAAGCCCACGGCCGCCCCGCGCTCGCGGATGCGCTCGCGAATTTCGGCCTGCTGCTCGGGTGTGGAACCGTACTTCTGTGTCAAGTGCTCACCGATGTCCTGCCCCCCGGGCCCCATGCCGGGGTTGAGTTCAAAGGGCTGGAAGGTGAGGTGGGCGTCGATCTCGCCCAGCAGACGGTCCAGCGCCGTGTCCAGGCCGGCCAGGCCGATGGCGCACCAGGGGCACGCGATATCGGAGACGAAATCGATTTGGAGGGTGGTGGTCATAAGGGTTTACGCGAGGTCGCAAGCATCCACAGGAATACATCAATTTTAGGTATAGTCGCGACGCTCACGCTGCAAGACGGGGCGAATAAGTAGAAGGGGAGGAGAGAAGCTGTGAACAAGGCGCTTGTTTTGTCGGTCTGCATGAGCGTGGCCATACCTGCTACGTCGGTCGCAACCACCCTCCCCATAGAGGCGCCGCCCATTGGCTCTCGCACGACAGAGCGGTCTTGGACGCTGCGTCTCCCTCCAGACGACCGACTCGTATACCGAGGCCAGCCGGATCATGATACTGCAGGCCTCAGTGGTGGTCCGATGACGTATCAGACCGGCAACCTGGGACTGGGAGGGTTGTTGGTGGGTGTCCTCACCCATGGCCTGATCGTCGAAGGCGGCAAGCAGAACCAGCGCACCCAGCAACAGCAGGAAGCTGATAAGGTCTGGGATCCCTACATGCCCATCCTTACCGACTTTGGTTACCGCGAGCTCGCCAAACGGGCCCTGTCCAAGACGTCATCCCCCGGCAGCGTGATCCTCGCCCCCGATCCCAACACTGAGACAAACGACACAAGCAAAACAGCTGAAAGCGCACCCGTGTTTCTGATGACCAGGGACCAGTCCGCGATCATGCTGGAGAACACCGTGTTGCTTTACGAACAGCAGCCAGGTAGCACCGGCATCAACCACCAGACCAGCATGCGAGTCATCTCCGACCCCAGGGAGACTGACGACCCCATCGCGTTCTGGACGGGCAACAACGGCGAAGCCCTCAAGGAAGAAAAAGCTCGACTACTTGCACTTTCACTGGATATCGCAATGTTCGATTTGAGCGGAGGAACGGGGCAATCCGACCTCCCCTACAAAACCGTGCGGTATCGCGAGGGCTCTGCGGAAAAAATGGAACGCGCCCAGGTCCTGGTTGACCGATGCAATCGCATCCTGTTACGCACCTTGCGTGGAGCCCTCATGTCAGTACCTTCCGCTCGACCTGCGGAATCCGGCACCGAAAACTGTAGACACATTTCGCCTCAACAACCGTCCTGAAATATCGGTGCCAGGCACAGTCATGCCAGACGTCATACGGAGAACACGAAGCATGAAGATCCACACTATCGGCCTATTGCTGGTGCTCAGCTCACTTTTCGCGGGATGTGCCACCCCTCCCCAAACACCCATCAAACTTGCAAAAGCTGACATCAATTCCGGAGCCGGAAGGGTGGGTGTGATCATGACAAACCTTCCCCAGTTGGACACGCAAGTGCCCGGCGCAAACTGTCTGCTCTGCCTAGCATTCGCGGTGCAATCAAACTCCGCTCTTACCGCCCACGCTCAGACACTGGGCTATGAGGATCTCCCCCAGTTCAAACAGGAAGTAGCAGCTGCTCTACGCAAGCACGGTGCGACGGTAGTCGTGATTGAAGAACCCCTGTTCCTCGACAAGCTATCGGATTTCTCTGGCTCTGGAGAGAATATTGCCAGGAAGGATTTCCGGGCCTTCAAGCAAAAGGATCAAGTCGACAAGCTACTGATTCTTGACATACGGCAGCTGGGCTTCAGGCGTAACTATTCGAGCTACGTCCCCACCAGCGACCCCAAGGGTCTCTTCTTGGGCATGGGCTATCTGGTTAACCTCGCGGACAATCGCTATGAGTGGTACGAGTCCGTGGAGGTCAACAAAGGGGCTGATCAGAACTGGGACGAGCCGCCGAAGTTTCCCGGCCTGACCAACGCCTACTACCAAGCGCTGGAAATGGGCAAGGATCAATTGATCAAGCCCTTGCAGACACTTGGTGGTGATGCTGTATCTACGCGGGCGGCTGCCGCGCGTACGCCCTCTCTCCCGTCATCGAACCCGGCCGCTGCACCGAAACAGACTGACAATGCCCCGCAACCAGCAGTTTCGGTTGCCTCTTCCTCGCAAGTGCCCCCCAATCCGCACAACCTGCCCGCCGTTTGCGTGCGATGCCCGTAAACACGGGCCGGCAACCGCAGGCAGGCGACGAATGGGAGTACATGACCTCTGACAGGCTGTTTGGCAAGAGCAAGAAGATGATCTGGCGGGTGAAGGAGACCAATGCTGGTGGCACGCACGAGGAATTGCTCGTCGATGGGCTTATCGTGACACAGCGGATTTTCAGGGGTCAGCCTAGCTTGATCGCCACTCCGTCAGAAATGGGCTTCCTTCTTAGCCAGCACTGGGACTCGAGAAACGGCACTCTGCCCTCTCTTGCAGTCGAGGGAGACGGCGAGTGTGTCAAGCGACTCAAGTGCTCCATCGCGAACGTCAAATTCGTCGGACGCGAACGAATAACCGTCGCAGCCGGCACTTTTGACACAGTACGTATCGATGCCACTTTATCCATCGATCCTGCAGCGATTCCGGACTATGGCAAAGTGAGTTTCTGGTATTCAGAGAGGGACCGTCGCCTGGTCCGACAAATGGCATCTTTGCGATCCTCACGCCTGGGTTTCACGATGGACGAACTGATCGAACTGCAAGCCGCCAGGACCTACCAATAGTTCCACCGGCGCACCGTAAGAGCCTTTATGCAGCAATGGCTCGGGCAACGACAGTCGTCTTCTGCAGATAGCGCGCCAAGAAGGCACCTGTGCAGTCCTTGGCCAGCGGCAACCAGACGGTGTACCCATCGCCGGCGGCAACATCCACCGGCTGCCCTTCGGCGTTCTCCATGCGTGTGATCTCATAATCCATATTGCCGGCCGGCTGGATCAGCTCCAGCCGGTCGCCGATGGAGAATTTGTTCTTCACCCGCACCTCGGCCCGTCCGCGTGCCGCGTCGAAGGCCACCACATCGCCCACGTACTGGCTGCGGCCGGATTCCGAATAGCCTTGCAGGTAGTTCTGCATGGCCTCGGGCGTATGGCGCTGGTAGAAGCCCGAGGTGTAGCCGCGGTTGGCCAGGCCTTCAAGCTGGCCCAGCAGGGCCGGATCCAGGCCGCGCCCGGCCACCGCGTCGTCGATGGCCTGGCGGTAGCTCTGCACCGTGCGCGCCACGTAATAGGGGCTCTTCGTGCGCCCCTCGATCTTGAGCGAATCCACACCGATCTCGACCAGGCGCTGCACGTGCTCGATGGCGCGCAGATCCCGGGAGTTCATCACGTAGGTGCCGTGCTCGTCTTCCTCGATGGGCATGAACTCGCCAGGACGCTTGCTTTCCTCCAGCAGGTAGGCGATGGAATCGCGCGCCTCCTTGTCGAGGGTCTGGCCGCCCGAACTACAGGTGTGGCCTTTCGTGGCGGGCGGCGCAAGCACATCACCGCTGGCATCGACCTGGGTGGTGTGAGTCTTGTAGTCCCAGCGGCAGGCATTGGTGCAGCTGCCCTGGTTGGCGTCGCGATGGTTGAAATAGCCCGACAGCAGGCAGCGGCCTGAGTAGGCGATGCACAGCGCCCCGTGCACGAAGACCTCGAGCTCACTGTCCGGGCAGTCCTGCCGGATCTCGGCCACCTGGTCCAGCGAGAGCTCGCGCGAAAGGATGATGCGCTTGACGCCCACGCTGTTCCAGAACTTCACGGCTGCCGAGTTGACGGTGTTGGCCTGCACCGAGAGGTGGATCTCCATCTCGGGCCAGCGCTCGCGCACCAGCATGATCAGGCCGGGGTCCGACATGATCATGGCGTCAGGGCCGAGAGCGATGACCGGCGCCATGTTGTTGACGTAGTGCCTGACCTTGTTGCCGTGCGGAAAGATGTTGGACACCAGGAAGAACTTGCGACCCAGCGCGTGAGCACGCTCGATGCCGCTCTGGAGCACCTCCAGGCTGCCGAAGGCGTTGTTGCGCACGCGCAGCGAGTAGCGCGGCTGGCCCGCGTAGATGGCGTCAGCGCCAAAGGCGAACGCCGTCTCCAGCATGGCCAGCGAACCGGCCGGTGCCAGCAGCTCAGGCGCCTTGCGGCTCATCGCTGCTCCGCGAGCTGGGCCAGGCCGGCGAGGGCCAGCGCATAGCCGTTGACACCGAAGCCGGCCATCACGGCCTTGGCCACCGGCGCGATGTAGGAGTGGTGCCGGAAAGCCTCGCGCGCGTGGACGTTGCTGATGTGCAGCTCGATCAGGGTCACGCCGGCCCCCTTGATGGCGTCGTGCAGCGCGATGCTGGTGTGCGTGTAGGCCCCGGCATTGAGGATCACGCCCGCCAGCATGCCCGCGGCCTGGGCGCGGCCGGCCTCGTGGATCCAGTCCACGAGCTCGCCCTCGTGGTTGCTCTGCCGGAAATCCAGCTGGAGGTTGTGGACCGCGGCAGCGCGCTCGCACAGGGCCTGCACATCGGCCAGGGTCCGCGCACCATAGACCTGCGGCTCGCGCGTACCGAGCAGGTTGAGGTTGGGGCCGTTGAGGACGAGGACGGTTTTCATGCGTAGTTTTCCCGTGCGGAAGTCTGCCGATTGTGCCACTGGGCTACCATCGGGAGAGACAGAACCAGAGGAGATGCACCATGGCCACCCCCAAGCTCCACGAACTCGGTGCCGCCCAGGCGGCGGCCCTGCTCCAGAGACGCGAGCTCAAGGCCGAAGACCTGGTGCGCGCCTGCCTGGAACGGGTGGCGGCGCGTGACGACGACCTTCATGCCTTCACCCACGTGGATGCCGTGTCGGCCCTGGCCCAGGCACGCGCGCTCGACGCCGGCCCGGTGCGCGGACCGCTGCACGGGCTGCCGCTGGGCGTGAAAGACCTCTTCGACACCACCGATCTGCCCACGGCCTACGGTTCGGCCGTCTATGCCCACCACCGCCCGGCGGCCGACGCCGCCAGCGTGACCCTGTGCCGCGAGGCCGGCGCCGTGGTGCTGGGCAAGACCGTCACCACCGAGTTCGCCTATTTCACGCCCGGCCCCACGGTCAATCCGCACAACGCCCTGCACACACCGGGCGGCTCGTCCAGTGGATCGGCCGCCGCGGTAGCCGACCACATGGTGCCGCTGGCCCTGGGCACGCAGACCGCGGGCTCCATCATCCGGCCCGCGGCCTACTGCGGCGTGGTCGGCTACAAGCCCAGCCTGGGCCGCGTGGTGCATGCGGGCGTTAAGAGCCTGTCGCCCACGCTGGACGTGATCGGCGGCTTCGGCCGCAATGTGGAAGACGCGGCCCTGCTGGGCGCCGTGCTCACCGGCGACCTGCGCCTGATGGAGAACCATCTGCACGGCTCGCTACGCATCGGCCTCTTCCCCTCCCCGTCCTGGAACCAAGCCGATGCCGACACGCAGAAGGCCTGGGAGCAGGCTACCCACGCCCTGGCGAAAAACAGCGACCACTGCCAGGATCAGGCCTTGGTGCAGGACTTCGGCGAGCTGATCCAGTTGCAGAAGGACGTGATGAGCTACGAGATGGCCCGCTCGCTGAGCTTCGAACGCCTGCGCCACCGCGAGGCCCTGAGTCCGGCCCTGCAGGCCCTGCTCGACACCGGCATGGCCATCCCCGGGGCACAGCACGCCGCCAACCTGCAGCGCACGGCCGACTGGCGCCTGCGCGTCGACGCGCTGTTCGAGCGCCACGACGTGCTGCTCACCCCCAGCACCACGGGCGTCGCCCCCGAAGGCCTGGCCGCGACAGGCGACCCGCTGTTCTGCCGCAGCTGGTCCCTGCTGGGCCTGCCCGCCGTACACCTGCCCCTGATGCGCAACGCCAAGGGTCTGCCCGTGGGGCTGCAGCTCGTGGGCCGCATGGGCGAAGACCACAAGCTGCTGGCCGCGGCCCGGCACATCCACGACAAGCTGCGCTTCTGATGCACGCCGACGACCTGCCCCCGGCGCTGCAGGCCCTGCTGAGCCGGCACTCGCTCGGCCCACGCTGGATGGTCGCGCCCGGTCCCGATGCCGCCGCGCTGCAGCTGGCCGTGCAAGCCGCACTGCGCGCGCCGAACCACGGCCGTCTGCAGCCCTGGCGTCTGGTCCAGATCAGCACGGCACAACGCCCGGCCCTGGCCGCGCTGTTCGAGCAGTTCGCGCGCGAGGATGGCAAGAACGAGGAAGACGTGGCCGCCGAGCGCGAGCGCGCCTTCAACGGCCCGGTGCTCGTGGCCTGGGTGGTACGCATCGCCTCCGTGGACAAGGTGCCGCCGCACGAGCAGTGGATCTGCGTGGGCGCAGCCATGGGCAACTTCATGAACGCGGTGCACGCCCTGGGCTACGGCGCCAAGATCCTCAGCGGCCGCAAATGCCAGCATCCGGCCCTGGTACGGGCCTTCTGCGAGGAAGGGGAACAGCTGGTGGGCTTCACCTGCATCGGCACCCCCACGCGCGCGCTGGAAGCGCGCGAGCCGGACGATCCGGTGCCCCGCCTCTCAGACTGGCCGGGGCCGGTCTAGCAGCCGCCAGACGCGCCAGGCACAGAAAGCCGCCAGCAGCGCACACACCGAGCAGGCCCAGAACACCGCTGACAGCCCCAGGCGGCTGCTGATCACGCCCCCCACCAGGCCGCCCAGCACACCGGGCACGCCATAGGCCAGCGTGACGTAGAGCGCCTGGCCGCGGCCACGCAAGCGCCCCGGAAAATGGTGCGAAAGCAGCGCCGTGCAGACGGAGTGATGTGTCGCGAAGGTGAAGGCGTGCAGACACTGCGCGCCCAGCAGCACCAGCCACCAGGCCGCCCACTCCGCCGTCATCGCCATGCGCAAGGCCGTGAGCAGAGCACACAGCAGCAGCCAGGCCGGCAGGCTGAGCAGCGGCAGCCAGCGGCCCTGGGTGTAGAACCAGACGATCTCCACGATCACCGAGATGCCCCACATGAGACCGATCGCATCCTTGCCATAACCCAGGGCATCGAGGTGCAAGGAGAGATAGATGTACATGCCCATATGCGCCAGCACATGGAAAAGGGCCGAGGCGAAGAACCACTGCATCGCGCGCTGACGCAGCACCGGCCACAACGAAGGCCTGGGCGCATGAGCCAGCTGCTCTTCCTTGAGGTCGGGCAGCCACCAGGCACTGGCCGTGACCACGGCCAGGGAGCACACGGTCCAGGCCGGGAAGTCACCCAGGCCGCGCCACTCGAACCAGGCCCCGGCCACGAAAACCGTGACGAGAAAGCCCAGCGAGCCCCAGAGCCGCACGCGGCCGTAGCGTTTCGCGTCGAAGGCGCCACCCGCGCTCACGAGGTGCGCGAGCGCGGCCTCGCTCATGGGCATCATGGCGCTGGTGTGCAGGAAGACGAGGAAAAGCACCAGCGCGAGCCAGGCCGTGCCTCCGTCGATCCACAGGCCCAGCGAGATCAGGAGCGCCGTGGTGGACGCATAGCGCAGCAGCTTGATGCGCTCGCCCGTGTGATCACTGAGCCAGCCCCAGGCCAGCGGACCGACCAGGCGCGTGGCCGGCGGCACGATCATCAACAGGCTCAGGGTCATCAGGCTGTAGCCCAGATCCTTGAGCCAGAGCGGCAGATAGGGATTGAAGAAGCCGATGTGCGCGAAGTAGCTGGCCGAGAGGGCCGAAAAAGGCAGCAGCTGCCGGCGCGCCACCGACATGGCGGGGCCTACTTCTTCTCGCTCCAGAGCACACCGCCCGTGGCCCAGTCCGACTTCTTGATGTCGGTGATGATCACGTCCACGACCTCGGGCGAGCTGCCCAGGGTCTGGACCGTGGCCTCGGTGATGGCCTTGACGAATTCCCTCTTCTGCTCGGGCGTGCGGCCTTCGAACATCTCGACGCGGATGGTGGGCATGGTGTGACTCCTCTTCAGTTGCGATAAGACGGATCGATCTGGTCGAGCAGGCGCAGCAGCGCGGGCCATTCGGCATCGCCGTCGCGCTCGCTGCCATCACCGACCCACTGGGCATAGGTACGCGCCGCCACCTCGTCGCTGGCCACGAGCACGCGGCCGCCGGTCGCAGCCATGGCGCGTAACTGGGCACGCGCAGCGCGCTCCAGATGGTGCATGAGCATATAGGCCTCGGCCACGGTGCGGCCCACGGTGAGCGTGCCATGGTTCTCGAGGATCAGGCCGTCGAGTTCCCCGAGGTTCGCCACCAGACGCCGGCCCTCGGCCTCACCCAGCGCCAGCCCTTCGTAGGCGTGGCGGCCGATGCGCTGGTACAGGCGCATGGCGTGCTGCGTGGTCGGCTGCAGGCCGCCGGGCACCATGGCCAGCGCCAGGCCCCATTCCGTGTGCAGGTGCAGCACGCAGCGCGCGCTCTGGCGGGCAGCATGGATGGTGCCGTGGATGGCAAAGCCCGTGGGGTTGACCGCATGCGGCGTGTCGTCGAGCTTGCAGCCCTGGGTGTCCACCTTGACCAGATTCGATGCGGTGACCTCGCTGAACAGCAGGCCGTAGGGATTGATCAGGTAGGCGCCCTCCTGGCCCGGCACGGCGGCGGAGATATGGGTGTAGATGGTGTCGTCCCAGCCGTTGAGCGCAGCCAGCCGGTAGGCCGCAGCCAGATCGACGCGCGTGGCGCGCTCGGCCTCGCTCATCAGCATGTCAGCGCCGCCCGGCCGCCCGAAGGCGCTGACGCGCCCCCTCGGGGGGCAGAGAGCGACACGCAGTGCGCGAACGTGGGGGCCTCAGTGCCATGTTCAAACGCTGCCGGGGATCGGCGGCACGGGCAGCTGCACATCCCCGCACTGCGCGCGATGCCGCAGCGCATGGTCCATGAGCACCAGGGCCAGCAGGGCCTCGGCAATCGGGGTGGCACGGATGCCCACGCAGGGGTCGTGACGGCCCTTGGTGATGAGTTCGGTGGCCTGGCCGTCGGTCGTGATCGATTCGCGCGGGATCAGGATGGAGCTCGTGGGCTTGATGGCGATGGACACCTCGATGTCCTGGCCGGTGCTGATGCCGCCGAGCACGCCGCCGGCCTTGTTGCCCACGAAACCGTTCGGCGTGAGGCTGTCGCCATGGGTGCTGCCCTTGTCGGCCACGGCGGCGAAGCCGGCGCCGATCTCCACGCCCTTGACAGCGTTCAGACCCATCATGGCGTAGGCGATGTCGGCGTCGAGCTTGTCGTAGAGCGGTTCGCCCAGACCCACGGGGACGTTCGTCGCCGTCACGCGCAGACGCGCGCCACAAGAATCGCCGGACTTGCGCAGCGCTTCCATGTAAGACTCCAGAGCCGACACATCGGCGACTGGGGCGAAGAAGGGGTTGTCCGGGACGTGCGCCCAAGACTCGAAGGGAATGGCGACTTCGCCGATCTGCGTCATGCAGCCGCGAAACTCGGTACCGAACTTCTCTTTCAGCCACTTCCTGGCCACGGCGCCCGCCGCCACCGTGGGCGCGGTCAGCCGTGCCGAGGAACGGCCGCCGCCGTGCGGGTCGCGCAGGCCGTACTTGCGCCAGTAGGTGTAGTCGGCATGGCCGGGACGGAAGGTCTGCAGGATCTGGCCGTAGTCCTTGCTGCGCTGGTCGGTGTTGCGGATCAGCAGGGCGATGGGCGTGCCCGTGGTCCGGCCCTCGTAGACGCCGGAGAGGATTTCCACCGCGTCAGGCTCGTTGCGCTGGGTCACAAACTTGGAAGTGCCAGGGCGACGGCGGTCCAGTTCGGCCTGGATGTCGGCCTCGGACAGCGCCATGCCAGGTGGACAACCGTCGATCACGCAGCCGATGGCCGGGCCGTGGGATTCACCGAAGTTGGTGACCGTGAAGAGGTGTCCGAAGGTGTTGCCGCTCATGCCCGGGATTATCTCCCAGGACCTCGGGGCGATGCACCTTGTGCAGGCCCGTAGGGGGACGACGGGTTGTTCAGCGAACAGCAGTGGTGCCTGCTCTGATCTGCCCGCGGGTAGAGGAGTTGATGGACGCGAGCATCGGTTGAGCCGATCTGGTTTCTGGAGATATCCAGGCCCACGTGGCTTGCCGGGTCTCGCCCCGGCGGGCGACTTCCTTTTCTTGTCTCGCCAAGAAAAGGAAGCAAAAGAAGGCGAGCCGGGTGCGTCGTCCCTGCGCTATGCGCAGGGCACGCTGCGTTGCTCGGACCGGGCGGGAGATCCGCAAACTCGCCCTGCGGGCTCAAACATGCGGATCTCTTTTTCCGCCCGCTCCTGCGATACTCGCCTCCGCACACGGCGGTGGGATCCGAAAACCAATTCAACAAGGACGCTCCATGGCGCGTCCTTGTGGGGTTCGGCTGCTGGGTCTCCCTTGCCCTTGTGTCTGTGCCGAGAAGCGCAGCGGCAGGCGGATCAAGAGACGCGCATGTCTGAGCGCAGCGAGTTTGCGCGGCTCCCGCGTGGCGCGAGCATCGCAGGTTGCCCCGGCGCAGCCGGGGTCACAGACACCAGGGTCGCCTTCTTTTGCCTACTTTTCTTGGCGACGCAAGAAAAGTAGGTCGCCCGCCGGGGCGAAACCCGACTAGCTACAAGAGCCCACGACCAAACCAGAGCGCTCAGAACTTGGAATCCGGAACATCATCCTCCGGCCAGTCGCGGATATAGGCCTTGAGCATCTTGTTCTCGAAGTTCTGCGCGTCCACCACGGCCTTGGCCACGTCGTAGAAGCTGATCACGCCCATGAGCATCTTCTTGTCCATCACGGGCATATAGCGCGCGTGACGTTCCAGCATCATGCGGCGCACCTCGTCGAGCTCGGTCTCCATGGTGCAGGTCAGGGGCGCATCGTCCATGGCGGTGCGCACGGTGGAGGTCCCCACGCTGCCCTTGTTCTTGACCACCTGCTGGATCACCTCGCGGAAGGTCAGCATGCCCACGAGGTCGCCATGGTCCATGACCACGAGAGAACCGATGTCTTTTTCCGACATGGCGTCCAGGGCCTTGGCCAGCGGCTCCTCGGGCGTGATGGTGTAGAGGGTGTTGCCCTTGACGCGCAGGATGTCGCTGACTTTCATGGTGTGCTCCTCGTGACTCGGTCTGGATTCGAATATAGCCCACAATAAGACGTAAACCCGCCATGGGTCAAGAGGGCTAGCGACAGCTGTCGCGCCCGCACACACAAGGACAACGGAGACGACCATGCCCGGCTATTCCGACCCCGGCTTCGACACCCTGGCCCTGCACGCCGGGGCCGCGCCCGACCCCGCCACCGGCGCGCGCGCCGTGCCCATCCACCTCACGACCTCCTTCGTCTTCGAGTCGAGCGAGCACGCGGCGTCCCTCTTCAATCTGGAGCGGGCGGGGCACGTCTACAGTCGTATCAGCAACCCCACCAACGCGGTCTTCGAGCAGCGCATGGCCGCGCTGGAGGGCGGCATCGGCGCGATCGCCGTGGCCAGCGGCCAGGCCGCGCTGCACCTGAGCATTGCCACCCTCATGGGCGCGGGCTCGCACATCGTGGCCAGTACCGCGCTCTACGGCGGCAGCCAGAACCTGCTGCACTACACGTTGCGCCGCTTCGGCATCGAGACGACCTTCGTCAAGCCAGGGGATCTCGATGGCTGGCGCGCCGCCGTGCGGCCCACTACCCGGCTCTTCTTCGGCGAAACCGTGGGCAATCCCGGCCTGGATGTGCTGGACATTCCGGCCGTCAGTGCCATCGCCCACGACGCCGGCGTGCCCCTGCTGGTGGATTCCACCCTCACCTCGCCCTGGCTCATCAAGCCTTTCGAACATGGTGCCGACCTGGTCTACCACTCGGCCACCAAGTTCCTCAGCGGCCACGGCACGGTGATCGGCGGCGTGGTGGTGGACGGCGGCAGTTTCGACTGGGAAGCCTCCGGGCGCTTCCCCGAACTGGCCGCGCCCTACGAGGGTTTCCACCACATGGTCTTCACCGAGGAATCGACCATCGGCGCCTTCCTGCTGCGCGCGCGCCGCGAGGGCCTGCGCGACTTCGGTGCCTGCATGAGCCCGCACACGGCCTGGCTGATCCTGCAGGGGCTCGAGACCCTGCCCTTGCGCATGGCGCGCCACATGAGCAACACCGAGAAGGTCGTGGCCTTCCTGGCCAGTCAGCCCTTCGTCTCGCGCGTGGGCCATCCACTGCTGGAGAGCCACCCCGGCCATGCCCTGGCCAGGAAGCTGCTGCCGCGCGGCGCAGGTTCGGTCTTCAGCTTCGACCTCAAGGGCAACCGCGAACAGGGAAAGAAGTTCATCGAGACGCTCAAGCTCTTCAGCCACCTGGCCAATGTGGGCGACTGCCGCAGCCTCGTGATCCATCCGGCCTCAACCACTCACTTCCGCATGAGCGACGAGGCCCTCGCAGGCGCCGGCATCGGACCGGGCACGATACGCCTGTCCATCGGCCTGGAAGACCCGGACGACCTGATCGACGACCTCAAGCGCGCCCTGAAAGCGGCCGAGAAAGCGGGGGCCTGATCATGGAACTCACCGTCAATGGCGCCAAGACCTATGGCTACACAGGCGGCAAGCCTTTCGATGCGGCCAAGCCCACCGTGGTCATGATCCACGGCGTGCTCAACGACCACAGCGTCTGGATCCTGCAGAGCCGCTACCTGGCCCACCATGGCTGGAACGTGCTGGCCGTGGACCTGCCGGGCCATTGCCGCAGCGCAGGCGAAGCCCCGTCCACGGTGGAAGAAGCCGCCGACTTCATCGCCGCGCTGCTCGACGCTGCGGGCGTGCAGCGCGCCGCTCTCGTGGGCCACAGCTGGGGCTCGCTGATCGCGCTGGAAACGGCTGGCCGGCTGCAGGAGCGCATCAGCCACCTCGTGCTCGTGGGCACGGCCTACCCCATGAAGGTTTCCCAGGCCCTGCTCGATGCGGCATGCGACGAGCCCGAGAAGGCGCTGAAGATGATCAATGTGTTTTCCCGCAGCACCCTGGCCGCCCCGCCCTCGGCCCTGGGCCCAGGCACCTGGGTCTATGGCGCGAGCCTGGCGCTGGGCCGGCGCGTGCTGGCCAGCAACCCCAAGGTCAACGTTTTCCACCGCGGCTTCCTGGCCTGCGACCGCTACAGCCATGGCGAAGAGGCGCTGCGTGCCATTACCTGCCCCGTGCTCTTCCTGCTCGGGGCCCAGGACCAGATGACCTTGCCGAAAAACGCCCAGGGCCTGATTGCACTGGCGCACGAGAGCGGCAAGAAAGTGGAGGTGCTGAACCTGCCCGTGGGCCATCACCAAATGACGGAAGCTCCGGAAGCCACGCTGGCGGCGATCCGGGACTTTCTGCGCTGACCGTACGGCGGCTTAGAAGCCGTAGCGGCCCCAGAGAAAGATGATGTTGCCGTAACCCGTCCCGCCGGGCAGGAAAGTGGCGTTGAGCGAAGCGCGGCCGTAGCTCACGGAGGCGATCGGCAAGATGCCCGGCAGGGGCATGTAGTTGCCGACGTCGGCGCGCGCCGTCACGAGCACGGTATAGCCCACGCCGGCATGCAGGCCCTGCGGCGGGCCCCATACCCACTGGTAGCCATAACCCACGATGGGCTGGGCCTTGCTGTGCGAGTCGAGGAACACCATGCCGTACCAGCCCTGCCAGTTGCCGTCTGCGTCGTAGCGGCTGCGGCCGTAGCCCAGGCCCCAGGCATCCTCGCGGTAACTGTCGATCTTTTCGCGCGTGTAGGCGTAGCGCAGGTGATGGGCACGGAAAGGCAGATAGACCTCCTGGCGCCCCTGCGTCCAGGTGTCGGACAGCTCGCGACACAGCGTGTCCCATGTACCCTCGCCCGGATCACAGGCGGCCCGCGCGGGCAGCGCGAGCGACAGACACAGCATCAACACCGACAGATAGAAACGCACGCAAGCTCCTCTGGCTACGGATCACACCGTAGCACAGAAGGACCCGCCCTCGAGCGGGCACAACGAATCTTTACTTGCCCGCGAGCAGGCGCGCCATGGCCTGGTCGGCGTCAGCCTTGAGCGGGCTGTTGGGATAGGCCCTGGCGAAATCGGCAAAAGCCGCCTGGGCCTGCTCCTTCTGCTCGGCCTCGACCAGGCTCATGGCCTTCTGGAAAGCCGTGAGTTCGTCGGCATCCACGGACTGGGGCTTGGCCTCGCCTTTCCAGTAGACATCGCTGGCCTCGACGGCCGAGCCGCGCACGCCGCCTACGGCCGTGGTCGTGCCCAGCTTCTTCTGCGGCGTCATCTGCTCGATCTTCATGCGCAGACGCTCCCAGAAGCCGGACCAGGAATCGCCCGGGGTGCTGCCCTGGGCATGGGCCAGGGGCATGGCAAGGGCCAACAGGAGGGGGATCAGCTTTTTCATGGCACAGGACTCCGGGTCAGGACGACGCTCTTGGTGTGAAGTATCGGGGACCGCGGGCCGAAATCAAGCCCGCCGACGCCACGCCGCGGCCCGTCTGTCTACTTCTTCTCACGCGTGGCGGCGGGAGCCGCCGGGCGCGCACGGGTCGACGACAGGGTGTTCATGAGCTCCAGCCCCAGGGCCTTGTACTTGCTGGCCACGGAAGGGTCGATCTTCTGCGCCTGGGCATAGGCCTCCTTGGCCTTGTCGACGTTCTTGCCGGCCTTGTAGGCCTGGGCCAGGTTGACCAGGATCTCGGCGTCCTTGGGGTCGGACCTGGCGGCGTCGGCGTAGAACTTCTGGGCCTCGGCGTACTGGCTGTCGAGCATGTGCAGATTGCCCAGGTTGTTGAGCGCTGCGGCATGGCGCGGCTGGGTCTCGACCACCTTGCGGAAATATTTGCGCGACTCGGCGCGGTCGCCCTGACGCGCCAGGATGATGCCTACCTGCAGGTGGGCGTCCATGTCGGACGGGTTCTTCTGGATGGCCTGCGTGTAGTGACGTGTCAGCGTCTGCGAGCTGATCTTCAGCACCGAAAGCAGGTCGCCAGGGAAGTTGCGCTCGATCACCTGACGCGTGACCTGCGGCGCGCGCCAGGGGTCGTCGGGCAGCCCCGCGGGCTTGTACTTCTCCCAGGCGGCGTGCACGTCGAAGATGGCAAAGCCCTCCTTGCCCTTCTCCCGGTAGTAGGTGGCGGCGCCGGTCTCCCAGGCCTTGATGAAGGACTTGCCGACCAGGGTGACCTCCACCGGGATCCAGAGCATGCCTTCGTGCGCGACGTACATATTGTCCATGGTGTAACCGTCAGCCGGCGCCTCCACCCCCGTGGCCAGCATCATGAGCATGTGACCCGGCACCAGCAGCTTGCGGGTGGAAATGCCCAGGCTCTCCAGGGCGGCGGCATAGAGGGCCACCAGATCGTCGCAGTCGCCCGAGCGGCGCTGCAGCGTCTCGCGCGGGTACTGGATGTAGTCCACATAGTCGACCTTGTTGGAGGTGACCTGGTAGGGATTGGTCGGGTCCTGCACATAGGTCACGCCCAGCGCGCCCAGGGTGTTGAACAGCGCCGCGGCCAGTTGCGTGGGTTCCTTGTTGGCACCAAACTCCGAAGCCACCGAGCGGGCGAAGTTGATCACCAGCGGGTCCTTGGGCGTGATGAAGGCGGCGTAGCGCTCGCGCTCGTCCCAGCTCATGCGGTGCTTGTCGTAGATGTTGATGGTCTTGATCTGGCTGTAGACCTTGGCCTGTCCGTTCTCGAAGTAACCGGCCTCGATCTTGGCCTGCACCGGTGTATCTTCGGTCAGCGTCAGGATGTTGTTGTTGAACACGGCCTTGAGCACCACTTCACGGCTGGCCCCCGAAGCGAGTTCGGCGACACGCTGTTCAGTCGGGAAATCCATGAAGTTGTTCAGCACGAAGCTGACCTTGATGTCGCTCATGGGGTTGCGCGTGTTGTTCGTGAGCTTGATCGTGCCCACGCCATCCTTCTCGTACAGCTTGTAGCTGTTGGAGAAGACGTTGTGCAGATGGGTGGCATCGATATCGAGCGGCGCGCGCGTGTCGGCCTGGGTGCTGAAGGACACCGCCTGCTTCTCGGACTCGACGCCATCCACGCTGCGTGCCGCCACGTACAGGGTGTAGGCCGCACCGGCGTTGAGGTTGTCGCGCTGGAACTCGGCACTACTGCTCTCGGCCAGCTTGCTGAACTTCTCGCCCTCCTTCTGGTACAGCAGATAAGACGTGACCAGCTTGGGGTCGAGCGGCTTCCAGCTCAGGCGCACGCGCGAAGTCCCGGCCTCGGCCTTGAGCTCCTCCAACGGCGGTGGTGTGTACTGCAGCGCCGCGCCGCTGACCACCCCGCTCGCCGGGCCCTCGTGGCCTTCGGCGGTGGCCGCCGACACGCGGTAGTGAAAGCTCAGGCCGGGCTTGAGGCCGCTGTCGACGTACCCCGCGGTCTTGCTGCTGCCCACGGGCAGCCAGGGACCCGCCTCGCTGTCGGCGCGGTAAACGCGGTACTGCTGCACATAGGCCAGGGGGGACGCCGCCCAGCGCAGCTCCACACCGTGCACCACGGCCTGGGCGGCCAACTGCTGCGGTGCGCGCGGGCGGTACTGGGTGCTGAAAAGCTGCACACGGGACTCGCCGCGCTCGGCGATGAAAAAGCTGCTCGCATCACGTGCGACGATGGCTTCGGCCTGGGCGAGTTCCCCCGCGGCGTTGCCCGCGGTGCCGAAGCCGCGCAGCAGGCGCCCCTCATGGCTGTAGACGCGCACGCGGTCCGGTGAGAGCACGAAGAGCTCCTCCTGCGTGGCCAGCAGGCTCACGGGATCGCGCAGACGTTCGTCCTCACGCGCCGGGTCGTTGCCGAACTCGCGCAACGGCTCCCCCGCAGCCGAGTACACCGTGACGCTGCCGCGGCTGGTATCGAGCACGAAGAGCTGATCCTTCTCGTCGATGGCCAGGGCCGAGGGACGACCCAGCCTGTCTTTCATGCCTCGGTCGATGAGCTTGAAGAACACACCGTCCGGACTGAAACCCTGGATGCGGCCATTGCCGCTGTCGGCCACGTAGACGCTGCCATCGCTGGTGATGACGAAGTCATTCGGGCCGTCGAATTGCCCGTTGCGGCTGCCACTGCGGCCCACGGTCAGCACCGTGTTGCCGGCGGCGTCGAGCTTGTGCAGCCTGTCATTGCTGCGCTCCAGCACCCAGAGCGCACCGCCCTTGTCGAAGGCCACGGCCGTGGGCCGGATGCCCTTGAGCGGCAGCTCCGTGGTCTTGCCAGCCTGGTGGCGCAGCAAGAGATCGCGGTCGCGCGCGACGGCCACCAGCGTGTCCTTGCCGTCCCAGGCCAGGCGGCTGGCGGCCAGCGGCAGGCTCTGCTGCCATCGCACCGAGGGCTGGCCACCGGCACCCGGCACGGCCTGCGCCACAAACGCGGCACCCGTGCGGAAGTGATGAACCAGACCGCGCTCGCGGTCACCCACGTAGACCTGGCCCGCAACGACCGCCAGCCCGGCGAGGCTCTGGAACTGTCCCCGGCCGTCGCCGCGCGAACCGAACAGGCCAGCCATGCGGCCTTGCCCGTCATAGCGCTGCACGGCATAGCCTTCGGCGTCAGCCACGAACACGCCCTCAGGTGCAAGCTGCAGGGCCACGGGCTTGCCGTTCTTGGGCAGCAGGCGCAGATGGCGTCCGTCGGGCGCGTAGACCTTGACCTGCGAGCGGTCGCTGAACAGGCCGCCCGCGTTGTCCAGCACATGGATCTGCCCGGCGGCGTCCACCGCCACGGCGATGGGCTTTTCCAACCGGTAGGGCACCTTCTGTTCGTCCAGCGCCTTGTTGGCGCCGACCGTGTCGATGGGCAGGGTGGAGAGGAAGACGCCGTTGTCGCCGTAGAGCTGGATGCGGCGGTTGCCGGTGTCCGCCACATAGACGATGCCGCCGGCGTAGGCGATGCCCTGGGGCGAAGACAGCCCGCCTTCGCTGCTGCGGCTGCCGAACTGGCCCTTGTGCCTGCCGTCGCGGCCGTACATCACGACGCGGTTCTCGTCGCTATCGAGCACGTAGACCGTGTCCTCCGAGACCGCGACCGACTCGACCAGACCCAGCAGCTTGCCGCCGCGCGCATCCTTCATCTGCAGGCTGAAGGCGGGCTGGCCTGTGCCGGCATCCAGCGCGTCAACCTGGCCGCTCTTGCGCGCCACGTAGAGGTGCTTGCCATCCATGCCCAGCAGCTTGCGGGTGTCGGCCGCGGGAATGGGGCGTACGTATTCGATCCGGGCCGGCGCACTGCCCTGCGCCAGAACGGTCCCCTGCAGCAGCAAGCCCAGGGCGGCGATGGTGATGAGACGCATGATGTCTGTCCTCGAAGGTCCTGATCGCGTTTACTTGTCGTGCCGGTTGAACACGCCATCCCATTCGGGCCCCGCCGGCGCTGCCTTGAACTGCAGGCAGCGCTCCAAATATAGCCGGCTCGGCGTGTCGTTGGGGTACTCTGCGAGGATGGCCAGGAAGGCCTGCTCGGCAGCCTCCCACTGCTGCTGGCGGAACTGTCCCAGCGCCGCCGCAAACAGGACGTCGAGCCGGTCGTCCTGCGCCTGCGCGGCACCGCGCAGCTCGTGGATGGCCACCGGGATGTCCTTGCCCGCCACGCGCACGCGGTCCAAGCGGCGGAAACGGAAGCTGTCGCAGGTCTTGAGGTAGGTCTCGTCGCCGACCACGAAGTCCACCCCGAAGTACTTGGCCATGCCCTCCAGCCGCGACGCCTGGTTGACCGTGTCCCCGATCACCGTGTACTCCATCTTCTGCCCGCGCGAACCGATGTTACCGGCCACCACGTCACCGCTCTGGATCCCGCCGCGGATCACGAAGGGCTCCAGGCCCTGGGCGCGCCAGCGCTCGCCCAGCTCCACCATGAGTTCCTTCATCGCCAGGGCGCAGGCCACGGCCCGCTTGGCGTGGTCCGGCTGGGACAGGGGCGCGCCCCAGTAGGCCATGATCCCGTCGCCCATGAATTTGTCCACCGTGCCGTCGTGCTGGTAGATCAGCTGCACCATGGCTGCCAGGTACTCGTTGAGGCGCGCCACCACCACCTGGGGCTTGTGGCGCTCGCTGAAGGCGGTGAAGCCCTTGATGTCGGTGAACATGACGGTGACCTCGCGGTTGTCGCCGCCGATGCGCGCCGCGCCCGGATTCTTCTCCAGCTGGCTCACGAGCTTGTTCGACAGATAGCTGGAGAACATGGCGCGCATCTCGCGGGCGCTGCGCTCCAGCACCATGTAGCGCCACCCCCCGCCCAGCAACAGGGCCAGCAGGGCGGCCAGCGGCGGGTAGACCATGCTGACCCACTGGCCTTGCAGGAAGAGCCAGTAGCTCAGGCCCAGGTAGGCCGCGCCCAGGGCCAGCACAGCCGGGATGGCGCGGTGCAGGCGCAGGCGTGCGGTCAGCGCAAAGGCCAGACCGCCCAGCCCCACGATCATGACCAGATCGAACAGCGACTGCAGGCCGGTGCGGTGGATATAGCGCTGGCTCAGGATGTCGTCGGCCACGGCCGCATGCACCTCGACCCCGGGCGTATTGGCGTGAAAGGGCGTGACGCGCATGTCGTAGACCCCTAGGGCCGTGGCGCCGAGGAAGACCGTCTTGCCGCGCAGCAGCGCCGGATCGACCCGACCCTCGACCACGTCGACGAAGGCGTAGCGCGGGTAGTTGCCGGGCGCGCCCGTGTAGTTGATCCAGAGTTCGCCATCCGGCCCGACGGGGATGCTGCGCTCGCCCAGCTGGACACGGAAGGATGCCGCGGAGAACTGTGGCTCGCCCAGCGTGTGCATGGCCGCGGCCAGCCCCAGCGAGGGCACGGCCTGGCCGTCGCGCTCGATCGCCAGCAGGTTGCGTCGGTTGACCCCATCCTCTTCGGGGATCAGGTTGATGTGGGCGATGCCGGCCGCCGCGCGCTCCATCCGCGGCAGGCTGCCGGTGCTGCCGACCACACGGAACTGGCGGTCGAACTCGAAGGTGGTCGCTAGCACCACATTGCCCGCACGGCGGATGGCCTCCGCCAGCACCTGGTCGACCTCGGCGCTCTCGGCCTCGGGGAAAAAGACGTCGAAGAGCAGCACCTTGGGCTTGGCCACCTCCAGACGCTCGAGCAGCCGCACGTACTGTTGGCGTGTCCAGGGAAAGCGCCCCAGCGCCTGGATGCTCTTGTCATCGATGGCGATGATGGCGATGTCCGGATGGACCGGAATGGGGCCGCGCAGGCTCTTGAACCGCAGGTCGTAGGTGCGCGCCTCGAAGCCTTCGAGAAAGGCGTTCTGCTGGTAGTAGAGCAGCGTCACCAGCAGCACCGGAACCAGGGCCAGTAGCAGCGCCACCATGCGCGGACCCCGCCTGCGCTGTGTCTGACTCGGATCCATGCGCGCTCCTCTGCCCGGTGAAATAGGGATGGTGATAGCGTAGCAGCTGGCGCCCTTGCCTGGCACTCAGCCGCGCAAGCGGCGGTGGCGGTCGACCCAATAGCCCAGCAGCACCAGCAACCACTGCAGCTGCCCGATCCAGGCAATGGCCTCGACGCTGGGCGGGGGGCTGCCCAGCACATTGCCGGCGTAGATCACGAAGAGAAAAAGCACCAGCCCCACCAGGCCCCAGCGCCCGCCCGCGTCGCTCGCGCGGGTGCTGCGGGCATAGAGCCACACGCCCAGCATGAAGAGGGGCACCTCCAGCGCCAGGGTCAACGTCAGGGAAGACCACAGGCGCAGGCCCACCACCGTACCCGACCACGGCAGGATCTGCAGATCAGGCTTGTGCACCAGCAAGTCCAGCACCCAATGGCTCAGCACCAGCAGGCCCAGCACGAGGGCGGCGCGGCGCTCGCGCATCAGCAGGAAGTGCAGGCCGCCGATCAGCACCGCCCAGCCCAGCACGGCCAGCAGGCTGTGCGTGTAGGGGTAATGCTCGAAGACCAGGGGCACCACCGCCGTGGCGCCGGGCTCGATGCGCACGCGCTCCAGCCCCATGAAGAGGAAGGTGGGCCAGAGCAGGTCGATGAACTGCGCCGCCAGAAACAAGGTGCCCAGCGAGACCTGCGGCGCCGCGGACTTGGCGGCGAAACCGAGCGCGAAGTGGCCGATGAACATGGCTCAGGGCTCCGGTCGCCAGGTGGGCGCCGCGTCGCGCAGGAAGACCGGCAGGTCCATGACCGGCGGCTTGAGGCCGGCCTGGTAGAGCATGTCGGCCACATAGCCGCGGTGGTAGGTCTTGTGGTTCACGATGTGCAGCAGCATGTCGCCGCGGCTCATGCGGCCGGCGCCGCCGTCAACGAAGCGGAAGTCGATCTCCTCGGCCAGACCGGCCGCATCCAGTCTGTCGGCACAGGCGATGTACCAGCGGTCGAGCTCGGCCTGATCCTGGCGCAGCTGTTCGAGTGCCGGCTCCTGCGCGGGCTGGCGCGTGGTGTAGCCGTGGGCACGGCCCTGCAGATGCGCCTGCCAGATCCGATCCACCACCCAGGCGTGAGCCAGCGTGCCCACCATGCTGTGTTGGCCGTGGTTGCGACGGGCCGTGGCCTCGCCGGCCTGCAGGGCGGCCAGGGCGTCGTACAGGCGCGTGTTGGCCCAGGCGGTGTAGCGGGTCAACATGCGCAGCTGGCGCAGCGCGGCGTCGGACATACGAGGCGGCTCTTTCAAATGCGTAGACGGCGGCACTATACCCTTGCGACCCGCCCTGTCGCCTGCGGGCTTGCCCTGAGTCCGGACGCAGGCCTACACTTGCTTTCACGCAAGTACAGATCCCAGGAGACCGCCATGCCCACCACCAGCACCGCCGACCCGCGCAGCTTCACAAGCTTTGCCGAGTTCTACCCCTTCTACCTGGGTGAGCACAGCAACCGCACCTGCCGCCGCCTGCATTTCCTGGGCAGCAGCCTGGCCCTGGTCTGCCTGGCCATGCTCGTACTGACCGCTCAGCCCCAGTACCTGCTCTATGGCCTGCTCTGCGGCTACGGCTTCGCCTGGCTGGGCCACTTCGGTTTCGAGAAAAACAAACCCGCCAGCTTCAAGCGCCCGCTCTACAGCTTCATGGGCGACTGGGTCATGTACAAGGACATCTGGACGGGCAAGATCCCGTTCTGAGCCGTCGCTCAGCGCGGCGTCAGGGCGTCGCGCAGGCTCAGTGCCGGCAGGCCGGCGTTGTGCCAGAAGGGATCGGTGCTGCCCTCGCGTGGCAGCAGCAGAGCCTGCAGCAGCGGCGCCAGCGGGGTGAAATCCGGGTCGACGAGCAAGACCAGGCGCTGCGAGGTGTGGTTGCCGGACTCGCCCACGCGGCCCACCCAGTCCAGCTGCACCAGCGTCTCGACCAGCGCCTCGATCTGCAGCGGGTCCACGCGCAGGCGCTCGGCGATCTGCATCAGCGTCAGGCCATGGCCCGGCGCCTGGCGCATGCCGTCCAGCAGCTGCAGGAGCTCCACACTGAGCTGGAAACGCCAGCCCGGCCCGGGCGAACGGCGCGACACCCCGGCCAGCAGGCTGGGCAGGTAGGCCGCGATCACCGCCCCCAGCAGCACGATGACCCAGGCCACGTAGATCCAGACCAGCAGGATAGGCACGGTGGCAAAGGCCCCGTAGACCGCCGAATAGGTGGGCACGGCCTTGAGGTAGAGCGCCAGCAGCTTCTTGGCGCCTTCGATCGCCAGGGTCGCGAACAGCGCGCCGCTCCAGGCATGGGCCCACTTGACGCGGGTGTTGGGCACGTAGTGGTAGGTCGCCGCCAGGCCCGCGGCCACCAGCAGGAATTCCACCCCGTCGAGCAACAGGCGCAGACCACCGGGCATGCCGCCCACCATGCCGCGCGAGGCCGTGACGATGTAGGAGGTGATGGTCAGGCTGACCGCGAACAGCAGTGGCCCCAGCGTCAGCGCAGCCCAATAGACCAGCAGACGCTGGCCGAAAGGCCGCGGCCGGCGTACGCGCCAGATCGCGTTGAGCGTGCGGTCGATGGTGAACACCAGACTCAGGGCGGTGAAGAAGAGCACAGTGAGGCCGGCCCAGCCCAGGCGCCCGGCACGGCTGGCGAACTGGGTCAGGTAGCCCAGCACCTGACGCGCGATGTTGTCGGGCACCAGGCTCTCCACCAGCCATTTCTGCAACACGTCCTGGAACTTGGCGAAGATGGGAAAGGCCGTGAACAAAGCCAGGGCCACGGTCAGCAGGGGCACCAGGGCAATGGTGGTGGTGAAGGTCAGGCTGCTGGCGGACAGTCCCAGGCGGTCTTCGCGGAAACGCTCGCGCAGGGTCAGGGCGGTGTTCTTCCAGGGAAAGCGAGAGAGTTCACCGAGCAGCTCTTGCAGGTGGAGGGGCAGGCTCATGCCGCTATGATGCCAGCTTCAATGAATGACTCTGCACCACACGTCACGCTGAGCCGCCGCCTGACCGTGGCCAGCCTGCTGGGCCTGATTGCGCTCGGTCTGGCCTGGGAACTCTGGCTGGCCCCGATCCGCCCCGGTGGCTCCTGGCTCGCGCTTAAGGTCCTGCCCCTGTGCCTGCCGCTGGCCGGCCTGCTGAAGAACCGCATGTACACCTACCGCTGGCTCAGCCTGCTGGTCTGGCTCTATGTGCTCGAGGGCTTGGTGCGCGCCACCAGCGAGCCGGCGCCCGGCGCCTGGCTGGCCATGCTGGAGGTGGTGCTGAGCATCGCTCTCTTCATCGGCTGCACCCTGCATATCCGGCTGCGCCTGCGCGCCGCGCGCGAGGCCGGCCAAACCGAAACCGCCTCATCATGAATTTCACGTCTGAACAGAAAACGCTGCTGGACAAGTTGCGTCGCATCGTCGGCACCCCCTATGTGCTGACCCACGAAGATCCGGCGACCGACCTCACAGCCTGGGAGCTGGACTGGCGCGGCCGCGAGCGCGGCATGGCTCTGGCCGTGGTGCGCCCAGGCAACACGCAGGAAGTCGCGGCGGTCGTCAAGGCGTGCGCCGCCGCGCGCGTGGCCATGGTGCCCCAGGGCGGCAACACCGGCATGGTGGTGGGATCCACGCCCGACGAGAGCGGAACCCAGGTGGTACTGAGCCTCACCCGCATGAACAAGGTGCGCCAGCTCGACGCCGGCAACCTGACCATCACCGTGGACGCGGGCTGCGTGCTGCAGAACCTGCAGGATGAGTGCGAGAAAGCCGGCTTCCTCTTCCCGCTGAGCCTGGCCTCCGAAGGCAGCTGCACCATCGGCGGCAATCTGGGCACCAACGCTGGTGGCACGCAGGTCGTACGCTACGGCAACACGCGTGAGCTCTGCCTGGGACTGGAGGTCGTGACGGCCCAGGGCGAGGTCTGGGACGGCCTGCTGGGCCTGCGCAAGGACAACACGGGTTACGACCTGCGGCATCTTTTCATCGGCTCCGAAGGCACGCTGGGCGTGATCACCGGCGCCACCATGAAGATCTACCCCCTGCCCAAGGCCCAGCTCACGGCCCTGGCCGCCGTGCCCTCCATGGAGGCCGCGGTACAGCTGCTGGGGCTGGCACACGAGCACCTGAGTGCGGGCCTGACCGGCTTCGAGGTCATGGGCCAGTTCGCTCTGAGCCTGGTCGCCAAGCACTTCCCGCAGCAGCGCGTGCCCTTCTGGCAGGAATCGCCCTGGTGCGTGGTGCTGGAGAACTCGGACAACGAATCGGAGACGCACGCACGTGAACAATTCGAGCGACTGCTCGAAGCGGCCATGGAAGCCGGCTGCGTGACCGACGCCGTGGTGGCCGAGAGCATGGCCCAGGCCAAGGCCCTGTGGCACATCCGCGAGAGCATCCCCCTGGCCCAGGCCCAGGAAGGCCTGAACATCAAGCACGACATCTCGATCAACGTCTCCCGTATCCCCGCCTTCGTGGCCGAGACCAACGCGCTGCTGCTGGAGAAATTCCCGGGGGCACGCCTGGTGACCTACGGGCACCTGGGCGACGGCAACCTGCACTACAACGTGCAGGCGCCCGAGGGTGAGGACCAGAAGCGCTTCCTCGCCGAAGAGGAAGGCCCGATGAACGCCCTGGTCTACGAGGTGGTGGACCGCTACCGCGGCTCGATCTCGGCCGAGCACGGCATCGGCAGCCTCAAGGTGGACAAGCTGCCAGACCACAAGTCGCCGGTGGCGCTGGGATTGATGCGGGGAATCAAGCAGGCTTTGGACCCGTTGAATCTGATGAATCCGGGGCGGATGATTCGCGGTTAAGTTTTTGCTTGCGTGGCTTTGCCGGGTCTCGCCCCGGCAGGCGACTCACTTTATCGAAACCCGCGTAGCGGGTTTTCTCTGCTTCGCCATGGCGCGCTACGCGCGCGGGGTTTGCTCACTTTGCGCAGCAAAGTTACGCAAACACCAAAGTAAGCAAAGAGAAGGCGAGCCGGGTGCGTCGTCCCTCCGCTGAGCTCCGGGCACGCTGCGTTGCTCGGACCGGGCGGGAGATCCGCAAACTCGCCCTGCGGGCTCAAACATGCGGATCTCTTTTTCCGCCCGCTCCTGCGATACTCGCCTCCGCACACGGCAGCGGGGATCCGAAGACCAATACCAAACGCCAAGACAACAAGGACGCGCCATGGCGCATCCTTGTGGGGTTCGGCTGTTGGGTCTCCCTCGCCCTTGTGTCTGTGCCGAGAAGCACAGCGGCAGGCGGATCAAGAGACGCGCATGTCTGAGCGTAGCGAGTTTGCGCGGCTCCCGCCTGACGCGAGCATCGCAGGTTGCCCCGGCGCAGCCGAGGTCACAGACACCAGGGTCGCCTTCTTTTGCCTACTTTTCTTGGCGACGCAAGAAAAGTAGGTCGCCCGCCGGGGCGAGACCCGGCAAGCCACATGCGCCCTGGTCTCGCCCGGCCAGTTACGGCCACAGCAGCGCGCGGAACCGGCTGCCACCCTTGAGCCGGGCACGCGCCCAACTTGTAGGAAAATCCCATCCATGATCACCCGCCCCGTCCGTTCCCAATACGAAGACTTCATGCGCCATGTGTACACCACGGGCGTGCCCAAGACCGACCGCACGGGCACCGGCACGCGCAGCGTGTTCGGCCACCAGATGCGCTTCGACCTCAACGAAGGCTTCCCGCTGGTGACGACCAAGAAGGTGCACCTCAAGTCCATCATCTATGAGCTGCTGTGGTTCCTCACGGGTTCGAGCAACAACAACTGGCTCAAGGAACGTGGTGTGAGCATCTGGGACGAGTGGGCCCGGCCTGATGGCGACCTGGGCCCGGTCTACGGCGTGCAGTGGCGCAGCTGGCCAACGCCCGACGGCGGCCACATCGACCAGATCAGTGAAGTCATCAAGACGCTCAAGAGCAACCCCGACTCGCGCCGCATCATCGTGAGCGCCTGGAACGTGGCCGAGCTGAACAAGATGGCGCTCATGCCCTGCCACGCCTTCTTCCAGTTCTATGTGGCCGAGGGCAAGCTGAGCTGCCAGCTCTACCAGCGCAGCGCCGACATCTTCCTCGGCGTCCCCTTCAACATCGCGAGCTACGCCTTGCTGACGCACATGATCGCGCAGCAATGCGACCTCGGCGTGGGTGACTTCATCTGGACTGGCGGCGACTGCCACATCTACAGCAACCACCACGAGCAGGTGGAGCTGCAGCTCTCGCGCACGCCCTACCCCTACCCGATGCTGAACACCAAGCGCCGACCGGACTCGATCTTCGACTACCAGTACGAGGACTTCGAGGTGGTGGACTACCAGTGCCACCCGGCCATCAAAGCGCCGGTGGCGGTCTGAACAGCGGCGGTCCCTCCGTGATCAGCCGCAGGCAGCTGCTGACCCTGGTGATGCTCACGCTGATGTGGGGCATCAACTGGCCCATGATGAAGTTCTCGCTGCGCGAGCTCTCGCCACTGTACTTCCGTGCGCTCACCATGACCTGCGGCGCCCTCTTCCTCTACAGTTTCTACCGCGCGCGCGGCCTGCGCATGCTGCCGCAGGGCCCGGAGTGGCGGTCGGTCATCACGCTGGGCATCCCCAACATGCTGGGCTGGCACACGGTGTCCATCCTGGGTGTCAAGGAGCTGGCCTCGGGGCGTGCCGCCATCCTCGGCTTCACCATGCCGATCTGGACCGTCCTGCTCGGCGCGCTCTTTCTGGGCCAGCGTCTCACGCAGCGCACGGTGATCGCAGTCATTGCCGTCGCCGTGGCCATCGGCCTGCTGACCTCGAGCGAGTTCACGGCGCTGACCGGTCGGCCGCTGGGCATTGTCTGGATGGAGATCGCCGCCATCAGCTGGGCCATCGGCACGCTGATGATGCGCCGCGCCACGCTGACCCTGCCCGTGGAGACACTGACGATCTGGATGATGATCCTGACCTCGGCCTGTCTCTGGCTCATCGCCTTCGCCAGCGAGCCCTGGCCGAGCTGGCAGTTCAGCGCGCCCATGTGGGCCAGTCTGGTCTACGGTGCCTTCATCAACTACGGCTTCGCCCAGACCCTCTGGGCCGGTCTGGCGCGCCATCTGCCGCCGGCCACGAGCGCCATGAGCGTGATGGCCATCCCGCTCGTGGGCACGCTCAGCGCCACCTTCATCGTGGGCGAGTGGCCGACCTGGCAGGACTACCTGGCCATCGTCTTCGTGATGGCGGCGATCGCCGCCGTGTTGCTGCCCCCCCGGAAAACTCCCGCATGAAACTGCACCTGATCTTTGCGCGCGCCGCCAACGGCGCCATCGGCAAGAACGGCACCATGCCCTGGCACCTGCCCGAGGACCTGGCCCACTTCAAACGCACCACGATGGGGGCGCCCGTGATCATGGGCCGCAAGACCTGGGAATCGCTGCCCCCGCGCTTTCGCCCCCTGCCCGGCCGCACCAATGTGGTCGTGACGCGCCAGCGCGACTGGCAGGCCGCAGGCACCCACGTGGCGCACTCGCTGGACGAAGCGCTGCAGCTGTGTGGAGAGGTCAGCGATGCCTGGATCATCGGCGGCGCCGAGATCTACGCCCAGGCCCTGCCCCTGGCCAGCACGGCCGTGGTGACGGAGATCGAGGCCGAGTTCGAGGGCGACGCCTTTGCGCCACAATTCGGCGCCGGCTGGCAGGAAGTCGGACGCGAGGCCCATGTGTCGGCCACCGGCCTGAAATTCAGCTTTGTCACCTACACACACACCCCAGGAGTCTGATCCCATGTCCTCAGGCGGCTTTCACGTCCACGGCCCGCACGACCACGAACTCGAACACGCCACGCACGCCGCGGCCCATGGCGAACATGGCAACGGCATGACCAACCAGATCGCCATGTTCACAGCCATCATCGCCACTGTGGGCGCGATCTTTGCCTACATGGGCGGGGCGACCCAGGCCAATGCCGGCCTGTACAAGAACAATGCGGCCCTCAAAAAGACCGAGGCGTCCAACCAGTGGAACTACTTCCAGGCCAAGAGCACCAAGCAGTCCCTGGCCGAAGTCTCGCGTGACCTGACCGTCAAGGATGCCGAGCGCGAGAAATACCAGGCCAAGATCGACCGCTACGAAAAGGAAAAGGGGGACATCAAGGTTGTGGCCGAGAAGCTGGAGGCCGAAGCGACTGAGTGGGACAGGAAGAGCGATGAGCAGATCCATCTGCACCACCGCTGGGCCCAGGCCACCACGGTGCTGCAGGTCGCCATCGCCATGGCGGCCATCGCTCTGCTGACCCGCAAGAAGTGGCTCGAGTACGCGATGTTCGCCGGCGGCGCGATCGGCGTGGCCATCGGCGGGCTGGCCCTGCTCCACATCTGAGGCCGCTGCGATGAAGCTCGCTACCTGGAACGTCAACTCGCTCAATGTGCGCCTGCCACAGGTACTGGCATGGCTGACCGAGAACCCGGTCGATGTGCTGGCGCTGCAGGAACTCAAGCTCACCGACGACAAGTTTCCCTTCCACGACTTCAGCGCCGCGGGTTACCAGGCCGAGAGCTTCGGCCAGAAAACCTACAACGGCGTCGCCCTGCTGTCGCGCACACCCCTGGAGGCCGTGGTACGCAACATCCCCGGTTTCGAGGACGAAATGGCACGCGTGATCAGTGCCACGGTCAACGGCGTACGGGTGATTGGTGCCTACTTCCCCAACGGGCAGGAGCCGGGCTCGGACAAATTCGCCTACAAGATGCGCTGGCTCGATGCCCTGCGCGAGTGGGTGCGCGGCGAGCTGGCGCGGCACCCCCGGCTGGTGCTCATGGGTGACTACAACATCACCTTCGACGACCTCGACGTCTGGGACCCGGTGGGCCTGAAGGACACCATCCACTGCACGGTGGAAGAGCGCGCGCACCTCCGGGCCCTGATCGAACTGGGCCTGCATGACAGCGTCCGTCTCTTTCCGCAGCCCGAGCGCAACTACTCCTGGTGGGACTACCGCAACATGGCGTTCCGCCGCAAGCAGGGCCTGCGCATCGACCATATCCTGATCAGCGATGCGCTCAAGCCCCTGGCCGCGGCCTGCACCGTCGACGTCACGCCGCGCCGCAACGAGCGCCCCAGCGATCACGCGCCCGTGGTGCTGGAACTGCAGGGGCTCTGAGTCCTGACGGTCCGCGTCATGAATACGCTGGCCTACGCCCTCTTCCCGACGCCGCTGGGCGATTGCGGCATCGCCTGGAACACTGGGGCACTGACTTGCGTGCAGCTGCCCGAAGTTGACGAGGCGGCGACGCGCCGGCGCATGCTGCGCCGCTTCCCGGATCTCCAGGAAGGCCAGCCGCCACCTTTTGTGCGGCAGGCCATCGACGCCATCACCGCCTTGCTCGAAGGTCATCCCCCCGAGCCGCGCGACCTCACGCACCTGGCGCTGGACATGACTGGTGTGCCGCCTTTTCACCAGCGCGTCTATGCGATTGCGCGGCGCATCCCGCCGGGCGAGACCCTGAGCTATGGGGAGCTGGCACAGCGCCTGGGTGAACCGGGCGCGGCCCGCGCCGTGGGCCAGGCCCTGGGCGCCAACCCTTTCGCACCCGTGGTGCCCTGCCACCGCGTGCTGGGCGCCCAGACGGGCACCGGCGGCTTCTCGGCCCATGGCGGGCTGCAGACCAAGCTGAAGATGCTGGAGATCGAAGGCGCACGCTTCGGCGGCCCCGGGCTCTTTGACTGAGGCCAAACACGCACGAGCGGCCGCCAGGGTATTAAAGCGGGGATGCCGTGGAACGGGCTTTGCCCGGCCACCGGCATCGCCCCCCAGTGGGGGGAGGCGGCCAGAGGCCGCTTCGGGGGGCGTCTTACTCCTCTAAACCCAGTTCCTGGATCTTGCGCGTGATGGTGTTGCGGCCGATGCCCAGTTTGTGGGCGGCCTCGATGCGGCGGCCACGGGTGTTGTCGAGTGCGGTAAGGATGAGCTTGCGCTCGAAACGGCGCGTCAGCTCGTCCCAGACATCCATGCGACCACTGAGCAGCAGGCTCATGGCCTCGGCCTGCAGGCCGCTCTCCCAGTCGCTTGCGGCCACCGGCGCCACGCCACCCACCGCGGACAGGGTGTCCACCGCCCCACCCACAGGAACGGATGCCGCAGTGGCCGGGGTCGGCACACTCTCGCCCACCGCCAAGCCGATCTCGGGCGGCAGGTCCTTGGGTTCGATGACCTGGGCCGGCGCCATGACGGTGAGCCAGTGGCAGACGTTCTCGAGCTGGCGCACATTGCCTGGGAAGCTGAAACGGCTGAGTTTCTCCAGCGCCGCATCCGAGATACGCTTGGGCTCGACGCCGAGCTGGCGCGCGCTCTGCTGCAGGAAGTGGCGCGCGAGCATGGCGATGTCCTCACGCCGCTCGCGCAGGGCCGGCAGGCGCAGGCGGATCACGTTGAGGCGGTGAAACAGGTCTTCGCGGAACACGCCCTCCTTGACACGCTGCTCCAGATCCTGGTGCGTGGCGGCGATCACGCGCACATTGGCCTTGACCGCGCTGTGCCCGCCCACACGGTAGAAGTGGCCGTCCGAGAGCACACGCAGCAGGCGCGTCTGCAGGTCGAAAGGCATGTCGCCGATTTCGTCGAGGAAGAGCGTGCCGCCCTCGGCCTGCTCGAAGCGGCCACGGCGCATGGTCTGCGCGCCGGTGAAGGCGCCGCGCTCGTGGCCAAAGAGTTCGCTCTCGAGCAGATCCTTGGGAATGGCCGCGGTGTTGATGGCCACGAAGGGCCCGTTGGCACGCGGCGAGTGCTTGTGCAGGGCCCGCGCCACGAGCTCCTTGCCCGAGCCGGACTCGCCCGTGATCAGCACGGTGACATTGCTCTGCGAGAGCCGGCCGATGGCGCGGAACACGTCCTGCATGGCGGGCGCCTGGCCCAGCATCTCGGGCGCGGCGGTGATGCTCTCCTGCGCCACCTCCTCGCGCTGGCTCTCGTCCACCGCGCGGCGGATCAGCTCGACGGCCTTGGGCAGGTCAAAGGGCTTGGGCAGGTACTCGAAGGCGCCCCCCTGGAAGGCCGAGACGGCGCTGTCCAGATCAGAGAAGGCCGTCATGATGATCACGGGCAGACCCGGGTGGCGGGCCTTGACCTTCTCCAGCAGCTCCAGACCGGAGCCGCCCGGCATGCGGATGTCGCTCACCAGGACCTGCGGGCCTTCGCCTTCCTCGTCGAGCGCGGCCAGCACCTCCCGGGGGTTGATGAAGCTGCGCGTGGGCATCTGCTCGCGCTGCAGGGCCTTTTCCAGCACGAAGCGTATGGACTGGTCATCATCGGCGATCCAAATCGGCTTCATGTCGGCTACACCCTTTGCTCAAGCCGCCTGGTTCACGGCAGCGGTATCAGTATCTTGAAATCGGTCCGGCCCGGCTCGCTGTCGCACTCGATCAGGCCATGGTGCTGCTGGACAAAGGTCTGTGCCAGCGTCAGCCCCAGGCCGGAGCCGCCTTCTCTTCCCGACACCAGCGGGAAAAAGATGCGGTCCTTGATCGAGTCCGGTACGCCGGGCCCGTTGTCGATGACATGCAATTCCAGTGCCAGCTTGTAGCGCTGCTTGCCAAAAGTGGTCTGCCGAGCGATCCGTGTGCGGAAGGTCAGCCGGGCCTCGCCAGCCGCAATGCGCTCCTGCAGGGCCTGGCAGGCGTTGTGGGCGATATTGAGCACGGCCTGGATCAGCTGCTCGCGGTCCCCGCGGAACTCGGGGATGGAGGTGTCGTAGTCGCGCACCACGCGCAGGCCCTTGGGAAACTCTGCCAGGATCAGCGAGCGCACGCGCTCGCAGACCTCGTGGATGTTGACATCGCCCACCACATGCGGGCGGCGGTGCGGCGCCAGCAGGCGATCCACCAGGGTCTGCAGGCGATCGGCCTCATGGATGATGACGCGGGTGTACTCGGTGAGCTGGCCTTCGATCTCCATCTCCAGCAGCTGGGCTGCCCCCCGGATGCCGCCCAGAGGGTTCTTGATCTCGTGCGCGAGGTTGCGGATCAGCTCCTTGTTGGCCTGAGCCTGATCGAGCAGACGCTCCTCACGCTCCTGGCGGGCCTGCTGCTCCAGCGGCAGCATCTCGACCAGGATGTCGCCCGGCTGGTCGGTCTGGGTCAGGATGACATGGACCGGCAGCGGATCACGCCCCGGCCGCTTGAGCCAGGCGTCGTAGCGCAGGGCCGCGAACTCGTTGGCGCGCAGACCGCCCAGGGCCTGCAGCAGGACCTGGGGCTCGGTGTAATGCTCGGGGAGCTGCGACTCCTCGATGCTGCGCCGGGACATACCCAGCGCATCCTCGAGCGCCGCATTCGCGTAGACCACGGCGCCGTCGCCATGCACGACGGCCACAAGCGTGGCCA
This sequence comes from Hylemonella sp., assembly GCA_046299695.1. Taxonomy (GTDB): domain Bacteria; phylum Pseudomonadota; class Gammaproteobacteria; order Burkholderiales; family Burkholderiaceae_C; genus Hylemonella. The sequence continues at coordinate 98,691 of JBKBHP010000006.1, forward strand.
GGAGGTCAAAGGGCTGGAAGCGGCCGGAAAGGGAGTCAGACGGTTTCAAGCCGCCTATTTTGACTCAGAAGCGGAAGCCGACGGCAAACGGTCAATCTCGCGCCGCAGACCCGAGAGGTCGCTCTCGTTGCGCTCGATGCTGGACTTGAGATCCGCCACACGGTCCAGGTACTTCTGGTGGTTGCGGAACTCGGGGCCCATCTTCTCGGGCTCGCCGTTGTTGTATTCCTTGAGCAGATCGGCCTGACGGGCCTCGGCCTTGCGCAGCTCGGCTTCCAGAATCATGCGCGCGTCCGCATCGCGCTGGCGCTGGCGCTCGGCTTCCAGATTGGCCACGGCCTGGCTGGTGGCCGCCAGGCGCACGTTCTCCACCGGACGGGGGCGCTGCACCACGGTGACATTGCCACCCTCGACCAGCTTGCAGCCCTTCTGGCCGGGCTGGACGGTGTTGGTGTACTCGTTGCCGCAACGGTAGATACGGTTGCCCTGGGCCTGGGCCAGGCTGACAACGGTCAGGTTCGCTACGAAAAGCGTAGCTGTCAACGACATCAGATAGGTCTTCTTCATGGTGGTCTCCGCGCATCGCAATGCAGGGGCGGTCTGTCAGTATCCTCATTTTCGACCGGATTTCAAACCCCCGGACCTGTCCGGAAATGAAAAAGGACGGCCTCGGCCGTCCTTTTTTTGCGACAGGCTGTAACGATGTACAGCCTGCAGCGCCCGATCACAGGGAGTAGTACATGTCGTACTCGACCGGATGCGGTGCCATGCGGAAGCGCGTGACTTCGCCCATCTTGAGTTCGATGTAGGCGTCGAGCATGGAGTCGGTGAACACGCCCCCCTTGGTCAGGAAGGCACGGTCCTTGTCCAGATAGTCCAGCGCCTGGTCCAGGCTGTGGCATACGGTCGGCACCAGCTTGTCCTCTTCCGGGGGCAGGTGGTACAGGTCCTTGGTGGCAGCCTCGCCCGGATGGATCTTGTTCTCCACACCGTCCAGACCAGCCATCATCAGCGCCGAGAAGCACAGGTAGGGGTTGGCGCTCGGATCGGGGAAGCGGGCCTCGATGCGGCGACCCTTGGGGTTGGCCACGAAGGGGATGCGGATCGAAGCGGAACGGTTGCGCGAGCTGTAGGCCAGCTTCACCGGAGCCTCGAAGCCAGGCACCAGGCGCTTGTAGCTGTTGGTACCGGGGTTGGTGATGGCGTTCAGGGCACGGGCGTGCTTGATGATGCCGCCGATGTAGTACAGGGCGAAATCGCTCAGACCGGCGTAGCCGTCACCGGCGAACAGGTTCTTGCCGTCCTTCCAGATGGACTGGTGCACGTGCATGCCGGAACCGTTGTCGCCAGCGTAGGGCTTGGGCATGAAGGTCGCGGTCTTGCCGTAGGCGTTGGCCACGTTCCAGACGACGTACTTCAGGACCTGGGTCCAGTCGGCGCGTTGCACGAGCGTGCTGAACTTGGTGCCGATCTCGTTCTGGCCGGCGCCGGCCACTTCGTGGTGGAACACCTCGACCGGGATGCCCAGGGATTCGAGGATCAGGGCCATCTCGGCGCGCATGTCCTGCGTGCTGTCGACCGGGGGCACCGGGAAGTAGCCGCCCTTGGTGGTGGGACGGTGGCCGCGGTTGCCGCCTTCGAGCTGCTTGCCGCTGTTCCAGGGCGCCTCGTACTCGTCGATGGCGAACATCACGTTGCCGGGCTCGTTGCTCCAGCGCACGCCGTCGAAGATGAAGAATTCGGGTTCGGGACCGAAGTAGGCGGTGTCGCCAATGCCCGACGCCTTCAGATAGGCCTCAGCGCGCTTGGCAATGGAACGCGGATCACGGTCATAGGCCTTGCCGTCACTGGGCTCGACCACATCGCACTGCAGGAACATCGTGGTCTCTTCGAAGAAGGGATCGATGTTGGCGGTGTTCGGGTCGGGCATGAGCTGCATGTCCGAAGCTTCGATACCCTTCCAGCCGGCGATGGACGAACCGTCGAAGGCATGGCCGGAGGTGAACTTGTCTTCGTCGAAGTGCGACACGGGCACGGTCACGTGCTGCTCTTTGCCACGGGTGTCGGTGAAGCGGAAGTCAACGAACTTGACCTCGTTTTCCTTCACCATCTTCATCACGTCTGCGACGGTCTTGGCCATCTGGAACTCCTGGTTGGAAGGGTTGTTGAAAGTTACGCCGGCACCTGAATGCAGTTTCTGTGCCAATCCGGTTCATCCCGGCCGCGAGCGAAAGGCGCATTTTGCCTTGAGTTTGCGCGCCTTACGGGCCACGCAGATGCACCAAAGCAGAAAGATTCGTCACAGACGATTCATTTTGGTGCATGCAGAATGCACCAAAATGGAAATCTACGTGATACGCACCATTTCAGGGCCTAGTTTGGCCCCTTGGGCCATCAAACCGGCCAGAAGGTCGGCATAGGCCGAGGCCGCCTGCGCGTCCTGTCCTTTCACACCCAGTTCAATGTGGCGGCCATGCTGGGGATGGTCCACGCTGGGCAGACTGAAGACCTTGATCCCGGCATGCCGGGTTTCGACCGCCTCCATCAGCGGCGTGAGCGCAGCTTCCATGGCGCCATAGACGATGACGGACTGCTCACGCCAAGCACCGCGCCGGAACAGCTGGGCATAGTGCGTGTCCAGCACCCATTCGATCATGGGCCAAGCCATGACAGGAAAGCCCGGCACGAAGTGCACGGCGCCACGCCCGCCAGGCGAGGAACAGCTGAAGCCCGGGATCTTGTTGTAGGGATTGGGAATGATGTGGGCCCCCTGAGGGAACACCCCCATGTTGAGCCGGTGGACGTTGTCCGCGCGATCCGGCTCATAGGGCAACCCCTGCTCGCGCGCCACATCCTGCATGCGCTCGCGGATCAGCGCTTCGGCCTGCGGGTGCAGGGCCAGCGGAACGTCCAGGGCCCGCGCCGCGCACTGACGCGTGTGGTCATCCGGCGTGGCGCCGATGCCGCCACAGGAAAACACCACCTCGCCCGAGGCAAAGGCACGCTGCAGCGCCGCGGTGATGCGCTGCGGATCGTCGCCCACATAGTCCGCATAGGCCAGTTGCAGGCCGCGCGCCGACAGCAGGTCGATCACCTTAGGCAGGTGCTTGTCGGCACGCTTGCCCGAGAGGATTTCGTCACCGATGATGATCAGCCCCCAGGCCGTCTGGGCATCAGGCATGGGGCGGTGTGCTGACATCGGCCTCCGGCTCGGGCAGGACACGCACCGGCGCGGCCAGCGGCTCCTGGCGCAGTGCCGCCAGGGCGGCCAGCCCATAGTGCGTGAACCAGAGCGAGGCGAAGATGAAGACAAAGGTGTAGATCCAGATCGCCAGCGGCACGAGCAGCGGCGCCAGCACCACGGCCATGGCGCCGACCGCCCAGATCAGACCCGGGGCCGCGCCCATGTAGCCGGCCACCACGCCGATCGCCAGCAGCGGGTAGCGGTGGCGCTGCATGAGCTGCTCACGCTCGGCACGGCTGGCATGCAGGGCCAGGGAGTCATAGACCATGACACGCGAGGTGAGCCAGCCCCAGATCAGCGGCGGCAGCACGATCACCAGCGGCGGGATCAGCCACAACGGCAGGGTCAGCACCAGGGCGAGCAAGGCCAGCAGGGCCGAGCCCAGGCTCTGCCCCACGCTGCCCCAGAAACTGCCGCCCTGCTCCTGCGCCAGCTGCGGGAAACGGCGCGCCGCCACCCGTTTGACGACCGCGGGCGTCACCAGCCAGGCCACCGCCAGCAGAGACAGCAGGATGACCAATGGCAGCACCAGCATGATGAGCAGCAGGGGATCGAGCACGGTGCGCAGGTGCCCCAGGGACACGCTTTCCAGCCAGCGGTACAGGCTGTCGAGCAGCGCCCAGTCGCTGAGCCAGCTACGCAGGCCGACCAGGGCATCGTCCCAGAACAGCCAGAACAGACCCGCGGTCAGGGACACCACCAGCACCAGGGGCAGCAGGGACAGCAGGATCACACGCGGCTGCAGGCAATAGGCCAGCGCACGCCAGAAGGAGTCGAGTAGGAGGCCCATGCCGGCAAGCATACCCTGAGGCGCGCCATCGCGCGGTGTCAGGCGCGCCCCACCAGACGTTTCAGGCCGAGCCACTGCTGGGCCCAGAAACCACGCCCGTAGTCGCGTCCCTGCTCGACCTGGTCGCGGATGCCGGTTGGGTCGTAACGCTGCTCGAAATTGGCACTGCCGAACAGCATGTCCCACCAGGGCAGCAGCACGCCAAAGTTGCAGCCCCCGAGTGCCATGCCCGGCGTCTCATGCCCAATCCCGATGCTGTGATGACGCCGGTGAAAGCGCGGGCTGACCCACAGGCGCTCGCCCCAGCGGCCGAACCACAGCCGCAGATTGGCGTGCTGGAAGCTTTCGCTGAGCTGGGTGATGGCCACAATGGCGACGAACTGGCCCGGTGCGACCCCGATCAGCTGCGCCAGGGTCACGAGCAGCAGATCACGGATCAGGTCGTCGAGCAGGTGGTTGCGGTTGTCGCTCCACATCGTCATCTGACGCTGCGAGTGGTGGAGTGCATGCAGACGCCACCACCACTCGAAGCTGTGCTGCCCACGGTGCAGCCAGTAGTCGAAGAAATCCATGACCACCAGATAGATCAGCAGACTCACCAGCGGCAGATCGGTGACCCCGGGCCAGAGGTGGTCGAGATGGAAGGTGGGCAGACCCAGCACGCGCAACTGGCCGATCAGGTCGTCCAGCAGCGGCATCAGGGAGAAGAACAGAATCAGCCGGACCAGGCCGAGGCGGTGGATCAGGGTGTAGATCACGTCCACGCGGATGGCAGCACGGTCGCGCACGGGCTCCACCGGCCGCCAGCGCTGCAGCGGGGCGATGACGGCCAGCATCACCACCAGCTGCAGCAGCCCGACCAGCAGCCAGCCCGTGCCGCTGTGCGCATCCTCCAGGCGGTTGCCCAGACCCAGGGCAAACACCAACGGCTGCACCAGGGTCTCGAACAGCCACTGGTGCACCTCATCAAAGGCATTGACGAGCAGGTCCATGCGCGATTATTTCCCGACACCGCCACGCTGAGCGATCCAGCCCCGGTAGTCCGGGTGCTCGCGCAAGGTACGGAAACAGAAGCCGCGTGCCTTCAGGCCCTGGATCAGTGGCGCCAGCACGGCCGGCGCCCAGGGGTCCTGGCGCGACCAGATGCCCAGATGCGCCATCAGCACGTCACCCGGCCGGATATCGCGCAGCGCGCGCTGCAGGAGCTGCGCATTGGGGTAACGATCGCTGGGCAGTTCATCGCCCAGGAAACCGGCCGGCGCCCAGGCGACATGCTGGTAGCCACAGGCGCGCGCTGCGGCCAGCAGAGCCGGCGAGGTCTTGCCGCCCGGGGCGCGGTACAGGGGCAGCGGTGCGCGGCCCGTCCGCTCCCGCAGGCGCTCGCTCGCGGCGTTGATCTCGGCGCAGTACTGGGCCGCAGTCCAGATCCGGTCACGACCGGCCTGAGGGCCGGCCGAGGCGCGCACGCGGAACTGCATGCTGCCGTCAGGCTGCGGCAGGTCGGCGCGCCAGTACACATGGTCCAGGGTATGGGAGGCGAACTCATGCCCCTCGGCGGCCCGTGCACGCCACCAGGGCGCCCAGTGCGTGCCGAGACTGCCATCGCCCACCCGGGTGCGCTCGTCGGCGGCGAAGAAGGTGACCCGCACCTCCTCGCGGCGCAGCACCTCGGCCACCAGATCGGCCACCCCCATGTGGCCGGTGTCGAAGGTCAGGTAGACCGGCTTGCGACAGTCCTCGGCACGGACCGGCTGCAGCGCCAGCAGGGCCAGCGCCAGCAGGCCTCGCAGCAGACGGCTACTGGCGCGGCGCATGGTCCAGCGTCCAGACCCCGTGCGGGGATTTGCCCACGCGTACCTGGCGCACGACCTGACGCGTGGCGGTGTCGATCACGCTGAGCCGCTGCGCCCAGCGCGACGTGAGCAGGATGTAGCGCCCATCGGCCGTCAGGTCCATGCAGTCCGGTCCACCCGGGCCGGGGTACTGGTCCACGACGGTCATGGTCCTGAAATCGATCTTGCTGATGGTGTTGGCCACCCGATTGCTGACCAGCACATGCTGGCGGTCCCCCACGGCACGAAAGGCATGCGCCCCCTTGCCCGTGGGGATGAGCTGCACCGAGGCCGGCACCGGCATGGCCAGATCGAACACCTCCACGCTGTCGCTGCCCGTGAGGCCGACCAGCAGGAAACGGTCATCCGGCGTGCCGAACACATCGGCCGGCATGGGGCCGGTCTTCACGCGCCAGAGCTGGCGCTGCGTCGCCAGATCAAAGGCCACGAGCTCGTCGCTGTCCTGCATGGTCACGAAGGCGGTCGTGCTCCTGCCATCGATCCAGATGTGGCTGGGCGTGCGGCTTGTGGGGATGCGCCTGGCCAGCGTCAGGTCCTGGCCATTCCAACGGTAGATGTCGACGTGATTGAGCCGGTTGGCCGCGGTCACGAACCACTGCATGTCGGGCGAGAAGCGCAGGTGGTAGGGGTCGAGGATGCCGCGCACCGTGCGCTGGACTTCCGCTGTGCGCGGGTCGACGAAGGTCAGGCTGTCGCTGAAGGCGTTGGCGATGATCAGCGACTTCTCGTCCGGCGTCAGGTAGAGATGATGCGGCTCCTTGCCCGTATGAAAGCGCTTGATCTCTTTCCAGCTCACGGGGTCGATCACGCTGACATCGGCGTCCTTGGAGTTGAGCACGAAGATCGGCGCCGCTTGCGACTGCGCATGGGCTGCGGCGGCCAACAGGGCCAGCGATGCAAGACAGACGCGAAACAGGGGCAGGAGCATGGAAGGCCTGATGAAAGGGAGCAGCTAGTGTAGCGGCCGCTGCCCGCCCGACAGGTGCCCGGACTTGCGCCAGCGCAAAGGCTGGCGCTCAGACCCCGAGCAAGGCTAGGTCCGCAGCCTGCAGCCAGCGCCACTGGCCCACGGCCAGATCCGCTGGTAGCCGCAGCCCGCCAATCTGAGACCGGTGCAGTGCCTCGACCCGGTTGCCTGCCGCCGCCACCATGCGCTTGACTTGGTGGTACTTGCCACCGGTCAGTGTCAGCCGCAAGTGCGAGGGGTCATCGAGCTCGCAAGCCACCGCACGCACCGGGCGCGGATCGTCGTCCAGCACCACACCTGCAAGCAAGGTGGCGCAGATGCCGGCGTCTGCCGGGTGTTTGAGCGTGACCTCGTAGACCTTGGGCACATCGTGCTTGGGGGAGGCCAGGCGGTGGATGAGCTGGCCATCGTCGGTCAGCAGCAGCAGCCCCGTGGTGTCCTGGTCCAGGCGGCCGATGGCCTGCACGCCCTGCACCGCCCCCTTGTTGGGGCGCTGGCGCAAGGGCGCGGGCAGCAGGGTATAGACACTGGGCCAGGCTGAAGGCTTCTGGGAACACTCGATGCCGGCCGGCTTGTGCAGCATGATGCAGGCGCGGACATGGCACACCCAGTCTTGGCCCTGCACACGCAGGCCCAGCCCCTCGGGCTCGAAGGCGGCGCCGGCATCGGTGCAGGACTGCCACTCCCCCGTGGCCGCGGAGCGCACCCGCACATGGCCTTGCTGGATCAGCCCGGCACAGACCCGGCGCGTACCGAAACCCTGGGTGTAAAGAATGTCCTGCAGCTGCATGGCGTGTTGTTCTTGATCAGCCTTGTCCAAGACAGCTCCCCTCCATGGCGGCGGGAGGAACGTGGTGGATCCGCCTCTGAGGGGCGCAATCAGGCCGGTTTTCCGTGCAAAAGTTCATCCCCAAGCCCCTTCACTCTGCTCCAACTCCAGCGATTTTCTTCAGTATTGAGGCCGAGAACCTTACACTTTTTACAAACAACAAAGTGCTGCTTATGAACGGGTACACAGGGTGGATGATAGTCGCAGGCCTCATGGCGTTGAGCGGCGCAGGGGGTGCGTACGTCTACGCCATGCACCTGAAAAGACAGGATCTGGCCAAACGGCGCATCCCGCGCAAATGGCCGCTGGCCGTGCGCGCCATGGCCAACAGCCGGGAGAAACTCGTCTGGCGCTGGATGATGCGCGCCTTCTCGGACCACCATGTCATGCTCAAGCTGCCGGTGACGCGTTTCACCATGCCACAGGTCAAGGAAGAGGGGCAGCACTGGTTCCAGATCCTCAGCGGCGTTTACTGCACCTTCACCGTCTGCAATCCCGACGGCCACGTGATCGGCTGCGTGGATGTACCAGGCCCGCAAGGCCTGTCGCTGAGCAACCAGACGCTCAAGCACACCCTGCTGGCGCAATGCAACATCCGCTACTGGGTGGTCGACCCCGAGCACCTGCCCAGTCTGAGCACCATTCGCGCCGCCTTTCTGGGCGAGCAGGCAGTCCTCAAGGAAGAACTGGAACGTGTGCGCACCGAAACCGAGTTCAATCAGACCCGCGCGAATCTCAAGGCCGCGCTTTCGCGCCAGCGCAATGCGCAACCCAGCGACTTTGCACGCCTGGACGCCCTGCTCTCGGCCGATCCGCACAGCCACGATGCCTACGAGAGCCAGCTCTCCACGAGCTGGAAGCACGACTCCTTCGTGGCGCCGCTCGACAGCCGCTCGGGCGAACTGCGCTGAGCCAGACCAAGAAAAAACCCGGCTGTTGCCAGCCGGGTTGGGTGGATGGAGGTGGGATGGTACCCCGCACCAAACGACTATTGAAAGTACGGAATCGAAGCGCTGCGGGTTGCTGCGAACCCGTGCGAACTGGATCGAAAAGCCTGCCGGTATGCCCGTCGGCACCGGACGATCAAGCAGGTTTTTCGGACTGATTGGTTGCCGGAATGCGGCCTCAACCTCATCTGCTATCCGGAGCCAGTTCAAATCCCAAAACGGGAATCGAACCCGCGTCCGTTGTCACAATCAATAACACACCCATTTAGCTGATGTCCACGTACTCGGACGGGTCGTCGCCGTTGGCTGCAATGCGACGGGTGATCTCGGCGAGCCGCGTCTGGTCCCAGTCGACTTTCTTGGGTAGATCAGCGGTGATGCGGACATGGCCGTCGTCGAAGTGGACGACACCGGTGTCCTTGCCTGCCGCCAAGCGCAGCTGGTGTGCGCGGTCGGCATACTTGAGATCCAGTGCGCGATCGACGTGCTCGACGATCGCCTTGGCAGCGGCGAGAAGATCTGCAGCGTCGTTCTTGAGCTGGAACAGGGACTCGCTGGCAAGCGCAGCCAGTTCGCCGGCCGGGGTGGTCAGGACTTCGTCGGGGGAGATGCGGTTCACAGCGCACCTCCCGCATTGACGCGTTCAGAGGTGCTCTTGCGCAGACTGCCGCAGCCTGACGCTCGCCCTTGATCGTCCAGGGCTTGGTCTTGGTGCGGATGGTCAGCGTGTTGGTGTACTCGTCGAAGTGCACCGGCAACACGGGGCGGATCGCGCCATCGGGCGGAGCGGCCAGCATTCGATGCAGGAGATCCATGTCGATGCACGGCGTGGCGACGTAGTCGACGATTGAAGCTCGTAGCGATGCGAATCGGTAGCTTCGCGGCGGCCGGACAAACTGCGGCAGCACACCGCCCGACGACAAGATCAGGCCCTGATCAGGCAGACTGGTTTGGCTGAAATGCCGAAACACCTGTTCGACGGATCGCGCCAACCCACGAACGAGCCAGACGTCTGGCCGAGCGCTGTCGCCGTGGCACACGACCAAGAAGAATGGCCGTCGCTACCGGTACTACATGCCTCAGCGCGATGCCAAGGAGCACGCGGGCGCCTCGGGCCTGCCGCGACTGCCAGCCGCAGAACTCGAGTCGGCCGTGCTCGACCAACTGCGCGCGATCCTGCGTGCCCCAAATCTACTCGGCGACATGTTGCCGCAAGCGATCAAGCTCGATCCAACCTTGGACGAGGCGAAGATCACCGTGGCCATGACCCGGCTCGACGCGATTTGGGATCAACTTTTCCCGGCTGAGCAGACGCGGATCGTCAAGCTGATGGTGGAAAAGGTCATCGTGTCTCCCAATGACCTTGAAGTGCGGCTGCGCGCCAACGGCATCGAGCGCCTGGTGCTGGAGCTGCGTCCTGAGCCCGCCAACCAACCAGCGGAGGCACTGGCATGAGCGACATCCGCATCCAGAAAACCGGCGAGCCCGGCATCCTGCAGACCAGCGACGGCAGGCTGACCCTGTCTGTGCCGATCCAGATCAAGCGCCGCAACGGCCGCAAGCTGGTCACCTTGCCAAACGGCGAAACCGCGCCGGTCAGACCGTGGGACGTGGCGCCGACATCCATCCAACTGGCGCTGGCCAGGGGCCACCGCTGGCTGGTCATGCTGGAATCGGGGGAGGCGAAGTCATTGAAGGAGATCGCCACGCGGGAAGGTATCGACAACAGCTATGTGAGCCGGATGGTCAACCTGACCACACTGGCACCCGACATCGTGGCGGCCATCCTGGACGACGCATTGCCGAACCACATCACGCTGTTTGATCTGGCGGTTGATCCGCCAGCGCTGTGGGATGAGCAGCGGGCACGCGTCAACCGTTGACGCCTACCTTTGAAATAGGCGAATTCACTCGACGCGTTTAGTCGACTAATCAGTCAACGAGCCTCGTTGAGTTGGCATTGCTCGGCAAAGGACTGGGACTCAAACTGCAACGCCACATGCCGCAATTCAAACTGCACATGCAGCATCTCCATCGCCTGTGCCAAAAGCGTATCGCGGTCTCCCGTGTCAGCGCCGATGACCAAATGGGCGGTAAGCGCGTTGTCCGCAGTGCTCATTGCCCAGACGTGCAAGTCATGCACTGCGTCAACACCGGGTAGATCCTGAAGACTTTGACGTACTGCGGTTAGGTCGATGCCATCGGGAACGCCGTCAAACAGCAAGTGCAGAGAACGGTGAAACAGCGACCAGGTGCCGAGCACCACGACCAGCGCAATCAACAGACTGACCACCGGATCGATCCAGGTCCAGCCCTGCCACAGATAAAGGCCGCCTGCCACAACCACACCGACCGATACCAGCGCATCGGCCGCCATATGCAGGAAGGCCCCCCGGATATTCAAGTCCCCCTTGCTTCCGCTCAGAAAAAGCCAGGCGGTGGCCGTGTTGATGACGACGCCGATGCCGGCAACCACCATCACCGTACCGGCGTCAATCGACGAGGGAGTCTGCATACGTTGTATCGCCTCCCAGGCCAGCGACCCCATGGCCACCAGCAGCAGGATGGCGTTGGCAAAGCTGGCTAGGATCGAGCCACGTCTCCAGCCATAGGTATGCCGGGGATTGGGTTTCAAGCGAGCAGCCGCAAACGCCGCCCACGCTAGCAGCATGCCACCAACATCGCTGAGGTTGTGTGCAGCATCGGCCAGCAGCGCCAGCGAACCGGCTTGCCAGCCATAGAATGCCTCAATCAGCGCGAAAGCCAGATTCAGCGTAATGCCGATTGCAAACGCTTTACCGTAGTTGGTGGGAGCATGGCCGTGGTCGTGGCTCATTGGTCTATTGTTCCGAATCTTCAAACACCGAAGGAGTCCATATGCACGCGCTCCTTGCTGACTTGGTGTTCATCCAGCGCCCGCGCCAGTGCGCGTAGCATGACCGGAGGGCCGGCGGCGTAGATATCACAGGCACTACTTGGCAGGCCATGTTCAGCAAGGGCCTCCAGCACATTGCCTTTGACCCACTGCAGATGCGCCGGTTGTTGACTCACGTGCGGGAGGGTTTCCGCGACCAGCAGCACGCGCATGTGGGGCGCTCGTGCCGCCAGCGCCTGCAGTGTGTCAAGGGCGTAGAAATCCGCCGCGCTGCGCATACCCCACACCAATACCATGTCTTTGTCCGGGAACAGATTGATCTGTTGTTCCAGTAGCGCCAGCACGGGTGCCAGCCCGGTGCCGCCAGCGATAAACAATAAAGGTATATCGGGTGCCGAGCGCATGGTGAAACTGCCCAGAGGGCCGCGCGCCTGCAACGTATCGTCCACCGTCATGTCGGCAAAGGCCCAGTCCGTAAAGCGTCCACCCTCCACACGCCGCACATGCAGGCTGATATGACCATCGCGGTGGGGTGCATTGGCAATCGAATAAGCGCGGGACAGATAGGTCGAATCCGGCTGCCATAATTCGATGTATTGGCCGGGCACGAATTCGCAAAAACATTCGCCAATGGTGACCGGCGCCAGCGTCACATGAATGACGTCACCGGTCGCATGGGTAATCTCCTCAACGCGGAGTTTGATGATGCGATCCGAATGGGGAATGGACAGTGGCGAGGCGAGGATATCGTGCCGCGCGAGCAGGTCGTCTTCGATGGCGTGGCGCACCTCCGCCCGGCCTTCCATCGCCAGCACAGTGCCGAGGGGTGGGAACTCGATGGCGTTGGCCGGGCAAGTGTTGGCGCAGGTGGTGCAACCAACCATGCAGTTGAGTGGATCGACCACCACCGGCTTCTTGCGCTCGAAATCGTAGCGATACACCAGGCGGCTACAGCCGGTAACACAGGTGCCGCAGCCGATACAGGCATCTTCAATGATGGTCGGATTCCAGTGAATGTCTTCACGGGGTACGCCGTGCCAAGGTTTGGCAAATTTGGGATCGGGCATGTCAGGTCTCCCCACGAGGTGCTCGAATGGCGCGGCGCAGCACGCCATTTAATAGCGTTCCGGGTGCTACCGTGTTGTAAACCGTGCCGTACTTCTTCACGTTGTCGTGCAGTAGTTCTAGCCGGTGATCGCTCTCATCGGTGTCGACAAGGATTTCATAGTCGATGGACTCCATCTTAGGCGGTACATCCTGGCGTACCCCGTGCAGGCGAACTTCAACACCACGCAGGTCAAATTTCAAAATAGGCGTAACACGCTCGATGCCTTTGATCATGCAGGCGGCTAACGCCGCCATTAAAAGTTCCGCAGGATTAAAGGCGTCTGGACGTCCCGCCAGGTCCGTGTCCATGGCGATGTCAGCGCTTTTGCAACGGGCCAAGCTGCCATGGGAATCGACGCGTCGAGCGCTGACTGAAAATTTCATCTTGGCTCTAGCTTCGCTCATGGCAGATCCTGAATCTGAAGTTGCGGTTGAGTGATCACATCTGCATGCTCGCGACAATTTCGCCATGACGTATCGCAAGAACCTCGCCTTCCGACATGGGCGTCCAAGCTTCGTTGGTAAGTGGAACGCTTGCCAACAGCATCAAACGCTGAGTCGCTGGCGCATCGGCACGGTCGGCATCGTCCACTAATGACGGCTTTGAACCGGCGGGACACGCGAGCCGGTAAAGCGCAGGCGCGGACACATCTCCCGTCTGCGGTTGCAGGCGTCGGTCTGCGTGGGCGAACAGCACATCACCATCGGTATATAGAAAAGTGGCGGGACCATATTTACGCAGTGACAGCGCTATTTCTGCCAACGCATTCATTCGTGCATCCAGGCATGCTGATTGACGCGGTGCGTGCGAGAGTTGGCTGATCCTTTCCAGCAGCAGACAAAAAGCCAATTCTGAATCAGTGTCACCTACCGGCTGAAATTGTTCATACTTGCCCAGCGATGATTGGGCCAGTAATTTCAGGTTGCCGTTGTGGGCAAAGACCTGCATGCGGCCACCGAGTTCTCGCAGAAAAGGGCCGGTATTGGCCAGGTCAATAGAGCCTTGGGTGGCATGCCGGATATAGCCAACCGATAAAGTTGTAGTTGGTCCGTTTGCTTCCAGCCATGGAACCAGCGGGCAGGTATCGGCCGGGCTGGTATCTCGGTATAGAGCAACGTCTCTTCCCTGGTAAAAGGCCAGCCCCCAGCCATCGCGATTGCGGCTGTTCCCCTTGGCATGGGACGCCAGCGCGGTAAGGGACGAGGTCAACCGGGCCGGGTGCCGGCAAGACATGGCCAGTAGTTCGCACATCAGTCCGATTCCGGTTGCGTGCCTGGCACTAGAAATACCGGTAACTCATCGGCGGGTTTTTCTTCGAGTTCGCTGTCCGTCAGGCGTGCATAGACTTCAACCAGTGTGCCATCTGGATCCTTCAGCCAAAGCTCGTGCAATGGCGTCCCTTTCCAGGTTGTACGCGGTGGCTTTTCGATATGAACGCCAATATCCACCGCTCGGTGATATGCGTCAACAACCGCCTCCCGGTCTTGCACGCTGATGCCCAGGTGATAAAGCGTGTCCTGATGCAGCGTTTTGCCATCCGATACCAGCAATACAAAGTTCAGATTGAGGTCGGGGCGGATGAACGTGGCGTAGCGATGCGTCCATTCCTTGGGCCACGTGTTCAGTAGCCAAGCGTAGAAGCGAACGCTGGCAGGCAGATCGTTGACCCGGATGCTTCCATGAAATTCCTGCGCTTGCGGTCCTCCAATCAGGTCGAGTAGCCCGTGCAGAACCTCAATGCGCATCTTGATTTGATCGCGCGCTGCACGAAAGCGCTCCTCAATAGCTTGACTGCTTTGGTCACCAATCGTGGTCGCCGGATCGGCAATGGGCCAGTGCAGCCGTTTGACCTTTCCAGGAAGAATCGGGCAGACTTCCTCGGCGCATAGCGTCACCACCATGTCGATCGTAGCCGGGTCAATCGCGTCTACAGACTTGCTCTGATGCTGGCTGATGTCGATGCCGATTTCAGACATGGCAGCAATAGCGTTGGCGTTGACTTGCTTGGGCATGGAACCGGCACTCATCACATCGGCGTGCTTTCCGAAGAGTTGACGCCAAAGGCCCTCGGCCATCTGGCTACGGGCAGAATTGGCGACGCACAAGAACAATATTCGGGGCATGCGTATTCCTCAAGGAACCAGCAATACGGGCCGGCCTGAAATTTCGCAAAGATTGGCAGCCGTACTGCCGATCACCACGCTGACCAGCGGGTTCTGTCCGCGCTTTCCCACCACGATCAACGTTGCATCGTGGTTAGTGGCGTAGCGGGCGATTTCACTCGATGCTTTGCCCTGAAGCACTACGTGGTCGCCTCGAGTGCCTGCAGATTCAATGCGTTGTGCCAGTGCGGCCAAAGCCGCCTGTGCGTGGGACGCTGACATGGACGTTGCGGTGCTGTCGGTCGCTTCCATTACGTAGACGCAATCGACTTGCTGCGCTTTTGTTGCCAAGTGGATTGCTGCGTGTTCCGCTGCAGCTGCACTTGCAGAAAAATCTGTCGCCAGCAGAACATGCCGCAACGTATTCGTGCAGACAGCGGCGCACTTTTGCTGAGTGCCGACGGCAGTGGGTTCGACCCATTCCAGCAGCAGGGGCAGGGTTGTCTTCTGAATTACGGCCCTGGCAACACTGCCTAAAAACAGTTTGCTGATCAGGTTGTGACCCCGCGATCCAATCACGATCAGGTCCGCGCCGTATTCAGCAGCAGCTACGAGAATTTCTTCCGCAGGAACACCGCTGGTCCGGACTCGAACGTCCACATCGAGACCGCTGGCTCGTAAAGGTTGCGCCAGTTTTTCGAGCCAGGCGCGATACTCGTCCTCATGCCCAAAACCAGAAAACTGGTGATAGCTAACCTGGATAACGTGGGTGAGTATGACGCGTCGCACGCCCCAGCGCCGCAGCTCTGGTAGGCAGTCGACTATGGGCTGCTCGGCAGGCGCCAAGTCCAGCGCAACCAATACGGTATCAAACATGGGATTCTCCTTTTGGTTGGCTTGCTCGTGGCGAGCAGCTGGTTACTTGGACTGGTGAAGTGGGGAACCAGCCCTGTGTGCGGTTGGCAAAGGCCACCAGTGAAAGCATCACCGGTACTTCCACCAATACGCCGACGACAGTGACGAGCGCCGCGCCCGAATTGAGACCGAACAGCCCAATGGCCACAGCTACTGCCAGTTCAAAAAAATTGGAAGTACCGATCAAGGCGCAGGGCGCTGCAACATTGAAGGGAACTTTCCACAATCTCGCTGCAGCATAGGCGATGGCAAAAATTCCGTAAGACTGGATCAACAGGGGCACTGCGATCAGTGCAATCAGCAAGGGCTGATCTAGGATGATCTGTCCTTGAAAACCAAACAGCAGTACCACCGTACCCAAGAGGCCAAGGATCGAGATAGGCTTGACGCGGGCGTTGAATCGGGAAACTGTAAGGTCGGCTTGCGCAGGGTTGTCTGCATTGCGACTGAGTTGCAGGCGGGTGATGACCCCGGCAATCAATGGGATCAACACATACAACCCTACGGAGAGAATCAATGTCGCCCATGGCACCTGGATGTCGGTCACGCCCAGCAACAAGGCCACCAGCGGTGCAAAGGCGAAAATCATGATCACGTCATTGAGCGCGACCTGTGCCAGCGTGTAGGTGGCGTCGCCCCGGGTGAGTTGCGACCACACGAACACCATGGCGGTACATGGCGCAGCCCCCAGCAGGATCAGGCCTGCGATGTACTGACTGGCGTTGGCAGGATCGATCCAGTCAATGAAGAAGTAGTGAAAGAACAGCACGCCCAGCCCAGCCATCGTAAACGGCTTGATCAGCCAGTTCACCACCAGCGTGATGATCAATCCTTTGGGGCGTTCATGAATGCGCTTCAGGCTTGAGAAGTCTACCGACACCATCATCGGATAGACCATGAACCAGATCAGTACCGCCACGATGAAGTTGACCGAGCCGTACTCGAAGCTGGCCACGGTTTGAAACGCTCCCGGCAGTAAGCTGCCCAGACCGATGCCCGCCGCGATGCAAAGCGCGACCCACAAGGACAGGTAGCGCTCAAAAAAACCAATCGGTGAGGCGGCGCTCATGCAGAGCTCCCTTGCATTAACCCTGCGGGGGGCGCTGACAGTGCGAGGAGATTGTCTTTACCGACCGGTTCGACAGGCAGCAGTGGCACCACCGCGTAGCGCTTGGCATGCGTATTTGCGACTGCGGAAATCTCCTTGCGCTCGTTCGCGGCTCTTTCCAGCAACAGGGGTGAGCCGGTACTGGCGGCGGCCAGACTGTTGTTGATGATCCAAGCCCAGGGTTCAATGCCAGCGCGGCGCAGGTCACTCTGCAAGTTCGCTGCTTCTAGTACGGGGGTGGTCTCCGCCAGGGTGACCAACAGCACTTTGGTTTGTTTTGGGTCCTGCAGCTGCATCATCGGTGTCGTGAAGTGCAGCCCTTTTCCGTCCATTTGCCGCTGGATTTCCCGGTGATAGGCGCCGGTGGCATCGAGCAGCAACAAGGTGTGTCCGGTGGGGGCGGTATCCATCACCACGAACTTCCTGCCCGCCTCGCGGATGATTCGCGAAAAAGCCTGGAAGACAGCGATCTCCTCGGTACAGGGTGATCGCAGGTCCTCTTCCAACAAGGCGCGACCTTGGGCGTCGAGCTTGGCGCCTTTGGTTTCCAGCACGTGCTGGCGGTAGCGTTCGGTTTCGGCGTGGGGATCGATGCGGCTCACGCTCAGGTTGTCGAGTGTTTCGCTGAGCGTTTCCGTCAGGTGCGCGGCCGGGTCGGAGGTGGTCAGGTGAACGGGCAAGCCGCGCTGGGCGAGTTCCACCGCAATCGCTGCGGCCAGGGTGGTTTTACCAACACCGCCCTTGCCCATCACCATCACCAGCCCGTGTCCGTCGGTGGCAATCTCATCCACCAGGGTAGCAAGCGTAGGTGCTGTCAACGGCTCGGCGGTTGGCGCTACTGGGTTGTCCGCCAGCGCCTCTGTGTCATCGAGCAAGTGGTGCAGTGCGTTCAGGCCAACCAGGTTGAAGGATTTCAGTGCTATTTGATCGCGAGGCAACGCTTTCAGCACTTCTGGAATCGCGGCCATGGCGGCCTGCTCGCGGCCATACACGGCGGTGGCCAGTGCATCACCCTGGGCGGCGCTTTCCGGCAGCACGCCATTGATCACCAGGTATTGCTGGCGCAGGCCGATGTCCGCGAGTTCCTCGTGGGTGCGCGCCACTTCGCGCAAAGTGGAAGTTTGTGCACGGGCAACCAGCACCAGCCGGGTGCGTCCGGTGTCGGCCAGTGCGTCGACGGCGGCTTTGTACTGCTCGCGCTGCTTCTCCAGGCCCGCCAGAGGCCCCAGGCAGGAGGCATCGCCCTTGCCGGCTTCGAGGAAGCCGCTCCACGCGCCCGGCAACTGCAGCAAGCGTATGGTGTGTCCGGTAGGCGCGGTGTCGAACAAAATGTGATCGTAGCTGGCGGTCAGTGCAGAGTCGACGAGCAACGCTGTGAATTCATCGAATGCCGCAATCTCGGTGGTGCAGGCGCCAGAAAGCTGCTCCTCGATGCCTTTGACAACCGTATCAGGCAAGACACCGCGCACCGGGCCGACAATCCGGTCCCGATAAGCTTGTGCAGCAGCCTCGGGGTCGATTTCAAGCGCAAACAGATTCGACACGGCAGCAATGGCGGTGATTTCATTGCCAATGCTGACGCCGAATACCTGCCCCACGTTTGAGGCGGGATCGGTGCTCACCAGCAGCACGCGTTTGCCCGCATCGGCTAGCTTCACTGCCGTGGCGCAGGCAATGGACGTCTTCCCTACGCCGCCCTTACCGGTGAAAAAGAAAAAGCGTGGAGGCTTGGTGAGAAATTGCATTCCGGAATCTCTTTTGGTTAGCAGCAAGCGCCTTTGATGGTCTCAGCTGGTTTGTTGGTGGGCCCACAGCAAGCCTTTGGCGCAGCGGAAGCGGCATCGGCCTTCTTTGCCGCATCGGGTTTGAGGTAGCGCCCAGCTAGTTCGAGCATGGCCCGCGCCGGCGTGTCCTTGACTTTCTGCGCCAGGTCCACCGCGCGTTGCATGTCGTCCGCGCTGACCCCCAACTTTCTGGCCGTGTCGTAGTGGTATTTGAAGCAGGGTTCGCAGTTGGATGCGATGGCCGCACCGATGGCGACCAGTTCGGCAACCTGCGGTGTGAATAAGGTTTCTTTGACATCACTCAGCCACTCAGCCAGTTCGTTGCGCTGGGGATAACGTCCCGCCATGACTTGCTGCCCATCCACAAGAATGAGTGGCAAACCCTCTTGGCCGGATTTTTCAAGAAGGGCTTTCGCCAACGCGTTTTCAGCAAAAGCCTGAGGCTGCTGAGCCAGATTGAATCGTTCAACCTTGGCGCCATTCTGCTTGGCCCAATCCACATCGGCAGAAAAGCTGACCAGCGCCTGGTCCACATCGACACCGCATACCCCGGTGCTGCAGCACAGGGCGGGGTCATAGACTTGAATGTTCGTCATGAGATCTCTCCAGTGGGTTTTACGAGGCTTGAGGAAAGAGCGGCGCCGGTACAGCAGGAGGTGGGGAGCAACTCAGCACATTGCTCTGGATGACCTTCGCAGCACTCTTCAGTCAAGTAGGAAATAAGGTCCAGCATCAGCGCCAGGTTGGCTCGATAGCGCTGAAAACGACCTTCCTGGGTGACGCTGAGCATTTCAGCTTGAGTCAACGCCTTGAGGTGGAAGGACATGTTGGTGGGAGGAATGTCGAGTGCTGATGCGATCTCGCCTGCGACCATGCCCTCGGCACCCTTCTTCACAAGAAGTCGGTACACGTCGAGCCTCACGCCAGACGAAAGTGTTTCGAAGATTGCTGTAGCGATGGTCTTTTCCATGTTTTGATTATACAACGATAGTTGAAATATTCAAACGTTTGCGTGTCAACGTCTATTGGGTTCCAATGCCACAATCCAACCGCTTGATTCGTCCGCGCGTAACTCTTTGATCTATATGAGGCTGACTTGTGGCCTTTGCGGACTTCGGGCCAGTTTCAGGGAGCGAGGTCGGAGCGAGGAATGGCCAGGAGAGAGTGGAATGTGGCGAGAAACGGGCTGATGGGCAGACTGGCGAAGTCCGCAGGCTTCCGCAGGAACCCCCAACAACACGCGGGAACTGGCGCAAACAGGCAAAAAAAGCCCCAACTGATATCAGTTGGGGCTTCAGTATTGGTGGCCGGCAGGGAAGATGAAGTCTCGTTCGGGAGGATGCGGATTTGTGCGCAAAGATGCGGGTTTCTGCGAATCAGCGAGGACCCATGCTTACGCGGGGACCGGTTGCTTGAACAGATGGCGTGGCAGCCACCACAGGTAGAACACCATCCCGAACAGTTCCACCAGCGACTGGAACACGACCACCACCACGGTGGTCTCCCAGCCGGCAGGCAAAGCCAGCGCGAACGGCAGCACAACGAACGAGTTGCGGGTGCCGAGACTGAAGGCGAGCGTCCGTCCGGCATCCATCGGCAATCGCAGCCATCGGGTTAAACCCAGCGCCAGCATGGCGGCCACGAGCAAGAAGCCGACGAACACCGGCAGTACCGTCAGCAGCACCGCTCCGGCACCAAGCACAGTGCCGACCTGCGCACCGGCAATCAGGAATACCACCACCGCCAGCAAAGGCACAGGCCACCAGCCCAAGCGCTCACGCCAGACGGCCCGTTCAGGCCGGGCCTCGACCCAGATCTCGGTCAGCGCGGCGGCCACCAGGGGCAAGCCGATCAGTGCGAGCGCAGCGGGCAACATCTCTTCAGTCTTCAGCGCCGCGCTGAAATCGGCCGCCGGCAGCATCAGCCACAGGTAAAGCGGCAAGAGCAGCAGTTGCACCAGCAGATTGAGCGGCGTCACCGCGATCGCCCGCGCGGTGTTGCCGCGCCCGAGTTGGGTGAAGGTGATGAACCAGTCGGTGCACGGCACCAGCAAAACCAGCAGCACGCCGAGATGCAGGGCTGGATCGGCGGGTAGCCACTGAATCGCCAGCCACGCTACCAGCGGGATGAATACGAAGTTGCCGAGCAGGATAGCCAGCACGAAGCGCCGGTCGCGAAAGGCGTCGCGGACGTGCAGCAACGGCACCTGCACGAAGGTGGTGTAAAGCAGCGCCGCCAGCACCGGCCACAAGAGGATCTCGAAGCGCGGACCAACCCCGGGCGCAACGGTACCCAGCAGCAGGCCACCGATGATGGCGGCAAGGTAGATCCAGACCTGACGGCGTTCGAGGGTCAGGCGGTCCATCAGTCGCGCACCCGCAGGATGGCCAGCGTGCCCGCCAACATGAAGCCCGCAGCCAGGGCAAAGGCAAAAGTCGGGGAGACCGCCGTCCAGACCACGCCGACGCTGGCGCTGGAGATGAACTTGGCCGCGCCGTTGACGGTGCCCAGCGCACCGATGCTCAGCGTCATGGTGTCGGGCTGCACCATCTCGGCGGTGACGGTGGACTCCAGCGCTTCCTGCACCGCCACATAGAGGCCGGCGACGAAGAAGATTGCGGCCAGCCAGGTCACGCTATCGACGCTCCACCAGAAGGCCAGCGCGGTCAGTACCGCCGTCGCGGCGCCCAGGGCGTAACCGACCACCAGTACGGGCAGATGACCGACGCGGTCAGCCAGCCAGCCCACGGGCCAGGACGCGGCGACCTGGACAATGTTGCGCCAGACGTACAGCAGCCCCGCCACCTGCGCGGCCTGCACGACGCCCATCGAAGGAGTCAGCAACGTGGTGGCTGCCAGGATCAGCAGTGCATGGGAGAAGTCTCCGAACCCGAACAGGCCGACCGCGCCCAGGTAACGCTTGAACCGGGATGGCAGCCCGCGTAACGAGCCGAAAAACTTCAGCGCCGGGTTTGTTGAATGTTGCGGGTCCTGCACCAGGGTGAGGAAGGCCACCACAGCCAGCACACCGGGGATGAGCGACAGCCAGAGCACGAAGCGGAATGGCCCCGAGTCATCGCTCCAGTGCCAACCCTGCGCCAAGCCCAGCAAGGCCACCCCTAGCAGCGGGCCGAGCACTGCGCCCACGGTATCCGCCGCGCGGTGAAAACCGAAAGCGCGCCCGCGTGTCGCGGGGCTGACCGCCTGGATCACGATGGCATCGCGCAGCGGGCCGCGCAGTCCCTTGCCGAACCAGGACACCATGCGCCCGAGCAGGATCAAGGGCCAGCCGGCGGCCAGTGCGATCAGCATCTGGCCGACGGGCGTCAGGCCGTAGCCGACCAGCACCAACAGTTTGCGGTGGCCGAGTTTGTCGGCGATGTAGCCCGAAACCATCTTGGTGAAGCTCGCCACCGCATCGGCGATACCCTCGATGAGTCCCAGCGCAGCGGCGGGAATACCCAACACGGCCAGGAAGCCGGGCAAGATCACGGTGGTGGTTTCGTAGCAGAAGTCGCCGAGCGCGCTGGTGATTCCGGCGCCGGCGACCGTGCGGTTCATCCACCCCGTGGTCTGGACCGAGGGGTCATTGATGGTGTTTTCTGCCCGATCCTTTGCTGTCATCGCCGTGATTCATCGCCCTTTTGTTGATCATTTTCGCGCATTCTCCACTCTCCGAATCGGGGCGGGTTCCTTCGCCTGCCGATGCTGAAAATCAACCGCTTGATTCGTCCGCAATTAACACGTTGATTTACAAGGCGTCCAAGTAGGGCCTTTGCGGACTTCCGGCCACTTCAGAAGAGCGGGGCCGGAGCGAGGAATGGCCAGGAGAGGGTAAAAACGGCCATTTTCTGGCGTCCAGGCACCGAGGCGAAGTCCGCAGGAATCCGCACGAACCCGCGCAGGTACGCGGGGCTTCAAAAAAAATGCCCAACTGCATACACAGTTGGGCACTGATATTGGTGGCGGGCGGTTGACGCCCGGAAAACCTGCTACTTGGATTGGATAGCACTCCTGCGGGTTGCTGCGGGCTTGCGTGTGTTTCCCCATGACTCAGCCCGCACTATTACCCTGATGCGTCTCCAGCCAGCGCTGCCCAAGGCGAGTCCGCCGGTAGCGCTGCTTACTGCTGCGCGGTGTTTCGGGTCGGGTCATCTCCACGAGGCCAGAGTCGAGCGCCGGCAATAGGTAGGCCTTCCGGAAATGCTTCTCGTCCTTCAGTTCTAGGGCCTGCTGCAGTTCTGTCCTGGACAATTCTTCCTGCAAGGCCAACACGACCCGCACAACTTCGGGGGCGACTTCGGGGGCGACTTCGGGGGTAACTTCTCCGGTGACTTCGGGGAGCGCCGGACGGGCCAACGGATGGCAGGGCAGCCGGATCACAAACGAAAGTCGATCCTCATCTGATTCAAACAGGGGCGCGGGGGAGCCATTAGCAGCCATCACCTTGAGTATCTTCGGGATGCCCGTCGAGCGACCTTCCGTCAGATCAAGCTCTTTCAGGAATTCACCGATACGCCGGTTGCGGTAGCGGCGGCTGACCGCACGCCCCGCCGGAAAGTCCTCCAGCCGGATCGACCGATCAGGGCCGGGAAAGCTCAGGATGACCAGTTCTTCATTGCTGATGCGCACCTCGATGGGCTCGCGCTCCTCGTAGGACCGGTGATAGACCGCGTTGACCAAGGCCTCCTCGATGGCGGCGTAAGGGAAGTTCCAAACCCGCGTGGCTTCGGCGCGGTCGGGATGCTTGATGACCGTCTCGCGCAAGTAGTTACGCTGGATGTAGCTCAAGGCCTCGCGCGTCATCCGCGCCAGCGGCCCTTTGAAAATCTTTTCCTCGAAGCGATCCCCGCCCGCGCCTTCAGGAAACCAGACCACATCGATCTGCACTGCGGGAAAGAAGCGCTCCGGTGTTTCATTGAAAAACAGCAGGCCCACGTTCTTGGGCCACGGTGATTCGGTGGGTCCGCCCGCCACATTCATCTGCCGGGCCAAGGCCTCGACCGACAGCCCGGGCGCATCCTCTGCCAGCGTGCTGCCCACCTCCTGCAAAAAGGCCTGCATCAACGGCTTGGACAGATCATCGATCCGTGCGGACTGGTTGTATCGATCATCGAACGGCACCCTGGCCGCCAGGCTCAGTAACTCCTGCTCGGTCTCGCCCTTGGCCTCGACAGTGCTGCTGTAGCGCCGGATGTAATAGCGCCACGTCTTCTTGTTGGCGGTGACGGCTTCCGGTGCCTTGTAGGGCCGGTTCTGACCACCGGGCGCCCACAGCACGATCAGCTTGCGACCCTCGACTTCCTCGATGCTCAACACCGGGAAGTACAGCGGCTGGATCAACTGGCAGGCGGCCAGCAACTCCTGCTGAATCTTGTCGAGTTGGTTGTCCTGTAACCCCACCGGCGGGAACACCGGCTGGCCATTCGCATCACAGTCCTGACCGATCACCACATAGCCACCACCGAGGTTTTCAAAGTCGTTGGCAAAGGCGCACAAGGTGCGGATGATCGCGTCCGGATTCCATCCGGTTTTGTACTCGATGCGCTCACCCTCGACCGTTCGCTGGCGCAGCAGGTCATTGAGGTTGATGGGGAGTTTGGTCATATCAGCGCCACCTCTCTGTGTTCGTTGGCAATATCGTGGGGCGCTCGATTCACAGGTGACGAGGGGGTGAAGTACGCATCCAGACTACCGCAGGGTGACAACAGCAATCGCTTGTCCTTCAGGCAGAACGGCAATACCCAGAGCCGAAGTCCTGAAGATTTCGGGAATTCGAACACCGGCAGTGCCTTGTGGAAGGCGTCCGTTTTCGGGTAGATCAACACCACATCACCATCGCCGTCCAGATAGTTTTGGCCGTAGGCGTGGAGCTGATAGAAGTCCCCCTGGCCCAACCCATATTTGTCCGAACCCGTGGTCTGCTGGCCGTCGATTAGTTTCCACTTGGTGTCCAGTACCAAACGATTCACCTTCGATGCTTGCACCAGCAGATCGGGTTTGAGACGGAACCAATCTTTCTCAAGATGCCGGACCAGCGACAGGCTGCGAGCCTGCGTGCGCAGTGTGAACCCCTGTCCAAGTTGCCGGGCAAGGTGCTTGGCAACGAAGGCCTCGAATACCGCCTCCATTGGAAACAGCAGGGACGGCGCGCGATGGCCGCCCGCACCGGTGAGTGGCGATTCGTCTTCCAGAATCAAGCGCGCCCACGCAAGGGCCACGTCGTAGTGCGCCATGCCACGATCCAGGCGGACCCTCTGGAAATCCGCAGAGAGATGAGACGATGCAGGCACCTCGGCAAATACAAAGCACAGCTCGCGTGCCAGTTGCTGATGGGTCTGCGAGGCTGTCCAGGCCAGCGTGCGCCGCAATGCCGCGTGCAACAAGCGGTTTTCTGGCCGGTCCGGTGAAAACTCGTCGAACTCAGCAAAAAAACGATCACGCCGACAGAGGTTGCGTTGCAGGTGCGTTGCCATCTGCAACTTGCCGCGCAAGGCGAACAGATTGTCTTGCTGCGGGTTGTAATCACTGCGCAGGCCGCGTTTGACAAGGTGCTCCACGGCGCGCAGGAATTCACCGATGAACACCTCAAGCAACGGCATGCGGGTGGCCACCAGCTTGGCGCTGTCGGTCTGGATATGACGAAAACCACCTAGGCAGCGAAGCATTTCGATCAGCAACTCGCGCGCCTCATCATCCCCGCCGCCGATGGCTTTGGCGACTTTGGGCAGCACCTCGATCTGATACCCATTCGGTGCCCGGATCACGCCCACGAAACTGGTCACCTGCACGGTTCGCCGACCTCGCCGCTGAGACAATCTCAGCCACGCGACCTCACCTGATTCGGCCAGGCTCAATGCCTGGGATTCCAGCCAGGCAAACACCTGAGTCGGCACCAAACGCAGGCCTACGGCATCGGATGCCCTGGGGGCAGTAGCAGCAAGCGCATCAAATTCGTAGATCGTGGTGCCAGACATTGATCCGCCCCTCAAGCCAAGGACTGATAGATGCCAAGGTACGCGGCGGGGTTGGCAAATGCTGACGGCTGCGATTGATAGCGCCGCTTGGTGGCGTAGCTGTCCAGGCCGTGGTCGTTGCCGAACAAGTCACTCAAGTCCTGTTCATGGGCATCGCTTTCGGTGATGAACTGGGCCGCTTGGGGCTTCTGGTTGTCGCCCAATACCAGCCGAATCTTGCGCCAATCTTCAAAGAAGTACTCCTCCAGCAAGGGCACGATGCGATTGCGGAAGATGCCAGCCAATTTTTCAAGGCGGGCCTCGCCATCATTCACATCCGCCAATGTCGTGAGATAGGCGTGGCCGATGCTGTGATCACGGTCGTACAGCGCTTCGATGCGTTCGTTGATACGTTCCAACATCCGGCGCACATCAATCGCGCCGACTGAAGTGGTGACCACCAAGCCCGCCAAGGGCGCGCTGTGTGGGTCATCCGCATCCTTCTCCTGTCGGGTGTCAGGCAGCAGCGGCACGAAGTCGAAGCGTCGGCGCAAGGCCGTGTCCAGCAGCGCCAGCGATCGGTCCGCCGTGTTCATCGTGCCGATGATGTCTACGTTCGCAGGCACAGAAAACTTCTCACCCGAATAGGCCAGCGTCAGCTCCAGGGGCGGCTTGCTACCATCGAGTGAGTCGCGTTTGTCCGGCTCAATCAGGGTAATCAGTTCGCCAAAGATCTTGCTGATGTTGCCCCGGTTGATTTCGTCGATCACCATTGCAAAGCGTTGGTCGGGGGCCTGTCGGGCTTTGCGGCAGAGTTCCTTGAATGCGCCGGGGCGAATTTCGTATTCCACTTCGCCCGCCTCGGTGTCGCCATTAAGAACGGGGCGCAATCCCTCTACGAACTCTTCGTAGCCGTAGGATTGATGGAAGGTCACGAAGCTGTAGCGCTGTAGAGTGGCGGCGTCCTGCTGGCCCGCTTGCAGCTGATCAACCAGTGTGATCAAGTCGGCGCAAGCATCCTGCCAGTCACCGGCAAACTGCCACACCGAGTCAGCCGTCTTGTCGAACACGGCCGGGCTCAGGCGTTTTTTCATCTTCACCGTGGTGGATTCATCCACGGTGTGATTCTGCAGGGTGCGCCACAGCGTTTGCCGCACATTGCGGTTCGAGCCATTGGCGGCGGTGATGGCCTGAATGAAACGATGCTCCGCAATATCCGCCACCTTGGCCTTGCCACCCAAGTCGTACAGCGCAGCGGCCGCGCCTTCCCACCACTTCAGCACCGCAACCTTCTCAGCAATGATCTGGGTACGCCATTCCTCCGTGGTGATGGATGCAGACTGCGGCTCGTAATCACGCTTGAGCAACTGCATCAACGTGTAGGTTTTACCAGTCCCGGGCGGGCCGTAGTAGATGCGGTTGAAGCAAGTGGGTGGGTGTTTGTTGCCTGTGCTTGGCGTGGTAGCTGGCGGCGGAGTCACCCCTTCACCCAGGCTGGCGGCTTCAATTGGCTCGCCCGCCAGCGCGGCCACTTCTGCCAAGTCCGTACCGAAGAACGGCTTGAGCAAGGTGGACTCGAATTCCGGCAGGTCGTGCGCGCCCACCTGCCAGAAGGTCGAATTGCCCTGCGGCGACCAGTTTTTGGAATTGGCGGTGTAGCGGTCGGTACGCTGGGCAGGCTTGAGCACGCGGTAGCTGCGCTGCAACCAGCCGTCACCCTTGTCGCAGGGCGTGGCAGCCGATGTGAACTGAGCAATACGCTGCGGACTGTTGCCGTGGCACAGGAAGAACAAAGCGCCTACCGGTGCCTCCGCGAACTTCTTGCCTTGCTCCTTGCCGGTGTCCCGGTGCATCACCGCCCATTGGCCATCCAGATACTGCTGGCGCTCCGCATCGGTGAAATTGGGTGGGTTGCCGTGGGAGAGCTTCCAGATCGCCAGATTCTTCTGGCTCCACGCTTCCCACACCTGCCGCCCGAACTCCAGGATGCCAAGGTCGCCGGGGCGTTTGGCCAGCGCGGCCTTCTGTAAGGCGGCCATTGACTGGCTTGCCGTGCTGCCAACAAAGACGGCTAGCGGGGCCTTCTTGAAGATATCGACAATGACCGGCGCTTGCCGGTTTTGATAGTGGAAAGCGATCTTCCACTTGGTGGCTTCGCCCAAGTGATCGAAAGCCTCAATGCCATCCAAGTCGCCGTTTGCGGCCAAGGTCGCAACCTGCGTGACATAGCCGCGCACCTTTTCGAAGGCATCTTCTGCCGTGCCACCCAGAGAGGAATACCAGCCGTGGGTATCGGAATAGCTGCGGTTCTCCGCACTCTCACGTGCCTCAAGATTCTTGCGCGAAAACACGCCGAATTTGAACGACGATCCACCCCAGATGCTGCCCAGTTCGTCGAGGCGCGATTCGATCCAGTAGGTGAAGCTGTCTTTGGCGCCCGCCTGTGTGTACTCGTCCAGCGTCATCGTGGCCAACCGCGAGGCGGGCCAAACAGAGAGAAACTCATCCCACAGTGCGTATTGCTTTTGGAAGTCACTCACTTCAGCGCCTCCTCAACCCTATCCCACCGCTTGTCCTTGACCATCACGAACCGGCAACGGCCCTGCGACAGGTTCGCCCAGAGTTCACCGATCAGGCGGTCATCCTCAGCCCCGTTCCAGCGATCAGCGCCCTTGTACTCCACCGCGAGAATCGGCCCGGGCTGGCCTGCCGAATCGGGCAACTGGCAGAGAAAGTCTGGGTAGAAGCGGCCATCGGCCTTCTGCAAGAAAAATGAACTGCCTTCGCGCCGCACGAGGTTACGCACCCAGAACTGGATGCGGCCCTGCTGCGCCCACATATCCAACTGGCAGGCGCACTCGAACTCTTCCTTGCTGTCGAAGTCGCCCATCCGCCCATAGAAGTGCTTGCGGAAATCAAAATGGCCAAAGCGCCCATCGTAGTCGCGGCTGGGGGCGTAGGCCTGGGCGTGAAACTCGAAGGCGTATTGATCGGTCACCGCCACCCGCGTGGCCGCATCGTCACCGAACAACGCCTGCTGGAATGCCTTGCCGACCGCCTGCTTGCGCAGTTCACGAATGCGCGCCTCGATCAGGTTGCGGATCAGAAACTTTTGAAGGTTGGCGCGTGCCAGCGTGAAACCTTCACGGCGCAGCAAATCGGTGAGCCACGCCGCGACAAAGGCCTGCTTGGCTTGGTGGGTAAGCGACGGCTCCGGCAGGTTGCGGCACAGCCAGGTGGCGATGCGAACCTCATCCCAGTTTTCCGGTTGATAGACGAGGCCCAGATCGCGCTGCAACTCGGGCAGGAAGCGCGACACCATATGACCGCCCTCGTCGATGTCGATCTCGCCGCCTTCCGATACTTTCAGTGCAGCACCTAATGCCGTCAGATCATCGGCTGTCGGCGCAGCATCGTAGGGAGACAAGTCCCACGGATACTCCAGCACCTCCGGGTCATCAAACAGCGCCAGCTCGCCTTGTGTGCCCTGCACACGCAAGGCCAGCTGCGGCACCCGGAAACGCTCGCCCAACTCGGCAGGCGTCTGGAAGAACTCAATCGCCGTGGTGCGGCTGACTTCGGCGGCTTCCACAATCGCCGCCGCAGCGGTTTCGGAAGTGACCGAGGCCTTGAGCACTTCGGCTTCATCTTCCGTGAGCGGCGTGCTGATGGTCAGCGTATTGAGCTTGCCGTCCCAACTCACCTTGTCACGCACCGGCTTCGGCACGCTCTTCAGGTCGGGTTTTTCGGACAAGGTAATCGCCACGGGCCGAACGACCACGCGCCCAGCGTGGCCTTCCAGGTCCAGCCGCGCCTGCTCGGCCTTGGCAGCCGTCACGAACTCGGTGACTTCACGCCGCTCGAAACCGGCACCGGCCACCAGACGGTCGCGCAGCGCGCCCGCCGTCTCGGCAAAGTTGCGCGATACCACGAAGGCATAGGACTGATTCAATGCGCGGGCACTGCGATGGCTGGCACCGGGCTGCCGCAACACGCGCCCGAGCAGTTGTTCCACCGCCGTGGCCGATGACAGCGACGCCATGCTCACCAGAATGTAAGCAAACGGGCAGTCCCAGCCTTCGGCCAGCGCCTTCTGGGTGATGACGAACTTCACCGGGCAGGCGGGGTCGGCAATGCCCAGCCTGTAATCGGCATCGATCTGCTCCAGTCCCTTTTCCTCGCCGGTGGCCACCACAATTTCGCTGGCGGGAATGCCGTGGTTGGTGATCAGCTCGTTCTTCACCTTCTCGAAATCCAGCGTTTCGATGCCCGCGCGGCGCGGTTCAGACTGAATCAACACCAGCGGGCGCAGGTAGGCCGCCCCCGCACGGCGCTCTTCATCGGCCAATTTGTGCAGGGCATCGCGGCGGCCAATGGCATCGGCCAGACACTGCTGCCAGTTGGGTTCGGTTTCCAGCACCACCGGCAGCTTGATCATTTCTTCCGCCTTCAACTCGGCGGCGGATACGCTGTGCAGCACGTTGCTGGGCGTGCGCTCCAGATCGGGCGTGGCGGTCAGTTCCATCACGCCGCTGGGGCGGAAGCGGGCCAGCATATCGAAGGCCAGTTCGGTGCGGCTGTTGTGCGCCTCGTCCACCACCACAAACGGCCGGCGCAGGCGCAGCACGTTGGCCAGCGAATACGGCGTGGTGCGCTCGCTGCCCTCGCCATCGGTCAGTAATTCGTCGCGCTGCGTCGGTGACAGGTTGTCGAAGTGATGCATCAGTGCGCCGCTGGACTGGTACACCTTGCGACATTCCTCCTCTTCTACCTGAAACGCCTGGCGCGTGGCGACGATCACCGTGGTTGATGTGTCCAGCGTGGCGCGGGTCACGCTCTTGGCTTCTTCCAGATCCAGCACCGTGATCGGCCCGGCCTCGCGCAGCGCGGTGTGATACGGGTGGCAGCGATCCTTCAATGCCTTGATGGTTTGCTCGCGGATCGGCTTGCTGGGCACCAGCCACAGAATCACGCTGTGCTCGCAGCGCAGCAGGTGCGTGTTGACCAGTTGGACGCTTTTCGCTGCCAGCCAGGTCTTGCCGCCGCCGGTGGGCACCCGCAGGCAGAAGTACGGCATATCGGCCGGGAAGCCCGACAGCGGGTGGTACGGGTTGCCGCGCCCCCACAGGCGTTCGGTGGCGGCCGTGAAAGCAATCGAGGGTGACGGCAGTTCGTGGCAGGCATTGAAATAAGCCTCCACGCTGTCGAGCACTTGCTGTTGATAGATTTTCGGTGCGAATCCGGACATGGCTTACACCTCCAGCGCGTAAGGGGTTTGCTTGAAGGTGATGCCCTCGCGTGCGGCGCGGCCCCCCATGCGATTGGCGGCGGCGTAGATCACTTTCGGGCCTGCGAACTTGGGCAGCACCTCGAATACCGGGCCGGTGAGCACATTGCCGCCACCCACGGACTTGTCCTTGAGGATGCCGTTGTAGAGCAGATAGATGGCGCGACCTTCGTGGATGCCCAGCAGGGGCGAATCGGCAGTGCCGGTGAAGCCCGTGCCGGTTTCGGCAAACCAGACGAACTCGGCCAGCTGCGCGAATTTCACGTCGCTGCGGATTTGGCCATCGGCGTCGAACAACGGTTCGGCGGACAGGCGGCAGAATTGGAAGCCGCCGCCGAGGCCCTCTACTGTTTGCCCTTTGGCATTGGTGTAGCCGGTAATGGCGCGCTTGGCCCGTCCCGCCGTGATGGTGCTTGCCACCTCGGGAAGCATTTCCACCTGAATGAACCTGCGATTGCCGCCGTCCTCCATGTTCTGCTTGAGCACGGCGTGGCCCGTCGTGCCGGAACCGGCAAAGCTGTCGAGGACGATGGAATCCTTGTCGGTGGCGATCTGCAAAATGCGCTGAATGAGCCGGGTGGGCTTCGGCGTGATGAAAACGTCGTCAGACGTGTCGAAGTCGACCAGTTCGAGCAGTTCTTTTTTCGCTTCCTGGGTGTGCCCGACATCTTTGTAGAACCACATTGTCTGTGGCACCACGCCATCCTTCACGTCCGAGAGATAGCGCTTGAGGCGAGGCATATTGTTCCCAGACTCGCCCCACCAGATACGCCCCTCTTGATTCAGGCGGTCGAAGTTGGCTTTTGATACTCGCCAGTACATTCCTTTTCCTGGGCCGGGTATGACTCGACCAGATGGACATGTGACCGGATAGGTTCCTTCGGAGTAGTAGTTGCGTGCTTGCAAGTCGCCCGATGTCCATGGGCCACGTGGGTCGCCATCGTCTTTGTACCGTGCCTTTGCGTCGTCACCACGCGGCAGGAGATTTGGCTTCCACTTGTCTGCATTCGATGCATACACCACGATGTAATCGTGATCTTCGGAAAGATGACGTGCTGAGTTCTTCGGCGAGAAAATCTTCTGCCATAGAACCGTCGCCACGAAATTCTTAGCCCCAAATATCTCGTCCATCAATAACCGTAACGTCGCGACCTCGTTGTCGTCGATGGACACGAAAATCGCCCCGTCCTCGCGCAGAAACTGGCGCAAGAGCACCAGGCGCGGATACATCATGCACAGCCAGCGGTCGTGCCGGTCCAGCGTCTCGCCTTCCTTGCCGACCACTTCGCCCAGCCAGCGGCGGATCTCCGGGCTGTTCACGTTGTCGTTGTAGACCCAGCCCTCGTTGCCGGTGTTGTACGGCGGGTCGATGTAGATGCATTTCACCTGACCAGCGTAGCGGGGCAGCAGCGCCTTGAGCGCGTGCAGGTTGTCGCCCTGCACGATGAGGTTGCCGCTGTCGGCGTCGCCGCAGGAGAGTTCCGGCACCGGCTCCAGCAGGCGGAACGGCACTTCCTTGTGGTGCTTGACGACGGCTTCCTTGCCGATCCAGTTCAATGTTGGCATTGGCGCCCATCCCCTCAAGCTTTGCGCAATGGCGTCTGGCCATCGCTGCGTTGTTCCTCATCCGCGCCGCCCGCGCGCACCCATTCATCCACCTCGGAAACCTTGAATTTCCACAGGCGGCCCACCCGGTGCGCGGGCAGGTGCTTGCGGTCGATCCAGCGGTAGATCGAATCGCGCGTGACACCCAGATGCTCGGCAAGCTGGTCCACGGATACCCATGGTTCAGCGGTCATGGCAGCGCTCCGGCGGCAGCGGTTCGGGTGGCATAAAGTCGGCTTTAATCGCAAAGGGTGTAATTTATCAGTTTGGCGGGTGATGGGCGAGTGCCCGATGCCCTGGGCATGATCTTTCGCTTGGCTTGCCTGTCGTTCAGCGCGTGAATGGTGGCGTCATCCATCAACGAAGGAACCCTGCGATGAACGCCAAGACCACCGCCCTCGATACCTATCTCGCTAGCGCCGCCGCCATCCACATCAAGTTGACCCGGCTGCGGCAACTGGCCGACGACCATTTCGGCCACGACCCTGAGCCCATCCACTGGGGCCACGTCGGTGACCTCGGGCGGGTAGATCAGGCGCTGGATGACCTGCTGGCGATCTTTGACGGCCAGGTCAAGTGACGGAGGCTGCGATGGACACCCTTCCCAAACTCTCGCCAGCCCAAGGCCTACTATTGCGCACCACCGCCCGCCGCGCCGATGGGCGCGTAGTTCCGCCGGACACCCTGCGCGGCGGCGCGCGGGTCAAGGTGCTGACTGCACTGCTGCACCGTGGGTGGATCGAGCCCGCCGACGACGGCCACGTGCTGACCGACGCGGGGTACATGGCCATCGGCCAGCAAAGGCACGTGCGGCCGGATGACGTCGAGCCCGTGGACACCACCGACGATCTCCAACTTCTGGAGGGCATCCCTGTGCGCCCCGGCACCAAACTCGCCGCGCTGGTGATGGCGCTGCGCCGACCGCAGGGGGCGACCAGCCTGCAACTGATGCTGGCCACCGGCTGGCAGCCGCACACCGTGCGCGGAGCCATCTCCGGGATGCTGCGCAAGAAGCTGGGGCTGAACGTGGTGCTGGCCCACAACGACAGCGGCGAGCGGGTATATCGCATGATCTGACTGCCGCCAAGGGTGTCCAGTTTCTGGAGGCCCTTGCGCCGCTATCACGGTGGCCGTTCTCTGTGATTTGAGCGGCGAATCAGCCGCAACCCCTTACCCGCATTGAGTTTTCTTCCCTGGCCGTTTCGTGCGGCCGGGTGCAAACCTGCAAACCCGGTACGCACCAAGGTTCGCACCTTCGCCATTTCCCAACTTCCCGCACACGCCCGCGCTAACGCGGAATTCAGCCCATCGACCCGCGCCGCCAGGTGCGAACCGCAAACCCTGCAAACCTTGTTTTCTGGTCGGACGGTGGCGAAATGCTGCGCTCGCGCCCCCCGTATTGGATTGTGGTCAGGAAGGACCCGTTTTGCCTGTAGCCGTCGATGGGGTCGCAATTCGCGACCTCATCCACGAGAGTGAGGTGAGCATTCCCAATGCTCACCCTCTCTTTAGAGAGGGAACACCGGGAAGCCGGGAACGCGTTGATTTCATTGGGTTTTAATCCTTCCCGGCCGCGCTGGGAACGATTTGCCCCGGGAACGATTTAACCCCTTGTTTTTGCTGGTGTTTAATCGTTCCCACCCCTGAGCTTTCCCGGTGGGAAAGCGGGAAGCCGGGAACGATTGTTTTGGGTGGAAGCCATTACTCGGCAATAGGCCGACCGGCGCTGGAGCGGGTCAGGTGGCCGGTGACGAACACCGCCTGCCCTTGGGCGACCGGGCCATCGGGCACGTCGAGCCACTTCACCAGCTTCGAGCCTTCGGCCATGGCGGTGATCAGCTCGCCCTGCGCCAGCAAGGCATCCACCCATCCGGTGAGCCGATGCTTGCCGATGGCGTGGAAGGCGTCGGGCAGTTCGTGGCGGCGCTCGTACAGGCCGTTGCCGCCGGTCTTGGTGTAGGGCTGGCCATCCCGCGCGGCACGGGCGATGGCGGATTTCAGCGCGGGCCGCAGGTCATCCGGCTCTGGCCTGGTCTGGCGCAGACGGTCGCTGCAATCGATCAGCAAGCCGCTGGCACCGCGCAAGAAGGTGGTCACGCGCAGGTTGGCGCGGCCATTGGCCTTGACCACGCCGCCCATCACCACGCGGCCACGCTCAAAGGGTTCGCCCAAGGCTTCGCAGAGCTTCCTGGCCTGATCTTCCTTGGGGTGCCACAGGGCGTAGACCGCCCGCACACCATCGACCAAGCCGCCAGTGCCCCGGATCGCCTCGCGGGCCTGCTCAGGCGTGGAGGCCTCGCGCTTGGCAAAGTGGTGCGACACGATGACCGATGCGCCCGTACTGGCCGCCAGCGCCGCCAAGCGGGAGCAGACAAACTGGGCGTTCTCGGGCACGTTCAGGTCCAGCGCGCACAGCGGCTGCAGCGGGTCAAGTACCACCAGGCACAGGCTGGGCATGGCCTTGAGTTGCCGCTCCAGATCCATCCACGCCGCCGTGGTCGCGGGGCCTCGGGTGGCGGGATCGGGTGCGAACAGCGGCACCGCGCCACCGGCATCGGGCAGTGGCAGCACGTACAGCCGGTCTGGAATCGGCCCGAGGGCGTTGAGCCGGTTGTGCACCTCGATGGCATCGTCCTCGGCGGTGATGTAGATCGCCACGCCATGACCTGCCAGCGCACCGCCGAACAGTGTGGGCGCATTGGCCCAGACGCCATCGAAAGCGGCGACCTCCCGCGTGAGCGCCAGCAGCAGGAAGGATTTGCCGACACCGCCTGCAGCGGCGATCAGCGCGGCCTGTGCCTGGGGGAACACGCCTTCGACCAGCCATCGGCGTTGCTGGGGTTGCCCGGTAAAACGGTCTGCCGCGCGCCAGCAGGTGATGTCCAGCGCAGGGGTGGCGGTGGCCATGTCGGTGACCGGCTGGGAGGCGCGCAGCAGCGCTTTGACATCAAAGCCTTCCGCCACGGCATCGGCAGCATCCCACTTCGCGGGCTTGTCCTGCGGCACACGAACACGGCGGACGGTGGCCCCGATGCTCGCCAGTTTCTGGATGGCAGCAGCGGCATAACGCGCGCCCGCTTCATCGTGATCGGGCCAGACCGCGACCGTCTTGCCTGCCAGCGGCGTCCAGTCGGTTTTATCGATGGCCGTGGCCGCGCCACCCATGGCGGTGGTGGCGGTGATGCCCCGTTGCATCAGGGCGTCGGCACACTTTTCACCTTCGACCAGCACCACGGCATCCGCTGTAGCGATGGCAGGCAGGTTGTAGAGCGGGCGCGGTTCCGGCATCCGCATGGCGCGCGACCGCACATCCCAAGGGCGGTACTGTTTGCCGCCGGGTGTGTCGTGACGATAGACGCAGGCCAGCAGGCTGCCATCGGCCGCCAGGTAATCCCATTTGCCGGTGTGCGGGCCAAGATCGTCATAAACACGGCTGGTGTGCACGGCGGGAGCGGAAACCATACGCGGCACCATCAGCCAATCGCCCGCATCTTCCAGCAGATCGCTGAAGTCGGCGGGCAAGTGGTAGCCCCGGGTGCTGGCCCACAGCGCCAGCACATCGCCGGATTCGCCGGTGGCGAAGTCGATCCACAGGCCACGCTTGGGGCCTTCCAGCTCGACCACTAGGCTGTCACCCGGCTCGCCCTGCAGATTGCCGATGTAGAACTGGGCGCCACGCCGGTTGCCGTGCGGAAACAGATAGAGCAGCACCGACTCCAATTGGTCCAGCAACCGGGCGCGGATTTCATCCTTGTCGTGGCGCGGCACGATGACATCGGCCGCATCGTTGAAATCAAGGAAGGGATGGCGGGCCACGGTGGTGGCTTGGGTTGTGGTCGCCATCATTGCGTGTGCTCCGCACCCAGACGGGCCTTGAACCAGTCGCCATTGGCGCGCACGCAGTAGTAGGCGCGACCGGGGCCGGTGTCCTGGGCATCGGGCACGATCCACAACTGTTCGCGGGCGTCGTAGCGCCAGCTGCCCGGGCCGAACATTTTGTCGAGCATGGCCTCGATGCCGTGTTCGGCAATGTGGGCACGCAGTTGCCGGGTGAGGTTGTCGCGCTGACGGCGTTGGGCGCGGTTCATTGCCAGATCCCTTCGCTGACAGACTGGCCTGCGGTGCAGCGGCGGGTGCGCTGCGCCTCGTGTGCCGACACATCATCCATGCGGTACAGCACCCGGCTGCCCAGCTTGAGAAACGTCGGACCATTGCCGGTCATGCGCCAGCGCTCGAGGGTTTTTTCGGAAAGGCCCCAGCGGGCTGCGAGGGTGCGCGGGGTGATCAGTTCGGGCAGCGTGTGTTGCATCGGAATCTCCTGTCGTCGTTGGGGGGACGCTGTCCCGTCGAGAGGGATGTGCGCCCGCAATGAGGAGATTCTTCGCCTGCTGATTTCTGAAGGCAAATGGCCAAAATTCGCTTTTGTGCGAAACGGCCACCAATAGCCCCAAGCGTTACTCTAAATTGCTATCTACGTCGGAGCTTTTTTACAACACTGCATCCGATCTTGAGGTTTTCAGCGGCTGAACGGTGCCCGCAAACCCTCAGCCACCCGCTGCGCCCTGATCGACCTGAACTGTCTCTACGTGGACCATTACACCTGTCTGAACCGTTCTCTATTTTCGACAGGAGTCCACCGTGAATCTGATCCGCCGCAGCAAAAAATCCACCGACGTCAAAGCCAATGCCGAATCCCCTTTGCATGAAATCGGGGATGTCAGCGCCGTGGCGGCGATGTTTGCCCGCCTGCGCCAGCAAAACGCCCAATACGATCAGGCCGTTGCCGCACTGGTCGCGGCCAACCGCATCACCTGTGGCTGGGACAAACCCGCCGAGCCGGAGATGACGCTGACCATCCAGCGCGAGGTGCTGGCCGCTTTGGGCGATACGGACGCACTGGCCCGGTTTGATCAGGAGCACCAGCAGGCACTGGCCCAGGAACAAGCTGCCCGCGTGAAGGCCACGCAGCAGGTGCTGGAAGCGCCGACGCGCGTCAAGGCGCTGGAGCAGTACATCAATGATCTGGCAGGGCAGATGGTGGCTGGGGTGGATGAATCGCTGATCGATCAGGAAATCCGCCGCATCTTCCAGCCCAGCGCGCAGCGGATGCTGGAGGCCGCCAAGACCTTCGTGCAGGCCTGGCGAGAGATGCAGAGTGTGGAGGCGGTGCTGTTGCAACGCGTTCGCCTGACCCACACCCGCGTGACGGGCGACACCTGCACCCGATTCGACCACGAGCTGATCGGACAAACGCGCGATGGCGAGTTGCTGCCGACCTTGATTGCGGGGCTTCCGTATGAAGTGCTGCGTGACCTGAATGATCAGTTCACCCGCACCGACAACGAACTGATCGCGGCACTGGACAACGCCCTGCGCAGCGCGGGCTTCGACGGCTGGGGCCTGAAGGTGTACCACCCCAAGGCCAAAGGCGATGAGCGCAGCATCTACGCGCCCGATCCCGATCCGCCGAAGAAACATCTCGACCCCGGCCACGGGCTGTCGACCGTCGTGCGCGTGGATGTGTGAGGGGTGCTGCCTTGGAAATCCAGCCTTCCCGTCAGCGCCTGCCGGATCGTTTCGGGCCGCTGTCGCCGCGCATTGCACCCAGGCCAGAAGGTCTGGATCGACTGCCGGTGCGACAGCAGCCATGGCCACTGGCCGCGCACGCCGCTGACGCACGCCCCGTCACGCCATGGACGGACAACACGGCACCAGACCCCCCGACGTGGACGACGCCGGGTCGTGAGGCTTTTGCACCGGTGCGGAGGCTGCGCCGCCCGGTACTGCGCCGTCGGGAGCGGGTGTGGTGGGAGCGCTGGCTGCTGGCCGCACTGCGCCTGACCTTTCGGCTGGAGCGCTGGTGGCGGAGACGGCAACGCAAATACCCATGGCAGCGGCAACGAACACGCCGCCGCTGAAAGGGGTCCTTCCTTCAGAGAAACCCATACGGGGGGCGCGAGCGCGCTGCCCCGTCAGCGACAGAACCTGAAACCGGGTTACCACCCGAGGTTACCGGTTACCACCTGATCGAAAGAGCGCGTTTTGACTTGGCTTCTGGTCGCCACAGCGCGTTCATGGACCTGTCTCAACCACAGGAGCAAATAATGACGGACACCCACAACGGCAGCATCTCGGCCCAATTGGCCGCGCTGCCATCCTTACCCATGACTGAGCTCTGGGCGCTGTGGGATCAGCACTTTCCACGGCGGCCCAGCCACCGCAACCGCAATTACGTCGAATCGCGCCTGGCCTACCGCATCCAGGAGCTGGCCTACGGCGCGCTGCCCACCAACATCCGCAAGATGCTGGTTGAGGCCGGTACCAAGCATTCCAAGATCAAGTCAGCCGCCGGTCGCAGCGCGCAAACCCTCCTGATGCCTGGCACCACGCTGATCCGGGAATGGGATGAGCGTGAGTACCGCGTGACGGTCACGCCCGATGGTCTGTATGCCCTGGATGGCCAGGTGTTCAAGAGCCTGTCGGCGGCGGCGCGCCACATCACGGGCACGCGCTGGAACGGGCCGAAGTTCTTTGGTCTGCGCGATGGCAAGGGGAACGGTCAATGAACGCGCCCCTGCTTGCGCCACCGAAACGCTGCGCGGTGTACTGCCGCGTCTCCAGCGACGAACGGCTGGACCAGTCCTTCAACTCCATTGATGCCCAGAAGGAAGCCGGGCACGCCTTCATCAAAAGCCAGAGCCACGAGGGCTGGATCGCCGTGGCCGATGATTACGACGATGGCGGTTTCTCCGGCGGCAACATGGAACGGCCCGCCCTGCGCCGCCTGATGGCCGACATCCAGATGGGCAAGGTCGACATCGTGGTGGTCTACAAGATCGACCGGCTGTCGCGCTCGTTAGCCGATTTCGCGCGGATGATCGATGTGTTTGACCGCCACCGGGTCAGCTTCAGCGCCGTCACGCAGCAGATCAACTCGGCCACGTCGATGGGCCGGCTGATGCTCAACGTGCTGCTGTCCTTTGCCCAGTTCGAGCGCGAGGTCACCGGCGAACGCATCCGCGACAAGATCGCCGCCAGCAAGGCCAAGGGGATGTGGATGGGCGGGCCGCTGCCGCTGGGTTATGACGTTGATAACCGTCTGCTGGTGATCAATGAGGTCGAGGCTGCCCTGGTGCGCCGCATCTTTGATGACTTCGTGACCGTGCGCTCGGCCACGTTGATGGCGAAGGCCTACGGTGCCGAGGGCGTGGTCACCAAGGGCGGCAAGCCCTTCACCAAGCAGACCCTCTACAAGATGCTGCACAACCGGATGTATCTGGGGGAGATCGTCCACAAGGGGCAGAGTTTCCCCGGCCAGCACCAGGCCATCGTGACGCAGGCGCAGTGGGATGCCGCGCACGCACTGATCGCCACCGATGGCATCGAACGGCGGCGCGAAACCAACGACCGCCAGCGGGAACCGGTGTTGTTGCGCGGCCTGCTGTTCACGCCCGACGGTGAACGGCTGGTGCCCAGCTACACCGTCAAGAAGGGCAAGACCTACCGCTACTACACGCCGATCAAGCACCGGCGCTTTGGTGCGTGGGCCAGCCAGCATGGGCCACTACCGGCGGTGCCCATTGAGGAATTGGTGACCCAGCAGATCGTAGCGGCGCTATCAGCACCGCACATCGTGCAGTCGGTGTGGGATCGGATTCGAACAACCCGCCCAGACCTGTCGGAGCCCGAGGTGGTCTTACCGATGCGAAATCTGGCGGGCCTGTGGCAACAGCTGTTCCCCGTTGAACAGTGTCGACTGGCGCAGTTGCTGATCGAGCGCGTGGTGATTGCCGACGGCGGGCTGGAAATCATCTGGCGCGATCAGGGCTGGCAGGAACTGGCCGGGGAACTGATGCCCGGCAGCATCGGTGCGGAATTGCAGGAATGGGAACAGCAGGAGGTGGAGGCATGAAGCCGAAAGTGCAGCCGTTGGGGGCAGCAATCGCCCGCGAACGCCGGGATGGCGGCCAGGTCAAGCTGTCCACCTTCATCCCGCTGAAGATCCGGAAGCGCGGCGCCAGCAAGGTGGTGGTGCGGCCGGATGGGGCGGTCGAGTCGCCGGGCAAGGTCGCCAGCCAGATTGACCAGCCCTTGCTGGTGGCACTGACGCGGGCCTTCTACTGGCAGCAACTGCTCGACGATGGGGTGGTCGGCAGTGGCAGCGAAATCGCCGAGCGCGAAGGCCTGCACCACTCGACGGTCAACGAGCTGCTGCGTCTGACGCTGCTGGAGCCGGCCATCATCCAGAGCATCCTGGCCGGGCAGCAGCCCCGGTGCATGAGCCTGCTGTGGTTCCAGCGGAATCCGCTGCCGACTGACTGGGCGGCGCAGCGGGAGGTGGTGGCGGGGTTTGACGCCTGAACGGGTTACGAGCCCTCGATCACCCGTGCCACATCACTGCGGCATTCGGCGCATTGGCCCACCAGCAGCAAGTCGCCACCCTTGATGGTGCCGCTGAAATTGGTGATCGTGGTCTCAAAACGGCACTGGCCGCACCAGACGTTGGACAGCAGCCGCTGGCGAATGTCGGCAGGGATGGAATCCCAGCGCTGGCGGGCCGGCTTGGTAAAAGTGGGCAGTGATTCGATGGTCATGGTTCAGCGGACCCAGTGACGGGCGTCCTTCAAGAGCAGCAACAATTGCTGTTCGCGCAGCGGTGACGCGATGAACCCGAACCGGGTGTAGAACCTCGCCGCTTCTTCATCGATGGGGTGGGTCAGCATGGCACGGATGCCGGCCTGTTCGGCAATCAGCATCGTGCGGCGAATCGCGTCCTGCAGCAGGCCAAAGCCTATACCTCGCCCCTGGTCCACCACCGAGACAGCGAGCCTCGCCAGAATCACCACCGGCAACGGGTATTGCCCCATCCCCTTGCGAATGCGCTCCGGCGCCTCCAGCGTGTCGACTTGTCCCACGGTCAGGCTAAAGTAGCCCGCCACGCGGCCATCGTCCTCGGCAACGACAAAGGTCTTGGCCGAGCCACTGCCCTGCGCCTGGCGGGCGTGGCGCAACAGCCAGTCATTCAACGCGGGCTTGCCGCAATCAAAACCTTCCAGCCGATGCTGCGCGGCCAGAGGCTCCGGTGCGCGCAACGTCACTTCGTATCCCAGGGCGCCTTGCGGGCAAACAAATCACGCAACCCCTCGTTGGCCTGTTCGGGGCGATCCAGCAGATCCATCAGCGCTTGGTACTGGCTGCCCGAGACCATGAACAGGCGCTGGTCCAGCAGGGTCTGCTCGGCAGCCAGGCACGCGCTGTCGAGGATGAAGTCTGTCAGCGATTTGTGGGCCACCTCGGCGGCACGGCGCAGCACCACCTCCTGTTCGGGGGTAGCGCGCAGCCCAAGTCGGGCAGAGCGGGCGGAAGGCGACGATGTAACGGCAGTCATGGCAGCACCTCTTTTGTTAGATCAACTGCCGCAATGTTAGTACAAGTGACGCACGC
This sequence comes from Hylemonella sp., assembly GCA_046299695.1. Taxonomy (GTDB): domain Bacteria; phylum Pseudomonadota; class Gammaproteobacteria; order Burkholderiales; family Burkholderiaceae_C; genus Hylemonella. Next base: position 140,505 of record JBKBHP010000006.1, read on the forward strand.
CGTCTAGTTGCGGTGGTGACCGGCAGCCTTGGTTGACGATGAACCGGCGCGCGTAAGTTGTTGATTTTGCTAGAGCGCCATCTGCGCCTACCCGCAGGCGAAACGGAGAATAGAGACGGCTCTGGCAGAGAAAGCGGCCGATTTCAGGCGTTTCGGCAGCAGGCCGCCCGCAGCACAGGTGGCCAGAACCCCGCGTGGCGCGGGGATTTCAGGCAAGAAAACGAAGTTTCGCCGTAGGCAAAAAGGGCCCGGAGATTATCCGAGCCCTTGTGTATGGTGGAGCTGGGGGGATTTGAACCCCCGTCCGCAAGCCTTCTTCGTACAGTTCTACATGTGTAGTCGTCTGATTTGTGTCTCGCCCGATGCGTCGCGCAGCGACACGCTACGCATCAGACCAGTGCCCTTGAATCTCGTCCACACCCAAGGCACCCGGATGCAGACCAGCCAATATGAGTTCCCTTGCAGCCGGGAGGCTTACGCCCCCTTGCCCAGCCTATCGGCCAACTGTTGCAAGGCTCACCGAATTAAGCGGCGAGTGCGAAACGTTCGTCGTTTGCAGTTAGTTTTTTTCTGCGGTTTTACGAGGTAACAGAACCTCGACATGCCCTGCCACGCGTCCGAACCCACGTCGAAACCAGTGCAGCCCCTGAGCCATCTATTTTAGGCCGTAATCAGCAATTGCAAGAGCTCGGTCGGAGAATTGATGCTGGCGTGCGCGCCCCAGGCGCTGACATCCCCCTTGGCCCCCAGATAGCCATAGGTGGCAGCAACCGTGCCCATGCCCGCGGCCAGCCCGGCCACGATGTCGCGCTCGTCGTCCCCCACGTATAGGCAACGCTGCGGCTCCAGGCCGAGCCGGCGTGCCGCTTCGAACAGCGGCGCAGGATGGGGCTTGGGATGCGGTGTGGTGTCACCGCCCACGATGGCGCCCGCACTGGCGAACAACGGCATGGCCCCGGTCAGCGGCAGGGTGAAGCGCTCGATCTTGTTCGTCACCACACCCCAGGCCAGCTCGCGCTGCAGCAACTGCTCGATGAGCTCGGGGATGCCGGCGAAGGCGTAGGTGCGCGCCGTCATGCAACGCTCGTAGTTGGCCATGAACTCTTCGCGCAGCGCGTTGTAGCCCGGGTCCTCCGGCGTGAGGCCGAAGGCCACGCCGATCATGCCGCGCGCACCGGCGCCGGCCATGGGGCGGTAGCGCTCCAGAGGCAAAGGTGGCAGGCCACGGTCGGTGCGCATCTGGTCGGCAGCGGCGCCCAGATCCGGGGCGCTGTCGATCAGGGTTCCGTCCAGATCGAAAAGGACGGCCTCGATACCGCTGAAACGCATCGTCACGACCCCGTCTTGCGCGTGGCCAAGAGGTAGTTGACGCTGGTGTCCGCACTGAGCCAGTAGCGGCGCGTCAGCGGGTTGTATTCCATGCCACGCGTGCCCACCAGGTCCAGCCTGGCCTGACGGCAAGCGCGCGCCAGTTCACTGGGGCGGATCATCTTTGCATATTCATGCGTGCCGCGCGGCAGCAGGTTCAGGATGTACTCGGCGCCGACGATGGCGAACAGGAAGGACTTGGGGTTGCGATTGATGGTGGAGAAGAACACCCAGCCCCCGGGCTTGACCAGCGTGGCGCACGCCTGCACGACCGAGGCCGGGTCGGGCACGTGCTCGAGCATCTCCATGCAGGTCACCACGTCGAAGCTTGCCGGGCGCTCTGCGGCCAGCGCCTCGGCGCTGATCTCGCGATAGCTGACATGGGGCGTTGCGGCCTCCAGCGCGTGCAACTGGGCCACCTTGAGCGCCTTGGTCGAGAGGTCGATGCCCGTGACCGTGGCGCCCTTGCGCGCCATGGCGTCCGACAGGATGCCGCCGCCACAGCCCACGTCCAGCACCTGCCGGCCGGCCAGCGGCGCCAGGCCGTTGATCCAGTCCAGCCGCAGCGGGTTGATCTGGTGCAGGGGACGGAACTCGCTCTCGGGGTCCCACCAGCGGTGGGCGAGTTCGGAGAATTTGGCCAGCTCGGCCGGATCGGCATTCACGGTCGTCGTCATGGACCGATTATCCGACAGCACGCAGGAATCGAGGCGCTGCAAACAACAAACCCCGCCGAGGCGGGGTTTGTCAGTCAAGCAATCAGCTGATTACTTGTTGGGGCGGGTACCGACCACTTCGATTTCCACGCGGCGGTTCTTGGCGCGGCCTTCGGAGGTGCGGTTGTCAGCCACAGGCTGCTTCTCGCCCTTGCCTTCGGTGTAGACGCGGTTCTTGTCGATGCCCTTGGAGGTCAGGTAGGCCTTCACCGCTTCGGCACGGCGCACGGACAGCTTCTGGTTGTACTCATCGGTACCGATGGAGTCGGCGTGACCCACAGCGATGATGACTTCCAGGTTGATGCCCTTGACCTTGCCGGCCAGATCGTCCAGTTTGGCCTTGGCATCGGCCTTGAGCACGGACTTGTCGAAGTCGAAGAAGGTGTCAGCGGCGTAGGTCACCTTGACAGCAGCCGGCGGCGGGGGAGCCTTGGGAGCGGCGGCGGGAGCAGGCGCGGGGGCAGGAGCCGGAGCGGGTGCCGGAGCCGGGGCAGCAGGAGCCGCTTGCGGGGCCGGGGTGGGCTCGGGGGTGGACGCGCAACCGGCCATCACGAGTGCGACTGCAGCAAACAGGGCTGCCACGGAATTCAGTTTCTTCATGGTTCTCCTCTAGCGGAAAGGGGCCTGAGCGGCACGGCGGAAAAAAAAGGAAGCGCCCGCAAAATTCGAGCGCCACCCGGCTGTCGAGGCCATTGTGCCATATCAGTTACAAGGGTCAACCTCACGCGCCGTGCCGCAAGGCGCGTCGGCAGGGCCTGCGCAGAGCCTGTTGCAGCCATGCCACATGGCCGGGACTTTAGAATCGCGGATTGCCCAAGCTTGAGCGCCCCTCCCCCATGACCCAATTCGCCAAGGAAACCCTGCCCATCAGCCTCGAAGAGGAGATGCGCCGCAGCTATCTTGACTACGCCATGAGCGTGATTGTCGGCCGGGCCCTGCCCGATGCGCGGGATGGCCTCAAGCCTGTGCATCGCCGGGTCCTGTTTGCGATGCACGAGCTCAACAACGACTGGAACCGCGCCTACAAGAAGTCAGCGCGTATCGTAGGCGACGTCATCGGTAAGTACCACCCGCACGGCGACCAGTCAGTCTACGACACCATCGTGCGCATGGCCCAGGACTTCTCCATGCGCCACATGCTGGTGGATGGCCAGGGCAACTTCGGCTCCGTCGACGGCGACAACGCCGCCGCCATGCGCTACACCGAAATCCGCCTGGCCAAGATCGCCCACGAGATGCTGGGCGACATTGACAAGGAAACCGTCGACTTCGGTCCCAACTACGACGGCTCCGAGAAAGAACCCCTGGTCCTGCCCAGCCGCCTGCCTAATCTGCTGGTCAACGGCTCGGGCGGCATTGCCGTGGGCATGGCCACCAACATCCCCCCGCACAATCTCAACGAGGTGGTCGACGCCTGCCTGCACCTGCTGCGCAACCCCGAGGCCTCCATCGACGAACTGATGGAGATCGTCCCCGCCCCCGACTTCCCCACCGCCGGCATCATCTACGGCATGCAGGGCGTGAAGGAAGGCTATCGCACCGGTCGCGGCCGTGTGGTGATGCGCGCACGCTGCCATTTCGAGGACATCGACAAGGGCCAGCGGCAGTCCATCATCGTCGACGAGTTGCCCTACCAGGTCAACAAGAAGACCCTGCTGGAGCGCATCGCCGAGCTGGTGCACGAGAAGAAGATCGAGGGCATCAGTCACATCCAGGACGAGTCCGACAAGTCTGGCATGCGCGTGGTGATCGAGCTCAAGCGCGGCGAAGTGCCCGAGGTCGTGCTCAACAACCTGTACAAGCAGACCCAGCTGCAGGACACCTTCGGCATGAACATGGTGGCGCTGGTCAACGGCCAGCCCAAGCTGTGCAACCTGAAAGACCTGATCGAGGTCTTCCTGGACCACCGCCGTGAAGTGGTGACCCGCCGCACGGTGTTCAACCTGCGCAAGGCGCGCGAGCGCGGCCATGTGCTCGAGGGTCTGGCCGTGGCGCTGGGCAATATCGACGACTTCATCGCCATCATCCGCAATGCGCCCACCCCGCCAGTGGCCAAGGCCGAGCTCATGGCCCGGCCCTGGGACAGCAAGCTGGTGCGCGAGATGCTCACGCGCACCCGTGCCGACGGCGGCGTGGTCAATGCCGACGACTACCGCCCCGAGGGCCTGGAAAAGGGCTACGGCATGGGCAGTGACGGCCTGTACCGCCTGTCCGACACGCAGGCGCAGGAAATCCTGCAGATGCGCCTGCAGCGCCTGACCGGCCTGGAGCAGGACAAGATCGTCGCCGAGTACAAGGAAGTCATGGCCGAGATCGAGGACCTGCTCGACATCCTGGCCAAGCCCGGCCGCGTGGCCGTCATCGTCGGCGAGGAACTCGGTGCCATCAAGCAGGAGTTCGGCCAGACCAAGCTCGGCGCACGCCGCAGCCAGGTGGAGCACAACGCCCAGGATCTGGCGACCGAAGACCTGATCACCCCGACCGACATGGTGGTGACGCTCAGCCACAGCGGCTACATCAAGAGCCAGCCCCTGTCCGAATACCGCGCGCAGAAGCGCGGCGGCCGCGGCAAGCAGGCCACCGCCACCAAGGAAGACGACTGGATCGACCAGCTCTTCATCGCCAACACACACGACTACATCCTGTGCTTCTCCAACCGCGGCCGTCTCTACTGGCTCAAGGTCTGGGAAGTGCCCGCGGGCTCGCGCGGTTCGCGCGGCCGCCCCATCGTCAACATGTTCCCGCTGGCCGAGGGTGAGAAGATCACCGTGGTGCTGCCGCTGACCGGCGACAACCGCAGCTTCCCGGCCGACCACTATGTGTTCATGGCCACCAGCATGGGCACGGTCAAGAAGACCACGCTGGATGAGTTCTCCAACCCGCGCAAGGCCGGCATCATCGCCGTGGACCTGGACCCGGGTGACTACCTGATCGGCGCGGCGCTGACCGACGGCAAGCACGACGTCATGCTCTTCAGCGACGGCGGCAAGGCCGTGCGCTTCGACGAGGACGACGTGCGCCCCATGGGCCGCAACGCCCGCGGCGTGCGCGGCATGATGCTGGAAGACGGCCAACGCGTGATCGCCATGCTGGTGGCCGAGGACGAACAGCAAAGCGTGCTGACCGCCACCGAGAACGGCTACGGCAAGCGCACGCCCATCACCGAGTACACCCGCCACGGCCGTGGCACCAAGGGCATGATCGCCATCCAGCAGAGCGAGCGCAATGGCAAGGTCGTGGCCGCCACCCTGGTGCATACCGACGACGAGATCATGCTGATCACCGACAAGGGCGTGCTGGTGCGCACCCGCGTCTCCGAGATCCGCGAGCTCGGCCGCGCCACCCAGGGCGTGACCCTGATCGCCCTCGACGACGGCGCCCAGCTCAGCGGCCTGCAACGCATCGTCGAGAACGATGCCAACGGCAGTGAGGGCGAGAACGAACCGGGCGACGCGGCAGAAGACGCTTCCTGATGCAGCGGCCCTATAACTTCTCGGCCGGTCCGGCCGCCATCGCCCCCGAAGTGCTGCAGCAGGCCGCCAGCGAAATGCTGGACTGGCACGGCAGCGGCATGGGCGTGATGGAGATGAGCCATCGCGGCAAGGAGTTCGTCAGCATCTACGAGCAGGCCGAAGCCGACCTGCGCGAGCTGCTCGCGGTGCCGAAGAACTTCCGCATCCTCTTCATGCAGGGCGGTGGGCTGGCAGAAAACGCCATCGTGCCCCTCAACCTGTCGCGTGGCGGCCAGGCCGATTTCGTGCTGACGGGCAGCTGGAGCCAGAAGTCCATCAAGGAAGCGCGCAAGTACTGCCAGGTGAACGTGGCCGCCACCGGCGAGGACCACGGTTTCACGCAACTGCCCGATCCCGGGAGCTGGAAGCTCAGCCCGGACGCCAGCTATGTGCACATCTGCTCCAACGAGACCATCCACGGCGTCGAGTTTCATACGCTGCCCGACCTGACGGCGCTGGGCTCGGATGCTCCGCTGGTGATCGACTTCTCCTCCCAGGTCGCCTCGCGCCCCGTGGACTGGTCACGCGTGGGCCTGGCCTTCGGCGGCGCGCAGAAGAACATCGGTCCGGCCGGGCTGACGCTGGTCGTGGTCCGCGAGGACCTGCTCGGCCACGCCCTGCCCGCCTGCCCCAGCGCCTTCGACTACCAGATCGTCGCGGACAACCAGTCCATGTTCAACACGCCGCCGACCTACGCCATCTACATGGCCGGCCTGATCTTCCAGTGGCTCAAGAAGCTGGGCGGTGTACCGGCCATCGAGGCGCGCAACATCGCCAAGGCCGAGCTGCTCTACAGCTGCATCGACCAGTCCCAGTTCTACGTGAACAAGGTGGCCAAGGACTGCCGCTCGCGCATGAACGTGCCCTTCTTCCTGCGCGACGAATCGCGCAACGAGGCCTTCCTGGCCGGGGCCAGGGCCGCGGGCCTGCTGCAGCTCAAGGGCCACAAGTCGGTCGGCGGCATGCGCGCCAGCCTCTACAACGCCATGCCGCTCGAAGGCGTGCAGGCCCTGGTGGCCTACATGCGAGAATTCGAGCGCACGCAAAGCTGATCCATGGCCAAGACCCTCCCCGAATTGCGCACCCAGATCGATGCCCTGGACCAGGAGTTGCTGGCCCTGCTGAACCGCCGCGCCAGCCTGGCGCACGAGGTCGGCGAGATCAAGAAGGTCGAAGGCTCGCCCGTCTTCCGCCCCGAACGCGAAGCCCAGGTCATCACCGGCCTGCAGTCCGGCAACCCCGGACCGCTCAAGCGCGAGAGTGTGGCCAGCATCTGGCGCGAAATCATGTCGGCCTGCCGCGCCCTGGAAGCGCCGCAGCGCGTGGCCTACCTCGGCCCGGCCGGCACTTTCAGCGAACAGGCCGCCCTGCAGTTCTTCGGCTCCAGCATCGAGCGCATGCCCTGCGGCAGTATCGACGAGGTCTTCCGCGCCACGGCCGCGGGCAGTGCCCAGTACGGCGTGGTCCCCATGGAGAACTCCACCGAGGGCATGGTCTCGCGCTCGCTCGACCTCTTCCTGACCTCGCCGCTGCACGTGATCGGCGAGACCAGCCTGCTGGTGCGGCACAACCTGCTGCGCCAGAGCGACTCGCTCGAGGGCATCACGGCCGTCTACGCCCACCCTCAGGCGCTGGCCCAGTGCCAGCAGTGGCTCAACACCCACCTGCCCCATGCCGAACGCCACGCCGCCGCCAGCAACGCTGAAGGCGCGCGTCTGGCCGCGACCAACCCGGCCTGGGCCGGCATCGCCAGCGAGCGCGCGGGCAGCGAATTCGGACTGCATGTGGTCGCTCACGCCATCCAGGACGACGCCTACAACCGCACGCGCTTTGCCGTGGTCTGCCTGCCGCAGACCCTGCCCGCGCCCGAAGCCTCGGGTCGGGACTGCGTGAGCCTCATCGTCTCGGTGCCCAACCGTCCGGGCGCGGTGCACGACCTGCTGGTTCCGTTGAAAAAGCACGGCGTCTCCATGACCCGCTTCGAGTCCCGCCCCGCGCGCTCGGGCCAATGGGAATACTATTTCTACATCGACATCCAGGGCCACATCTCCCAGCCCCATGTCGTCGCTGCGCTGCAGGAACTGCAAGGCCTGTGCGCGTTCTACAAGGTTCTGGGCTCCTACCCGGTAAGTGAATGATGTTTGAACAGCTCGGTCTGATCGGTTGCGGCCTCATGGGCGGCTCCTTTGCGCTCGCGCTCAAGCGCGCCGGTCTGGTCAAGCGCGTGGTCGGCTACAGCAAATCGCCCTCGACCACCGAGCGTGCGCGTCAGCTCGGCGTGATCGACGTCGAAGCCCCCTCGGCCCTGCTGGCCGTCTCGGGCGCCGACATCGTGCTGATCGCCGTGCCGGTCTCGGCCACCGAAGCCACCTTCAAGGCCATCAAGCATCTGGTCACGCCGCAGATGCTGGTGATGGACGTCGGGTCGACCAAACGCGACGTGGTCGACGCGGCCCGCCGCGCCCTGCGCGAGCAGGTCGGCTCCTTCGTGCCGGCCCACCCCATCGCCGGCAAGGAAGTGGCTGGCGTGGAACACGCCGACCCGGATCTCTACTCGGGCAAGCAGATCATCCTCACGCCCATCGAGCGCACCCACGCCGCCCAGGTGCAGCAGGCCATCGACGTCTGGTCGGCCCTGGGCTGCAGCGTGCTCAAGATGACGCCCGAGTCGCACGATGCGGCTTTTGCGGCCGTCAGCCACCTGCCCCATCTGATCGCCTTCGCGCTGATGAACTCCATCGCCGGCCAGGGACAGGGCAAGGACTTTCTTGCGCTGGCCGGCCCGGGCTTTCGCGACTTCACGCGCATCGCTGCCAGCGATCCGCAGATGTGGCGCGACGTCCTGATCTCCAACCGCGAGGAACTGCTGACACAGTCCAAGCATTTCCAGCGCAACCTGCAGGCGCTGGAACTCATGATCTCCAACGGCAACGCCGAGGCGCTCGAGGAGCTGATCGCCCAGGCCAGCGACACCCGCGCGCACTGGAGCATGAACAAGAACCGCCGCTGAAGGCGCGCGTCGGCCCCGATGTACGCGACCGAGTTCCTCGATCTGCCGCCGCTGGTCGGCGCGCATGGCCGGGTGCTGCTGCCCGGCTCCAAGAGCATTTCCAACCGTGTGCTGCTGCTCTCGGCCCTGTGCGAAGGCCGCACGACGCTGCACGATCTGCTGGACTCCGACGACACGCGCGTGATGCTGGCTGCGCTGCGCCAGCTGGGCTGCGGCGTGCAGCAGAACGGCCATACCGTCGTGATCGACGGCATCGCAGGCCGCCTGCCCGCGACACCGATCAAGTTCTTCATGGGCAACGCCGGTACGGCCATGCGCCCGCTGACCGCCGCGCTGGCCATCGCGGGCGGTGACTTCGAGCTTTCGGGCGTGCCGCGCATGCACGAACGCCCGATTGGTGACCTCGTCGATGCGCTGCGCCCGCTAGGCTGCACCATCGACTACCTCGGCAACGAGGGCTACCCCCCGCTACGCGTCGGCCAACCGCGACTCCAGCTGGACGCCCCGATCCAGGTGCGCGGCGACGTCTCCAGTCAGTTCCTGACCGCGCTGTTGATGGCTCTGCCCCTGGTCGCCCGCCAGGACCTCGTGATCGAGGTCGTCGGCGAACTGATCAGCAAACCCTATATCGAGATCACACTCAATCTGCTGCAGCGCTTCGGTATCCAGGTGCACCGCGAAGGCTGGGCCCGCTTCACGATTCCCGCCGGCAGCCGCTACCAGTCGCCCGGCGTGCTGCACGTGGAGGCCGACGCCTCCTCGGCCAGCTACTTCATTGCCCTGGGCGCCATCGCCGCCCAGCAGGCGGCACCGGTGCGGGTCGAGGGCGTGGGTGAGAGCTCGATCCAGGGCGACATCCGCTTCGTCGAGGCCGCGCGCCAGATGGGCGCGCGCGTGACCGGCGGCCCGAACTGGCTCGAGATCAGCCGCGGCAGCTGGCCGCTCAAGGCCATCGATCTCGATTGCAATCACATTCCCGACGCCGCCATGACCCTGGCCGTGATGGCGCTCTACGCCGACGGCCCGAGCACCCTGCGCAACATCGCCAGCTGGCGCGTCAAGGAAACAGACCGCATCGCCGCCATGGCCACGGAGCTGCGCAAGCTCGGTGCCGCGGTGGAGGAAGGCCCGGATTTCATCCGCATCCAGCCGCTGCCCCAGGCTGCGAACTGGCGCGCGGCGAGCATCCACACCTACGACGACCACCGCGTTGCCATGTGCTTTTCGCTGGCCACCTTCAACCCGGCCCGTCTGCCCGTGCGCATCCTGGACCCGAAGTGCGTGGCCAAGACCTTCCCGGACTATTTCGAGGCCCTGTTCTCGGTGGCCACGCCCGTGGCCGGCACCATACCGGTGCTCTGCGTGGACGGCCCGACGGCTTCCGGCAAAGGCACGCTGGCCGCGCTCCTGGCCGAACGCCTGGGCTATCACCTGCTGGATTCCGGCGCGCTGTACCGCGTGACGGCCCTGGCGGCCCTGAACGCCGGTCTGAGCCTGGAGCCCGCCAACGAGGCCGCCATCGCCACCCTGGCCCGACACCTGCCCGTGCGCTTCGAGGGTGACCAGGTGCTGCTCGACGGCCAGGACGTCAGCGCCGCCATCCGCAGCGAGGCAGGCGGCATGAACGCCTCCAAGGTCTCGGCCCTGCCCGCCGTGCGCACCGCCCTCGTGGCCCTGCAACACAGCTTTGCCCGCCTGCCCGGCCTGGTCGCCGACGGGCGGGATATGGGCACCGTGATCTTCCCGCAGGCCCCGCTCAAGGTGTTTTTGACCGCCAGCGCAGGAAAAAGAGCGGAAAGACGCCATAAGCAGTTGATTTCAAAGGGGATTTCGACTACACTCGAAACCCTTCGCGCCGATCTGGAAGCGCGTGACGCCCGCGACATGCATCGCAGCGTTGCGCCTCTCAAGCCGGCGCAGGACGCCCGGTTGCTGGACAACTCGGATCTCTCGATCGAAGCATCGGTGGATCTCGTGCTGGACTGGTGGCAGGGCACACAACCGTTCGGATCCGTCTGAGCAGTTGAACGGGCCCAGCTGGCTCCCTTCGCGCAGCAAGCGCTTTGGTCGGCTGGATCGATAACTTAACCCGCGGAACATCCGCACAAACCACCGTCGAAAGCTACCCCCCAGTCGCAATGGTGCGGCTGTCACGCCATGGCTCTGCCGCCGTGGACGCCCAGATGGTCTAGGAACTTACATGTCTGAATCTTTTGCCGCCCTGTTTGAAGAATCCCTGCAACGCACCGAAATGCGTCCGGGCGAAGTGATCACCGCCGAAGTCGTGCGTGTCGAGCACGGCTTTGTCGTCGTGAATGCCGGCCTCAAGTCCGAGGCCTACGTCCCGATCGAGGAATTCAAGAACGACCAGGGCGTGCTCGAAGTGCAGGTGGGCGACTTCGTGTCCGTGGCCATCGGCTCGATCGAGAACGGCTACGGCGACACCATCCTGTCGCGCGATACCGCCAAGCGTCTGGCATCCTGGATGGCCCTGGAAAAGGCCCTGGAATCCGGCGAGTTCGTCACCGGCACCACCTCCGGCAAGGTCAAGGGTGGCCTGACCGTGCTGGTCAACGGCATCCGCGCCTTCCTGCCCGGCTCCCTGGTCGACACACGTCCGACCAAGGACCTGACCCCCTACGAGAACAAGACCCTGGAATTCAAGGTCATCAAGCTGGACCGCAAGCGCAACAACGTGGTGCTGAGCCGCCGCGCCGTGGTGGAAGCCTCCATGGGCGAAGAGCGCGCCAAGCTCATGCAGAACCTCAAGGAAGGTTCTGTCGTTCAGGGCGTGGTCAAGAACATCACCGAATACGGTGCCTTCGTGGACTTGGGCGGTATCGACGGCCTGCTGCACATCACCGACATGGCCTGGCGCCGTGTCCGCCACCCGAGCGAAGTCGTTCAGGCCGGCCAGGAAATCACCGCCAAGATCCTCAAGTTCGACACCGAGAAGAACCGCGTGTCCCTGGGCCTGAAGCAGATGGGCGACGACCCCTGGATGGGCGTGTCCCGCCGCTACCCCACCAGCACCCGCCTGTTCGGCAAGATCACCAACATCGCCGACTACGGCGCGTTCGTGGAACTCGAGCCGGGCATCGAAGGTCTGGTGCACGTGTCTGAAATGGACTGGACCAACAAGAACGTGGCCCCCTCCAAGATCGTGTCCCTGGGTGACGAAGTCGAAGTCATGGTCCTCGAGATCGACGAAGACAAGCGCCGCATCAGCCTGGGCATGAAGCAGTGCAAGGCCAACCCCTGGCAGGAGTTCGCGCAGAACACCAAGCGCGGCGACCGCGTCAAGGGCCCGATCAAGTCCATCACCGACTTCGGCGTCTTCGTGGGCCTGGCGGCCGGCATCGACGGCCTGGTGCATCTGTCCGACCTGTCCTGGAACGAGCCGGGCGAAGCGGCCGTGCGCAACTACAAGAAGGGCCAGGAAGTGGAAGCCATCGTGCTGGCCGTGGACGTGGACCGCGAGCGCATCTCCCTAGGCATCAAGCAACTCGACCAGGACCCCTTCACGACCTTCGTGTCCGTGAACGACAAGGGTGCCACCGTGAGCGGCAAGGTCAAGACCGTGGATGCCCGTGGCGCCGAGATCGATCTGGGTCAGGACATCCTGGGCTATCTGCGTGCCAGCGAAATCTCGCGTGACCGCGTGGAAGACGCCCGCAACGTGCTCAAGGAAGGCGACGAAGTCACCGCCGTCGTGGTCAACGTGGATCGCAAGACCCGCAACATCCAGCTGTCGATCAAGGCCAAGGACCTGGCCGACGAGCAGGGTGCCATGGCCAACCTGAGCCAGCAGTCGGCCCGCGAAAGCGCCGGTACGACCAGCCTGGGTGCCCTGCTGCGCGCCAAGCTGGACAACAACGAGAAGTGATCTGAGGTTGAGCGTTGAGCGTCGGGGTCAGCGTGTGCAAGCACGTCGATTCCCACGCTCAACACTGAACGTCGAACGCCCAACCTCACATGACCCGCTCCGACCTGGTTGAAGAACTGGCGGCCCGCTTCGGGCAGCTGACCCACCGCGATGCCGAGTTCGCGGTCAAGGCCATCCTGGACGCGATGAACGATGCCCTGGTGCGCGGGCACCGCATCGAGATCCGCGGCTTTGGCAGTTTTTCCATCAATCGCCGGCCGCCCCGCATGGGGCGCAACCCGCGCAGCGGCGAGAGCGTGGCCATTCCCGAGAAGCGCGTCCCCCACTTCAAGCCGGGCAAGGCCCTGCGTGAAGCGGTGGATCAGCGCACCCACCAGATGCAGGCACAGGATCCCAAAGACTGAAGCCGCACGCACTCGTTAGAATCCCCTCACCCGGGGACCACCAATGAATCAACTGACTTGGCTGCTCAAGTGGATACTGCGGGCAGCCATTTTTTTTGCCCTGCTCGCCTTCGCCCTGAACAATCAGCAGGCCGTGACCGTGCACCTGCTCTTCGGTCACGTCTGGACGGCACCGCTGGTGCTGGTCGTGCTCGCGGCCTTCGCCCTGGGCCTCTCAGCCGGTGTGCTGGCCATGCTGCCCCGCTGGTTCAAGCAGCGGCGTGCCGCGCGTCTGGCTCGCCGCCAGGGTGCCGCCGACAGCCAGCTTGCCCTCTCCACCCTGCAGCCGCCCCATGAATCTTGACCTGAGCTGGATCCTGCTCGGCCTGCCAGCGGCCTTCGTACTGGGTTGGATCGCCTCGCGCCTGGACCTGCGCCAGCTGCGCATCGAAAACCGCCGCAACCCCAAGGCCTACTTCCGCGGCCTGAACTTCCTGCTCAATGAGCAGCAGGACCAGGCCATCGACGCCTTCATCGAGGCCGTGCAGAGCGATCCCGATACGTCTGAGCTGCACTTTGCCCTGGGCAACCTCTTCCGTCGCCGCGGCGAGTACGAGCGCGCCGTGCGCGTGCACGAACACCTGCTCGCGCGCGCCGACCTCAGCGAGGGCGACCGCCAGCGCGCCCAGCACGCGCTCGCATTGGATTTCCTCAAGGCTGGCCTGCTCGACCGAGCCGATACGGCCCTGCTCAAGCTGGAGGGCACGCCCTTCCAGGCCCAGGCGCGGCTCGCGCGGCTGGCCAATGCCGAACGCGCGCGCGACTGGCCACAGGCAGCGGCCATCGCACGCCAGCTGGAAGACGCCGAGCATGGCAGCTTCAGCAGCCGGCTGGCGCACTACCTGTGCGAGCAGGCGGCGGCCGAGCTGGCACGCGGCGACAGCGCGGCCGCCTTGCAGCTGCTGCAACAGGCCGTCAGCACCGCACCGGCCGCACCGCGGGCGCGCATCGAGCTGGCGCGCCTGCAACTGCAGCAGAAGGAACCCGACGAGGCCTGCGCCACGCTGGAGGAGGCTCTGCAGGCCTGTCCGAGTGCCACGCCGCTGATCGCGCCGCCCCTGGCACAGGCTGCCATCGCCAGCGGCCGCACTGTCACCGTGCTGGCCCGGCTGCAGGCGATCTACGAGCAGACGCCCTCGCTCGACGTGCTCGAGGCCCTGGTCACGCTGCAGGCCGCCGCCGGCAGCAGCAGCACCAGCACGCGCGACTGGTACGCCCACCATCTGGAGCGCGAACCCTCGCTCGTGGCCGCTGCCAAATGGCTGGCCGGCGAGCAGCTGGAACACGAGCAGTTCCACCCCCAGGTCCAACGCGCGCTGGACCACGCCGTCAAGCCGCTCACACGTTACCGCTGTGCCGCCTGCGGCTTCGAGGCCAAGCAGCATTTCTGGCAATGCCCGGGCTGCCAGGCCTGGGACAGCTATCCCGCACGCCGGGTTGAAGAGTTATGAAGCACCCCCAGGCTCCGCTCACTGCGTGCGCTGCGCCACCCCCCTCAAGGGGGCGCCCCCTGTGGCCCGGCACAGCCGGTTCCACGGCGTTTCGCGGCTGGACCTCTTCATGCCTGCTGTAATTCGGCAATCAGCACCTCCGTCATGCCAATGAAGATCACCCAAGCCCAACTTGCCAAGTCCCGTGTGCTCGTCGTCGGCGACGCCATGATCGACCGCTACTGGTACGGCGCCGTGGACCGCATCAGCCCCGAGGCGCCCGTGCCCGTGGTGCGCGTCACACGCGAGGAGCTGCGCATCGGCGGTGCCGCCAACGTGGCCAGCAATGTCGTATCGCTGGGCGCCAAGGCCACGCTGCTCACCGTGGTCGGTGACGATGACGCCAGCCACACGCTGGAAAGACTCGTCGCCCAGACCGGCATCACCCCCTGCTTTGGACGCGACGCCGACCTGCAGACCACGGTCAAGCTGCGCGTGATCGGGCGCCAGCAGCAGCTGATCCGCCTGGACTTCGAGAACAGCCCGAAGAGCGAGGTGCTGGCCTCGCAGACCGCCGATTTCCTGCGGTTGCTGCCGCAACACGACGCCGTGCTCTTCTCCGACTATGGCAAGGGTGGCCTGGACCACGTGCACCACATGATCGAACACGCGCGTGCTGCGGGCAAGCCGGTGCTGATCGATCCCAAGGGCTCGGATTACTCGCGCTACAGCGGCGCCACCGTCATCACCCCCAACCGTGCCGAATTGCAGCAGGTCGTTGGCGCCTGGAGCAGCGAGGACGAGTTGCGTGCCAAGGCACGCAAGCTGCGTGAATCGCTGGCCCTCACCGCTCTGCTGCTCACGCGCAGCGAGGAAGGCATGACCCTGTATGAGGCCGACAGCGAGACCAGCGTGGCCGCCCAGGCGCGCGAGGTGTTTGACGTGACCGGTGCGGGCGACACCGTGATCGCCACCCTGGCCGCGCTTGTGGGCGCCGGCCTGCCGCTGCGCGAAGCCATGCCCCTGGCCAACAAGGCCGGCGGCATCGTGGTCGGCAAGTTCGGCACGGCCACCGTCAGATACGCCGAGCTGTTCGGCGCCTAACACTCTTCAAGGACAGAACATGACACGAGTCGTCGTCACCGGCGCTGCCGGCTTCATCGGTTCCAACATCGTCAAAGGCCTCAACGCCCGCGGCATCGACGACATCATCGTCGTCGACGACCTGAGCCAGGGCGACAAGTTCCGCAACATCGCCGATCTGGAGATCGCCGACTACGTGGACCTGGACGACTTCTATCCCAATTTTGAGGAAGGCTATTACGGCAAGGTCGAGGCCGTCTTCCACGAAGGTGCCTGCAGCGACACCATGGAGCAGGACGGCAAGTACATGATGGACAACAACTACACGCTCTCGTGCGAGTTGTTCCAGGCCTGCCAGCAGCAGGGAACGCGCCTGCTCTACGCGTCCTCCGCGGCCACCTACGGCGGCTCCGAGACCTTCCGCGAGGAGCCCGCCTTCGAGTCACCGCTCAACGTCTACGGCTATTCCAAGCTGCTGTTTGACCAGCGCATGCGCCGCGAACTCGGCACGAAGTTCGAGAAGGCCAAGTTGCAGGTCGCAGGCTTCCGCTATTTCAATGTCTACGGCCCGCGCGAGCAGCACAAGGGCCGCATGGCCAGTGTGGCCTACCACCAGTTCCACCAGTTCCGCAACGAAGGCAAGGTCAAGCTCTTCGGAGATTACGGCGGCTACGCGCGTGGCGAGCAGATGCGCGACTTCGTCTTCGTCGACGACGTGGTGGCCGTCAATCTCTGGTTCTTCGACCATCCGGAGAAAAGCGGCATCTTCAACCTCGGCTCGGGCCGCGCCCAGCCCTTCAACGATGTGGCCGTCGCCGTGGTCAACACGCTGCGCGGCCTGCAGGGCGAGGGCGCCCTGCCCTTGGCGGAGATCGCCGCGCGCGGCCTGATCGAGTACATCCCCTTTCCCGAGGCCCTGCGCGGCAAGTACCAGTGCTATACCCAGGCCGACCTGGGGGCGCTGCGTGCGGCCGGCTGCACCCACGAGTTTCACAGCGTGCAGGACGGTGTGGGCCATTACGTGCGCGAGCTCGCCCGTCTGGTCTGAGGACGCTGCACCACGTCAAAAGAAAAGCCGGTGGGCGCAAGCCCACCGGCTTTTCTCATGGGCGCTCAGGACCTCACTTGCACTTGAAGATCTCGTAGCTGCGCTTGCCGTACTCCATGGACGCTCCTTTGACCACAGTGTCACCTCCCTTGTCCACGGCCTCGTTGCGGGCCATCTGCAGCAGGTTGTCTTCCACCGCCTCGGCGCTACGCGTGATCGGGCCCAGCGACGACAGGACGCTCAGCGTGGTGCGCCCCAGCGACTTGCACTTGCTCACCTGGGTGGCGTCGGCCAGCACAACCTGGTCTGCACCGAGACGCTCACCGATCATCGTGCTGGAGCAGCCGCCCAGCAGCAGGGCCGAGAGGGCCAGGGGCATGAATAGTTTTTTCGTCGACATGACAAGACTCCTGAAGATGCGAACAGAGAGATGGAGAAAGAAGTCTAACGGGAGTTCCCGTTACAAAATGCAAGCGGATCAGCAGCCCGTGAGCTGGCGATAGGACCGCCGCGTCTCGGCCGAAACGGCATCGATCAGCTGCTGGTGACTGGTCTGATGCCGTGCCAGCATGCGCGCCGAGGCCACAGCCCTGGAACGGCAGAACCAGTGGCAGCTGTGCTGCATGAGCAGCAGCTCGGCCGTCATGGTGTAAGCCTTGTCGCGCTGCGAGAGCTGGTGGCGGTTCTCGGCCGCCGCGGCAATGCCTTCGGCATGGATGGCCACGAGATGACGCATGTCGAAGGCCTGGCGCGGGAAGATCTTGTCGCCGTAGGGCAGGGCAAAGCCCAGGGTGCTGACCTGGGTCTGCCCGTTCCAGACCTTGGAAAAGTCCTCGCTGAAACGGCGGAACTGGCTGGCCAGCTCCTGCTCGGCCGTGGCCAGCAGGCTCCAGATCTGCGAACGGCGCTCCTCGTCGTTCTCGCCGAGCGCGCGCAGATAGCCATCGCTCACGTTCTCCATGAGCTTCTCGATCTGGTACTGGCTCAGATAGCCACCCAGCAGATAGATGCGGCGGCGCTGGTCCCTCGCCTTGAGCACTTGGAAGCCCACGACGAGCGCGAGCGGCAGGAAAAAGAAGATATCCATCAGGTCGTCACTTCTGCGCGCAAAGGCGCCAGTTTAGACGGCCCGTGCCAACTCAATCCGCGACGCCGTAACCCCCACCCCCGGGTGTGTGGATTTCAAACACGTCCCCCGACGCCATGGTCGCCTGGCCGATATGGCCCAGGTCCTCGACACGGCCATCGGCTCGGAGCACGCGGTTGATGCCGGGCTGTCCAGCCTGCCCACCCGCCATGCCGAAAGCCCCGTTCCTGCGCCCGTTGGAGAGGATGCCGGCCGTCATGTCCTCCAGGAACATCACGCGTCGCACACCGCCGTCACCACCGCGCCAGCGCCCCGCGCCCCCCGAGCCACGACGGATCTCGTAGCCCAGCAGACGCACGGGGAAGCGGAACTCCAGCACCTCGGGATCGGTAAGGCGCGAGTTGGTCATGTGGGTCTGTACGACCGACGTACCGTCGAAGCCCTCACCGGCTCCGCTGCCACCCGAGATGGTCTCGTAGTACTGGTAGGTCGCGTTGCCGAAGGTGAAGTTGTTCATCGTGCACTGGCTGGCCGCCATCACCCCCAGAGCGCCGTAGAGCGCATTGGTGATGCAGCTCGAGGTCTCCACATTGCCCGCCACGACGGACGCGGGTGGGTTCGGGTTGAGCATGGAGCCGGGCGGGATGATGACCTTGAGGGGCTTGAGGCAGCCCGCATTGAGCGGAATGTCGTCGTCCACCAGGGTACGGAAGACGTAGAGCACGGCCGCCATGCACACGGCCGTGGGCGCGTTGAAATTGTTGAGCTGCTGCGGACTCGTGCCCGTGAAGTCGATCTCGGCACTGCGCTGCTGCGTATCGACATGGATGGCCACGCGGATCTGCGCGCCATTGTCCAGCGGCAGGGTGAACTCGCCATCCTTCAGGCGTGTGATCACCCGGCGCACCGATTCCTCGGCGTTGTCCTGCACATGGCGCATATAGGCCAGCACCACGTCCAGGCCAAACTGGGCCACCATCTTGCGCAGTTCCTGCACGCCCTTCTCGTTGGCCGCGATCTGGGCCTTGAGGTCGGCCAGGTTCTGCTGCGGGTTGCGGCTGGGGTACTCGCCGCTGGCCAGCAGGGCCAGGATCTCGGCCTCGCGCAGCACGCCACGGTCCACGAGCTTGAAATTCTGGATCTGCACGCCCTCCTCCTCGATGCGCGTCGAGAAAGGCGGCATGGAGCCCGGCGTGGTACCACCAATGTCCGCCTGGTGGCCGCGTGAGCCGACGTAGAAAGTAGGCTCCGTCTTGCCCTCCAGATACACCGGCGTGATCACCGTCACGTCGGGCAGGTGCGTGCCGCCGTGGTAGGGGTCGTTGAGCACATAGACGTCGCCCGGCTGCATCCGGCCCGCGTTCTCGCGGATCACAGTCTTGATGCTCTCGCCCATGGAGCCCAGGTGCACGGGCATGTGCGGCGCATTGGCAATCAGGTTGCCCTGGGTATCGAACAGGGCGCAGGAAAAGTCGAGGCGCTCCTTGATGTTCACCGAGTAGGCCGTGTTCTGCAGCTGCAGGCCCATCTGCTCGGCGATGTTCATGAAGAGGTTGTTGAACACTTCCAGCAGCACCGGGTCGGCCGTGGTGCCGGCCGCGTAGCGCTGCTCGCGCGGCACACGCCGGTGCAACACGATGTGGTCCAGGGCCGTGAGTTCAGCCTCCCAGCCGGGCTCGACCACCGTGGTGGCATTTTTTTCGGCAATGATGGCGGGGCCTGCAATATGATCGCCCGCGCGCAAGTCCTCGCGCACCACGAGCGCGGCTTCATGCCAAGTCCCGCCCGAGTACATGCGCACGGTTTCACGGCGCGGCACCTCACGCGCCACATGGACCTCGTGCCGGGGTTCGTCCGGCGCATCGCCAGCCACCACGGCTTCCACCGAGACGGCTTCCACGATCAGGCGCTTGCCCTGCATCAGGAAGGCGAAGCGCTGGCGGTAGGCCGCCTCGAAACCCGCCGTAATGACCACCAGATCCCCATGTGGCACCACCAGCGCCGAGTCGCTGCCCTCGTAACGCACGCGCACACGTCGCTGCACATGCACGGCGGCGGCGCTGAGCTGCTGGCGCTCCAGTTCGGCACGAGCGGCCTGGGCCAGGGCATCGAGTTTGTCCGCGATGGTCGGCAAGGCCTGGGCATCCAGTGGCAGCTCCACCGCCTGCTCGCGGATCACGTTCTGGTCGGCCAGGCCCATGCCGTAGGCCGAGAGCACGCCCGCCAGCGGATGCACCAGCACGCGCGTCATGCCCAGCGCATCCGCCACCAGGCAGGCATGCTGCCCACCGGCGCCGCCGAAGCACTGCAGGGTGTAGCGCGTCACGTCGTAACCCCGCGCCACCGAGATCTTCTTGATGGCATTGGCCATCTGCTGCACGGCGATGTTGACGTAGCCTTCGGCCACGTCTTCGGCGCTGCGCCCGGTCTGCTGCGCCAGTTCGCCGAACTTCACGCGCACCACGGCCTCGTCCAGCGCCTCGTTCGCCGCGGGACCGAACACGCGCGGGAAGAAGCGCGGCTGGATCTTGCCCAGCATCACATTGGCATCGGTCACGGCCAGCGGGCCGCCGCGCCGGTAGCTCGCCGGACCGGGGTTGGCGCCCGCGCTCTGCGGACCGACGCGGAAACGCGCGCCGTCGTATTGCAGCAGGGAGCCACCGCCGGCCGCCACCGTGTGGATGCTCATCATGGGCGCACGCATGCGCACGCCGGCCACCTGGGTCTCGAACTCGCGCTCGAACTCCCCCGCGTAATGACTCACATCGGTGGAGGTCCCGCCCATATCGAAGCCGATCACGCGGTCCATGCCCGCGATCTCGGCCGTGCGCGCCATGCCCACGATGCCGCCCGCCGGTCCGCTGAGGATGGCGTCCTTGCCCTGGAAGGCGTGGGCATCGGTCAGGCCGCCCGAGGACTGCATGAAGAAGAGGCGCACACCCGGCATCTCGCCCGCCACCTGGTCCACGTAGCGGCGCAGGATGGGCGAGAGATAGGCGTCGACTACCGTGGTGTCGCCGCGGCTCACGAACTTCATCAACGGGCTGGTGCCGTGCGAGGTGCTGACCTGGGTGTAGCCGACCTCGCGCGCGATGCGCGCCGCCGCTTCTTCATGCGCTGTGTAGCGGTAGCCGTGCAGGAAGACGATGGCTACGCTGCGCAGACCGGCATCGAACTGTGCCTGCAAGTCGCGGCGCAGCGCTGCCTCGTCCAGCGGCGTCACCAGCTCGCCGCGCGCACCCACGCGCTCCTCGGCTTCCACTACCGCGCTGTAAAGCAACTCGGGCAGCACGATGTGGCGGTCGAACAGGCGCGGACGGTTCTGGTAGGCGATGCGCAGCGCGTCGCGGAAACCGCGTGTGGTGACCAGCAGCGTGGGCTCGCCCTTGCGTTCGAGCAGGGCATTGGTGGCGACGGTCGTCCCCATCTTCACGCACTCGACCTGATCCGGCGTGATGGGCTCGCCGGCCTTCAGACCGAGCAGATGGCGGATGCCCGCCACGGCCGCATCGCGGTACTGGTCCGGGTTTTCGGACAAGAGCTTGTGCGTGACCAGGCTGCCGTCGGGCCGCCGGCCCACGATGTCGGTGAAGGTGCCGCCGCGATCGATCCAGAATTGCCAGCGCTTTGTCTTTGTATTTGTCATCGTCCTCTCCCTCACAGGCTCGCAGCGGAGCGGGCCGCCTGGTCGTACACACCCGACAGCACGCGCAGCAGGCGCGCCAGTTCGCCGATGTCGCGGTTCAGTCCCTCGTCAGCCTTGAGCGCATTGATCAGGCAGCTTTCGCGGATCTCGCGGTAACGCTGCACAAATTGCTGCCCTTCCTCGGTGGCGGCATAGGTCACCTCCTTGCCGCTCTTGCTCGAGGCCACAACCCCCAGGCCCTGCAGCTTCTTGAGCGCGTAGTTGATCAGATGGGTGTCCTCGACGTTCATGATGAAGCTGATGTCGGCCAGGCGCTTGTTGCGCGCGCGGTGCGTCACGTGGTGCAGCACCAGCACGTCCAGCGGCGTCAGGTCCTTGAGGCCGGCGGCCGACATGCAGTGCACGATCCAGCGGTGGAAGGCATTGCCCGCGACGATCAGGCCGAACTCGAACTCGCTCATCTCGGCGCTGCGCGGCGACACGAGATGGGCCGAGGACACGATGGGCGACTTGCCAGCGGCACCGGATGCGGGCTTCTTGGGCATGGGGAGCACTCCTGCAGGGCATGGCGCCCTGTTCTGGTGAAACGGGATAAATACAACAACAATTTGTTGACAATTTATCAGCATTTAGGGAATATGCCTATGCCCCGATGTGCGGGACCCCCGTAAAGTTGCCACACCCTTCAACCACCTGGAGTGAACATGCAGCGTCGTCATTTCTCTCTGGCCAGCCTCACGCTGGCCCTCTCCCTGGCTGGCGGCAACGCCCTGGCCCAGACCAAATGGGACTTGGCCGCCGCCTACCCGGCCACCAACTTCCAT
Source organism: Hylemonella sp. (assembly GCA_046299695.1). GTDB lineage: Bacteria > Pseudomonadota > Gammaproteobacteria > Burkholderiales > Burkholderiaceae_C > Hylemonella. The sequence goes on from JBKBHP010000006.1 coordinate 162,558, forward strand.
TCCGAGAACATGGCGCAGTTCGCCGCCGAGGTGGACCAGGCCACGGGCGGCAAGCTCAAGATCACGCTGCACGCCAACGCCTCGCTGTTCAAGGCCCCTGAAATCAAGCGCGCCGTGCAGGGCGGCCAGGCCCAGGCCGGCGAGATCCTGCTGGCCAACTTCCAGAACGAATGGCAGATCTACGGTGCCGATGGCCTGCCCTTCCTGGCCGACAGCTACGCCCAGTCCGTCAAGCTCTACCAGGCCCAGAAGCCCCTGCTGGAGAAGAAGCTGGCCGAACAGGGCATGCAGCTGCTCTACGCCGTGCCCTGGCCGCCGCAAGGCATCTACACCAAGAAGCCCATCAACAGCGTGGCCGACCTCAAGGGCGTGAAGTGGCGCGCCTACAGCCCGGCCACCGGCCGCATCGCCGAACTCGTGGGCGCACAGCCCGTCACCGTGCAGGCCGCCGAGCTCTCGCAGGCCCTGGCCACGGGCGTGGTCGAAGCCACCATGACCTCGGGCGCCACCGGCGTGGACAGCAAGCTCTACGAGCACCTCAAGTACTACTACGACACCCAGGCCTGGTTGCCGAAGAACGCGATCATCGTGAACAAGAAGGCGTTTGACGCGCTGGACAAGCCCGCGCAGGACGCGGTGCGCAAGGCCGCCGCTGCCGCCGAGGCGCGCGGCCTGGCCGCCAGCCAGCGCATCAACACCGAGACCCTGGCCAAGCTCTCGGCCAACGGCATGCAGGTCGTCACGCCCTCACCCGCGCTCAAGGCCGAACTCAAGAAGATCGGCGACGTCATGCTCAAGGAGTGGCTGGAAAAAGCCGGCGCCGACGGCACGACCCTGGTCAACGCCTACGGCAAGTAAGGCCCGGGGCTGATGCTGCGACGCATCCTCGACGCGCTCTATCACAGCGCCGCCGTGCTGGCGGCGCTGTGCATGATCGGCCTGCTGGGCATGGTGCTGCTGTCCATCCTGAGCCGGCAGTTCGGCTTCCATGTGCGCGGCACCGACGCCTACGCCGGCTACCTCATGGCCGGCGCCAGCTTCCTGGCGCTGGCGCACACGCTCAAGAAGGGCGAGCACATTCGCGTCACCCTGCTGCTCACGCACCTACACGGCGGCGCGCGCCGCGCCCTTGAACTCTGGAGCCTGGGCCTGGGCGGCGCACTGGCCGTGCTGCTGGCGCTCTACAGCTGCCGACTGGCCTGGCAGTCACACGCCTTTCACGACATTTCCACCGGCAACGACGCCACGCCGCTGTGGATCCCGCAGCTCAGCATGGCCGTGGGCAGCGTGATCTTCGCCCTGGCCCTGCTCGACGAACTCTGGCTCGAACTGCGCGGCCGCCGCGCCAGCCCCACCGACGGCGAGTCCCTGCGCAATGAATGAATTCCTCGTCACCGCGCTGCTGATCGCCGCGCTCTTCCTCATCCTGGGCAGCGGCGTCTGGATCGGGCTCACGCTCTCGGGCGTGGCCTGGATCGCGATCCAGATCTTCTCGGCCCGCCCGGCCGGCGACGCCATGGCCGTGACCATCTGGGGCTCGGCCTCGGGCTGGACGCTCACCGCCCTGCCGCTGTTCATCTGGATGGGCGAGATCCTGTTCCGCACCCGGCTGAGCCAGGACATGTTCCGTGGTCTCGCGCCCTGGATGCAGGCCCTGCCCGGGCGCCTGCTGCACACCAATGTGGCGGGCTGCGCCATCTTCGCCGCCGTCTCGGGCTCCAGCGCGGCCACCTGCGCCACCATCGGCAAGATGACCCTGCCCGAACTCAAGCAGCGCGGCTACCCCGACGACATCGCCATCGGCTCGCTGGCAGGCGCCGGCACCCTGGGCCTGCTGATCCCGCCCTCCATCATCATGATCGTCTACGGCGTCGCCGCCGACGTCTCCATCGCCCAGCTCTTCATCGCGGGCGTGATCCCCGGCATCCTGCTGGCCCTGCTGTTCTCGGGCTACATCATGGTCTGGGCCCTGCGCCATCCTGACCAGGTACCGCCGCGCGACCCGCCCATGAGCCTGGGCGCCAAGCTGCGCGCCTCGCGCAGCCTCATCCCCGTGCTGCTGCTCATCGCTGGCGTGCTGGGCTCGATCTACGCCGGCATAGCCACCGCCACCGAGGCGGCGGCGCTGGGCGTGGTGGGCGCGCTCATCCTCTCGGGCCTGCAGGGTTCGCTGGACCGCCACACCTTCTGGGACGCGCTGCTGGGCGCCACGCGCCTGTACTGCATGATCGCGCTGATCCTCGCAGGCGCTGCCTTCCTCACCCTGGCCATGGGCTATATCGGGCTGCCGCGCCACCTGGCCGAGTGGATCGGCTCCATCGGCCTGAGTCCTTTCGGCCTCGTGCTCGCACTGACCGTGTTCTTCATCGTGCTGGGCTGTTTCCTCGACGGCATCTCCATCGTCGTGCTCACCATGGGCGTGCTCATGCCCACGGCACAGAAGGCCGGCATCGACCCGCTGTGGTTCGGCATCTTCGTGGTCATCGTGGTCGAGATGGCGCAGATCACGCCGCCCGTCGGCTTCAACCTCTTCGTGCTCCAGGGCATGACGGGTCGCCAGTTGCCCTGGATCGCCCGTGTCTCACTGCCCATGTTCGGGCTCATGATGCTGGCCGTGCTGCTGATCTGGTTCGTGCCGGGCCTGGTGACCTGGTTGCCACAGCAGATGCGGCTCTGACCTCGAGCTTGATCACGTCGTTTTTTGCGACCGCAGCAGCTCGGCAAACTTGTCTGCCGGCATGGCTGGGTGGTACAGCCACCCCTGGCCTTCACGCACGTTCAGTCCCAGCAGGATGTTGCGCTGGATATCGGTCTCCACCCCCTCGGCGGTCACCGCCAGCCCCAGGGTGCTGGCCATGGCGGCAATGGTGCGGGCGATGGCCATGTCATTGGGGTCGGTGGAAATATCACGGATGAAACTGCGGTCGATCTTGAGCCGGTCCAGCGGCAGGAACTTCAGCATGGACAGGGACGAGAAACCGGTGCCGAAGTCGTCCAGCGCCAGCTGGATGCCCATGCCCCGAAGTTTGTGCAGGGAGATCTGGACCAGTTCGCCCCGCTGCAGGGAAGACTCCGTGAGTTCGATCTCCAGCATGGCGGGCGTCAGTTGGTGATGCACCAGGGTACGCCGAACGCGCTCGGCAAACCCCTCCTGCTGCAGCTGCCTGGCGGAAACGTTGATGGCCAGGCGCTTGAACTGCAGCCCCTCGGCCACCCAGGCGGCCGCATGCCGGCTGGCCTGCTCCAGCACCCAGTCACCAATCTCCAGGATCATCCCCGTCTCCTCCGCCACCGGAATGAACCGCTCGGGGCTGACCCGTCCCGAAACCGGATGATTCCAGCGCAGCAGCGCCTCCCCCCCGATGACCCGGCCGTCCCGCATATCGATCACCGGTTGCCACTGCAGCTCCAGCTCGTGGTTGGCGATCGCATTGCGCAGGCCCTGCTCCAGCTGCATGCGTTCCAGCGCCCGGTTGGCGAGATTCTTGGAGAAGATGGCGTAACCATTGCGCCCTTTCTCCTTGGCCTCGTACATGGCCGTGTCGGCGGCGCGGATCAGTTCATCGGCGCTATCGGCATGCTCCGGGAACAGAGCGATGCCAATACTCGCCGTCGTGCGCACCGTCTGCCCGATGCTGGTCCGGATGGGCTCGGCCACCGCGGCCAGCAGCTTGCGACACAGCGGAGCGGCCGCATCGGCGGTCCGCAGGCCGTCCACAATCACCAGGAATTCATCGCCACCCATGCGGATCGCAATATCGTCCTGGCGCAACGTCGTCTTCAGGCGGCGCGTGATCTCGATCAGGAGTTCGTCACCAATGCTGTGCCCCAGGGTATCGTTGATGTTCTTGAAGCCATCCAGGTCGATGAACAGCAGGGCGAAATGGTCACTGCCGCCCCTGGTGCTTGCCTGACTGATGTTGTGGCGCAGGCAGATGTCCAGCTGGTGGCGGTTGCCCAGACCTGTCAGCGCATCGTGCAGTGCGATATGGGACAACCTGCTTTCGGCGCTGCGCAAGGCCGTGATGTCGCAGAACGTCAGGACGTAATGCGTGATATGTCCGGCCGAGTTCATCACCGGTGCAATGTTCTCCCAGGCCGGGAACAGGGAGTCATCCCGGCGCCGGCAGGTCACCTCGACGTGCGGTGCTTCCGTACGCGCGTCTTCGTCCGCGGCCTTGCGATCACCCTCCCGGGCCGTGTGCAGGAATTCATCGGGACGTTTTCCGATCACCTCCTGCACACGCCAACCGGTGAGTTTCTGGAACGCGCTGTTGGCCATGCACACCCGCTGATCCTGGTCCAGGATCAGGATGCCGTCACCGGCCGTTTCAAAGACCACCGACGCCTGGCGCAAATGCTCCTCGGCCTCGATCTTTTCCGTCACATCACGCAGGATGCCGATGACCTTGTTTTCGTCAGGAAAGTAGCTGGCATGGATCTCGAGCCAGATGCGCCGCTGATCCTCACCGCGCCACGCGGCGCAGATCTGCACCATCTCGCCAGACACCAGCATGCTTTGCAGGCGCTGTTGGATCTCCGGATCCTCCAGATGGGCCAAGAAGTCCGATCGATCCACTGAAAAGCTCTGGGTCGGCGCATACAGGATGGACGGCAGAAACCCATCCAGCGCCACCTGCCCCTGCCCCCCATCGATTTCCAGCACGCCCAGCTTGGCCGCATCCAACGCGAGGCGGAAGCGCTTCTCGGCCCTGCGGGTCTTCTTCTCCTCCTCCACGCGCGACAAAGCCGCGCGGATGGTGGCATTCAGTTCGCGCGGCTCAAAAGGTTTGAGCACATACCCATAGGGCGCCGCCTGGATGGCCTTTTGCAGGATGTCTTCACCGGCATAGGCCGTGAGATAGATGACGGGCAACTGCAAGCGCTGCGTGATCAGACTGGCAGCGCGCGTACCATCGCCCCCGCGCCCCAGGTTGATGTCCATGAGCACGAGGTCGGGCCGGGCACTCTCGGCCAGATCCACAGCCTGCTGCTCGCTGGCTGCGATGCCCGTCACTGTGTAGCCCATGGATTCCAGGTTTTGCCGCAGATCGTGCGCCACGATGGATTCGTCTTCGACGATCTGCACACGCACGGGGACGTCGCGGAGTGGCTGGCTCATATGGATCTCTCAAGGGGAAACGTGAAACGCAGACGGGTGCCAGCCTCGGTCTCCAGCACATAGTCGGCTCCAATCTGCTGCGCCAGCATCTGCACCAGCTGGAAGCCCATGGTCTTCGCCGCAGGCGCGTCAAAGCCGGCGGGCATGCCCACGCCGTCATCGGCGACATCCAGAAAACCCCGATCGACCCCCTCCTGTCCGGCTTTGATGCGGATGGATCCGTGCTCACGACCGATGAACGCATGCTTGAAGGCATTGGTCACGAGTTCATTGACGATCAACCCGCAGGGAATGGCCCGCTGCAGATCGATCTTCATGCCCTGATCCGGCACTTGAACTTCGACCTCGATGCCCGTGGTCTCGCCCAGATAGGTCTGTTTGAGCAGCTGCGAAAGATTGCGCAGATACGGCCCCAGCTCCAGATTGGCGAAGTTGGTGCCTTCGTACAGCAACTGATGTGTCAGGGCGATCACACGCACCCGGCTCTTGCTGTCGCGCAGCACTTCACGGGCAGCCTCGCCCGCGCTGCGCGACTGGATCTCCAGCAGGCTCGCGACAATCTGCAGATTGTTCTTGACCCGGTGGTGCACCTCGTTGAGCAGCAAGGTTTTCTCCTGCAGGGAGGCCTCCATGGCGGCCTGAGCGGCCAGCCGATCCGTGATGTCCACCACCGTGGCCAAGATCTCGGGCGGGACACGGCCGGGGATGGGGTTGAGTGCCACCTCCACCGGGAACTCGCTGCCGTCCAGCCGTCGCGCGGACAGCTGGCGCCGCGCAGCCATCACGCGTTTGGTGGGGGCATGCAGGTAGTTGCCCATCTCTTCCGTGTGCGTGGCACGCCGGGCCTCGGGCAACAGGGTGTTCACGTGCTGGCCCACCAGTTGCTCAGGTCGACAGGCAAAAAGCTCACCCATGCTGCGGTTGGCAAACAACATATGCCCGCTGGCGTTTACCAGCGTCATGCCCTCGGGCGCCTGATCGAACAAGCTGCGAAAGCGCGCTTCGCTGGCCATGCGTGAAGAAACGTCAATGGCCGATGGAATCAGATGGGTGATCTCGCCCTCATCGTTGCGCAGGGGCGCCAGCATGAAGTCGATCGTCATGCGCGTGTCACCCGCCATGCGCACCACCACGTCACGCCGGATCACCTCGCCGCGGGCCGCACACGCTACCGCCGTGCGCATCCAATCCTGCAATTCGGCGTCATAACTCCACCAGTAGGTGTCCCAGAAATGGCGGCCCTGCACATCCGCCAGCGTGATGCCCGCGGCCTCCAGCGGCGCCCGGTTCGCCTCCAGCAGCACGCCGTCCGGCGTCATGACGCCGACAAAGGCAAACAGGCTGTCGAGCACGCGGTGCACCCGGCTCTCGCTTTCCTGCAGCGTCCGCATGGCCACGTGCTGGAGCGTGACATTCACCGCCTTGACCAGGATGCCGACCACCGAGCCGTCGGCCGAGCGTATGGGCAGATAGCTGGCCTCCCATTCCGAGGGCCGCCCCGGCAAGCTCGGCACCTCGGCCCGCACCTTGATCTTTTCCAGAGTCTCACCGTCGAGCACGCGCCGGAACAGGGCGGCCACCTCGGGGTAGACGGCCGGCAGGACCTCGGCCACGGTGCGGCCCAGGGCCGCCTCGACCGGCACGCCATTGAAGGCCGCCAGCGCCTGGTTCATGCGGGAGTAGCGCAGATCCCGGTCGAGGACGGCCAGGCCCACATCGAGGTCGCTGTCAAACAGCGTGTTGATCACTCCCGAACCATAGGCATCGATGGCGCTTGTCACGATCAAGATCCCCCTGGGGTATGCGGCTGCAAGGCGTGCGCCGCTTTTTGTTGACCCAAGGTACACCAGATCACGGGCCCCACCTCAATATCCGTTCTGGTAACAGGGTGATGGCAGCGGACCGGGGCCAGTCGATGCAGGGGTCTCGGTGCGCACATGCATACGCCGAAACCGGCGCGTCGCGTCGTGTGACACGCGCAGATGAAGGCCGCGCTAGCGCTCTAGGACTTGTGCAAGGCGATGGTCACCAGAGCGGAGGCGTCTTCCAGTGCCTTCACGTCGTGCAGCGCCAGCCCCGAAAGAAACAGCAGTTGCCCGGCACGCAGCACCTAGCTCTGCCCCTCGGATGTGATCGCGAGCACGCCTTCGATGCACTGGATGGTGATCTCGCCCGCCACCTTGTGCGGTGGCAGCGACTTGCCGGCCGTCAGTACCAGACGCATGACCTCCAGGTCCTGCGCCTTGAACAGCGCCACCGTCTTCTCATAGGCCAGGCGCGTACCCAGAGGCTGGATGTCGATGATCTGACCAGCAGTAGCGTGCGGGATGGCCATGCGAACGATGATACGCCGGGGCTCCCTGCAGCGTTACCCCGCCAGCCCGGGGCGATAAACTCAGGCTCATGCTTTCTGTCCTTGCCATCTGCCTCGGCGCCTGCGCCGGCGCCCTGCTACGCTGGCGTCTCGGCCTGTGGCTCAGCACACCCGGTGCCCTGCTGCCCTGGGGCACGCTGACCGCCAACCTCATCGGCGGCTATCTGGTCGGTGTGGCCGTGGCTGTGTTCCAGGCCCTGCCTCAGTTGGATCCCGCCTGGCGCCTGCTGCTCATCACCGGCTTTCTGGGCGCACTGACCACCTTCTCCAGTTTCTCGTCCGAGGTCGTGGCCATGTTGCAGCAGCAACGTTATGCGCTCGCTCTGGGCACAGCCGCGCTGCACCTCTTCGGATCCCTGCTGCTCACCGTGGCCGGCCTCAAGAGCGCGTCTCTTTTCCTGGCCCGCTGATGTCTCCTGCCCACACGCCCACGACCGGTCGCGTCTATCTGGTGGGCGCCGGCCCCGGCGACCCCGATCTGCTGACCCTGCGCGCCGCGCGCCTGCTGGCCAGCGCCGACGTGCTGGTCTATGACAACCTCGTGTCCGATGGCGTGCTGGCCCTGGCCAACCCGAAAGCCGAGCGCATCTACGCCGGCAAGCGCCGCAACGAACACACGCTGCGTCAGGAACAGATCAACGCCCTGCTCGTACAGTTGGCGCAAGACGGCAAACGGGTGGTGCGCCTCAAGGGCGGTGACCCCTTCATCTTCGGGCGCGGCGGTGAAGAGCTGCAGAAGCTGGCAGAACACGGTGTGCCCTTTGAAGTGGTGCCCGGCATCACGGCCGCCAGCGGCGTGGCCTGTTATGCCGGCATCCCGCTCACCCACCGCGACCACGCGCAGACCTGCCTCTTTGTCACCGGCCACCTCAAGGACGGCAACCCCGAGCTGGACTGGGCCGCTCTGGTACGCCCGCAGCAGACCGTGGTGATCTATATGGGCCTCAGCGGCCTGCCCGAGATCTGCAGGCAACTGATCGCCCATGGCGCACCGGCCACGCGGCCCATCGCCCTCGTGCAGCATGGCACCCTGGCCACGCAGCGCGTGCTCACCGGCACGCTGGCCGACCTGCCGGGCAAGGCGGCGGGCAGCGGCTTCACCTCCCCCAGCCTGCTCATCGTTGGCGACGTCGTGCGCCTGCACGGCACGCTGGATTGGTTCGACACCCAGACCGGCGCGCAAACGCGCCTGACCCGCGACGAGGCGGCCCAGCTGCCGCCCCTGCCGATCTCCGGAGCAAAAACATGAGCGACGCGCTCGACTACCTCGTCCAGGCCCGGCCCGAAGCCATGGGGCATTACTTCAGCTTCCTCAAGGACGCCGGCAAGCTGCTCGACCCCAAGACCCGTGCACTGATCTCCGTCATCACCAAGGTCGACGCGCAGACCGAACGCGGTCTGCGCCAGTACGTCAAGCGCGCCCTGCGCGACGGTTGCAGCGGGGCTGAAGTCATCGACGCCCTGCTCATGGCCTTCCCCACGCTGGGTCTTTCGAAGATCGTCTGGGCCACCGATGTCATCCTCGCCATGCAGCTGCCCGAGTTCGCGCCTGAAGCGCTCAAGGGTGAGCCGCCGCAGTGGCGCGACGTGATGGCCGCGAAAGACCTGCCCGACGGCGAGGTGCTGCGCACCGAACACGCCGGCCGCGGCCTTTTCATCTACCGCGAAGGCAGGCGCTACCAGGTCTACGACAGCCGCTGCCCGCACAAGAGCACCAACATCCCCGAGCTCGCGCGCAAGGGGCTCAAGCTCACCTGCCCCAAACACGAGTGGCAGTTCGACGTGCCCAGCGGCGCCTGCATCAAGAAGGGCGACACCCCGCTCACGCGCCTGGAGAGCAAGGTACTCAAGGGGCGTGTGTTGGTGCGCTGGTAACGTCGACCCCGCAACAGATGACACGAACAGGAGATGGCCGTGGAATACATCCGACTGGTTCTAGCCAATACATCTCTATGGGAAATCATGGCATTGATTGTCGTGCTGTACCTGCTGTTCAATCCCTCACTTCTTCGGGCAGTCACCCGATTGAAGATAGGAGAACTGGAAATCGAGCTGAACGCCCTGAAGCAAAAGGTCGCTCAGGGGGAACAGCAGATCAAAGAGCTGGAGACGGAAATCGAAGGCGAGCGACGGCTTTTCAACGAAATCCTTTCACGGTTTGATGCGAACGCGCCGCTGAAAGACCTCGCTTCCGTGCGCCAGACCATCAAGGGCAGCGCAAAGAATCTTGATGAAATTGACGATCTCAAGGCGTACCTCACCCCTGAAGCCAGCCCGGAAGAACTTTTTGCCGCTGCAGTCTCCATGCGTGAACGTCGTCCAACCACGCTGCTGCCAGACTTGATTGAACTCCTGAGCGCCCTCGCCAAAAAACCCGACCTTGGAGGGTATCGCCTGAACACCATCTGGACGCTCACCAGTGCGCTGCACTTGACACTGCTGTCGGCAATCCGCGACGGCGTGCATCCGGCACCATCGCCGACGACACTCCGAAAGGCTTTGGTGACTCTGGATCTGCTGGAACAACACCCTCGGGTCCAAGGAGATCGACCGGACAACCCGATGAAGGGCATCCGAGGCCCCATCAAGCACAGCCTCGCCTGGATCGAAAAGGGCCTGGCCAGCCCAGGCTCGGCAACCTGACATCTTTTCAGCCCCCGCCACGCAGCGTGTAGAGGTCGAAACGCTGCATGAAGGCTAGGCGTTCCGCCTCCGGGACGCCATGGAAGGCAAAGCGCACCTTCAGGCGCGGCAGACGCACCAGGGCGATCACGCGGGGTTGCTGGACCTGCCAGGTGAATCGCAGTACGCCGCTGTCGATCTGCACCTGCGCTGCGCCAACACCCAAATTGTGAGGGTGGTCGCCGATGGCGGCCGGCAGCCAGCCCAGCCACTCGGCCTCGGTGCAGGCCATGTCGCGTTCGAAGATTTCGGGATAGAAAGACTGCACGGACCCGGCCGCCCGTTCAGCCGCCCGCAATCGGCGGCCAGATCGCCAGCACGTCACCCTCGCTGAGCGCGCGCGTGGCGCGTTCTGCCGGCGGTACGTAGACGCCATTGACCAGCACCAGATGCACCAGCTTGTGCGGCAGGCCGAAGGGCTCGGCCACCTGGGCAATGGTCGCGCCCGGCGGCACGTCGATCTGCACCTGGTTGTCACCGCGCGCCTGCGGCGGCAGGTAGTCGGTCAGCGAGGCGTAGAGCTTGAAGGTGATCTTCATCGGCGCATTATCGGCGCCGCTCGTCGGCCGGGCTATTCCACAGGCCCTGTGCCTGCGCACTGGCCAGATAGGCCGGCACCAGCTGCGTGGGGTCCTTCAGGAGCTCGTCCTTCCAGCCGCCGAGCTTCACCTGGTCTTCGACCAGGCCGCGCATCACGCCCACGTGATCGGTCCAGCCCACGCTGTTGCAGCCCACGAGCACATCGTCCTTGAACTGCAGGCTCAGGTGGCGCCAGTTTGCCTCGTCGGTCAACGCCACCTGCTGCCCCCCCTTGACACCCTGCCAGTGACCGAAGCTCGCCGAGATCAGCCCCAGGGTGTCGAGCACGTTGATCTGGGTCACGCCGTGCAGCACGGCACGTTGTCCCGGCCGGCCCTGCAAGGCCATGTTGATGGCTGCCACGCGCGCCTGCTCGGCGGCATTCGGCTGGATCGCGCTCACGATGGCCTGGCCGCTGATCTTGTCGAAAGCTTCGGCGCAATCACCCGCGGCGTAGATCCCCGGCACGCTGGTCTGCAGGTGTTCGTCGGTCAGCACCCCCAGCAGGCATCTGACGTCCGAATCCTCGAGAAAACCGATGGCCGGCTTCACGCCTGTGGCGCTGATGACCAGATCCACGTTCAGGGTCTTGCCATTGGAGAGCTTCACGTCCAGCGTCTGCCCCGCCCCTTGCGCAATGGCCTCCACCTTGGTGCCCGTGTAAACGGTCACGCCCTTGGACTCCACCCATTGCCGGATCATGCCGCCGGCCACCGGACCCATCATGCGCGGCACCATGCGGTCGCCCATCTCCACCACACTGAGCTGCACGCCACGCGCGGCCAGCGCTTCCAGGATGATGCAGCCGATGAAGCCCGCGCCCATCTGCAGCACGCGCGCCCCCTTGGCCGCGCGGGCCTGGATGGCACGCGCGTCGGCCAGCGTCCAGCAGCTGTGCACGCCGGGCAGCTGGATGCCGGGGATGGGCGCACTCACGGGCGTGGAGCCGGTGGCGACCAGCAGGGTGTCGAAGGCCAGGGACGTACCGTTGTCCAGCGTCACCTGCCTGGCCTTCGCATCGACTCTTGTCGCCCGCGCCTGCACGGTCTCGATGCGCAGATCGCTGTAGTGGCGCGCGCTCTTGCGCAGCAGCGTGCCCTCTTCACCGATGTTGCCGATCAGCAGGTAGGGGATGGCCATGCGCGAGTACGGCGCCTCGCGCTCCTCACCCACCAGGGTGATGCGGTCGCTCGGCGCGTGCTTGCGCAGGGTCTCGGCCGCGATGACGCCGGCCGGGCCGGCGCCGAGGATGACGTGATGCATTCTGAACTCCAAAATGGAAAGCGGCCTTGCCGAGCCGCTTTCCTGTCCCGGATGGTATAGGCTCAGAGGCCCAGACGCTTTTTGGTGTCCGCCGTGGGCCGGCCTTCTTTGTCCCAGCCGCGCACCTCGTAGTACTTGGGCAGCATCTTGGCCAGCTCGTTGACCTTGCCCTTGGCCGGACCGGTCTTGGCGGCTTCGGTCAGCAGGCGCTTGGGCAACTGATCATCCTTGGGTGTCATGCCCGCGCGGTTGTTGAACTCCCGCTCCATGTTCCAGATGCGCTCGCCGATCTTGGTGAGCTCCTCGGTAGTGTAGGCCTCGTCGCAGGCCGCCTGCAGCTGGGGCGCCAGGTCCTGCACCGTCCAGGCAAAGGTGGTGAACACGCACAGGCCCGAGGAGTCGAAGGCCGCAGTCGCGTCCTGGAAGGCCTTGACCAGCTCGGGCTTGCCCTCGCTCTCGAGCGGATCGGTCTTGACCGGGATGCCCAGCACCTCCGAGGCGATGGTGTAGCCGCGCAGGTGGCAGGCACCACGGTTGCTCGTGGCGTAGGCCAGGCCGATGCCCTGGATGCTGCGCCCGTCATAGGCCGGGAACTCCTGGCCCTTGACGCTCATCGAGAGGTCCGGATGACCGTACTTGGCCGTCAGGCGTTTGCTGCCCTGACCGATCTCCTTGCCGAAGCCCTCGCCGCGGGCCGTGATCTCGGCGAAATGCGCCAGGGCCTGGGCCGAACCGAAGTTGGCCTCGATGCCCAGTTGCTCCTTGGTGAGCACACCCATCTCATAGAGCTCCATCACCGCGCCCACGGTGGCACCGAAGCTGATCGGATCCATGCCGAACTCGTTGCACAGCAGGTTGGCGTACTGCAACGCCTCCAGGTCGTTGACGCCGTTGGCCGCGCCCAGGGCCCAGGCGGCCTCGTACTCGAGGCCGCCCGAGGCACCCCAGTACTGGGGCTTGTTCTGGATCGTGAAGTGGCCCTCGTCCATCTTGCTGATGCGGCCGCAGGCGATGGTGCAGCCGAAGCAGGCTTGGTTGGTCACGAGGTGCTTCTTGCCGTCGGTCTTGCGCGGCGTGGCCATGGCCTCGGCCGAGATGTCCTTGGCCCCCTCGAACTGAACGTCACGGTGGTTGCGCGTGGGCAAGGCACCGACCTCGTTGATCACGTTCATCAGCACCTGGGTGCCGTAGGCCGGCAGGCCCTGGCCCGTGACCGCGTTGTCGTGCAGGATCTTCTTCTTCTCGAACGTGACCTGGATGAACTTCTTGGGGTCGCGGATATTGCCCACACCCTTGGTGCCCCGCACCGCGATGGCCTTGAGGTTCTTGCTGCCCGCCACCGCGCCCACGCCCGAGCGGCCGGCCGCGCGGTGCAGGTCGTTGACGATGCTCGCGTAGAGCACCTGATTCTCGCCGGCCGGCCCGATGCTGGAGACGCGCAGCAGCGGATCCTGCAGACCCTTCTTGAGCGCCTCCTCGGTCTTCCAGACGCTCTGGCCCCAGAGGTGGCTGGCGTCGCGCAGCTCGGCCACGTCGTCATTCACATACAGGTAGACCGGCTTCGGGCTCTTGCCCTCGAAGATGATCATGTCCCAACCCGCCATCTTGAGCTCGGCGCCCCAGTAGCCGCCCGAGTTGGAGCAGGCAATGGCGCCCGTCAGCGGGCCCTTGGTGATCACGGTGTAGCGCCCTCCCGTGGAGGCCATGGTGCCGGTCAGCGGACCGGTGGCCCAGATCAGCTTGTTGGCCGGCGAGAGCGGATCGACCTTGGCGTCCACCTCCTCGACCAGGTACTTGGAGCCCAGGCCGCGCGAACCCACATAGTCGCGTGCCCAGTCCATCTTCAAGGGCTCCGACTTGACGGTGCCCTTCGTGAGATCCACACGGAGAATTTTTCCTGCCCAGGACATGTTCGTTCTCCTTAAGCTGCTGCGGGCTGATTGCCCAGTTTGTTGGCCCACTGCTCCATCTTGCCCAGGCCGGTCCAGTTGGCGTCGATGAAGGTGATGGCGCCGGTGGGGCAGGCCGTGGCGCAGGCGGGGTCGCCGCCGCAGAGATCGCACTTCTGCACCTTGCCGGTCTCCTGCACATAGTTCACCGTGCCGAAGGGGCAGGCGATGGTGCAGACCTTGCAGCCCACGCAGGTGGATTCGTTCACCACCTTGGCGCCCGTGGCCTTGTCCACGGTGATCGCCTCCACCGGGCAGGCATGCAGGCACCAGGCCTCGTCGCACTGCGTGCAGGTGTAGGGCACCTTCTTGCCCGTGTGATGGAAGTCAAAGACCTTGATCCGGGATTTGGCGGTGGCGAAGGTGCCGTAGTTCTCGAAAGAACAGGCCATCTCGCATTGCAGACAGCCGGTGCATTTGTCTGCGTTGATGTGCAACACCTTTTGCATGTGCATCTCCTTGGGTAGTCGCGCGGCGGCGCTTTGCCTATGAACGTTGCTGCCTAGGAATTCTTCGCACCCACCCCAACGCGCAGACTAGGGAGAACCCTAGTGATCTGGTCCGGGCACCCGGTTATTCTCAAATTGCAACACCGCAGGCCACGGGCGCTGCCACGTTGTCAGCCCCACCCAACACCAGGCCCTCCACCATGCATGCCACACCCGCCACGCCACCGGTTTCGCGTCTGGCCCGCATCGCCCGGGCGCGCCAGCTTGCCATGCAGGACGGCACGCCGCTGGCCGGCGGCCTGGTCGAACCGTGGATCGCACAGAGCTGGCAGCGCTGCCTGACGCAGGGCCTGCACCCGCAGCACACCGTGCACTTCGAGGCCGTCTCGGCCAACACCATGCGTCAGGCCGCCGAGGCCAACCGCACGCTCGTCCAAGCCGCACGCCCCATCCTCAAGCAGCTCGGTCATGCCCTGGCCGAGACGCGCTACTTCGCCATCCTCACCAACCACGACGGCGTGGTCATCGACACCGACGGCCCCATCGACCGCAGCGACAGCCGTGCCGCCCTCATCACGCGCGTGGGCGTGGACCTGTCGGAAAAGAGCGTGGGCACCACGGCCATCGGAGCGGCGCTGCGCGAACTGCAGCCCGTCTGGCTGCATCGCGGCGAGCACTTCTTCAACGACACCGCGGTCTACAGCTGCGCAGGCGCCCCGCTCTTCGGGCCCGACGGCCGCTGCGTCGGCATGCTGGACCTGACCGGTGTCGAAGCAGCCGAGCGGTCCGAACTGCGCCATCTCGCCACGCACGCCGCGCGCCGCATCGAGAACGCCCTGCTGTTGCTGCGCCCGCACCGCCTGCTGCTGCGCCTGAACTGGCCCGGCCTGCCGCTGGGCGACGACGCCGACGGCCTGATCACGCTCGATGCCGACGGCCGTGTCTGCGCCGCCAATCGCGCCGCGCGCCAGCTGCTGCCCATGCTCAACACCCAGGGCATGGAACTGCACGGACGCGACCTCTTCGCCATGCCCTGGGAGACCCTGTTTGACCAGGCGCGGCGCGGCGAAGTGATTGAAATTCCGCTCTGGTCCGGCCTGCGCCTGCAAGCCCACCCCCTGCTCGCCGGCGGCAAGCCTGGCAGCCACCGCGCCAGCGGGCCCACCCTGCCCCTGCGGGATGTGGAGACCGGCCTGATCCGCAAGGCCGTCGAAGACGCCCGCGGCAACGTGGCCCAGGCCGCGCGCAACCTGGGCATCAGCCGCGCCACGGTCTACCGCAAGCTCGGGCAGCGCGGCTGAGCGCCGCGCTTTGGATTTTCAGAGATCGAACTTGGCTGCTACGCGCAGGGTGCGGGGCGCACCGGTGGCTAGCAGTCCATTGCCTGCAGAGGCCCAGTAGTCCTTGTCCATCAGGTTGTCGATGTTAGCCTGCAAGGTGACATTGCGGCCGTCCCACTTGGTGCGGTAACGCGTGCCAACCGAATAGGTGGTGTAGGCGTCGACCCACGCCTGATTCAGGTTGTTCACCGCACGCTCACCCACATGGTAGGCGCCTGCATTGAAGGCCAAGCCCTGCACGTCGCTGGAGCGGTATTCACCGAACAGGCTCAGGGTCTGGCGCGGCGTGTTTTCCGGCCGCTTGCCGAGTTCATTGGCGTTGCCTGTTCCGACCGTGACGATCTCGGCATCCAGCAGGATGGCCGAAGCCACTAGGCTGAACTGTGACGTCACCTCGCCACTCGCCGACAGCTCCAGCCCGCGGTACTCGCTCAAGCCGCCGATCACGAAGTTGTTGCCGCTGTCGATCGTGGTCTGCGGCCTACGGATCTGAAACAACGCCGCCTGCGCGAACACCTTGCCCCAGGCACGCGTTTTCAGACCCAGTTCGTACTGCTTGTTCACGGCCGGCGGCAGCACCTCACCCGAGTTGGCACGGCTTGCCGGCGCCGTGCCGGTCTCTTCCAGACCCTCCAGGTAGCTCACGTAGACCGAGGTATCCGCCTGGGGCTTGTACATGAGCGAGACGTTGGGCGAAACATCGGTCGTGGTGTAGCGGGAAGTGGTGCCCTGATTGGTGTAATCCGCCGCACGCACACCGGCCAGCACCTGCCACTGCGGATTGAGCATCATGCGATCGAAGACGTAGAGCCCCTTGTCGTTGATCCAGGTGATGTTGCCGACCGAGGCGATCGTCGGATGGATCGGCGCGATGTCCACCGGGTTGTACAGGTTCTGCGCCACAGCGGCCGCGGTACCCGAGGTGCCAGAATAGGCCCAGCGCTCGTTCTGCGTATAGCCTGCCGTCAGCTCATGCTGCACGCCTCCCGTTTGCAGGCGCCCGGTGACTTCCAAGCGCTGGTTCTCGTTGACATAGCGCTGCCCGTTCGCAAAGTTGATGGTCAGGTTGCCGGCACCGGTGTTCAGGTCGGTCAGCGCGAACGAGGAGTAGCGACGGTCGCGGATGGTCTCGGCGCGGCCCGTCTCCAGCACCAGTGACCAGTCGTCGCTCAGAACGATGTCGCCGCGCAGCAGCGCATTGGTCGCTTCCGCGTTGTAGCGTTGCCATTGACCGGCCAGATTCGTCTTGTTATCCGGCACCCCAGGCAGCGTGATCACACCGCCCACAGCAGACGGCAACGTGAGGGCCGCCTGCTCGCTCACGTCCTTGCGGTAATGCTCGACGTCAGCCTTGAGGGTGAAGCGACGGTTGACTTTCCAGTCATAGGCCGCCGAGACCAGCTGGCGATCCCCGTCATAGTTGCGGATACCCGTCTCCTGCTTGCCGGCCACGGCATTGAGGCGCAGGCCCATGCTGTCCTCCTGACCAAATCGGCGGCCGATGTCCACGTGCGCGTCGACGCCGCCATGGTTGTTCACCGAGGTCGCCACGCTGGTCACGGGCGCACTGCCCGCACGCTTGGTCACGAAGTTCACCACCCCACTGGGCGGGACCAACCCGTAGTACATGGACGTCGCACCCTTGAGCACCTCGACCCGCTCCTTGTTCTCCATCGGGATGTCGATCAGGTTGATGATGGGCAGGGAGCCGTTGAGGCGGTAGTTGCCACGGTTCTCGACCAGGATGCCACGGATGGAAATGTTGTCGTAGGTCGAACCGCTCAGCTGCGAGCGCGTCACCCCCGCCGTGTTGCGCAGCGCGCCGAACAGCGTGTTTGTGCCCTGTGCATCCAGCACCTCGCGCGTCACTACGTTGTTCGTCAGGGGCACGTCCAGCGGATCCTGGTCGCGGAAAGCGCCCACCTGCACATTGCTCGACGTGAAGCTGCCGATGGCATCGGAGGTGACCTTGACTTCGGAGAGCGTGCCGCTGCTGCCGGCATCCTGCTGCGCCAGCGCCGGCAGGCAGAGGGTTGCGGCCGCCAGGGCCAGAGGGTTCAGAGAACCAAGGAGCTTGCGCATAGAATCAGTCCCAATATAAGAATTAATACGAATCGTTATCATTAGTTTACACAACAATGCATCCCCGACTCCGCCGCATCTGGCTCCAGGCCCACACCTGGCTGGCCCTGTCCCTGGGCTGGCTGCTCGCCCTCAACGCCCTGCTCGGCGCCCTGCTCACCGTCGCCAAGCCGCTGGACCAGCGGTTCAACGCCCATCTCTTCGTGCAACCCACCCTGGCAACAGCGCAGCCATCGGCCTCACTGGAGTCGCTGCGCCTTCGCCTTGCGCAGGAGCTGGGCCCTGAGGCCAACTTCACCTTCCGCCCGCCACGTACAACAGGTGAGAGCCTGCGCGTCCATGTCTCCGGTGCATGGGACGGGGTCGTCTATTTCGACCACACGGGCCGCGAACTCGGTCGCCGGGGCGAGACCGAGGGCCTGCACAACCTGATCTTCGAGCTGCACAGCACCGTGATGCTGGGCGACGCCGGTCGTGCCCTGCTGGCCTTCGTGGCGCTGAGTTACCTGCTCCTGCTGCTCAGCGGGCTGGTGCTGTGGTGGCCGCAACGCTGGCCGCCGAACCTGAAGATCCGCCTGCGGCGTGGCTGGCATCCGGCGCTCTACGACCTGCATCGCACGGCGGGTGCCGTGCTGGGCCTGTTGATCGCTGTCAGTGTCGCGACCGGTGCCTATATGGCCTGGCCACCACTGCGCGCGGCCGTGAGCAGTCTCGCCGGCGAAACGCAGGTCAAGGCACCGCCCGTGCCCCAGGACAGCCTCCAGCTCCCGCGCCGGCCGCTGGACGAACTGGTGTCGATCGCGCAGACACGCTTTCCCGGTGCGATGGTGGGCTACGTGCAGGCGCCGGCCGGCGAAGGCAAGGCCGTACGCGTGCGCTTCAAGGTCGACGATGACAGCCACCCCAATGGCCTGAGCTCGGTCTGGCTCGACCCCCACACGGGCGAGATCCTGTCCACCTACCGATGGAACGAGCTGGACACTGGCAGCCGCATCATCACCGTCGTCTACCCGCTACACACCGGTGAGCTGGGCGGTACGCCACTCACCGTGCTCGTGGGTGTGGGCGGTCTCGTGCTGGCCGGCCTGGGCATCAGCGGCCTGTGGCTCTGGACCCGGCGCACCTGGCCACCGGCCCGGCGCTGAGCGCTAACAGCTCACCAGGCACAGGCGCGCAACTCCTCGCGCGCCTGCCGCAGCACGCTCCAGGCCGCTGTGAGCGCCAGCGTGGCCATGACGACGGCCACCAGCAGGTCGGGCCAGGCGCTGCCGCTGCCGAACACGCCCAGCGCAGCGACGGCCACGGCCAGATTGCCCAGCGCGTCGTTGCGGCTGCACAGCCAGACCGACCGCATGTTCGCGTCACCTTCGCGCCAGGCATAGAGCTGCACCGCCACCGTCACATTGGCCACCAGCGCGAGCACGGCGATCACGCCCATGGTCAGGGGCTCGGGCGGGGTGCCGTGCAGCACGGCCCAGACCGTTCGGCCCAGGACGAAGAGGCCGAACAGGCCCATGCTCAGGCCCTTGAGCCATGCCGCGCGCGCACGCCAGAGCAGGCCCATGCCCAGAACGGCGAGTGACAGGCCATAGTTCACGGCATCGCCGAAGAAGTCCACCGCATCGGCCAGCAGCGAGACCGAACCGCTGTGCAATCCGCCGGCGATCTCCACGCCGAACATGGCCGCGTTGATGAGCAGCGCCGCCCAGAGCACGCGGCGGTAGCGTGGGTCGGACAGCGCCGCGGGGGTGGCGTGGTCGTGAGAGTGGTGATGGTGTGCGCTCATGGTGCAGGACTCCGGGTTGCGATGACGGAATTGGAAACCCTGTAGCCACTCCAGAGTCAAGACTCTATCATCGTAAGCCCTGGCCTCCACAAGGACTCCGCATGAAGATCGGTGAACTCGCCCGCGCCGCCCAGACCCCGGTGGACACCATCCGCTACTACGAACGCGAGGGCCTGCTGCCCGCGCCCCCGCGCAGCGAAGGCAACTACCGCCTCTACGGGGACGCACATCGGCAGCGCCTGGCCTTCATCCGCCATTGCCGTGGCCTGGACATGACGCTGGACGAGGTGCGCCTGCTGCTGCAGGTGCGAGACGATCCACAAGGTGGCTGCGAGGCGGCCGACACGCTGCTCGATGCACACATCGCCCACGTCAGCGCGCGCATCCGCGAGCTGCGCGACCTGCAGAAAGAGCTGGAAGCCCTGCGGCAGCAGTGCACAGGGGGACAGGACGCCGCGCATTGCGGCGTGCTGCAGGGCCTGGCGCAGACGGCCCGCCCGCGCAAGCGCTCAGCCCATGTGCACGGCTCGCACGGTCACTGAGCCGCCCGCGTGCCGTCAGCGGTGCCGCAGCACCACGCGGTAGAGCAGCAGATAAGCCAGCCAGCCCAGGGTGGTCAGCGCCAGCATGAGCAGGCCCAGGTGGACCGGGCCGTCGTGCGTCAGCAAGCCCACGAGGTAGCCACCGAAAGCACCGGTGAACTGCTGGGCCGTGCCCGCCACGGCGGCGGCAGCGCCAGCCAGCGCCGGCAGCAGGCCCACGGTACCCGCCAGGGCCAGCGGCGTGAGGAGGCCATGGCCGATACCCAGAAAGATCAGCGGCAGGGCGAAGGCCAGCGGCGTACGCCAGCCACCCCAGGCCAGGGCCAGCAAGAGGCCCAGCGCGAAGAAGATCGCGCTCTGCCCCAGCGTCATGATCTTGCGGTCGCCCCAGCGGCTGACCAGCCGGCTGGCCAGCAGATTGCCCAGCACATAGGGGAAGGGAATGGCCATGATGTACCAACCCACCTGCCCCGGTCCCACGCCATAGCCCGCGAGCACGATGGGCGCGCCTGCGAGGAAGCAGTAGAAGGTGGCCGTGGTCATGGCGAGGATCACCACGTACTGGGCTTCCCCCGGTTTCCCGGACACATTCAATAACATGATGTGTTCAGGAGAAATCAATGACGAGGACAAGAAGGAGCTTCACGGACGAGTTCAAGCGTGAAGCGGTAAAGCTGGTCAAGCAGCCGGGAGCGATGGTCACCCACATTGCCCGGGATTTGGGAATCGAGGCCAGCGTGCTCAGGCGTTGGGTCAACCAGGAGCATGAGGGCAT
The DNA here is from genome assembly GCA_046299695.1 of Hylemonella sp. Lineage (GTDB taxonomy): Bacteria > Pseudomonadota > Gammaproteobacteria > Burkholderiales > Burkholderiaceae_C > Hylemonella. Next base: position 183,501 of record JBKBHP010000006.1, read on the forward strand.
CCTGGACATGAGACCGAATCGACCCATCCGCGGCGATGAATCGCCCCGGGAATCGAGGAGGCTGGTTGGTTTAAGTTGAGACGGTGGTCTCAGCCTTCTGGGCGAGTTGCCGGAAGTAGTTTGCCTCAGCTTCGGCCGGTGGAATATATCCAATCG
>JBKBHP010000007.1:0-173228 GCA_046299695.1 Hylemonella sp.
TCGGAATGATGCAGCAAGGCCACAGGCTTGCCTCGGCGCCACACCGCCATCATCAAGGCATCAGCCACCAGTTGCGAGGTCATGCTCTCCTGCATCGACCAGCCCACAATTCGCCGCGAGTGCGGTCTGGAGGCCCACCGCGATGCCATGCTGGGCGGGGAGACCGTCAACAGCACCGAGCAACGCGCGGCGCTGCACTTTCTGTTGCGGTGCCCGGCGCCCGAGCCCTTGCGCATGCTGCCGCGGGCACTTGAGCCGCTCGCGCCCCAGCTGCGCCAGGTCCACGCGGTGCTCGACGCCATGCTCGCGTACGCGCAGACCGTGCGTGAGGACGATTCCATCACGGACATCGTCAACATCGGGATCGGCGGCTCCGACCTGGGGCCGCAGATGGCTGTGCTCGCGCTGGAGGAGTTCTCCACCACGGGCAAGCGTTTTCATTTCGTCTCCAGCGTCGACGGCCAGGAGCTCAGCAGTGTGCTGCAGAAGATCCGGCCCGAGAGCACCCTGTTCCTGGTGGCCTCCAAGTCCTTTGCGACGCTCGAGACCATGACCAATGCGCGCTCGGCCCGGACCTGGTTCCTCGCCCAGGGCGGGCAGGACGTCGGGCAGCATTTCTGCGCGCTGACCGCCAATGTCGCCGCAGCACGCGATTTCGGCATCCGCACGACCTTCGGCTTCTGGGACTGGGTGGGCGGCCGCTACTCCCTGTGGTCCGCCATCGGCCTGGCCATCGCCATCGCCGTGGGCCCGAAGCATTTCCGGGCCATGCTCGCCGGTGCGCATGCGATGGACGAGCACTTTCGCAATGCGCCACTGGAGATGAACCTGCCGGTGCGGCTGGCCCTGATCGACATCTGGTACCGCAACTTCCTGGGCTTCACCAGCCGCAGCGTGGCGCCGTACCACAGCGGCTTGCGACGCATGCAGGCCTACCTGCAGCAGCTGGAGATGGAGAGCAATGGCAAGCAGGTCGACGACCAGGGCGAGCGCCTGAGCTACGGCACCTCCATGGTGGTCTGGGGGGAGCCGGCTGCCAATGGTCAGCATGCCTATTTCCAGATGCTGCACCAGGGGCACGATGTGATCCCCGTGGAGTTTCTCGCCGTCAAGCATGTGCCGCACGGTCTGCCCGACCATCACCGGCAGCTGCTGGCCAACGCGCTGGCCCAGGCCCGGGCCCTGATGGTGGGCCAGGTCGATGCCGGCGGACACCGCCATCACCCGGGCAACCGGCCCAGCACCTTTCTGCTGCTGGAGTCCCTGACACCCGCCAGCCTCGGGGCGTTGATCGCGCTGCAGGAGCACCGCGTGTTTGTCAGCGGCTCGATCTGGGGCATCAACAGCTTCGACCAGTACGGGGTGGAGCTGAGCAAGACCCTGGCCAAGGAGATGGAGTCGCGCCTGCGCCATGGCGACGGCGCCGGCCTGGACGCGTCGACCGCCGGCCTGTTGCTCAAGCTGGTGGAGTGAGCTGTCGCCGTGTGCGCTCCGGCGCGGTCTCAGCCCAGCGGCTGGCGTCGCCTCAGCACGACGCCGATCCACCCCAGGCCTGCGAGTATCAGCGCATAGCCGGCGGGCTCGGGCACGGGGGACACCACGCTGTGCGGCAGGGCGCTGGGTGCGCCGCCGAGCGCCGAGACTGTGAGGCCGCCGCTCAGGCCCTGGCTGCCATGGACCAGGGTGCCCAGGCATCCGCCCGCGTCGACCGTGTTGCCCAGCAGGGTGACCGCGCCGGTGTGCGCCAGAGCCCGGCCGCAGCCGAGCTGCACATCGGGGTGCAGGGTGATGTCGGCGCCCGCGAGGATGTTGCCCAAAAACTCGGTCCCGGCACCGAGTGTGGCGGTGCTGCCCACATTCCAGTACACGCCCGCGCCGCTGCCGGTGTCGACGATGTCGATGACCGCGTCCGCCGAGGTGATCAGCGTGCTGGGCATCTGGAAGACCCAGTAGGCCTGGGCATTGCCGCCGCCATCCAGGGTGAGCGTGCCACTGAGGTTGCTGCTGCCTGCCGCGACCGTGTAGACCCCGGGGGCCAGGGTCAGGCCCGCGAGATCGGCGCCGAGGGTCACCCCCGGGCCCATGAGGCCGAGGCTCTGGATGGCGTCCGCGAGCTGCGCGTCGGCCAGCAGGGCGGTCAGGTCTCCCTGGTGGCTCAGGCCGCTGAGCGTGCCCGGGCCGTCGTTGGCCAGGGTGCCGAAGAAGCCGGTGATCCCCGTGGCGGACGCGTTGTTCGACACCCCCAGATCACCGCCCAGGGCGGTGGGGCCGCTGTTGGTGACGGCCGAGGCACCGAGCACCGCAAAGCTCGACAGCTCCGGACCGAGCAGGGAGGTCGCCGACTGGGCCAGACCGCAGCCGGTGATGGCCAGGGTGGTCAGAATAAGCTGGAAGGTTCTCATGGCGGCCTCGCATGGTGGTGCCCGAGGCGCAGGGTCGGCCGCGGTGCTGCGTCCTCGATGCACGGGCCGGCGGGCGCCTGCCCGACAGGTCCCTGCCTCGCTGAAAACATCTTGCGTCCGCGTGTCGGGGGCGTCTGTGCGCCAGCTCACATCCGGGGCGCCCGCTGCGGAGTTCGTGCAGCGGCGCGCGGGCCGGGTGCAGGCATGATGTGTCTGCCGCAGTGGCGAGATCCGCCGCGGCCCGACCCGGACCATCTCCTTCTTGCACAGGTCCCGACATGAAGCAGCCTGACCCCTTGATCCTCGGCGATCTGATGCGCGTGCAGCCCCGCGGCATGCCGGTGACGCTCGTGCTGCTGGGCTTGAACGTTGCGGTGTTCGTACTCATGCTGGCGTCGGGCGCGGGCTTCTGGCACGGGGTCAACGAGGTGTCGCTGGCCTGGGGGGCCGGCTTTGGACCCGCCACCCAGGACCGCCAGTGGTGGCGTCTCTTCACGGCCCTGTTCGTGCACTTCGGCGTGTTGCACCTGGGGCTGAACCTGTGGGCGCTCTGGGACGTCGGCCGTCTGGTCGAGCGCGTCCATGGCCCGGCGCGCTTCCTCGCGCTGTACGTCGGCAGCGGCCTGGTCGGCAACCTGGCCTCGCTCGCGGCCCACGGCAACCAGGCCATCTCCGGTGGCGCCTCCGGCGCCATCTTCGGGCTGTACGGCGCCCTGGTGGTCTTCCTGTGGCGCGAGCGCGCGCGGATCGCGCGGAGCGAGTTTCGCTGGATCATGGGCGCTTCTGCGCTGTTCCCGCTGCTGATGCTGGGGCTCGGCCTGGGGGTGCCCGAGATCGACAATGCGGCGCACGGTGCCGGGCTGCTGGCCGGCGCCTTGCTGGGCGTCGTGCTCGCGCCCTGTCCCGCAAGTGGACGGCGGGGGCCAGCCCGCCCGGCGTGGTGGTCCGGCGTCGCGCTCGGCGCGGCGGTCCTGGCCCTGCTGTGGGGGCTGCCTCAGCCGCGCTACCGTTTCGGCGAGGAGGCACAGGCGCGGCAGGCGATCCAGCGCTTTTTGGTGGAGGAGCGCGAGATCAACCAGCGCTGGTCAGCCTTGATGGCCGGCAGTCCAACAGCCCTCGTTCGAGCAGCTGGCCCAGGCCGTGGACGCGCAGATCACCCAGGCCTATCAGCAGAGTTTCGAGCAGCTGTCCTCGGTCCAGCCCGCGTCCGCGGTGCCCTCGCAATGGGCCCTGAGCGAGCTGCAGCGGTATGCGGCGCGACGGCGTGCGGCGGCGAGCCAGCTGGCGGCCGGTCTGCGGGCGCATGACCAGCAGCAGATCGACGAGGCGATGGAGCAGGCCCGGCAGGCTGCCACCGCGGCCCGTCCGGCGCCGGGGGGCGCGTCCCCTGCGTCACCCTAGCGGGCGCGCCCGCCTGGCCCGGGCGGGATGGGGAAGGCCGGCGCCTTCAGTGCCGGACCGTGATGTCGTTCTTGACGCCCGTGACGCCCCTGACCTTCCACGTCAGGCGCTCGGCCGCCGTGCGTTCCGTGAAATTGCGCGCGCTGCCCGAGAGGGTCACGGCACCCTGCTGGGTTTCCACGCGGATGGTCGACGTGTCGACCTGCTGGTGCTGCATGAAACGCTGCTGGATCGCGGTCGTGATGCTGGCGTCATCGAGCATGGCGTCCTGCCCGGGGGAGCTGGCGCACCCGCTGACCAGGACCAGGCCGAGCGAGAGCAGCCAGGGGGCGAGATGGCGCGGGAGTTTCATGGTGGCTTCCTTCCGGGATGCAGCACGCCGGTGCCTTCGGTGGCGCGTACCGCTAGGCCGCGCGCCCGCGTACGGTTCCGGCGCATCGCGATGACCGGACAGTAGCGGGCCTGGCGGCATGGGTCTGTGCGCCAGGGCACAAAGGACCCTGTTGCCCAGCGCTAGTCGCGCGCGTATGTAGGGGCGCTGCGTGTGACCGCGATCCTGCCGGGTCCGGGTAGACTCCCGGCGCAGTGCCGCCTCCTGGCGGCACGGCTTTCCAGTCTGAGGGTGTGACGATGATCAAGATGTCCTGGATTCGGCGTTCGACCGGCCCGACGCGTTCGTGCGGCTTTGCCCCGCGATGGCGCCGGCTCCAGGCCGTGCTGCTGTTGGCCTTGCTGTGGGCACCGACGGCCTGGGCCTGGACGCTGGGCGGGCAGGTGGTGGCCGTGCTCAGCGGCGACACCTTGCGCATCCGCGACGAACGCAAGGTCCAGCACACGGTGCGGCTGGCCGGCGTCGATGCGCCCGAGAAGTTCCAGGCCCATGGCCAGCGTTCGCTGGATGCCCTGCGAGAACTGGCGTTCCAGAAATATGTGACGGTGGAGGGTGTCGGCAGTGGCAGCCCCCGGGTCGGCCGGGTGCGGGTCGAGGGCCGTGACATCGGGATGGAACAGTTGCAGCGCGGGGCGGTCTGGTACGACAAGTCGCGGGCGCAGGTCCTGCCGGAGGCCGATCGTCAGGCCTATGCCGCGGCCCAGGAAGAGGCCCGTCTGCAGCGGACCGGGCTCTGGCGCGACAAGCAGCCGATACCGCCCTGGGAGTACCGGGCGGGTCGCCGCAAATAAGGCGGCGCGCTCCGCTTCAGACCGTCAGTGCGTCGACCCGGGCCTGCGGTTGCAGCCAGCGCTGCACGGCGGTCTGCAAGTCCTGCGCCTGGCCGGTGGTGTAGAGGCGCAAGGCGGGCGTTCCTGTCTGCGCGGCCTGCGGCAGCACGCGCCGGGTCTGGCGGGCGACGGGCTCGCCGCTGTCCACCAGGGACACGCCTGGGCCCAGGAGTTCTCGCAGGGTCGGCAGGATCAAGGGGTAGTGGGTGCAGCCCAGCACCACGGTATCGATCGCGTCCGCCGCGGTGCCGCAGCGGCCCAGGGCGGCCACATGTTCTCGGGCCAGGGCCGCGATGCGGTCCTCGTCCTGGTGTTCGATGGCGTCGGCCAGGCCGTCACAGGCGCGCAGCGTGAACGTCGCCTGAGCAGACAGGCCCTGATGCAGCGCGTCGAACTTCGCACTTTGCAGCGTGCCGCGTGTGGCCAGCACCCCCACACGGCGGGTACGGCTGATCTGGGCCGCCGGCTTGAGTGCGGGCTCCAGCCCGACGATGGGCAGGTCGGGATGCTCCTCACGCAAGAGGTGGATGGCCGCGGCCGTGGCGGTGTTGCAGGCGACGACCAGGGCCTGGATGTCGTGGACCTGACGCAGGTGGCGTGTGATCGCGCGCGAACGCGCGATCACGTGCGCGGCGTCACGCTCGCCATAGGGCGCGTGGCCGCTGTCGGCCAGGTAGACGAAGCCTTGGTGCGGCAACTCGGCCCGCAGCGCCTGCAGGACGCTGAGGCCGCCGATGCCGCTGTCGAAGACGCCGACCGGTCGCGTCGTCACGTCAGGCGGTGGCGAGCGAGATGCCCTTGAACTCGCCGCTGGCGATGCGCTTGCTCCACTCGGCCGGGCCGGTGACGTGGGCGCTGGTGCCGCCAGCGTCCACCGCCACGGTCACGGGCATGTCCACCACGTCGAACTCGTAGATGGCTTCCATGCCCAGGTCTTCAAAGCCCACAACCTTGGCGGTCTTGATGGCCTTGCTGACCAGGTAGGCGGCGCCGCCCACGGCCATGAGGTAGGCACTCTTGTGCTTGCGGATCACTTCCACGGCCTCGGGGCCGCGCTCGGCCTTGCCGATCATGGCGATCAGGCCGGTCTGGCCCAGCATGGTCTCGGTGAACTTGTCCATGCGCGTGGCGGTGGTCGGACCGGCGGGGCCCACGGCCTCGCCCTTGATCGGGTCCACCGGGCCCACGTAATAGATCACGCGGTTGGTGAAGTCCACGGGCAGCTTCTCGCCACGGCTCAGCATGTCGGCGATGCGCTTGTGCGCGGCGTCGCGGCCGGTGAGCATCTTGCCGTTGAGCAACAGGGTGTCGCCGGGCTTCCAGCTCGCCACTTCTTCCTTGCTCAGCTTGTTCAGGTCGACACGCTTGCTCTTCTTGGTGTCGGGCGTCCAGTTGACGTCGGGCCAGAGATCCAGGCTGGGCGGATCCAGGTAGACCGGGCCCGAGCCGTCGAGGACGAAGTGCGCGTGGCGCGTGGCGGCGCAGTTGGGGATCATGGCCACGGGCTTGCTGGCCGCGTGCGTGGGGTACATCTTGATCTTCACGTCCAGCACCGTGGTCAGGCCGCCCAGGCCCTGGGCGCCGATGCCCAGCGCGTTGACCTTCTCGTGCAGTTCCAGGCGCAGCTCTTCCACCTGCGTGAGCTTCTCGCCCTTGGCGGCCTTCTGCTGCAGCTCGTACATGTCGAGGTCGTCCATCAGGCTTTCCTTGGCCATGAGCACGGCCTTCTCGGCCGTGCCGCCGATGCCGATGCCCAGCATGCCGGGCGGACACCAGCCCGCGCCCATGGTGGGCACGGTCTTGAGCACCCAGTCCACGAGCGAGTCGCTGGGGTTCATCATGACCATCTTGGACTTGTTCTCGGAGCCGCCACCCTTGGCGGCCACGGTGACTTCCACCGTGTCACCGGCCACGATCTCGGTGAAGATGACCGCGGGCGTGTTGTCCTTGGTGTTCTTGCGCGCGAAGTGCGGGTCGGCCAGCACGCTGGCGCGCAGCGTGTTGTCCGGGTGGTTGTAGGCGCGACGCACGCCCTCGTTGACGGCGTCTTCGAGGCCCCCCGTGAAACCCTCCCAGCGCACATTCATGCCGACCTTGAGGAAGACGTTGACGATGCCTGTGTCCTGGCAGATCGGGCGGTGGCCCACGGCGCTCATCTTGCTGTTGGTCAGGATCTGCGCAATCGCGTCCTTGGCGGCCGGGCTCTGTTCCAGCGTGTAGGCGCGGGCCAGGTGGGCGATGTAGTCAGTCGGGTGGTAGTAGCTGATGTACTGCAGGGCGGCGGCGATCGATTCGATCAGGTCGGCTTGCTTGATGATCGTGGTCATGGTCGTTACTCGGTCTCGAAGGGCTGCGCCCGGATGCGGGGATGAACGGGGCATGCGGCCGGCGGCCGCAGCCCGCTATTTTGACAGGCTGCATGACGCCCGGCTGACGGCCGGCCGCCGCAGCCACTTCCGAGGGGTCAGTCCGCGCGCCGCTCGGGCACGGCGTCGGCCGGTGGCGCGGCGCGGCTGGCCACGCGCAGGTGCAGCGCAGCCTGGGCCATCAGGTTGGCGGAGACCGGCGCGGTGACGAAAACGAACAGGGTGATGAGCAGTTCGGCAAAGCCGATGCGGCCCTGTCCCAGGGCCACCACCATGCTGGCCAGCAGCACGCCGCCCACGCCCAGCGTGGAGGCCTTGGTCGGCGCGTGCAGGCGCATGAAGAAGTCGGGCAGGCGCACCAGGCCGATGGCGCCGACCAGCGAGAAGACGGCCGCCACCAGCAGCAGTGCCGCGGCCAGCCATTCAAGGAGGGGATGCAGAGCGTTCATGTCGGATGCCTCACTCCACCACGTCGCCGCGCGTCAGGTAGCGCGCCAGGCCGACGGTCGAGGCGAAACCCAGCATGGCGATGATGAGGGCGGCCTCGAACAGCAGCGGCGTGCCCAGGCGGATGCCCAGCAGCACCACCAGCGCCACGGCGTTGATGTAGAGCGTGTCGACGGCCAGGATGCGGTCGGGCGCGTCCGGGCCGCGCAGCAGGCGCCAGGCGCACAGCACGATGGCCAGCGCCACGGCGCCGGTCGCGATGTCCAGGGCCAGGGACAGGATGCTCATGCGGATTCTCCTTGGGGGCCGGCTTCGAAGATGTCGCGCAACGGCGCTTCGTAGCGCGCCTTCATGTCGGCGGCGGCCTGCGCCGGGTCGCTGCAGTCCAGCGCGTGGACCCAGATCAGGCGGCGTTGCTCGTCCACCGTGCACGAGACCGTGCCCGGTGTGGTGGTGATGATGCTGGCGAACAGCGCGATGGCGGTGGGGTGCTGCAGATCGAGCGGGACGGGCACCCAGGCCGGCTGCGGTCGGTCCATGCGGCCCAGCACCAGGCGGGCGACGACGAGGTTCGACACCAGGATATCCCACAGCACGATCCCCATCAGGCGCAGCGCCGGCATGGCTCGGATGCGAGGGGCCGGAGGCAGGGCCTCCTGCAGCAGGCGCGGCACGAGCAGGCCGATCAGGGCGGCCGACAGCAGGTGCACCGGCGCCAGCGAGTGCGACAGCAGCAGCCAGGACAGCGCGAGCAGCGCCGACAGCCAGGGATGGTCGAGCCAGCCGGTTTTCTTCTTCATCGCGGGTCTCCGGGCAGGCGGACTTCGCCAGCGCCGCCCTGGTAGGGGCGGGTGGTCCTGGCGGCGGGGCCGCCCTGGGCGGCCAGCACCGCGTTGGCATAGGCCTGGCGGTCGGCCAGTTGGGCGGCGGCGGCATCGGTGTAGCGCTTCATGGGGGAAGCGTAGACGGCCAGCAGCAGGCTCAGGCCCAGCAGGCCCAGCGTGGCCGAGGTCAGTCGCCAGCTGCTGCCGGAGGCCACGGTGGCCTGGGCGCTGGGCAGCACGTTCCAGAACAGCAACGTGCCGGCGCGGGCCAAACCCACCAACGTCAGGAAGCCGGCCAGCAACACCACGCTCCAGACCCAGGCGTGGGCCGGTGTGGGCGCGGCGCTCTCCAGGATCATGAGCTTGCCCAGGAAGCCGGGCAGGGGCGGCAGGCCGGCGACGGAGGCCGCGCCCAGCAACGTCATCAGACCCAGCAGCACGGGCTGCGCCACGGGGTTGGCGGGCTGCAGGCGGTCCTGCACGTCGCCGCGCTGCGAGGCCACGAGCTCCACCAGCAGGAAGAGGGCGGCCATGACCAGCGTGCTGTGCACCATGTAGTACAGCGCGGCGGACATGGCGGCGGGCGTGAACAGGCCCACGCCGGCCAGGATGGTGCCCACCGAAGCGACCGTCAGGTAGGCGGCCAGGCGCGCCAGGCTGTGGGCGGCCAGCGCACCGAGCACCGCCAGGCCAATGGTGGTCAGCGCCACCGGCAGCAGCCAGGGCTGGGCGGTGAGCGCGGCGTGGCCGGCCTCCGGTCCCAGGATCACGCCGTGCACGCGCATGATGCTGTAGACGCCGACCTTGGTCATGATGGCGAACAGCGCGGCCACCGGCGCGCTGGCGGCGGCGTAGGTGCCGGGCAGCCAGAGGTACAGCGGCACGATGGCGGCCTTGAGGCCGAAGACCACGAGCAGCACCAGCGCGCCGATCTTCAGCAGCACGGCCTGTTCGGCGTCGAGCTGCGCCACGCGCAGCGCCAGATCGGCCATGTTGAGCGTGCCGGTCAGCGCGTAGATCACGGCCAGGCCAATCAGGAACAGCGCCGAGGCCACCAGGTTGAGCACCACGTAGTGCACGCCGGCCTTGTAGCGCTCGCGCCCCTGCCCGTGCACCAGCAGCACGTAGGAGGCGATCAGCAGCACCTCGAAGAAGACGAAGAGGTTGAACAGGTCGCCGGTGACGAAGGCGCCCGACAGGCCCATGAGCTGGAAGTGGAAGAGGGCGTGGAAGTAGCGGCCGTGGGCGTCCCAGCCACCGCTGGCGTACCAGAGCACGGGCACGGCGATGGTCCAGGTCAGGGCCAGCATCAGGGCGCTGAGGCGGTCCACCACCAGCACGATGCCGAAGGGGGCTGGCCAGTTGCCCAGCGGGTAGACCGCGAGCGAGCCACCAGCGGCCTCGGTCAGCAGACGCCAGGCCAGCAGGGCACCGAAGACGGCGCTGCCCAGGCTCAGCGCTCGGCCACGGCGCAGTTGCGCGCCACCGTGGCTGGCCTGACCGCCGCCGTCGCCGAGCAGCAACAGGGCAAGTGCCGTGAACAGGGCCAGCAGCACCGGCAGCACCGGCAGGTGGGTGGCGAAGAGCGTATCGAGAAATCCGCTCATGCCTGCTCGCTCCGTTCACGCGGTCCACCGGGCTCATGGCCGTCGACGTGGTCGGTGCCGGTCTCGTGACGGCTGCGCAGGGCCAGCTCGATCACGAAGCCGGTGGTGGCGAAGCCGATCACGATGGCCGTCAGCACCAGGGCCTGTGGCAGCGGGTCGGCCACCTGCGGGGCGCCGCCGAGGATGGGGGCGGCATCCAGCCACAGGCGACCCATGGCGAAGATGAACACGTTGACGGCATAGCCCAGCAGGCTCAGGCCGATCACCACGGGCCAGGTCCGGCCGCGCAGGATCAGGTAGATGCCGGTGGCGGTCACGGCACCGATGCCGGTGGCGACCAGGAATTCGAGGCTCATGGCTTGTCTCCAGCGGCGGGCGCGGGGGCCGGGCCGCTCTCTCGTGTGACGGCACCCAGGGTGGACAGGGTCAGCAGGGTGGCGCCGACCACGGTGATGTAGACGCCCAGGTCGAACAGCGCGGCCGTGGCCAGCGGCAGCTCGCCCAGCATGGGCACATGCGGATGGCCATGCGCGCTGGTCAGGAAAGGCTGGCCCAGCGCCAGGGCGCCCAGACCCGTGAGCCCTGCGATGCCCAGGCCGATGCCGATCCAGCGCACGAAGCGTCGGCCACCGCCAGCGTGCAGCAAGGCCTCGGCGCGGGTCTGGCCCAGCGCCATGTACTGCAGCACCAGCGCCACGGCGGTGACCAGACCGGCGATGAAGCCGCCGCCCGGCAGGTTGTGCCCGCGCATGAAGATGTAGAGCGTGACCACCAGCGCCAGCGGCAGCACCACGCGCGCGGCCACGCGCAGCATCAGCGGCTGGGTGGCAAAGGTCCAGGGCTGGCCGTCGGCGTCATGGGCCGGGCGGCGCGTGCGCATGCCGTCCATGAGCGCCAGCACGCCGATGGCGGCGATGCCCAGCACGGTGATCTCGCCGAAGGTGTCGTAGCCGCGGAAGTCGACCAGGATGACATTGACGGCATTGGTGCCGCCGCCTGCGATGGCCGAGTGGTTGAGGAAGTACCAGGAAATCGAGTCGTGGTCGCGCGTGAGCATGACCCAGGCCAGCCAGGCCATGCCAGTGCCGCCCGCCAGCGCCAGCGCGGCGTCACGCAGGCGGCGGGCGCGGCTCGATTCGCGCGGGCTTTGCCGTGGCAGCAGGGCCAGGCCCATGAGCAGCAGCACGGTGGAAACCACCTCGACCGTGAGCTGGGTCAGGGCCAGGTCGGGCGCTGAGAAGGAGACAAAGGTCAGGGCTGTCACCAGGCCGACGACGCCAGTGACCACCACCGACTCGAAGCGCTGGTGGTGGCGCAGCGCCAGCCAGGCGCAGGCCAGCAGCAGCAGGGCCCAGAGCACGAGCGCGGGGAAGGAGAGGGGCAGCAAGGTGCGGGTACCGGTGCCCGGGACACCCGCGGCCAGTAGCGGGGCCACGGCCACGGCCAGGGTGGCGATCACCATCCAGGCGATGTAGCGTTGCAGCGAGGCGGTCTCCAGCAGGGCGGTGACGCGGCCGGCGCCGCCGAAGAGGCGGTCCATGCCGCGGGTGAAGAGGTTGAGGCCGGTCAGGAGGCCGAACCAGTTTTCGGAACTGAGACGATGCAGGCGCTGGCCACGGGCCAGCCAGAAGTAGAAGCCGGCACCGGCGGCCAGGGCCAGCGCGCTGAGCAGCAGCGGCAGGTTGAAGCCATGCCAGATGGCCAGGTGGTATTCGGGCGGTGTGTGGCCCAGCATGGCGGTGGCGGCGACCTGCACCAGCGGGCCGAGGGTGAGCGCCGGCAGCACGCCAACGAGCACGCAGATCCCTGCCAGCAGCATCACGGGCAGGCGCATGCCCAGGGGTGGGTCGTGCGGATGGGCCTCGGGCGGCAGGTCACGCGAGGGGCCGTTGAAGAAGACGTCGTGCACCAGGCGCGCCGAGTAGGCCACGCTGCACAGCGCGGCCAGCGTGGCCAGCGCGGGCACGCCCCAGCGCCAGCCGCCCGCCTGGGCGAACTGCACCGCTTCGGTGAGGAACATCTCCTTGGACAGGAAGCCGTTGAACAGCGGCACGCCGGCCATGGCGGCGGCGGCGGTCATGGCCAGCGTGGCCGTCCAGGGCATGGTGTGCCACAGGCCGCCGAGGCGGCGCTGGTCGCGCGTGCCGGTCTCGTGGTCGATGATGCCGGCGCTCATGAAGAGCGCGGCCTTGAAGCTGGCATGGTTGAGGATGTGGAAGACCGCCGCCACGGCTGCCAGCGGCGAGCCCAGACCGATCAGGAAGGTGATCAGGCCCAGGTGGCTCACAGTGGAGTAGGCGAGCAGGCCCTTGAGATCGTGCTTGAAGATCGCGATGAAGGCGGCAAAGACCACGGTGGCCAGACCGGCTGTGCTGACGAGGGCCATGAACAGCTCGCTGCCGCCGATGACGGGCGTGAGCCGCATGAGCAGGAAGATGCCGGCCTTGACCATGGTGGCCGAGTGCAGGTAGGCCGAGACCGGGGTGGGGGCGGCCATGGCCTGCGGCAACCAGAAGTGGAAGGGAAACTGCGCGCTCTTGGTGAAGGCGCCGACCAGGATCAGCAGCAGGGCCGCCGGATAGCGCGGGTCGGCCTGGATGCGTGGACCCTGGTCCAGCATCTGGCTGAGCTCGTAGGTGCCGGCAATTTGGCCCAGCAGCACGAAGCCGCCCAGCATGGCCAGACCGCCACCGCCGGTGATGGCCAGCGCCATGCGCGCGCCGGCCCGGGCATCGGCACGGTGCTTCCAGTAGCCCACGAGCAGGAAGGAGGAGATGCTGGTGAGCTCCCAGAACACCACGAGCAGCAGCAGGTTGTCCGAGAGCACGATGCCGAGCATGGCGGCCATGAACAGCATCAGCGTGCTGTAGAACTTGCCCACCGGGTCGTCCACGCCGAGGTAGAAGTGGGCGTAGAGAATGATCAGCAGGCCGATGCCCGTGATCAGCAACGCGAACATCAGCGCCAGGCCGTCCAGGCGCAGGCCGAGGTTGAGTCCGATCTCGGGCACCCAGGGGCTGAAGGTCTGCAGCACCTGGCCGTCCATGACGGCGGGCAGATGCAGCAGCAGCAGGGTGAAACTGGTGGCGGTGACCGCGGCGGCCAGCCAGGCGGTCTGGCTGCTCTGTTGCGCTGCAGGACGGGTGCCCGACCAGCCGGTGAGCACCGTGCCGGCCAGCAGGGGGAGAAAGATGATGAGATAGAGCAAGGGTGGCGCCGTCCTGAAAAGCTGGCAGGATTCTAAAGAGTCGAGCGCCCCACCGGCCTTGGCCCGCCGTACCGGAGGGAATAGAGCGAGGAGCGGCCCGTGCCGCCCTTCAGGTCCGGGGCGTGCCCGCGGAGGGGCGGCGCAGCAGGACCACCACCAGCGTGACCACGGTGAGCGGCAGGACGAAACCTAGCATGGCGGCCGAGTAGGCGGGCAGCGCGTCATGCTGCTGTGCGGCCAGGATCAGGTAGGCCACATAAGCGGTGTAGTAGAGCAGGAAGACGCCGCCCTCCCAACGCGCGATCTCGCGACCGGTCATGAAGACCGGCAGACAGGCCAGGGCCACGGCGAGCATGACCCAGATGTCGAAGTTCTGAACGGCGGCCGGCACGATCAGTCCCGTGTCGCCCGCGAGCAGACCGGCCAGGCCCAGGCATCCCAGGGTGTTGAACAGGCAGCTGCCCACGACATTGCCGACGGCGATGTCACGCTCGCCCTTGAGGGCTGCCATCACGGAGGTGGCGACCTCGGGCATGGAGGTGCCGGCCGCGACGATGGTCAGGCCGATGATCAGGTCACTCACGCCCAGGGACCGGGCAAAGGTGACGGAGGCACCGACCAGCCAGTCCGCCCCCAGGACGAGCAGCGTGAGGCCGACGACGATGAGCGCCAGCTGCACGGGCAGCTTCGCATCCCAGCTGCCGGGGGCCGCGGGGCGTACCTCGGCTGCGTATTCTTCATTGGCGCTGGCGCTCTCGCGGCGTGACTGGACGATCAGGAAACCGGTGTAGGCCAGCATCAGCGCCATCAGCATGGCTGCATCGGACCAGCCCAGCCGGCCGTCGAGGGTGAGGACCAGCAGCAGCAGCGAGGCCCCGATCATGATGGGCACCTCCTGGCGGATCAGCTGGATGTTGACCACCAGGGGGGTGATCAGCGCCGACAGGCCGAGGATGAAGAGCACGTTGAAGATGTTGCTGCCCACCACGTTGCCGATCGCCAGGTCGGTCTTGCCGCCGAGCACGGCGCCGGCCGAGACCGCCATTTCCGGGGCGCTGGTGCCGAAGGCCACGATGGTCAGTCCGACCACCAGGGGCGAGAGCCCGAAGGACAGGGCCAGACGCGATGCGCCCCGGACCAGCAGCTCGGCGCCAGCCACCAGGGCGAGCAGACCGGCGAGGAACATCAGCAAGGTCATGGGGTCCGTTCAGGAGGGGTTCAGTGCCCGGTGCCTGGCGCCTGGTGGCTGCTGTTGAGCAGCTTGTCGGTGTAGGCGATGGCGATGGCACTCAGCAGGAAGACGACGTGGATGATGGTCTGCCACATCAGGACCTTGATGTCGTAGTTGGCCGCGTTGATGAAGGTCTTGAGCAGGTGGATCGAGGAGATGCCGATGATGGCGGTGGCCAGCTTGACCTTGAGCACCGAGGCGTTGACGTGGCTGAGCCACTCGGGCTGGTCCGGATGGCCCTCGAGATGCATGCGGCTCACAAAGGTCTCGTAGCCACCAACAATGACCATGATGAGCAGGTTGGAGATCATGACCACGTCGATCAGGGCCAGCACCACCAGCATGATGATGGTCTCGTTCAGGCTCGTGATGTTGGTCGTCTCCTTGTAGCCGATGCTGGTGACCAGGGCCTGCAGGGCCGTCTGGCTGCCGAAGGCGGCTTCCAGCAGATGCACGAGCTCGACCCAGAAGTGGAAGACGTAGACGCCCTGTGCCGCGATCAGGCCCAGGTAGAGCGGCAACTGCAGCCAGCGGCTGGCGAAGATGAAGGAGGGCAGGGGACGCAGGGGAGAACTCTTGGACGGTTGGGGAGACGACATGGGTGGGGGCGGGTTTCTATCTAGACTGCGAATTTTAGGCCGCATTTCAAAGCGCGACCGGATTCGGTACATTGCCGGGAGGCCTGCGGCCTGCCCCAGTCAGTGACTTGTAAGCGCCAGCCCCGACAGTGCGGGGCGATCCTAAAACCACATGAGGAAACAAGCCATGAGTTCGTCTTCGTCCGCCATCGAGTCCGTCCTGGTCGAGAACCGTGTCTTCCCCCCGGCCCCTGCCGTCGTCAAGGCCGCCCGCGTCTCGGGCATGGCGCAGTACCAGGCCATGTGCGACACCTTCGAAAAGGATTTCGAGGGGACCTGGGCCCGGCTGGCGCGCGAGAACCTGGTCTGGGCCAAGCCCTTTACCAAGACGCTGAACCAGTCGAACAAGCCGTTCTACAAGTGGTTCGAGGACGGCGAGCTCAATGCCTCGGCCAACTGCCTGGACAAGCACATGGGCACGCCGGTCGAGAACAAGACGGCCATCATCTTCGAGGCCGACGACGGCAAGGTGACCCAGGTCACCTACAAGGAGCTGCTCGCCAAGGTCAGCCAGTTCGCCAATGCGCTCAAGGCGCAGGGCATTCGGCAGGGCGACCGCGTCCTGATCTACATGCCCATGACCATCGAGGGCGTGGTGGCTATGCAGGCCTGCGCCCGCATCGGCGCCACCCACTCCGTGGTCTTCGGCGGCTTCTCGGCCAAGTCGCTGCAGGAGCGCATCATCGATGCTGGCGCCGTGGCGGTCATCACCGCCAACTACCAGATGCGTGGCGGCAAGGAACTGCCGCTCAAGGCCATCGTCGACGAAGCCCTGGCCATGGGCGGTTGCGAGTCTATCAAGAGTGTGCTGGTCTACCAGCGCACGGCCACGGCCTGCAACATGGTGGCCGGGCGTGACAAGACCTTTGCCGAAGCGCTGGCCGGGCAGAGCACCGAGTGCAAGCCCGCCATCGTCGGTGCCGAGCACCCGCTCTTCATCCTCTACACCTCGGGCTCGACGGGCAAGCCCAAGGGCGTGCAGCACGCCACGGGCGGCTACCTGCTCTGGGCCAAGCTGACCATGGAGTGGACGTTCGACATCCAGCCCAAGGATGTGTTCTGGTGCACGGCCGACATCGGCTGGATCACCGGCCACACCTACGTGGCCTACGGTCCGCTGGTGGCGGGCGCGACGCAGATCGTCTTCGAGGGCGTGCCCACCTATCCGAACGCCGGCCGCTTCTGGCAGATGATCGAGAAGCACAAGTGCACGATCTTCTACACGGCGCCGACTGCCATCCGCTCGCTGATCAAGGCGGCCGAGGGCGACGAGAAGGTGCATCCGGCCCGCTCCAATCTCAGCAGCCTGCGCCTGCTCGGGTCGGTGGGCGAGCCCATCAACCCCGAGGCCTGGATGTGGTACCACAAGCATGTGGGCGGCGAGCGCTGCCCCATCGTGGACACCTTCTGGCAGACCGAGACCGGTGGGCACATGATCACGCCGCTGCCGGGCGCCACGCCGCTGGTGCCGGGTTCGTGCACGCTGCCGCTGCCGGGCATCTCGGCCGCCATCGTCGACGAGGCCGGGCACGATGTACCCAACGGCTCGGGTGGCATCCTGGTGGTGAAGAAGCCCTGGCCCTCGATGATCCGCACCATCTGGGGCGATCCGGAGCGTTTCAAGAAGAGCTACTTCCCCGAGGAACTCAAGGGCTACTACCTGGCCGGTGACGGCGCCGTGCGCAGCGCGGACCGCGGCTACTTCCGCATCACCGGTCGCATCGACGACGTGCTCAACGTCAGCGGTCACCGCATGGGCACGATGGAGATCGAATCGGCCCTGGTGGCCAAGACCGACCTCGTGGCCGAGGCGGCAGTGGTGGGTCGCCCGGATGACCTGACCGGCGAGGCCATCTGCGCCTTCGTCGTGCTCAAGCGCCCGCGCCCGACGGGCGACGAGGCCAAGGCGATTGCCAAGGAGCTGCGCGACTGGGTGGCCAAGGAGATCGGCCCCATCGCCAAGCCCAAGGACATCCGCTTCGGTGACAACCTGCCCAAGACCCGCTCGGGCAAGATCATGCGCCGCCTGCTGCGCTCCATCGCCAAGGGCGAGGCCATCACCCAGGACACCAGCACCCTGGAGAATCCAGCCATCCTGGATCAGTTGTCGCAGAACAACTGATCCAGGCCGCGCGTGAGCGCGGGAGGCGCCCGTGGGGCGCCACGGCTGGATTCGACGGCACTCATATCGGCGTAGCCGATGTGATGTGCCGGCAGAACCCGGTACCTATTTGCTGCGGCAGACCGGCTGTTCCAGAAAATAAAAAAGCCCGCATCAGCGGGCTTTTTCGCAGGGCCGGAAGCGGTTTACTTCTGCGCCAGGATCCAGGCGACGAGTTTCTTGGCGTCGGCGTCGTTGACCTGCGGGTTGGCGGGCATGGGCACGGGGCCCCAGGCGCCCGAGCCGCCCTTGATGATCTTGGCGGCCAGCATGTCCGTGGCGGACTTGTCGTACTTCTTGGCGATGTCCTTGAAGGACGGGCCGACCAGCTTCCTGTCCACAGCGTGGCAGGCCATGCAGTTCTTGGACGTGGCCAGGGCCTGATCGGCCAGGGCGGGGGTGCTGACAACGGCGGCGGCAAACAGGGCAAACAGGACGCGCTTCATTGATTTCCTCTGGGCTAGGGTTAAGTAGATAATCAAGCAACGCGATTGTAAGGGCCGGCGTTGACCCCCGTGGGGTACCTCAGCGCAAAGACCAAGGACGACACATGTATTTTCTGGGACTGGGAATCATTCTGCTGCTGATGAAATATCTGGACATCGATCCGGTCATGGGCTGGAGTTGGTGGATCGTGCTGGCCCCCTTTGCCCTGGCCGTGGCCTGGTGGTCCTGGGCAGACGCCACGGGCTACACGCGGCGCAAGGCCATGGAGCGCGAGGACCAGCGCCGACTGGACCGCATCAACAAGCAGCGCGACGCCATGGGCCTGAAGAAGAAGCGCCGCTGAAGCGACCCGCCTGTGAAGAAAAAAGCCCCGGCATGCCGGGGCTTTTTGCTGGGAGCGCGTTCGTGCTCAGTAGTTGTCGAGCACCGCGCCCTTGCTGGCCGAGCAGGCGTTGAAGGCGAACTTGGCCTGCACGCCACGCGTGTAGCGCGGCTTCGGGGGCGTCCAGCCCTGCTTGCGCTTGGCGAGTTCGGCGTCAGGCACGTTGAGCTCGAGCTTGAGCTGGTGCGCGTCGATGGTGATGGAGTCACCCTCGTTGACGAAGGCGATCGTGCCGCCCGCGGCTGCCTCGGGCGCCACGTGACCCACGACCATGCCCCAGGTGCCGCCGGAGAAGCGGCCATCGGTGATCAGGCCCACGCTCTCGCCCAGGCCGGCGCCGATCAGCGCGCCCGTCGGGGCCAGCATCTCGGGCATGCCCGGGCCGCCCTTGGGGCCCAGGTAGCGCAGCACCATCACGTCGCCGGCCTTGATCTTGCCGTCCAGGATGGCCTGCAGCGCCGACTGCTCGTCGTCAAACACACGCGCCGGGCCGGTGATGACCGGGTTCTTGAGGCCGGTGATCTTGGCGACAGCCCCCTCGGGGGAGAGGTTGCCCTTGAGGATGGCCAGGTGGCCTTCCTTGTACATGGGATTGGAAATCGGGCGGATCACGTCCTGGTCGGCGCGCGGCTGGTCGGGCACGTCTTTCAGTGTCTCGGCCACGGTCTTGCCGGTGATGGTGATGCAGTCGCCGTGCAGCAGGCCGGCGTTCAGCAGGATCTTCATGACCTGCGGAATGCCACCGGCGCGGTGCAGGTCCACGGCCAGGTACTTGCCGCTGGGCTTGAGGTCGCAGATCACAGGCGTCTTTTTGCGCACGCGCTCAAAGTCGTCGATGGTCCACTCGACGCCAGCGGTGTGGGCGATGGCCAGGAAGTGCAGCACGGCGTTGGTGGAGCCGCCGGTCGCCATGATCACGGCCACGGCGTTCTCAATGCTCTTGCGGGTGACGATGTCGCGCGGCTTGAGGTCTTTCTTGATGGCCTCGAGCAGCACCTTGGCCGATTCCTTGGCCGAGTTCATCTTCTCGTCGTGCGGGTTGGCCATGGTGGAGGAGTAGGGCAGCGAGATGCCCAGGGCCTCGAAGGCGCTGGACATGGTGTTGGCCGTGTACATGCCGCCGCAGGAGCCGGTGCCGGGGATGGCGCGCATCTCGATCTCGCGCAGGTCCGCATCGCTCAGGTTGCCGGCGGCGTTCTGACCCACGGCTTCGAACACGCTGACGATGTTCAGGTCCTGACCTTTGTAGTGGCCGGGCAGGATGGTGCCGCCGTAGACATAGATGGCGGGCACATTGGCGCGCAGCATGCCCATCAGGCCGCCGGGCATGTTCTTGTCACAGCCGCCCACGACCAGCACGCCGTCCATCCACTGACCCTGCACGCAGGTCTCGATGCAGTCGGAGATGACCTCACGCGAGACCAGGGAGTACTTCATGCCCTCGGTGCCCATGGCCATGCCGTCGCTGATGGTGGGCGTGCCGAAGATCTGGGCGTTGCCGCCGGCTTCCTCGATGCCGGCCACGGCGGCGTCGGCCAGCTTCTGCAGGCCCGAGTTGCAGGGGGTGATGGTGCTGTGACCGTTGGCCACGCCAACCATGGGCTTGCCGAAATCGCCCTCCTGGTAGCCCATGCCGTAGTACATGGAGCGGTTGGGGGCGCGCGACTTGCCTTCGGTGATGTTGGCGCTGCGCAGCTTGATGACTTTCTGGTTCATGGGGTGGGGTGTCCGTAGAAGCGACGAGGCTCGGAGTATGCGCGCGGCGCTTGATTGGTTCCAATCTGTTTTTTGATGATTATTGATATGCTTGGCATATGAATCCATTCTCCGTCGATCTGCGTGTCTGGCGCCAGTTCCTGACCCTGGCCGAGGAGCTCCATTTCGGCCGTGCGGCGGCCCGGCTGCATATGACCCAGCCGCCGCTGACCCAGGCCATCGCCCAGCTGGAGGTCACGCTGGGCCTGCGCCTGTTCGAGCGCAGCCGCCGCCATGTGGCCCTCACGCCGGCCGCCCAGGCGCTGCTGCCCGAGGTGCGGGAACTGCTGGCACGCGCGCGTCGCCTGCCCGAGATCGCGCGTGCGGCGGCGACGGGCGAGGTGGGGCGGCTGCGGCTGGCTTTCGTCTCCACTGTAGGCTTCGAGCAGCTGCCGGGCTGGGTGCGTGGCCTGCGCGAGCACGCGCCCCAGGTCGCATTGGAGCTGATCGAGGCCACAGGCGACGTGCAGCAGGAGGCGCTGGCGCGCGGCGAGATCGACGCCGGCGTGCTGCTGCACACGCCGGGCTTCGCGCCCGCGGCCTTCGATTCCCTCCCCGTGGCCGAGGAGCCGCTGGTGCTGGCCCTGCCGGCCGGCCACGCGCTGGCAACCGCCACACGCCTGAGCCTGGCGCGCGTTCTCGAGCAGCCGCTGGTGCTGTTCCCGCGCCGCATCCTGCCGTCCATCCACGATGCACTGTTCGCGCTCTACCACGCCCAGGGACGTCCTCCCCTGGTAGTGCAGGAGGCCATCCAGATGCAGACCATCGTCAACCTGGTGGCCGCAGGCCTGGGGCTGGCCTGGGTGCCACGCAGCGTGACGCGTTTCGAGCGCCAGGGCGTGGTTTACCGCGAGCTGTCCCGCGCCGATGTGCCGTGCTGCGAGACCCGTCTGGTCTGGCGGCGCGGGGACGACAATCCGGTGCTGGCGCGCTTCGTGGCGCTCGTGCGCGCGCTGGCACAATCGCGCCCATGCTGATCCACCCTGCCATCGACCCGGTTGCGCTGCGCCTGGGACCCCTCGCCATCCACTGGTACGGCATCACCTACCTCGTCGCCTTCGGGCTGTTCTTCTGGCTGGGACTGCGCCGTCTGCGCCACGAGCCCTATGCCTCCGCGCAGGGTACGGCGGCCTGGAGCCGGCGCGACGTCGAGGACGTGCTGTTCTATGGCGTGATCGGGGTGGTCATCGGCGGGCGCCTGGGCTATTGCCTGTTCTACAAGCCTGCCTACTACCTGAGCCATCCGCTGGAGATCTTCGCGCTCTGGCAGGGCGGCATGAGCTTTCACGGGGGCATGCTGGGCGTGATCGTGGCCCTGTTCTGGTTCGCACGCATGCGGCAGAAACACTGGCTGGCCGTGGCCGACTTCGTGGCGCCCTGCGTGCCCACCGGCCTGGCGGCCGGGCGCGTCGGCAACTTCATCAATGGGGAGCTCTGGGGGCGTCTGGCCGATCCGTCGCTGCCCTGGGCCATGGTCTTCCGTGGAGCTGGCGACGCGCCACGCCATCCCTCGCAGATCTACCAGTTCCTGCTCGAAGGCCTGCTGCTGTTCGTGCTGCTCTGGTGGTATGCCATCCGGCCGCGTGCGCGCGGGCAGGTGGCCGCGGCCTTCCTCACCGGCTATGGCCTGTTGCGCTTCGTCGCGGAATACTTCCGTGAACCCGATGACTTTCTGGGCCTGCTGGCGCTGCAGCTCAGCATGGGCCAGTGGCTCTGCCTGCCCATGATCGGGGCCGGCATCGGCCTGTGGGTCTGGGCCGGTCGCCAGCCCGCGCGCGCCTGAAGCGCGCTGCTGGTCGGGCAGGGCCCATGACCTGGCTCAGGGTTTACACCGATTCTGTAATTACTCATAATTATGAGAAATTACAGCCATCGGCTTGAGCAACCTGGCGCACAGGTGCCGCGCCAGACCCACATCCGGAGCCCGACCATGCGTGTCGTTCACAACTCGCTGCACGAACAGGTTGCCGACACCCTGCGGCAGGAGATCTTTGGTGGCACGCTGGCGCCGGGCAGCTTCGTGGACGAGGTTGCGCTGTGCGAGCGGCTGGAGATCTCGCGTACGCCGCTGCGCGAAGCGCTCAAGGTGCTCACGGCCGAGGGCCTGGTGCGGCACGAGCCGCGCCGCGGCTGCTTCGTCAATGAAGTGACCGAGCGCGATCTGGATGAGATCTTCCCCGTCATCGCCCTGCTCGAAGGGCGCTGCGCCCACGAAGCCGCGCTGCGTGCCAGCGATGCCGATCTGGTCGCGCTCGAGATCCTGCACGACAAGCTGCAGAAGGCCGCGCGCCACAAACGCATCGTCGACTACTACGACACCAACTACGCCATCCACGAGGCGATCATCACCCTGGCCGACAACCGCTGGCTGGCCCAGGTCATCGGCGACCTGCGCAAGATCCTCAAGCTCGCGCGTCTGCAGCAGCTGCACGCTCCGGGGCGTCTGGAGCAGAGCCTGAGCGAGCACATGGCCGTCTTCGCGGCGCTCAAGGCGCGCGACGCCGAAGGCGCCGAAGCCGCCATGCGCACCCATCTGACGCGTCAGCGCGAGGCGCTGCGTGCATTGGCCCGTCAACAAAGCCGGAGGTTGGCATGAACGCAACGAGTTGGATCAGTCGTCAGGTCACGCGTCTCCTGCCGGTGGCGCGCCAGGGGCTCGTGCCGCCGGGGGCGGGGGGCGCGGGGGCGGTGCGCGCCGCCAGTGCCTTGCCGGCCGAAGCGGCGCTGGAGGAGCGGCCCACGCGTGAGCGGCTCGCGGCCAGCCTGCGCCACAAGGCCGAGGCCATGTCGCCGCGCATGCTGCGGCGTACGCTGGACGAGCTCAAGGCCATCATCGACCCGCAGATCAGTGAGGTCGAAGGCGGGCGCCGGGCCCAGGTGCTGATCGAGCGCTATGCCGGCGCCACCCTTGCGCGCCGGCGCGACATGTGGCTGCTCATGAGCGAGATGTTCACGGCCGACGCGGAAAAGGTGAAGAAGGCCCAGGCCAAGTTCGCGGCCGCCGTGGGCACGCCCGACGAGGCTGCGGCCGAGGTGCAGTACCGCCGTGCCACCGTTTCGCCGCGCCGCCGCCTGCTGCAGCGCTTCAGTGTGTTGCCCGAGGGCATCCGTTTCCTTGTCGACGTACGCGCCGAGATGCAGCCCTACCTGAAGAAGGACAAGCGCCTGCAGGCCCTGGACGTGGAGATGGAGTACATGTTCTCCACCTGGTTCGACGTGGGGTTCCTGGAGCTGCGCCGCATCAGCTGGGACTCGCCGGCCTCGCTGGTCGAGAAGCTCATCAAGTACGAGGCCGTGCACGACATCCGCAGCTGGGATGACGTGAAGAACCGGCTCGATTCCGACCGCCGCTGCTATGGCTTTTTCCACCCGCGGCTGCCCGACGAGCCGTTGATCTTCGTCGAGGTGGCGCTGATCGAGCACATGGCCGAGAGCATCACGCCTTTGCTCGACGAGCAGGCCGCCGCGGCCGACCTGGACAAGGCCACCTGGGCCATCTTCTATTCCATCAGCAACACGCAGAACGGCCTGCGCGGCGTGAGTTTCGGCGACTCGCTGATCAAGCGGGTGGTCGAGACCCTGAGCGCCGAGTTCCCGCGCCTGCGGCATTTCTCCACGCTCTCGCCGATCCCGGGCCTGCGCAAGTGGCTGGGCCAGAACGCCCAGCGCCTGCTGGAACGCACTCCCGAGAAGGAGCAGGCCGAGCTGGGACGCGCCGCCGGTTTCGAGCCGCCGACCGCGGCCCATCTGCTGCAGGCGCTGGAGCATGTGGAGACGCTGGACCCGCGTTCACCGCTGCGGCGCTGGCTGCTGCGCTGCGCCGCCGAGTACCTGGGTCGCGAGCTCAGCGAAGGCAAGCCCGTGGATCCGGTCGCGCGCTTCCATCTGGGCAATGGCGCGCGTGTCGAGCGCCTGAACTGGATGGGCGACCCTTCGCCCAAGGGTTTGCGGCAGTCCTATGGCCTCATGGTCAACTACCTGTACGATCTCAAGCGACTGGATCGGAACCGTGCCCAGCTTGCCGACGGCAGAATAGCCGTCGCGGGCGCCATCGAGGAACTGCAGTTCTGAGTGCCGCAGTCTTTCCCATCACCATCAACACAAGGAGACAAAAATGAACCATGACAAGAACGCAGGCCTGAGCCGACGCAGTGTGCTGCGCTATGCCGCCGCCGGCCTGGCCGCCAGCCCGCTGCTGGGCCAGGCCCAGTCCGGCTGGCCGACCAAGCCGGTCACGCTGATCGTGCCGTTTCCGGCCGGCGGTGGGACCGACGCCTTTGCGCGTCCGCTGTCGGCGTCCTTCTCCAAACTCACTGGCAAGCAACTGATCATCGACAACCGTGGCGGTGCCGGCGGCACCCTGGGTGCCAGCCTGGCCGCCAAGGCCCAGCCCGATGGCTACACCCTGTTCATGGGTGCCGTGCACCACACCATCGCCCCCTCGATGTACCCCAAGCTGGACTACGACATCGAAAAGGATTTCGTGCCCCTGGCCCTGGTGGCCACGGTGCCGCAGGTCCTCGTGGTCAATCCCAGGAAGATCACCGAGGGTGATTTCAAGTCCTTCCTCGAGATGGCGCGCCGCAACCCCGGCAAGCTCAACTACGGTTCAGCCGGCAGCGGCACCTCGCACCATCTGGCGGGCGAGCTTTTCAAGCAGCAGACCAAGACCTTCATCACCCACATTCCCTACCGTGGCGCGGGCCCGGCCCTACAGGATCTGATCGCTGGCAACGTAGACATGATGTTCGACGGCCTCGGTTCCTCCGCTGGCCACATCAAGGGCGGCCGGATCAAGGCGCTGATGGTCGCTGGCACCAAGCGCAACGCGGCGTTCCCCGATGTGCCCTGCGCGGCCGAGCTAGGCCTGCCCGAGTACACGGTGCAGACCTGGTATGGCATCTGGGCGCCCAAGGGCACGCCGGCTGATGCCGTGTCCGCTGCCGTGGCCGAGATCCGCAAGGCCGGTGCCACACCCGAGGCCAAGGCCGTGTGGGCCAACCAGGGCGCCGAGTTCAGCGACATGACGCCGCCGCAGTTCGGCCAGTTCGTGAGCGCCGAAGTCAAGCGCTGGACCCAGGTGGTCAAGCTCTCGGGCGCCAAGCTCGACTGAGCGGGCCCGCAACCTTGAGGCGTGCAGACCCGGTATGAGCGGCAAGATCCTGAGCGAGCGGCAGGGCGCCCTGGCTCGCGTGACGCTGAGCCATCCGGGTCGCTTCAACGCCATGTCGCGTGCGATGTGGCGTGAACTGCGCGCCGTTTTCACCGCCTTGCAGGCCGACACCTCCCTGCGTTGCATCGTGTTGCGCGGGGAGGACGGCCATTTCTGTGCCGGCGGTGATATTTCCGAATACGAGCGTTTCCGCTTCAGTGAACCCGATTTGAGAGCCTTCCACGAGGACGAGGTCTGGGGCGGCCTGCAGGCCGTGCTGGACTGCGACGTGCCCGTGGTGGCCCAGATCGAGGGCAACTGCATGGGCGCGGGCGTGGAGATCGCCTGCTGCTGTGATCTCCGTATCGCCGCTGACACGGCCCGCTTCGGCGCCCCGATCGGGCGCCTGGGTTTTCCGATGGCACCGCGTGAAGCGGCGCTGGTGCTGCGTGAGGCCGGTGCGGCCACCGCGCGCGAAATGCTGCTCGAAGCCGCGGTGCTCAGCGCGGCGCAAATGCAGGCGCGCGGCTTTCTGCAGCGCGTCGTGCCCGAGGCCGCGGTGGGTCCTGAAGTCGAGCAGAGCGTGCAGCGCGTCAGCCGGCTCGCGCCGCAGGCCGCACGCCTCAACAAGCAGACCCTGCGGGCCTTGCAGCCCCCGGGGGCTGAGATCCCCGCTGCCTTGCTGGCGGGTGCCTATGCCTATGCCGACAGCGCCGAACACCGCGAGGGTATCGCCTCCTTTCTGGCCAAGCGGCCAGCCGATTTTTCGCCCACTCCGTCCTGACCTTTCCGATCTGCCATGTCACAAGCCAACGACAACCTTTTTACCGCCCTGCGCGCGGCCTTTCCGTCCGATCTCGATGCCATCGCCATCGAGACCGACAACGGTCTGAACTACAGCTGGCGCGACCTGGAGCGCGCCACGGCCATGATGGCCAATCTGCTCAAGTCACTGGCGCTGCCCGAGGGCTCGCGCATTGCCGTGCAGGTGGAGAAATCGGTCGAGGCCGTGATGCTCTACCTGGCCACGCTGCGTGCGGGCTATGTCTTCCTGCCGCTCAACACCGCCTACCAGAGCGCCGAGATCGAGTACTTCATCGGCAACGCCGAGCCGGCCGTCGTGGTCTGCAGCCCGAAGAACTTCGGCTGGGTCAGCCAGCTGGCCTTCAAGGCCGGCACCCAACATGTCTTCACGCTCGACGACAACCGCACGGGCACGCTGCTGGAGCGCGCCGCACATTGCTCCGATCGCCACACGCCGGTGCCGCGCCAGGCAGATGATCTGGCCGCCATCCTCTACACCAGCGGCACCACAGGGCGCAGCAAGGGTGCCATGCTCACGCACGGCAACCTGCTGAGCAACGCGCGTGTGCTGCAGAGCTACTGGGGCTGGCGTGCGGGCGATGTGCTGATCCACGCGCTGCCCATCTTCCACGTGCATGGTCTCTTCGTGGCCCTGCACGGTGCCCTGCTCAACGGCAGCAAGATCATCTGGATGGCGAAGTTCGATCCCAGGAAGGTCATCGAGAAGCTGCCCGAAGCCACGGTCTTCATGGGCGTGCCCACGCTCTATGTGCGCATGCTGGCCGAGCCTACGCTCACGCGCGAGGCCGTGCGCAACATGCGCCTGTTCGTCGCGGGCTCCGCGCCCCTGCTGCTCGAGACCTTCCAGGCCTGGCAGCAGCGCACGGGCCACACCATCCTGGAGCGCTACGGCATGAGCGAGACCATCATGCTGACCTCCAATCCTTATGACGCCGCCCTGGGCGAGCGCCGTGGCGGCACCGTGGGTTTTCCCCTGCCGGGTGTGGGCCTGCGCGTGGCCGGCGACGACGGCCAGCCCTTGCCGGTAGGAGAGATCGGTGGCATCCAGGTCAAAGGACCGAACGTCTTCAAGGGCTACTGGCGCATGCCCGAGAAGACCCGGGAGGAGTTCACGGCCGACGGCTACTTCAAGACCGGCGACGTGGGCAAGTATGACGAGCGTGGTTATGTGACCATCGTGGGCCGCAGCAAGGACCTGATCATCAGCGGGGGCTACAACGTCTACCCGGCCGAGATCGAAGGCTACATCAATGAGCTGCCCGGCGTGGCCGAGAGCGCTCTGGTCGGCGTACCACACCCGGACTTCGGCGAAGTCGGTGTGGCCGTGGTGGTGCGCAAGCCCGGCGCCGCGCTGGAGCCCGAACAGATCGTCGCCACCCTGAAGTCCAGGCTGGCCAACTTCAAGATCCCCAAGAAGTGCTATGTGGTCGACGACCTGCCACGCAACACCATGGGCAAGGTGCAGAAGAACCTGCTGCGCGACCAGTACAAGGCGCTGTTCAGCTGAGGGCCTGGCCACGCGCAGAAAAAACGCCGGCGCTGCCGGCGTTTTTTGTGAGCGATCCGCTGTCAGTGGAATCGGTACCTGACCTGCACCCCGACTTCGCGGGTGGTGTTCTTGGGCTCATAGCCCGTGTAGACCGTGGTGGTCGAGGTGAACGTCCCCATCTCCGAGTCGTCAATATTCCAGGCCTGGTAGAACATGCCGACCGACCATGTCGCGGTTTCGTAGGCGAGGTTCAGGCGCAGGCCGTGGCCCTTGTTCTGCTGGTTCTCCAGATCGCTGGTGTAGCCGACGATGTCGGTCATATACGATTTCTGTGTGCCTTCGATCAGGTGGTCGTACTCCAGCGTGGTGGCCCAGCGGGCCGCGTCACCGAGCCGGAAGCGGTGCGTCACGCCCAGTGGCAGATAGAGGTAGTGGCTGGAGCGCCGGTAGCCCACGGCGCCGGTGCTGGAGTAGCCGCGCAGATCGCTCTTGAGGTAGCGGGTGCCCAGGCCGGCGTAGAGGGACAGCACCTGTGAGCCGGCTTCGAAGTCCCGGCCTGCGGTGACGCGGGCTTCGGTGTAGTGGTCCGGATTGTGGCTGGCCTCGCCCGTTCCCGCGCTTCTGTAGTGGTTGTTGCCGGCCGCGAAGCGGCCATCCACGCCCCAGTAGAAGTTGTCGCCGTAAGCCCGCGTGTAGCCGCCGACCAGGCCCAGCTTGCTGCCCTTGAGGGACATGAAGAAGCTGTTGTTGACCTCTTCCTCGTACTTGTACTGCGAGATCTGGCCGCCGATCTCGATGCTCGTGGTGGTTTTCAGCGGCAGGCCCTGGGCCTGGACGAGCGCAGGCAGTCCGGCCGCCATGAGTGTGCAAAGAACTGTCCTGCAGGACATGGATTTCCTCCCTGGAATTTCTGTGGATATGGATGGACCGGCAGCATCCTATCCGAGGAACACCCACCGACCGGCGCTGCGGGCGCACAGGCCGGGCCGATGGCGTGCCGCTCGCGGCGGGGGCGTCAATGAAAGCGCAGCCGGAACTGCACACCGGCCTCGCGCGTGGTGTTGCGCGGCTCGACGATCACGGCAGCCGGTACGCCCCCCAGCGACTGGCGGGCCTCGTCGGAAGCACCGACGCGCCAGTAGTGCACGAAGAAGCCGATCGACCAGTGGTAGGCCTCGTAGCTGCTGGTCAGGCGCAGGCCATGGCCTTTGCGCTGGCTGTTCACGGGGTCGTCCGAGCTGGCGTCGGTGTCGGAAAGAAAGGACTGCTGGCGGCCTTCGAGCAGCAGGTCGTATTCGACACTGGTGGACAGGCGGGCCTCGGGCCCGAGCTGCAGGCGGTGCGTCAGCCCCAGCGGCAGGTAGACATACTGGCTGCGGCGTCGGTAGCCCTCGTCGCCCGTGCTCGTCAGGCCGCGCAGGTCGGTGCTGAGCTTGCGGTAGCCGATGCCGAAGTAGGGCGCCAGCAGCTGGCGGCCCAGCGGGTAGTCGCGACCGCCCGTGATACGGGCCTCGGTCACCACGTCGGCGTTGCCGCCCTTGATGCCGCGGCTGGCGCTGCTGTAGTTGATGTTGCCATGGGACTGACGGGCCTCGGCGCCCCAGAACCACTGGTCCGGCAGGGCCTGGGTGAAGCGGCCCATGAGGCCGATCTTGTTGCCCTGCTCGGTGAACCGCTCACTGCCGCTGCCGGCTTCGTACCGCAGGCTCATGATCTCGATTCCCAGCTCGCTGCTGTCCTGGGAGCGTAGCGAGACAGGCTGGGCCTGGGCGGCGAGGCTGAGCAGCAGCAGGGGGAGGGTCAGGTGGCGAGCGTGCATGATGTCCCGGGGTGTTCTACCCTGGGAATTTAACAGCTTGCGCTCTCCCCGTGGTGGCCGTGTGCAGGCGCTCAGCGCAGCACCAGCACCGGGACATGTGAGTGCGTCAGCACCTGCTGGGTCTCGCTGCCCAGCAGCAGGCGCTTGATGCCCTTGCGGCCATGCGAGGCCATGACGATGAGGTCGCACTTGTTCTTCTTGGCCGCAGCGATGATGGCTTCGCTCACGAGGTCGGATTTGGCGATCACGGCCTTGGCGCTCAGGCCCTTGGACTTGGCGGCCTTGGCCACGGCATCCACCACGGCCTGGCCGGTGACGGCCCACTGCTTCTCGATCTTGTTGATGTCGCTGAGCGGCAGCGCCAGACCCCCTTCGAAGTAGCTCTGCGGGTAGCGCGGCACGACCTTGAGCGCCACGAGCTCGGCGCCGCTGAGCTGGGCCAGGGCGATGGCGCTGTTCACGGCCTTCTTGGAGAGGGTGCTGCCATCGGTGGCGACAAGGATGCGTTTGTACATGTTGGCTCCTATGGGTGGTGTTGCGGTGCCCCTAGCTTAGGCCACATGGTTCTGCTATGGTCTTGATCCATATCAAGTAGGAGGCGGGTTCTGCCCGATAGGCTTGATGCCCATGAGTTCCGCCAGTCTCGCTGCATCGTCTGCCCCCTCTGCGGGCGCGTCTGCGGTTGCCAGTCCGCCGGACGGTGTCGCAGCGGAGGGTTTGCTGGATGACCCGCAGCTGTGGGCGGGCTTCAGCCGGCCGCGGGAGAACGCCAGCGAGACGCAGGGCGCCTGGGAGTCGCATCTGCTGATCGAGGGCATGCATTGCGCGGCCTGTGCGCTCAACGTCGAGGATGCGCTGCGGCGCGTTCCCGGTGTGCAAAGCGTCAGCGTCAGCGCCGGCAGCCGGCGCGCCCGCGTGCTCTGGGACGCCGGAGCCGTACGCCCCTCCGAATGGATGCAGGCTGTGCGCCGTGCCGGCTATCGCGCCGTGCCCGCGCAGGACGCGCTGGCCGGTGAGCGCCGCCGCAAGGAGACCCGCAAGGCGCTGTGGCGCTGGCTGCTCGCAGGCTTCTGCATGATGCAGGTCATGATGTACGCGTGGCCCGCCTATGTGGCCGAGCCCGGCGATCTCACGATGGAGATGGAGCAACTGCTGCGCTGGGCCTCGTGGGTGATCACGCTGCCCGTGCTCTTCTTCTCCTGCACCCCCTTCTTTGCCGCGGCGTGGCGCGACATCCTACAGCGGCGCATCAGCATGGACCTTCCCGTGGCGCTGGGTATGGCCATCACCTTCGTGGTCAGCACGGCGGGCACCTTCGAGCCGCAGGGCATTTTCGGTCGCGAGGTGTACTTCGACTCGCTGACCATGTTCGTCTTCTTCCTGCTCACGGGCCGCTGGCTGGAGCAGCGTCTGCGCGAACGCACCGCGGGTGCGCTCGACGCGCTGATGAACCGCCTGCCCGACAGCGTGCTGCGCCAGCGCGCCGACGGTGAATTCGAACGCGTGGCGGTGCACCGGCTGCGTCCGGGCGACGTGCTGCGCGTGCTGCCCGGCGAGTCCTTCCCGGCCGATGCCACCGTGCTCGAAGGCCAGACCCATGCCGACGAGGCCCTGCTCACGGGCGAGTCGCGCCCGCTACCGCGCGGCCCCGGTGCGGCGGTGATCGCCGGCAGCCACAACCTCAGTGCCGCCGTGGAGGTGCGCGTGGAGCGCACGGGCGAGGACACGCGCTACGCCCAGATCGTGGCGCTGATGGAAGAGGCCGCGCAGAGCCGGCCACAGCTGGCGCTGCTGGTGGACCGGCTGGCCCGGCCCTTTCTCATCGGTGTGCTGCTGGCCGCGGCTGGGGCCGCCGCCTGGTGGTGGCCGCAGGATCCGGGGCACGCGCTCATGGTGGCGGTGGCCGTGCTCATCGTCACCTGCCCCTGCGCGCTTTCATTGGCCACACCTGCGGCCATGCTGGCGGCTGCCGGTACCCTGGCGCGCCAGGGGGTGCTGGTGCGCCGGCTCGGCGCCCTGGAGGTTCTGGCCCGCACCGATCTCGTGATCTTTGACAAGACAGGCACGCTCACGCGCGATGCGCTGGTGCTGCAGGGTCTGCGCCTGCGCACAGGCGCCACGCGCGCGCAGGTGCTGGCCCAGGCCGCGGCGCTGGCGCGGCACTCGCTGCATCCGGTCTCGCGCGCGGTCCAGGCCACGGCCGAGACGGACGCCGTGGTGCCCTGGCTCAGCGAGCAGGTGCAGGAGCGGGCAGGTGCCGGTCTCACGGGCCAGGTGCGATCCGCGGCGGACGGGGCCTGGCAGACCTTGCGCCTGGGCTCGGCGGCGCACTGCGGGGCGCCGATACAGCAGGTGCCGGGCCCGCATGCCGTGCTCAGTGATGCGCAGGGATGGTTGGCCACCTTCGAATTCGGTGAGGACCTGCGGCCCGACGCACAGGCCACCGTGGCGGCGCTGCAGGCCGCAGGCATCGAGGTGCGCATCCTGTCGGGTGATGCACCCGAGGCGGTGGCCCGTGTGGCGCAGCAGCTGGGGATCGCCCGGGCGCAAGGCGGCTGCACGCCTCAGGACAAGCTGGAGGCGTTGCGGCAGGCAAGGCAGGACGGCCGTCAGGCCGTGGTGGTGGGCGACGGGCTGAACGACGGGCCGGCGCTGGCCGGGGCCCAGGCCTCCTTCGCCTTCGGACGGGCCGTGCCGCTGGCGCAGTCGCGCGCGGATTTCGTGGTGATGGGTGAGCAGCTGGCCCGGGTGGAGGAGGCCATTCGCCTGGCGCGGCGCACGCTACGCATCGTGCGCCAGAACCTGGGCTGGGCCGTGGCCTACAACGCCGTCTGCGTGCCGCTGGCCGTGGCGGGCTGGATGCCGGCCTGGCTGGCTGGTCTGGGCATGGCCGCCAGTTCGCTGCTGGTGGTTGTCAATGCATTGCGCCTGGCCCCGGGCTGGCGCGGCGAGGAGAGCGTTTGATGGACATTCTTTATCTGCTGATCCCGCTGTCGGTGGCGCTGGTCTTCTTCATCCTTGCAGGCCTGTGGTGGGCGATCGAGCGCGGACAGTTCGAAGACCTCGAAGCCGAAGGCGAGCGCATTCTGCGGGATTCGTGAGCGCGGTTGATTTGCGTCAAATGGTGTCCTGGCCCAAAGACGGACACTCCACAGGGTTAATAAAGAGAGAGGTGCACATGGCATTTTCAAACCAGCAGGCGACCGTGTACAACGACACCGTTGTGCGCCAGTTCGCCATCATGACGGTGGTCTGGGGTGTGGTGGGCATGCTGGTCGGCGTGATCATTGCCGCCCAGCTGACCTGGCCCGAGCTGAACTTTGGCATCCCCTGGCTCAGTTACGGCCGTCTGCGGCCGCTGCACACCAACGCGGTGATCTTCGCCTTCGGCGGCTGCGGCCTGTTCGCGGCCGCCTACTACGTGGTGCAGCGCACCTGCCACGTGCGGCTCTTCGGCGAAAAGCTCGCGGCCTTCACCTTCTGGGGCTGGCAGGCCGTGATCGTGCTGGCCGCCATCTCGCTACCGCTGGGCTACACCCAGGGCAAGGAGTACGCCGAGCTCGAGTGGCCGATCGACATCCTGATCACCCTGGTCTGGGTGGCCTTTGCTGTAGTGTTCTTCGGCACCGTCGGCACCCGCAAGGTCAAGCACATCTATGTGGCCAACTGGTTCTTCGGCGCCTTCATCCTGGCGGTGGCCCTGCTGCACCTGGTCAACAGCGCGGCCATTCCGGCCGGTCTGATGAAGTCCTATTCCGCCTATGCAGGCGTGCAGGACGCGATGGTGCAGTGGTGGTACGGCCACAACGCCGTGGGCTTTTTCCTGACGGCCGGCTTCCTCGGGATGATGTACTACTTCATCCCCAAGCAGGCCGAGCGTCCGGTGTACAGCTACCGCCTGTCCATCGTGCACTTCTGGGCCCTGATCTTCACCTACATGTGGGCCGGCCCGCACCACCTGCACTACACGGCGCTGCCGGACTGGACCCAGTCGGTCGGCATGCTGTTCTCGCTGATCCTGCTCGCGCCGAGCTGGGGCGGCATGATCAACGGCATCATGACGCTCAGCGGTGCCTGGCACAAGCTGCGTGACGACCCCATCCTGCGCTTCCTCATCGTCTCGCTGTCCTTCTATGGTATGAGCACCTTCGAGGGCCCGATGATGTCGATCAAGACCGTCAACGCGCTCTCGCACTACACCGACTGGACCGTGGGCCACGTGCACTCGGGGGCCCTGGGCTGGGTGGGTCTGGTGACCATGGGCTCGATGTACTACCTGATCCCGCGCCTGTTCGGCCAGAAGCAGATGTACAGCGTCAAGGCCATCGAGGTCCATTTCTGGACCGCCACGATCGGCATCGTGATCTACATCGCCGCCATGTGGATCGCCGGCGTGATGCAAGGCCTGATGTGGCGCGCCATCAACGCCGACGGCACGCTGACCTACACCTTCGTCGAGTCGGTCAAGGCCACCTATCCCTTCTATGTGCTGCGCCTGCTCGGCGGTGTGCTCTACCTGGGAGGCATGCTCATCATGCTCTGGAACGTCATCAAGACCGCCACCGCCGGACGGCCCAGCGAAGTCGCCATTCCCGCGGCTGCCGCTCACGCCTGAGGAGGAACACACCATGGACAACCAAAAAACCTCCGCTCTCTCGCACGAGAAGATCGAAACGAACAACTTCCTGATGATCGTGCTCATCCTGCTGGTGCTGCTGGTCGGCGGCCTGGTCGAGATCGTGCCGCTGTTCTTCCAGAAGTCCACCACCGAGCCCATCAAGGGCGTGCAGCCCTACACGGCCCTGCAACTGGCCGGGCGCGACGTCTACCTGCGCGAAGGCTGCTACAACTGCCATTCGCAGATGATCCGGCCCTTCCGTGCCGAGACGCTGCGCTACGGTCACTATTCGGTGGCCGGCGAGTCGGTC
Organism: Hylemonella sp.; assembly: GCA_046299695.1. GTDB lineage: Bacteria > Pseudomonadota > Gammaproteobacteria > Burkholderiales > Burkholderiaceae_C > Hylemonella. The sequence goes on from JBKBHP010000007.1 coordinate 34,304, forward strand.
TATGACCACCCCTTCCAGTGGGGTAGCAAACGTACCGGTCCGGACCTGGCGCGCGTCGGCGGCCGTTACAGCGACGAATGGCACCGTCTGCACCTGATCAACCCGCGTGATCTCGTGCCCGAGTCCAACATGCCGGCCTATCCCTGGCTGGAGAAGGATCTCGTGGACCATGTCGCGCTGCCGCGCCACATGAAGGCCCTGCGCACGGTGGGTGTGCCTTACACCGACGAGCAGATTGCCAAGGCGGGCGAGGAGGTCAAGGGCAAGACCGAGATGGAAGCCCTGATCGCCTACCTGCAAGGTCTGGGCACCGCCCTCAAGTAAGACGGAGATCACATCATGGACGTCAACACCCTTCGTTCGCTCGTCACGGTCGCCGGTCTGATCTGCTTCATCGGCATCGTCTGGTGGGCCTGGTCCGGGCGCAATCAGGCTGATTTCGAACGGGCGGCCAGGCTGCCCTTCGAACAGGATTAACGCACCGACCGAGGAAACAACATGAGCGATTTCACAAGCAATTTCTGGTCGGTCTTCGTCGCGGCGGCCACCCTCATCGGCATCATTGCCTGCCTGCTGCTGCTGTGGTTCAGCGGCAAGGCCAAGGCCATGACAGCCAACGACAACACCACGGGCCACGTCTGGGACGGCGACCTGCGCGAGATGAACAACCCCCTGCCGCGCTGGTGGGTGTGGCTGTTCGTCATCACCGTGGTCTTCAGCCTGCTCTACCTCTTCATGTACCCCGGCCTGGGCAGCAGCCCCGGCAAGCTGGGCTGGAGCCAGCTGGGCCAGTACGAGGCCGAGATGGCCAAGGGCGAGAAGGAGGTGGCGCCGCTGTACGCCAAGTTCACCGCCATGAGCGCACAGGACATGGCGCGCGACCCGCAGGCCATGGCCATCGGCGAGCGCCTGTTCATGAACAACTGTGCGCAGTGCCACGGTTCTGACGCCCGCGGCAGCAAGGGCTTCCCGAACCTGGCCGACAGCGACTGGCTCTGGGGCGGCGCGCCCGAGCAGATCCAGGAAAGCATCGCCAAGGGGCGGATGGGCGTCATGCCGCCCATGGCCGCTGCCGTGGGTACACCGGATGACGTGAAGAACGTGGCGCACTATGTGCTGAGCCTGTCCAACAGCCCGCATGACAGCCTGCGCGCATCGCTGGGCAAGGCCAAGTTTGGCGCCTGTGCAGCCTGTCACGGCATGGACGGCAAGGGCAACACGGCGCTGGGCGCCCCCAACCTGACCGACGATACCTGGCTGCACGGCTGGGGTGAGAACGCCATCATCGCTATCATCACCAGCGGCAAGAACAACCAGATGCCGGCGCAGGAAGGCAAGCTCGGCGCAGCCCAGATCCAGGTGCTCTCCGCCTATGTCTGGAGCCGCAGCGGCACGCGGGTGGCGAGCCAGCAGTAAGGGCGGGACATCCTCTTGGACGACGCCAACCCGCGCAAGACCATCCCCATCGTCCCGGCTGCCGTAGCCGACGATGCGGAGATGGTCTCGCTCTACCAGGCCCACCAGAAGATCTACCCGCGCAGCGTCAGCGGTCTGTTCGCGCGCTGGCGCTGGGCCCTGGTCTGGCTGACCCAGCTCGTCTTCTACGGCCTGCCCTGGCTTGAATGGGGCCAGCGCCAGGCGGTGCTCTTCGACCTCGGGGCGCGGCGCTTCTACATCTTCGGCCTGGTCCTGTATCCGCAGGACTTCATCTACCTCACGGGCCTGCTGGTCATCTCGGCCCTGCTGCTCTTCCTGTTCACGGCCGTGGCCGGGCGGCAGTGGTGCGGCTATGCCTGTCCGCAAACGGTCTACACCGAGATCTTCCTGTGGATCGAACGCAAGATCGAGGGCGACCGTTCCGCGCGCATGAGGCTCGACGCCGGCCCCTGGAACGCGAACCGGACGCTGCGCAAGGCCGGCAAGCATGGTGCGTGGATCCTGCTTTCGCTGTGGACCGGCTTCACCTTCGTCGGCTACTTCACGCCCATCGCCGAGCTGGGGCGCGAAGTGCTGGCGTGGCGCATGACGTCCTGGGAAATCTTCTGGGTCGTCTTCTACGGCTTCGCCACCTACGGCAATGCCGGCTTCATGCGGGAGCAGGTCTGCAAGTACATGTGCCCCTATGCGCGCTTCCAGAGCGCCATGTTCGACCGCGACACCCTGATCGTTTCCTACGATGACCAGCGCGGCGAGCCGCGCGGCGCGCGTTCGCGCAAGGCCGATCCGGCGGCCTTGGGCCTGGGCTCGTGCATCGACTGCACGCTGTGCGTCCAGGTCTGTCCCACGGGCATCGACATCCGCAAGGGCCTGCAGTACGAATGCATCAGCTGCGCGGCCTGCATCGACGTCTGCGACGACGTGATGGACAAGATGAACTACCCGCGCGGCCTCATCAAGTACACCACGCAGAACGCCCAGCAGGGCGGATGGAGTCGGACCCAGACCTGGCGTCGCGTGCTGCGTCCGCGCGTGCTGATCTACAGCGCCATCCTGGGCGCGGTCTGCGTGGCCATGCTGGCCAGCCTGGTGCTGCGCACGCCCTTCAAGGTCGACGTGGTGCGCGACCGGGGGGTGCTCGCGCGCATCGTGGCCGGCGGCATGATCGAGAACGTCTACCGTCTGCAGATCATGAACGCGACCGAGTCCGAGCAGCACTACCGCATCACCGCCACTGGCCTGCCGGGCCTGGCCGTGGCCTCCGAGGATCTGGCGGTGGTCGGACCCACGGAGTCACGCTGGGTCGCGGTCCGCCTGCAACTGCCTTACGAGGCCGCAGGTCCAGGCACCCACACCATCCATTTCGAGATCACCGCACGTGACGGCGCCGCGACGCTGCGCGAGAAGTCGGTCTTCCTGGTTCCCCGTTGAGAAAGCCTGTCATGACCCAGATGCAACATCCTGCCCCTGCGCAACCCTGGTGGACATTCGGCCACGTCTGGCTGATCATCGCCGGGCCGCTGATCGTGGTGATCGCCGGCTTCATCACGCTCTGGCTGGCGATCCGTACGCCCGATCCGGTCATCACGACGGACAGCTACCGGCAGGGCATGGACCGAAGCACAACCTTGCAGGCCGATCCGTCCAGCGTGGCCCCGGCCATGCAGGCCCGCAACCATGCGCAGACCGGGGTGCCGCTTGCGCCGCCGGCCCCGCGTGCGCCCGCCACCCAGCCCTGAACGTCACCGGCAGAGGAGCAAGGCCATGAAGCTGCAGAAACTGATGTGGATTGCCTGGCCTGCCTTTCTGGTGGCCGGCCTGCTGGAGATGCTGGTTTTCGCCATGGTCGACCCGCAGGACCTGCACTGGTTCGGCCAGCCCCTGGAACTGTCGCGACAGGGGATCTACACCCTGGCCTTCTTCGTCTTCTGGGGGGTGACCATGCTCTCCAGCGCGCTGACGACCCTGTTGGCCATGTCGCCCTTCGAACTCAACCAGTGCCCGTTGCCACGGGATGAGCGGCCCGGGGGCTGTCCGAAGCAGGACGGTGCTTGCTGAAGGGGCCGGGCCGGGCGCTGCCGCAGGTACGGCCGGCCCTCAATGGCACTCGGTCTGGTGGTTGACCAGGCGGGCGAGGGCCTCGGTGTCGAGGATGCGCACATGGCGCTGCTTGACCTCGATGATGCCGTCTTCCATGAACTTGGAGAAAGTCCGGCTGACCGTTTCCAGCTTGAGGCCCAGGTAACTGCCGATTTCCTCGCGCGTCATGCGCAGGATCAGCTCGGAGGAGGAGAAGCCGCGCGCGTGCAGGCGCTGCACGAGGTTGAGCAGGAAGGCCGCCAGCCGCTCCTCGGCGCGCATGCTACCCAGCAGCAGCATGACACCGTGCTCGCGCACGATCTCGCGGCTCATGATCTTGTGCACATGGCGCTGCAGTCCGTTGATCTCGCGCGAGAGCTCCTCGATGCGGTCAAAGGGCATGACACAGACCTCGGCATCTTCCAGGGCCACGGCGTCGCAGCTGTGGTGGTCGTTGACGATGCCGTCCAGGCCGATGATCTCGCCTGCCATCTGGAAGCCGGTGACCTGGTCGCGTCCATCCTCGGACGCCACGCAGGTCTTGAAGAAGCCGGTACGGATCGCATAGAGCGAGGTGAACTTCTCGCCGTTGCGAAACAGGGCGGTGCCGCGCTTGATCTTGCGCCGGTTCGCGACCACATCGTCGAGTCGATCGATTTCTTCGTTGCTCAAGCCCAGAGGCATGCAGAGCTCACGCAGATTGCAGTTGGAACAGGCGACTTTGATCGTTTGCGGGTTCATGCGCAGCATTTTGACATCGGTCATAGCGATCCCCCCAAGGCCAGACCTCAACCTGAGCAGCTTTTGACCCACATCAAGACAATAATTCCCTCGTCCGGCAAAGTGGCAGTCACCCGAGGATGACGCCATGAATGCCCCCACCACTGCGCCCCTGACTCCCGAACTGCTGCGTCGCCATGACGTGGCCGGGCCGCGCTACACCTCCTATCCCACGGCCGACCGCTTCGTGGAGGCCTTCGGGCCCGACGACTATGCACAAGCCCTGCAGCAGCGCCGCTCGGGCGCCGCTGCCATGGTGCTACCCCTGTCACTCTATGTGCACGTACCCTTCTGCGAGTCGCTGTGCTACTACTGCGCCTGCAACAAGATCATCACCAAGCACCATGACCGGGCGACCGAGTACCTGCGCTACCTGAGCCGCGAGATCGACCTGCACACGGCCCGGCTCGGGACCGGCCAGGTCGTGAGCCAGCTGCATCTGGGGGGCGGCACGCCCACCTTCCTCAGTGACGCCGAGTTGCGTGAGCTCATGGCCATGCTCAAGCGCAGCTTCACGCTGGCGCCCGGTGGTGAGTACTCGATCGAGGTCGATCCGCGCACCATCGATGCCGGCCGCCTCGACACCCTGGCGGAGCTCGGTTTCAACCGCCTGAGCTTTGGCGTGCAGGACTTCGACCCGGCGGTTCAGAGGGCCGTGCACCGCGTGCAGCCGGCTGAGCAGGTCTTCGCGCTGGTGCAGGCGGCGCGCGAGCGTGGCTTCGAGTCCATCAACGTGGACCTGATCTACGGCCTGCCGCAGCAGACGCCTGAATCCTTCGCGCGCACCCTGCAGCAGGTGGGTGAGCTGCGCCCCGACCGCATCGCGCTCTACGCCTACGCCCATCTGCCGGAGCGTTTCAAACCCCAACGCCGCATCGCCACGATCGAGCTGCCCGGCGCCGCCGCCAAGCTCAGCATGCTGGCCGATGCCATGGCGCGCTTCATGGGCGCGGGCTATGTCTATGTGGGCATGGACCACTTCGCGCTGCCCAACGATGCATTGGCCGTGGCCCAGCGCCAGGGCCGGCTGCACCGTAACTTCCAGGGCTACAGCACGCAACCGGATTGCGATCTGATCGGCCTGGGCGTGTCCTCCATCGGCCGTATCGGCGCCACCTACAGCCAGAACGCCAAGACCCTGGAGGAGTACTACGACGCCATCGACCACGGCCACTTCGCCGTGGTGCGCGGTCTGGCGCTGTCGCGTGACGACTTGGTCCGCCGCGCCGTCATCATGGCGCTGATGTGCCAGGGCGAGCTGCTCTACGAGTCCATCAACCTGGCCTATCTGATCGACTTCCGCTCCTATTTCGCGGCCGAGATCGAGACCCTCCACGCGCTGCAGGAGCAGGGCCTGGTGACGCTGGACGCAGCCGGCATCCAGGTCACGCCCACGGGCTGGTTCTTCGTGCGCGCCGTGGCCATGGTCTTCGACCGCTATCTGCAGGCCGACCGCAACCGCGCGCGTTTCTCCAAGATCATCTGAGTCACCGCACCGCCCAAGAGGCGGGTCTACACTGCTGCCATGCAAACCTCTCTGGCCCTCACGGCCCTGCTAATGGGGCTGGCGGGCGGCCCCCACTGCGTCGCCATGTGCGGCGCGGCCTGTGCCGGCATCGGCCAGGCGGCCGGCACGCGGCGCAATGAAGCCCTCTGGACCTTCCAGCTCGGCCGCGTGATCGGCTATGCGGCGCTGGGCGGTCTGGCGGCGGCCTCCATCCAGGGCCTGGGCTGGCTGACCGTGCAGTCGGCGGCACTGCGCCCGGTCTGGACGCTCTTTCACGTGGCTGCCCTCCTGCTGGGGCTGTTGTTGCTGTGGCGTGCCCAGCAACCGGTCTGGCTCGAAAGTGCGGCGCGCCGCCTATGGCAGGGCGCGCGGGCGCTGGCCGTGAACCGCGGGCGCGGGGCCCCGTTGGTGCTGGGCACGTTCTGGGCCTTGCTGCCCTGCGGCCTGCTGTATTCGGCCCTGCTGGTCGCGGCGATGACGGGGCAGGCGATCCAGGGTGCGGCGGTCATGGCCCTGTTCGCTGCCGGCACGGCGGTGTCCATGCTGGCCGGCCCCTGGCTCTGGCTGCGCCTGGGCGGGCAGGGCGCCTGGGGCGTGCGCCTGGCCGGGCTGGCATTGGCGGCGAGTTCGGCCTGGGCGCTGTGGATGGGCCTGGCCCACGATGCGGCCCCCTGGTGTGTCGCACCCGCGGCATGACGCGCGGGGTGCTTTGCCATAATCGTCGCCCATGTCTGATGCACGCTGTCCCGAGCCTTCGACCACGCACCTGGTCCTGATCCCCACCTACAACGCCGGTGCCAAGGTGCTGGAGACCGTGCGCGAGGCGCTGCAGCACTGGGCGCCGGTCTGGGTCGTGGTGGACGGCAGCACCGACGGCACGGGCGCGCAGTTGCAGGCCCTGGCGCAGGCGCAGCCCCAACTGCGGGTCTTCGTGCTCGAGCGCAACCAGGGCAAGGGCGCTGCCGTGCTGCATGGCCTGCAGGCTGCACTGGCCGAGGGGTATACCCATGCCCTGACCATGGACTCGGACGGCCAGCATCCGGCGTACCTGATCCCGACCTTCATGCAGGCTTCCCAGGCGCAGCCGCGGCACATGATTCTGGGCAAGCCCGTCTTCGATGCCAGCGCGCCCGCGCTGCGCGTGCAGGGGCGCAAGGTGTCCAATGCCTGGGCCAACCTGGAGACCCTGTGGATGGGGGTTGGCGACTCTCTCTATGGTTTCCGCGTCTATCCGGTCGCGCCGCTGGTGCAGATCATGCGCGGCCAGCGCTGGATGAGGCGCTTCGACTTCGACATTGAGGCTGCGGTGCGCCTGTGCTGGCGTGGTGTCTGGCCGGTCAATCTGGACGCGCCGGTCAAGTACCTGGAGGCGGGCGAGGGCGGGGTGTCTCATTTCAACTACCTGCGTGACAACGCCCTGCTGACCTGGATGCACACCCGGCTCATGTGCGGCTTCCTGCTGCGCCTGCCGCTGCTCCTGCCGCGGCGCCTGGCCGGCCCGCCGCACTGAGCGTTTCCCGGCCGGCTTGATTCCCCAAGGTTTGCGGGGGGATTCCGGATAAAATCATCCCCGTTCTGCAGACTCAGGGTGCACCGGGTCTGCGGCGTCCTATAAACAAGATTCCCAGGACATCCACCGGCCGGCCCGTTCCATGGGCTGCCACAGGCAGGCCAGGGGAGGCCAGAGGGTAAGAGCCAGCATGCTGCGTCAGATCATCAAGGACTTCGTGGTCCAGCAATTCAGTGTCGATCCGGCCGAGTTTGACCGCGACGATCTCATGGTCAAGGACCTCGGGCTGGACTCGCTGGGTGTGGTGGAGATGCTGTTCGAGGTGGAAGACCTCTATGGCTTCCAGGTGCACGACCCCGCGCGCTACAGCGGCATGCGCTTCAACGACATGGTGGCCGACATCGAGGCCACGATCCGCGCTGCCCACAACGGCCAGTTGCCCGAGCCCGCCTCGCTGCAGGGCAAGGCGGCCTGAGCCGGCCCGCTTTCTCCGGCATGGCGAGCACGCTGCAGCGCGTCGTCGTCACGGGCATCGGCCTGCTGACCCCCCTGGGCCTGACGCGCCAGGCCAGCTTCGAACGTCTCTTGCGCGCCGACGGCGCGGTAGGCCCCGCGGCGCCCGAGATCACGCAATGGCTGCCGAACGCCCTGTCGGCCGACGTCGAGCCCGCGTTTGTGCAGCCGCTGGACCGCAACGAACAGGGCCTGGACCGCGCCACGCAGTTTGCCCTGCTGGCCAGCCGCGAGGCCCTGGCCGACGCGCGGGCCGCGGGCTGGGACCTGGACCCCGACCGCGTCGGGGTCTACGCCGGCATCGGTCTCGGGGGCGCGACCACCGGCGAAGCGCTCTACAAGCGCCTGCACGAGAGCCTGCAGGCCGGGCGCAACCCCACGGTCATGCACCCGCTCTCGGTGCCGCGTCTCATGCCCAATGCGGCCACGGCCGCGATCTCGATGGCGCACCGCTTCCGCGGTCCCACCCACACCTACAGCGTGGCCTGTTCCTCCTCGGCCATGGCGCTGGGCGAGGCCTGCCGCAGCATCCGCCACGGCTATGCCGATGCCATCGTGGTCGTGGGCGCCGAGGCCATGAACGTGCCCGGCGTCTTCATGGCCTGGAACGCGCTGCGCGTCATGGCCAAGCCGCATCCCGAACACCCGGCCGCGAGCTGCCGCCCCTTCGACAAGGAGCGCAGCGGCTTTGTGCTGGCCGAAGGCGCGGCCGCGCTGGTGCTGGAAACGGCGGAGTCGGCGCTGCGCCGCGGCGCCACGATCTATGGTGAGCTCTGTGGCTACGGCAGCAGCAGCGACGCCGAGCACCTGACCCTGCCATCGAGCGCAGGCCAGTACCGCGCCATCCGCATGGCGCTCGATGACGCAGGCATGGCCCCCGAGGCCATCGACTACGTCAACGCCCATGGCACGGCCACCGAGGCCGGCGACGTGATCGAGAGCGAGACCCTCGCCCAGGTCTTCGGCGGCCATGCCCAGCGTCTGCCCGTGAGCTCCACCAAGGCCCTGCATGGCCACCTGATCGGTGCGGCCGGTGCTACCGAATTCGCCATCAGCCTGCTGGCCCTGCAAAGCGGCAGCATCCCGCCGACCGCTTACCTGGACAACCCCGATCCGCGCTGCACCCTGGACTATGTGCCGCGCGAGGCGCGCCACGGCCAGACGCTGCGCGCCGTGATGTCCAACTCCTTCGCCTTCGGCGGCAGCAATGTCTCGCTGATCGCGCGCCGCTACGCCTGAGGCACAGGCAGTGGCATGAGTACGATGGACGCCTATCCGATCGAACTCGATGTCGCCGGCGTCTACCGCCTGCTGCCGCATCGTGGCGAAATGCAGCTCGTGCAGTCACTGACCGTGCTGGACCACGACCACTTCCAGGCCCGTGCCTGCTGGCCCGCCGACAGTGCGGTGCTGCGCGGCCATTTCCCGGGCCTGCCGCTGGTGCCCGGTGTGATGCTGGTCGAGCTCGTGGCCCAGGTCGCCGGCGCCGGCATGCGCGCGGGCTCGCCCGTGGCGCGCCGGCTCGAAGGCGATTACGTGGGTCTGCTGGCTGGCATCCGCAAATGCAGCTTCAAGCGACCGGTCCTGCCGGGCGAGGCGGTGGATGTCGATCTGCGCACCCGTCCCATGTCCGAGACCGCCGCGGCCGTGACGGCCCAGCTCACGGTCGGCGGCGCGGAGGCGGCGCAGGTGGAGATCCTCGTGATCAACACGCCGCGCCAGTCGCTCGAAGAGGGCCTGGCCGTGGCGCGCACCTCAGCGCCGGCCTGAGCCGCTGCCCTGCAGTTCCTGGCGGAAATAACGTTCGAGTTCGCTCAGGGCCTCTCCCGTGTACTCGGGCGGCTCGAAGCGCCGCCCCAGGCGTGCGCAGATACTCAGCGGCAGCGCCGGCGGGCGCAGCAGACCCCAGTGCTTGCCGAGGTAGGGCGTGGAGAACTCCAGGATCACGGTCTGCAGGGGCACCCGGCTCTGCTTGGACAGCAGGATACAGGCGCTCGACAGCGGGTTGAGCGGGAACTCGGTTGTGCGCGTGCCCTCGGGGAACAGGATGAACTGCGCGCCCTCATGCAGGCTGCGCGTGGAGTCCCGGATCATCTGGCGCGGGTCCTCGTTGCTCACATAGCCGGCCATGCGTGCGCCGACACCGAACAGCGGGTTGTGCAGCAGGCCGGCCTTGAGCACGCAGCTGGCGTTGGGCAGCACGCTGAGCAGCAGCACGGCGTCGAGCAGCGAGGGATGGTTGGCAATCACGATCAGCGGCGCCTGTCCATGTCGCAAGGGCTCGAGCTCCCGCAGATCGAGGCGGACCTGACACAAGGTGCGCAACGCGGCCAGGTAGAGCCGGAAGCCCCAGTGGATCAGGCGGCGCGAGACCGGCCGGTGCCAGCGCCGTGGCAGCACCAGGTAGAGCACGGCGAACAGCGGGATGCTGTGCAGGCAGCCCAGGGCCAGCAGGCCCAGGCCGACGACCATGGCTAACATTTCGTAGCCACGCCAGAGCAGGCGTGCAAGGGCCCGGTCCATCATCGCTGGTACGATCTCTTCACAGGGACCGATTATTGACCATGACCACTGTTTCCCCGACGCCGGTACGCACGCTCAACCGATTGCTCTGGCGTCTCTGGTGGCTCAAGGCGGCGGGTTCGGCCTTCTTCATCTGGGCCTTCTTCCAAGGCTACTTCCTCCTGCTGCGCTATCCGCATGCCGAGGTCATCGTCATGCCGCTGACCTGGCTCGATCACCTCACGCCCATGCAGGGCTGGGCCTGGATCCCCTATCTCTCGCTCTGGTTCTACACCTGCCTGCCGCCGGCCTTCATGCCGGCCTTGCGGCCGCTGGCCTATTACGGCCTGGCCGTGGGACTGACCTGCCTCGCGGGGCTGCTGTGCTTCTACTTCTGGCCCACGGTCGTGCCACCTTTCGAGCGCCCGGCGGGGACCGGTCTGGCCATGCTTGAGGGCGTGGACACGGCGGGCAATGCCTGCCCCTCGCTGCACGTGGCCATCGCCTTCTATTCGGCCTTCTGGCTGCAGGCGCAGTTGCGCGCCGTTGGGGCCGGGCGTGGCTGGCAGGCTGTGAACTGGCTCTGGTGCGCGCTCATCGTCTACTCGACGATGGCGACCAAGCAGCATGTGTTCATCGACGTGCTGGGCGGTCTGCTGCTCGGCGGTGCCGGTGCCGTCCTGGCGCTGGCGGGCTACCGGCGCTGGTTCGGCAGCTTGGTCCGGCCCTAGGGCCTGTTGACACTAATTTCTCAAGTGCGAACGGGGTGAAAACGGTGTCAATCTAGGCGCGCGACGACGCCCAGGCTGCCGCCTGGGCTAGGAGTGCAACAACGAGTGGCGCCGTTTTCACCCCGTTCCCTTTGGGTTGCGGCTAAAAAAAGCCATGCGGGGTGTTGCGCGGACTTGCCGGGGATCACCCCGGCGGCGTCCACGCGCCTACCGCATGATTTTTTTGATCCGCAACGCACCTTGAGAAATTAGTGTCAACAGGCCCTAGACCATCCCGCCGTTGACCGAGATCACCTGGCCGGTGATGTAGGCCGCGGATTCCGAGGCGAGAAAGCCGACGAGGGCTGCCACTTCCTCCGGCCGGCCGGCACGCTTCATGGGCACCAGGCGTGCGATCTCCTCGGCGCCGAAGGCGTCCTGGCTCATCTCCGAGGCGATGATGCCCGGCGCGATGGCGTTGACCGTGATGCCGCGGCTGGCCAGCTCCAGCGCCAGCGTCTTGCTGGCGGCGTGCAGGCCGCTCTTGGCGGCAGCGTAGTTGCTCTGGCCGCGGTTGCCGGTGATGCCGGCGATGGACGTGATGGTGATGATGCGGCCCCAGCGCGTGCGGATCATGGGCATCGTGAGCGGCTGCGTGACGTGGAAGAAACCGTGCAGCGAGACGTCGATCACCCGGTGCCACTGCGCGCTCGTCATGCCGGGGAAGACGGCGTCGTCGTGGATGCCCGCGTTGTTGACCAGCACCTGGATGGGCTGTTGCGCGACCAGCGGCTCGAGCGCAGCCCGCGTGGCGGCCTCGTCGGCCACGTCGAAGACCACGGTGGAGGCCGCGCCGCCGCCCACAACGATCTCGTCGCGCAGTGCTTCGGCCGCAGCTGCGTTGCGGTTGGCGTGGATGATGACGTGCAGGCCGTCGGCCGCCAGACGGCGGCAGATGGCCGCGCCGATGGCGCCGCTGCCGCCGGTGACCAGTGCGTATTTCATAGGGAAGCCTGTGAGATGGTATGAATGATCGAGGGCACCCGTGGAACCGGCTTTGCCGGGCCAGTGGGTGCGCCCCCCTCGAGGTGGGCGACGCGCAGCGGCTCAGGGGGCGCCTGCATCTAGCATGACGCTGGCGCGTCCGCTGAGCACGGTGCGGCCCTCGGCCTCGAGGCGAAAGCCGTAGAGGATGGTCTGCGCATCGCCCGAGAGGCGCTCGGCATGCACCTGCAGCTCGGGGCCCAGGGTGTCCAGGCGCGCACCGTCCCATTGCACGTCACGCACGCTGGTCAGAAAGCCAGCCGCCGGTGCGGTCTCGCTGCCCGCGAGCAGGGCACCGTGCACGGCCATGGCCTGGGCGGCGTATTCGATGCCGTTGGCCATGCCCAGCGTGCCGTCCAGGGCCAGCGGGTGGCCGGCGTCGGTATGGCTCCTGGCCAGGCAGTGGATGCGGCTGCCGTCCCAGGCCAGCACGCGATCGAGCAGGCACATGCGGCCCGCATGGGGGATGCGCGCGGCGATCCAGGCGCGATCAGGCAGCGGGCCGGAGGCTGACATCAAGCGACATCCCTTCGAGATATTCCAGCACCACCTGGCCGGGAACGCCCCGGGCGATGGCTTGCAGTAACGGCAGGCCGCGCGCCGCGGGCGCGCCCAGGCGCAGGGCGTCGAGCGCAGCATCGTCCAGGCGTTGTGGCGCTTGCCGTGCGAGCGCCAGATCAAGCCGGGCCAGCGTACCGGCGCCAGCGGCCGGTGCCAGCAGCAGGGCCAGGCCGAAGGGCTGGCTGATGCGGCGCGGCGCGCCCAGTGGTCCCGGATAGGGCGTGTCATAGGTCAGCAGCAGGCAGGGTTCCTGGGCGCTGTGCACCTGGGTGGCGGCTTCGAGCAGGCCGGCGGCAAACGAGCCATCGTAGGCGCACAGGCTGGTGGTGGCGGCGCGGCAGGCCGTGGCGATGCTCCAGTAGCCCGAGGGGGCGTTGTGCACCGAGTTGTGGAAACGCGTGGGCGAGACCGCACGGTCAGCCGAGGCCAGGGTCTCGAGGATGGCGTGGCAGTTGTCGCAGTCGCCGCCGCTGGAGCTGAAGACCGAGCGCAGCGTCGAGGCGTCGGCGCCGGCCTGGCGGATAGCCTCGAAGCCCACGGCAAAGGCCAGCTTGATCGTGGTGCCGGCACGGCGGCGCTCGGCCGCGGGCAGGGCGTCGGGCGCGGGCAGCTGGAGGGGGGCCGGCTCGTAGGCTTGACGCCCGGCCAGCACGTCCGCGGTCTGCGTCCAGCCGGTGAGGCCGGGGCCGTAGACGCCGATGCCCTGCAGATGGACGGTCAGTGTCATGCCGTGCCTCCCACCTTGCTGAGCACCATGCTGCAGTTGCTGCCGCCGAAGCCGAAGGAATTGCTCAGCACGTGCTGCAGCGGTTGTTCGAGGTTGCGCAGCAGGTAGCGAGCCTTGAGCCGCGGGTCGAGTGCTTCGGTGCCGCAGCCGCCCGGGGCCAGGTCGTGTTGCAGCGCGAGGGCGCAGATGACGGCCTCGATGCCGCCGGCCGCACCCAGGGTGTGGCCGGTGTGGCCCTTGGTCGAGCTGCAGGGCGTATCGGTGCCGAAGAGGGTGGTCACGCCCTGGTCCTCGGCGGCGTCATTGCTGGGTGTGGCCGTGCCGTGCAGGTTGATGTAGTCGATCTGCTGGGGCGTGAGGCCGGCCATGTCGAGTGCCTGCTGCATGGCCAGGCGAGCGCCCAGGCCCTCGGGGTGCGGGCTGGACATGTGGTGGGCGTCGCTGGACTCTCCGATGCCGCTCATCACGATATCGCCCGCAGCCAGCCGGTCGGCACGCTCGACCAGCACGAAGGCTGCGGCCTCGCCGATGGAGATGCCGTCGCGCTGCGCGTCGTAGGGGCGGCAGGGCTGACGCGAGACCAGCTGCAGGGAGTTGAAGCCGTAGAGCGTGGTCAGGCACAGGCTGTCGACGCCGCCGACGATGGCCGCGTCGATCAGGCCGCAGTCCATCATGCGCTGGGCATTGCCGAAGACCTTGGCACTGGACGAGCAGGCGGTGGAGACCACGAGGGCCGGTCCCTGCAGCCCGAAATAGCTGCGCACGAAATCGGCCACCGAGTAGCTGTTATGTGTACGGCGGTAATCCAGCGGCTGCGTGAAGTCGCCCGTGGCCGCGTCGCGCTGGCGGTAGGCCAGCTCGGAGCTCAGGATGCCCGAGGTGCTGGTGCCGAGGAAGACGCCGACGCGTGCCGCGCCATGCCGCGCCACGGCGGCCTGTACGGCAGCGACGAAACCGTCCTGCTCCAGTCCGAGCTGCGCGAGCCGGTTGTTGCGGCAGTCGTAGGCAGCGAGATCGGCGCGCAGGGTGAGCGTGTCCAGTTCGGGCACCTCGCCGATGCAGGTGTCCAGGTCCACGGTTTCCCAGCGTTGGGCGCGCACGCCGCTGCGCTGGGTGCGCAGGGCCTGCAGGGTGGGGGCCAGACCGGCGCCCAGGGCGCTGGTCATGGTGTAGGCGGCAAGATGGAGGGCGGGCATGAAAGACAGAGGCAGCAGGCAGGGGCGCCCGGCTCAGGACGGCGATTTTACCGGGGGCAGCGTTGCTGCCGGCTGCGCGAGGATGGCCGAGAACAGCAGCGCCAGCATGGTGCCCAGGCCGACCGTGATGCCCAGGATGGTGAGCACCGGGACGCTGGACAGCGCCAGCATGCCGAAGCTGCCCACGATGGTCAGGTTGGCCGTGATGAGGGAGATCAGGGTCTGGCGCTGTTCCAGCGGGCTGGCTGACGCGTTGTTGCTGTCGAAGAAGAGCGCGTAGTTGGAGCCGATGGCGACCACCAGCAGCAGGCCTACAAGGTGCAGGATGGTCAGCGCGGTGCCGGCCAGCAGCAGCGCGCCGGTGACGCCGAGCACGGCGCAGACCAGGGGCAGGGCCACGCGCAGGGTGCGCACGAGGGAGCGCAGCATCAGCAGCAGCAGGGCGAGGATGGCCAGGCAACCCAGGCCGGAGTACACCAGGGCTTCGTGCAGATAACTGTCGAACAGCGCATTGGTCTCGGCCAGCAGGTCGATCACCGTGGCCTGGGTCAGGCCTTCGGCATGCAGCGCGGCGTCGATCCGGTCCAGGTCCAGCGTTGCCTCGCCCTCGCGCAGCACGGGGCGCAGGGGTAGCAAGACGAGCACGTCGCGTTCACGCTCGACCAGCAGGGTGTCGTAGAGCAGGGCGGCGGCCGTGCCGTCGAGGTCGGCGCGCGTCAGCAGGGGGCGCGTACGGTTGCGCTCGGCATCGGTCACAAAGCCCTGCAGGCGTTCGGGCCGCAGGGGCTGGCCGGCCAGGGCGGCGCCAAGGCGGCGGCGCAGCTCGGCTGCCTCGGGCAACGCGGCCTGGCGGGCTTGCTGGCTGGCACGACTGGGCAGCACCTGGCTCGGCGCGCTGTGGCCGGTGAGCAGGCCTTCGCGGGTCAGCGCCTGCAGCACGCGGCTGGCGCGCTCGGACTGCTGCAGGCCCTGTTCGGCATCGGGAGCCGTCAGCACGGCGAGGTAACGTAGCTCGGAGGCGCCAAGGTCGCGGCGCAGTTCCTCATCGAGCTGCTGCGCGGCGCGTGGCACGGGGTTGAGCGCCGAGATGCTGCGGTTCCAGATGCGGTCGGCGTGCAGGGCCACCACGACCAGCATGCCAGCGGTGAAGAGCAGCAGCAGGCCGCGCAGGCGTGGGGCCAGCTGCAGGGCACGCTGCAGCAGTGCGCTGGTGCGCGGCAGATCAATCACCGGCAGCCGGGCCGGCATCAGCGGCGGCAGCACGTAGCGCGTGACCAGCACCGCAGACAGCAGACCGGCGGTGGAATACAGGCCCAGCTGCACCAGACCCGGGAAGCCCGAGCCCAGCAAGGCCAGGAAGCCCGCGAGCGAGGTCAGCAGGCCCAGCCAGAGCGTGCGCCAGAAGGTGCGCTGCGCCGTGGGACCGGGGCGCTGCACGAAGAGGTAAATCGCGTAGTCCACGGCCTCGCCGATCATGGTGGTGCCAAAGCCCAGGGTGATGCCGTGGATCTCGCCATAGACCAGGCTCACGGCCGTGATGCCGGCCAGGGCGCCCGTGAGCATGGGCAGCAGGTTCAGGCCGAGCAGGCGCCACGAGCGGTAGACCAGCCAGAGCAGGCCCACGACCAGCACCAGACTGGCGATAGCCAGGCGTCGCACCTCGCTCTGGATCAGGCCGCGCGACTGCACCGAGAACACGCCGGTGCCGGTCATGAGCAGGCGGGTCTCGGCCTGACGCTGCGGGATGGCTTCGAAGGCTTGGCGTACCGCGGCCAGCGCGCGTGCCTGGGCCTCGAGGTCCGAGCCCTCGGCACGGGTCTGCAGCAGCAACAGGGCGCGGTTGCCGTCGCGCGTGGACCAGACGCCCTCGGTGCTGGGCGGTTGCTGGCCGCCCTCGAAGGCGGCCAGCAGCTCGCGCACCTCCCCCGTGGGATCGCGCGGCAGCAGCTGCTTGATCAGCATGCCGGCGCTGCCCGAGATGTCCTCCAGCGTGCTGCCGATGGCCGCACGCAGCCCCGACTCGCTGTAGCGCTCGGGCGTGACCGTGGGGCTGAGCAGGTAGCGGTTCTCGAAGAAATAGCTGCGGTCGCGCGCCTGTTCCTCGGCGCTGCCGTTCTGCACGCCGAGGAATTCCGGTTGCGGACGCAAGGTGTCGGCCAGGGCGCGCGAGAGGCGGGCGCGCTCGGCCGCGTCACCGCCCTCGATGCCCACGATGACCAGGCGGGCGATGATGCCTTCCTTGAACTGGTCCACGAGCATCTGCTGGCGTTCGCTGGGCGCGCTGGGCATGAAGGCGGAGAGATCGGTGACCACGGGCGTGCGCAGGATCACGGCGCCAAAGCCCGCCAGCACGGCGAGCCAGAGTAGGATGGGCAGGTGGCGGCGCAGGAGGATCATGGACGCAGCGGCGTGATCTGCATCTCGGAGCGGTCGCCGTCGGCGTGGTCGTAGGCCACGCTGAGCACCTCGCCCTGGCTGCCGCCAATGCGGATGCGGCTGATGATGCGGCTCATCGTCGCCTCGCGGGGCACCAACAGCAGCTGCCAGCGCGCGGCGCTGCCGATCAGGTGCACCTGGTAGACGCGTTCCAGCGCCTGGCGGTCACCGGCCAGGGTGCCGCGGATGCCTTCGACAAAGGCGGCCACCTCGGGGTAGGACTGCAGGCTCACGGTGCGCGTGCGTCCGTCATGCTCCATGGTCAGGCGGTTGCCATCCAGCAGCAGCGACTGCCTCTTGGGACGCAGCGTACGCATCTCCATGCGGTCGGGCGCGGTGAAGGAGAGCTCCCCCGAGGATTCGACCGGCTTGTCGAGCAGGGCAATGTACTTGCGCTCGACGAAGCGGGCCTGGGCGTTCCTGACCTGCGACAGCTGCTGCATGAGGTCGGCCAGCTGCCAGTCGGCGGCGTGCGCGGCCGGCAGGCCGGTCAGCAGCAGGGCCAGCAGGAGCACGCGTCGCAAGGGGGCCTCAGTGGGATGCACGGGCATCTCCCTTCCAGAAGTCGTAGAAGTTGAACCAGTTGTAGGGGGCGGCGTGGCTGTGCTTCTCCAGCAGCGCAGCGTAGCGTTCGACGGCGGTACGCAGGGCGGCGTCGCGCTGGCCGGCAGGCACGGCGCTGAAATCGGCCAGGCGCTCGAAGTGGATGTCGTAACGGTTGCCGCCGCGGTACAGGCCCGTCATGAAGCAGACGGGGCGGCGCAGGATGGCGGCCAGGCGGAAGGGGCCGAGCGGGAAGGGGGCCGGTTCGCCGTACAGGGGCACGGTCAGATAGGTGTCGGGCACCACGGCGCGGTCGGCCAGCAGGGCCACCATGGCGCCGGCTTCGATGCGTTCATTGAGCTGGAAGATGGAGTCGATGCGGCCCAGGGGGATGATGTCCAGCACAACCCGGGCGTTGACCTTCGCCAGCATGCTGTTGAGCAGGCGCGCGTTTTCCGGGTACATGGCCGCGCAGACCCGCTGTCTGCTGTCGCGCCGGGCGATGGCGCGCAGCACTTCGAAGCTGCCCAGGTGGGCGCCGAAGATCAGAAAGCCGCCCTGCGGTGCGTCCGGACCCTCGAAGATGTCCTGGCCTTGGATGCGCAGATCGAAAAGCTCATGCCGGTCGTTGAGCAGGTAGACCCGGTCGTGGATGGTGCTGGCAAACGCCAGGATGTGGCGGTACAGATCACCCCAGCGGGCGGGGCGGCCCAGCGCGCGGCGCAGGTAGTCGCGCGAGGCCCGGCGTGCTGCGGGTGCGGCCAGCAGAAAGTAGCAGGCAATGCCGTAGACGATGGGGCGCGTCAGGCGCCGGCCCAGGGTGAGCGAGAGCCAGGTCATGAGACGCAGCAGCATCAGGCTGCCGCGCTCCTTGCGCTGCAGCCAGTCGGGCGTGTGGCCCGCCGTCGGGTCCTGCGACGGTTTGCTCATGGCGTGCCCAGGCTGTAGCGTCCGCTCGCGACGCGGCGGGTGCCGCAGCGGATCTCGAAGCGCAGGCCGGTGGCGCCGGCTTCGTAGTCCAGCTCCAGCGCCTCGCCAGGCTGCACGGGGCTGAGGAACTTGGCCTGGGCCAGGCCGGTGATCCGGCAGGGGCAGGCCGCTTCGAGCGCGCGCTGGGCCCGGTCGAGCAGCACCACGCCGGGCAGGATGGGACGGCCCGGGAAATGGCCGGCGTAGGCCGGGTGCTCGGTCTCGATGGGCAGCGGCAGCGTGTTCATGCGTTCAGGCCGGCTTGCGGGCCACGAGCAGGATGTTGGCAAAGGGCGTGCCGGCGTGCATGGGGATGGCCTCCACGGCAAACCCCAGCTTTTGCAACAGCGCCTGCCAGTCGCGCAGGGGACGGCAATACAGGCGGGAGCTGCTGTGGCCGCGCAGGAAAAAGACCACGGCGTCGACCCAGTTGCTGATCTTGAAGGGCAGGCCGGCCGCGGCGTCGCCCACGCGCAGCAGCAGCACGCCGCCGGGCGTCAGGGCGTCGTGCACGCGGCGCAGTACATCGTCCTGGGCCTCGTAACTCACGTAATGCAGCACGTCGAGGATCACCACGGCGTCGGCCGGTGTGAACGCCGTCGTGCACATATCGCCCAGCGTGAAGCGGGCACGCTCGCCCAGATGGGCGAGGGCTTGCTGTGCGCGCTCGACATCGCGCGGCATGAGCTCGATGCCGTGCACCTGGGCGCGGCTGGGCGGCGGCGCCCAGCCTGCGGGCCAGGCGCGCTCGGCCGGCGAGTCCCCCGTGAGGCTGCCCAGCAGGGCGGCCAGCAGACCCTGGCCGCAGCCGATGTCGAGCACGCGGGCACGCGCCGGCATCAGGCCGCGCTGCAGCAGACCGGCAAAGGCCGGATCACCGCTGAGCTTGCCGCGTGCGAAATGCCACGCGAACTTGCCCAGCGGGCGATAAGGCGCGGTGGCTTGTTCGAGCAGGGCGGGTGGCAGCGGGACTTTGGACATGACGTGGGGATGCACCAGGGTGGCGCATTGTAGGGGGGCGCCGTGGGACTCAGAGCCGTTCGGGACGCAGGGGCACGGTCTGCAGCCCGCGTTCGCGCAGGGTGGCCAGCAGCGGCGGCAGCACATCCAGCAGCACGGGCCGGCCCTGGGGGGTGCGCGCGGCATGGTGGTCGTGCAGCAGCAGGATGTCGCCCGCGGCCAGACCGCGCGTGAGGCGGCGCAGCACCAGCGCGGCGTCACCCGTGCGGGTGTCGAAGCCACGCCGCGTCCAGCTGGCCAGGCGCAGCTCCAGCGCGTGCAGCACGGGGTCGAGAAAGATGTTGCGCAGGCCGGCAGGCGCGCGGAAGAAGGCCGGTTTCACGCCCGTGACCTGGGCGATGCTGTCCTGCGCAGCACCGATCTCGCGTCGCAGCTGGCCCGGCCCCATGATCGAGAAGTGGTGGCGGTGGTGCTGGCTGTGGTTGCCGATGGCGTGGCCGCGCCGCACGATCTCGCGTGCCAGTGCCGGGTGCTGCTGGACGCGTGCTCCGGGACAGAAGAAGGTGGCGACGGCACCGTGCTGCTCGAGCAGGTCCAGCACGGCAGGGGTGACCTCGGGATCGGGGCCGTCGTCGATGGTGATCGCCACTTCGGGGCGGCTGCGCGGCAGGTGCCGGAGGTTGGGGCCCAGCCAGGTGCTGCGCGGCCACAGGCCGGTGCTGGCAATCAGCGCATGGTTGGCGACCAGCGCACCCAGGCTCCAGGGCCAGGCCGGCGTGAAGATGCCCGCAGCGGCCACGGCGTGCACGCCCAGCGAGCTGCTGACCAGAGGCGTGGGCTTCCAGCGCGGCCGTGCGGATGCCGCGGGCGGGGCCGGCTGCTGCAAGGTGCGCGCGAGGTCGGCCAGGGCCTGCTGCGGCAGCTTGCCGGTGGCATTGCGCGGCAGCGCCGCGACGAAATGGATGGGGCGTGGCAGGAAGGCCGGGTCGATGCGCTCGCGCATGGCGTGTTGCAGCGCGGCCTCGTCCAGGCCCGGGGCGACGACGAAGGCCGTCGGGCGCTGGATGCGGGCCTGGGCATCGTGGACCGCGTCCTGCGGCCAGTAGAACGCGCCGTCGAGCACGCCCGGAATGCTGTTGAGCTGGTGGTTGAGATAGGCCAGCGAGGTGCGCTTGCCCGCGATGTTCACCATGTCGGTGTGCCGACCCAGCAGGGCGAAGCGCGTGGCCGATTGCAACTCCAGCACGTCGGACAGCGGCACCACGCCCTCCACATGGCCGCCGCTGGCTGCAAAGCGCGGTTCCTCGCCCGCAGGCGTGGGCAGAGCCTGGACCTGCACGCCATCGAAGGTCTGCCAGAGTTCGCCGGCCGCGCCGCGCCGCATGGCGATCTGGCCGGTCTCGGTGCTGCCGTAGATCTCCAGCAGGGGGGCGCCCAGGCGCTCCTCGGCCTGGCGCGCGAGCTGCGGTGCCAGCGGCGCGGTGGCGCTGAGCAGCAGGGACAGTGCCGGCACGGGCAGGTCCGATTCGATCAGGGTACGCAGGTGAAAGGGCGTGCTGACCAGCACGCGCGGCGTGGGCGTGCCTTCCAGGGCCTGCGCGATGTCGGCTGGGTAGAAAGGGTGGCTGGCGTCGATCACGCTCTCGTTGAGCAGGGGCAGCAGCACCGTGGATTCGAAACCGTACATGTGCTGGGCCGGCACCGTGCCCGTGACGGTGAAGGCCGCGTCCGTGCCCAGCCACTCGCGCACGCGCCGTCCGGCGCCCTGCGCGTTCTCGACCAGCAGGCCCCAGTGCTTGACATGGGGCACGGGGTCGCCGGTGGATCCCGAGGTGAACACATAGGCCGCAATCTGCTCCGCCGGGATGTCGGGGACCTCGAAGGCATCATCGAGCGCGGGGACGGGGCCGCGCTCGTAGATGAGCTGCGGCAGGCCACCGCTGTCACCGGGCGCGTCGACCACGGCCTGCAGGCCCGGGTGCTTCTGGCCCAGGCGTTGCAGCATCTCGGGTGTGCGCGTCGAGGGCAGCAGCAGGGGCACGCCGCGCAGGAGGGCCGCGGCCAGCACCACGGCGAAGTGGTGGCGCCGGCTGCAGAGGTTGAGGACGGGGCAGCCTTCGGGCAGCCGTGCGGCCATGTGGCGCGCGGCGGCCAGGACGTCCAGCGCGGTGATGGCACGGCCGTTCGACCAGGCCATGACGGCCTGGGGCGAGCGATGCGAGAACAGTGCGGGCATGGTCAGGGCTTGGGCGGGGCGACGGCGTCGGTCGCACGCCGCTCGTCGCGGTAGAGGGTGAAGCTGCGCACCAGCGGCACATGCGGGATGCCGCGCAGGCACCAGCGTCGGGCGGCGTACTCGGCCACGAACATCAGGCCCAGCAGGGGCAGCGAGAGCACGTTGACGAAGAAGGAGAAGACCTCGACCGAGGTCCAGGCAAAGAGCGCGATGGGGGTCAGCACCATGGCGACGAAGAAGAGCGTCCAGGCCCAGGTGGCCTGGCGCGCATAACGCGCGATGCGGGGGCTGTAGTCGGCGCCGTGGATGCGGCGTGCGAAACGGGCGATCAGCGGCTCATGCCCGGGGCGCAGTGTCAGGCCGAAGAAGAGCGCCAGCAGCAGCTGCATGCCCACGTTCTGCAGCAGGCTGAACCAGGCCAGGGCGTCATGCGACCAGGACGACGCCGTGAGCAGCCAGTGCATGCCGAGCGGGTAGCCCAGCACCAGCACGGCGACCAGCGCCAGCTTGAGCCAGAGTCCGGTCTTCATGAACGTCGGGGCGCGCTCAGACCCGGTGGGCGGCGATGTGGGCGGCCAGATTGCGCAGGGAGCTGAAGATGGTGACGTTGTCGGGGTCGTCCGAACGCATCTGGAAGCCGTACTGCTTGGAGACCGCCAGCGCGATCTCGAGCACGTCGATCGAGTCCAGGCCCAGGCCGTCGCCATACAGCGGGTCCGTCGGCGAGATCTGGTCGGGGGTGACCTCCAGGTTCAGCGTGGTGACGATGAACTGGGCGATCTCGCGCTCGAAATCGGTCAGGGTGGCGGTGGTGCTCATGGGCAGGCGGCGACGGTGGGGGTTGCAGGGCAGGGGAAACCCGGCATTCTAGCGGGCTGCCCGTGATCCTCCTGTCCCGCCCTGGGCTCCGGTCAACGCGGGTGGCCGACGTCGCCGGGGCGGCGTCGTGCGTGCGGCAGGCCGCCGGACCCGGCCCGGTCAGCCCGGCTTCAGGTGCGCAGGAAATCCTGCAGCGCGTCGTTGAAGGTCTGCCGATGCGAGACGTTCAGGCCGTGCGGCGCGCCGCTCACGCTCACCAGCCTGCTGTGGGGGATGGCGCGCTGGGTGCGCAGGCCTGAGCCGCCGATGGGCACGATGGCGTCGGCCGTGCCATGGATCACGAGGGTGGGGACGGTCACCTGCTTCAGGTCGGCGCGGAAGTCGGTGGTGTTGAATGCCTCCATGCAGGCCAGCGCGGCATGCTGCGCCGACTGGTGGCACAGCGCGATCGTGTCGCTGCGCTGCGACTCGGTCACTTGCAGCGTGCCGTAGGCCGAGAAGAATTTGCGGGTGAACTGGTCGAAGTAGTCGCTGCGGTCGTTCTCGAGCGCCTCTCGCTTCTCCTGCGCCTTCTCGGGGGTCAGCGGGCCGTCGGGGTTGTCGGCAGTCTTCATCAGGTAGGGTGGCACGGCCGCGGCAAAGACCACGCTGTGCAGGCGCGATTCGCCATGGCGCCCGATGTAGCGCGCCACCTCGCCGCCGCCCATCGAGAAGCCCACCAGCGTCACATCCTGCAGGCCGCACTGATCGATGACGCGCTGCAGGTCGTCCGCCAGTACGTCGTAACCGTAATCCGTGTCCGGCTTGTCCGAGCGGCCGAAGCCGCGCCGGTCATAGGCCACCACGCGGTAGCCCGCGTCCCGGAACGTCGACACCTGTGCATCCCAGGCGCGGGTCGACAGAGGCCAGCCGTGGATCAGCAGCAGCGGGCGGCCGCTGCCGCCGCTGTCCTCGATGTGCAGGTGCACGGGGTCTGGGCCGTCCGCCACGGCCAGTTCCGCCTCGTCGGGCGATGGCTCGGCACCGACCGCGGCCCCACCCAGCGCCCCGGCCATGGCCCCCAGCGTGGCGCCGATCACCACGCCGACCGGACCGCCGACGGCGACCCCGAGGGCGGCACCGGTGGCCATGCCCGCCACAGCACCACCGCCGGCCAGCGCGGAGTTGGCCTCGCGCGCCGCCTCCTCCAGGTCCATGGGGCGTTGCGCCGCAGGGTCCGGGTCCTGCGAGGGAATGCCGTAGCCCGGGCGGGCCTGCTCGGCGAGGTCCTGGTCGGCTTCGGCGGGGTGAGGGGGGGCGATGGTGTTCATGAGGGGCTCCTGGATAAGGGGGCGACGCGGTGCCGGTCGAGGCCCGCGCGTGGACGGCTCCGGCGATCCTAGGAGGGCCCCGTCGGGCCGTCCGTGCGGTAGCGGACCCAGGGGAGGCCCGGGCGCAGGGGCGCGCGCGGCCCAGGGCCTCCTCATCTGCGAAAATCGGCGTCCCACGGACTGCTTCCCATGCCGCAAACCCAGCCCTGGCGCCTGTCGGTCGCGCCCATGATCGACTGGACCGATCGCCACTGCCGCTATTTCCACCGCCTGCTGAGCCGCGAGGCGCGCCTGTACACCGAGATGATCACCACCGGTGCGCTGCTGCATGGCGATGTGGCCCGCCATTTGCGCTTCAATGCCGAGGAGCACCCGGTGGCCCTGCAGCTGGGCGGCAGCGAGCCGGCCGACCTCGCGCGTTGTGCGAAGCTCGGCGAAGACTGGGGCTATGACGAGATCAATCTCAATTGCGGCTGCCCCAGCGAGCGCGTGCAGCGCGGCGCCTTCGGGGCCTGCCTGATGGCCGAGCCGCAACTGGTGGCCGATGGCGTCAAGGCCATGCGCGATGCGGTGTCCATCCCCGTGACCGTCAAGCACCGCATCGGGATCGACCGCGTGGAGCGTTACGAGTTCGTGCGCGACTTCGTGGGCACGGTGGCCGAGGCCGGCTGCGCGACCTTCATCGTCCATGCGCGCAATGCCTGGCTGCAGGGACTGTCACCGAAGGAAAACCGCGAGATTCCGCCGCTGCGCTACGAGCTCGTGCATCGGCTCAAGCATGAGTTTCCGCAGCTGACGATCGTGATCAACGGTGGGCTCCACAACGATGAGCAGCTGGACCGCGAGCTGCGCGGGCTCGATGGCGCCATGATCGGCCGTGAGGCCTATCACAACCCCTGGTGGCTGGCGTCCTGGGACGCGCGCTATTTTGGCGCCGAGCCCTCGGCGCTGACGCGCGAGGACGTGGAGGCCCAGATGGTGGACTACATGCTGCGCGTGATGGCCGAGGAGGGCGTGTCCTGGTACGGTGTCGCGCGCCACATGCTGGGTCTGCGCCACGGCCTGCCCGGGGCGCGGCGCTGGCGCCAGGTCTGGAGCGACCACCGCCTCAAGGCACGGGATCCGCGTGAGGTCATGGCGCTGGCCCATGGCCGCGACGACGCGCGCGAGCCGCTCGCCGCCTGAGTTGCCCCAGGGCCGATCGATCAGCGGCCCGGTTTCTGGTACAGCCCCTCGATGGCTGCGGCAAAGTGCGTCATGAGGTTGTTGCGCTTGAGCTTGAGCGTGGGGGTCATGAAGCCGTTCTCGATCGTCCACGGCGTCAGCGTCAGGCAGAGGGCGCGCGGTACCGCATAGCGCGCGAAACTGGCCGTGGCGAGTTCGATGCGCGCCAGCGCGGCCTTGAGCACCCGCGCATCGGTGAGGCTGGCCTCGCTCTGGGCATCCACCCCCAGCTCGGCCGCCAGCCGCTGCCACTCTTCGCGCTGCAGCACCGCCACACAGGCGATGAAGGGGCGCTGCTCACCGACGACGAAGGCCTGCTCGAACAGCGGATCGGCCATGATGGCCAGTTCCAGGTCACCCGGCGGCACTTTCTCGCCGGTGGAGGTGACGATGATTTCCTTGATGCGACCCAGGATGCGGATGCGGCCGTCGACGATCTCGGCCTGGTCGCCTGTGGCCAGCCAGCCCTCGGCGTCGAGGATGCGTGTGGTGTCTTCCTCGCGCTTCCAGTAGCCCTTCATCACCGAGGGCGCGCGCACCTGCAGCTCGCGGTTGGAGGCTATGCGGGCCTCCACACCGGGCAGGGCGCGGCCCACGGTGGCCGGGTCGTTGTCGTCGAGCAGGTTGACGGCCAGCACCGGCGAGGTTTCGGTCATGCCATAGCCCTGGAGCAACGGCAGGCCCAGGCCCAGGAAGCAGCGCGCGATGGCCGGTGACAGCGGCGCACCGCCGCTGACCGCCACGCGCACCCGGCCGCCGAACTGCGCGAGCAGGGGGCGGGCCACCAGGGCACGCAGCAGGGGCCAGGGCAGGAGGCGCCAGAAGCCGGCTGCGGCACCTTCATGGACCGCCGGGGCGCTCAGGCCCTGCGCGGCGCGGAAGCGTCGCCAGCCTCGGGCTTGCGCGGCCTCGAGCAACTTGAGCTTCCAGGGGGTGGCCGAGAGAGTCTCCAGCAATCGGGCGTGCACGCGCTCGTAGATGCGCGGAACAGAGATCAGCACCGTGGGACGCACGGACTTGAGGTCCTCGCCCAGCTGGAGCACCGAGCGCGCGTAGGCCACACAGCTGCCAGCGGCCATGGGCAGGTAGTAGCCGGCCGTGCGCTCGAAGGTGTGCGACAGCGGCAGGAAGGAGAGAAAGACGTCGCTTTCCAGCGGCTGGATGCGGGCCAGCACGGCTTTGACGTTGGCGACCACGTTACGGTGCGTGAGCATCACGCCCTTCGGTTTCCCCGTGGTGCCGCTGGTGTAGACGATGGCGGCCAGATCCTCGGGGCCGGGGGACGGGGCCAGCGTGACGTCGGCGCGGGCCTCGCCCAGCCAGTCCGACAGGCCGATCAGGCGGACGCCCTGCGCGTCGGGCTCCCCCGACAGCGCACCGCGCGCCGCGCCGGCCACCACCACGGTGCGCAGGGCCGGCAGCGGTGTGCCGACGGCACGGATCTTCTCCCACTGCTCGACCTGGCTCACAAGCAGCAGGCTGGCAGCGCAGTCGGACAGGATGTAGGCGATGCTGCCCGGGTTGTCGATGGCGTGCAGAGGCACGGGCACGGCCGCCTGGGCCAGCGTGGCCTGGTCGATGCTCATGGCTTGCAAGCCGTTGGGCAACAGGATGGCCACACGCTCGCCGGCGTTCACCCCGCTGCTGGCCAGGGCGCGCCGCCACTGATCCACCTGGGCCTGCACATCCGCCCAACGCAGGCTGCGCCACTGGCCACTGCCGGCTTCAAAGGCGCGATAGGCCTCGCCCTGCGGGCTGCGGGCGGCACGCCAGGCCAGGAGTTCGGGGAGCGTCTGGACGCGGTCGAAATCGGTCATCTGTCAGGAATCCGGAAGGGGGTCGGGCCTCGGGCCGGCCGGTGGGCAGGGGCGGGCCCTGCGGGAGAGGCCGGCAGGGTGCAGGCCTAGGGAAAACCCTGAATCATACCGACCCGACGGCGGGCCGCGCCCGCGCGGGTTTCAGGTCCGCGCGAGGGTCTGCCCGGCCAGGTAGCGTTCGGCCTGCGCTGCCGGCATGGGCCGCGCATAGTGGTAGCCCTGGGCCTCGTCGCAGCCGAAGCCGCGCAGCTGCTGCAGCAGCTCGGCGGTTTCCACCCCTTCGGCAATGGCACGCAGGCCCAGGCTGTGGGCCATCTGAATGATGGCGCGCACGATGGCCACGTCGTCGGGGTCGCTGGCCAGATCCCGAATGAAGCTCTGGTCGATCTTGAGCTTGTCGATGTCGAAACGCTTCAGATAGGACAGGCTGGAGTAGCCGGTGCCGAAATCGTCGATGGCCAGCTGCACGCCCAGCTGTTTCAGGCGCTGCACCGTGGCCAACACCTGCTCCACGTCCTGCAGCAGGATGGATTCGGTCAGCTCCAGCTCCAGCAGGGCCGGCACCAGCCCGCTGCGCTGCAGGGCCTGGGCCACGGTCTCTTCGATGCCGTTGCGGCGGAACTGCGCGGCCGAGAGGTTGACGGCCATGACCAAGTCCGGCAGGCCGGCGCGCCGCCAGACCATGGCCTGGCGGCAGGCTTCCTCGATGACCCAGGCGCCGATGGGCACGATCAGGCCGCTCTCTTCGGCCACGGGGATGAAGCGGGCCGGCGGGACCAGGCCGAACTCCGGATGCTCCCAGCGCAAGAGGGCTTCGACGCCGACCACACGGCCGCTGGCAATGTCGACCTGCGGCTGGTAATGCAACACGAACTCGCCGCGCTCGATGGCGCGGCGCAGTCCGCTGCGCATCAGCAGGTGCTCGACGGCCTCCTCGTCCATGGCTTCGTCGAAGAAGCGGTAGGTGTTGCGGCCGGCTTCCTTGGCGCGGTACATGGCCATGTCCGCCTTCTTGCGCAGGATGTCGAAGCAGTCTCCGTCCTGCGGGTAGAGCGCTACGCCCATGGAGGCCGAGGTGGAGAGCTCGTTGCCTTCGCAGACAAAGGGCTCCTGCAGGGCCTCCATGATCTTGGTCAGCACGGGCAGGCTGCCTTCGCTGCCGTGCAGGCCCCCGAGCACGAGCACGAACTCGTCGCCGCCCTGGCGGCTGATGGTGTCGGTGTCACGCACACAGCGCTTGAGGCGCGTTGCCACTTCCTTGAGCAGGGCATCGCCGGCCGCATGGCCCAAGGAATCGTTGATCTTCTTGAAGTTGTCCAGGTCCATGAAGACCAGAGCCAGGCCGTGGTGGCCGCGCTCGGCCTGGGCGATGGCCTGCGCCAGCCGGTCCTCGAGCAGCACACGGTTGGGCAGGCCGGTGAGCGGGTCGTGGTAGGCGAGGAACTCGATGCGCTGCTCGGTGAGCTTGCGTTCGGTGATGTCCGAGCCCGTGCCACGGTAGCCCGTGAAGACGCCGTCCTCGAACACGGGCTTGCCACTCACCGAGCACCAGCGCAGCTCGCCGGTGCGTGAGCGTATCTGGTACGAGAAGTTTCTGAACGGCTGCCGTGCCTCGAGCAGACGCCGGTGCTCGGCCCACTGTTCGGGCGTGGCGCCGGAAACGGGCAGCTCCCAGCGGCGTTTGCCCAGCGGGCTGTCCGGATGCCCTGCCGGTGTGGGCGCCATCAGTCCGCCACCCGAGACGACGGTGAAGCGCATCTCGGTGTCGGTTTCCCAGAACCAGTCCGAGGTCATTTCCGTCAGATCGCGAAAGCGCGCCTCGCTCGCGCGCAGATGCTGCTCCGCCGAGCGGCGTTCGGCCACCTCGTGCTGCAACTGGCGGTTGATTCGGCCCAGCTCCTCGGTGCGCTCCTCGACGCGGCGTTCCAGCTCGTGGTGGGCCTGGGCCAGCGCCTCCTGGGCATCCTTCTGCGCGCTGATGTCCTCGCTGATCCAGATCGCGCCCTGGCTGCCATCCGAGTTGGGCAGGGCCTTGGCCAGGTGCCGGCTCCAGATGCTCACGCCGTCGCGGTTGCGGCGGTGCCGCCACTCGACGTCCACAAGCTCGCCGCGGGCCAGGATGGGGCCGACCGTGGCCCCGAAGGCACGGTAGTCCGCATCGCTGTCGAAGAAGACGCGCGCGGACTGGCCGATCAGGCTGCCCGGTGCCCAGCCATAGATGGCCTCCATGCGCGGGTTGCAATGCACGATACGGCCCTCGCGCGTGAAGAGAATGCCGACCGAGGCGTTCTCCAGGATGGCCTGCTGGCGCTGCAGCAACTCCGCCAGGCGGGCCTGTTCCGCGCGCTGGGCTGTCACGTCCTCGATGATCCAGATCGTGCCGGCATGGTTGTCCGTGGGGTCGATGGCCTTGGCGCGCACACGGCAGAGGACGGCGCTGCCGTCCTTGCGACGCATGGGAATTTCCAGGTCCAGCAACTGGCCGGCCGAGAGGATGGGGCCGGCCTGCCGGCCCATGTCTTCGTAGTCTTGGTGGCTGAGGTAGAAGATCGCGCCGGGCTGGCCGACCAGCTCAGCGGGGCTCCAGCCGTAGATCTCGCTGAAGCGCGGGTTGCAGTGCACGACCTGGCGGTCGCGTGTGAACAGGATACCGACCGAGGCGTTTTCCAGGATGGCCTGGTATTCCAGCAGGGTTTGCTGGAGCGCGCCATCTTTGTTGTTGCTTGCCGCCTTGGCCATGGCTCTGAGGATAGAGGAATTCGGAAGGACCGGCCAGGGCCCCGGACAGCGCGCGCTAGATCGCGGCCTCGAGCCCGTTGTGGAAATGCGCAAGCATGGCGCGCGTGGCGGCCGTGGCGTCGCGGGCCTGCAGTGCGGTCATGATGGCGCGGTGTTCGGTCAGCGATTCGGCGATGCGGCCGGACTTGAACAGCGAATGATGGCGGTTGAGTTTCATGACCTTGCGCAGGTCGGCCACCATCTGGTTGCGCCAGCGGTTGTCCGCAATGTCCAGCAGCCGCATGTGGAAGCGCTCGTTGACCTCAAAGAAGCGTTCGCGCTGGGCCGTGGCGCCCTCGAGTTCTTCGTGGATGGACTGCAGATCGCGCAGCTGTTCGGCGCTGGCGCGGGCTGCCACCACCCCGGCCGCATCGCTCTCCAGCAGACCCAGCAGGTGGTAGATGTCGCGCATGTCTTTTTCATTAACCTCGGTCACATAGGCGCCGCGGCGCACTTTCATCGTGACCAGGCCCTCGGCCGCGAGCACCTTGAGCGCCTCGCGCAGCGGGGTGCGGCTGATGCCGTAGTCTTCCGCGATCTTGAGCTCGTCGATCCAGCTGCCCGGCTCCAGCTCACGCTTGAAGATGCGCTGGCGCAGCAGTTCGGCCACCTCTTCATAGAGGGCGCGGGGGGACAGGGAGACGGCAGACATGGGCGCGATTGTAGGAGAAAAGAAATTTTGCATCAATAATTATGAATGATGTAAACTCCGCGCCACATTCAATCCAGCCAGCGCCCAAGTGCTGGCCGCCGCTTTGCCATGAGCCAGAAACCGCCCGAATTCCAGCCCGCCAGCCTTGAAGCCTGGCACAAGGCCGCCGCCAAATCCGCGCCCGGTGGCCAGGTCGATGCCCTGAACTGGCTGACGCCCGACGGCATCACGGTCAAGCCCCTCTATACCGCCGCCGACCTTCAGGGGCTGCCGCATGCCGACACGCTGCCCGGTTTCGAGCCCTATCTGCGCGGCCCGCAGGCCACCATGTACGCGGTCCGGCCCTGGACCATCCGCCAGTACGCCGGCTTTTCGACGGCCGAGGAATCGAACGCCTTCTATAGAAAGGCGCTGGCGGCCGGCGGGCAGGGCGTGAGCGTCGCCTTCGACCTGGCTACGCACCGCGGCTACGACAGCGATCACCCGCGCGTGACCGGTGACGTGGGCAAGGCCGGCGTGGCCATCGACAGTGTGGAAGACATGAAGATCCTCTTCAACGAGATCCCGTTGGACAAGGTCAGCGTGTCCATGACCATGAACGGCGCCGTGCTGCCGGTGCTGGCGGGTTATGTGGTGGCGGCGGAAGAGCAGGGCGTGAAGCAGGACCAGTTGAGCGGGACCATCCAGAACGACATCCTCAAGGAGTTCATGGTCCGCAACACCTATATCTACCCGCCCGAGCCGAGCATGCGCATCATCGGCGACATCATCGAGTACACGAGCCAGCACATGCCCCGGTTCAACTCGATCTCGATCTCGGGGTATCACATGCAGGAGGCCGGGGCCAACCAGGCGCTGGAACTGGCCTTTACCCTTGCCGATGGCAAGGAGTACGTGAAGACGGCGATCGCCAAGGGCATGGATGTGGACGACTTTGCCGGTCGCCTGTCCTTCTTCTGGGCGGTTGGCATGAACTTCTACCTGGAGATCGCCAAGATGCGCGCGGCGCGCCTGCTCTGGTGCCGCATCATGAAGGGCTTCAATGCCAAGAACCCCAAGAGCCTGATGCTGCGCACGCACAGCCAGACCAGTGGCTGGAGCCTGACCGAGCAGGACCCCTACAACAACATCGTGCGCACCACCATCGAGGCCATGGCTGCGGTCTTCGGTGGCACGCAGAGCCTGCACACCAACAGCTTCGACGAGGCCATCGCCCTGCCCACCGAGTTCAGCGCCCGCATCGCACGCAATACCCAGCTCATCATCCAGGAAGAGACGCATATCACCAACGTGATCGATCCCTGGGCTGGCAGCTACATGATGGAGAAGCTGACCCAGGACATGGCCGACGCGGCCTGGGCCATCATCGAAGAGGTCGACGCCATGGGCGGCATGACCAAGGCGGTGGACAGCGGCTGGGCCAAGCTCAAGATCGAGGCCGCGGCCGCCGAAAAGCAGGCGCGCATCGACAGCGGCAAGGATGTGATCGTCGGCGTCAACAAGTACAAGCTCCAGAAGGAAGACGCTATCGAGATCCTGGAGGTGGACAACGTCAAGGTACGCGATGGCCAGATCGCACGCCTGCAGGCCATCCGTGCCAGCCGCGACGCCCAGGCGGTCCAGTCTGCGCTCGATGCACTGACCGCTGCGGCCGAAGCCGGCAGTGGTAACCTGCTCGACCTGAGCATCCGCGCCATCCGCCTGCGCGCCACGGTGGGCGAGGTGTCCGATGCGCTGGAAAAGGTTTTCGGGCGCCATCGCGCCGATACACAAAAGGTGACCGGTGTGTACGCAGCTGCCTACGACTCGGCCGAAGGCTGGGAGAACCTCAAAAAGGAGATCGCCGCCTTCGCGGACCAGTTCGGCCGCCGTCCGCGCGTGATGATCTCCAAGCTCGGCCAGGATGGCCATGACCGTGGTGCCAAGGTGGTGGCCACGGCCTTTGCGGACCTGGGCTATGACGTGGACATGGGCCCGTTGTTCCAGACCCCCGAGGAGTGCGCGCGCCAGGCCATCGAGAACGACGTGCACGCGGTGGGTGTGAGCACCCTGGCCGCCGGCCACAAAACCCTGGTGCCGGCCATCATTGCCGAGCTGAAAAAGCAGGGCGCGGACGACATCATCGTCTTCGTCGGTGGCGTGATCCCGCGCCAGGACTACGACTTCCTCTACGAGGCCGGCGTCAAGGGTATCTACGGCCCTGGCACGCCCATCCCGGCCAGCGCCAAGGACGTGCTGGAGCAGATCAAGAAGGCGATTCAATGAAGCACCCCCGAGGCGCTGCGCGCCCTGCGCTCACGTCCAGAGGACGTGGCTCTTCGGGTTGTCCAAGCCTGCGCAGGCAGGCTTGGAGCCGCAGCCCTCAGCCCCTCAAGGGGGCGACACCAGCGGCCCGGCCAAGCCGGTTCCGCGGTGTCCCTGGCCTGAAGGGCGCGGTACGCGGGACGGTCCTCATTAGTTGATGCGCGCATGACCGAGAAGAAGATCGAAGCCTTGCCACTGCTCGACGGCATCCTGCAGGGCACACCGGTCCAGCAGCGCCGTGCCATGGCCAAGGCCATCACGCTGCTGGAATCTACGCGCCCCGACCACCGGGCCCAGGGGGACGAGCTGCTGACGGCGCTGCTGCCGCACACGGGCCACGCCTTTCGCCTGGGCATCAGCGGTGTGCCCGGCGTGGGCAAGTCGACCTTCATCGAAGCGCTGGGCCTATACCTGATCGAGCATGGGCACCGTGTCGCGGTGCTGGCCGTGGATCCCAGCAGCAGTGTTTCCGGTGGCTCCATCCTCGGCGACAAGACGCGCATGGAAAAACTCTCCGTGCACGAAAAAGCCTACATCCGCCCGAGCCCGAGCAGCGGCACCCTGGGCGGCGTGGCCGAGAAGACGCGCGAGGCCATGCTGGTCTGCGAGGCCGCGGGCTATGACATCGTCATTGTCGAGACCGTGGGCGTGGGCCAAAGCGAGACCGCCGTGGCCAGCATGACCGACATGTTCTGTCTCATGCAACTGCCTAATGCGGGCGACGACCTGCAAGCCATCAAGAAGGGCGTGATGGAGCTGGCCGACCTGGTGGTGATCAACAAGGCCGATCTGGACGGCGCCGCGGCCACCCGGGCGCAGGCCCAGATCACCTCCAGCCTGCGCTTGCTGGGCCAGCACGGTAACCCGGAGCACGCGCATCACGACGAGAAGATCTGGCACCCCAGGGTGATCCAGCTCAGCGCCCTGCAGGGGCAGGGGGTGGACATCTTCTGGGCCGCCGCGACGCACTTCCGCTCCCTGCAGACCGCCATCGGCAAGCTGGCGCACCGCCGTGAGCAGCAGGCCCAGGCCTGGATGTGGGAACGCATCGAATCGGGGCTCAAGCAGGCCTTTCGCGGCCATCCCCAGGTGCGCCAGCTGCTGCCCCAGCTTGGCGCCGACGTCATCGCCGGCCGTCTGGCCGCCTCCACCGCCGCGCGGCAGCTGCTGCAGGCCTACGAACACAAGACCTGAGATCACCGGACCACAGAGGACGAACCATGCACGATATCCTGGAACAACTGGAGAAGAAGCGCGCCGCCGCGCGTCTGGGCGGCGGCGAGAAACGCATCGCGGCGCAGCACGCCAAAGGCAAGCTCACGGCGCGCGAGCGCCTGGAGGTGCTGCTCGACGAAGGCACGTTCGAAGAGTGGGACATGTTCGTCGAGCACCGCTGCGTGGACTTCGGCATGCAGGACAACAAGATTCCAGGCGACGGCGTGGTCACGGGCTACGGCATGATCAACGGCCGCCTGGTCTTTGTCTACAGCCAGGACTTCACGGTCTTCGGCGGCGCGTTGTCGGAAGCGCACGCCGAGAAGATCTGCAAGATCATGGACCAGGCCATGAAGGTGGGCGCACCGGTGATCGGTCTCAATGATTCGGGCGGCGCGCGCATCCAGGAGGGGGTGGCCTCGCTCGGCGGGTACGCCGAAGTCTTCCAGCGCAACGTCAGTGCCTCGGGCGTGATCCCGCAGATCAGCATGATCATGGGGCCGAGCGCGGGGGGCGCGGTCTACAGCCCGGCCATCACCGACTTCATCTTCATGGTCAAGGACTCGTCCTACATGTTCGTGACCGGTCCCGATGTGGTGAAGACCGTCACGCATGAGGAGGTCACGGCCGAAGAGCTGGGCGGCGCCATCACCCACACCACCAAGAGCGGTGTGGCGGATCTCGCCTTCGAGAACGACGTGGAGGCGCTGCTCATGCTGCGCCGGCTCTACAACTACCTGCCCCTCAACAACCGTGAGAAGGCGCCGGTACGCAAGAGCGGCGACCCGATCGACCGCATGGAGCTGGGTCTGGACACCTTGGTGCCGGACAACCCGAACAAGCCCTATGACATGAAGGAGCTGATCGTCAAGACCGTGGACGACGGCGATTTCTTCGAGATCCAGCCCGAGTACGCCAAGAACATCCTGATCGGCTTCGCGCGGATGGATGGCCAGACCGTGGGCATCGTGGCCAACCAGCCCCTGGTGCTGGCGGGTTGCCTGGACATCAAGAGCAGCATCAAGGCCGCGCGCTTCGTGCGTTTCTGCGATGCCTTCAACATTCCGGTCATCACCTTCGTGGACGTGCCCGGTTTCATGCCCGGCACCAGCCAGGAGTACGGCGGCATCATCAAGCATGGCGCCAAACTGCTCTATGCCTACGCCGAGTGCACGGTGCCCAAGATCACGGTGATCACGCGCAAGGCCTACGGCGGCGCCTACGATGTGATGGCCTCCAAGCACCTGCGCGGCGACGTGAACTTCGCCTGGCCGAATGCCGAGATCGCGGTCATGGGCGCCAAGGGGGCGGTGGAAATCATCTTCCGTGAGGACAAGGGTGATCCGGCCAAGCTCGCGGCCAAGGAGGCCGAGTACAAGGCCCGGTTTGCCAACCCCTTCGTGGCCGGCGCGCGGGGTTATATCGATGACGTGATCCTGCCGCACGAGACGCGCAAGCGCATCTGCCGCTCCTTGGTGATGCTGAAAGACAAGAAACTTGAGAACCCCTGGCGCAAGCACGGGAACATCCCGCTCTGATGGCCCGAGGAGAGAAGAACATGTTCAAGAAGATATTGATTGCGAATCGTGGTGACAACGGCCGACAGGCCGTTGCGGCGCAGACTCATATCGACGGAGTCGATGTGATGTCGAAGCCATATTGCCTGCCGCAGCCCGCGCAGCGGGCGTCTGCATGCTGTTTCGCTGAGTGAGAGGGAAGTCGCTATGTTCAAGAAGATTCTGATTGCCAATCGCGGCGAAATAGCATGCAGAGTGATCGCGACGGCCAAGAAGATGGGCATCGCTACGGTGGCCGTGTATTCCGAAGCCGACCGAGATGCCCGTCATGTGATGCTGGCCGACGAGTCGGTCCTGCTGGGCCCGGCCCCAAGTCGCGAGTCTTACCTCGTGGCCGACAAGATCATTGCCGCGGCCAAGCAGACCGGGGCTCAGGCCATCCACCCCGGCTACGGCTTCCTGTCGGAGAACGAGGACTTTGCCAAGCGTGTGGAAGAGGAGGGCCTGGTCTTCATCGGTCCCAAGCACTATTCCATCGCGGCCATGGGCGACAAGATCGCGTCCAAGAAGCTGGCCACGGAGGCCAAGGTCAGCACGATTCCGGGCCATAACGAACCCATTCTCACGCCCGAGGAGGCCGTGAAGATCGCGCAGAAGATCGGCTACCCCGTGATGATCAAGGCCTCGGCCGGCGGCGGCGGCAAGGGCCTGCGCGTGGCCTACAACGACAAGGAATGCTTCGAGGGCTTTACCTCCTGCCGCAACGAGGCGCGCAACAGCTTCGGTGACGACCGCGTCTTCATGGAGAAGTTCGTCCAGGAGCCGCGCCACATCGAGATCCAGGTCTTGGGCGATGGCCATGGCAATGTGATCTACCTGAACGAACGGGAGTGCTCGATCCAGCGCCGTCACCAGAAGGTGATCGAGGAGGCGCCCAGCCCCTTCATCACCGAGGCCACACGCAAGGCCATGGGCGAGCAGGCCGTGGCCCTGGCCAAGGCCGTGAAGTACCAGAGTGCGGGCACGGTGGAGTTCGTGGTCGGCAAGGACCAGGACTTCTACTTCCTCGAGATGAACACGCGTCTGCAGGTGGAGCATCCCGTGACCGAATGCATCACGGGCCTGGACCTGGTGGAGCTCATGATCCGCGTGGCCGCGGGCGAGCAGCTGCCGTTGGGCCAGGCCGACGTGAAGCGCAATGGCTGGGCCATTGAATGCCGGATCAATGCCGAGGACCCCTTCCGCAACTTCCTGCCCTCCACGGGGCGCCTGGTGCGGTTCATTCCGCCGCAGCAGACCATGTGGCAGGGTCAGACGCAGCCGCTGATGGGCGTGCGCGTGGACACCGGCGTGCAGGAGGGTGGCGAGATTCCCATGTACTACGACTCGATGATTGCCAAGCTCATCGTGCACGGCAAGGATCGCAAGGAGGCGATTGTCAAGATGCGCGAGGCGCTCAACGGCTTCGTGATCCGCGGCATCAGCTCCAACATTCCCTTCCAGGCGGCGCTGCTCGCACATCCGGATTTCGTGGCGGGCAGGTTCAACACGGGTTTCATCGCCCAGCACTACGGCCAGGGATTTTCGTCGGACGATGTGCCCCATGATGATCCGAGCTTCCTCGTCGCGCTGGCCGCCTTCGTGCGCCGCAAATCGCGCGAACGCACCACGACCATCACCGGTCAGCTGCCCGGCTATGCCGTGGACGCCGGCAAGGACTATGTGGTGATCACGCTCGCGGCCGACGGCCAGCATGTGCACACGCCTGTGCATGTCGACGAGTTCGTGGGCGAGATGGGCAAGGCGCGCGTTCGGGTGGGCGGGAAGAGCTACGAGATCGTCAGCAACTCGCGTCTCAACGATGTCATCATCGCCGGCACGGTCGATGGTCAGCCCTTCACCGCACAGGCTGAGCGCGGCACGCGCAAGAATCCGCTGGCCCTGCGCCTGCAGCACAACGGGACCAAGATCGATGCGCTGGTGATCTCGCCGCGCATGGCCGAGCTGCACCAGCTCATGCCGCACAAGGCGCCGCCGGACCTGAGCCGTTATGTGCTGTCGCCCATGCCGGGTCTGCTGGTCGACGTGGCCGTGCAGCCCGGTCAGAAGGTGCAGGCTGGCGAGCGCGTGGCCGTGATCGAGGCCATGAAGATGGAGAACGTACTGTTTGCCGCCGCCGACGGCGTGGTGGCCAAGGTGCTGGCCGGCAAGGGCGAAAGCCTGACCGTTGATCAACCCATCGTCGAGTTCGAGGCATGAGCACACGCCCCTTCAAGGTGCTGGGCATCCAGCAGATCGCCATCGGCGGCCCCGACAAGACCCGGCTGCAGAAGCTCTGGGTCGAGATGCTGGGCCTGCAGGTCACGGGCACCTTCCGCAGCGAGCGCGAGAATGTGGACGAGGACATCTGCGCCATGGGCCGCGGCGTGCATGCGGTGGAGGTGGACCTGATGCAGCCGCTGGACCCTGAGAAAAAGCCGGCGGTGCACACCACACCGCTGAACCACGTGGGTCTGTGGATTGACGACCTGCCCAGGGCCGTCGAATGGCTCACGGCCCAGGGAGTGCGTTTCGCGCCCGGCGGCATCCGCAAGGGTGCGGCAGGCCATGACATCTGCTTTTTGCATCCGAAGTCAAGTGAAGAATTCCCGATTGCGGGTGAAGGCGTGCTGATCGAGCTTGTGCAGGCGCCGCCCGAGGTGGTGGCCGCGCTTTCTTGATAGGTGCAAACCCCGTAAGGTACCTTTCAGACCCGTCCCTATACTGTCGCGCATAACATCAAGGCACGGCAAGCACGTCGCCGACCCTACTGAATGGATGCGTCATGGGATTCCTGAATCGTGTGCTCGGCCCCGGTATCTGGCTGATGCGACGACTGCCGCTGGCTGGCAAGCTGCTGGTGCTGCTGGCCGTGGTGCTGCTTGCGCTGGGCGCTGACCACGTCTGGGGTCTGACCGCAGGCCTGGTGGTGTTTGCCGCGCTGGCCTATCTGATGCTGGCCTTTTATCTCAGCTTCATGGCCGATCTGCGGCGGGTGATCCACGTGATGGAGCAGACGGCCCGGGGCAATCTGCGCGAAACCCTGCAGATGCAGGGTAACGACGAGGTCGCGGCCATGGCGCAGGCCTTGAAGCTCATGGTGGGCAGCCTGTCGTCCATGGTGGCCAGCATCCGCAGCAACTCGGCGCTGGTCGCCCATGCTGGCCAGAGTCTGGCCGCGGGCAACCGTGAGCTGTCGGATCGCACCGAGCAGCAGGCGGCCAATCTGGAACAGACCTCGGCCAGCGTGCAGGAGCTCTCCAGCACGGTGCAGGGCAATGCGGGGACCACCCAGCAGGCCAACAGCCGCGCCGCCCAGGTACGCGATGTGGCCGATCGCGGCGCCCAGGCCATGGCCGAGGCCGTGCGTACCGTGGAGGCCAGCCAGAGCAGCGCGCAGCGCATGAACGAAATCATCGGCGTGATCGATGGCCTGGCGTTTCAGACCAATATCCTGGCGCTCAACGCCGCGGTGGAGGCCGCGCGCGCGGGTGAGGCCGGACGCGGCTTTGCCGTGGTGGCGGCCGAGGTGCGTACCCTGGCGCAACGCAGCGCCGAGTCGGCCAAGGAGATCCGCCAGCTCATCAACACCTCCTCCAGCCAGGTCACGACCAGCGTGCAGCAGATCCGAACCGCGGGCAGCAGCATCGGGGAGATCGTCTCGGGCATCCGTGGTGTGGCCGAGAGTATGTCCAGCATCTCGGTGTCCAGCGCCGAGCAGAGTACCGCACTCAACGAGATCACCGCGGCGATCCGCCAGCTTGACGAGATCACCCAGCGCAACGCCGCCATGGTGGAGCATGCGGTGGATCAGGCCGTGAAGCTGGAGCAGCGGGCTTCCACGCTGGCCGAGGCGGTGGCGGCCTTCCGCCTTCAGCAGGGCACGGCTGACGAGGCCCTGGCCCTGGTGCAGAAGGCCGTGCGCTACCGCCAGCAGACCACACGCGAAGGCTTTGTGCGTGACCTGACGAACCCGGCGCAGGGCTTCCACGACCGTGACATGTACATCTTTGCGCTGGATCGCGCGGGCCATTACGTGGCCTTCGGCGGCAACCCGGCCAAGGTGGGTACGCGGGTGCAGGACATCCCGGGGATTGATGGCCAGGGCCTGCTCGAAGCCATCGTGGCCCAGGCTGAGCGAGAGCCGGGCTGGGTGGAATACGACATCACCAACCCCACCACGGGCGTGGTGCAGACCAAGATGTCCTATGTGCTGCAGGTCGACGACCTGTACGTGGGCTGCGGGGTGTACAAGAACCTGGTCGCCGCCTGAGCCGGAGCTCAGGCGCCGCTCTCGCGGCGCGCCCGTGCGCGGGCCAGGGCGGCCTCGATCACGGCGCGTTTGCGGTCCAGCACGGCCGGGTCGGTGTGCTGGCTGTGGGCCGGCAGGTCGGCCAGCTTGACCTGGGCCTTGGCCTCGAGCCGAATCTCGTTCTCGGCCTGCTCACGTTGCAGCCGCAGCACATGGAAGTCGTAGCGGCGCCGGGCCATGTCCGCCTGCTGCGGCGACCAGGCGGCCCAGCCTGTGCGCTCGCCACTGACGTTCTCCATGCGGATGCAGTCCACCGGGCAGACCGGAATGCAGAGTTCGCAGCCCGTGCACCAGGCCTCGATCACCGTGTGCATGCGTTTGTTCGCGCCCAGGATGGCGTCGGTGGGGCAGACCTTGAGGCACAGCGTGCAGCCGATGCACCAGTCCTCGTCGATCACGGCCGCTGTCATCGGGCCTTCGGCACCGAACGCCGGGTTGAGCGGCAGGACCGGCTGGCCGGTCAGCGCGGCCAGGCGAGTCACCCCCGCGGCACCGCCGGGCGGGCACTGGTTGATGGCGGCCTCACCGGCGGTGATGGCTTGCGCGTAGGCGGCACAGTCCGGATAGCCGCAGCGCGTGCACTGGGTCTGGGGCAGGGCGTCGAGAATCTGGGCGGCGGTGGCGGGCATGGCGGCCCGATTATCCCGCGCCCACCCTTCGATCCTCAGGCGGCGGATCTGGCGCTCTTGCGCTGCCCGACTTTAGCCGGCGTGTTGTGGTCACGGATGAAGGCGCGCACCTCGGGATAGACCAGCTCGCGCCAGCGTCGGCCCGAGAAGATGCCGTAGTGGCCTGCGCCCTGGACCTCGTAGTGGCGTTGCTGTCGGGCCGGCACCCCGGCGCACAGATCGTGCACGGCCCGGGTCTGGCCCGAGCCGGAGATGTCGTCGAGCTCCCCCTCGATGGAGAGCAGGGCGGTGGTCCGGATGTCTTGCGGCCGCACCCGCTCGATCTGGCCGTCCACCCCTTTCACGTCCCAGGTGCCATGCACGAGGCTGTAATCCTGGAACACGGTCTTGATGGTCTCAAGGTAGTAGTCGGCGTCCATGTCGAGGACGGCGTTGTACTCATCGTAGAACTGGCGGTGGGCCTCGGCACTGGCGTCATCGCCCTTGATCAGGTGCTCGAAGTAGTCATAGTGACTCTTGGCGTGATGGTCCGGGTTCATGGCTACGAAACCGGCGTGCTGAAGGAAGCCCGGGTAGACCTTGCGGCCCGCGCCGGGGTAGTTGCTGGGCACGCGGTAGATCACGTTGTGCTCGAACCAGCTGTGACTCTTGGTCAAGGCCAGGTTGTTGACGGCGGTGGGCGACTTGCGGGCATCGATCGGGCCGCCCATCATGGTCGTGGACAGCGGCGTGGTCTCGCCGCGGCTCGCCATGAGCGAAATGGCCGCCAGCACCGGCACCGTGGGCTGGCACACGCTCATGACATGGCAGTTGCCGTATTCGCGCTGCAGGTGGCGGATGAACTCCTGCACGTAGTTGACGTAGTCATCCAGGTGGAATTCGCCTTCGGACAGCGGCACCATGCGCGCGTTTTTCCAGTCGGTGATGTAGACCTTGTGATCCTTGAGCATGGTGCGCACCGTGTCGCGCAGCAGCGTGGCGTAGTGGCCTGAGAGCGGCGCCACGATCAGCACCACGGGTTGGGTCTTGAGCCGGGTCAAGGTCGCGGGATCGTCGGAGAAGCGCTTGAAGCGGCGCAGTTCACAGAAGGGTTTGTCGATCTCCACGCGCTCGTGGATGGCGACGTTGACGCCGTCCACGTCGACCGTTCGGATGCCGAACTCGGGTTTTTCGTAGTCCTTGCCCAGACGGTGCAGCAGCGCATAGCCGGCGGCCATGCGTTGGGCATGGGGCAGGTGGGCCAGGGGTGAGAGCGGGTTGTTGAAGGCCTTGGCCGTGGCCTGGGCGAGATCGGCGAAGGGCTCCATCAGGGAGCGCTGGGCTTCGTAAAGCTGGTAGAGCATGAGGGCTCCCGTGTTTGAGTATGCTGCAGTGCAATATAGCAGTTGTGCCTCATTTGTGCATCCGCAAAAACGACACGATCACCCGCCCTTCTTTTCGCCGTGCAACGCCGTCCTTTCCTCGCCAGTGCCCTGGGTGCTGGCGCCCGTCTTCTGACCGGAGCCTCCATGACCCGCACCGCCGCCGCCGCGAGCCTGAACTCGCTCGAGAACCTGCAGCCCAGCCCGCGCCTGCCCGTGCTCTTCATCGGCCATGGCAGTCCGATGAACGTGATCGAGCCCAACGAGTTCCGCCCCAGATGGGAAGCCCTGGGCCTGGAGTTCGGCGAGGGACCGGGCGCGCGCTGGCCCCGGCCGCAGCTCATCCTGTGCGTCTCGGCGCACTGGATCACGCGCGGCTGGTGGCTCACGGGGATGGAGCAGCCGCGGACCATCCACGACTTTGGCGGCTTTCCGCAGGCCCTGTTCGACCAGCAGTACCCGGCCCCGGGTGCCCCCGCAGTCGCGCGGGGGCTGAGCCGCGAACTCAAGGACCCCACCCAGGGGCAGCCTTTGAACCTGGACACGCAGGACTGGGGTCTGGACCACGGCACCTGGTCGGTGCTCAAGCCGATGTTTCCGGCCGCGGACATCCCCGTGCTGCAGCTCAGCTTGGACTACAGCCGTCCGCCGGCCGAACACTACGCACTGGGGCAGCAGCTGCGCACCCTGCGCGAGCGCGGCGTGCTCGTCGTGGGCAGCGGCAACATCGTGCACAACCTGCGCGCCATGCGCCGCAGCGCGGGTAACGACCAGGCCTATGACTGGGCGTTGGACTTCGACCAGCGCATGGGCGACCACATTGCCCAGGGCCGGCTCGATGCGCTGGCCGACTTCCTGCAACTCGGTGAACTGGCCCGCCTGGCCCATCCGACGCATGATCATTTCCTGCCGCTGCTGCACGCTGCAGGGGCCGTGCAAGCGAGCGACACACCACGTTTCTTCAACGACAAATTTCAGGGCGCTTCGATTTCCATGCGCTCGATCGTGTGGTCCTAGGAAACACGGTGCATGAGATCCTGCGTAAGCTTCTGTAAGCCGGCCGGCATAGGCTCTTGTTTCTCACATCAAGAAGAGGAACCTATGCGTCGCATTTTGAAAGCGCTGTTGCTGTGCAGTCTGGGCCTGCTGTCCCTGCAGGTCACGGCCCGGGAGGTCCAGGGCGTGAAGTACGAGGAAAGCATCGAGTTGGCAGGAAGCCGCCTGCAGCTCAACGGCGCGGGGACGCGCTTCAAGGCCGTGTTCAAGGTCTACACTGCCGGCCTGTACCTGAGCCGCAAGGCCGCCAGCACGGCCGAGGTGCAGGCGGCGTTGGGTCCCAAGCGCCTGAGCCTGACCTTTGTGCGCGAGATCGGGTCCGAGGAACTGGGGCGGATCTTCATCAAGGGCATCAAGTCCAACACTCCCAACGAGGAGTACACGCGCATCGTGGGCAGCGTGATGCGCATGAGTCAGGTCTTCTATGAGGCCCGCAAGATGAAGGTGGGCGAGACCATCAACATGGACTGGGTGCCGGGCAAGGGCACGGTCATCAGCATCCGGGATGTGCCCGTCGGCGATCCTTTCCCCGAGCCGGAGTTCTACAGCGCGCTGCTGCGCATCTGGATCGGCGCCGACCCGGCCGACTGGCAGCTCAAGGAAGCGCTGCTGGGCGGGCAGGCGGCGCCGAAGTAGTCACAGCAGAGAACGCAGCAGCAGGCTGCTGCCGGTGAGCAGCAGCACGCCATGCAGCAGCTGCAGGAAGCGCTGCCGGTTCAGGCGCAGGCTGACGTGGTGGCCGATCCACAGCCCCAGTGCCACGGCCGGCAGCAGGCACAACACCAGCCCG
Source organism: Hylemonella sp. (assembly GCA_046299695.1). Lineage (GTDB taxonomy): Bacteria > Pseudomonadota > Gammaproteobacteria > Burkholderiales > Burkholderiaceae_C > Hylemonella. The sequence continues at coordinate 77,837 of JBKBHP010000007.1, forward strand.
AGCAGCTCGGGGTCGAGCAGGCGCCCGGCCAGCAGGAAGAGCGCGACGCGGATCACGGAGCTGAACATGAGCACGGCAGTCTGCGTGGCGCGGATCTGTTGCACGTCGTCGAGCCGGCGCAACAGGTAGATCGAATAGACCCAGCCGCCGGCGCCGAAGAGCGCGCTGAAGACACCGCCCGTGCTGCCGTACCACCAGGCCCAGCGCGCATCAAGTCTCTGCTGGGGTGCTGCGGCCGACTGCCTGAGTCCGCGCAGGGCGTACAGCACCACAAAGGCCCCCAGCAGGGGCATGAGCAGGCGGACCGGCAGGGTGAAAAGCAGCCAGGCGCCGAGGGCGCTGCCCGCGCACAGCCAGGGCACGAGACGCCAGAGCTCGCGACGCGCCACGTGCTCGCTCAGGCGCCAGCCATTGGACCAGGAGGCCGCCATATCGGTCAGCGCCAGCGTGGGCACGACGGTGGATACCGGCAGGATATGCGCCAGCAGCGGCGCACTGACCAGGGTGGAGCCGAAGCCCACGAGCCCGAAGACCACGTAGGCGAAGGTGATGACGGGCTCGGCGTAGAGCAGGGTGAGCAGATCGGGCATGGGCCGACTGTATACCGCGGCCGGTGGTATCTTCGGCGGCGATATGGCTGATTCAAAACCTCTCCCCCCTTCGTCCCGGCGCCCGCGTATCGGCCTGGCCCTGGGCAGCGGCTCGGCTCGCGGCTGGTCGCACATCGGTGCCATCCGTGCGCTGGAGCGCGCAGGCATCGTGCCCGATATCGTCTGCGGCACCTCGATCGGCGCCCTCGTGGGGGCGGTCTACGCGGCCGGCGAGCTGGACCGCTTCGAGCCCTGGGTGCGCACCCTGAGCTGGAAGTCCGTGCTCGGGCTGATGGATTTCAAGATGGGGGGCGGCCTGATCGAGGGCGGCAAGCTGCTCGATTTCTTCCGTAACCGCTATGAGGATCGCGGGATCGAGGGCCTGGCCAAGCCCTATGCCTGCGTGGCCACGGAGCTCTACAGCGGCCGCGAGATCTGGTTGCGTGAAGGAGCTGTGTTGGACGCGGTGCGTGCTTCCATCGCCCTGCCAGGCCTGTTCACCCCGGCCCAGCACGAGGGACGTCTGCTGGTCGATGGCGGCCTGGTCAATCCGGTGCCGGTCTCGCTCTGCCGGGCCATGGGGGCCGATATCGTGATCGCCGTCGACCTGAACTGGGACATCATGTTGCGTCACAACCGCGTCGCCGGCCGCGCCAGCGCCGCCGAGGACGCCGATGCCACCGAAGGCTCTGGCGGCCTGCTGCAGGCCATCGTGATGCGCCTGCGGCCAGTCCGTGGCAATGGCCGGGACAGTGGGATCGCGATGCCGTCCATGCTGGACGTGCTGACCACCAGCCTCAACATCATGCAGATGCGCATCACGCAGAGCCGGCTGGCCGGCGAGCCGGCCGATGTGCTGATCCGTCCGCGCCTCAACGACGTGGCGCCCATGGACTACCATCTGGCCGCTTCCACCATCGCCGAGGGTGAGCGCGCGGCAGAGTTTGCGCTGCCCCAGATCCAGGACGTGCTGGGCGGCAGCTGAGCCGCAGCACTCCAGCGTCCGCTGCCCAAGCCGGAAGTCGTCTCCATGCCGCATCCTGCCCAAGCCCCCACAGATCATCCGTCCGCGGTCGACCACGGCCTGCGCGAGCACGCGGAGACGGCCGGAGAGCAGCTCGTGACCCGCGTGCCGCGCGCGCGGATGGACCAGCGGGTCGCGGCAGTGCTCGAAGACCTCCTCGGCGAGGCCCATGATTGTGTGGACCTTGTCTGTGTGGTGGACGAGCAGGAGCGCCTGCGCGGCGTGGTGACGCTGGTCCGCCTGCTGGCCGCACCGCGCGACACCTTGCTGGCCGCCCTGATCGAAAACAACTTTCCGCGCGTGCTGGCGGGCACAGACCAGGAGCGGGTGGCCTCTCTGGCCCTGCATCATGCGCTCGCCGCCATCCCCGTGATCGATGATCACGAACGCCTGCTCGGGGTGGTCCCTTCCGAGGCGTTGCTGCGCATCCTCAGACGCGAGCACGTGGAGGACCTGCACCGCCTGGCCGGCATCACGCGCGAACACCAGCGCGCCCGTGAGGCCATGGTCGAGCCGCCCTTGCGTCGCTTGCGCCATCGGCTACCCTGGCTGCTGCTCGGCCTGCTGGGCAGCACGGCGGCCACTTTCATCGTGGCCCGTTTCGAAGCCGCCCTGGCCGTCCACCCGGCCATCGTCTTCTTCGTCCCGGGCCTGGTCTACCTGGCCGATGCCATCGGGACCCAGACGGAGACCGTCGCGGTGCGTGGGATGTCGCTCAGCCACGTCCGCCTGTCTTCGCTGGTGGCCGGTGAGCTGCGCACCGGCCTGCTCATCGGCCTGGTGCTGGGCGGGCTCACGCTGCCCGCGGTCTGGCTGGCGTTTGGCGAGTTCCAGCTGGCGCTGGCAGTCGCGGCCTCGCTGGTCGCCGCGGGCGGGATCGCCACCACCATCGGCCTGCTGCTGCCCTGGCTGCTCGGCCGCCTGGGCAGCGATCCGGCCTATGGCAGCGGCCCGCTGGCCACCATCGTCCAGGACCTGCTGAGTCTGCTGACCTACTTTGTCATCGTCAGCCTGGTGGTGCTGTAGCAGGGCGCGCCGATGAAAAAAGCCGCCCGGGGGCGGCTTCATCGCGGCATGCGGCCGGGGCTCACATCACCTTGGCGATGGCCTGGCAGACGTAGTCGATGTTCTTGCTGTTGAGCGCGGCCACGCACATGCGGCCGGTGTCGGTGCCGTAGACGCCGAACTCGCTGCGCAGGCGCACCATCTGGTCCTTGCTCAGGCCCGAGTAGCTGAACATGCCGATCTGGCTGGTGATGAAACTCATGTCCTGCTTCACGCCGGCGGCCTTGAGGCCGTCGACCAGCTTCTGGCGCATGGCCTTGATGCGCACGCGCATCTCGCTCAGTTCCTTCTCCCACAGGGCACGCAGCTCGGGGTTGTTGAGCACGGCGGCCACCACGGCGCCGCCGTGGGTGGGCGGGTTGCTGTAGTTGGTGCGGATCACGATCTTGAGCTGGGAGAGCACGCGGTCGGCTTCTTCCTTGCTGGTGCACAGCACGGACAGGGCGCCCACGCGCTCGCCATAGAGGCTGAAGCTCTTGGAGAAGCTGGTGGAGACGAAGAAGGTCAGGCCGGCGGCAACGAACTTGCCGATCACCGCGCCGTCCTCACTGATGCCATTGCCAAAACCCTGGTAGGCCATGTCCAGGAAGGGAACCAGGTTCTTGCTCTTGATCGCCGCGATGACCTGGTCCCACTGGGCGGCCGTGATGTCGTAGCCCGTGGGATTGTGGCAGCAGGCGTGCAGCAGCACGATGGTGCCGGCGGGGGCGGCCTGGATGTCGGCCAGCATACCGGCGAAATCCACACCACGCTTGGCGGCGTCGTAGTAGCGGTAGCTTTCGACCGTGAAGCCGGCATTGGTGAACAGGGCGCGGTGGTTTTCCCAGCTCGGGTCGGAGATCAGCACCTTGGCCGTCGGGTTGAGACGCTTGAGGAAGTCGGCGCCGATCTTCAGGCCGCCGGTGCCGCCGATACCCTGCACGGTGGCCACGCGGCCGCTCTTGACCGGCTCGCTGTCGGCGCCGAAGACCAGGCTCTTGACGGCGGCGTCATAGGCGGCGATGCCGTCGATGGGCAGGTAGCCGCGGGCCGTGGGCTTGTCCATCATGGCTTTTTCGGCGGCCTGCACGCATTGCAGCAGGGGCAGCTTGCCGTTGTCGTCGAAGTAGACGCCCACGCCGAGGTTGACCTTGTTGGGATTGGTGTCGGCGTTGAACTGCTCGTTCAGACCCAGGATGGGGTCGCGCGGGGCCATTTCGACGGCGGAGAACAGGGACATGTCGATTCCTTGGAAAAGTCAGTGTTGGGGAGAGGGAGCAGACCGCCGACACGGGTCGGCGGAATGGCGTATTCTTGTTGGTTGCCCGCAATTTTACCGGTCCGACGGATCAGCTTTCCATGACCAACGCATCAGTGGCCCCCGTGGTGGACAAACCGGCGGATGAAACGCCGTCCGGACAGTTCGTGACCTTTCCCGGCTCGCCCTTCGAGCTCTACCAGCCCTATCCGCCGGCCGGCGACCAGCCCGTAGCCATTCAACAGCTGGTGGAGGGGGTGGCGGATGGGGAAGTGTTCCAGACCCTGCTGGGCGTGACCGGCTCGGGCAAGACCTACACCATGGCCAATGTGATCGCCCGGCTGGGGCGGCCGGCCATCGTGTTTGCGCCCAACAAGACGCTGGCCGCCCAGCTCTACAGCGAGTTCCGCGAGTTTTTTCCGAAGAACGCCGTGGAGTACTTCGTCAGTTACTACGACTACTACCAGCCCGAGGCCTACGTGCCTCAGCGAGATCTCTTCATCGAGAAGGACAGCGCGATCAACGAGCACATCGAGCAGATGCGGCTGTCGTGCACCAAGAGCCTGCTGGAGCGGCGCGACGTGGTCATCGTGGCCACGGTCTCGGCCATCTACGGTATCGGCAAACCCGAGGATTACCACCAGATGATCCTGACGTTGCGCGCCGGTGAAAAGCTGGGGCAGCGCGATGTCATCGCCCAGCTCGTGCGCATGCAGTACCAGCGCAACGACATGGACTTCTCGCGCGGCACCTTCCGGGTGCGCGGTGACACCATCGACGTGTTTCCCGCCGAGCATTCGGAACTGGCGCTGCGCATCGAGCTCTTCGACGAGGAGATCGAGACCCTGCAGCTTTTCGATCCGCTGACGGGTCGCATCAAACAGAAGATTGCGCGCTTCACGGTCTACCCGAGCAGCCATTACGTGACGCCCCGCGAGCAGGTGCTCAAGGCGGTCGAGACCATCAAGGTCGAGCTGGCCGAACGGCTCAAGGAACTGACGGCCATGGGCAAGCTTGTGGAGGCCCAGCGCCTGGAGCAGCGCACGCGCTTCGATCTCGAGATGCTGTCCGAGGTGGGGCACTGCAAGGGCATCGAGAACTACACCCGGCATCTCAGCGGTGCCGCGCCGGGCGACCCGCCGCCTACGCTGACCGACTACCTGCCGCGCGACGCGCTGATGTTCCTGGACGAGAGCCATGTGCTGATCGGCCAGCTCGGTGGCATGTACAACGGCGACCGCGCGCGCAAGACTACGCTGGTGGAGTATGGTTTTCGCCTGCCCAGTGCGCTGGACAACCGCCCGCTGAAGTTCGAGGAGTTCGAGACCAAGATGCGCCAGGCCGTCTTCGTGTCGGCCACGCCGGGTGACTGGGAGAAAGCGCACACGGGTGCCGTGGTGGAGCAAGTGGTACGTCCGACGGGCCTGGTGGACCCCGAGGTCGAGGTACGCCCCGCCACCCACCAGGTGGACGATGTGCTGCAGGAGATCCGCCTGCGCGTGGAGAAACAGGAGCGCGTGCTGATCACCGTGCTGACCAAGCGCATGGCCGAACAGCTCACCGACTACCTGACGGACAACGGCGTCAAGGTGCGCTACCTGCACAGCGATGTGGACACGGTGGAGCGGGTGGAAATCCTAAGGGACCTGCGCCTGGGCCAGTTCGACGTGCTGGTGGGCATCAACCTGCTGCGCGAAGGCCTGGACATCCCCGAGGTCTCGCTCGTGGCCATCCTGGACGCGGACAAGGAGGGCTTTCTGCGCTCTGAGCGCTCGCTGATCCAGACCATCGGCCGGGCCGCGCGCAACCTGAATGGCAAGGCCATCCTGTATGCCGACCGTGTGACGGACTCCATGGCGCGGGCGTTGGGCGAGACCGAGCGCCGGCGGGTCAAGCAGCAGATGCACAACGAGGCCCATGGCATCACGCCAAGGGCCATCGTCAAGCAGGTGCGCGATCTGATCGACGGCGTTTACAGCGAGAAGGCCGGTCGCGAGGCCGAACGCCTGGAGCAGGAGGCCATGGCCCGCGCTCAGGTCGAGGACATGAGCGAGAAGGATGTCGCGCGCGAGATCAAGCGGCTGGAAAAGCAGATGCTGGAGCACGCCCGCAACCTGGAGTTCGAGCAGGCGGCCCGCATCCGGGACCAGCTTGGCATGCTCAAATCACGCGCCTTCGGGGCCGCCGTGCCTGATCGACCGGCCTGAAAGTCCTTTGCTGACAAGGACTTGCCTTAATTTCCGGGGATCCCGAGCAAGGCGCTGGGTTTTTTGGTAAACTTGAGTCCGTTACTCGGAATAGGAGCTTGCCATGCGCCTCACGACCAAAGGCCGCTTTGCGGTCACCGCCATGATTGATCTGGCCCTGCGCCAGAACAATGGTCCCGTGACCCTGGCCGCCATCAGCCAGCGGCAGCAGATTTCCCTGTCCTATCTGGAGCAGCTCTTCGGCAAGCTCCGCCGCCATGAGCTGGTCGAATCCACCCGCGGTCCGGGCGGCGGCTACACCCTGGCGCGCAAGGCCGCCGACATCACGGTGGCCGACATCATTCTCTCGGTGGACGAGCCCATCGATGCCACCCAGTGCGGCGGCAAGGAAAACTGCCTGGGCGAGGGCGGCCGCTGCATGACGCACGAGCTCTGGGCCACCCTGAACACCCGCATGGTCGAGTTCCTGGACTCGGTGACGCTGCAGAAGCTGGTCGACGACCAGCTGGCCAAAGGCATCACCATCGAGGACAAGCCGGCCGTCAAGCGTGCGATCTCGGCCGCACCCGTGGTCAAGCCGGTGCGCGTGAATGCGCCCAATTCGGTGTTCGCCCTGGGCAACGCCTTCTCCAAGTCCTGATTTTTCGACGTTTCTCTGTTTTTCTGCCATGGACATGACGCCCCACTTCCCGATCTACATGGACTACGGCGCTACCACGCCTTGCGACCCGCGCGTGGTGGACGCCATGATTCCCTGGTTGCGCGAGCACTTCGGCAACCCGGCTTCGCGCAGCCACGCCTGGGGCTGGGAGGCCGAGGAGGCCGTCGAGAAGGCCCGCGGCCATGTGGCCGACCTGATCGGCGCCGATCCGCGCGAGATCGTCTGGACTTCCGGTGCGACCGAGTCGATCAATCTGGCCCTGAAAGGGGCGGCCCAGTTCTACAAAGGCAAGGGCAAGCATCTGATCACCTTGAAGACGGAGCACAAGGCCGTGCTCGACACCATGCGCGAGCTGGAGCGCCAGGGTTTTGATGTCACGTACATGGACGTCAAGGAAGACGGCCTGCTGGATCTGGACGCGCTCAAGGCCGCCATCCGCCCCGACACCATCCTGATCAGCGTGCTGTTCGTCAACAACGAGATCGGCGTGATCCAGGACATCCCGGCCATCGGCGCGCTGTGCCGTGAGAAGGGCATCCTGTTGCACGTGGACGCCGCGCAGGCCACCGGCCGTGTCGAGATCGACATGGCCAAGCTGCCCATCGACCTGATGAGCATGACGGCTCACAAGACCTATGGGCCCAAGGGCGTTGGCGCGCTCTACGTGCGCCGCAAGCCGCGTGTGCGCATCGAGGCGCAGATGCATGGTGGCGGTCATGAACGTGGCATGCGTTCGGGCACGCTGCCCACCCACCAGTGCGTGGGCATGGGCGAGGCGTTCCGTATCGCCAAGCTCGAGATGGCCCAGGACCTGGAAAAGGCGCGCCGCCTGCAGAAGCGCCTGCTCGACGGCCTCAAGGACATCGAACAGGTCTACATCAATGGCAGCCTTGAGCGCCGCGTGCCGCAGAATCTCAACATGAGCTTCAACTTCGTCGAGGGCGAGTCGCTGATCATGGGCATCAAGGGTCTGGCGGTATCGTCCGGCTCGGCCTGCACCTCGGCCAGCCTGGAGCCCAGCTATGTGCTGCGCGCCCTGGGGCGCAGCGACGAGCTGGCCCACAGCAGTCTGCGCATGACCATCGGCCGTTTCACGACCGAGGAAGAGATCGATTACGCGATCACCACCATCAAGCACAACGTGGCCAAGCTGCGTGAACTCAGCCCGCTCTGGGAGATGTTCCAGGATGGTGTGGACCTCAGCACGATTCAATGGGCGGCGCATTAGGAGCGCAGCCCTGAGCCGCTGCGTGTCTTCCCTTCAGGGGGAAGACCAGTGGCCCGGCAAAGCCGGTTCTCCGGCACCCCGATGGGATGTCTGGCGTTCGGCGTCAGCAGTAGAGAAAGGAAACAGATATGGCATACAGTGAAAAGGTCATCGACCACTACGAAAACCCGCGCAACGTTGGCTCCTTTGACAAGGGCGACGACACGGTGGGCACCGGCATGGTGGGCGCGCCTGCCTGCGGCGACGTGATGAAGCTGCAGATCAAAGTCAACCCGGCCACCGGCGTCATCGAGGACGCGCGTTTCAAGACCTACGGCTGTGGCTCGGCCATCGCCTCGAGCTCGCTCGTGACCGAGTGGGTCAAGGGCAAGACCCTGGATGAGGCCGCGGCGCTGAAGAACAGCGTCATCGCCGAGGAACTGGCCCTGCCGCCGGTCAAGATCCACTGTTCCATCCTGGCTGAGGACGCGATCAAGGCCGCGGTGGACGACTACCGCAAGAAGCACGTGAATTGAGATGGCCGTTTCCCTGACTGAAGCCGCGGCCCGCCACGTGACCCGCTACCTCGCCAAGCGTGGCAAGGGCGTGGGTGTGCGCCTGGGGGTCAAGACCACGGGGTGCTCGGGCCTGGCCTACAAGCTCGAGTACGTGGACGAGATCGCCCCGGAGGACGTCGTGTTCGAGGGACATGGCGTCAAAGTGCTGGTCGATCCCAAGAGCCTGTCCTATATCGACGGGACCGAACTGGATTTCGTGCGCGAGGGGCTGAACGAGGGCTTCAAGTTCAACAACCCCAACGAACGCGATCGCTGCGGTTGCGGCGAGTCGTTCCGGGTGTGAATCTCCAGTCCGACGATTTCGAGCTCTTCGGTCTGCCGCGGCAGTTCGCGCAGGACCATGCCGCCATCGACGCGCGCTGGAAAGACTTGCAGCGTGAAGCCCATCCCGACAGGTTTTCTGCACAGGGCGCAGCGGCGCAGCGCGTGGCCATGCAATGGTCGGTGCGCATCAACGAGGCCTATCAGCGCCTCAAGGATCCTCTGCGACGCGCTGCCTACCTCTGCGAGCTGCAGGGTGTGCCGGTGAGCGCCGAGAACAACACGGCCATGCCGGCGGAGTTCCTGGTGCAGCAGATGGCGTGGCGCGAGGCGCTGGACGAGGCACAGGATGTCGAGGCGCTCGACGCCCTCGGCGCCGAAGTCGGCCGCAGCCGCCAGACCTTGTTGCAGCGCTGCGAGCAGCTGATCGATCGCGACGGCGATCCTGTTGCCGCCGTGGCTCAGGTGCGGGCCTTGATGTTCATCGAGCGCTTCGCTCAGGACATCGATAACCGCTACGAAAAGATGGAAAGCCGGGCCGGGTGAAAATATCCGCTTCGTTCCCGGCATAGAACAGAACAACAATGGCACTGCTGCAGATTTCCGAACCCGGCCAGGCCCCCGATCCGCACCAACGGCGTATCGCGGTGGGTATCGATCTGGGTACCACGCATTCGCTTGTGGCTGCCGTGCGTCACGGTGTGGCCGAATGCCTGCCTGATGCCCAGGGCCGCGTGCTCCTCCCTTCGGTGGTGCGCTATCTCCCGGGCAATGGTCGCCAGATCGGCTACGAGGCCCTGGAGCAGCAGATCCACGACCCGGGCAACACCATTGCCTCGGTCAAACGTCTTATGGGTCGTGGCTTGTCTGATATTGCCGATGCCGGCAAGCTGCCCTATGCGCTGGCAGATGGGCCGGGCATGGTGCGCGTGCGCACCATTGCCGGCGAGAAGACGCCAGTGGAGGTCAGCGCCGAGATCCTGGCCACGCTGCGCTACCGCGCCGAGGACAGCTTCAACGACGATCTTTACGGGGCCGTGATCACCGTGCCGGCCTACTTCGACGACGCCCAGCGCCAGGCCACCAAGGATGCTGCCCAGCTGGCTGGTCTCAACGTTCTGCGCCTGATCAACGAACCCACAGCCGCAGCGATCGCCTACGGCCTGGACAACGCGAGCGAAGGCGTCTACGCGGTCTATGACCTGGGCGGCGGCACTTTTGATATCTCCGTCCTGCGACTGTCCCAGGGCGTGTTCGAGGTCATCGCCACCGGTGGTGATTCGGCCCTGGGTGGCGACGATTACGACCGTGCCCTGGCCGACTGGATGCTGACCGAGACAGGACTGAGCGCAGACACACCCGAAGACCAGGCTCGCATCCTGGCCGAGGCGCGTGCCGCCAAGGAGGCGTTATCGAGCGAGGAGATCGTGACCGCTGAAATCGAACTCTCCAGTGGTGCCGTAGACTTTTCCCTCAACCGTGACCAGTTCGAGGCCTGCACGGCAGCGTTGACCGCGCGTACCCTGAGCGCCGTGCGCAAGGTGCTGCGGGACGCCAGATTGAGGGTAGACGAGGTGCAGGGTGTGGTCATGGTCGGCGGCTCGACACGCATGCCGGTCATCCGCCGAACCGTCGGCGAATTCTTCGGCCGCGAGCCGCTGACCAACCTGAACCCCGACGAGGTGGTGGCCCTGGGGGCTGCCATCCAGGCCAACCAGCTCGCGGGTAACAACCCCGGGGGTGATCTGCTGTTGCTGGACGTGATTCCGCTCTCCTTGGGCATCGAGACCATGGGGGGGCTGGTGGAGCGCATCGTGCCGCGCAACCAGACCATCCCGACCGCGATGGCGCAGGACTTCACCACCTACAAGGATGGCCAGACAGCCCTGGCCCTGCATGTGGTGCAGGGCGAGCGCGACCTCGTGGCCGACTGCCGTAGCCTGGCGAGGTTCGAGTTACGTGGCATCCCGCCCATGGCGGCTGGCGCCGCGCGTATCCGCGTGACTTTCACGATCGATGCCGACGGCCTGCTGGAGGTGGCCGCGCGAGAGCAGACCAGCGGTGTCGAAGCCAGCATCGCCGTGAAACCGTCCTATGGACTCGGGGATGATCAGATCGCACAGATGCTGCAGGAGAGCTTCACGACTGCGCAGGAAGATATGAAGGCGAGGGCGCTGGTGGAGGCCCGTGTCGAGGCTGAGCGCATGCTCATGGCCACGCGCACGGCCCTGGCCGCTGACGGCGACCTGCTTTCGTCAGAGGAACGTACGGCCATTGACGCCCTGATGGCCGCGCTTGAAAGCATCCGTGGGCAGGATGATGCGGCTGCCATCGATGCCGCCACCGAGGCGCTGGCCAAGGGCACGGAAGCTTTTGCCGCCCTGCGCATGAACCGCGGTATCCGCCAGGCCTTGGCCGGCAAGAACATTGAGGCCGTCTGAGCCCTTACGGAAAGAAGCAGCATGCCCGTCATCAAGATCCTGCCCCATCCCGAATACTGCCCGCAGGGCGCCGAGATCCAGGCGCCCGCAGGAACCTCGATCTGTGAGGCCCTGCTCGACAACCATATCAACATCGAGCATGCCTGCGACATGAGCTGCGCCTGCACCACCTGCCATGTCATCGTGCGCCAGGGCTACAACTCGCTCAACCAGGCAGACGAGAACGAGGAAGACCTGCTCGATCGTGCCTGGGGCCTGGAGCCGCAGTCGCGCCTGAGCTGCCAGGCCATTCTTGCGCAGCAGGACGTGGTGGTGGAGATACCGAAGTACTCCATCAACCACGCCAAGGAAAACCACTGAGTCCGCGACAACCGCGACGGGCGGTGTGGCCCTGCCCACCGGGTGTTCAAGCCAGTGGCGCGTGGCGACTGGCCTGACACGCGTTGCCCTGGTGAGCGCCTCTCGCGGCTTGTGGCGGCTATGATTGCCCCATGCGCCAGATCGTTCTTGATACCGAAACCACAGGCCTGTCCGCCGAAAACGGCGACCGCATCATCGAGCTGGGTTGCGTGGAGCTGCTCAACCGCAAGCTGACCGGCAATAACCTGCATTTCTATTTCAATCCCGGGCGCGACAGCCACGAAGATGCGCTGCGCGTGCACGGCATCAGCAATGAATTCCTGCGCGACAAGCCGAAGTTTGCCGAGGTGGCCGAGGAGATTCTGGCCTATCTGCAGGGGGCCGAGATCATCATCCACAACGCGGCCTTCGACGTCGGCTTCCTGAACAAGGAGCTCGAGCTCATCGGCAAGCCGCGCTTCGCCGAGTTCGTCGCGGGCATCACGGACACCCTGGCCATGGCCAAGGAGATGTACCCGGGCAAGCGCAACTCACTCGACGCCCTCTGCGACCGCCTGGGCGTGGACAACTCGGGCCGTACTCTGCACGGCGCCTTGCTCGACGCCGAGCTGCTGGCCGATGTCTACATCAACCTCACCCGCGGCCAGGATGCGCTGCTGATCGATGCGGCAGAGACCAGCACGGCAGCTGGGAGCTTCGAGCGGATCGACCTCAGCGGCTTCGTGTTGCCCGTGATCGCCGCGTCGGAGCAGGAGCTGGCAGCCCATGAGGATTTGCTGGGCCAGCTCGACAAGGCCAGTGGCGGCAAGACCGTCTGGCGCGCGGCAGCCTGAGGAAGCAGCCAAGATTTATGGCATAATGCTGGTTTTCCTGAAGAGCAGTGCTAGGCGCGGCTCTCAAGATTCAGGGCGATTAGCTCAGCGGTAGAGCACTGCATTCACACTGCACTTCTTAATTGTTTGAGCTTTTCGGCGAGTAGGAAATCTCCTTGTATATCAAGGAGTTCCGATGGTAGATAGAAAGAGGGATATCAAAGTCTCTCAAAAGTCTCCCAAATAGGTTAGAGGAATGGGCGGTTAGCTCAGGGGTAGAGCACCACATTCACACTGTGGGGGTCGCAGGTTCGAAACCTGCACCGCCCACCATTCCCTTCCTTCCAGCATAGAACCCGGCCTAGTGTCGGGTTTTTGCTTTTTCTATTAATCCTCCAAAACTGATAGATGAAATTTTCTGAGTTTGGGCCGTCATGCCCATTTCTCAACCCTATACGCCTTCAGGAGTCCATGTGGACTCCTCCGGATGCCCGCGCTGCGGGCTTGCTCTCTCCTCCCCATGGCGAGCACGAGGTAAATACGATTTTTGAGGCATAGAACACCGGTCAACCGTGGGGTTGAAAGTTCTATTTGTGAGTTCGATTGACATTGACCCAATCCTGCGCCTTCAGCAGGTTCTTGCCGTATTTCCTGTTAGCCGCTCGGCTTGGTACAAGGGCGTCAAAAACGGCACCTATCCGCGTGGCTTGAAGCTGACGAAGAGCACCATCGGCTGGCGCTCATCCGAAGTCAAGAAGCTTATTGACAGCCTTGGCACTGGGCACCTTGGCGATGACGCGCTCTGAGCCGTGTTCGACCGGGGTGGCAGAGTCATCACCACTCGTGGCGCCATCTTGGCGCGCGCCAAGATTCGAGAGCTCCCCTCCAAAAGTCAACTTACGGACACCGAGCAGAGCGCGCCTCCCTCAGCTCCTTCTTCGTCACCGCCTTGCCTCATTTGGTCATGCCGCAAATGGAATAGCCGTAGGGGCCTGGGGCCACCGAGGCGGTAAACACAGGACACAGAGAACACCATGCTAATTCAGACCACTCAAATCGTCTTTCCGACCCCCAAAAGGACCCCTAGTTCGGTCACCTACGAGTTCCCGGACGGGAGAGAAATCAAGGTTGAAGAGGCCTATGACCTGATATCCGGGCTCACCTCCGACGGTTTCCTCCCCAGTAGGTACCATCATGACTTGGCCGGATTAATTTCAGCGCACTGCATGCCCGGGGTTAGCTTCCATACTTTGGAAGACCCTATTGAGTATGTCTGGGCTGCTGCCGGTTTCAAAGACACTTTGTTAAGGTGGTCGATGAAACCGGAGGTGGTTTATGGAAACGAGAAGGAAATTCAGCCGCGAGTTCAAGCTTGAGGCGGTGCGGCTGGTCAAGGAGCGTGGGGTATCGGTGGCGCAGGCGGCCAAGGACCTGGATGTACACGAGAACGTGCTGCGCAAATGGATGCGTGAACTGCATCAAGACCCACAGCATGCCTTCCCTGGCCAGGGAGTGATGAAGCCCGAGCAGGCCGAGCTGGAGCGTCTGCGCCGGGAAGTGGCCCGGCTGAAGATGGAGCGCGACATATTGAAAAAAGCCGCGGCCTACTTCGCCAAGGAGTCGATGTGAGATTCGACTTTGTGGCGAAGCACCGAGTGGTCTGGCCGGTGGGATTGATATGCGAGGCGCTCGGTGTCTCGCGCAGTGGCTTCTACGCCTGGCTGGGCCGGCCCAGAAGCCAGCGCAGCCAGACGGACGAGGTGCTGGGCACCTTGGTGCGGCAAAGCTTCATTGGCAGCGACCGGACCTATGGTGCGCGTCGGGTCTGGCACGACGTGCTGGCCCTGGGCCAGCCCTGCGGGCTGCACCGGGTTGAGCGCCTGATGCGCCTGCAAGCCCTGCGGGCACGGCCCAGACGCCGGGGCCTGCCCAAGGACGGTGGCGAGCGCAGCGCCATTGCCAGCAACGTGCTGGACCGCCAGTTCCAGGCCGATGGCCCCAACCAGAAGTGGGTGGCGGACTTCACCTACATCTGGACGGCCGAGGGCTGGCTGTACGCGGCAGCGGTGCTGGACCTGTACTCACGTCGTATTGTGGGCTGGTCGATGCAGGAGAGCATGACCTCGCAACTGGTGGCCGATGCCCTGATGATGGCCGTGTGGCGTCGGGGCAAGCCGGTGGCCTTGCTGCATCACTCCGACCAGGGCAGCCAGTACACCAGCGAGCACTTCCAGGAATTGCTCAAGGAGCAGGGCATCACGTGCAGCATGAGCCGCGCGGGTGAGGTCTGGGACAACTCGGCCATGGAGAGCTTCTTCAGTTCCCTGAAGACCGAGCGCACGGCCAAGAAGGTGTACCGCTCACGGGAGCAGGCTCGGGCTGACGTGTTCGATTACATCGAGCGGTTCTACAACCCAACACGTCGTCATTCGACGCTGGGCTACGTCAGTCCGATAGACTTTGAGAAAGCGTCAGAAGCTTAGGTGGGTGTCCACGGAACCGGCAGCAGCCCAGTCGTGCCTGAATCCTATGAGATGGTCTACATGAAGGTGAGTCTCGAGAGCCTCACCTTCATTCACTACGACGCAGACTTCCATCCGCTGAACCTGGACTTCAAGCTCGATGTGCTCCTGGCGCGCGTGGACTTCCTGGCCACCCAGCCTGGTGGTGTCTTCCTGTTAAAGGCACTACGCAAAGAGGCCCTAGAGGAGATGGCTGACGGGGTGACAGACCCCTACACCATGTCCACAAAGAAGCTCCACGTCCTCAAGCAGCACGCGCTCGAAGAGGTCCTGGCCTACATCGCCGCCTTATGAATCGTCCAGAAGCGCCTGGCCAGGCGCACCATTAGGTAATCGATAGCAGCCCCAGTAGGAGACTCGCCTGGTGTCTATCAAAGCGTCTGGCTAGGAGCCTCAACATGCGACTCCCTCAGCTCCATCCTCAGCGACGCCTCCCCCCACATGGTCATGCCGGATAAGGAATAGCCGTAGGGGCCCAGCGCCGCGCCGGCGTGTAGAAAAAGCCAGGCGTCATCGAGGAAGGCGAAGCGGAGCAGGGCAAGCATCTGTGATGGCGACGAGAGAGTCGGCGGTAAGTTGACTTTTGAGTAGCCTGACCAGGTGCTTCATCAGCTGCCGCACTCAAAGTTGGCGCGAGCCAAGTCGGAGCAGAGCCGCGTAGCAAAAGCCAGGTGCCCAGGTAAAATACGCAGTGGACAAAGACTCTTCTGAGCAAGTGAGCCCACGGGGGCAAAAGAAAGCGCCGCCAAGCAGCTGCTTGGTCCCACCTGGAGTAGTTAAGAGAACCTTGCATGCAGCGGCCACCTCGTGTGGCCGTTTGTCTTTCTTGGGCGTGTGCTAAATTAGCACACGACTTGGCGTCTCGTCAGTCACCAAGGCTGACCAGGAGAGGCGGTGCGACGCCTGGCTCCATCAGCGCCTCGAGCTGGCATGACCGCTCTTCACCCTAAGCGACGCAGCCAGCCCCCAGCAGCGCCACGCCCGGTCGCCTGTTCGGCGACCTCCACAGCGACACACAGGGCGACGTCAAAGCGCCATCTTGAGCATCCCATCCTGCGCCGCGCCACACACCTCATCCAGCCCCGCGCTACACACCCCATCGAGCGCCACGCACACACCGCCACCGCGCCTCATTGAGCGTGCCCGTACGGATTAGCCGCGATACCAGCGCCGCGCCTGCACATTGCCTCACATGGCGCCGCGCGACACACCGAAAGCGCTATCCAGCCCCCAGTCGACACCGTCGACGGACGGGGTCTCACGGCGCCATCCAGCCATGGCCAGGTGACGCGCCTGCTGGAGCGACCCAGCGACCTTGGCTCATACGCTGGCTTAAGCGACGCACGAGCCTCCCTCAGAGGCGCCTGGCCAAGATGGTCATCAGTTGAAGCGCTAGCAGCCCATGTTGGAGACTATCCTGGCGTCTATCAAGGCGACTCGCTAGGCGTCTGCCCAAGCGACTCCAGCGGCGCCAACAGAGCCAACTCATCAGGCGCCAAGCCTGGCGATTGGTGGTCATGCCGGATGGATGCTCAGGGTGTAGCGTTGTCGTGTTCTACTAGAACACGGAGCCAGGAGCCTGCCGTGTGCCTTTTAGGCACACGGCACGGAGCGGCTACGAAAGAAACTGCAAATGCGCTTGGAGAGACGCCATCAAAGCCATCGAAACAGCTGAAAATCGAGCTTTTTGATGGAGGCAAAAAAGGAGAAAAGCTAATGCTGGCGCGGGTTTAGCAGTGTGTCCCAACTTGGGACACGGCGCCGCGCACTCAGGAGTAGGCTTACCAGGACGGGCGGCACGACGCCTCGAAGCTTCCACTGCTCCGCCCATCAAGTCGACCAGCACAACGCCTGCAGCGCCTCGAAGCCGGAGCCTCACCAGCCCCCTGCTCGGCCGCAGTGGGCGCTTCTCAGGCTGGAGCTTCACCTGGCCAGAAGGCCATGCCGTGGAAAGAGCTACGCCAGGCCTTGCGGATAGCGCCTCGAGGATGGAGCGACACCAGCCCCCAAAAGCGACGACAGATGCGCCGTGCGCTACGTCTGCACAGACGCCTTGCGCCGCACCTACAGGGGCTCCTATGCGCGGGGCTAGAGCGACGCCTCAAACAGCGCCTCGAAGCCTGCGCAGCACTGCGCCTATGAAAGCGACCCTCGGGGGCTCAGCATGGCTATGCCGGGTGGGGCGATGCTCGGGGCTGGAGTGGCGCTATTGCGCTGGGATGGCGAGACGCTGGGTGCGGTAGGCGAGAGCGACGCTGGGCCTGGAGCGCCGCGAGGGCGTGACGCTGGGGCTACTGCTGCGTCTTAACTCGCAGCTCCCGGGGCACAGGACGGGACTGCCCGGGTTGCAGCGGCAGACTCTTGAGTTGCCCTTTGCTGTGGAGCTCCGCAGCGTCAGCCAGCAAGCGCTGCATGCTAGCGAGCTTCAGTTTCTCGAGCGTAGTGCGTGCGCTGTTGTCGGACGAGGACATTGGGGGCTTCTGGGCCAAGCCAGTATACGGCGCTGCGCAGGCGCTGGGAAGGCGGGGTATGGGAGCACGCAGGGCGCCGCGCGAATGAAGACGCGAAGCGCCGGGGGGATGGGCTGGAGAGGCGCATGTTTGAGCTGAGCCTGGGGGACGCTAAGCTAGACAAGGCGAGGTGAAGATAGGCCGAAGCAATGCGTAGGGTGGTCGAGCTCTCCGACGTTAGAGTAGAGTCATGCAGCCCCATCGAGCTGTCCGACTTCTCCAGGGCCCACGCCTGAGGTATCTTTGAGGGAATGTACGACCACCCCTCACAGGCTGAGCCCTACCTACCCCAGAGCAGGGGTCTCGCAGAGCTGGCGAGTCGTGTACAGGCCGTGGCAATCGATTTGATGGCCCGGGTACCCCAGGCAGTCCAGACCGCCCAAATCACTGCAACGCGGCGGTCGAACGCACTCTATTCCAACCTGCTTGAAGGACAGGAGGGGGTGGATTACATCACTGCCCACGAATCCGCTGAAGTCGTGATGGATGCCACTGGGGCGGGCGGTGTCCAGGCCTTAGGTTCGGCCGTACTCATGCGCTGCCACCACGAGCTTTTCTCCACTGGGGATTCAGTCTCGTTTGGGGCTGGCCAATTGCGCTCCCAGCACGTCAAAGTCCAGCGGCACGTCCCACCCAATTACGAGTCTCTTCGTGCGTTCCTGGCGCGTGCTGACCACGTCTACTTGCTGCCTCAAAAATCAGCTGAGGAGCTGCTCATCCGCGTCGCCGCGGCTCATCATCGGATGACCTGGATTCACCCTTTCCGAGACGGAAATGGAAGGGCTATCCGGCTTCAATCACAGCTGGCTTTGCGCCCGTTCGGCTCGCAATATTGGTCTCTCAGCGCTGGCCTTTGGCGCCGGCGGGATGACTACTTCCGGTTTCTCGCAGAGGCTGATGAGCACAGGCTCGGAGACCTCGATGGTCGTGGAAACCTGAGCGAAAAACGTCTCGTGGCGTGGTGTGAGTTCTTCATCTCAGTCGTCGATGAAGAGGTGCATGCGGTGGCTTCACAGCTGCAACTTGACCTGAAATAATCAACGAATGAACTCAGCTCCATTTGCAGGAAGCCTGCATGCGATATCAGACGAGTGGTGTCTCACTCATCTCAAAGTAGACGTTGAAAGACTGCCTGAGGGCATGCCTCCCACTGGTGCATTGGTGCTTTACGTGATGGCTGCTGAGCAGGTCGCAGAGGGTGATGATGTCTCACGTCACGTGCAGACTCGGCTAGCTCTTACCAAGAAATGGGACGCTGACATCGTGGCCGCGCACGGGCTGAGCAAGCTGGAGAGAACTGGCTATTTGCGCCTTGACGAGAGAGGGTTGGAAGAGACGAAGGCCGCGAAAGCGGCGAACAGATTCCTCCACATCGGCGTGTGCTGGGCACTCACACCGTCGGGGGCCATTTGGGTTTCTCAGCACCTGCCAGGTGCCTCTGTTCAGCAACTCTTGAAGCAGAATCAAGAGGCAATCCAGAGGGCTAGAACCAGGCCCTAATCAGGGCTGCAGACCCACGCAGGGCAGTCATTGCCGCTGATATCGGCGCCGCTGGGAGCTCACAGAAGCGGGGAGAAGGTGGCTCGCATCCAGGAGCCACTTGGACAAGGCTTCTGTCGCGCCAGGTGCTGCCAGGCCCAGCCGCTTGTCTGTCTGAATCAATCTTTTCCGGTGGCCGCGAGGCCAGTCCCGCGCGTCATCATCGAGAGCGGCCCATGTCTTCAAGCCTCGTCGTTTTGAGTCTGCGAGTATCTGATAGCCGCGAGCCACGCTACTGAAGTGCATGTAGCTGCCGTGGTCAAACGTTGACCCGATGACCCGGGCTCTTAGAGCTGCGGGAAGCTGTTTAAGTGCTGCTTCATACCCCAGAACAGGCACCCAGCTGGTAGCTAAAACCAGGCTCACACTAGGGTAAGGATGTAGGAGAGACGTCAAAAGCTGAGCGTTCTCAAACAGCTGGTGACCAGCGTACTGCTGGTCAAGTGTCAGCTCGCCGCCTGGTTCAATGCGCACTGGGTCTGGGTGAAGAACGCCGTCGAAATCAAGGTAAATAACATGCGGCGAACTACTCATTTATGACTATTGTCGATGCCCGCGCCGGGCCTGGCAACATCATAATCAAGCATGATAATGTTTATTATCATGCTTGATTTTTTGGCCGAAATCTAGGTTATGTGCTTCTCCGCGCAGGCCGAACAATCGTTTGAGACGTACATCAGTAAGTACGGCGCCAAAATCGACTTGGACGCATTCCTTGTCCTTTGCGGCTATCACGGACGAGCCACCAGCAGAAATTGCTGCGGCTGGGCATGACCGCTGCGTCATACCCATCAAGGGCCCAAACATGGATGACTGGCTATAACCGTCTTCATTGGATTTGACCAAGTGTTATGCCATCCTGGATGACCGCGAGAGGCCGTACTACGAGCACAGACTTGCCGCATAAATCTAGGAATACTTCGGACTGGCACCCATTTCATGCTTGACGCTCATGTGGAAGAAAGTCGAAGGTGATACGGATTAATACATTGAGCGCAGGAGCAAGTGCTGAGGACTTGTCTCGAGTCTCCTTGCAATGGTCCCCGAAAAAGCTTCCAAACAATTCTTCGTGCGAGTGGTATATCCACAGCTGACCACCGAGAGGAATAGTGCTGGTTAGGGCGAAATCCCATGAATACATCCGTGGATAGGGAGCATTCATTGCTCATTGCGATTGGCTTGGGTCGGTAAATCGGGTTGCCCGAATTTCTAATCTCTTCAAGTAGCTCAGGAGCGGTCGGCTGCTTTCTAATTGCTCTGCTCTTCCATGCCGAGCGGTGCAGCACTCCGTCTCGGCTGTTTTCAGTATGAGTTCCCAGATACAAGTGATATGGGTTCAAACACGCAGAGCACCCGCAGCGATGCAATACCCACGACTCACTCGTTTGGCCAATCAGAAATTTATAGACCAATCTGTGTGCAGAATTTGTTAAGCCAATCGGCGTCAAGTCAGAAATAAACGCATGGCCCTGCTTCTTGTGGTAGGCCAGCCAATTTGGACAAAAGCATCTTGCCTTGGCAAGCCCAATAAATTTCCCCGTTGAATTGTTCATTCGTCGATTCGTCGTCTGAAAGCGTTGATTTTTTGAGTGATTCAAGACGGGAGCAATAGATTTCATCGAAGTATTGGCGTAACTGTTTTTCCTCGGTATACAAAGCGTTGCCTGAATGAAACTGGACCGCTGCTCTCTCGCATCGTCGTTCGTTTGGGCACAGGGCCGTTCTGATGTAAACGGAGGACAATTTAAAGTTCCATCGCCTGACCATGTTATCGATTGTGGGGGAATCACTTACGAAGGCTCGCAACGCAGGGGGAACCTTCCAGGTTCCCCCTCGGCCCTTCCGGGCCTCACCCCTTCCGGAGCATCGCTGAGCGCCGCCAGGCGCCCTGGTAAGCGAATCGCGGCCGATGGCCGCGACCCTCAAACGTACACAATCGCATTGGCCAAAGGCCAGTACAGTGTTGCGTAAAGTCGATTCTTAGAATAAAAAAAATGGTCGTAGTTATATTCTTAGTTAACTGGCTTTCGTGCAGCTGAAACTGAATAAACACTCTCAACTCGAGTGCGTTTTTTGTTAGATGCTACAAACCGGCGTTGTCGATACGGCAGGGAGGCGTTGCCGATACGGCAGGCCCCCCGTTGTCGATACGGCAGGGTTAGGTTCAGGGTCAGGTCGACCAATGGTGCAGAGAGAGCCATTCCACTCAATGCACCAGCCGATTGCTGCCAGCTCTTCTAACGCAAGCCGAATATCTCGTCGCCTTGCTCGCATCGTTGAATCGCAAGCCTGCTTTGGCCAGACGTAGGCCACCAATTTTTCCAAGCCTACCTTGCCACTTTGACCTGGGTTTATCCAATGAAGACGTTGGTGCAACAGTAGTGCCACATCTGATTGCAGCTGGCGTACTTCATCCAGTGAGACGCGCAGGTATTCACCTCGTCCGCCGAGTACTGCCGCTGCGAGCACTGGGCACATCTCAACTACAAGTCTCCCCCGAGTTTCTTGGCTACCGATGCGGTTAAACAGATGCAGTGCAGCAAAGTCCTTGGACCTTGGGGAATCCGCATATCCTACGAAGACTGAGAGCATGAACAAGCGCTCTAATGCGCTCCGTATGGCAGTGTTCGATGAGCCTGAGTTTTCACGGTAGCCAATTGTGCGTGCCAATTGGTTGTACGTCGTGTCGATTACGACATGCTGAGTTGTCGCGCTTGAAATTCTTTTAAGCATATCGCCAGGTACTCTGTCAGTTGGCTGTGTTGTCTGAAGAGCGGCAAGGCCGGTCAGGCCTTGCAGAACCCGCAACTCCATCGGACCGAACTGGGGGCCCACAAAGCGAAAATGAAACTCGCCCGCTTGGTATTTCAGGTCGTGCAGTTGACGAGCCTGTCCCTTAGGAATGCTTTGAAAGAGGCCTGGTGCATGAGCAAATGCCGGTGCCAGTTTCAGAAATGAGGGCAGACGCAATGAAGCGTCGATTGCCGTTTTCGTGGTCATTACGAATCTCCACCCCCAATGATTTAGCCGGCATTAGTTCCTCACAGTCGATTATTTCCCTCTGAGCTGCAGTGGGGAATGGCTGCGCCCGTCCGATGGGGTCAGATGACGCCCATGAACGTATAGTGTTTTTGGGTAGGTTGCGTTTTTCTCTGATGGAGATACATCATTTTTGTTCTGCAGACGCATGCGAATTCCGCGGTCCTTGAGCTGGGCGCTCTGCGGCTCGAGCATGTGAAAGATTTCTGCTGAAAAGTGCTGGTGGCGGAGGTTGAGCCTGGGTTGTTGCGAACTGAACCCGGGGAGGACACATTTTGGCGACGACGGTCGACAAGCGCGTTTAAGAGCTACGAAGCCTCTGATGCGCGAGGGTGGGTGGGTCCCACGGGCAGAAGGCCAAGGGCTTGATGAGGCTAGCTCTTTAAACGGGCCGTACGGGAGTCACCGAAACTTCGTCGGCGTCAACTGCCGCAATCGCTCATCGAATGTCGGCCGCGCGGGGGCCTTGAGCGTTTGAGGGAATAGCATAAACAAGTACTGAGTCCGACCGATGGCTGCCAGCACTTGAATGAAGGTTTCCAAATTCGCTTTCCCGTGAGTTTCAAAGCGCTTGTAGGTCCGTAGCGGTATGCCCGCTCTACGAGCGAACTCAACTTGTGACTCTTTCGACTCCCTACGGATGCGCCGAACCTTGGTCGCAAGGTACCCGCAGACCTCGGGTACCGACCAGGCCTGAAGCTTGTCAAGCTCCTGCTGCAGATTCATGCGGATAAATATAGGCCATATTTGGCACCATGTCTGTGGATAACATATTTAGGGTCTACCCTAAACAAAATGGTGTGCCTACACTGACAATACCAATAGACGAAATCCACCTGCGGGCACGGTCCCCCGCTGCGTGAAGTGGCAGTTCCGCCAAGAAAGGATGAAGACCCATGACGAACGCTCCCTCACGGGGCGGCTCGAGCGTATCCGCACGCTCGGTCACGCCCTCACTGCAGCTCGAAAAGCTCGCAGCTCTCCTCACGAAAACTCTTCCAGTTGACAGCACGTCGCCGCAAGCGGCGTTACCCCTGCTCAGCGTTGATGGCGCCAAGGTGCTCATCAACACCAGAGGCGTCTTGTATCGGCTATTCCAGTCCGAAGGCTTCAAGGCAGCGTTTGCGCCTGGCCAGGACAGTGGCTTCGTCCGAGACATGACCCTGCCGCCTCGAGGCACCACTGCTCGCGTAGGGGGACGGCTTCTCCAAGGCACCGAGAGCGCCACGGCAAAGGCAATCGAAGCACTCCACAAATCGGTCGAAGGACTCGTAGACGAGGCCCTCAAAGGGGTTGACCTGACGACCTTCACCAAGTCCTCCTTTGACGAGGCAATGGTGGTCCTGGCCGAAAGCATCAAGCAACCGCGCCCGTTTTTGCCTGACTCCGCGAGTCTCGTGCCCATTGGCTTTGCCTCAAACGACCGCCGCACGGATGAGCGCAGCAAGGACATCGGCCGCGTTCTGACAGCCTTGGAAACCGTCGACGGGCGTGATGGGCTCGAGTTGCTACTGCAGGGTATTGAAAACAAGCTTCGCAAAGACAACATGGACAACGACGAGATTGCCGAGACGCTCTCGGCAATCCGGGAGCAGCGCAATCGGCCAGGTAGCCAAATTCGGGAGTTTTTGGATTTCCTCGACGATGAAGCACTTGCACGAGTGCGCCTGCAGGTGACCATGCGCCTCATGGACGCCCTTGCGGCTCAAAGCTCTCAACCGGGATTCCGTTCTTACGTCGCCAAAGTCCGCGAGTGCTATGAGATGTTCGGCGGCGTGAAGGGGGCAGCATTCCCCTTGGACGCCAGCACGGTCTACGGGCAGGCAAACGTCTCTGACCTGGCTGAGCATCTCCGAAAGGCCATGTTCTACACCTGCCTGCCTGTCTGGGCGCAGGGTTCGGCTCAACTCTTTGAAAGCCGCACTGAGCCAACCCAGGGGTTCGCAACAGTTCGAGAAGTCTCGTACCGATTCCGAGTGAACGGAAACAACCCCCAGACCGGAAAGTCTGCCATTGAGTCTCGTTTGCTGCGCCTGCAAGAGCGCCTGCTGGCCGAGCCGGGGCCGGACGGCTACGTGAAACGCGACATCGCCGAGTTGGTGTTTCTCTACCTGGTCCTCCCGTCCTCGATGGACGACCCGCAAGTGGTTGACATCAGGGCCGAAGCTGAAAAACTGGCAGCCCAAATCAAGGCTGCGCCGGTCAAGACGCTGCAGGCCCTTCATGCCGCCGTCATGGCCCGCCTGAAGGTGGTAGACGGCATCGCAGACGAACTTATCGACCTCCTGAAAAGCAAGTCCAACAAGGTCGTCAACCTGGCCAACAACACGGCCGACCGCTTTACGGTCTCCTTGCATCGCAACATCGTGGACTGGGAAGCCGTGGACGCAGTGAGCCAGAAGACAGATATTTTGGCCAAGGCTGAGCGAGGTGATGACTCTATCGAGTGGTTCAGTCACTTGACCGTGACGGATGGCGCGATGGTCCCTGGAAGCATCGCCTCCTACACCGTCAAGACAGAGCTCAAAGAAAGGTCCCTTGCAGTCGTCGGTGAGCCGGTACGCGTCAAGATGAAACGGGACTTGAGCGAGCCCGTCATGCCTGTTCGATACGTGCCTTATCGCTGGCTGAAGCAGGAGGGCCAATGGGTTGCCAACATCCCGAACACCGACTACCTGGACGCCGGAGTGGGCGTCGAAATCCAGTACGACCTAGGGATGCTTCAAATGCATCATCTCAAGGATGAAGCTGAAAAGCTCAAGTCTGAGCAGCTGCGCACCGCAGCGCTGGCGGCTTTCGCTTTGGTCGTCTATGTGACCCTTTGGGAATTGCAGAAGCGAGTCCGGGCAGTTAAGCCTGGCCTGGCAATCCCCATGATTCGACTGCAGCATTCGGGACGCAAGCTCACCCGAGAAGAGGATGCCAATGACGGCAATACCGCCGTCTACGCCATCAGCCAGGCAGTTGAGAAGGCGCTGGCGCGCGAAGGTGCGGTCAAATTGCAGGGGCTCACGACCCGTGAAGGTGGCGAGAACATCCTGCACTGGAAGCGCCGGGGCGCGCTGCAAGCGCTGTTGGGTGGCCAATCCCTGCAGTTCGACCTCGAAGGCTCGCTCGACAAGGTTGCGCTGGTCACGTACGTCACGCGGCCTTGCGACTCCCACCCATCCTATCCGGACGCCGACGGCTACCTCTTTGTCAGCCGTACCTACGTGGCCGAAAAGACCGAGAAGGGGTCTGTACTGAAAGCGCTTCGGATGCGTTCACGGCTCGTTGAGAGCCGGAAAGACTTCAAGAGTCCCCAGCCCATCCTGGAAGAGGTGGCCCGGTTACGTGCAGACGGCTACAGCCATGTGATGCTGCTGTCCCATCACTTTGGCAATCGCCACATTGGCCGCGCCGCCGAGCGCCACGCGCCGCATGGGACTCTGGAGTTTTTGGACGAGACGTTCAAGCGCTTCCCGGAGATGCACCTGTATCCCTTGCGCCGGGACGTATTCCCAGCCACGCGTCTGCGCAAGCGTGACACGCATGAAAGCGGCTTCGAGGTAATCAACTTCAAAGACCACCAGGAGATGTACGACTCCATGGCTCAGGACGTACTGCGCAGCATCATGCCCGTGTACACCTTTGCCACCCTGGCCGTTGTCGGCGATGAGTCCGAGCGCCCCCAGTCCGGGTTCTGCACCTATTTCTTTGACGTTGAGCAGCGCATTTCAAACAACGAGATGCGTGAAACGGTTCGCCAGAATATTCTCGGCGTGGGCCAAACCTCGGATGTCCGCAAGTCCCTCATCAGCGTCTTGCGTGCAATTCACTTCATGGAGAGCGAGAAGTCGGCCGCGAAGGCTGTGCTGCTCCCAGTTCTGGACCCCTTCGATTGGGCCAACCCCACCAAGACGGCAGCCTCCGGCGAACTCGAAATCATGAGCCGACGGGGTGGCCGCGCTGTGTTGCTCTCGATGCCGGCCGTACTGGCGCATGTCAGCAAGGTACTCCATAAGGATGCCTCTGATGAGTGATATCAGTTTTCATCAAGAAGCGGTCTTGTGGGGGCTGGCCTACGAAGTGCTGGTCAAACGCGGGGTTCTGGCGTGCCTGATAGAGCAAGGCCTCATTGAGCTGAACCGCCCCGGCCTGCAGCGCTGGCGCGACGTCAAACTGCTTGAAATTTCCAAGCGGCTATCCCGTGAGCTCGGGATTCTGGACGACGCCATGCGCGAGGTCGTCAAGGCGGCTGTCGGGCACCTGGCCCTGACCGCTTATGGAGTGGGCTATACCGCCACCCGTGCTTACCTGAAAGGGCTTCGGGCCAAGTCCAGGAATCCGAACCCCTTCAAGGTGCGTGCGCTTTGGTGCCCGCTGACCTTGCCGGGCGAGTCCACCGCTGAACAAGAGGCACGAGAAGAGAACCGAAACGCCTTTCATGCGGAGTTTGGCCTCCCTGGGATAGTGGACCCGGACTGGTCTCGCAAGGGGCAGCCGGCCAACGCGGACTTCATGCTCTGGCTTGAAGGAGCCGCCAAAGAGGACTACCTGCTGGTTCAGGAGTACTCCTTCGACATGCCCGCTGAACTGGGTGACTTCCGGGAGCAGGACGCTCACCTGGATGAGCTTTTGCGTCATCGCCGGATTGTGGACTCGCGCAGCGTCTTTGCCCGTGTCGCTGCTGAAGTGGACGGGGAGTCCTTCGAGCTTTCCGAGGACATCAAAACGTACCTGAACGCTCTGACTTCGGACAACAAGCCCTTCTACAAGCTGTGCCAGGCCAGCTCTTACGCCGTGACGACAGTTCACCTCCTGCAGAAACTCGGTCTGGCGAACAAGCCAGTTGTTGCCCGTGCCTTGGCAATCACCCCCAACGGGCTGGAGAGCCTTTCGGCTCGCTTCAACCCCGAAGAAAGCGCAGACCCGCGGTGCAAACTCATGGGCCAGATGGGCACGGCCTACCGGGAGACCAAGAAGGTTGCCGATGGTGATGAGTCTGCTCTTGAAGTCCAGATTGAACAGATGTTCTCGGGGCTTATCAAGAAACTGCCGACAGACCTGCGCAAGGGCATGAAGGCTCTCAAAGCCATGCCGCAGCCGGGGGAGGACTATGTCTTTGAGTTCAACGAAGTTCTGCCGTACTTTGCGAACCCTATGGACTTGTTCACCTTGGACGAGGCAGTAGCCTTGGTCGATGAGAACGACTCCCTCCAAGCCTATTTCGACGGGTCTCCTAAGGCTGCCATCGGCGCGGCTATGCGAGAGTTTTCTTGCGGCAAGGAAAAGATATCGCTGCGGGACATGCATGCGGCCGCAATTGTCGCGGGGCTTCAGGTCGCCAAACGGAACAAATTGAACGTGCTGGCTTTGGAGGGAAATCCGGGCATCGGCAAGACGACGGCCATTCGGACCCACCTGGGTAAAAAAGAGGACGGCTACCTCTTCTTGTACGTCAGCCCCCGTGTCGTGATTAACCGCGACGTCACCGATAGCCTGGCGCGTACTGAAACCAAGGAGCCAACGGGCATTCTGACTGTCACGACGAACGCCCAACTCATTGCCTCGGCGGAGCGGTGGCACGACAAGCAGGTGGAAGCGGGCCTGGCTATAAAGCGCCACATCGAAGGGGCTGTAGTTGCCGATGGCGTGAAAGACCTCGTCAAACCGAATGGGCCGATGCTGGTCCTGGACCCGGCTCAGGAGGAGGAGATTGATGCGGAACATGCCGCATCGAGACTCCGAAAGGACACGCTGTCTGAGCATGAGGACCTGGTCAAGGAACGCCGTCTTACCGGCGTCCTGAAGGGTATGGCCTCAACCGCACGTGAGCTTCTGGACTTGAACCACGGCGTCAACCGGATGGTGCTGACGGCAGCCCTACAGGGATTTAGGGAGCGAGAGAACCAAAAGACCACCATCGATGCGCTCTCCAGCCTGTTTGTGAGCAAAGCCACGACCGCCGCTGGTCGAGATGAGCGTCGGCGGTTTGCCAGACGCATGCCGACCATCGTTGTCATGGTCGACGAGCTCGCCGGCGACGGTGCAGGGGCTCGGTTCGTCCATACGGTAGCCAGCTGGCTGCACCAGGAGTTCATCGACTGCTTTGAAGACGACGGAGAGGAAAGCCCGTTCACGGTTACCTTAGTCGTCTCTGATGCCTCCCTTGGCAACGAGATTGTTCTGGACCGATATCTGAACGCAGGAGAGAGAACGCCCGACAAGATATTGGTATCGCGCTCCGCAGGCAAGCTCCCGTTCCGGGTCGCTGCCACCAAGGTCAAAATTGGTCTAGGGTCGTCCAGGCGCGACACCTTGCACGTGATGACCAACAGCTTCCCTGCGAGCGAACTGAACCTGAAATACCGGGTCAAGCTGACCGCCGTCAAGATTGAAGAGAGCCAAAAGCGTCCTGGCGAGTTGGAGACTCCCCGAGAAGCCATTCGACGGGCTGCTGAAGAGGCCGTCCTGGAAGGTGCCGCACGCGAGGTCCTCAAGGCGCTGGACGCCGGCGCAAAACAAGTCATCTACTTCGCTCAAGACAAGCTCTTCCTTCGCCAGCTGAAAGCGCACCTGGTAGCAGTCGAGTCCGCCAACCTGTCTGACAAGACTGTCCAGGTGCTTGACTCGTCGGTTCCGGGCTGGATGCGCAAGAAGTTGGTCGAGCCTGAGACCCGGGACAAAGTGCGCGTGTTCTTGATGACTTCCTCCGGCGCCCGCGGTGTCTCCTTTCCCTTGACCGACTGGATTGTGGCCAGCGTGCCGCGCTTCAACATTGAGTCGGCCTTGATGGAGATTGCCCAGCTCATCTACCGCGGTCGCGGTCGGTACCGTGACGCGGATGGCATGGACCGGTCTGGAGACTACGTGCCCCGACATCTTGTCATGCTGGTCGATGACTACGTTGTCTCAGAAGAAGCCATGGACAAGCGCCAGTGGCTGCGCCAGTCCATTGACCTGATGACCCTGCTTGTGATGCTGCGCTCGACCATCTTCACGCGAATTACCGGAGACGCTGGCTTGCGTCAATCTCTGGCGCTAGTGCCAGTTGGTGCCGTCGGTACGGAGGAGCTCATCAGCTTGATGTCTCAGTACGTTTCTCAGTTCGTCAAAGAGGCCGACGTTTTCAAACTTCAGAGTCGCGACAATGACCTGGTTGCGACGGCCTTGCGAGCGCAGTCAAACGTGATTGAGATTTTCTCGCGAGCAAAGCTCAACGGAGTTGCCAAGCGTGGCGAAGACGGCCGGACCTTGGTCAAGCCAGAGTGCGTGCGTGAGTTGCTTGAAATCGCAGCCCATCCAATCTCTCCCTTGCTTTCCTGCGCGTCTGAGGGGTACAGCATTCCCGACCACGTGCACTTCTCGGGCCCTGTCGTTGTTGAGGCTTGGGCGGGCTTTGAAAAGCAGGAGGTCTTTGCGTTCGAAGGGCACGAGACCGAAGTGACCCGAGCCAGCCGCCAATTGATTGGCCAACTCTATGAAATCGACAAGAGCAAGCAGTTCCCGCCGGCAATGCGGATTCCAGCGGTGAGCCTTCTTCGCCTTCTGCAGCGAGACAAGCACGAAGCCGCAAACGAGTTCAAAACCCTCAAGGAATTGAAATCCCCGAACACCTGGGTGGCTGTTCCGGCCGGCCACTATCAGTTCATGTATTCGGAAATGCGTCCCGCCGACCGGCCGTTCACCTTGCTGGACCATCCTCTCTGGCAAGAGGCCCTGGGGCGCTCGCTCAATGCAGGGTCTGCCGTAATGCCGCCCTTGCCAAAGTACGAATCTTTTCCCTGGGCTGCGGCTGTAGGGGCGGTGAGTCCATTGAAGCTAGACTTGGTGTTCGATGACCGCTATTTCATGGCATCCAACGAGTTGAACCTGTTGAATACGCTCTTGTTGGCAAATGAGGTCGAGGACTAGCGTCTGCCATATTCAGGGAGGACCAGTAGTATGGCTTTGGGATTGCGAAGCGTTGCAGCGCTAGTGTTCTGCACTTGCCTTGCCCTGGCATCTCAAGAAGTTTCTGCGGCCGAACAGCGACACGAGCCTTGGTCCGTCTTCTGCCTTGAAACCAGGGGGTTCCACGACGGCGACACCATGACCTGTGTCAGTGGCCCCCAAGCCAAAGGCACTTTTGTTGTCAGATTCGCGGGCATCGACGCGCCTGAGACGGGGCAGGCGAACTGGCGGCTTGCGCGCGACAAGCTCAGAGAAATCGCCGTGCCGGGGACATTGGCCGAGTGCTACAAACAAGACCAGTACGGCCGCCAAGTATGCCGGATGAAGTCAGCGAATGGTAATGACTTGGCGGATGCGATGCTGGCCGATGGACTGGTGTGGCACGCTGTTCGGTTTGCCGATGAGCAGACATTTGAGGAACGAGAGCGATATGCCAAGCTCGAACAGCGGGCGCGGGCGGCCAAGTTAGGGCTCTGGGCGCAGCCTGAGCCGATGCCTCCTGGGGTGTGCCGACAAGTTCGGAAGAAGCATCAGAAGTGCCGATAGCCTGGGAGGCCTGAAGAGGTCTCTCTAGCCAATTAGAATCGCAAAAAACTGCCTCGACCATGTTTTGAGGCCGGAAAACGGGAGTACCAGTTTGGTCGACGAAGAACTCAAGTCAGGCGTTGAAATAGAGCTCGAATCCGATGCAACCCTTGGATACGCCTCAATCCAGAATTCAGTCCCCGTCATCCGCTCGCTGCGGCTGACCAATCATGGTCTCGAGCCCCTTGAAGGCATAGAAGTCCTCATTTCTTGTAATCCCGCCTTTGCCCAGGGAACGCGACTGCGGTTTGACCGGCTGGGGCCTGGCGAGACCCGGCGTATTACCCCTATAGACCTTCAAGCCGACCACACCTACCTTGCAGACCTTCAGGAGTCGCTCAACGCCACAATAAATGTTTCCATCGTCGTTGGAGCCGAAGCGGTTGCCGCGAGAGCTCAGACTATGCAGGTATTGGCCTACGACCAGTGGGCAGGAACTCGTGCGCTGCCTGAGCTCTTGGCTGCGTTCTGCATGCCGAACAACCCCGCTGTTGACGTCCTTATTGGCAAAGCGTCCAAGCTCCTACGCTCTCAGTACAGCGAGTTCTCAATGGATGGCTACCAGTCCAAGAGCCGTGACGTTGTCTGGAAGCAGGTCTCGGCCATCTACAGCACGATTGCTGCAGAGGACCTTCAGTACTCCGAACCCCCGGCATCTTTTGGGACAGACGGACAGAAAATTCGTACCCCTGACAGGATTCTTGATGGACGCGTTGCGACCTGCCTTGACCTCACGATGCTGTTTGCATCCTGCCTGGAGCAAGCCGGGTTGCGGCCGGTTGTCCTGTTCAAGGAAGGGCACGCCTGGGTAGGGGTCTGGCTCCATCCAGCCTGTTTTCAGGACCCGCTGACGGACGACGTCCAGGCCGTGCGCAAGCGGGTCGATAGTGGTGAGTTCCTTGCGTTTGAGACGACCGGGATTGCTCAGCACCACTCCCGACGTATGTCTCTGCGAATCGCGCTCGAGCGGGGGCATGCGCACTTGCAGGAAAACGATTCCTTCCGGTATGCCATAGACATCCACCGGGCGCGGGAAGTTCAAATCAAGCCGCTTCCGTCTCGGTCGACGTACGCAAAGCAGTTCACCACAGAGGCGGCCGTTGAGCCTGTTGGAATCGAGCCGACTCCAGATTTACCGTCGATGGACCCTGAGGTGATGACCCCCATCGACCTTGGAACCGAGAACACGCCGGAGGGGCGGCTCTCTAAGTGGAAATCCAAGCTCCTGGACCTGACACTGCGCAATCGCCTGCTGAACTTCAAGCCGACCAAGTCGACACTGCAGTTCATCGCCCCGGACCTGGTGAAGCTGGAGGACGCGATATCCGATGGTTCGGAGTTCAAGATTGTTCCTCTGCCCGGAATTATGGAGGGGAGCGACCCGAGGTCTGATGCAGTCCATGCGGCCAGAACGGGACGAGCGGCTCTGGACGACATGGCCCTCGAGGCTCTGGATAACAAGGAGCTGCTTGGCAAGGTCAGTAAGGATGAGCTGGACGGCGTACTTCTTACGATTTTCAACGCAGCCAGAACTGGGCTGGAGGAGGGCGGTGCCAACACCCTGTTCATGGCAATCGGCTTCCTTGAGTGGACGGAAGCAGAGAAGGCCGAGTCCAAGCACCTGGCGCCCATCTTGCTGATTCCAGTCACACTTCAGCGTCAGTCTGTTCGGTCTGGATTCCGTATCAGCCGGCACGACGACGAAGCCATCATCAATCCAACACTGTTGCAGCTGCTCAAGAACAGCTTCGATTTAAAGGTGGCCGGGCTGGAATCCGTTCATGCCGATGACAAAGGCATTGACGTAGCCAAGGTTTTGCAGTCGTTCCGATTGGCGGTACGGGAGATACCGAAATGGGAGGTGCTCGAACAGTCTTACCTGGGCATCTTCTCTTTCAAAAAGTACCTGATGTGGAAGGACCTGCAGGACAGGACCGAACAGCTCCGAGGAAGTCGCGTCGTAAAACACCTGATAGATAACCCTGGCGAAGCCTTCGCTCGCGAAAGTATTGATGGCGAGTTTGAGCGTCTGGACGAATCGCATAAACCCCAGGACATCCTGGCTCCATTGTTGGCTGACTCGTCGCAGCTGAAAGCTATCTGCGCAGTCGACGCAGGCCGTGACTTGGTGTTAGAGGGCCCACCCGGTACCGGCAAAAGTCAGACCATCACGAACCTCATTGCTCACAACCTGGCTAAAGGTAAGACGGTCCTTTTCGTCTCCGAAAAGATGGCCGCCCTTGAGGTGGTCCATCGACGTCTCAATGCTATCGGGCTGGGCCCATTTTGTCTGGAGCTCCACTCTTCAACAGCCAAGAAGGCGGAGGTTCTGCGCCAACTCGGACAAGCGCTGGACATTGCAGGGGAGCGTACCGCTGCGGATTGGGCTCGAGAAGCTGAGCGTCTGGGGCAACTGCGCCAGGAGCTCAACGGTCTCGTAGACGCCCTGCACAAGTCATACGCAAACGGGCTCACAGCCTTTAGCGCTATCGGGATTTGCATCCAGCATGCAGGCAAGGCACCGTCCGCTATGCCTTGGGCAACTCCGCATGTACACAGCCACGAGCAATTGGATGGTCTGCGGGAAACCTGTCGGCGTTTAACGGCAATGGCTCAGGAACTCGGTCCGATTAGTGGGCATCCTCTGGCGCTCATCGGGCAGACCGAATGGTCGCCCAGCTGGAGTGACGAACTCAGCGCGGCGGCTCAATCCCTTGATGCCTCCATCAAAGTCCTGAACGACAAGGCTCAAGAGGTCGAAAACTACATTAAGCACCCGACCAAGGGGCTCAGCCTGGAAGGTTATGCCGCTTGGGACATCCTGGCGGACATCCTGCTGGCGGCACCGAAAGTGCCGGAGGGGCTCGCTGTCCAGGCCCACGACTCCAGAGTCCGCGCCATGGTCCAGTCGCTGGCCAAACATGGAGCTACGCGAGCGGACCATTGGGAGCGGGTCGGGGGAGGCTGGGAGCCTCAACTGGCCAAGCTCACAGGCATCGAATTGAAGTCCCAGTGGACTCAAGCCAAACTGGCCTGGTGGCCGAAGACTTGGTTTGCTAATCGGGGTGTCTCCGGTCATCTGCTGGCTTATCGCAGTGACGGAAAGCGGCCGACTGAGACCCAGATTGAAGCCATGCTGGGAGCATTGCCGGACGTTAACGAGGAAGACCAGGTTCTGCTGACGATGCATGCAGAAGCTGAGGTGGTCCTTCATGGCGCCTACAACGGCCTCAAGACTGACTGGGCGGCCCTGACGACGCATGAACAATGGGCTCAGAAGTTCACAGACGCAGTGACTCGGGTTGCAGGTACAGACCCGTACGTTATCAATGGGCTACGCCAAAGCTTGCAATCCCTAGTCGGAGGAAACCGAGCTCATCTGCTTCCCTCGGGCCCGGTAGGCCGTGCATTGCTGGTCTACCGGGATGCCTGGCGGGACATGCAGCAGAAAAAACAGGTTCTTGAGGCATTGGCAAAACCTGTAGAAGCGCTCGCCGGACCTCAAGACGCCGATGGAGCGCTGACACGCATCCAGGGAATCCTGACTGTCTGGAATCTCGCTCGCCATCAGCTGAAGCCGTGGTGTCTCTGGCGAGGTGTTCGTGAGAAAGCCATGTCGCAGGGACTCCAAGGTCTGATTCTCAGCCTGGAGACGGGTGTCAGTGGCCTCGATGAGGTCGAGTCCCACTTCGAGTACAGCTACTGCAACTGGTGGCTCAAGAGAATCGTCGACATGGACCCGGTGCTTCGTACTTTCTCAAGTGCGGACCATGAACGCAAGATTAGAGAGTTCCGGGAAGCAGACAAGAAATTCCAGGGCCTGACCGAGAAGTACATTGCTGCGACATTGGCCGGGAAGATTCCGACCGCCAATGGTGCCATCGTCGGCGCGGATAGCGAACTGGGTCGTCTGAGGCGGGAGCTGCAGAAGCAGCGCAAGCACATGCCCGTGCGTCAACTGGTCCAGGGTCTTCCCACCCTGTTGCCTAAGCTCAAGCCTTGCTTGCTGATGTCACCGCTGTCTGTGGCGCAGTACCTCGAAGCGGGGTACGCTCCCTTTGACTTGGTTGTTTTTGACGAAGCCTCTCAAATCCCCGTCTGGGATGCGGTGGGTGCCATTGCACGTGGCAAGCAGTTGGTCGTGGTGGGTGACCCCAAGCAGCTGCCACCGACCAACTTCTTCAATAAGTCCTCGGATACCGAAGATATGACCGAGGAGGAAGTCCAGGACCTCGAAAGTATTCTGGATGAATGCCTTGGGGCTGGGATGAACAAGCTCAGCTTGCAGTGGCATTACCGCAGCAAGCACGAAAGCCTCATCACTTTCAGCAACATCCACTACTACGAGTCGCGCCTGGTCACCTTCCCGTCGCCTGTTACGGATGACGTAGCGGTGCGGCTGGAGAAGGTGAGTGGTGTGTATGACCGGGGAGGGAGCCGTACCAACAGGATTGAAGCCGAGGCAGTGGTCAAGGGCATCGAAAAGCACTACCTGACATCATCAAATTCGAAACTCTCGATTGGTGTAGTGACTTTTAACCAGCCCCAGCAGGCTCTTATCGAGACACTGTTGGACGCAAGGCGTCGGGCAAATCCTGCCCTTGACCGGGCCATCTCAAGCAGCCAAACCGAGCCTCTCTTCATCAAGAACCTGGAGAACGTTCAGGGCGATGAGCGAGACGTCATCATGTTCTCCATCACGTTTGGACCTGACGCGGCGGGCAAGATGTCCATGAACTTTGGGCCGCTCAATGGAGAGGGTGGCCATCGACGACTCAACGTTGCCATCTCGCGGGCCCGTGAAGCCGTCGTTATTTACAGCACCCTGTTGCCAGAGCAAATCGAGCTCTCGCGCGTTCGCGCCGCCGGCGTCAGGGACCTGAAACACTACTTGGAATTTGCCATCAAAGGACCGCGGGCGCTGGTTGAGCAAAGCCTACCCACCGGGCTAGAGCCGGACAGCCCCTTCGAGACCGCCGTAATTCGGATACTGCGCGACCATAACTGGGTAGTGCATCCTCAAGTGGGCTGCTCCGGCTATCGGATTGACATTGGCGTGGTCGACCCCAGGGCGCCTGGGCGCTACTTGGTCGGCATTGAGTGCGACGGCCGTTCGTATCACTCAGGAGCGACAGCTCGGGACAGGGACCGCTTGCGCCAATTTATCCTCGAAGGTCTTGGCTGGAGCATTCACAGGATTTGGTCGACTGACTGGTGGCAGAACCAAGATGGGGAAGTCATCAAACTTTTGGCTCGCCTTCAGGCTTTGACGGATGAGGATGAGCTCGCAGAAGAAGCGCCCGTTGAGGGGCAACCTGGTACAGAGGCGCTCAATATTGACACCCCTAAAACCGAGATTGCTGAGGAATCTCCTGAACCTTCAGTGGTCGCACCTGCAGGCAATTCAATCCCGGTGTACACACCGGTCACTTTGCAGTCGGGAAGTCCGGATTCGTTCTACGAATACAGGCACGCCCTCCAGCAGACGGCTCAGTTGAAGCAGGTCATTGAAGGTGAGGGGCCGATTTCAGACGCCACCTTGTTCCGAAAAGTTGCGCGCGCCTGGGGGCTAGAGCGCACTGGCTCTCGGATTGTCGAGAGACTCAAGTCGCTGACGCCAACTGCTACGCCCAAGACCACCGAAGGGGCTACAACCTTTTATTGGCCGCAGGAGGTTGACCCCGCGAAGCTTGAGTTCTGCAGAGTAGCTGATGAGTCGGATGCCTCCAAGCGGAAGATTGACGAGGTATGCCCGGAAGAGATTTCGGCACTCGTCCTTCAAGTTCTGCACCAGTCCGGGAGTTCTCCGCAGCAGGAGGTGGCCCGCATTGTCTGCCGCCTGGTTGGCATGGCCCGGACGCCGGCCGATGCCGAAGCCCGAGTCTTCAAGGTCATTGACGAACTCAAGCGAAGTTCCAAGGTCGCCGAGGCTAATGGGAACATCAGGCTGGCAGGTTAGTTGAGCATATGGACCAGTTTCCATGCCCTTGTGGAGGTGAGACTCCGAACTGCTTTCGTTGTTTTGGCACGGGTCTGATTCCGAGTCCAGTTCCAATTGTGGGACGACCTCCGCGAGACCTCGCTCAAGCTGCACGGGAGATAGAAGCTAAGAATGGCAAGATACGCCGAAAGATAAAGGCACGACCGAAGACCGGCAATAGAGTTGGCAAAGTGGTGCCTGAAGTGCCGGTGCGGGCAGCGGTAAAGCCAGCCGCTTTGCCCACAGCCCCGAGCTATAAGAAGTGCCCCCACTGTGGTCTTGTTCTCCGTTCAAAGCAGATGGGTAAGCATCTTCTAAATGTGCATGGGATAGACGCTACAGGCACCGTGATATGTGTCAAGGTAGCGATTGCGAAGGAGCCAACGCAATGCTCGCTGTGCGGGGTAATGGTTAAAAATCTGAAAAAGCATTTGAAGAAGGCGCACCCCAAAGTGTCGACCCAGCGTACAGCACCAGAACGCGAAAATATTCGTCGCAGCGGTGGAAAGAAATTGCGTCAAAGCACAAGTATGAAAGGTCCTATATCCAGCAAACAATCCCTGGATTCAACCTCTGGCACAAACGGTTCTGACCGTGATGCAGAAATGGATGCGAAGTACAGATGGGGCGGTTCATTTCGAGACCACGGGCAGTTTGGCTCGTACCCATCGCACGACAATATGGATGATGAATCATCCCCCTGAAATCAAGAGAATTAAGTAATGATTTACGACCTGATGTCTGGCGCCTTGTATGGCGATGATGGTTCCTTCCTCAAGACGGTTTATTGCCCTATGACTATCCGGTTGGAGGATTTACGCCAGCTCGCGCCAGATTCTCCAGACCGAAAGTGCTTGAGTTGTGGTGATACCGTTCACTCTCTTGACAATTTGTTGGAAGCTGAAGTCAAGCAGCTCATCGAAGACAAGCCAGATGCCTGTGTCTTTGCAACCAGAGCCGCCAAAAATGTGGTTTTTCTTCATCGAGGCCCCTTGAATCCTGCTGCACCAGAAGGTCAAGTACGAATCAAGACAGCCAGAAATCTGGAGGCCATGAGCGATGCTCAGAAGCGAGGTTTCACGCTCGTTTTCAAAGACACGGGGGTCACGAATGAGTTCGGCGAGTTCAAGTTCATGCTTTGGCAGAACGTAGCGACAGGTGAGCTTGAATGGACCGGAGATTTTCGTGGTGGGCCTATCCGCGGCAGTGGCGAGTGGAAGGTGATTCGCAAGTTCACTAATGTCCGAACCGATAGGCCATTTCCGCTTGCAGCCTATTTGATTCCAGAGGGACTTCCTGCGGGAAGTCGTGTTTTCATCGAGGACCTCATTCAAGATGTCCCCGTTGAGTTCTGGAATCAAGGCGATGCCAATCGGCTTTTGAGCTCCTCTGGGACATGGAATGGGGAGGACATTGAGATTGACGAACCGCCCGAAGATTTAATGGCGTTTCAAGGCTAAATTGGCTGTGCCTGCTCAGCAAGAGTTTCGAGTCTGGCCTGCGCGATACAAAGCCTGGCGTCTGGATGTTCACGAGTCGAGCGACCACTACCACTGGTTTGCGACGGTTGAAGTCCGCAGTGTGCTCGCAACGCTGAGAGCGGACAAGCCACTCCAGAATGCCTATGGTCATGGGGTGAAGAAGCTTGACAAAGGCCCACGGCTGTTCATCAGTGATAGCGCCCTTGTTCGTGAGCTGCAACGCATGGGGGGCAGGGAAGCTTTAATGTTCCTTGGTTGGCTCGAGACCAACATCATCTATCCGTCGCAGCGTAAACGGGGAGAGGTCCCGGGTATCCAAGCTATATTGACTAGGTCACCGAGCATAGATGAGGCGACCGCGGATTCAGAAGACCTGCATATCCGAGTCCCTAAGGCTCCCGAGGTCACAAAGGCGAGAGCGGCCCACCATAAGCCGCAACCTGCCGCGCCAGCCGTACGACCAGGTGGCGGAGTCCTGCAGCCGATTCTTTCTCACTGGCGAGGGCAGGAAACACTGGGGCGCTCGTTTTTCGTCTCTGGCCTGGGCGTTCTGTTCTGGACTTTCGTCCTGCTGTACGCCGCCTTTGCGGTCACTGAGCAAGCCACTTACACCGGCTCGTTTGTCCTGCGTCAGTGGCTGGTTCTCATCCTCCTTTTGCTGCTTGGTGCCGGTTGGGCCTGGTGGGCGGTCGGTCTCATGCGCAGCTCGCTGCGCAGTTATCAGCAAGGCGGGCAGTTCCTCCCGAATTTACTGACCTACGTGGGAGCTCTGGCATTTCTACTCAACGCCTCGGCGTTCTCATTTAATGTTTCCCAGGAGTGGGTGAGGGGGTGGTGGAATACAGTCACTCGCCAACTGTCAGCCACTGAAGTGGTGCACGACCCTGTGCTTGGGCGAATCTCGGTCAAGGGTGAAATCGGGTTTGGCAGTTATGAGGCGCTGGAGCAGGCACTTCAGAAAAAGCCCAGACTCACCCTGGTTCAGCTTGAGAGCCCTGGAGGCTTCGTTTTTGAAGGCCTGGCCATGGCAGAGCTGATTCGCAAGTACGGTCTGGACACGGTGTCCTTTGAGCACTGCGAGAGCGCATGCACCCTGGCGCTTGCAGCCGGAAGCGAACGGTACCTGGGGCCCACTACCAAGGTCGGTTTTCACCGGAGCTGGTCTTTCAGGCGTCCTCTCAGCAAAAGCTGGTCAAAAGTCGACCACATGATGGCGGACTACTACACAGAGCGTGGCGCGTCGGTCGAGTTTGTCAAGACGGCCTTGGACACGCCGAGCAACCGGATGTGGTACCCGAACCATGGATTGATGCTCCAGTCTGGATACGCCACCAAGCAGTGGTATGACCGTGATACTCGATACTGAGGCGAGACGAACATGCAAGTTTCGCTGGGAAGACTTAGCAAGAGGTGGCGACCGAAACGGTATTGAAACAGGCCGAATCACTATCGGTTCAATGGGTTGGTGGGTAATTTTAATAATGGGAGACTGATGATGATTCGTTATATTTCAGCGTTTTTTATCTGCACCTATGCTCTGACGGCAAATGCTGCAGGCTTCGGAACCGGCTTTTTTGTGAGCTCCAAAGGGCACTTCATTACAAATGCCCACGTAATCGCTGACGCCCATCAAGTTACAGTTCGAACCTCTGATGGTGCGACTGACATTGCCCAAGTGATTTCGGTTGACCGGAATAACGACCTAGCCCTCCTAAAAATTGACCGCCCCTCTAAGGGTCTCCACCTTAAGACCACAGATGGGTTAGACAAGGGGGCCAAGGTTTTCACAATTGGCTATCCAAACCCCTCACTTCAAGGGCTCGAAGCCAAATACACGGAAGGGGTTGTGAGTAGCTTTAGTGGCATAGCAGGGACGCCAAACGTCATGCAGATTACTGTGCCAATTCAGCCAGGAAATTCAGGCGGCCCGTTGGTGGACACAAAAGGAAGTGTTGTGGGCGTCATCGTGTCAAAACTGAACGCCTTGGCTGTGGCAGCCAAGCAGGATTACATTCCCGAAAACGTCAACTACGCAGTAAAGAGTGACTATGCATTGCCGTTGCTTTTGGCAATCCCGAGTCCTGAAAGAGCGACACCTAGACTTGGATTATCCGTGCGTGACGCTGAAGCTTCTGTCGTTCTGGTCGCGGCATTTGGGCTGCTGCCGGTTTCAAAGACACTTTGTTAAGGTGGTCGATGAAACCGGAGGTGGTTTATGGAAACGAGAAGGAAATTCAGCCGCGAGTTCAAGCTTGAGGCGGTGCGGCTGGTCAAGGAGCGTGGGGTATCGGTGGCGCAGGCGGCCAAGGACCTGGATGTACACGAGAACGTGCTGCGCAAATGGATGCGTGAACTGCATCAAGACCCACAGCATGCCTTCCCTGGCCAGGGAGTGATGAAGCCCGAGCAGGCCGAGCTGGAGCGTCTGCGCCGGGAAGTGGCCCGGCTGAAGATGGAGCGCGACATATTGAAAAAAGCCGCGGCCTACTTCGCCAAGGAGTCGATGTGAGATTCGACTTTGTGGCGAAGCACCGAGTGGTCTGGCCGGTGGGATTGATATGCGAGGCGCTCGGTGTCTCGCGCAGTGGCTTCTACGCCTGGCTGGGCCGGCCCAGAAGCCAGCGCAGCCAGACGGACGAGGTGCTGGGCACCTTGGTGCGGCAAAGCTTCATTGGCAGCGACCGGACCTATGGTGCGCGTCGGGTCTGGCACGACGTGCTGGCCCTGGGCCAGCCCTGCGGGCTGCACCGGGTTGAGCGCCTGATGCGCCTGCAAGCCCTGCGGGCACGGCCCAGACGCCGGGGCCTGCCCAAGGACGGTGGCGAGCGCAGCGCCATTGCCAGCAACGTGCTGGACCGCCAGTTCCAGGCCGATGGCCCCAACCAGAAGTGGGTGGCGGACTTCAC
Source organism: Hylemonella sp. (assembly GCA_046299695.1). GTDB lineage: Bacteria > Pseudomonadota > Gammaproteobacteria > Burkholderiales > Burkholderiaceae_C > Hylemonella. The sequence continues at coordinate 118,777 of JBKBHP010000007.1, forward strand.
CTACATCTGGACGGCCGAGGGCTGGCTGTACGCGGCAGCGGTGCTGGACCTGTACTCACGTCGTATTGTGGGCTGGTCGATGCAGGAGAGCATGACCTCGCAACTGGTGGCCGATGCCCTGATGATGGCCGTGTGGCGTCGGGGCAAGCCGGTGGCCTTGCTGCATCACTCCGACCAGGGCAGCCAGTACACCAGCGAGCACTTCCAGGAATTGCTCAAGGAGCAGGGCATCACGTGCAGCATGAGCCGCGCGGGTGAGGTCTGGGACAACTCGGCCATGGAGAGCTTCTTCAGTTCCCTGAAGACCGAGCGCACGGCCAAGAAGGTGTACCGCTCACGGGAGCAGGCTCGGGCTGACGTGTTCGATTACATCGAGCGGTTCTACAACCCAACACGTCGTCATTCGACGCTGGGCTACGTCAGTCCGATAGACTTTGAGAAAGCGTCAGAAGCTTAGGTGGGTGTCCACGGAACCGGCAGCAGCCCAATTCTCAAAAGAAGACCTAGCAGCTAAATCGAATACGACTGCCACAGCACCTTCGCAAATCCATCAGCCGAATGCCGTTGTACGACGAGTGACTGTTGTTGGTCCAAATGTGGCCGAAAACGGGTGCGTCGTCCCTATTGGGTTTACGGTCTTGCCAGCTCTTGGCGCAACGAATCTGCGACTCTGAAAATTGGTGACATGCCAGCAGTCAAAGTTCGCATTCAGAAGGGAAGTCTGCGCGAATTTCAATATCGAATCCGGATGTCTTCAAGCGCTGACATAACTGTAGACTGCCCAGGTTGTTCTGTCACTCCATTAAGAATTCAGGTCGGCGCCGGGTGTTCTGAAGCAAATCAAGCCTCTCAAATTGGTGATATCCGTGTAGTCGTTCGAGATGACACTTTCAGGTCTATGGTCGGAGGCTCATTCCCCGCCGGTGATTTTTCGATTGAGGGCCCGGGAGCAGAAATTCGTGTCGAATCCACGCCGGCTACAGCCTTGAATCCGTTTGTGATGTTCAAATTTGACTCCACCTTGAGTGGCCGGCATTGCCTCAAAGTCTCAACGCCGTTCGGGACTAAAGAAAACTGTTCGTGATTATCCAAAGCTCATGATTTTACTTATTAGGCGGCTGTGACGCGGATAGGACGGCGAGAAACATATCGGAATGGCCAGGCGCAGCGAGATGCAATTTAGGCAAATCGGAGGCGAACTCATCGCGTGTATCGTAGATGCTCAGTTCGAGCTCTCGTGTCAGCCGGTCCCCAATGATTAGCACTACGCGCGTAGGCCCGGCGCCCAGCCTGATGTAACTTTCGGGCGTGAAGGAATCCGGGGGGTCTTCCATCAGAAACTCTTCGAGGTACTGAGACACGAGTGGGACCTGAAGGGCTTCATTCAAGGCTTTGCCATGCCTTGGAGGCACCATTTTTAAGCCAATGATGAGGGCCGCCAGGTTCTCAATTGGCTCAGGGGAGTCTAAGAGGTCTACTGCGGTGCAGTCGAACGATAGCTTCAACATGTCAGCCTAATTAGAACAAAAGTAAATGCCTTCGGCCATCGACCTTCTGTCGAGGCAGCTGACTCCGCTCACCATACTTGGTGGGCGTTTTCTTTGCCGCTGCGTCAGGCAGCATCCTGGCAGCAAATCAAAGCGCCAGTTTAGAAAGCGCCTCAACGGATGCACCAGCTCTCAAATGCCCGTAATGCTCTTCAATCATTTTTGCCGACGTGCCGGCGATTTGCGCGATGGTCAGAATCGGTAGGCCATCTTGAACTAAGTCAGTGATAGTCGAATGCCTGAGCGTGTAGGCGACCGTTTGAGGGGGCAAACCTGCAGCAATTACAGCCTCTTTTATCGGTTTATTCCAGTTTTCACGTGTCCAGCGGTTCCCGTCTGCCCGATTGAAAATCGGGTCAGTTGGAGCCTTACCTTTGACCATTTCGGCGAAGAACTTCGCCGTGACCGGCGGCAGATGTACGAAGCGTTTAGGGTGCGCTTTGTCAGCGCCCCAGACCATGACAAGCGTCGACGTCTGAGGGACGAATTGCTCGACCAACAGCCCGGCGAGCGCACCGGGCCTGAATGGCAGCAATGTCAATCCACGCAGGAAGGCCCTAATGTCTAGCTCAGCGGCATCGAGTAGCGCCCGGCGCTGGTCACGGTCAAGGTACAGCGTCCGCTGGCCGGACACCTTCTGCAGCGCTTTTAGAGGCACCTTCCACGCAGAGTTTGAGGTCACGAAGTCATGCAGCAGTGCGTAATTGAGGGCTGAACGAAGGGCTGCCACGTCTCTCTCGTAGGTGGCGAGGCTGCGCGGGCGCGTCACCGTCTCTTCGTTTTCTTTCTTGTGCCGACTGACTTTTGCTGGTGTCGTTTTGAGCTTCGCGGCCCAATCCGATACCTGCTTCTTGGTCAGCTTGCTGAGTTCGACGCGCCCAATCGGGTCGTTGTCAATCCACCGCTTGTACCGGCCCATAAGGTCGTTAGCTGCCGCTTCATCCGCTTCTTTTTTGCCGGTTTTGACGCGGACTTGCGCCGCGTAGGCGGCGCACGCTTGACGCACGGTCAGCACCTTGGTGCTGCCACCTTTGCCAAGGTGCTCAAACCATGCCTCGGCGGCTTTCTTGGCGATGGTGAACCGTTCGCCGGGGAGGCTGCCCGAAAACTCACCCAGCGACTTCTGCGGGCGTTCGTCAGTTTCTGGGTTATTGAACCTTGCGTGCCAAGTTCCGGTGGAGCTTGCGGTCAGCTTCTGGAAACCAATGTGAGAGCCTTTGTCTAGCTTGTGCCAGTAAATAGCCTTGCGAGGCTTGAGCTTGTCGCGGGCTGTAACGGTGTCGATGCTTGGCATTTCTACATCTTATCTGAGTCTCCCAAAAGTCTCTCAAATTGCGGTGGAAAACGATGGATTCTGATGGACTGTTTTTTCATTTCTCCGAGTGTACGGGGGTCCAAGGAAGTCTCTCAAAACTGCGTTCACACTGCAGGGGTCACATGTTCGATCCATGTATCGCCCACCACAACAAAAGCCCGCAGTCCACGACTGCGGGCTTTTTCTTTGTCCGCGCGCGGTTGTTCAGCGTGGCGGCGGCAGCGGCTCGCCGCGCAGCCGGGCCCAGAGCCAGGGCAGCGCGCGGGAAAGCTCCGGTCGCTGTCCGCGTGCCTGGGCGGGCTCCGCGGTGGTGGCTGGGCCGGCCGCCGGGCCGATGTCAAAGGTGAAGGAGTAGGTCGGCGTCTGGCCCATGCGCAGATCGCTGAGGTGGGCGCGGCCGTCCACGGCCTGCATGGCGACCATGCCCTTGGCGAAGCGGTTCAGCCGTTCGTAGCCAGGGTGGCCGGCATAGGCCCGCAGGAGCCCGGCGCCGCGCTCGTGGGTGTCCCAGATCGGCTCGGACTGTGCATCCAGTAGCGAATAGAAGCCTTCGTGGTAATGCGTGGGTGTGGTGGCCACCACGCGCCAGAGCACGCTGTTGAAGGCCGTGGGTGTGACCAGCAGGGCTTCGGCTTGCAGTCCCTGGCGCGCGAGCGAGGCTTGTGCGATGCTACGTACATGTTGCTGCACGACCATGCCCCAGAGCAGATAGGCCGTGCTGAGTGTCAGGCCCAGGGCGTTGGCCCGCAGCGCGAAGCCGGGCTGGCGACGGCAGGCCACAGCGATCAGCAGGCCAAGCAGCAGGGGCAGCGTGTAGAGCGGATCGATCACGAAGACGCTGCCCAGGCCATAGGGATGGTTGCTGAAGGGCAGGGCCAGCTGGGTGCCATAGATGGTCAGCGTGTCCAGCAGCGGGTGCGTGACCAGCACCAGCCAGACGGCGAGCCACCAGCGCCGCCACAGCGGCCATTCGCCATGCAGGCGTGCAATGCCGGCGGCGAACACCGGTGCACAGAGGCTGAGCCAGAACAGGGCATGGCTCTCGGCCCGGTGCAGGACCATGTTGAGCATGGGATCGCCATGGTCGATGAAGACATCGAGATCGGGCAGGGTGCCCAGCGCGGCGCCCCAGCCGGCGGCTTTGACGAGGGAGGTGCGCCGGCCCATGACGGCCACGCCTACGGCGGCACCGAGCGCCAGTTGGGAGACAGAATCCATGCGCCTGATCATGTCAGATCAGGCCGGGCATCGTGGCCCAGGGGGCATCAAAGCGCGAGCACGATGGGGAAGCGAGCCTGCAGCCCGTCCTGACCCGGATGGAAGGGGACGGTGAGCGCGGCCCGGTCGGCATCCGTGCGCAAACTGCGCCAGAGGAAATCGCGCGCATTGCCCGGATCGCCGGCCACGTAGAGCTGGGTGGTCAGGACTTCGCGTGCGCCGAGCCGGACCTTCACGTGGATGTGGGGCGTACGGGCGCCGTAAGCCACGGGCCGGATGGCGCGGAAGCGGTAGCGTCCTTCGCGGTCGACCATCACGCGACCAAAGCCCTGGAAGTCGGGATCAGCGCGGTTGCCATCGCCCGGGTGGTGATAGCGCCCCAGGTGGTCGCATTGCCAGATCTCGACCCGGGCGCCGCGCACTGGCGTGCCCGCCATGTCTGTGACCATGCCTTCGAGCCAGACCGGCGTTCCGTGCCGGTAATCCACCGGGCCATGACGCAACAGATCAGCATCGTGGTCCGTGGGCAGTTGCAGGGGATAGAAGGGGCCTTCGGTCTGGGCTGGGGTAGGGTGCAGTGTGGTGCGGGCTAAGGCCGGCGTGAGCCAGGTCGGGCGGGCGATGACAGACGCGACACCCAGTTGGAGCAGTTGTCGCCTGCTGGAGGTGGTCGATGTGTCCACGGCTGCTCCTTGTCGATCGGTGTTCGTACGCAGATCGTAGCGGTGCGCCGGACAACTCGCCCATGCCCCTGGATTTCAGCCAACTTTACAAGCATGTCATAAATTAGACTGATGAGTCTAGTATGATGCGGCGCGTCACTCGTTCAGCCCAATCCAAGGCTGGCCCAGCCTCCCCTCTTATTCTTTATGACCGCCGATACCCGCGCCCGCATTCTTGAGGCGGCCCTGAATACCTTTTGCGAGAAAGGTTATGGCGCCAGCGTAGACGATATCGCCCGCCGTGCGGGCGTGGTCAAACAGACCCTGTACCACCATTACGGCAGCAAGGAGAGTCTGTTTCGCGAGGCGCTGACCGGTTTGTGTCATGCGTTGCTCGTGGAGCTGGAGGCTCGCTCCGGCTCTGTGCGCGATGACCTGCTGCGTTTCGCAGAATCTTTCCAGGGACAGGCCATGAGCGAGCAGGGCCTGGCCCTGCACCGCATGCTGGTGGCCGAGTCGCCCCGATTTCCTGAGCTGGCTCAGGCGGTCTATGAGACCTGGCAACTGGCCGGTGCGGAACTGGCGCGTTTGTTGCGTGAGGCCATGGCGCGCGGTGAGCTGCGCCAGGACGATCCCGAATTTGCGGCCGACATGCTGATCAGCCTGCTGACCGGAACCCAGCGAGACCTGCGTCTGCTGGGCATGCCGGTGGCGTGTCCGCAGCAAAGCGGCCGCATCGCCAAGATCATCGACTGTTTTTTGCAGGCGTACGCCCCCCAGGCGCGCGCCGCAGCGTCTTAAAGGGAGAATTGAATGAAAGCTGTTGACTACCGTGTCCCGGCCCTGGTGGCCCTCTTAGCCATGCTGCTCAGCGGTTGCGGCCAATCCGAAGCACCCAAGGGCGGCGCTGGCAGTGGCGGTGGCGCGGCGCAACCACCGACCGAGGTGGCCGTGGTCGTGGCTCAGCCCGGCGAGGCCCTGTTGACCAAGGAGCTGCCCGGTCGCCTGCAGGCCTGGCGGACGTCCCAGGTGCGTGCACGGGTGGAGGGCATCGTTGAGCAGCGCCTCTTCGAGGAGGGCTCCGACGTCAAGGCCGGCACAGCGCTGTATCGCATCGACGCGCGGACCTACCGCACCAGCCATGAGGCTGCCAAGGCCGACCTGGCTGCCGCCCAGGCCGTGGTCAACCGCTACCGTCCGCTGGTGGAGATGAAAGCCGTGAGCCAGCAGGAGCTCGACACCGCCGAGGCTCGCCTGCGCCAGGCAGAGGCTGCACTCGCGCGTACCCAGCTGGATCTTGAGAACACCACGGTGCCCGCACCGATCTCGGGCCGCATCGGCCGCTCGCTCGTGACGGAGGGGGCGCTCGTGGGGCGTGGCGAGGCGACGCAGCTGGCGACCATCGAGCAGATTGACCCGATCTACGTCAACTTCACGCAGAGCAGCGCGGAGCTGCTGACCCTGCGCGAGGCCATTGCCACTGGACGCTGGAAGAAGGCCGACACGCGGCGCATGGAACTGGTGCTGGAGAACGATAGCGTCTATCCCCTGCCGGGCAAGCTGCTGTTCTCGGACCTGTCCGTGGACCCGAACACGGGCGCGGTCTCGCTGCGCGCCGAGTTCCCGAACCCCAAGAAAGACCTGTTGCCGGGCATGTTCGTGCGCGTGCGTTATCCGCAGGCCAGGGCTGATCAGCTCATCACGCTGCCGCAGCGTGCCGTGCAGCTGTCACCGGCGGGCGCCTCGGTGATGGTTGTGGGCGAGGGGAACAAACTCATGCCCGTGCCCGTCAAGCTGGGTGGCATGAGTGGCACCAACTGGACCATCCTCAGCGGGCTGAAAGGCGGCGAGCAGGTCATGGTGGAGGGCCATATGAAGGCCTATCCCGGCAGTGTGGTCAAACCCGTTCCTTGGTCACCGACAGCAGCAGCCGCACCTGCCACCCAGGGGAAGTAAGAGACCATGGCCAAATTCTTTGTCGACCGTCCGGTCTTTGCCTGGGTGATCGCGCTGGTCATCCTGCTGGCCGGTGCGCTGGCCCTGCGCCAACTGCCTGTGGCCCAATATCCCGAGGTTGCGCCGCCGGCGCTGGCCGTCAATGTGACCTACCCCGGCGCTTCGGCCAAGGTGGTCGAGGACACCGTTGTCGCCCTGATCGAGCAGGAGATGAACGGCATCGAGAACCTGCTCTACATGGACTCGACCTCCGAGCAGAGCACGGGCACCATCAACCTGACCTTCAAGACCGGCACCAACATCGAGATCGCCTCGGTCGAAACGCAGAACCGCATCAAGCGCGTGGAAGCCCGCCTGCCCGACGAGGTCAAACGTCTGGGTGTGACCGTCACCAAGACGCGGCGCAACTTCCTGATGTTCATCACGCTGTATTCGCCGGACAAGAGCCTCAAGTCCGTGGACCTGGCCAGCTATGTGGCGGCCAGCGTGATCGACGAGCTGCGACGCGTGCCGGGTGTGGGCGAGGCCCAGCTCTTCGGCTCCGAATACGCCATGCGCCTGTGGGTGGATCCCGACAAACTGGCGGCCTACCGTCTGACGCCCGGTGAGGTGATTGCGGCAGTGCGTGCCCAGAACGTGCTGCTGGCCGTGGGCGAGCTCAACCAGCCGCCTGCCCCCACGGGCATGGAATACGCGGCCACCGTCATCACGCGCGGTCGCCTGACCTCGCCCGAGGAGTTCGGCAATGTGGTGGTGCGCGCGCAGACCGATGGTTCGCTCGTCCGGGTGCGTGACGTGGCGCGGGTGGAGCTCGGCGCGCAGGACTATTCCATCTTCGCGCGCCTGGACAGTCAGCCGACGGCGGCCGTGGGCGTCAAGGTCTCACCGGGTGCCAACGCCATGGACACGGCCAAGGCCGTGCGTGCGCGCATGGAGGAACTCTCGCGCTACTTCCCCAAGGGCATCGCCTGGGACGTGCCTTACGACACCACGCCCTTCATCGAGATCTCGATCACCGAAGTGGTCAAGACCCTGTTCGAAGCCGTGTTGCTGGTCTTCATCGTGATGTACCTCTTCCTCGAGAACTTTCGCGCCACGCTGATTCCGACCATCGTGGTGCCGGTCTCGCTGATCGGCGCGGCGCTCGGGCTCTACGTGCTGGGTTACTCGATCAACGTGCTCACGCTGTTTGCCATGGTGCTGGCAATCGGCATCGTGGTGGACGACGCCATTGTGGTGGTGGAGAACGTCGAACGCATCATGAGCGAGGAACATCTCTCGCCACGCGACGCGACGGCCAAGGCCATGGACCAGATCGTGGGCGCCATCATCGGCATCACCGTGGTGCTGTCGGCGGTGTTCATTCCCATGGCCTTCTTCTCGGGCTCGGTGGGCGCGATCTACCGCCAGTTCGCCGTGACCCTGGTGCTGACCATGCTGTTCTCGGCGCTGATGGCCCTGACGCTCACGCCGGCGCTGTGTGCCACGCTGCTCAAGCCCCACAAGCCGGGGGAGGCGGGCGTGCTGCCGACCACGGGTTTCTTCGGCTGGTTCAACCGCGGCTTTGCGGCCGCCACGCGCGGTTACATCCGCAAGGTGACCGGCATGCTGGGGCGCCCAGGTCGCTGGCTCATAGTCTACGGTGCCATCATCGTGGCCACGGTCTGGATGTTCGCGAAGCTGCCGGGCAGCTTCCTGCCCGAGGAAGACCAGGGCTACTTCATCAGCATGGTGATGCTGCCGCCGGGCGCAACCCAGGAACGTACCGTGGAAGTGATCCGTCAGGCCGAGGAGTTCTTCCTGGCCCAGCCCGAGGTGGAGCACACCGTGGGCGTGGTCGGCTTTTCCTTCTTCGGCCGTGGCCAGAACGCCGGCCTGATCTTCACGCGCCTGAAGAACTGGGACGAGCGCAAGGCCAAGGAAAGCAGTGCCACGGCCGTGGTGCAGCGCGCCAATATGGCGCTGTTCGGCCTCAAGCAGGCCTTCATCTTCAGCGTCAATCCGCCGCCCATTCCCGAGCTGGCCGCCGTTGGTGGTTTCGACTTCCGCCTGCAGGACCGCGGCGGCCTGGGCCGCGACAAGCTGGCCGAGGCCCAGGCCCTGGCCGTGCAGCTGGCCGGCGCCAACCCGGCGCTGGCCGGTGTGCGCATGGAGGGCATGGCGCCTGGTCCACAGCTGCTGCTGCAGATCGACCGCGAGAAGGCGCAGGCCTTGGGCGTGGACATCGCAACGCTCAACGAGACGCTGCAGACCCTGTTCGGCGTCGCCTACATCAACGACTTTGAGCGCCAGGGCCGCATCCTGCGTGTGCAGATGCAGGCGGATCCGTCGGTACGTGCCAGTCCGGAGGCGATGATGCGCGTGCAGGTGCGCAACCGCAGTGGCGGCATGGTGTCGCTGTCCGAGGTGGTCAAGCCGCTGTGGATGGTCGGTGCACCCCGGCTCGACCGGTACAACGGGGTGCCTTCGGTCAAGCTCTCGGGCAACCCGGCGCCGGGCCGCAGCACGGGCGAGGCCATGCAGGCGATGGGCGAGGTGGCGGGCCAGTTGCCCAACGGCATCGGCTATGCCTGGTCGGGCACGTCCTTTGAGGAAAGCCTCTCGGGTTCGCAGGCGCCGCTGCTCTTCGCCGTGTCGCTGATCGTGGTGTTTCTCTGCCTGGCCGCGCTGTACGAGAGCTGGACCATTCCCTTCTCGGTCATGCTCGTGGTGCCGCTGGGCGTGTTCGGTGCGCTGCTCGCGGTCTATCTGCGCGGCCTGCCCAACGACGTGTATTTCAAGGTGGGCCTGATTGCGACCATCGGCCTCTCCTCCAAGAACGCCATCCTGATCATCGAGTTTGCCCGCACCCTGCAAGACCAGGGCATGGCGCTCAAGGAGGCCATCCTGGAAGCCTGCCGCCTGCGTCTGCGGCCCATCCTGATGACCTCGATCGCCTTCATCGTGGGCGTGTTGCCGCTGGCCATCTCCAGCGGGGCGGGGGCACAGAGCCGGCACGCGATCGGTACCGGTGTGATGGGCGGGATGATTGCCGCCACCGTGCTCGCGATCTTCCTGGTGCCCGTTTTCTACCTGGTGGTCTGTCGCCTGTTCCCCGGTCACAGCCGCGGACACGCCCCGGCCGCTTCGGAGGGAGGTCATCATGGTTAAGAACATCCGCTCCATGGCGGCCCTCGCCGCGCTGCTGGTGTTGGCTGGCTGCTCCATGACCCCCGAGTACCAGCGGCCAGCTCTGCCCGTGCCCGAGGCCTGGCCTGACGACGCGCAGGCCGCGGCGGCCGTGAGCCGGCCTGTGGACTGGGCCAGCTTCTTTCCGGACGAGCGCCTGCGCGCCCTGATCAAGCTGGCGCTGGAGCACAACCGCGATCTGCGCATCGCCACGGCCCGCGTGGCCGAGGCGCAGGCGCTCTACGGCATCCAGCGCGCCGATCGTCTGCCCACGGTGAACGTGGGCGGCTCGCTGGCGCGCAGCCGCACGCCGGCTGATCTGTCGGCCACCGGTACGTCCATCGTGAGCCAGCGTGCCGATCTCAACGTCGGTCTGCCAGCTTTTGAACTGGACTTCTGGGGCCGCGTGGCCAGCCTGAGCGAGTCGGCCAAGGCCAGCTACCTGGCAACCGAGCAGGCTCAACGCAGCTTCCGGCTCTCGCTGATCGCCAGTGTGGCCGACGCCTACCTGGCCCTGGCCGAGGCGCAGGAGCGCTATGTGCTGGCCCAGGCCACGCTCGAGACCCGCGCCCAGACGCGCGAACTGGTCGACCGCCGCCGCCAGGCCGGCCTGGCCGGGGATCTGGACTTCTTGCAGGCCGATGCGGCCTACGAGGGCGCGCGCGCGGATCTCGCGGCTCTGCAACGCCAGCAGTCTGCTGCGCGCAACTACCTGCGGTCTCTGGTGGGCGCCGAGCCGCGTGAGCTGCCGGCCGGCAAAACCCTGGCCGATCAGGGCATCACGCTGGAACAGCAGGCCGATCTGCCAGCCCAGGTGCTGGTACGCCGTCCCGACGTGCTCGCCGCTGAGCAGCGTCTGCTGGCGGCGAACGCCAATATCGGCGCAGCACGTGCGGCTTTCTTCCCGCGCATCGCGCTCACGGCCTCGGCCGGCACCGCGAGTCGCGAGCTCGATGGCCTGTTCAAGGACGGTTCCGAGGCCTGGAGCTTCACGCCCAGCATCACGCTGCCCATTTTCGACTACGGCCGGCGCAGCGCCAACCTGGACCTCGCCACGGTTCGCAAGGACATCGCCGTCGCCGAGTACGAACGCACGGTGCAGCAGGCCTTCCGCGAGGTGGCTGACCTGCTGGTGGCGCGGGGGCAGATCGCTGAGCAGCTCAAGGCCGTGGAGGCACAGGAGCGCTCACAGCAGCGCGCTGCCGACATCGCCGATGCGCGCTATCGTCAGGGTGTGGGCAGTTTCCTCGAGGTCCTCGATGCCCAGCGCCAGCTCTTCGCGGTGCGCCAGAGCCTGATCCAGCTGCGGCGCACCCAGTGGTCCACCGCGGCCCAGCTTTACAAGGCCTTGGGCGGCGAGGAGAGCTGAACATCGGCGCCCACTCGCTTATGCTCACCGCTTTGCCGAACTGAAAGGGTTGTCGTGGAGCAAGTGGATGCCGTGGTGGTGGGTGCCGGGGTGGTGGGACTGGCAGTGGCCCGTGCCCTGGCACTTTCGGGTCGCGAGGTGCTGGTGCTCGAGGCCACCGAAGCGGTCGGGACCCAGACCAGTGCGCGCAACAGCGAGGTCATCCACGCCGGCATCTATTACCCGCAGGGCTCGCTCAAGGCGCAGCTCTGCGTGCGCGGCAAGCAGCTGCTCTACGCCTATTGCGGGGAACGGGGCATCGGGCATCGGCGCTGCGGCAAGCTCATCGTCGCGACCTCGCGGGAACAGGTCGCCCAGCTACAGGGCATCGTCGCCAAGGCTGTGGCCAATGGCGTGGACGACCTGGTACTGCTCACACGCGAACAGGCGCGCGCGCTGGAGCCCGCACTCGAATGCGTGGCCGCCGTGCACTCGCCCAGCACGGGCATCGTCGACAGCCATGGCCTGATGCTGACCCTGCAGGGTGACCTGGAGAACGCCGGGGGCATGGTGGCCTTCAACGCCCCGCTCGCGTCGGCGCATATCACCGCTCAGGGGATCGAGCTCACGGCCAGCGACGGCACGCAGCTACGCGCGCGTTCTGTGGTCAACGCAGCCGGGGTGCATGCGCCCACGCTGGCGGGTCGCTTTGTAGGGCTGAACGCCACACAGATCCCCGGCGAGTACTACGCGAAGGGGAACTATTTCACCCTGGCGGGGCGTTCCCCGTTCACTCGCTTGATCTACCCCGTCCCCGAGGCGGCGGGTCTGGGCGTGCACCTGACCATCGATCTAGGCGGCCAGGCCAAGTTCGGACCTGACGTGCAGTGGGTGGAGACGCCGGACGATCTCGTGGTGGATCCCACCCGCGGCCTCGCCTTCTATGCCGAGGTTCGCAAATACTGGCCGGCCTTGCCCGAGGGCGCCTTGCAGCCCGGCTATGCCGGCATTCGGCCCAAGATCAGCGGACCCGACGAGGCGGCGAGGGATTTCCTGATCCAGGGGCCAACCGTCCACGGTGTGCCCGGCCTCGTCAACCTCTTCGGCATCGAGTCGCCAGGGCTGACCAGCAGCCTGGCGATGGGCGAGCACGTCGCCGCGATGCTATCGAATCAGTAGCGTATTTCAGCGGCCCCGGTTCTTGATCGCAAGGGCGGCAGCCTTGACCAGGGATGGACCCTGATAGATCAGGCCGGTGTAGATCTGCACGAGATCCGCCCCGGCGTCGATCTTGCTCAGGGCGTCCTGCGCGCTTAGGATGCCGCCGACCCCGATGATGGGAAAGTCCCGCCCCAGCGCGGCACGTAGCTGGCGGATCACGCGGTTGCTCGCCTCGAGCACCGGTGTGCCAGACAGACCGCCAGCCTCCTCGGCATGCGGCTGGCCCTGCACCGCTTCGCGGCTCAAGGTCGTGTTAGTGGCGATCACGCCGTCCATGCCGTGGCGCTGTAGCGTGGCGGCGATGACCTGGACCTGCGCCTCGTCCAGATCGGGGGCAATCTTGACGAACACCGGCACGCGTCTGCCATGCTGCTGGGCCAGGGCTTCGCGCTTTGAGGCGATGGCGGCGAGCAGGGCGTCGAGTGCCTCGTCACCCTGTAACGCGCGCAGGTTCTTGGTGTTGGGACTGGAGATGTTGACGGCGACGTAGTCGGCATGCGGGTAGACACCGGTCAGGCCGATGAGGTAGTCCTCGGTGGCGCGCTCAATGGGTGTGGCGGCGTTCTTGCCGATGTTCAAGCCCAGCAGCAGCGGTGTGCCGTCGCGACGAAAGCGGGCGCGCTGCACATTGGCCAGGAAGGTCTCCAGACCCTCGTTGTTGAAGCCCATGCGATTGATCAGCGCGCTCTCGGCCGGCAGGCGGAATATCCGCGGCCTTGGGTTGCCCGGCTGAGGCAGGGGCGTGACGGTCCCGACCTCGACGAAGCCAAAGCCCATGGCACCCAGGCCATCGATGCAGCGCGCATTCTTGTCCAGCCCGGCCGCCATGCCGACGCGGTTGGGGAAGCGCAGGCCGGCGAGGGTAACGGGGTCATCAACACGGGACTGACCGTAGGCGCAGGCGAGCGGCGTGTTCTGGGTGCGCGCGAGCAGGTCGATGGTGAAGTCGTGCGCGGCTTCAGGGTCCATGCGGAAGAGCACGGCGCGGGAGAGGGGATAGGGGATCAGAGACATTGGATAATTCAGGGCTATCCACGGATTCTCCCAGATCAACCTGCTGACCCCGACACCCATGCTTACCCAAGACGAACTCAAGACCCTGGTCGGCCAGGCCGCGCTTCAATATGTGATCCCTGGCGAAATCGTTGGCGTGGGGACCGGTTCAACAGTCAACAAGTTCATCGACGCGCTGGCGACGATGAAAGACCGTATCCCGGGCGCCGTGTCGAGCTCCGAGGCCAGCACCCAGCGCCTGCGCGCCCTGGGTATTCCGGTCTTCGACGCCAACGACGTCGGTGAACTGGCGGTCTACATCGACGGCGCCGACGAGATCGACGGCCGTGGGCACATGATCAAGGGGGGCGGCGCCGCGCTCACGCGCGAGAAGATCGTGGCAGCCCAGTCACGCCGCTTTGTCTGCATTGCCGATGAATCCAAGCGCGTTGAGGTGCTGGGCCGGTTTCCGCTGCCTGTGGAAGTCATCCCCATGGCCACCCAGCACCTGGTGCGCCAGTTCGCGGCGCGGGGCGGGCAGGCTCGCGTCCGTCTGAAGGAAGGCCAGCCCCTCGTGACCGACAACGGGCAACACATCCTGGACGTGACCGGCCTGCAGATCCGCGATCCGCTGGCTTTCGAATCCGAGGTCAACCAATGGCCAGGCGTGGTGACCGTGGGTGTGTTTGCGCATCAGCGTGCCCAGGTCTGTCTGCTGGGCACGGCCAGCGGCGTGCAGATACTGAATTTCTGAAGTCAATACAGATGCAAAGAGAAGGGGCCCTTGTGAGGGCCCCTTCTCTTTGATGAAAACTCAGAACACGATGCCGGTCGGATTGCTCGGCGTCGGCCCGGTCGGGGGCGGGGCGACGGGGGCCGGTTCAGGCGTCGCAGCGGCGGGTCGGTTGGGGGCGGCTTCGGGTACCGGCACCAGCGGGCTGGCCGGTGCATTGCGATAGGTGCTGGGCAGGCGTGAGGTTGCGGGATAGCCCGCCGCATTCAGATAGTCGCTCCACTCGCCTTCCGAATAACCCTTGAGGCGCTGGCCGCCAATGGTGGCGATCGGCACGGTGGCTTCCATGCCCATGCGTTTGAGTGCTTCGATGTCCTGGGCTGTGGTGATGGTGCGCTCGGTGTAGGGCACGCCCCGGCGGGTCAGCAGGTTGCGCGCCGCATTGCAGGGTTCGCAGTTGTCACCGGTGTACAAGGTCACCGGGTAGCGATTCATGGCCTCGCGCAACTCAAAGGGCAGTTCGGACCCACCGGCTGCCTGGGTCGAGCGCCCGCTGGGGCTCAGCGCTGTGGCCTTCTCGTTCGCTACCGGCGGCTTGTCCGAAAAAGTGACCCGCCCGTCCGGGCCGACGATGCGGTAGATGGCCTGCGCCGGTGCCAGAGCAGGCAGCAGGGCCAGTGTAGCGGCGACGGCCAGCAGGGCCGTGCGATGCGGACGGTATGCGTTCTTCATGGTACCGAGGATTCCCTACGCTTTGTGTTCTATGGACGGGCCATGCCCTGGTGTCGGAGCAGGGCGTCCAGGCTGGGCTCGCGCCCGCGGAACGCCTTGAAGGACTCGAGGGCCGGGCGGCTACCGCCGGCCTCCAGGATGGCTTGGCGGTATTTTCGCCCGGTTTCCACATTCGGCAAGCCCTTGTTACCCGCAGTTTCCTCGAAAGCTGCATAGGCGTCGGCGCTGAGCACTTCGGCCCACTTGTAGCTGTAGTAGCCGGCCGCGTAGCCGCCGGCGAAGATGTGGCTGAAGGTGTGGGGCGTGCGGCTCCAGGCCGGCGGGCGCAGCACGGCGACTTCGTCTCGCACACGGTCCAGCAGGGGCAGGAAGTCCGCGGCCGGGTCGTGCTCGGTGTGCAGCAGCATGTCGTAGAGGGAGAACTCGATCTGGCGCAGGGTCTGCATGCCGCTCTGGAAATTCTTGGCGGCAATCATCTTGTCGTAGAGGGGCCGCGGCAGGGGTTCGCCGGTTTCCACATGGGCCGTCATGTGCCTGAGCACTTCCCACTCCCAGCAGAAGTTCTCCATGAACTGGCTGGGCAGCTCCACCGCATCCCATTCCACGCCGCTGATGCCCGAGACATCGCGTTCGTTGACCTGAGTCAACAGGTGGTGCAGGCCATGGCCAAACTCATGGAAGAGGGTGATGACGTCGTCGTGGGTCAGTAATGGCGGCTTCCCACCCACGCCTTCGGCAAAGTTGCAGACCAGATGGGCCACAGGCGTCTGCAGGCGCCCGTTGTCGGGCCGCAACCAGCGCGCACGCACATCGTCCATCCAGGCGCCGCCGCGCTTGCCGGCGCGGGCCGGCTGATCCAGGTAGAATTGACCGACGAGCTGGCCGCCTCTTTCGATGCGATAGAACTCCACCGCCGAATGCCAGACCGGGGCGGTGTCGCGGCGGATGGCCACCTCGAACAGGGTCTCGACGATCTTGAACAGGCCGGCGATCACGCGGGGCGCAGTGAAGTATTCCTTGAGCTCCTGCTCGCTGAAGGCGTAGCGCGCCTCCTTGAGCTTCTCGGAAATATAGGGCCAGTCCCAGGGCTGGGGGTCAGTGATCCCCAGTTCATCGCGGGCAAAGGCACGCAGATCCGCGACATCGCGCTCGGCATAGGGGCGGGCCTTGAGCGCGAGGTCGCGCAGAAAGCTCACCACCTGTTCGGGCGAGTCGGCCATCTTGGGCGCGACCGAGACCTCGCCGAAGTTGCGGTAGCCCAGCAGCTGCGCTTCTTCCTGGCGCAGAGCCAGGATTTCGCGGATCAGCTCGCCGTTGTCGAATTTCCGGCCCTCGCCCTCGGCCTGGTCGGAGGCGCGCGTGACATAGGCACGGTAGAGTTTGTGACGCAGTTCGCTGCTCCTGGCGAACTGCATGACCGGCAGGTAGCAGGGCATCTTGAGCGTGAGCTTGTGGCCGGGCTTCCCCTCAGCCTCGGCGGCGGTGCGCGTGGCCTCCTGGATGTCGGCTGGTACGCCTTCGAGCTCCTCGGTGCGAGCGTAATAGACCCAGGCATCGGTGGCGTCCAGGGTGTGCTCGCTGAACTTCTGGCTCAGTTCGGCCTGGCGCTCCTGGATGGCGGCGTAACGCGCCTTGGCTGCGCCGGTGAGTTCGGCCCCGCCCAGGACGAAGTTGCGCAGAGCATTGCTGTGAGCCTGGCGCTGCTCGGGGCTCAGCGTGGCCGGGTCGATGGCCTTGTACTTGGCGTAGAGTCGCTCGTCGGCACCCAGGCGGGTCCAGAATTCGGTCACCCGCGGCAGGGCCTCGTTGTAGGCAGCCCGCAGCTCGGGCGTGTCGGCGACGCTGTTGAGATGGCTCACGGCACTCCATGCGCGACCCAGCTGTTCGGTGGCCACGTCGAGTTCGCGGGCGATGGCAGTCCAGTCGGCCGGGAAGTCCGCGGCTGTCACGCGCTCCAGCGCGGCTTCCGAGGCCTGCAGCAGGGTATCGACCGCCGGCGCCACGTGTTCCGGACGGATGCGGTCGAAGGCGGGAAGGTCGGTAAAGTCGAGCAGCGGATTGTTCATGATCCTGATTGTGCGGCCTCCGGGCGCTGATTCAAGCGCAGTCCCCATAGCTTGTGCTGATGAAGTCGATCAGCCCGCGGTGCGCTCGGCGGCTTCCAGGGTGTTGACCAGCAGCATGGTGATGGTCATGGGCCCCACACCGCCGGGCACCGGGGTGATCCAGCCGGCGACCTGTTTCACGCCTTCAAAGTCTACGTCACCGCAGAGCTTGCCTTCGTCGTTGCGGTTCATGCCCACGTCAATGACCACGGCACCGGGTTTGACCATGTCGGCGGTCAGCACATTGCGCTTGCCTACGGCGGCCACGATCACATCGGCCAGCAAGGTCATGGCCTTGAGATCCTTCGTGCCGCTGTGGCAGACCGTCACGGTGGCGTTCTGCTGCAGCAGCATCAGCGCCATGGGCTTGCCCACGATGTTCGAGCGGCCGATGACCACGGCATGCTTGCCCTTGAGCTCGTACCCGATCGACTCCAGCATCTTCATGCAGCCGTAGGGCGTACAGGGCCAGAAGCCAGGCTGCCCGACCATGAGCGCGCCAGCGCTGGCCACGTGGAAGCCATCCACGTCCTTGGCTGGCGAGATGGCCTCGATGACCTTGTGCGCGTCAATGTGGGCCGGCAGGGGCAGTTGCACCAGGATGCCGTGGATCGTGGGATCGTTGTTGAGCGCTTCGATGCGTGCCAGCAGCTGGGCCTCCGTCATCTTCGCTTCGTACTTTTCCAACACCGAATGCAGGCCGCTGTCCTGGCAGGCTTTCACCTTGTTGCGCACATAGACCTGGGAGGCCGGGTTGTCACCCACCAGCACCACGGCCAGGCCCGGGGTGATGCCCCGTGCCTTGAGGGCCGCAGCGCGTTTTGCGACGTCGCCACGCAGTTGCTGGGACAACGCAACGCCGTCAATGATTTTTGCTGTCATGTCAGAGATCTCCGAGGGCTAAGGTTTTGCGCTGCGGCGTAGGCTCATATCGCGTAGCGATGTGATGCCGCAGCCACAGCGCAACGCCATCAATCAGTTTTGCAGTCATATCTCGGTTCGTCTTTGTTCAAGTAAAAACGCCCGCAGGGGCGGGCGTCGAGTCGGGAGCGGCAGGCTCAGGCCTTGGTCGCGGCTGCCTGGCCCAGGGCGATCTTGAGCAGGTCGGCCACAGTGTTGGCGTTGAGTTTCTCCATGATGTTGGCGCGGTGCGCCTCCACCGTCTTGATGCTGATGCCCAGATCGTCCGCGATCTGCTTGTTCAGGCGGCCGGCCACGATGCGCTCGAGCACCTGGCTTTCGCGCAGCGTGAGCTTGGAGAGCAGGGCATCGCGGCTGGCAGCCTGCTGGTGCACGCTGAAGGTCTCCCGGGCACGTTCGAGCATGCGTTCGACCAGGTCGACCAGCTGGTCTTCCTTGAAAGGCTTCTGGATGAAGTCCATCGCGCCCTTCTTCATGGTGTCCACGGCCATGGGCACGTCGCCGTGGCCGGTGATGAAGACCACGGGCAGGGGAGAGTGGCTCTCCAGCAGGCGGTTCTGCAGTTCCAGTCCCGTCATGCCCTCCATGCGAATGTCGACAATCAGGCAGGCGACTTCGCGCGGGTCGTAGCGGCTCAGGAAGGATTCGGCGGAGTCAAAGCAGCGGACCCGGTAGTCCTTGCCCTCCAGCAGCCATTGCAGGGAATCTCGCACGGCCTCGTCGTCATCGACCACATACACCGTGCCTTTTTTGGGGATCAGACTCATGTTCAACCTGACATTTTTTCTGTAGGTGCCTGCGCCGCCGGCATCCCGGTCGAATTGCCGTCCATCGGAAGCCAGAAGGAGAAGCGGCAGCCGGTCACTTCGGCGCCATTGTAGAGGTTCTCGGCCTTCATCCGACCCTGGTGCGACTCGACGATCGAGCGGCACAGCGACAGTCCGATGCCCATGCCCTCGGCCTTGGTGGTGTGGAAGGCCTCGTAGAGCCGCTCCATGACCTCGGGCGGGATGCCGCGGCCGGTGTCGGTCACGGTGAACTCGACCACCGGCCGACCTTCGACGACGGCGCGCAGCACATGGAGTTCCACCCGACGTTGCTGCGGCGGGCGCTGCGCCTGCACGATGGCCTCGGCTGCGTTCTTGAGCAGGTTGACCAGCACCTGCTCGATCAGGATGGGGTCCACCACCAGCGGCGGCAGGTCGGCCGTGTAATGGCTCAGACGTACGTTGTAACGGCGCAGCTCGATCTCGGCCAGCTCCACCGCCTCGCTGACCATGACCGCGACCTCGGACGGCGTACGGTTGGGCTCGCTGCGCTTCACGAAGGCGCGGATGCGCTGGATGATCTGGCCCGCGCGCTGGGCCTGCTTCGCGGTCTTCTCCAGCGCGCCCAGCAGGTCCTCCTCCGAGATCTGCCTGGATTTGATGCGCGAGACCATGCCGTTGCAGTAGTTGTTGATGGCCGTGAGTGGCTGGTTGAGCTCGTGCGCCACACTCGACGCCATCTCGCCCATGGTGATCAGGCGGCTGGCGGTCTGGGCGCGTTCGGCCTGGGCCGAGGCCTGGGCCTCGGCCAGACGGCGCGGCGTGATGTCGGTGGCGATCACCATCTGAGCCAGGCGCCCGTCCACCCAGGTCAGGTAACGCGTGCGGACCTCGAGCCATTTGCCCAACTCCTCGACGTAGAGTTCGGCGTTCTCGGCCTCGGCATCGGGCAGGCTGCTGGTCGGCATGCCGACCAGACCGTCCACGGCGTCATGGCTGTCCTCGGTGCTGACCCGGGGGGGCACGCCAGCCTGGCTGGAGAGCAGGGCGTGGCCATGGCTTTGGTCACTGAACCAGAGCCGGTACATCTTGTTGGCAAACAGCAATTCGTCGCTGCCCAGCGGGGCAACCGACACCGAGGCGTCCAGTGCCTCCAGCACCGTGGTGAAGCGCTCGTACGAGGCGTAGAGCTGTTCGCGCACGCGGTTGGGCTCGGTGATGTCGGTCATCGAGGTCATCCAGCCGGTCTGCAGGCCCCGTGCGTCGATCAGGGGCGAGACATAGATCCGCGCGTCGAATAGCGTGCCGTCCTTGCGCTTGACGCGCACCTGGAAGCCGCCAGGGGTGACCCGGCCGGTCAGCTCGTCCTCCAGCCGCGCGGCCAGCATCTCGCGGTCTTCTTCGGGCCAGTAGGGGAAAGGGGCGGTGCAGCCCACGAGCTCGCGTTCGCTCCAGCCCGTCATCTGGCAGAAGGCGGCGTTGACGTAGGTGATGCGTCCCTGCAGGTCCAGCGCGCGCATGCCCGTGGGCATGGAGTTTTCCATCGCGCGACGGAAGTTGGTCTCCAGCACCAGCGCCTGTTGGGCCTGCATGCGCCGGCGCGTGTGGCGCCAGTTGGCGATTAGCATCCAGGCCGTCATCACACTGAGCGTGCCCACCAGCCAGAACAGGCCGCTGCCGATCACGCCCAGCGAGGCGCGGTAGGCCTGGGCATGGAGCATCAGGCCGTTGCCCACAGGGGAGACCGGCACCTCGTACTCATTGGGGTGGGTGGCCCAGCCCATCCAGGGCCCGGTGCGGTTGCGTTTGGGCGCGCTGCTGCCGGCCAGGACTTCCCCGCGCGAATCGCGCAGCGATACGGCGTAGCGCGCCGAGACCTCGGAGGGTACGCCGTAGCGGTAGAGCGTGTCGAGCGAGTATTCCGCCAGAACCACACCGGCGAAGCTCGTGCGGGTGTGCAGGGGCAGGTGCAGTTCGAGCAGCGCCGTGCCGTCGGGGGACGCGGCACGCTGCACATAGATCGGCTGGCGTAGCTCGCGTGCCAGGGCGTAGGCGTTTTCCGTCTCGGTCGGCTTGGCCGGCCGGACGCCGTTGCGCGCGGCACCCTGGGCCAGGCCCTGCGCCAGCGTCGGGTTGCCCTGGCTGGCGCGCATGCGCAGCCGCTCGTCCACCCAGCTCAGGCCCTGCAGCTCGGGGTACTGGTTGAGCAGCACGTTGGCACGGTTGCGGAATTGCTCCGCGTCGAGCTCCTGGTTGGAGACCTGCTGCGCCAGCCGAACCAACTCCTCCTGGCGTTCGAGCAGGCGCAGGCGGACGCGCTGCTGGGCGTATTCCACATCTCGCCGCACGGCTTCCTGCTCGCGTTCCATTTCTTCAAGGCGCAGATAGCCGAAGGCGGCCACGATGGCCGCGAAAAAGAGCAGCACGGCGACCAGCGGTGCCAGCATGGCATAGCGGTCCTGGCGGTGTGGGGATTGCTGGCGCCACCAGGAGCGCAGGCGCTGGGCAGCGGGGAGTTCGCGCAGGCGAGGCAGCAGACGGGTCAGGGCTTGAAGCATGTGTGGTGCAAGTGTATTCCGGGCTCCCTCAATGAGGTTCGATCTAATTCACATAATGAAATCAAAAAGCACAGTTTAAAATTTCATGGAAATTATGAGAAACTCTCGTATCGTTTTAAATTGGCCATCAGCCTGAAACCGAGGAGCACGCATGTCAGCCCTACCCCAGAACCTGTCTGGACTCAATGCCGAAGATCTCGACAGCCAGGAAACCCTGGAATGGAAGCACGCCCTGGAGGCCGTGATCGCGCAGGAGGGCCCCGAGCGCGCCCACTTTCTGCTGGAGCAACTGTTGGAACATGCGCGCCAGCACAGCATCGACATGCCGTTCTCGGCCACCACAGGCTACGTCAACACCATCGAACCCGACCAGGAAGCCCACAGTCCTGGCAATCTGGATCTGGAAGGCCGTCTGCGTGCCTACATGCGCTGGAACGCCATGGCCATGGTGGTCAAGGCCAACCGCCTGGACCCCTTCGATGGCGGCGACCTTGGCGGTCACATCAGCTCCTTCCAATCGCTGGCCCACATGTTTGCGGCCGGTTTCAATCATTTTTGGCACGCTGACAACACGGACGAAGGCGGCACGCACGGCGGCGACCTGCTCTACATCCAGGGGCATTCGTCGCCCGGCATCTATGCCCGCGCGTTTCTGGAGGGCCGTATCAGCGAGGACCAGATGCTGAACTTCCGCCAGGAGGTGGATGGCAAAGGTCTGCCCAGCTACCCGCACCCCAAGCTGATGCCCGGCTTCTGGCAGTTCCCCACGGTGTCCATGGGCCTGGGCCCCATCATGGCCATCTACCAGGCGCGTTTCCTCAAGTATCTGCACGCCCGTGGAATTGCCGACACCAGCGCGCGCAAGGTCTGGGTCTTCTGCGGTGACGGCGAGATGGACGAACCCGAAAGCCTGGGTGCCATCGGCCTGGCCGCGCGCGAGAAGCTCGACAACCTGGTCTTCGTGGTCAACTGCAACCTGCAGCGCCTGGACGGCCCGGTGCGAGGCAACGGCAAGATCATCCAGGAGCTCGAGGGCGAGTTCCGCGGCGCCGGCTGGAACGTCATCAAGTTGATCTGGGGCAAGGAGTGGGACGGGCTGCTCGCCCGCGACAAGGACGGCGCCCTGCGCAAGATCATGATGGACACGCTGGACGGCGACTATCAGGCTTTCAAGGCCAATGATGGTGCCTTCGTGCGCAAGAACTTCTTCGGCCGCGATCCGCGCACCGCCGAGATGGTGGCCAAGATGAGCGACGCCGATATCTGGAACCTGCGCCGCGGCGGCCACGACGCGCAGAAGGTCTACGCGGCCTTCCACAAGGCCCACAACTCCCAGGGCGGCCCCACCGTGCTGCTGGTCAAGACCGTGAAGGGCTGGGGCATGGGCAAGGCCGGCGAGGGCAAGAACACCGCGCACCAGACCAAGAAGCTCGGCGATGACGACATCCGCTACATGCGCGATCGTTTCAACATCCCGATCCCCGACAGCGAACTGTCCAAGATTCCGTTCTACAAGCCGGCCGACGACACGCCGGAGATGAAGTACCTGCACGAGCGCCGCAAGGCCCTGGGCGGCTACCTGCCCAAGCGCCGCGAGCGCTCCAGCGAAAGCTTCACCGTGCCCTCGCTGGAGACCTTCAAGGCGGTGCTTGAGCCCACGGCCGAGGGTCGCGAGATCTCGACCACCCAGGCCTATGTGCGTTTCCTCACGCAACTGCTGCGCGACCAGGCCCTGGGCCCGCGCGTGGTGCCCATCCTGGTGGACGAGGCGCGCACCTTCGGCATGGAAGGCCTGTTCCGTCAGATCGGCATCTACAACCCGGAAGGGCAGAAGTACACCCCGGTCGACAAGGAGCAGGTCAGCTACTACAAGGAAGACAAGGCCGGCCAGATCCTGCAGGAAGGCATCAACGAAGCGGGCGGCATCAGCAGCTGGATCGCCGCGGCAACCTCGTACTCGACGAGCAACCGCATCATGATCCCCTTCTACATCTACTACTCGATGTTCGGCCTGCAGCGTGTGGGTGACTTGGCCTGGGCGGCCGGCGACATGCAGGCGCGCGGCTTCCTGCTGGGCGGTACCTCCGGGCGCACCACGCTCAACGGCGAGGGCCTGCAACACGAGGACGGCCACAGCCAGGTGCTGGCCAGCACCATTCCCAACTGCGTGAGCTATGACCCGACCTTCGCGCACGAGGTGGCCATCATCCTGCACCACGGTCTCAAGCGCATGGTGGAAAAGCAGGACAACGTCTTCTTCTACATCACGCTGCTCAACGAGAACTACGCCATGCCGGGTCTCAAGGCTGGTACCGAAGAGCAGATCATCAAGGGCATGTACCTGCTGCAGGAAGCCAAGGCGGCCAAGAAAGGGCCGCAGGTCAACCTGCTGGGCTCGGGCTCCATCCTGCGCGAATCGATGTTCGCCAAGGAACTGCTCGAGAAGGACTGGGGCGTCGCCGCCAATGTCTGGAGCTGCCCGAGTTTCAACGAGCTGGCGCGCGAAGGCCAGGACTGCGAACGCTGGAACCTGCTGCACCCGACCGAGAAGCAGCGCGTGCCTTTCGTCACGCAGCAGCTCGAGCCGCATGCCGGCCCGGTGATCGCCTCGACCGACTACATCAAGAACTTCAGCGACCAGATCCGCCCCTTCATCCCCAAGGGCCGGACCTACAAGGTGCTGGGGACCGACGGTTTCGGCCGCAGCGACTTCCGCAGCAAGCTGCGCGAGCACTTCGAAGTCAACCGCCACTACATCGTGGTCGCCGCACTCAAGGCCCTGGCCGAAGAGGGCACGGTGCCCATGGAAAAGGTGGCCGAGGCCATCGCCAAGTACAAGATCAAAGTCGACAAAGTGAATCCCCTCTACGCGTAAGCGTAGAACGGGATGCACTTTGCAGCGCAGACTCATATTGCGTAGCAATGTGATGTCGTCGCTACAAGGTTGTCCCGCCTTAACAAGGAAGACAAGAACATGGCTCTCGTAGAAATCAAGGTGCCCGATATCGGTGACTTCGACTCCGTCGCCGTCATCGAACTGCTGGTCAAGCCCGGCGATACGGTCAAGGCCGAGCAGTCGCTGATCACCGTCGAGTCCGACAAGGCCTCGATGGAGATCCCCTCCAGCCACGCCGGCGTGGTCAAGGAGCTCAAGGTCAAGCTCGGCGACAAGGTGGCGATGGGGTCGCTGGTCGCGCTGCTCGAATCGTCCGACGCCCCGGCGGCGGCTGCACCGGCCGCGCCCGCGCCGGCGCCCGTCGCAGCGCCTGCTGCTGTGGCGGTGCCTGCACCCGCTCCGGTAGCGGCTGCGCCGGCACCCGTCACTGCCGCACCTGCGGCTACCGTGCCGGCTCACGATCCTACGGCTCCCAAGGGCCAGCTGCCGCACGCCAGCCCGTCGGTGCGCAAGTTCGCACGCGAACTCGGCGTGCCGCTCGAAGAGGTCAAGGGCTCGGGCCCCAAGGGCCGTATCGTCGACACCGATGTCAAGAACTTCACCAAGGCCGTGATGGCCGGCACCACGCGCACCCAGGCCATGGGTGCGGCTTCCGGTGGTGGTGACGGTGCTGCGCTGGGCCTGCTGCCCTGGCCCAAGGTGGACTTTGCCAAGTTCGGTCCCATCGAGCGCAAAGACCTTTCGCGTATCAAGAAGATCAGCGGCGCCAACCTGCACCGCAACTGGGTGATGATCCCGCACGTCACCAGCTACGAAGACGCCGACATCACCGATCTCGAAGCGCTGCGTGTGCAGCTCAACAAGGAGAACGAGAAGGCGGGCATCAAGTTCACCATGCTGGCCTTCGTGATCAAGGCCGCCGTGGCCGCGCTCAAGAAGTTCCCCGAGTTCAACGCCAGCCTCGACGGTGACCAGCTGGTGATGAAGAACTACTGGAACATCGGCTTTGCGGCTGACACACCCAACGGCCTGGTCGTGCCCGTGCTCAAGAACGCCGACCAGAAGGGTCTGGTGGAGATCTCCGCCGAGATGGCTGAGCTTTCCAAGAAGGCGCGCGACGGCAAGCTCGGCGCGGCCGACATGCAGGGCGGCACGTTCTCGATCTCCTCGCTGGGCGGCATCGGTACGACCTATTTCACGCCGCTGATCAATGCGCCCGAAGTGGCCATCCTCGGCCTATCGCGCAGCGCCATGAAGCCAGTCTGGGACGGTCAGGCCTTCCAGCCCCGTCTGACCCTGCCGCTCTCGCTGTCCTACGACCACCGTGTGATCGACGGCGCCGCTGGCGCACGCTTCAACGCCTACCTGGCCCAGGTCCTCGGCGATTTCCGCCGTGTGATGCTCTAAGGAGAACCGAATGGCACTGGTAGAAATCAAGGTTCCCGACATCGGCGACTTCGACTCGGTGGCGGTCATCGAGGTGCTGGTCAAGGTGGGTGACACCATCAAACCCGAGCAGAGCCTGATCACCGTGGAGTCCGACAAAGCCTCGATGGAAATCCCGTCCAGCCAGGGCGGGGTGGTCAAGGAGCTCAAGGTCAAGCTCGGCGACAAGGTGAAGGAAGGTTCGGTGGTTCTGCTGCTCGAATCGTCCGCAGCGGCCGCATCCGCTCCCGCTGCTGCACCTGCTCCGGCGGCGCCTGCGGCTGCTCCTGCTGCCCCCCAGGCCTCGGCACCCGCGCCGGTCGCGGCCAGCTTCGGCGGCAGCGCCGATCTCGACTGCGACGTGCTTGTGCTTGGCGGCGGCCCCGGAGGCTATTCGGCGGCCTTCCGCGCGGCCGACCTCGGCCTCAAGGTCGTGCTGGTCGAGCGCTACGCTGCCTTGGGTGGCGTCTGCCTCAACGTGGGATGCATCCCGTCCAAGGCCTTACTGCACGTGGCGGCCGTGATGGACGAAGCCAGCCATCTCGCCGACCTCGGCGTGGACTTCGGCAAGCCGGTCGTGAACATCGACAAGCTGCGTGGCCACAAGGAAAAGGTGATCGGCAAGCTCACGGGCGGCCTGGCCGCCATGGCCAAGATGCGCAAGGTCACGGTGGTGCGCGGCTACGGTGCCTTCGTCGGCCCGAACCATCTGGAAGTGGAGGAGACCACGGGCACGGCCCAGGACAAGACGGGCAAGAAACAGGTCGTGGCCTTCAAGAAGGCCATCATCGCAGCCGGCTCGCAGGCCGTGCGCCTGCCCTTCCTGCCCGACGATCCGCGCGTGGTGGACAGCACCGGCGCGCTGGCACTCAAGGAAGTGCCCAAGCGCATGCTGATCCTGGGCGGTGGGATCATCGGCCTGGAGATGGGCACGGTCTACAGCACGCTGGGCGCACGCCTGGATGTGGTGGAGATGATGGATGGCCTCATGCAGGGCGCCGACCGCGATCTGGTCAAGGTCTGGCAGAAGATGAACGCGCCGCGTTTTGACAACATCATGCTCAAGACCAAGACCGTGGGCGCTAAGGCCACGCCCCAGGGCATCGAGGTGACCTTCGAAGGCGAGGGGGCTCCGGTTCCGCAGACCTACGACCTGGTGCTGCAGGCCGTGGGTCGCAGCCCCAACGGCAAGAAGATTGCCGCTGACAAGGCGGGTGTCGCCGTCACGGACCGCGGCTTCATCAACGTCGACATCCAGATGCGCACCAACGTACCGCACATCTTCGCCATCGGTGACATCGTAGGCCAGCCCATGCTGGCGCACAAGGCCGTGCACGAAGGCCATGTGGCGGCGGAAGTCATCGCCGGTGAACTGCAGGGCAACAAGGAGCTGGCTTCGGCCGCCTTCAACGCCCGCGTCATCCCGAGTGTGGCGTACACCGATCCCGAGGTGGCCTGGGTGGGTCTCACGGAAGACCAGGCCAAGGCCCAGGGCGTCAAGGTCAAGAAGGGCCTGTTTCCGTGGAATGCTTCGGGACGCGCCATCGCCAACACGCGCGACGAAGGCTTCACCAAGCTGCTGTTTGACGAAGAGACGCATCGCATTGTCGGTGGCGGCATCGTGGGTACGCATGCGGGCGACATGATCGGCGAGATCGCCCTGGCCATCGAAATGGGCGCCGATGCGGTGGACATCGGCAAGACCATCCATCCGCACCCCACGTTGGGCGAAAGCATCGGCATGGCGGCAGAGGTGGCACACGGCTCCTGCACCGACGTGCCGCCGGCGCGCAAGTAAACGCAAGGGCGACCCAAGACCAAGCCAAGGCCTCACCCGACGGGTGAGGCCTTTGTACTTTGGGGGTGCCTCGCATACCCGGCCTCGGCGGTCATCGCCCGTGTAACGACACGCAACAGGCCGCCTCCCCCGGCCTCTACAATGAAACGTACAGCACCGTCACGATTGCCATGAATTTTCTTCGCCTGTTCTGGAGCTGGTTGCGTTCCTCTGTGTTTCCGTTTCTGCAGACCCGGATCCTGCCGGTGTTTCGCCATCGGGTGTTCCGCGTCGTCGTCCTGCTGCTCGCGCTGGGCCTGACCGGCTACCTCTACTACCTTGATGTCACCATCCGCGAGGCCTTTGACGGGCGCAAGTTTGCGGTCCCGGCGCGCGTCTACGGTCGAGCGCTGGAGGTCTATCCGGGGCTGAAGCTTACCCCTGCGCAGCTCGTC
Source organism: Hylemonella sp. (assembly GCA_046299695.1). Lineage (GTDB taxonomy): Bacteria > Pseudomonadota > Gammaproteobacteria > Burkholderiales > Burkholderiaceae_C > Hylemonella. Next base: position 146,574 of record JBKBHP010000007.1, read on the forward strand.
GAGGAGCTGCGTTCCGTCAGGTACCGGGAGCATCCGCGTCCCGACGAGGACGCGACCTATCGCTACACCCTCACCGGCGTTGAATTCACGAGCCGCGACTTCGCGTTCTGGGACGGTCTTCAGCCGACCCAACGCCTGCGTGTCGAGTTCGCGGAGGGAGTGGTGGCACTGATCCAGGAGCGGGGCGGGGTCGACAAGGACATCCCGCTGCTGCGCCTGGAGCCACCGCAGATCGGTGGTATCTACCCCGGTCACAACGAGGACCGTGATCTTCTTCGCCTGTCGCAGGTTCCCAAGACGCTGATCGACGCGCTGATCGCCATCGAGGACCGGAAGTTCTACACGCACTGGGGCATCGATCCGCGTGGCATCGCGCGTGCGCTGTACAAGACCCTGAGCGGCCAGCGCATCGAGGGCGGCAGCACGCTGACCCAGCAGCTGGTGAAGAACTTCTTCCTGACGTCCGAACGTACGCTGACGCGCAAGGCCAACGAGGTCCTGATGGCGATGCTGCTGGAGTTGCATTACAGCAAGGATGAGATCCTCGAGACCTATCTCAACGAGATCTACTTGGGGCAGGACGCCAACCGCGCCATTCACGGCGTGGGCCTGGCCAGCTATTTCTATTTTGACCGCCCGCTGGACCGGCTCGAGCTGCATGAGATCGCGACCCTCGTGGGCATGATCAAGGGGCCGGCCATCTATGACCCGCGCCGCAAGCCGGAGCAGGCTCTGCAGCGGCGCAACATCGTGTTGCAGGAGATGGTCAGGCTCGACGCCATCACCCAGGAGGAGTTCGTACGCGCACGGCAGAAGCCGCTCGGGGTGGCGCCGCGCGCGCCGACCGGCACCTCGCCATACCCCGCTTTCCTGCAGTACGTGCATCGACAGTTGCAGCGCGATTACCGCGAAGAAGATCTGCGCAGCGAGGGGCTGCGGATCTTCACCACACTCGATCCGCGCATTCAGCGCGCCGCAGAGCAGGCCCTGTCGCAGCGCCTGGACCAGATCGAGAAGGCCCGCAAGCTGCCCCACAACACGCTGGAGGGGTCCGTGGTCGTCACCAGCACCCAGAACGGCGAAGTGCAGGCCATGGTGGGCGGGCGGCAGGCGCGTTATGCAGGCTACAACCGGGCCCTCGATGCGAAACGGCAGATCGGCTCGCTGGCCAAGCCCATCGTGTTCCTGACGGCACTGGAAAACCCCGCAAAGTACACGCTGGTGACCCCGCTGGACGACAGTGAACTGGTCTGGCGCGAGCGCGGCTCGCCGGACTGGAAGCCGAAGAACTACGATCAGAAGTTCAACGGCCAGGTACCGCTGCGCACGGCGCTGGCGCGCTCGCTCAATGTGTCGACCGCGCGCCTGGGCATCGACCTGGGGGTGGAGCGGATCCTGGACAAGCTGCCGCGCTTCGGCATCGAGCAGCGCCCGCCCGCCTATCCCTCGTCGCTGCTGGGGGCCTTCGAGCTGTCAGCTCTTGAGGTGACGCAGATGTACCAGACCTTTGCCGATGGCGGCTTCCGGACGCCCTTGCATGCCATCCGCGACATCGTCACCGCCGACGGCCAGCCACTGCAGCGTTACCCGCTCCACGTGGAGGCGGTCGCCGCTGCGGCACCGGTCTATCTGCTGACGACGGCGCTGCAAGGTGTGGTGAAAGACGGGACGGCGCAGGGCTTGAGCAACTGGGTAGCGGCCGACCTCCGCGTGGCGGGCAAGACCGGAACGACGGACGATCTGCGCGACAGCTGGTTCGCCGGCTACACCGGCGACCATGTCGCGGTGGTCTGGGTGGGCCGCGATGACAACAAGTCGACCGGGCTGACGGGCAGCAATGGTGCCCTGACGGTCTGGGGTGAGATGATGAAGAGCCTGCAGCCCGAGCCTCTGCAGCCTGGCATCCCCGAAGACATCGAACTGGTCGCCGTCGATCCGCCTGCAGGCGCGAGTCATGAGGACGCGTGCCGAGCATCCCTACTCCTGCCCTTCATCAAAGGATCGGCGCCTCCCGGCGCAGTCCCCTGCGAACCGTCGGACGCGTTGCAGCCCGGGGCACAGGATGCCTCACCGGGCCGCAGCGATGACGCTGCGGCTCAAGACCCTTCCACCCAACGCAGCTGGTTCCGCCGGCTGTTCGACTGATGAAACGATGTTCCGCATTCCTGCTCGCAGCCAGCCTGCTGTGGCTGGCGGGCTGTGCCAGCGTGGGTACCGTGCCGTCGTCGGCCCCCTCTGGCGGCGTGGCCTTTCCCCAGGAGCCTGGTCAGACCGTGGTCACTCCGCCGCAGGAGCTGCCGGCGCAGACCCGTCCGGTGCCGGGCAGCGAGGCCGTACCGGGGTCCGATCTCCCCGCAGCCGCCGAGCCCACGCCCTTGCCACCGGCCTCCGGCAACCGGGCCGTGATGGCGCTGCTGGATCGCGCGCAGTCGGATGCCGGCGCCGGGCGCCCGGACGCGGCCAGCGCCACGCTGGAGCGTGCCTTGCGAATTGAACCCCGCAACGCCCGGCTCTGGCATGAACTGGCCGAGCTGCGCCTGGCACAGGGGCAGTATGCCCAGGCGATCTCGCTGGCCCAGAAGTCCAACAGCTTCGCCGGCCCACAACGGCAGTTGCAGGCCCTGAACTGGCGTGTGATCGGTCAGGCCTGGATTGCCCAGGGCAATCCGGATGCCGGGCAGAAGGCGCTGAGCCGGGCGGCCGCACTGGAACAGTGATCTGAGGCCACCGGTCGGCTGCTGACCGGCTGGCAAAGGGCACCTGCGGGTGCCCTTGCTGTTTGCCGACGCCAAATTCCATCAGAACGTGGAATGCTTGCATTTTTGTAACAAGACGTTACACTGCGTTACATCAAGTTACAGACCGGCTCGGATGCCCCCGGTCGTAGCCGACACCAGAGGCGCAAATAGCCCCTGCCGATCTGACCTGAGGGGGGAAGATGGAACGCACGCTAGGAATTCTGCTGGTCTTGCTGATGGGGGCAGGGCATGCCGCCCGCGCGCAGACCGTTGTTCCGCCGGCCAGCACGGATCCGGGCCGTGTGCGGGACCGGATCGAGGCGCCCAGCAGTCCACCGGGCGCGGTTCGGCTGCCGGAGATCAAGGGCGCGGGGCAGGAGCCCGTCCCGGCGGCGATCCGTGACCTGCGCCTCACCTTGTCGGCCGTGCGGGTTGAGGGCAGCACGGTCTACAGCGCCGAGCAGTTGCGGGCCCTGACGTCCTCCTATGTCGGCCGAGAGATCAGCGGGACGGAGATCTACGCGTTGGCCCAGGCGCTGACGACGCGTTATCGCAATGACGGCTATTTCCTGTCGGTGGTCATCGTGCCGCCGCAGTCGGTGGCCGGTGGCGCGCTGAGCCTGCGGGCCATCGAGGGGCATGTGGCCAGCGTGCGGGTCGAGGGCGATCCGCGCCTGCGCGAACGGCTGCAGGAGATCGGGGCCAAGATCCAGGCCACGCGTCCGCTCTCGGCCGAGGTGCTCGAGCGCTACCTGCTGATTGCCAACGATTTTCCCGGCTTGCGCCTGCGCAGCGTGCTCTCGCCCTCGCAGACCGTGGGCGCAGCCGACCTGACCCTGATCGCCAGCGTGAGGGATGTTGAAGGCTTCTACAGCTACGACAACTACGGCAGCCGCTACCTCGGGCCCGGCCAGAGCACGGCGGGCCTGACGGTCAACCAGCGGCTGGGCATCAACGACCAGTGGCGCATCATCGGGGCCGGCACGGGGAACAGCGAAATGGGCTATGTCCAGCTCTCCTATGCCCAGACTTTGACCGTCGAAGGCCTGCAGCTCACCGCCTCGGCCTCGCAGGCCCGCACACGTCCTGGCGATACCCTGCGCGCCTTCGACGTGCGGGGCTATTCCGACGCCTGGACCCTGGGCTTCGTGTACCCCTGGCTGCGCAAGCGCAACCAGAGCGTTTCGGCACGCCTGGCCTACGATCACGCGGACATACGTAGCGACATCCTCGGTGCGCGGGTCAGCGAGGACCACATACGAGCCTTGCGCGTCGGCCTGGGCTGGCGCGTGCTTGATGCGCTGGGTGGCCAGAACACCCTGGATCTGGACTACAGCAAGGGCCTGGGCGGCACGCAGGAAGACGACCCGCTCAAGAGCCGGGTCGGCGCCGACGGGCAGTTCAGCAAGGTGACGGTGGCGTACACGCGCCAGCAGCCGCTTGGCGGTCGCTGGTCCCTGGGCCTGGGGCTGGCCGGGCAATGGACGCCGGAGCGGCCCTTGCTCTCGTCCGAGCAGTTCGCACTGGGCGGGCGCCGCTACGGCCGTGCTTATGACGCCGCCGAACTGGTGGGCGACCGGGGCTGGGCCCTGCGCATCGAGCCGCGCCACCATGGTGCCAGCGATGGCTACTGGTTGCGTGCCTGGCAGCTCTTCGGTTTCTATGACGTGGGGGAGGTGGGGCGCTTTGGTACCCAGTCGGCCGGAACGTCCTGGCACCAGAGCCTGGCTTCCGCCGGCCTGGGCACCCGGCTGCACCTGGTCGGCTCGGCCACCGTGCAGCTCGAAGCGGCCTGGCCCATGACCAGAACGCCGGCCAGTCAGTCGGGCGAGGGCAAGTCGGCACGTCTGCTGGGCTCGCTGCTCATTTCCTTCTAGCCGTTGGACGTCAAGGGGTACGCTCATGAAAAGTCGACAAAGGTTCCTGCATGCACAGCGCGATCCGCGCGTACTCAAGGCCCTGCCCTGGGCGCTGGCCCTGTGCTTCGGCACACCGGTGGGTGCGCAGCAGATCAATCCCTCGACAGTCGGCCTGCCCATGGGCGGAACCGTGGCCGCGGGCAGCGTGAGCAGCGCCCAGACCACCGACAGCCTGACACTCACCCAAAGCAGCAACCGGGCTATCATCGACTGGCAGTCCTTCAACATCGCGACGGGTCGCACGGTGGAGTTCGTTCAGCCCGGCGCGCAGGCCGCTGTGCTGAACCGTGTTTCGGCAGAAGGAGGGCTATCGCAGATCTACGGCAGTCTGCAGGCCAATGGCATGGTGTTGCTCATGAACCCCAACGGCGTGCTGTTCGGGAACGGGGCGAGTATCAACGTGGGCTCGCTGATCGCCACTACGGGGACGGTGGACCCGAGCCGCTTTGTGGATGAGGTCAACGCCGGTTTCGTCGCCATCAGTGGAGCTACGGGAACCGTGCGCAACGAGGGGCAGATCACGGCGCAGAACGCCGGTCTGGTGGCCCTGGTCGCGCCTTCGGTGATCAACGAGGGGCAGATCGTTGCCACGGGCGGACGCATCGCGCTGGCCGGCAGCGACCGTGCCACGGTCAGCCTCAACGGTGGCCTCTTTGAGTTTGCCCTGCCGGCCGGGGCGACCGGCACCCTGGTGCACAACGCCACCGGTGCCAGCCTCGCAGGGGCAAATCTGTTGCTGAGCACAGGCGATGCAGCTGGCCTGCTGACCGGCACCATCAACCTCGAAGGCGTGCAGCAGGCCGATAGCGCGATCGTGGTCGATGGCGGCACGGTGCAGCTGCGCGCAGCACTCGATGCACCTGCGCTCAGCGGCAGCTCCAGGCGCATCGAGGTCAGCCCGGATGCACGCGTGACCGACGCGGTGAAGATCGCGCGCACCGGCAGCGCGGGTGACGGCGCCACGGTGGCCCTCATGGCCGGCGAGCACACGCAGCCCATCGTGCTTGACAAGGCCAACCTCACGCTGCGGGGTGAGGCCGGCGCGCGCGTGCGCGTGTCCGATCTGGCCGAGGTCAACGGCATCAACATCCGGGCCAACCACGTGACCGTAGAGAACCTCGAGATCGCCGGACCGGTGATCTCGCCCTATACGAGCTACTACGACGGGACGACGCCCCGTCCCAACATCAGCCGCGGCATCGCGGTGGCCGATGGCGTGACCGGCTTCACGATCCGCAACAACGACATCCATGACCTGCGCAACGGCATCCTGGTCCACGGCCGCAACAGCACGGGCAGCATCACCGGCAACCGCATCGAGAACACCAAGAGCGGCATCTCGGTGCAGTACACCGATGGCAGTGGCATCACCATCGCCGGCAACACCCAGGGCGCGGTGGGCAATGAATGGGGTGTGAATCTGCATCTCAACGGCCATCTGGACGGCAGCGGCAACATCCTGAGCAACAGCCCGCCCATCGCTGTCGCCCCCAGCTTGGCCTGGCAGCAGGCCCTGCTGGATCTGAGCAGCGCCAACAGCGGCTGGAGCGTGCAGGACCAGGGCTACACCAGTTCCAACCGCACGCATTTGCAGGTGGCCGGCAGCGGTACCACGGGCAATCAGGGCAGCCTGCTCACGCCGATCAACAGCGTCCAGGGCGGCATCAACGCCGTGGTGCGCGGCGGCCGGGTGCAGGTCGCCGCGGGCAGCTACACGCTGGGGTCAACGCTGCAGATCAGCAAGCCCCTGACGCTGGCTGGCGCGGGCGAGGCCTCGACCACGTTCGACGCCAGCGCCATGAGCGCCGGTTATGGCCTGCAGGTCAGCGCCGATGACGTGACACTGCGCGACTTCACCCTGTTCGGCCCGTCCGCCTTCTATGCCTCGGCCTACGGCATCAAGGTCTCGCCCTCGGGCAATGCGGACGCACGCTTGCGCAACTTCACCATCATGCACGTCACGAGCCGCGGTGCCGGCAAGGCCGAGCTGGATCTCAACGGCGTCGACGGCGCGCTGATCGATCACGTGACGCTCGATGGCGCACCGGTGGCTGGCGGTGCAGGCAGCAGCGCAGGCGCGGGCCTGCAGCTCACCGACAGCGCCAACGTCACCGTGCGCCACACGACCACGCGCAACAACGACTGGGGTGGGGTAGCGCTCTACCAGGCCAACCGCAGCTACAACCAGCGGACGAACAACATCCGCATTGAGGGCAACAACCAGTTCGGTGAGGCCAATCCGGTCTATCTGCAGGACGAATCGGCCCTGCACGATTTCGGCAGCCTGGACATCACCGGCTTCGGTTACGCGGTGCGCAACAACGCCAGCGCCGGCAGCAGCCAGTACACCTGGCTGCAGGCCACACGGCAGAACGCCTATGACTTTGCCGTCAATCTGCCGGGCCTTACGTCCAGCACCATCCAGGGCTGGAGCGGCACGGGCCTGACCCAGCGCTATGAGGTTGGCGTGGGCAACCTGCAGGCCGGTGGCGGCCAGGCGATGTCCATCGCCGCCGCCATCGCGCGGGCCGACAGCGGCGCCACGGTCCACGTTGGTGCCGGTACCTATCGCGAGAACCTTGTCCTCAACAAGACGCTGACCCTGGAAGGCGAGGGCCCGGGGACCACGGTGCTGCGGTCGGCCAGCGCGGGCAGCGGCGACGCTGTGACGGTCAACAACGCCTCCAACGTCACGCTCTCGAACCTGGCGATCGAGCAATATGCCTATGGCTTGCGGCTCAATGGTGTGGCCCATGGCGTGACGGTCGAACGTGTGGCCTTCCATGACAACACCTATGCCGTGCGCAACGGCACCACCACCCGCGCCGACAACTTCCGCATGCTCAACAGCAGCATCAGCGGTGGCCAGATCGGGGTGCAGACCTACAACGGCTACACCCTGGTCGATGGCCAGCCCGTGGCCAGCGGCTCCTTTGCGAACGCTCTGTTCGAGAACGTCAGCATCAGCGGCCCGACCTTCAAGGGCCTGTACCTCGAGACGGCCAACAATCTGACGCTGCGCAACGTCACGGTCAGCAACGCCGGCAACTACGGCGCCCCGGCCACGTCCTCGCAGCACCAGAAGTACGGCTCGGCCATCGACATCAACCTCAAGTACGACGCCTACGACAGCCTGACTTTCGACAACGTCACCGTGCTCAACTCCGGCGCCAGCTCGGGCGATTCCAGCCGCGCCGCGGTGGTGATCAAGACGCGTGGTGTCGCGGGCGATACGAGCTACGCCGCGGCCCCAGCCAGTCTGCAGAGCGTGCACATCAGCGGCGGGCGCATCGAAGGTTCTGACGGCACCGGCCTGCGCGTCGAGACCCTGAGCAACGGGGCCGCAGGGCAGCCCACGGTGACCATCAGCGGCACGCAGTTTGCCAACAACGGACAGGATATCGTGGTCGACAACACCCGGGTGGATGCCCGCACGGCGGTCTTCGTCGGCGCTGCCGACGGCTTCGCCATCGAAGACCGCGTGACCCATGCGCTGGACGGTGCGGGCCGCGGCCTGGTGCGCTGGGAAAACGGCAAGGTCTATGTCACGCAGTCCAGCGGCAGCGTACAGCGCGGCCTCGATGCGGCAGACACGGGCGACACGGTAGTCGTGGCCGACGGCAGCTATGCGGAGCAGGTGCAGATGCAGCGTCGACAGGTGCTGCAGTTGGGTGCGGTAACGCTGCAGGGGCTGAGCCTGGGCGCAACGGCCGCGGGTTCGGGCATCTCGGGGCGGCTCACCGTCGACGGGGCGGCGGGGATCACCTTCGACGCCGATGTGCAGCTGCTCGGCGACACGCGACTGGCCACCACCGGCAGCGACATCCGTCTCAACGGCGATGTGCAGAACGGCGCTGGCGTGGCCCGTGATCTGCGGCTGGTCGCCGGCAGCGGCAGCAGCCGGGGCAACGTCAGCATGCGCAGCGGCGGCACGCAGGGCGATCCTCTCAAGCGCTTCGAGGTGCAGGCCAACCGCTATTCGCTCAGCGACACACTCTGGGTGCAGAGCTACCAGATCGACGCGCTGGGCACCGTGGCGCTGAGCGCCCATACCTTGCGCGCGCTCGACGCCGCGGCCAGCAACACGCTGAACGCCGGCGGCGACGTCACGGGCAGCACGATCAGCCTGGGCAGTGTGGTGATGCAGAGTGCCGGAGATGTCATGGCCTCGATCACTGCCGGTGGCAATGCCTCGGTGGCTGCGCAGAACATCATCGGTTCGATCGCCGGCGCGGCGGTGGACGTCGTAGCCCAGGGCAGTGCCCAGGTGGATGTGGTGGCCACGCAGAGCGCCACGCTGGCCGCCGCAGCCGTGGCGGGCAGTGTGAGCGCGCCGGTGGCGGCGGTTGAGTCCGGCGGCAGCGTGCAGCTGGCGCTGCAGACGCAGACCGCCACTGTGCGTGCCGAAGGAGGGGTCAGCCTGTCGGGCACCTCCAGCAACCTCAACCTCGATGCCCCCAGCGGCACGGTCAGTGGCAGCTTTAGCCAGGTCAGCAATACCGGTGACGGCGTGATCAAGGTCAATGGTCGGGCCGAGCTCAAGCCGGAGCTGACGGACACCACGGACAGCAATCGCATCGTGCCGGGTCGAAGCCCGCGCACCGAGAATTCGCCCGGTGCGGCGCCCGCCGAGCGCCCGCCGAGCGCGGCCCCGGTCTTCCTCGCCAGCGGCCTGCAGGTTACGCGCAGTTCGACGTCCGGTGCCGCCACGCTGCTGGACCGGGGGCAGGCGGTGGAAATCGATCTTGCGCCTGGTAACCCACGGGAAGAACCCTGAGACGGCCCGGGATAGCACAAGGGTGCTAGATTCAGGCTTCTGCGATGGGCTGGCCCATCGAGCATTTGCAGGAGTCTGTACCCATGAAGAAAACCACTGTGCTGTGCGCTCTGATCGCTGCGCTGGCCGTGCCGTTGGCCCAGGCCGAAGAGGAGCGTTTCATCGACAAGGCCAGCCGTACCGTCAAGAAGGTCGGCGAAACCGTGAGCGAAGGCGCTGACAAGGGGGTCTCTGCGGCCAACAAGGGCGCCGGCAAAGGTTTCGAGGCCGTCAACGAGAAAGTGCTCAAGCCTGCCGACAACTGGATCCAGGACAAGGTGGGCCGCCCCGGCGCCGGCAATGGCAAGACCGCACCTCCGGCCAGCACCAGCCCCTGAGGGCAACCGCTCATGTGAAACCCCGCCGGCGCGAGCCTGCGGGGTTTATTTTTTGCCGTAGATGAAGTCCATGACGACGGCGTGGAAGCGCTCGGGCTGCTCCAGGTGCGGCATATGGCCCACGCCATTGAACTCCTTGAGCACGGCGCTCGGGATGTTCATCTGGGCCGTGCGCCCGAGCAGGGGGAAGTTGCCCATGGGGCGTACCACCTCGGGCGGTGCGAAGCGGCGGCCGAAGACCGTGCGGTCGTTCTGGCCGATGACGAGCAACGTAGGCACCGTGAGGCGCGGCAGCTCGTTGAGGATGGGGCCCTCGTAGATCATCTGGTAGGTCAGGGCCGAGACCAGCGCAAAGCGCGGGTAGTCACCGCTGAGCTGCACGCGTGCGAACTGTTCGACAAAGCGCTCGTATTCAGGTTTCCAGACCGGGAAATAGCCCTTGACGAAGTTGCGGTAGCTGGCCGGGGTCTGGGCCATCTCCAGGCGCACGAGGGTGGGGGTCTGCTGCGCGGGAATGCTGGTCACATAGTCTTCCAGGCCCAGCGGGTTCTCCAGCACCAGGGCGGCCACGCGCTCCGGGTACTTGCGCGCAAAGTGCACGGCGAGCATGCCGCCCATGCTGTTGCCGATGACCGTGACCCGGCCCACCTTGAGGTGTTCCAGCAGGCGCGTGGTGTTCTCTGCCAGCGTGGCGAAGCTGTAGCGCATCTCGGGTTTGGAGGACTTGCCGAAGCCGATCTGGTCCGGCGCGATCACGCGGTAGCCGTAGGTCGACATGGCTTTGAGCGTGTTCGCCCAGTAGTCGCTGCCGAAATTCTTGCCGTGCATCAGCAGCAGGGTCTGGCCATTCGGGTTCTGCGGCTTGACGTCCATATAGGCCATGCGCACGGGCCGGCCTTCCATCTCGAACTGCAGCATCTGCACCGGATAGGGGTAGCTCCAGTTCTCCATGGCGGTGCCCAGGGGCTCGGCATTGGCGTAGCTCGGGCCGTCGAGGGCCTGGGCCTGGGCGCCGGCAGACAGCGCAAAACACAGGAGGAGGGTGGCGATCGATCGGGGGAGGGGGCGTCGGTTCGTCATGCCGCCATTCTGGCAGGACTTGCGGCAGCGCCGGGTCGCGGTCGAGGTAACGACCGGTATCAATAGTTTTGCAGCAGCAGGGCCGGATCGGCCGCCACCTGCACCGGTGCGCGCACCGGCACATCGCCCGTGACACGGCGCGCGCCGTCGAAGCGCCGGTTCCAGTAGTTCACGCGCATGTCCTCGATGCGGACGGCCGCGCCGGGCCGGGGCGAATGGATGAACTTGTGGTCGCCGACATAGATGCCCACGTGGCTGTAGGCACGTCGCAGGGTGTTGAAGAACACCAGATCACCCGGGCGCAGTTGCTCGCGCTCGATCACGTGCGTGGCCGCGGCCTGTTGTGCCGCCTGGCGCGGCAGCGTCAGGCCCATGCTCTGGCCATACACGGCGCGCACAAAGCCGCTGCAGTCAAAGCCGGCGTCATAAGAGTTGCCGCCGAAACGGTAGGGCACACCGATGGCACCCATCGCGGCCACCACGAGCTCCGACATGCGGTCTGCGGGCGCACCGGCCGCGCTGGTATCCGGGGCCGGGCGTGCGGTCTGGGCCGCCGGCATGTCCATCAGGCCGCGTTCCTGCAGCAGGCGCTCCAGATCGTCGTCCCGCGCGCTGGCCTGCCCACAGGCCAGCAGGAGCAGGAAAAAGATGCGACGACAGGCGTTCATGCGGTTAGGATAGGTCGGTCGAGTTTGCGCTGTCAATTAAAGTTTTTTCGCGAAAGACATTGCAAATCATTGATTTGAATGAGTTTTTAACAGGAAATACCCCCATGTTCAAGGCGCTCCTGTTGGACAATGCCAACGGATTCCAGGTCTCGCTGCAGGATCTGGATGAATCCCGTCTCCCCGCTGGCGATGTCACCGTGGCGGTCCAGTACTCCACCCTCAATTACAAGGACGGCCTGGCCCTGTGCAACAAGGGCCCGGTCGTACGCAACTGGCCCATGGTGGCCGGCATCGATGGCGCGGGAACAGTACTCGAATCCAGCCACCCGGCCTGGAAGGCCGGCGACACCTTCGTGCACAACGGTTGGGGCGTGGGCGAGACGCACTGGGGCTGCCTGGCGGAAAAAGCCCGGCTCAAGGGCGACTGGCTCGTCAAACTGCCTGCCGCCTTCACGCCCAGACAGGCCATGGCCATCGGCACCGCCGGCTACACCGCCATGCTCAGCGTGCTGGCGCTCGAAGACCATGGCCTGAAGCCCGGTGATGGCGAGGTGCTGGTCACGGGCGCCACCGGCGGCGTGGGCAGCGTGGCCCTGGCCTTGCTGGGCAAGCTGGGCTACAAGGTGACCGCCGCCACGGGCAAGGCAGCCGAGGCCGACTATCTGAAGGCCCTCGGTGCCAGCACCGTGATCGATCGTGCCGAACTGGCCAGCCCCGGCAAGCCGCTGCAGAAGGAACGCTGGGCCGCGGTGGTGGACGCCGTCGGTTCCCACACCCTGGTCAACGCCCTGGCGCAGACACGTTATGGCGGCGTGGTCACGGCCTGTGGCCTGGCCCAGGGCATGGACCTGCCGGGTTCGGTGGCCCCCTTCATCCTGCGCGGCGTGACGCTGGCCGGCATTGACTCGGTGATGGCCCCGCTGGCCCGGCGCCAGCGCGCCTGGGACCGCCTGGCGCGCGACCTCGATCCGGTCCTGCTCGAACGCATGGTCGAGGAGGTTCCGCTCGAAGCCGCCGTGGCCCAGGCCCAGCGGCTCATGGCCGGCCAGGTGCGTGGCCGCGTGGTCGTGAAGATCGCCTGACATTGTTGAAGAACACCATGCTGCTCGAACTCGACGACTCCCAGCTGCTGCTGGTCGACTACCAGGCCCGGCTCATGCCGGCCATCCACGAAGGCACGGCCGTGCTGGGAAATGCCAAACGCCTGGCCCAGATGGCGCGCCTGCTCAAGGTGCCCACCTTCGTTACCGAGGAAAACCCGGCCAGCCTGGGCGCCACCGTGCCCGAGCTGCAGAGTCTGATCACGCAAGCCGGCGGCAAGACCTTGGCCAAGATGAGCTTCAGCGCCGTGGCCGATGGCCTGGCCGAGCTGCTGCGCCCGCCTGCGCGCGCGCCCCAGGGCAATGCGCGCAGCCTGCCCAAGCATCTGCAGAAGCCGGCCCCGGCCGCACCCGAGCGCAACACCTTGGTCATCGCGGGTTGTGAAGCCCATGTCTGCCTGCTGCAGACGGCGCTGGACCTGCTCGACGACGAGTTCGAGGTCTGGGTGGTGACCGACGCCTGCGGCTCGCGCAGCGAGCGCAACCGAGATGCCGCCTTCGATCGCCTGGCCGGTGCGGGCGCCGAGCTCGTGACCACCGAGATGGTGGCCTTCGAATGGCTGCGCAGCGCCGAGCACCCGGCCTTTGCCGAGGTGCTGGCGCTGGTCAAAGCCTGAGCCATGAGAGCCATGCGTGCGACCCTGCTGAGCGCCCTGCTGGCAGCGCTGGGCTCGGCCGGCGCGCAGACCACGACAGCTGCCCAGCCGACGCCCAGCGCTGACGGCGCCTATGTCATCGATCCGCGCAGCAAGCTGGCCTGGCCGCGCTGCGTCGAAGGCATGCAGTGGAACGGCCGGACCTGTGCCGGTGAGCCCCGCCTGATGACGCATGGCGAGGCCGCGGCCCTGGCGACGGCGCGCTTCAAGGCCGAGGGCGTGGCCTGGCGCCTGCCGCGCCTGACCGAGCTGCGCCGCTGGGCTGGCAGCGAGCAGGGGCGTGAGCTGTTCCCGGGTGATCCGCAGGACTGGACCTGGACCAGCACCTCACGCATCGATACCACACAAAGCAGTCCCTATGCCTACGACAACATCACACGCGGCAGTCTCGGCACCCAGGACCGTCTCGGAGTGCAGCAGGGCTGGGCCGTGCACATGGGCTCCGGCGAGGCCCGCGGTGACGTGGCGCGCAAGACCGCGCTGATCGTGCGGCTGGTGAGGCCGCAACCCTGAGGCCGTGCCGGGGTGATGCCATGCGCCTGCTGAACCGAGTCCTCACGAGCATCGCTGTGACCTGCGCCCTGGCGGGTTTGCCGGCATCCGTGCTGGCCGCCAGTTGCGGCGAGCGTGTGACGCTGGCCACGCATGGCGACACCCGCAGCAGCTACGCCTATGTCGCGCCCCCCGCAGCGCAGGCCGTGCTGCTGCTGCTTGTGGGCGGTGGCGGCCATCTGCGCCTCGATGCACAGGGCTGCCCGCAAGCGCTAACGGGCAACTCGCTTGTGCGTTCCCTGTCGCTGTTTCAGGCCCAGGGCTACGCCACAGCCCTGCTCGACGCGCCCTCGGATCACGAAGGGGAAGACGGCCTGGGCGGTTTCCGCACAGCGCCTGAGCACGCGCAGGATCTGGGCCGCGTGATTGCCGATCTGCGCCAGCGCAGCGGCCTGCCGGTCTGGGTCATCGGCACCAGCCGCGGCGCCATCTCGGCCGCCCATGCCGCAAGCCGCCTGCAAGGCCGTGTTGCGCCCGACGGTGTGGTGCTGACGTCGCCCGTCACGGCCGGCAATCCCCGCGGCAGCAAGCCCTGGGTGGCCCAGAGCGTGTTCGATCTGCCGCTCGAAGCCATCACCATTCCGTTGCTCGTGATCGGCCATGCGCAGGACAAATGCCTGCGCTCGCCGGCCTCCGAGAACGAACGCATCCTCGTGCGGGCTTCGAGCGCCCGCAAGCAGCTCGTGCGGGTGGAGGGCGGCCCGGGGCGCGCAGGCCTGTCGGCCGTCGAGGCCTGCGAGGGCCGCTCGCCCCACGGCTTTGTCGAGCAGGAAGCGGAGGTCGCCGCGGGCATCGTCCGCTTCATCCGCGGCGGGCGTTACTAGGGCCTGTTCACACTCATTTCTCAAGATGCGTTGTGGATCAAAAAAGCCATGCGGTAGGCGCGTGGACGCCGCCGGGGTAGCCCCCGGCAAGTCCGCGCAACACCCCGCATGGCTTTTTTGGCCACAACCCGAAGGGAACAGGGTGCAAACGGCGCCACTCGTTGTTGCACCCCTTGCCCAGACGGCCAGTCTGGACTACGTCGCGCGCCTAGATTGGCGCCGTTTGCACACTGCTCGCACTTGAGAAATGAGTGTGAACAGGCCCTATCGGCCATGAAAAAGCGCCCCGAAGGGCGCTGGTGGGTGATGCGGACAGCCGGCTTACTTGCCGTGCTTGGCGATCAGCGCCTTGGCGGTGTCGAGCAGCTTCTTGCCGTCGAAGCCGCGCTTGTTCATGTCGGCCACCCATTCTTCGTCCACCGACGCTGAGCGCTTGACGAATTCCTGGGCCTCGGCGTTGCTGAGCGTGTAGATGCTGTTGCCGCGCTCCACCGAGGGTTTGCGGCCCGGCACATCGCTTTCCTGCTGTTGCTTGCCCAGCCAGGCCGAGGTGGCCAGTCCCGAGTTGTTGTCGATGACCTTCTTGAGGTCGGGCGCCAGCGACTCGTACTTGGCCTTGTTCATGGTCATCACGAAAGTCGTGGTGTACAGGCCCGGGTGGCCGGCCGGGAACTCGGTGTGGAACTTGGTGAGCTCGTGCACCTTGACGGCCGGCACCACCTCCCAGGGGATCACGCAGGCGTCGATCGTGCCCTTGGACAGCGCGTCGGGGATCTGCGGCAGCGGCATGCCCACGGGCGTGGCGCCCACGGCCTGCAGCAGCTTGGTGACCTGGCGGGTCGGGCCACGCACCTTCATGCCTTTGAGGTCGTCCGGGCTCTTGATCTGCTTGTTCTTCGCGTGGAACATGCCCGGGCCATGCACGTGCAGGGCAATCGGGTGGGTGTCCTTGAACTCGTCCACGGCCACGGTCTGCACATATTCCCAATAGGCCTTGGACGTGGCCTCGGCGTTGTTGAGCATGAAGGGCAGCTCGAAGACTTCGACGCGCGGGAAGCGGCCCGCGGTGTTGCCCGGCAGGGTCCAGACCACGTCGACCACGCCGTCACGCGCCTGGTCGTAGAGCTGCACGGGCGTGCCGCCGAGCTGCATGGCCGGGTAAGCCTCGAACTTGATGCGGCCATTGGATTCTTTTTCGACCTTGTCCATCCAGGGTTTGTGCATGGTCAGCCAGACCAGGGACATGGGGGACATGAAGGTGTGGAACTTGAGCGTGACGCTCTGCTGGGCCAGGCCCAGGGTGGGCACGCCCAGGGCTGCCGCGGCGGCAGTGGTCTTGAGCAGGGTACGGCGCTGGATCATGATGGGTCTCCTCGTTGGGTGTGCCGGCACCTTAGCGGAAAAACGGTGCGGGGCGGGCTGGGGCTTTCCCTCAAATCTGTCCCGCAGCCTCGGCCTAGCCGACGTACTGCACAAGCCAGAGCGAGATCGCCGGGAAGAAGAGCAACAGCAGCGTGCGGATCACGTCGCTGGCCAGGAAGGGCAGCACGCCGCGGTAGCTCTCGCCAATGGGCACGTCCCTGGCCATGCCGTTGACCACGTAGACGTTGAGCCCCACGGGCGGCGCCAGCAGGCCGAAGCCCACGGTCATGAGCACCATGATGCCGAACCAGATCGCCACCGATTCCTTGGGCAGGCCGAAGTCCAGGCCCATGACCAGCGGGAAGAAGATGGGGATGGTCAGCAGGATCATGGACAGCTCGTCCATCACCGCGCCCAGCACCACGTAGAGCAGCAGGATGCAGCTGACCACCATCAGCGGCGGCAGGCCCCAGCCGCCCACCAGTGCGGCCAGCTGCGCCGGCACCTGGGTCAGCGCCAGGGCCGCGTTCATCAGGTCGGCACCGAGGAAGATCATGAAGATCATGGCCGAGCTCTCGGCCGTGGCCAGGAAGCAGTGCTTGATCTTGGCCCAGCCGAGCTCGCGCTTGAACAGCGCGGCCACGAAGGTGGCTGCCGCGCCCACGGCCGCGCCTTCGGTGGGCGTGAAGATGCCGCCGTAGATGCCGCCGAAGACCAGCAGGAAGATCAGCGCGATCGGCAGCACGCCCAGCAATGACTGGCGGTTCACGCGCTCGGTCACCACATCATGTTCAGGCGCATGGCCGGGTACGAAGCGCACGTAGAGCGCGATGGCCGCCATATAGCCCAGCATGGCGATGATGCCCGGCACCATGGCCGCGGCGAAGAGCTTGGCGATGTTCTGCTCGGTCAGGATGGCATAGATCACCAGCGGCACCGAGGGCGGCACCAGGATGCCCAGCGTGCCACCGGCCGCCAGCGTGCCCGTGGCCAGACGGCCCGAATAGCCGTGGCGCTTCATTTCGGGCAGGGCCACCGAGGTGATCGTGGCCGCCGTGGCCACGGACGAGCCGCATATTGCGCCGAAGGCCGTACTGGCCATGACCGAGGCCATGGCCAGGCCGCCGCGCACACCAGCCATCAACGCGCTGGCGAAGGCGAACAGGGCCTTGGAGATGCCGCCCTGGGTCGCGAAATGACCCATGAGGATGAAGAGCGGAATCACCGAGAGGTCGTAGCTCGCAAAGCGCGCGAAGGCCTGGGTGTTGAGGAAGTTGGCCAGCGGCAGCCAGCCAGCCTGGGCCAGATAGCCCGTGCAGCCAGCCACGAACATGGCGATCGCGATGGGGATGCGCACGGCCATCAGCCCCAGCATGATGCCGAAGATCATCACCGTCAGCAGCAGCGGACTCATGTACAGGCCCCCACGCTGGCCACTTCGTGTGCTGCGCTGCCCCCCGAGGGGGCGCTCGCGCCTTGGGACGGCCCGGCGGCGCTCATGCGTGCCCCTCGGTCTCGAAGCCGGCCGCCGCCTGCCACAGCGCGATGACTGCCGTCAGCACCAGCGGCGGCACCATGAAGCAGTAGACGATCCACTCGGGGAAGCCCAGCATCATGGTGGCCGACTGTGTCTTCCAGGCGCTCAGGCCGCCGAGCACCGTGCGCCAGGCCAGCAGGCCCATGGCGGCTGCCAGCAGCAAGGCGCCCAGGCGATCGAGCGCAGCGTTGGTGCGCGCGCTCGCGCGGCTGGTGAAGAAGTCCACGATGATGTTGCCGCGCCGGTGCTGACACCAGGGCAGGAAGAGGGCGATGGCCGCGCCGGCTGCCACGCCCGTGAGTTCGAAATCACCGACCAGGGTGGTGCCCGTGGTGTTGCGCCCCAGCACGCTGAGGCAGGTCATCAGGGTGATGCCGGTCAGCAGTACACCGGCCAGGATGGCGCAGAGCCCGGCCAGCTTTCCCAACAGCTTGTGAAACATATGGGCCGCGATTGTAGGGGTGCGGCTTGATGGCTCGTCAGACAACCTGGAGCTGGATGCTCGTGAGCCCGGCCACACCGCCGTGCATCACATCACCGGGCACCACAGCGGCGACGCCCTCGGGCGTGCCGGTGTAGATCAGGTCGCCGGGCTTGAGCTCCCACGCGGTCGTGAGGTGCTCGATGATTTCGCCGATGTTCCAGATCAGCTTGCTCACGTCGCTGCGCTGGCGGTCCTGGCCGTTGACCTGCAGCCAGATCTCGGCCTGGTCCACGTCGCCGGCCTGCGCCGCGGGCGTGATGGCGCCGATGGGACAGGCCTCGTCGAAGGTCTTGCCGATGCACCAGGGGCGGCCCAGCTTCTTCTGTTCGCCCTGCAGGTCGCGGCGCGTCATGTCCAGGCCCACGGCGTAGCCCCAAATGTGCTTTTTCGCGTCGGCGGCCTTGATGTTCTTCCCTCCGACACCGATGCAGGCCACGAGCTCGATCTCGTGGTGGAAGTCATGGGTCAGGCTCGGGTAGTGCAGGGTGCCGGTCTGGCCCGGCTCGATGACCAGACAGTTGTCGGCGGGCTTGATGAAGAAGAAAGGCGGCTCGCGGCCAGTGAAACCCATTTCCTGGGCGTGCGCCACGTAGTTGCGACCCACGCAGTAGATGCGGCCGACGGGGAAGCGGTCGGCGCTGCCGACCACGGGCACCGAGACGGGAGCCGGTGCGGGGATGACGAAACTCATGCGAGCCTTTCTTCGCGGTGGATGCCCAGGGCCTGCTGCACCGGGCGGTCGGTAAAACTGAAGAGAACACAACCGCCGTCGGACTGCAGGCGCAGCGTCTGCCACGAGGGCACGACGAAATGGTCGCGGGCTTCAAATTCGTATCGTAGCGATCCCCCGGGCCCTTCGATGTACGCAGTGCCCGCACCGTCCACCACGCTGTAGACCGCGCCGTCGGTCTGGCGCCAGGCCCGGCCGTCGAAGCCGGCGGGCAGGCGCTGCAGAAAGGGCTGCATCGTGGGCATGGGGGTGCCGCCCGTGAGCGGGTTCACATAGCGCAGCTTCCAGCCGTCCCAGGCGTCCAGGGGCGTGGTGCGTTCGAGCTGATGCAGGGCCTCGCGGCTGCGGGCGTAGGGGTAGCTGAAGATCGGCGAGGTCGCGCCGTAGGGCGCGTCACCGCGCACCGGCGCCATCGTATGGCCGTAGCGCGCCTGGCTGGCGCCTTCGGGGCGTGTGACGCGCTGCGACTTCTCGGGGCTGTTCTCGGCAAAGCCGGCGTCGAAGAAGCGCAGCATGGGGATGTCCAGGCCGTCGAGCCAGACCACGGGCTCGTCCACCTCGTTGCCATGGTCGTGCCAGGTCCAGCTCGGCGTGATGATGAAGTCGCCCGGGTGCATGGTGGTGCGCTCGCCGTCCACGGCCGTATAGGCGCCCGTGCCTTCGACGATGAAGCGCAGCGCGCTTTGCGTGTGGCGGTGCGCCGGGGCCACCTCGCCGGGCAGGATGAGCTGCAGCCCTGCATAGAGCGACTGCGTGATGGCCGACTGGCCGCGCAGCGCGGGGTTCTCCAGGATCAGCACGCGGCGAACCGCTTCCTCGGCCGTGATGAGCTCGCCGGCGCGCATCAGGAAGGGGCGCACGTCTTTGTATTTCCACAGTGCCGGCACGCAGGGCGTAGCCGGTTGCGGCGGCACCAGCGCGTGCAGTACCTCCCACAGCGGCGTGAGGTGCAGCGGCGACATCTCGCGGTACAGCGTCTGGCGCGCAGCCTGGGCGGGGTGGGGGGCGTTCATGGGACTTTCGAGGGAGCGGACTGGGGCCGGGGCTTGTCTCGGTGCGTGGATCGCACTTTAATAAGTGTGCATACCGATGGTGGAACTGACCCTCCGGGTTTACCCGAAGGGAGATGCCACTAGACTCCGGTGCCACACCCTGACGCCATGAGCAAGAGCTTTCACTTCCAGGCCGCGCCCGGTCACCTGATCCGGCGGGCCCACCAATTCTCGGTCGCCGCCTTCATGGAGGAGACCGCCGATTTCGACATGACGCCCGTGCAGTTCTCGATCCTGCACGCCCTGATGGATGCCCCGGGCACGGACCAGGTCACGCTGGCCGCGCGCGTGGCCTTCGATCCGGCCACCTCGGGCTCGGTCATCGGTCGGCTCGAGGCCAAGGGCTGGGTGCGGCGCGAATCCGATCCGGACGACCGCCGGCGCAAGCTGCTCTGGGTCACACCCGAGGGTGCCGAGACCGCGCTGCGCATGAAGCGTGCCGTCGCCCGCGTGCAGACCCGCATCCTCGAGCCGCTCAACGCCACCGAGCGCGAGCAGTTCGTCCGCCTGCTAGGGAAGCTCGTGGCCGGCCATGAGCAGAGGGACTGAATCCTAGCCCGACTTCGCCAGCAGCGTGAAGTGTTCCACCTGGGGTGGGCTGGCAAAGAAGGGCCCGACGATGGCGCGCCACTCGGCGAAGGCCGGCGACTGGCGGAAGTGCACCGTGTGGTCTTCGAGCGTCTCCCAGAAGATCATCAGCACGTAGCGGTCCGGGTGCTCCACGCCCTTGTTGACCTTGAAGCCGCGGTAGCCGCGGGCCTGGCTGATGACCTTGTCCAGGCCGCGCTGGATGGCCTCGTCAAAGGCGGTCTGCTGGTCGGCGTGGATGCGGATGTCGGCGATTTCCAGAATCATGGGCGAGGCTCCTCGTACAGGGTGGCGATGCCCGCATTCTCTCCCAGCCCGCGGCCCCGGGGTATCCTCGCGGCATGAAGCTCTACAACTACTTCCGCTCGTCCGCCTCCTTCCGCGTGCGCATCGCGCTGACCCTCAAGGGCCTGGACTACGAGTACCTGCCCGTGCACCTGGCGCGCGGCGACCAGAAGCAGCCGGCCTATGCCGAGATCTCGCCCGACCGCCTCGTGCCCCTGCTCGAAGACGACGACGGCACGCGCCTCACCCAGTCCATGGCCATCATCGAGTACCTGGACGAGACCCATCCCCAGCCGCCGCTGCTGCCGGCTGACGCGCTGGGCCGGGCCCGCGTGCGCGCCCTGGCGCAGTCCGTAGCCTGCGAGATCCATCCGCTCAACAACCTGCGCGTGCTCAAGTACCTTGTGCGTGAGCTGCAGGTCAGCGAAGACGCCAAGAACGGCTGGTACCGCCACTGGGTGCGCGAGGGCCTGGAGGCCTTCGAGCGCCAGCTCGCCGGTCTGGCCGCG
This sequence comes from Hylemonella sp., assembly GCA_046299695.1. Lineage (GTDB taxonomy): Bacteria > Pseudomonadota > Gammaproteobacteria > Burkholderiales > Burkholderiaceae_C > Hylemonella. The sequence continues at coordinate 167,812 of JBKBHP010000007.1, forward strand.
CAGCGCCAGGCCGCGGGCCTGCCGCCCTCGGTCTACTGCTGGGGCGATACGCCCACGCTGGCCGACTGTTGCCTGGTGCCGCAGATCTTCAACGCCCGGCGCTTCGAGACGAATCTCGAGGGCCTGCCCTTGACCCTGGCTGCCTTCGACGCCTGCATGCGCCACCCGGCCTTCCAGCAGGCCCAGCCCTCGAACTGTCCCGACAACGAGCCCTGAGCGTCCCGTGCACCCCGACTGGATCACCCCCCAATGGCCCGCGCCGGCCTCGGTGCGCGCGGTCTGCACCACGCGCGCGGGTGGCCGCTCGGCCGCCCCCTATGACAGCCTCAACCTCGGCGACCACGTGGGCGACGATGCCCTGGCCGTCGGTGCCAACCGTGCCGTGCTGGCCCAGGCCCTGGGTGCCCATCCGGTCTTTCTCAAGCAGGTGCACAGCCACGGTGTGCTGATGCTGGACGCGCACACGCCCCAGGGCAGCGAGGCCGATGCCTGCCTCACGCGCGAGCGCGGCGTGGCCTGCACCATCATGGTGGCCGACTGCCTGCCCCTGCTGTTCACGGACGCGCAGGGCAGCTTTGTGGCCGCCGCCCACGCGGGCTGGCGCGGCCTGGCCGGGCAGGGCGGGGTGGGCGTGCTGGAGTCGCTGCACGCGGCGCTGGACCGACCGGCGCGCGAGCTGATGGTCTGGCTCGGGCCCTGCATCGGGCCGCAGGCCTTCGAGGTCGGGGACGAGGTCCGGGCGGCCTTCGAGGCGCAGGACGCGCGGGCCGCGCTCTGCTTCACGCCCCTGGCGAATCCGGGCAAATGGCGGGCTGATCTGCAGGCCCTGGCACGCCAGCGCCTGACCCGTCTGGGCATCACCCAGATCTACGGCAACGACGGCACCCCATCCTGGTGCACCGTCACACAGACCTCACGGTTCTTTTCGCACCGGCGTGACCGCGTCAGCGGGCGGCTGGCCGCCTGCATCTGGCGCGTCTGAGGGTGGCTGGGCCGCCTGCCAGGCGGCCAGCTCCTCGGCCTCACGCTGCTTGCGCAGCTTCTTGCGCGCCGGCGTACCCAGGATGTAGAGCAGCAGCAGCACGGGCCCCACGCCGTAGAGGACAAAGGTGATGACGGCGCCCAGCACGCTGCCCACGGTACTCGTCGCCTCGGCCACGGCCATCATGAGCGCAACGTAGATCCAGCCGATGGCTATCAGTATCAGGAACATGGGTTAATTGACAAATGTCAGCCTCTTGGAGGGCAGGCCTGAGATACTGGATGCAAATTCCAGCACGAGGACCCGGTGTGACACAGGATACCCGCGAATTTTGGGCCCAGGCGGCGCAACAGTTCCAGCAGGCCTGGACCCAGGCCTGGCAGCCCTACCAGAACCTGCCCGCCGCCAACATGCCTGGCCTGTCGGCCCTGCCCGAGATCATGGTCTCGGTCCCGCCCGACAAGCTGCAGGCCCTGCAGCAGCAGTACCTGCAGGACATGACGGCCCTCATGCAAGGCGCCGGCCCCGCAGCCAGCAGCGACCGGCGCTTCGCCGCCCCGGCCTGGGCCGAGAACCCCTACGCCTCGCTCGCGGCTTCGACCTACCTGCTCAATGCGCGCTTCCTGATGCAGCTGGCCGAGGCCGTGCAGGCCGACGAGAAGACCCGTGCCCGCATCCGCTTTGCCGTGGAGCAGTGGGTGGCGGCCAGCGCGCCCAGCAACTACCTGGCCTTCAACGTCGAGGCACAGAAGAAGGCCATCGAAACCAAGGGTGAGAGCATCGCCAAGGGCCTTCAGAACCTGCTGCACGACCTGGGCCAGGGCCATGTGAGCATGACGGACGAGAGCCGTTTCGAGGTCGGCCAGAACGTGGCCACGAGCGAAGGCGCCGTGGTCTACGAGAACGAGCTCTTCCAGCTCATCGAGTACAAGCCGCTGACCGATAAAGTCTACGAGCGCCCCCTGCTGCTCGTGCCGCCCTGCATCAACAAGTACTACATCCTCGACCTGCAGCCCGACAACTCGCTGATCCGCTACGCCGTGGCCCAGGGCCACCGCACCTTTGTCGTGAGCTGGCGCAACCCCGACGAAAGCCTGGGCCACAACACCTGGGACGACTACATCGCATACGCCGTCATCCGCGCCGTCGAAGTCACGCGCGAGATCAGCGGGGCCGAGCAGATCAACGCCCTGGGCTTCTGCGTGGGGGGCACCCTGCTGGGCACGGCGCTGGCCGTGCTCGCCGCACGCGGTGAGAAGCCGGTGCACAGCCTCACGCTGCTCACCACCTTCCTCGATTTTTCCGACACCGGCATCCTCGACGTTTTCATCGACGAGAAGATGGTGGCGCTGCGCGAGCAGCAGATGGGGCAGGGCGGCCTGATGGCCGGGCGCGACCTGGCCTCCACCTTCAGCTTCCTGCGGCCCAACGACCTGGTCTGGAACTATGTCGTGGGCAACTACCTCAAGGGCGAAACCCCGCCGCCCTTCGACCTGCTGTATTGGAACAGCGACAGCACCAACCTGCCCGGACCGTTCTACGCCTGGTACCTGCGCAACACCTACCTGGAAAACAACCTCGCCAAGCCGGGCAAGCTCACGGTCTGCGGCCAGAAGGTGGACCTGCGCAAGGTCGATCTGCCAGTCTACATCTACGGCTCGCGCGAGGACCACATCGTGCCCATCGGCGGCGCCTACGCCAGCACCCAGCTGCTGCCGGGCAAGAAGCGTTTTGTCATGGGCGCCTCGGGCCACATCGCGGGGGTGATCAACCCGCCCGAGAAGAAGAAGCGCAGCCACTGGATCCGCAAGGACGGCAAGCTGCCCAAGACGCTCGATGCCTGGCTCGAAGGCGCCGAAGAACACGCCGGCAGCTGGTGGCCCGACTGGGCCGCCTGGCTCCAGGCCCAGGCCGGCAAGCAGGTTGCGGCGCCCAAGAAATACGGCAAGGGCAGCAAGTACAAAGCCATCGAGGCCGCGCCCGGCCGTTACGTCAAACAGAAAGCTCAATGAAGAGCATCAAGGAGTCCATCATGGAAGACATCGTCATCGTCACCGCCGCACGTACCGCCGTGGGCAAGTTTGGCGGCGCCCTCGCCAAGACCCCGGCCACCGAGCTCGGCTCCATCGTCATCAAGGAGCTGCTGGCCCGCAGCAAGATCGCACCCGATCTGGTGGGTGAAGTCATCCTGGGCCAGGTGCTGGCGGCGGGGGCGGGCCAGAACCCGGCACGCCAGGCACTCATCAAGAGCGGCCTGCCCAAGGAAATCCCGGCGCTGACCATCAACGCCGTCTGTGGCTCCGGCCTCAAGGCCGTGATGCTGGCCGCCCAGGCCGTGGCCACGGGCGACAGCGAGATCGTCATCGCCGGCGGGCAGGAGAACATGAGCGCCGCGCCCCACGTGCTGCCCAATTCGCGCGACGGCCAGCGCATGGGCGACTGGAAGCTCATCGACACCATGATCGTCGACGGCCTCTGGGACGTCTACAACCAGTACCACATGGGCATCACGGCCGAGAACGTGGCCAAGCAATACGGCATCACCCGCGAGATGCAGGACGCGCTGGCCCTGGCCAGCCAGCAGAAGGCGGCTGCCGCGCAGGACGCAGGCAAGTTCAAGGCCGAGATCGTGCCCGTGCTGCTGGCGCAGAAGAAGGGCGATCCGATTGCTTTTGACGCCGACGAGTTCATCAACCGCAAGACCAATGCCGAAGCCCTGGCCGGCCTGCGCCCCGCCTTCGACAAGGCCGGTGGTGTGACCGCGGGCAATGCCTCGGGCATCAACGACGGCGCCGCCGCGGTGATGGTGATGACGGCCAAGAAGGCCGCAGCCCTCGGCCTCAAGCCCCTGGGCCGTATCGCCAGCTACGCCACCAGCGGCCTGGACCCAGCCACCATGGGCATGGGCCCGGTGCCGGCGTCGAAGAAGGCCCTGGCGCGTGCCGGCTGGAAGGCTGCGGACCTGGACCTGCTGGAGATCAACGAAGCCTTCGCGGCCCAGGCCTGTGCCGTGAACAAGGAGATGGGCTGGGACACCAGCAAGGTCAACGTCAACGGCGGCGCGATTGCCATCGGGCACCCGATTGGTGCTTCCGGCTGCCGCATCCTGGTCACCCTGCTGCACGAGATGCAGCGTCGCGATGCGAAGAAGGGCATCGCCAGCCTGTGCATCGGCGGTGGCATGGGAGTTGCGTTGACGATTGAGCGCTAAGGGTTTGCACGCCGCGGGTTTTGCCTAGCTAGCCGGCCGCGGTACCCGCGCGTAGATTGATATCCAAGGTTTGACGAGGAGGACATCATGAGTCAGAAAGTGGCGTATGTGACGGGTGGCATGGGCGGCATCGGTACCGCCATCTGCCAGCGCCTGCACAAAGAGGGCTTCAAGGTCATCGCGGGCTGCGGCCCCACGCGTGACCACGCCAAATGGCTGGCCGAGCAGAAGGCCCAGGGCTACACCTTCTACGCCTCGGTCGGCAATGTGGGCCTGTGGGAATCCACGGTGGAAGCCTTTGGCAAGGCCAAGGCCGAGCACGGTTCCATCGACGTGCTGGTCAACAACGCCGGCATCACCCGCGACCGCATGTTCCTCAAGATGACGCGCGAGGACTGGGACGCCGTGATCGAGACCAACCTCAACTCCATGTTCAACGTGACCAAGCAGGTCGTGGGCGATATGGTGGAAAAAGGCTGGGGCCGCATCATCAACATCAGCTCGGTGAACGGCGAGAAGGGCCAGGCCGGCCAGACCAACTACTCGGCCGCCAAGGCCGGCATGCACGGCTTCACCATGGCGCTGGCGCAGGAGCTGGCCAACAAGGGAGTGACGGTCAACACCGTGAGCCCGGGCTACATCGGCACCGACATGGTCAAGGCCATCCGCCCCGACGTGCTGGAAAAGATCGTCGGCACCATCCCCGTCAAACGCCTGGGCCAGCCCAGCGAGATCGCCTCCATCATCGCCTGGCTGGCGAGTGAGGAGGGCGGGTATTCGACGGGGGCGGACTTCTCGGTCAATGGTGGCTTGCACATGGGCTGAGCGAATTCTGCGCTCACCAAAGACAAACCCCGCTGCGGCGGGGTTTGGTGTTTGTCGGGGTGAACGATGTTGGTGAGACAGGAATCGACGGCGCAAAAGAGATTTTCAAAGACTAGTTAACATGAGCCAGAGGAGCTCATAAACACTTCTTCGCTCACAAGGGATGATAGTCATGAGAAACGACGGGCGTGCGCTTGAGGAGTTAGTCGAGTATGTGGAGAAGACCTTGGCTAACGAAGGCTTCCAGGTTAATGTGAACCGGAAACTTCACGACGATGAGTGAATCGCCCCGGATTTTGAGGAGGCTCCGACTCTTAAGAGAATGGAGCCATGAACAAGTCAACCAAATTTTCACCCGAAGTCCGGGAACGTGCCGTGCGCATGGTGCAGGAACACCGA
>JBKBHP010000008.1:0-153079 GCA_046299695.1 Hylemonella sp.
GACCAGCCGCACCGCCTCAAGCTTGAACTCGCGGCTGAATTTCCTTCTCATTTCCATACACCACCTCCGGTTTCATCGACCACCTTAACAAAGTGTCTTTGAAACCGGCAGCAGCCCAGTCCTCGCGGGACCACCTTGAAGTTCTCTCACGCGGTGCAAACGCGGTGTTTGCACGGATACTGGGCTGCTCCTTGGTGCCCCCGACAGGAATCGAACCTGTATCTGCCCCTTAGGAGGGGGCCGTTCTATCCATTGAACTACGGAGACGGGCGGGGGGATTGTAAGGCGCGCGCCTGAGCTGGGCCCAGACCCCGGGGCGCTACTTGGTCAGCAGCCGCATCGCTTCCTCGATGCCCTTGATGGTCAGCGGGTACATGCGGTGGTTCATGAGCTGCTGCATGATGCTGATGCTCTGGCGGTACTGCCAGACGCCTTGCGGTTCGGGGTTGATCCAGACGAACTTGGGGAAGGCGTTGATGAGGCGCTGCAGCCATTCGGCGCCGGCTTCCTCGTTGTTGTATTCCACGCTGCCGCCGGGCTGCAGGATCTCGTAGGGGCTCATGGTGGCGTCGCCCACGAAGATCAGCTTGTAGTCCTTGTTGTACTTGCGGATGATGTCCCAGGTCGGGAACTTCTCGCTGTAGCGGCGGCGGTTGTTCTTCCACATGAAGTCGTAGACGCAGTTGTGGAAGTAGTAGAACTCCAGGTGCTTGAACTCGGTCTTGGTGGCGCTGAAGAGTTCCTCCACGCGGGCGATGTGCTCGTCCATGGTGCCGCCCACGTCCATGAGCAGCAGCACCTTCACATTGTTGTGGCGCTCGGGCACCATCTTGATGTCCAGGTAGCCTGCATTGGCGGCGGTGGAGCGTATGGTGTCGTCCAGGTCCAGCTCGAGCTCGTGGCCTTCGCGCGCGAAGCGGCGCAAGCGGCGCAGCGCGACCTTGATGTTGCGCGTGCCCAGCTCCTGGCTGTCGTCGTAGTCCTGGTAGGCGCGCTGGTCCCAGACCTTGACGGCACTCTTGTTGCGGCTCTTGTCCTGGCCGATGCGGATGCCCTGCGGGTTGTAGCCGTTGGCGCCGAAAGGGCTGGTGCCACCCGTGCCGATCCACTTGCTGCCGCCCTCGTGGCGTTCCTTCTGTTCCTCGAAGCGCTTCTTCAGCGTCTCCATGAGCTCGTCCCAGCCCATCTTCTCGATGGCAGCCTTCTCCTCGGGACTCAGGTTGAGCTCCAGGTTCTTGCGCAGCCATTCCAGCGGAACGTCCTTGGTGAAGTCGGTCAGCAGCTCCACGCCCTTGAAGTAGGCGGAGAAGGCGCGGTCGAACTTGTCGTAGTGCTTCTCGTCCTTCACCAGCGAGGTACGGCTCAGGTAGTAGAAATCGTCGACCGAATAGCCGGAACTCCCGCCTTCGCTTTCGGGGGCGGCCTTGGGACCGACCACGCCCGCCTGAAGCGCCTCAAGCAAGGTCAGATATTCCTTGACCGACACCGGCAGCTTGGCGGCGCGCAGGGTGTAGAAGAAGTCGATCAGCATGAGATCTCCTTTTCAGCGCGGTTTGTCCAGCAGGTAGTTCAGATGCGCACGGACCTCGGGCCACTCGCCACTGCGCAGGCTGTACATCACGGTGTCGCGGATGGTGCCGTCGCGGCGCAGCGCGTGGCCGCGGATCACACCATCTTTCTTTGCGCCCAGGCGCTCGATGGCGGCTTGCGAGGCGTGGTTGTAGTTGTCGGTGCGCCAGCCCACCACGTGGCAGCCCAGGGTGTCGAAGGCGTGCTGCAGCAGCATGAGCTTGCAGCAGGTGTTGACGTGGGTGCGCTGCACGCTTTTGGCGTACCAGGTGTAGCCGATCTCCAAGCGCCTCACGGCGGGCAGGATGTCGTGGTAGCTGGTGCTGCCCAGCACGCGGCCGCTGAGTTCGTCCTCCACGGCGAAGGCGAAGCGGCTGCCGTCGGCGCGCATCTGGAGCGCGGTCTCGATGTAGGCGCGGGTCTCGCCCGGTGCTGGCACCCCGGTCACGCGCAGATTCCAGAGCTCGCCATCGGCCGCCGCGGCGCGTAGGCCGGCTTCGTGTTCCAGTGCCAGCGGCACCAGACGCACGCCGCGCAGGGCCAGGGTGACGGGCTCGACGAAGGCCATTTCAGCCTTTCCGGCTGGCCACGCGGAGACGCCAGGCCAGGCGCAAGCTGACCACGCCGCCGAGCAGGGTGATCACCCAGCCGGCCTGGCTGCCGGCCAGCGCGTCCATGCCCTGCAGGTGGGCAATGAAGTAGCCGATGACGGCACCGGCCAGGAAGCTGCCGGCCAGCACGAGGATGTCCTGGAGCAGGGGCCGCTTGGCCATCATCGGTTGTGCCTCTGCATGAAGACCAGCTTCTCGAACAGGCTCACGTCCTGTTCGTTCTTGAGCAGGGCGCCCACCAGCGGGGGCACGGCCACCTTGTCGTCCTTGCTCTGCAGGGTCTCGGCCGGGATGTCCTCGGCCAGCAGCAGCTTGAGCCAGTCCAGCAGCTCGCTGGTGGAGGGCTTCTTCTTCAGGCCGGGCAGGTTGCGCACGTCGAAGAAGGTCTTCATGGCGGCGCCCAGCAGCTCTTGCTTGAGGCCGGGGAAGTGCACGGCCACGATCTTGGCCATGGTCTCGGCGTCGGGGAACTTGATGTAGTGGAAGAAGCAGCGGCGCAGGAAGGCGTCGGGCAGCTCCTTTTCGTTGTTGGAGGTGATGAAGACCAGGGGCCGGTGCTTGGCCTTGATGAGCTCGCGCGTCTCGTAGCAGTAGAACTCCATGCGGTCGATTTCCCGCAGCAGGTCGTTGGGGAATTCGATGTCGGCCTTGTCGATCTCGTCGATCAGCAGGGCCACGGGCTGGTCGGCCGTGAAAGCCTGCCAGAGCACGCCCTTGACGATGTAGTTGTGGATGTCCTTGACCTTCTCGTCGCCCAGCTGGCTGTCGCGCAGGCGGCTGACCGCGTCGTACTCGTACAGGCCCTGCTGCGCCTTGGTGGTGGACTTGATGTGCCACTGCAGCAGCGGCAGGCCCAGGGCCTGGGACACTTCCTCGGCCAGCATGGTCTTGCCGGTGCCGGGCTCGCCCTTGACCAGCAGGGGGCGCTTGAGGGTGATGGCGGCGTTCACCGACAGCATCAGATCCTGGGTGGCGACGTAGTTCGAAGTACCTTGGAATTTCATGGGCGCAGGGGGGCTGGGGGGCCGGGGAAACCGACCGATATAATGTGAGGCTGATTTATTCAACCACAGACTGATTGTCCTCGCAAAATGAAGAATCTGTCGCTGACGCTCTCCTCGCTGCTTGTCGCTTCTGCGACGGTGTTCTCCGCCCACGCCCAGGAGCTCAAGGGTGACGCCAAGGCCGGCGAGGCCAAGGTGGCCATGTGCATCGGCTGCCACGGTATCCCGGGCTATCAGGCCAGCTTCCCCGAGGTCTACCGCGTGCCCATGATCTCGGGCCAGAACGCCAAGTTCATCGCCTCGGCCCTGACGGCCTACCAGAAGGGCGAGCGCAAGCACCCCTCCATGCGCGCCATCGCCGAAAGCCTGAGCGAGCAGGACATCGCCGACGTGTCCGCCTTCTATGAAGGCCACGGCAAGACCGGTACCACCGCCGTCAAGGCCGCACCGGCCCCCTCGGCCAAGGTGGCCGAGCTGCTGAACAAGGGCGGCTGCATCGCCTGCCACGGTGACAACTTCAACAAGCCGGTCGATCCGAGCTATCCCAAGATCGGTGGCCAGCCGGCCGACTATCTCTTCGTCGCGCTCAAGTCCTACAAGGTCGAGGGCCAGGCCAGCTGGGGCCGTTCCAACGGCATCATGGGTGGCATCGCCAAGCAGTTCAGCAATGCCGAGCTCAAGGAACTGGCCAAGCACATCAGCAGCCTGCCCAGCGAACTCAAGACCGTTCCGCAGAGCAAGTTCCGCTGAGCTGTTCCCGGTCCACACAAAAAAGCCGCTCGATGAGCGGCTTTTTTTTCTTCGGCCACGGCGCCTGACGCTGGCCTGCGACGAAACCCCCAAGCAGCCTGTCCGGGCGTAGGTCAGTCCTTGGTGGCGCGCTGCTGCACGCAGGCGATGTAGGCCGCGCCATCGGGGGGGCGGCCCGCGCGCTGGCTTTCCCAGACCATGCGGCCCAGGCAGTCCATGACCTCGTGGTGCGCCGCGTGCAGGTCCTCGCGCCTGGCGGCCAGCAGCTCCACAGCCTGGCGTATCCCGCGCGGCTGGTCGATGCTGCACTGCTCGCTGATCGACAGGTGCATGGAGAGGTGCAGGAACGGGTTCTCGCGTCCGGGCTCGGCGTTTGCCATGTGGGCGAGCGCAGCGTCGACGTCGGCGAATTCGGCGTGGTACTCGGGGTGCTCGTTGATCCATTGGCTGGCCAGCAGCTCGATGGCTTCCAGCGGCTGGCCGGCGCGGGACTTGGCGTAGACGCCGCAGAAAAAGCGGCGCACATCGGCCTGGGAGGGCTGGAACATCATGGGAAGAGTCCTGAAGAGGCGCTGATTATCCCAGCCGTTGCGAGATCGTGCGCGCGGCGCGCTGCAGCGCGGGCAGCAGGGTTTCCTGTGCCACCTTGGTATTGGTGCGGTTGGCCTGGCCGCTGAGGTTGAGCGCGGCGATCACCCGGCCGCCACGGTCTATGATGGGCGCGGCCAGCGAGATCAGGCCCTCTTCCAGCTCCTGGTTCACCAGGCTCCAGCCCTGGCGGCGCACCTGCTGCACCCTGGTCAGCAGCGTGTCGATGTCCGTCACCGTATGCCGGGTCAGGGCCTTGGGGCGCGAGGCCTTGAGACGGCGCAGCACCTCCTCGTCGCCCAGGCCGGCCAGCAGCACCCGGCCCATGCTGGTGCAGTAGGCCGGCAGACGTGAGCCCACGCCCAGGCCGATGCTCATGATCTTGTGGGTGGGCACGCGCAGCACGTAGACGATGTCCGTGCCTTCGAGCACGGCGGCCGAGCTCGATTCCTTGACCTCGTCGACCAGCGCCTCCATCACCGGCTCGGCCAGGTTCCAGATGGGCAGGGAGGACAGGTAGGCGAAGCCCAGGTCCAGGATGCGCGCGGTCAGGCGGAACAGTTTGCCGTCGCTCGCCACATAGCCCAGGGTCTGCAGCGTCAGCAGGATACGGCGCGCGCCTGCGCGTGTCAGCCCGGTGCGCGCGGCCACCTCGCTGAGGGTCTGCTCGGGGGACTGTGCACTGAAGGAGCGGATCACCTCCAGCCCGCGCGCGAAGGACTGCACATAGCTGTCGCCAGGCTGGGGCGCGGTCGCGGGTGTGACGGGGGACATGGGATGAGTTTTGCGGTTTGCTCTAGAATTCATTATACGAACAAATGTTCGATATGCGAACATTCAAGAATCCCAGACAGGAGCTTTTTTCCATGATCAACAAGATCGCGGCCTCGGTGGCCGAGGCGCTCGCCGGCGTGAAGGACGGATCCACCGTCATGATCGGCGGCTTTGGTACGGCGGGCATTCCGCTGGAGCTCATTGACGGCCTGATCGAACAGGGCGCGAGAGACCTCACGGTCGTGAACAACAACGCCGGCAACGGCGACACCGGCCTGGCCGCGCTGCTAGCCACGGGCCGAGTGCGCAAGATCATCTGCAGCTTTCCGCGCCAGGCCGACAGCCACGTCTTCGACGGCCTCTACCGCAGCGGCAAGCTGGAGCTCGAACTCGTGCCCCAGGGCAATCTGTCCGAGCGCATCCGCGCCGCGGGTGCGGGCATCGGCGGCTTCTTCACGCCCACGGGCTACGGCACGGACCTGGCCAAAGGCAAGGAGACCCGCGTGATCGACGGCAAGGGCTATGTGCTCGAATCCCCGATCCATGGCGACGTGGCCCTGGTGAAGGCCGAGCGCGGTGACCGCTGGGGCAACCTGACCTACCGCAAGACGGCACGCAACTTTGGCCCCAGCATGGCGATGGCCTGCCAGCAGACGATTGCCAGCGTGCACGAGATCGTGGAGTTGGGTGCCTTGGATCCCGAGGCCGTGGTGACGCCGGCCATCTACGTCAGCAAGATCGTGAAGATCGAACGCCAGGCCACGCAGGCCGGCGGTTTCAAGAAGGCGGCATGAAGTGAAGCACCCCCAGGCTGCGCGCACTGCGTGTCGCTACGCCACCCCCCTCCAGGGGGCAACGCCAATGGCCCGGCAGAGCCGGTTCCACGGCGTTCCTCGCCTAGTCAATAGCGCGCCGATATCTGCGGCGTTGTCGGAGTCGATATGAGCATTCAGAAGAGAACTAAAGACCAGCTGGCCGCACGCGTGGCCCAGGACATCCCCGAGGGCGCGGTGGTCAATCTCGGTATCGGCCAGCCCACACTGGTGGCCAACCACATTCCCAAGACGCGCGAGGTGCTGCTGCACAGCGAAAACGGCCTGCTGGGCATGGGTCCGGCACCTGCGCCCGGCGAGGAGGACTACGACCTCATCAACGCCGGCAAACAGCCGGTGACGCTGCTGCCGGGTGGCTCCTACTTCCACCACACCGACAGCTTCGCCATGATGCGCGGCGGGCACCTCGACATCTGCGTGCTCGGCGCCTTCCAGGTCAGCGCCACGGGTGACCTGGCCAACTGGCACACAGGCGAGAAGGACGCGATCCCCGCCGTGGGCGGCGCCATGGACCTGGCCGTGGGCGCCAGGCAGACCTGGGTCATGATGGACCTGCTGACCAAGCAGGGTGAGAGCAAGATCGTGCCGACCTGCAGCTACCCGCTCACGGGCATCGCCTGCGTCAAGCGCGTCTACACCGACGTCTGCACGCTGGACTGCACGCCGCAGGGGCTCAAGCTCGTCGACTTGGTCGACGGCCTGACACACGCCGAGCTCGAAAAGATGATCGGCCTGCCCATTGCCCAATAAAGCGAAGTGAAACAAGGACACACCATGAACCAGGCTTTTATCTGCGACGCGATTCGCACCCCCTTCGGCCGCTACGGTGGCGTGCTTTCCAGCGTGCGCACCGACGACCTTGGCGCCATTCCCATCGCCGCGCTGATGGCGCGCAACCCCCAGGTGGACTGGGCCGCTTTGAGCGACGTGATCTATGGCTGTGTCAACCAGGCTGGCGAGGACAACCGCAACGTGGGCCGCATGGCCGCCTTGCTGGCCGGTCTGCCGCCCGAAGTGCCCGCTTCTACCGTGAACCGTCTTTGCGGTTCGGGGCTGGATGCGCTGGGCAGCGCCGCGCGCGCGATCAAGGCCGGCGAGGCCACGATGATGATCGCGGGCGGTGTGGAAAGCATGAGCCGCGCACCGTTTGTGATGGGCAAGGCGGAGACGCCTTTCAGCCGTAGTGCCGAGATCTTCGACACCACCATCGGCTGGCGTTTCGTCAACAAGCTCATGAAGCAGAAGTACGGGACGGACTCCATGCCCGAGACGGCCGAAAACGTGGCCGACGAGTACCGGATCAACCGGGCCGACCAGGACAAGATGGCCTTGGCCTCGCAGCTCAAGGCCGTGGCCGCACAGAAGGCCGGCTACTTTGATGCCGAGATCACGCCCGTCACCATTGCGCAGAAGAAGGGCGAAGCCATCGTCGTCAGCAAGGACGAACATCCGCGCGAGACTTCGCTGGAAGCCTTGGCCAAGCTCAAGCCCATCGTACGTGAAGGCGGCACGGTCACGGCGGGCAATGCCTCGGGCGTGAACGACGGCGCCTGTGCCTTGCTGCTGGCCGACGAGACCACCGCGAAGCGGTACGGCCTGACGCCGCGCGCACGTGTGGTGGGCATGGCGGTGGCCGGTGTGGCCCCGCGCATCATGGGCATCGGCCCCGCGCCGGCGACGCAGAGGGTGCTGGCGCTGACCGGCCTCACGATCGCGCAGATGGACGTGATCGAACTCAACGAAGCCTTCGCTGCCCAGGGGCTGGCCGTGCTGCGCCAGCTGGGCGTGGCCGACGACGATCCGCGCGTCAATCCCAATGGTGGCGCGATTGCGCTCGGCCATCCGCTGGGTGCTTCGGGCGCCCGTCTCGCGACGACCGCGGTGAACCAGTTGCACCGGACCGGCGGCCGCTACGCGCTGTGCACCATGTGCATCGGCGTGGGGCAGGGCATTGCGGTGGTGCTCGAACGCGTTTGAGTCGGGGCTAACCCCTAGGTCAAGCCGGGCCATGCCCGGCTTTTTTTCGCTCATCGGAAAACTGATTTCCCCCGGACCGCCTTGTACCGGCAGCGGCTTTGTCCAACACTGCGAGGCTTGCACGACAACAAGACTTGAGGAGAGACACGATGAACAAGAAGATCGGCTGGATCGGCCTGGGCCGCATGGGTGAGGCCATGGTCACCAAGCTGCTGAAGGCAGGCCACGCGGTCCAGGTCTGGAACCGCACCGCTTCCAAGGCCGCGCATCTGGCCGACTACGGCGCGAAGATCGAGGCGAACAAGATCGACCTCGCGAGCTGCGACGTGGTCTTCACCATGGTCTCCACCACCGACGACCTCAAGGAAGTACTGTTCGGACCTGGTGGCCTCGTGACGGGCGCGAAAAAGCCGCAGGTGGTGGTCGACAGTTCGTCCATCTCGCAGGAAGGCTCGGCCGAGATCCGTGCGCAGCTCGAAGGCCTGGGCGTCGCCTACCTCTGCGCCCCGGTGTCGGGCAATGCCAAGGTGGCCAAGGCCGGCAAGCTGCTGGTGGTGGCCTCGGGCCCGAAGCAACTCTACGACATGGCCGAGCCCTATTTGCAGGCCATGTCGCGCAAGACCATGTGGGTGGGCGAGGGCGAGCTGGCCCGCATCTGGAAGATCGCGCACAACACCATGTTCGGCGTCATCATCCAGAACCTTTGCGAGATCACCGTGCTGGCCGAGAAGGCCGGTATCCCGCGCAACGTCTTTCTTGAGAGCATCAACGACTCGGTGCTCGGTTCCATGTACACGCGTTACAAGACGCCCGTGTTGTGCAACCTGAACTGGGACCAGGTGACCTTCACGCCCAAGCTGCTGCTCAAGGACATGGACCTGGGCATGGGCGCGGCCAAGGCGCACGGCGTGCCCATGCCGGCGGCGGCGGCCACGCGCGAGTCCATCGCACGCATGGTGGGCCATGGCCTGGACAACGTGGATTTCGCCATCCTGCTGGACGAGACGGCCAAGGACTCGGGCCTGCAGATCAAGCCGCTGAACTTGCAGATCGGCGACGGCCTGACGAGCTGAGCCCACCATGCGCACCCTGATTCGCGGCGGCACCGTCATCTCCCTGGACGCGCAGGGTGACCTGCCGCGCGCCGACGTGCTGGTGACGGGCGACACGGTCACCGAGATCGCGCCCTCGATACACGCCGACGACGCGCAGATGGTCGACGCCACAGGTTGCATCCTCATCCCGGGCCTGGTCAACGCGCACATGCACACCTGGCAGACGGCGCTGCGCGGCCTGGCCGCCAACTGGACCTTGCTCGAGTACTTCCAGAAGATGCACGCGGGCCTGGCCACGGTGTTCGAGCCGCAGGACCTCTACATCGCCACGCTGGTGGGCGCGCTCAACCAGCTCAACTGCGGTACGACCACGCTGGCCGACTGGTGCCACAACAACAAGACCCCAGCGCACAACGACGCCGCCATCCAGGGCCTGCTCGAATCGGGCATCCGCGCGGCCTTCTTCCATGGCACGCCCAAGCCGGACCCCCGGCCGGGCGAACGACCGTTCTGGGAGGTGCCACATCCGCGCACCGAGGTCGAGCGTCTGCTCAAGGCCCACCAGGGCCGGCCGCTGCTCAGCGTGCATGCGGCCGTGCTCGGGCCGCACTACTCCACGCTGGATGTGGCGCTGCACGACTTCCGCATGGTCCAGGAGCTGGGCGTCGTGGGTTCGCTGCACCAGGGCGGTGGCGCAGCGCGCACGCCGGAGGGCTGGGAACAGCTGGAGGCGGCCGGACTGCTGGGCCCGCAGATCAACATCGTGCACGGCCACGCGCTGAGCGACGAGCAACTGAAACGTTTCTGTGACCTGGGTATGAGCTTTTCCGCTGCCGCCGAGAACGAGATGACACAAGGCCACGGCCACCCCATCACCGGCCGCCTGCGCGCGCATGGCAAGGCCCCTTCACTGGGCGCAGACCTGGAGAGCGTGCTCGGCGGCGACATGCTCACGCAGGCGCGCGTGGCCCTGGGGATGCAGCGCAGCCTGGACAACGTGGCCTACCGGGAAGTGCATGGAACGATCCCGCCGACCTCGACGATCACGACGCGCGAGGCCCTGCAGTGGGTCACGGTGGAAGGCGCGCGCATGCTGGGCCAGCTCGACCGCATCGGCACGCTGGCCGCGGGCAAGCAGGCCGACCTGGTGATGATCCGCGCCGACGACCTGAACATGCAGCCCGTGCACGACCCCGTGAGCACGGTGGTGATGCAGACCACGCTGGCCAACATCGACAGCGTGATGGTCGCCGGGCGCTGGCGGAAGCGCCACGGCCGGCTGCTTGACGTGGACCTGGCCCCGAAGCTCGCTGCCCTGCAGGCTTCGGGCCGAAAGATCACGACGGCCCTGGGGCTGTCGCGTTAGTCAGAAGAAGAAAAGCGGCCCGTGCCCGCAGGGTGCAGGGTCGCCGGTGTGTTCCCCCATGCAACAACATCAGGAGACAGACATGAAACGCGTATTGACCCTGGCCGCCTCGCTGCTGCTGGCCGGCTCCGTGTGGGCCCAGGCCTATCCCAGCAAGCCCATCAAGTTCGTCGTGCCCTTCACTGCGGGCAGCGCCACCGACATTGTGGCCCGTACCGTGGGCGAGGCCATGAGCCGCAGCATGGGCCAGCCCATCGTGATCGAGAACAAGCTCGGCGCCGGCGGCACCATCGCAGCCGCCCAGGTGGCCAAGGGCGAGGCCGACGGCTACACCGTGCTCGTGCACTCCTCGGCCCATGCGCTCAACCCGGCGCTCTACAGCAACCCGGGCTACGACACCCTGCGTGACCTGACCGGTGTGACGGCCCTGGCCGGCATCCCCAATGTGCTGGTCGTGCATCCGAACAAGGGCTGGAAGACCCAGGCCGAGATGATCGCTGCCGTCAAGGCCCAGCCGGGCAAGATGAACTACGCCTCGGCCGGTGTGGGCAGTGGAACGCACATGAACGCCGAGATCTTTCGCCTGCAGGCCGGTCTGGACGCGCTGCACGTGCCCTACAAGGGCACGCCCGATGCGATGAACAACGTCATCGGTGGCTCCAACGACTGGTTCTTCGCACCCCTGGCCTCGGCCCTGCCGTTGATCAAGGACGGGCGCCTGCAGGCGCTCTCGGTCAGTACCAAGACCCGCGCGTCCACCTTGCCCGAGGTGCCCACCAGCATCGAGGCCGGCCTGCCCGATTCGGACTACACCCTCTGGGTCGGCATGATTGTTCCCGCCGCCACCCCCGCGGCCGTGGTGAAGAAGCTCAATGAGGAGGCGCTCAAGGCGCTCAACAGCCCCGAGCTCAAGGAGCGCATGGCCAAGCTCGGCGCCGACCCCATGCCCATGCCGCCCGAGGCGTTCAACGCCTACATCCGCAGCGAGATGGAGGTGGCGGCACGCATCGTCAAGGTCGCGGGCTTGAAGACGCAATGACCGGACGGGTGGCAGCGTGAAGATCCATTTCTGCGGTGTCGGCAAGATGGGCCTGCCCATGGCGGGGCATCTGGCGGCGGCCGGCCATGAACTCACGGTCAGCGATCCCAGCGCCGAGCGTCTCGCGCTCGCACGCCAGCAGGGCCTGAGCGTGGCCGAGGACGAGCGCAAGGCCTTGGCTGCAGCCCACGTGGTCTTTTCCTCGCTGCCCAACGACGGAGCGCTGCGTACGGTGGCGGCCGTGCTGGCCGGCGCTGCGCGGCCCGGCACCACCTATGTGGATACCAGCACCGTCTCGCCCCAGGCCTCGGCCCAGGTGGCGGGTGTGCTGGAGGCCCAGGGCATCGTCTATGTCCGCACCGCCGTCTCTGGCAACAACAAGATGGCCGAGTCGGCCCAACTCACGGTGCTGGCGTCGGGCCCGCGTCCGGGCTATGACCGCATGCTGCCCCTGCTGGAGCGCCTGGGTCCGCATCAGTTCTACCTGGGTGACGCCGAGCAGGCGCGCCTGATGAAGCTGGTGGTCAACCTCATGATCGCGCAGACCAGTGCCATGCTGGCCGAGGCCCTGACCCTGGGCCGCAAGGGCGGGCTGGACTGGCAGGCCATGTGGCAGGTGCTCACGGCCAGTGCCGTGGCTTCGCCCATCCTCAAGGCCAAGTCCGTGCAACTGGCGCAGCGTGACTTCACGCCCACCTTCACCGTCGAGCAGATGATCAAGGACCTGGAGCTGATCCTCGGTGCGGGCAGTGCCGTCCATGCGCCGCTGGCGCAGACGGCCATGACCCGGCGCCTCATGCAGGAGGCGCTGACCCGGGGCCTGGGGCAGGAGGACTATGCTGCCATCCTCAAGGTGCTGGAGCAGGACGCCCACCTGCCCGGCACACCCTGATCCCCTGAACCGGAGTCGCGCCGTGCATCCCTTCGTCTACACCGCCCAGCCCGCGCGCGTCATCTTCGGCGTCGGCGCCCTGTCTCAACTCGCCCAGGAGATCGACGCGCTGGGCGCGAAGAAAGCGCTGGTGCTGTGCACGCCCGAGCAGCGCGCGTCGGCGGAGCAGGTCGTCCAGCTGCTCGGTGTGCGCGCCGCGGGCGTCTTCGATCGCGCCGTGATGCATGTGCCGCTGGAGACGGCACGCGAGGCGCGCGAGGTCGCCCGTCGGCTCGGGGCCGACTGTGCCGTGGCCATCGGCGGCGGTTCCACCACGGGCCTGGGCAAGGCCATCGCGCTCGACTCGGGCCTGCCCATCCTGGCCATTCCCACCACCTATGCGGGCTCCGAGATGACGCCCATCTACGGTCTGACCGAGGGCGGCCTCAAGAAGACCGGGCGGGACCTGCGCGTGCTGCCGCGCACGGTGATCTACGACCCCGAGCTCACGCTGAGCCTGCCCGTGGGCCTGAGCGTGACCAGCGGCATCAACGCCATCGCCCACGCGGCCGAGGGCCTGTACGCCGTGGACCGCAATCCCATCATGGACCTGATGGCCGAGGAGGGCATCACCGCGCTCGGCCGCGCGCTACCGGTCATCGTGCAGAACGCGCGCGATGTCCAGGCGCGCAGCGACGCGCTCTACGGCGCCTGGCTTTGCGGCACCGTGCTGGGCCATGTGGGCATGGCGCTGCACCACAAGCTCTGCCACACCCTGGGCGGCAGTTTCAACCTGCCCCACGCGGAGACCCACACCATCGTGCTGCCGCACGCGCTGGCCTACAACAGCGCGCACGCGCCGCAGGCCATGGCGCGTATCCGGCGCGCGCTCGGGGGCGCCTCGGCGGCGCAGGCCGTCTACGACCTCGCGAAGAACAACGGCGCGCCGGTCGCCCTGCGCGAGCTCGGTGTGCAGGCGGCGGATCTGGACCGCGCCTGCGAGCTTGCATCGCAGAACCAGTACCCCAACCCGCGCCCGCTGGAGCGCACCGCCCTGCGCGAGCTGTTGCAAAACGCCTGGGAAGGCGTGCGGCCGTCAATGTAAGTCCCCGCCTGTGGCGGGGCTGTTGGCGGGGGGCAGTCCCCACGGCATAATGAGCGCTTCAGCCCACACAGAAGGTGCAGTCGGACACGGCGTGTCTGATTGCTTGTGCCCATGGACGCACCCCGCCGCATCACCGATCCCATCCGCCTGCAGGCCACCCTGGACGATGAACGGCGCCTGCAGGCCGTGCAGGCCACGGGGCTGCTCGACACGCCGCCGGAGGAGAGCTTTGACAGGCTCACGCGGTTGGCGGCCAAGCTGACCGGTTCCCCGGCGACCTTCGTTTCCCTGGTCGACCGCGGGCGTGACTTCTACAAGAGCGCCTACGGCTTTGGCGAACCGCTGGCCACCTTGCGCCAGCTCGAAGGACGCACGTTCTGCCACTACGCGTTGATGGCCGGGGGGCCTCTGGTACTGGACGATGTGACCCGTGAGTCTGTGTTTTGTGACGTGCCGACCGTCCAGTCCCTGGGCGTGCGTGCCTATGCGGGCGTGCCCCTGGTGACCTCCGAGGGGCATGTGCTGGGCAGCTTCTGCGCCATCGACTTCAAGCCCAAGCAGTGGTCCGAGCAGGATGTCAATGTGCTGACCGAACTGGCCCACTCGGCCATGCGCGAGATCGAGTTGCGTCAGGCCGTGGCCCAGGCCGAGGCCACCAACCAGAGGCTGATCGAGCAGATCCAGAAGGTCGATGAGCTCAACCGTCGTCTGGCGGAGCTGGCCACCACGGACAGCCTCACCGGCTTGCACAACCTGCGTGCCTTCGAGCATGCCCTCAAGCTGGAACTGGCCATCACCGAGCGCCGGCGCACGCCCCTGAGCCTGCTCATCGTCGACGTGGACCATTTCAAGCAGGTCAACGACCAGTACGGACACCCGGCCGGAGACAAGGTGCTGCAGACCCTGGCGCGTCAGCTGTGCGCGGTGGCGCGCAGCATCGATGTCGTGGCCCGCGTCGGCGGGGAAGAGTTCGCCGCGCTGCTGCCCAATACCGACGCTGCGGGCGCCCTGGCCGTTGCCGAGCGCATGCGCGTCATGGTGGCCGAGGCGGACTGGACGGGCATGCCGATCACCGTGAGCATCGGTACCGCCACGTTGCAGCGTGACGAAACCGGCACTGGGCTGAAGGAGCGGGCCGACCAGGCGCTCTATGCCGCCAAGGAAGGCGGGCGCAACCGCGTCGTCCAGGCCTGAAGCCCTGTTCAGGACAAGGATATTTGTTTTTAAATTGCACGCAATTTAATTGTCATCAATAATTCAGCCCATGCCGAACAAGACGCTCACCCCCGACCAGATGCTGCAGCTCGACCGCCAGCTCTGTTTCGCGCTCTATTCCGCCTCGCATGCCATGTCCAAGGCCTACAAGCCGCATCTCGATGCGCTGGGCCTGACCTATCCGCAGTACGTGGCCATGCTGGTGCTCTGGGAGCGCGACGGGCTGACCGTCTCGGAGATCGGCGAGCGTCTCTACCTCGATTCGGGCACGCTCACCCCTTTGCTCAAGCGCCTGGAGGCTGCGGGTTACATCAGCCGCCTGCGCGACGTGGCCGACGAGCGGCGCGTGCTGATTCAGCTCACCGCCGCCGGCCGCAGGCTCAAGACCAAGGCCGCGTCCATCCCCGGTTGCATGTTCGAAGCCATGCAGTGCACCCCGGCCGAGCTGGGCGCGCTGACGCGTCAGGTCCAACAGCTGCGCGACCGTCTTCAGGCCGCCTAGGGCCTGTTCGCACTCAGGAAAACAGTGTGAACAGGTCCTAACCTTTCCTTTTTCCAACCCCCAACCAGGAGCTCACCATGCCCAACATCCTCGAAAAAGTGGTCTATACCGCCAAGGCCCACACCACGGGCGGCCGCGAAGGCCGTTCTACCACCGACGACGGTCTGCTCGACGTCAAGCTGTCCCCGCCCAAGGCCATGGGCGGTGCGGGTGGTGCGACCAACCCGGAGCAGCTGTTCGCCGCCGGCTACTCGGCCTGCTTCATGGGCGCGATCAAGCACGTGGCCGGCATGAAGAAGATCGCCGTGCCCGCTGACGCGTCCATCGACGCCGAAGTGGACATCGGCCCCATTCCCCAGGGCTTCGGCATCGCCGCACGTCTGGCCGTGAGCCTGCCGGGTCTGGACCGTGCCGTGGCGCAGGATCTGGTGGACACCGCCCACAAGGTCTGCCCTTACTCCAACGCCACCCGCGGCAACATCGTTGTCGACCTGCGTCTGGTCTGAGCCCGCGCTCGCCGCGAAAAAGAGAGGGCCGTGAGGCCCTTTTTTCATGCGCTGGCCCGCACCTGTCCGCTGGCGCGTGCGAGCACGGAGGCGGCCTCATCGGCGCTGTGGCCGCGCCAGGCCACGATCTGGTCGGGCCGGATCAGGGCCAGCGGCGCCTCGTAGAGCGCGCGCAGCTCGGGCGCCGCATGGCGCACCACGCACAGGTCCAGGCCCAGGCCCAGGGCCTGCGCCGCCTGCGCGAAGGGCGCGGTGTCCGCCGTCTGAGGGCCGAGCGCGAGCAGCGTCCATTCGAAGTGCAGGCTGTCGTAGAGCGATCGCCCGTCGGCCAGCCAGGCATGCGGCGGGCGCCCGCCCGGGCAGGCCGTGGGCACGTAGGTGTTGGGCGCGTCGGGTGGCGGTGCGCTGCCGTCGGGCACGATCAGGGGCGAGCCGTCGTAGCGTCCACCAAAGGTCACGCCGGGGATGTTGAACTCCAGCCGTACATGGCGGTTCAGGTGCTCGCTGGCGGCGGCGCGCGCGGCCGCGCCGGCGGGTGTGTCGGCCTCGAGCCCGGGCGTGGCAGCGAAGAGCCCCACGCTGTCGGCGAACTGGCGCGCGTAGCCGGTGTTGCGCTGCGCCAGCGGCTTGCGCTCGGTTTCGTAGCTGTCGAGCAGGGCCGCGGGTGCCCGTCCTTGCAGCACATGGGCCAGCTTCCAGCCCAGGTTGACGGCGTCCTCCACCGCGGTGTTGTAGCCCAGGCCGCCCGTGGGCGTGAACAGGTGGGCCGCATCACCGCCGATGAAGACGCGGCCGCGCTGGAACTGCTCGGCCACCAGGGCGTGGCCCGCGGTCCAGGTCAGCACCGACAGCACCTCGATCGGTATCTCGCGACCCAGGGCCTCGGCAAAGATGCGGCGGGCGTCCTCGGCGGTCCAGCGGTCGGCATCTTCGCCCTCGTGCACGGCAGCATGGAAGGCGAATTCGGTGTGGCCGTCGACCGAGGCCATGAAGGCGCGACGCTGCGAATTGACGGAGACATACATCCAGGCCCTTGCGTGGGGAAACACGCTGTAGAAATCCGGCGCCCGCAGATAGACGGCAAACATCTTGCCGCCCATGAAGTCGCGCTTGAAGCCGGTGGCCCCGCCCCAGGCGATGCCCAGCTGCTGACGCACGAAGCTGCGTGCGCCGTCGGCACCCACGAGGTAGCGCGCCTGTACCTCCTGCGCGGTGCCGCCCTCGGTCGCCTCGATGCGGGCGCGCAGCGATGGGCCTTCATCCTCGAAAGAGGCCAGACGCCAGCCGTGCCGCAGGGTGACACTGGGCAACTGGCGTACCTGTTCGAGCAGGATGGCCTCGACGAACTTCTGCGACACCCGGTGCGGCAGCTCGGCCGCGCTCCAGGAACCGCCCATGGACTTGACGGCCAGGCCCGCCTGTTGGGCCGTGGGCAGTTGCAGGCGCGCGAGTTCGTGGCCGCAGTAGCGTGTGAAGTAGGCGATATCGGTCGGATGGTCCGCCGGCAGGCCCTGGACGCGCACCGCGTCGGCAAAGCCGTGACGGCGAAAGTGCTCCATGGTGCGGGCCTGGGTGGCGTTGGCCTGCGGATTGAAGGCCGTACCCGGCTTGGGCTCGACCAGCAGGCAGCGCACGCCGCGCTTGCCGAGCTCGAGCGCGAGCATCAGGCCGAAGGGGCCGCCGCCGGCGATCAGCACCTCGGTGTCGATCGTGACGCTGTTGCTGTCCACAGCCCGGGACGATAATGGGGTCGTCATCGTCTCACCTCTTTTAGTTAGGTAACCAAAGTATCGTGAGTGTAGCGAAGAAGACGTCTGCTGTCCGCAAGCCCTCCGCCGACGGGTGGCGACTGCACAACGCAGGCCGCATCCTCGGCAATGCCCTGGTCCGCTTCGAAAGCCGGGTGTTGACTCTGATGGAGCAGGCTGGCTACACGGACACCCGGCTCTCGCATGTGAACCTGACCCGCCACCTCGACCTGGAGGGCACCCGCATCACCGAGCTGGCCCGCCGTGCGCGCATGACCAATGCCGCCATGACCGAGTTGATCGACCAGTGCGAGCAACTGGGCCTGGTGCAGCGCGAGGTCGATCCGGCCGACGCCCGCGCCCGCGTGGTGCGCTTCACCGAGGCGGGGCGGCTGTGGCTGGCTGCCTTCGGCCAGGCGCTGCGCAAGGCCGAGCGCGAGCTGGTGCGTGAGATCGGCGAGCCGGCGGCGCAGGCGCTCTACGGTCCGCTGGCAGCCTATGCCGATGCGGTCCAGTCCATCGGGCCGGGCAAGTCCGCCTAGTTTTCAGTTCACGCCGAAGCGCCCGGTCCACTTCTGCTCGTAGTTCATGCGCGCAAAGTGCTCGGCCATGAAGTCGATGAAGGTCCGGACCTTGGCCGATAGGTGCTTGCGGCTGGGGTAGGCGAGGTTGATGGTCAGGCGCGGCAGGTCCCAGTCGTCGAGCACAGGGACCAGGCGGCCGGCCACCATGTCCTCGTAGACGATGTAGGTCGGTTGTACGAGGATGCCCAGACCATCGAGCGCGGCCGCACGCAGGATCTGGCCGTCGTTGGATTCCAGCAGGCCCTTGACGTGCACGGCTGTGGTTTCGCTCTCGCGCGTGAAGCGCAGTTCATTGGGATTGTTGGCGTAGGTGTAGATCAGCAGTTGGTGCTGCTGAAGCTCGTCCAGCGTCTTGGGCCGACCGTGCCGGGCCAGGTAGCGCGGCGAGGCGACGAGGATGCGGCGCGTGGCGGCCAGACGCCGCACCGTGATGTTGGAATCCGGCTCGAACTCGCGCGTGCGGATGGCCACGTCGATGTTGTTGTCGATGATGTCCAGGTAGCGGTTGGCGGCCTCCACGTGCACGCTGACGTTGGGGTAGCGCTGCGTGTACTCGCGCAGCAGCGGCGCGATGTGCTGCATGGAAAAGGACAGCGAGGCCGTGATGCGCAGCGTGCCCGTGGGGTTGAGCGTGCTGGCGTTGACGGCATCCTCGGCATCCTTGAGGTCGGCCAGCAGGGTCTTGGCGCGGCTGAAGAATTCCTGGCCCGTGTCCGTGAGGAAAAGCCGGCGCGTGTTGCGCTCCACCAGGCGTGCCGCCAGCCGGTCTTCCAGTGCCTGCAGATGGCGGCTGGCCGCCGCATTGGACAGGCCCAGCGCCTCGGCCGCACGGCTCAGGCTGCCGGTCTCGGCCACCTGAACAAAAAGCTGGATTT
The DNA here is from genome assembly GCA_046299695.1 of Hylemonella sp. Classification (GTDB taxonomy): domain Bacteria; phylum Pseudomonadota; class Gammaproteobacteria; order Burkholderiales; family Burkholderiaceae_C; genus Hylemonella. Next base: position 18,973 of record JBKBHP010000008.1, read on the forward strand.
CTGCGAAACGGTCCACTCGGTCTCCTGCCCGGCACTGTAGCCCGGGTTTATTTCGCTGCGCGGAAAAGTCATTTGCGTCCGCGCTCTTTCCCAAATTGTCGAGGACTTTTACAGTCCCCGGACTACGCAAGAACCCGCAGGAGACCCGCGCATGCGCAACCTCAATGAGGACACCATCACCCAGGCCGTGATCGAGCGCTTTTCCAAGACCCCCGACCCGCGCTTCAAGGAGATCCTCACCAGCCTGATCCAGCACCTGCATGCCTTTGCGCGCGAGACCCAGCTCACCGAGGCCGAATGGTTCCAGGGCATCGACTTCCTCACGCGTACCGGCCACATGTGTGACGACAAGCGCCAGGAGTTCATCCTGCTCTCCGACACCCTGGGTCTGTCCATGCTGACCGTGGCCATGAACAACAAGAAGCCGGCGGGCTGCACCGAGGCCACGGTGTTCGGGCCCTTCTATGTCGAAGGTGCACCGACGTACGAGAACGGTGAGGACGTGGCCAACGGCGCCAGCGGCCAGCCCTGCGTGGTGCGCGGCCGCGTGCGCGGTCTGGACGGCCAGCCTGTGCCGCACGCGACCATCGAGGTCTGGCAGGCCGACGCCGATGGCAACTACGACGTGCAGTACGCCGAGCTGGCCCACCCGCAGGCGCGCGGTGTGCTGCAGGCGCGCGCCGACGGCAGCTTTGATTTCCGCACCATCGTGGCCGAAGCCTATCCCATCCCCACCGACGGTCCGGTGGGCGAGATGCTGCGCGCCAGCAGGAACCACCCCTGGCGCCCGGCCCATCTGCATTTCATGATCAAGGCCGAGGGCTACGAGACCCTGATCACCCATGTCTTCCGCGACGGCGACCCCTACCTGGATTCGGACGCCGTCTTCGGCGTGCGGCAATCCCTGGTGGCCGACTGGCTGCAGCAGGCCGACGGGAGCTGGCTGCTCGAATTCGATTTCGTGCTCAACCCGCAGAAGAAGTAAGCAAGCAAGTAGCAGGCGCCGCAGAGCGCATTGGTTCCCTACCTACATCCGAGGAGACAGACATGCAAAAGCGACAGATGATCAAGGGCGCCCTGTGCGCCGCCGCCCTGGCCGCCACGGCGCTCATGCCGGCGCAGGCTCAGCAGACCTTCAAGCTCACCATCGCATCGAGCCACCCCGTGGTGCTGCCCTGGGTCGGGCTGATGAGCACGCTTTTCGTGCCCGAGGTGAACAAGCGCGTCGAGGCCCTGGGCAAGGGCTACAAGATCGAGTGGCGCGAGGCCTATGGCGGCCAGCTCTACAAGATGAATGCCACCCTGACCAGCGTGGAGCAGGGCGTGACCGACATCGGCTGGGTCTTCCACAACCTGGAAGCCGCCAAGATGCCGCTGTCGCAGTTCGGCACCGTGACGCCCTTCACCACGGACGATGTGCGCGTCATCCTGGACGTGGCCAACGAGATGAACGAGAACGTGCCGGCGCTCAAGCGTGAGTGGGATCGCAACAACATGGTCTTCCTCGGCGCCACGGGTGTGGACACCTACCACCTCTTCACCAAGACGCCGGTCAACGCCTACGCCGACCTCAAGGGCCGCAAGATCTCCGCGCCGGGCTCCATCGGCCTGTGGCTCAAGGGTTCGGGCGCGGTGCCCGTGGACGGCTCGCTGACCAGCTACTACACCGACATCCAGAGCGGCGTGTCCGACGGCACGGTCTCCATCTCCACCGGCATCCTGCCCAACAAGATCTACGAGGTGGCACCCTACATCACCAAGGTCAACATTGGCGCGCTCTACATCGGTGGCATGGCCATGAACAAGGACTCCTACGCCAAGCTGCCGCCCGAGGTACAGAAGATCGTCAAGGACGTGGGCAAGGAGTACTCGCGTGCGCTGGGCGAGACGCTGATGCAGCGCTACGAGGGCGCGCTCAAGACCATGGCCGAGGTCGGCGCCAAGCAGGCCGTGCCGGTGAAGATCAGCGAGCTCAGTGCCGCCGAGCGCGCCATGTGGGTCAAGACCATGCCCAACCTCGCGGCCGACTGGGTCAAGGCCAATGCCGCCAAGGGCCCGGCCAAGGACATCGTGAGCACCTACATGAATGAGTTGCGCAAGCGTGGCGTCAAGCCCGTACGTGACTGGGACAAGGAACTTTGAACACCCCCAGGCTGCGCGCACTGCGTGTCGCTCATCGCTGTGGGGTCTTGGCCAGAGGCCGAGACTCTTCGACCTGTCCAAGCCTGCGCAGGCAGGCTTGGAGCCGCAGTTCTCAGCCCCCCTTGCAGGGGGCAACGCCAGCGGGCCGGCATAGCCGGCTCCGCGGCGCTACTGGTATGACACCCGCTTTCGCTGCCCGTCTTGACATGTCGTGAGGTTTCTCTTGTCCTACGAAGCCAACACGGACCTTGAGTCCGCGCCGCCGCCTTCTGCGCCCGACAGCTGGTTCGGCCGCCTGGTCGATACGCTCAACGCCGCTGGCTCGGTGCTGATCGGCGCGATCATGCTGCTGATGTGCGCGGATGTCTTGCTGCGCGACCTCGCCAACCGCCCGATCGACGGCGTGGCCGAGCTCGTGGCCACGAGCATCGTCATCATCGTCTTCCTGCAGCTGCCCGCCACGCTGCGCCATGGACGCATGTCGCGTGCGGACCTGTTCATCGATCCCTACATCAGGCGTCGGCCCCGGGCCGGCAAGCGCCTGCGCGCGCTGTTCTCGCTGGCCGGTGTCTTCGCCTGCGGCGTGATTGCCTATGCCACCTGGAAGCCGCTGGAGCGTGCGTGGACCGATCAGGAGTACCTGGGCGTGGAGGGCGTCTTCACCTTCCCGACCTGGCCCATGCGCGCCGTGGTGCTGGTGGGCGCCGCGCTGGCGGCCGTGCAGTACCTGCTGCTGGTGCTGCAGGACCTGAAAGAGAGTCGTCAATGAGCGCCGCCGGGCCGTCCCAAGGCGCGAAGGCCCCCTTGGGGGGCAGCGTCGTACACGAAGTGACAAGCGTGGGGGGCGTCCATGACTGACCTCCAGATCGGCCTGCTTGCCATCGTGCTGATGCTCGCGGGCATCTACTTCGGCATGCACATCGGCGTGGCACTCATCGTTACCTCCTTCGTCAGCGTGGCGCTGATCAAGTCGCCGTATGTGGCGGCGCGTTTCGTCGCGGCCTCGGCCAACGACGCCATCCGCGATTACCTCTTCGGGGTGATCCCGCTCTTTGTGCTCATGGGCATGCTGGTCAGCGTGAGCGGGGTGGGGCGCGACACCTTCGACGTCTTCCAGTGGCTCATGCGCCGCATCCGCGGTGGCCTGGGTCTGGCGACGGTGGGCGCCAATGCGGTTTTCGCCGCCATCACCGGCATTTCCATTGCGTCGGCCTCGGTCTTCACCAAGGTGGCCGTGCCCGAGATGATCCGCCATGGCTACACTCGGCGCTTCGCCGTTGGCGTGGTCGCGGGCTCCTCCGTGCTGGGCATGCTGATCCCGCCCTCGCTGCTGATGATCATCTATGGCGTGCTGGCCGAGGAGTCCGTGGGCCGCATGTTCATCGCGGGCATCATCCCGGGCATCGTGCTGGCCACAGGCTTCGGCCTGCTCATCGTCGGCATGGCTTACCTGCGCCCAGGCATGATCATGCAGAACCCGGCCGACATCACCCGCACGGACGGTCACCACGAGACCTGGCGCAGCGCCACGCTCAAATTCCTGCCCATCCTGCTGCTCATCACCCTGGTGCTCGGGGGTCTTTACGGTGGCCTGTTCACCCCCACCGAGGCCGGTGCCGTGGGTGCGGCCGGTGCGCTGGTCATCGCCTTGCTACGCCGCCGGCTCGACTGGAAGAAGCTCTGGAATGTTCTGACCGAGACCGGCTACGTCTCGGTCTCGGTGCTCTTTCTCATCATCTCGGCCATGCTCTATAGCCGCATGCTGGCCCTCACCGGCATGCCCTCGGCGGTGACCGAGGGCATCACGGCCCTGGGCTGGGGGGCCTACGGCTTTCTGTTCGCCTACCTCGCCATCGTGATCGCCATGGGCTGCATCATCGATTCGGTGTCCATCATGCTCATCATGCTGCCCATCGTGCTGCCCATCGCCCGCAGTTTCGGGATGGACATCGTCTGGTTCGGCGTGATCACCGTGGTGGCGGTGGAGATCGGCCTGCTGACCCCTCCCTTCGGCGTCTCGATCTACACCGTGAAGTCGGCGCTCAACGACACGCGCATCACGCTCTGGGACATCTTTGCCGGCACCTTCCCCTTCGTGCTCGCCATGGCGGCCATGCTCGTGCTGCTTGTGAGCTTTCCGGGCCTGTCCACCTGGCTGGCGCGCATGTAAACCACCCACAAGGACCTCCCCATGCTGTTCGCCTTCATCCTCATCGACAAGCCCGACCATGGCGCGCTGCGGCAGCGCGTGCGCCCCGAGCACAAGGCCTACCTCGGCGCCATGGCCGAGCGCATTGCCCTCGCCGGTCCCTTCACCCACGACGATGGCCAGACCATGCTGGGCAGTCTGCTGGTGATCGACTTTCCCAGCCGCGACGCGGCCCATGCCTGGCTGGCCGACGAGCCTTTCACCCGGGCGGGGCTTTACGCCAGTACCACCATCCACGCCTTTGCCAACCTCTGGCCGCAGAAGGCCGGCTTTCCCCCCACCGCCTGAGTCGACGAGGAACATGATCAAGCACATCGTCATGTGGAACGTGCGCGGTGCGACGCCTGCCGAGAAGGCCCAGGGTATCGCGCGCCTCAAGCGCAGCTTCGAGAGCCTGCGCGGCCGCATCCCGGGCCTGCTGCACCTGGAGATCGGCGTGGACAGCAGCCGCATCGACTACGCCTGTGACGTGGTGCTGTACAGCGAGTTCGAGACCCAGGCGGCGCTCGACGCCTATGCCGGGCACCCGGAGCACCTGCGCGTCAAGCAGGAGGTGGCCGATCTGCGCATTGCGCGCTATCAGGTCGACTACGCAGCCCCCTGATTCCCATTTTGATCCTGAAGGAAGAAGAAGCATGAGCAACACATTCAACGACGAACTGCAGATCCGCCAGATGGTGGAGCGTTGGGCCGTCTGGCGTGACGCCGGCGACTGGGAGCGCTTCGCGACCGTCTGGCATCCCGAGGGCGTGATGATGGCCACCTGGTTCCAGGGGCCGTTTGCGGAATTCATCCGCGTCACGAAAGAGGGCTGGGCCAAGGGGGTGAGCATCCTGCACTTCCTCGGTGGCTCCGCCATCGAGGTGGCCGGGGATCGCGCCATTGCCCAGACCAAGATGACCATCTCGCAGCGCGGCATGGTCGAGGGTGCCGATGGTCCCGTGCTCTGCGACGTGGTCTGCACGGGGCGCTTCTACGACTTCGTGACCCGGCACCACGGCGAATGGAAGCTGATCCATCGCCAGCCCATCTACGAAAAGGACCGCATCGACCCGGTGGATTCCACCGCGGTGCTCAAGCTCGACCAGAAAGCGCTGGCCACCTTCCCCGAGGGCTACCGCCACCTGGCCTACATCCAGACCCGTATCGGCTACACCGTGAAGATGGACATGCCCATGCTCAAGGGGCCGGTGGTCGACGAGCTCTACAAGCGCGGCGCGCGCTGGCTGGCTGGTGGTCCGCTGGAGCGCTGATCTTCATCTGAATGACAACCCGAGGAGACCGACATGAAGAAGATTCCTTCCCCGAAGCGACGACAACTCTTGCAGGCCGTGCCCGTCCTGGCGCTGAGCGGCCTGGCCCCCTGGGCCGGGGCGCAAGGCGCCTACCCCAACCGGCCGCTGCGCGTCATCGTGCCGCAGCCTCCTGGCGGCGGCTTTGACTACGTGGCCCGTGCGCTGGGCGACCGCCTGTCCAAGCAGATCGGCCAGGCCGTGGTGGTCGAGAACAAGCCGGGTTCCGGCACCCTGGTGGGCACGGATGCCGCGGCCAAGGCAGACCCCGATGGCTACACCCTGCTCATGGGTTCGGTCTCCAACATCGCGCTCAACATGGGCCTGTACGACAAGCTGTCCTACGACAGTCTGCACGACTTCGAGCCCGTGGGCCTGGCCGTGAGCTACAGCTACACGCTGATGGCGCGCAACGACCTGCCCTTCAACTCGCTCAAGGAGGTCGTGGCCTACGCCAAGGCCAACCCGGGCAAGCTCAACTACGCTTCGGCTGGCAACGGCTCGGGCCAGCACGTGCTGGCCGCGGCGCTCTGGCACCTGGCGGGCGTCGACATCACGCACATTCCCTACAAGGGGGCGCAGGCTGCCTACCAGGATCTGCTGGGCGGGCGGGTGGACCTGTTCTTCGACCTGTCGTCCACGGCGCGCCCGCAGGTGGACAGCGGCAAGGTCAAGGCCCTGGCCCTCTCGGGGGCCGAGCGCAACCCCATGCATCCGAACGTGCCCACCATCATCGAAAGCGGCGTGGCCCAGCTCGACCTCGAGTCCTGGTTTGGCTACTTCGTGCCCAGCAAGACCCCGGCCGCCGTGCAGGAGCGTCTGCGCAGCGAGCTGGCCCAGGTGATCGCCCAGCCGGAATTGCAGGAGAATTTCCGCAGCCGGGGCGGCAAGCCGCTCAACCTCAATGCGGCGCAGACCAAGGCCCTGGTCAAGCGCGATGTCGAGCGCTGGACCAAGCTGGTGCGTGACATCGGCATCAAGGCCGATTGATTTTTGTTCCAAGGAAGTCCCATGAAAATTCTCGGTATCACAGGCAGCCTGCGCAAGGCGTCCTACAACACGATGGCGCTGCGCGCGGCACAGAAGCTGGCGCCGGCGTCCGGCGTGGACATCACCCTCGCCGACCTCTCGGCGATCCCGCTCTACAACGATGACGTGCGCCTGGCGGGCGAGCCCGCGGCCGTGACCGCGCTCAAGGCCCAGGTGCGCGCGGCCGATGCCGTGCTCATCGCCACCCCGGAGTACAACTTCTCGATTCCCGGTGTGCTCAAGAACACGCTGGACTGGCTCTCGCGTCCGCCCGAGCCACCCTTCGACGGCAAGGTGGTGGGCATCCTGGGCGCCTCGCCGGGGCAGGTGGGCACGGCGCGCGTGCAGTACCACCTGCGCCAGGTCATGGTGTTCATGAACGCCTTCGTGGTCAACAAGCCCGAGGTGTTCATCAACCACTGCGCCGGCAAGTTCAACGCCGAGGGCGAGCTCACCGACGAGGCCACGGCCAAGGTCATCGGTGAGCTGCTGGTGGCAATGAAGAACCTCCAGGCCCGCGTGCACTGAGCCCACGGAGCAGGGCGCCCGCCCTGCCGTCTCTTACACTTCAGGCCCGCTCCACCCCAGGGCGGGCCTGAAGAAAGTGTCCCTTGAGTTTCCCTGTCATCACCGACCCGTATTTCTATCTGGTGTCGGTCCCCGCGGTGCTGCTGCTGGGCATCAGCAAGAGTGGCTTCGGTGCCGGATTCGGTTCGCTGGCCGTGCCCATGATGGCACTGGCCGTCACCGTGCCGCAGGCTGCGGCCATCCTCATGCCCGTGCTGCTGCTCATGGATCTGCTGGGCATCGCCGCGCTGCGCAAGGACTTCGATCGCGGCCTGTTGAAGTTCATGCTGCCCTGGGGCCTGCTGGGCACGCTGATCGGCACCCTGCTGTTCAAGCTGCTGGCGGCCAATATTGTGGCCGGCATCGTGGGCGTGTTCACACTGCTCTTCCTGGCCCAGCGCCTGCTGTTTCCGCCGCGTGCCGACAGCGCACCGCCGCCGCGCTGGCTCGGTGCCGTGCTGACCACGGCCGGCGGTTTCACAAGCTTTGTCGCCCATGCGGGCGGGCCGCCCGTCTCGGCCTATGTGCTGCCGCTCAAGCTGCGGCCCATCGTCTTCGCCGCCACGCTGTCCTGGTTCTTCTTCTTCATCAACCTCTCCAAGTGGGTTCCCTACGCCTGGCTGGGCCTGCTGGACTGGCGCAACCTGGCCACCTCCATCGTGTTGCTGCCGCTGGCGCCCGTGGGCGTCTGGGCCGGCGTGCGCATGGCGCGGCGCATCGACCCCCAGCTGTTCTATCGCCTGATCTACCTCGGTCTCCTGCTCACCGGACTGAAGCTGGTCTGGGACGCATTTCATTGAGAACGACGCGGGTGAACGTGGAAGAATCCTCCCCATGATCACCCTCATCTACGCCCATCCCTATCCCCTGCATTCGCGCGCCAACCGCGCCCTGCTGGAGGCGGTGCGGGATCTGCCGGGCCTGCAGATCCGCGACCTGTACGCGCTCTACCCCGATTTCCACATCGACACCCGGGCCGAGCAGGCGGCATTGGCGGACAGCGGCACGGTCGTGCTGCAGCACCCGCTGCACTGGTACCACGCGCCGGCCCTGCTGAGCCTGTGGTTCGAGAAGATCCTGGCCTATGGCTGGGCTTATGGCCACGATCCGGCAGGCCAGCCCACGCGTGCGCTGGAGAACAAGCGCCTGCTCTGGGCCGTGAGCACGGGCGGCGCGGAACGCGCCTACCAGCCCGAGGGCTACAACCACCACACCATGGAGGCGATTGCCACGCCGATCCGCCAGACCGGCGCCTACTGCGGCCTGCAATGGCTGGAGCCGCACGTCGTCCATGGTGCCCACCAGATGGATGCGGCCGCGCTGACCGCTGCCGCCCAGGCCTACCGGGCGCGCCTGCAGGCTGAACTCGACCACCTCCCCACCTCCCAGGAGCGCTGACATGGCCGCCGAAGGACCCAACCTCATTCCCGTCGTCACGCTGCTGGCGGCAGCCGTCGTGGCCGTGCCCCTGTTCAAGCGCCTGGCCCTGGGCGCCGTGCTGGGCTACCTGGCGGCCGGTGTCCTGATCGGTCCGTCTGGCCTCAAGCTCATTGCCGATCCGGAGACCATCCTGCACACGGCCGAGCTCGGCGTGGTCATGTTCCTTTTCATCGTCGGTCTGGAGATGCGGCCCAGCCATCTGTGGCAGATGCGCCGCCAGATCTTCGGTCTGGGCTCGCTGCAGGTGCTGGTGGCCATGGTGCTCCTGGCGCCGGTGGGGGTGATGTTCGGCCTGGGCTGGGCCCAGGCCTGGGTGGTGGGCACGGGCTTCGTGCTCACGTCCACCGCCATCGTGATGCAGATGCTGCAGGACCGGCACCAGATGGGCAGCCCGGCGGGCCAGCGCGTGGTGTCCATCCTGCTGCTCGAAGACCTGCTCATCGTGCCGCTGCTGGCCTTGGTGGCCTTCATCGCGCCGGGCGGGGAGACCAGCAGCTGGCTGGACCGCGCGCAGAGCATCGCCATCGCGCTGGGCGCCACGGCGGTCCTCGTGGCCGTGGGGCGCTGGCTGCTCAACCCGCTGTTCGTCCTGCTCTCGGCCACGCGTTCGCGCGAGGTCATGACGGCCGCGGCCCTGCTGGTGGTGCTGGGCGCGGCGCTGTGGATGGACCTGGGCGGGCTGTCTGCCGCCATGGGGGCCTTCCTGGCCGGTGTGATGCTGGCCGAATCCTCCTTCCGGCACCAGCTCGAGGCCGATGTCGAGCCCTTCAAGGGCCTGCTGCTCGGCCTGTTCTTCCTCGCCGTGGGCATGTCCATGGACCTGGCCATCATCGTCGCCAACTGGCAGGAAGTGATCATCAGCGTGCTGGCCTATATGCTGCTCAAGTCGCTGGCGATCTATGGCGTGGCGCGGCTGGCCCGGGCAGACCATGACCAGGCGCTGGAGCGCACGGTGCTGATGGCGCAGGGCGGCGAGTTCGCCTTCGTGCTCTACGCCGCGGCCGTCTCGGCGGGGGTGCTGGACGCGCGCATCAACTCGGTCTACACGGCCGTGATCATTCTCTCCATGGTCCTCACGCCCATCCTGCTGCTGCTGCATGGGCGCTGGGTGATCCGCTGCAAGAGCCGCGACATCAACGAGACGCGGCCCATGGATACCGAGATGGACCACAGCCCGGTCATCATCGCGGGCTTCGGCCGCTTCGGCCAGGTGGTGGGGCGTCTGCTGATGTCCAACGGCATCGTGAGCACCATCATGGACAACGATGCCGTGCACATCGAGAGCATGCGGCAGTTCGGCTTCAAGGTTTATTACGGTGACGCGACCCGGCTCGACCTGCTGCATGCTGCGGGGGCATCGAACGCCCGTGTGCTGGTCGTGGCCGTGGACGACCGGGAGGATGCCAAAACCATCGTCGAGATCGCGCGGCATTCCTTCCCGCATCTCACGGTGCTGGCGCGCGCCTACGACGTACCCCATTACTACGAGCTCAAGAAGGCCGGCGCCCATGTGATCCAGCGCGAGGTCTACGAGAGCTCGCTGCGTCTGGGCCGCCATGCGCTGGAGACCCTGGGCTTCGGTGCCTACGAAGCCCGGGAGATGGCCGACGCCTTCCGGCGCGGCAACCAGAAGCAGGTCGACGACTTTGCCCAGCTGCGTGAGCAGGTGCAGCCCAAGGACTATGCGCGGGTCGTGCGCGAGAGCCGCGAGGAGCTGGAGCGCCAGCTGCGCGAGGAAACCCGGCGCGGCAAGACGCCCTATGGCTGGCAGACCGCCGAGTTGCGGGCCCGCGACGATCAGCCTTGAGCCTGGGTGGTATCCCCGAGAGTCTGCGCTAACATGGGGCAGGTCCAACTTACAGGAGCGCGTGATGCCGGTCGTTGTGGTTGCCAATCCCAAGGGAGGCGTGGGCAAGTCCACCCTGTCCACCAATGTGGCGGGCTATTTTGCCAGCCAGGGTCACAAGGTCATGCTGGGCGATGCCGACCGCCAGCAGTCTTCACGTCTGTGGCTGGGGCTGCGGCCGGCCACGGCACGGCCTATCGTGAGCTGGGATGTGGGCGAGGACAAGCTGGCCAAGCTGCCCAAGGGCACGACCCATGTAGTGCTCGACACCCCGGCCGGCCTCAAGGGCGCGCGCATGAAGGAAGTGCTGCAGCATGCCGACAAGGTCATCGTGCCGCTGCAACCCAGTGTCTTTGACATCTTCGCCACGCGTGACTTCCTCGACGAGATCAAGCAGCACGCTCACAAGGGCATGCAGGTCGGCATCGTGGGCATGCGCGTGGACGCGCGCACGCTCTCGGCCGACAAGCTCAAGGCCTTCGTCGAGAGCCTGGGCCTGCCGGTGCTGGCCTATCTGCGCGACACGCAGAACTACATCCACCTCGCGGCCCACGGCCTGACGCTGTTTGACGTGGCGCCGAGCCGGGTCGAGAAGGACTTGGAGCAGTGGCAGGGCATTTGCCGCTGGCTCGATAAATAAAGACATCAGGCTGGCGTCGCGCGCATGACAGGGCCGCCTGCGGGCGGCCCGCTACATTGATGGCATGAAAACCTTCCAGTCCCTCCAGGAGTTCCCCGCACTCGTGGGCCAGGAAGTCGCGGTCAGCGACTGGCTCACGATCACGCAGGCACAGGTCAACCAGTTTGCCGAGGCCACGGGCGACCACCAGTGGATCCACGTCGACGTGGAGCGCGCCAAGGCCGGGCCCTTCGGGGCGCCGATCGCCCATGGCTTTCTGACGCTGTCCCTGCTGCCGCGCTTCTTTGAGACCACGATGGAGATCGTGGAGTCGCGCATGGGCGTGAACTACGGCCTCAACCGCGTGCGCTTCATGGCTCCGGTGCCCGTGGGCAGCCGCCTGCGTGCACGCATGAAGCTGTTGGCCTGCGAGCCCATCGCCGACGGCGGCATGCAGATGACCTGGGAGGTGACGATCGAACGCGAGGGCGAGGCCAAGCCGGTCTGCGTGGCCGAGTCGATCGCACGCCGCTACCCCTGAGGCGCCTCAGTCGGTCCTGAAGCTGTTCTGCCGCCAGGCCTCGAAGACCGTCACCGCCACGGCGTTGGAGAGGTTGAGGCTGCGCTGGCCCGCGCGCATGGGCAGCTTGAGCTGCTGCGCCGGGGCGAAGGCCGCGCGCACGGCGTCGGGCAGGCCGCTGGTCTCCGAGCCGAAGACCAGCCAGTCGCCGGGCTGGAAGGCCACGCTGTGCACGAAACGCGTGCCGCGCGTGGTGAGCGCAAACATCCGCTCGGCAGTGGGTTGCTCCGCAGCCAGAAAGCTCTCCCAGCTCGCATGGCGGCGCAGCTCGGCGTATTCGTGATAGTCCAGGCCGGCGCGGCGCATCAGCCGGTCTTCCATCGAGAAGCCCAGAGGCTCGATCAGGTGCAGGGTGCAGCCCGTGTTGGCTGCAAGGCGGATGACGTTGCCCGTGTTCGGCGGGATCTCGGGGTGGACCAGGACGATGTGGAACATGCCGCTATTGTCGCGGTGCGTGCGATCCCGCTCAGGCCGTGCGTGCCAGCACCAGGGCGGCGATATGGGCGGCGCCGGCCGCGCGCAGCGGACCGGCGGCAGCGTGCAGGGTCGCGCCCGTGGTCATGACGTCGTCCACGAGTAGGAGCCGACGGCCCTGGACGGCCCGTGCGCCCTCGGCACTCAGGCCGAAGACGTCGCGCACATTGCGCAGGCGCTGCTCCAGCGACAGGCTGCTCTGGGCCGGCGTGTCACGCAGACGCAGCAGCAGGTCGGGGCGTGTTTTCTCCGGTGCCAGCTGGCGCGCCAGCTCCAGCGCCTGGTTGAAGCCGCGTGCGCGCAACCGCGGGCCCGACAGCGGCAGGGGCAGCAGCAGGTCGGCGCGATCAAGGGCCTCGGTGCCGCCCGGGCAGCCGCGCATCAGGCCGGCCAGCGTGCCCGACCAGCCCGGGTGGGGACCGAACTTGTAGCGCGCGATCAGGCTGCTCCAGGGATACTCGTAGTTCACGGCTGCCAGGCATTGGTCCAGCGGTGGTGGCTCGCGCAGACAGGCCCCGCAGTGCGTCACGCCGGCCGGGACTGGCCGCGCGCATTGCAGACAGCGCGGGCCGGGCCGGGCAAAGCGTGTCCGGCAGGGGGCGCACAGCGGCTGGGCCGGCCAGGCATGGCAAAGCGCGCACTGCCCGGGCAGCGCGGCACTGAGGCGATGGAGCAGGGCGCGAAACATGGTTGTCGGTGGGGACAGGCCCCAGTCAATATACTCGCCGCTTCCCCATGAACGATCCCCGTCCGCCCACCATCGACCCTGTGGCCGCCGCGCGTTGGCAGCAGCGACCGCAGCCAGCCTCGGCCTGGTTGCATGAAGAGGTGGCGCGTCGCATGGAGCAGCGCCTGGACTGGATCGTGCGCCAGCCGCGCAGCTGGCTGCACTGGGAGCCGGTGCGCGGCGGCCTGCAGGCGCAGGCACTGCTCGCGCAGCGTTACCCCGCGGCGCGTTGCGAGGTCCGCGCGCACGTGCCGCAGGAGCAGGCGCTCGCCTCGCGGTTGGCAGCCCCGCCCTGGTGGCGCTCGCTCAAAGCCGCGCTGCGCCCGGCGCCCGCCCCGGCCCCCGAGTTGCTCTGGGCCAATATGAGCCTGCACATGAGTGCCGATCCGCAGGCCCTGATCGGCCAGTGGCATGAGGCCCTGGCGGTGGACGGTTTCCTCATGTTCTCCTGTCTGGGTCCGGACACCCTGCGCGAGCTGCGCACGTTGTATGCCGCCCTGGGCTGGCCAGCGCCGGCCCACGAGTACACCGACATGCACGACTGGGGCGACATGCTGGTGAGCGCCGGCTTCGCGGAACCTGTCATGGACATGGAGCGCATCGAGCTGAGTTTCGAGACCCCGCAGCGTCTGTTGCAGGAGCTGCGCGAACTGGGGCGCAATCTCCACCCGGCGCGCTTTCCCGGCCTGCGCGGACGGGGCTGGCAGCACCGGCTGCACGAGGCTTTGGGCCGCCTGGCCGGTAACGACGGGTGCCTGCGCCTGAGCTTCGAGATCATCTACGGCCATGCCTTCAAGCCACAACGCCGCCTGACCGTGGCGCCCGAGACCCGCCTGAGCCTGGACGAGATGCGAGGCAGCCTGCGTCGCGGCCGGGGCGCCGGGCCGGGCTGAGGGGCACTGCGCCACGGGTCGGGCGCCGAAAAGTGCTGGGCTACAATAAGCGGTTGCTGAATTTTTGCGATTCAACCGTAGCTTGCCGCCTGCATCCACCGGGGTGAGAGGCGCATCGGTCACAAGCCGCATGCGGTGCGAGCCTGAGCAGTCCTGGAATATTTAAGACATTGAAGAAGTGAACATGATGAAGAGCATTTCTAATAAATTGGCTTCACTGCTGCTCACGGCCGGCGCTTGGGCTGGTTCGGCGGCCTTCACCGCAGCCCAGGCTGTCAACGATCTGCCCGGCGGTCCCGCGGTCAATCAGCTCAATCTCGGCCCTGCGGCCACCAGGATTGCAGCCGAGCAGCAGTGGCTGCACTGGTTCATGCTCATCATCTGCACCGTCATCTTCGTCGGCGTGTTCGGGGTGATGTTCTATTCGATCATCAAGCACCGCAAGTCCGTGGGCCACAAGCCCGCCGATTTCCATGAGTCCGTGACCGTGGAAATCGCCTGGACCGTGATCCCCTTCATCATCGTGATCCTGATGGCCCTGCCGGCGACCAAGGTGGTCGTGGCCCAGAAGGACACCAGCAACGCCGACCTGACCATCAAGGTCACGGGCTACCAGTGGAAGTGGGGTTATGACTACCTCAAGGGAGAAGGCGAGGGCATCGGCTTCATCTCCACCCTGGACAACAACCACCGCGTGATGTCCGAGTCCGGCAAGCCGCCGGCCACCGACGACTACCTGCTCAAGGTCGACAACCCGCTGGTCGTGCCTGTGGACAAGAAGGTCCGCATCATCACCACCGCCAACGACGTGATCCACGCCTTCATGGTGCCCGCTTTCGGCATCAAGCAGGACGCCATCCCCGGCTTCGTGCGCGATACCTGGTTCCGCGCCGAGAAGACCGGTGACTTCTATGGCCAGTGCGCCGAGCTCTGCGGCAAGGAGCACGCCTACATGCCCATCCACGTCAAGGTGCTGTCGGCCGAAGACTATTCCAAGTGGGTCGACGACCAGAAGAAGGTCATGGCCGCCAAGGCCGACGACCCGAACAAGGTCTGGGTGCTCGACGAGCTGGCCAAGCGCGGCGAGAAGGTCTACGCCGCCAACTGCGCGGCCTGCCACCAGGCCAACGGCAAGGGTGCCGGCCCGATCAAGGCGCTCGACGGTTCGGCCATGGTGCTGGACGCCGACAAGAGCAAGCAGATCGCCATCATGCTCAACGGCAAGGGTGCCATGCCGGCCTGGAAGCAGCTGAGCGACACCGAGATCGCCGCTGTCATCACCTATACCAAGAACAACTGGTCCAACAAGACCGGTCAGCTGGTGCAGCCAGCCGACATCAAGACCGCCCGCAAGTAAGCAGCTGTCGTCAGACGTAGAGAATTCAGAAGGAAATCACGATGAGTGCCGTTCTCGACCATCACGATCACCACGCCCATGACGACCACCACCATGCCCCCACGGGCTGGCGCCGCTGGGTCTTCGCGACCAACCACAAGGACATCGGTACGCTGTACCTGCTGTTCGCCTTCACCATGCTCATGGTGGGTGGCGTGCTGGCCTTGCTGATCCGCGCCGAGCTGTTCCAGCCCGGTCTGCAGGTCGTGAACCCCGAGCTGTTCAACCAGCTCACCACCATGCACGGCCTGATCATGGTGTTCGGCGCCATCATGCCGGCCTTCGTGGGCTTTGCGAACTGGATGATCCCGCTGCAGATCGGCGCATCCGACATGGCCTTCGCCCGCATGAACAACTTCAGCTTCTGGCTGATGATCCCGGCGGCCCTGATGCTGGTGCTGTCCTTCTTCATGCCCGGTGGCGCACCCGCGGCCGGCTGGACGCTGTACGCCCCGCTGACGCTGCAGATGGGCCCCTCGATGGACGCCGGCATCTTCGCGATGCACATCCTCGGCGCCTCTTCCATCATGGGCTCGATCAACATCATCGTGACCATCCTGAACATGCGCGCGCCCGGCATGACGCTGATGAAGATGCCGCTGTTCTGCTGGACCTGGCTGATCACCGCCTACCTTCTGATCGCCGTGATGCCCGTGCTGGCCGGTGCCATCACCATGACGCTGACGGACCGCCACTTCGGCACCACCTTCTTCAACCCCGCCGGCGGCGGTGACCCGGTGATGTACCAGCACATCTTCTGGTTCTTCGGCCACCCCGAGGTGTACATCATGATCCTGCCGGCCTTCGGCATCGTGAGCGCCATCGTGCCGGCCTTCTCCCGCAAGAAGCTGTTCGGCTACGCCTCCATGGTCTACGCCACGGCGTCCATTGCCATCCTGTCCTTCATCGTGTGGGCGCACCACATGTACACCACCGGGATGCCGGTGACCGGCCAGCTGTTCTTCATGTACGCCACCATGCTGATCTCCGTGCCCACGGGCGTGAAGATCTTCAACTGGCTGGCGACCATGTGGAAGGGATCGATGACCTTCGAGGCCCCGATGCTGTGGGCCGTGGGCTTCATCTTCGTGTTCACCATGGGCGGCTTCACCGGCCTGATCCTGTCCATGGCGCCGATCGACATCCAGCTGCAGGACACCTACTACGTCGTGGCCCACTTCCACTACGTGCTCGTGGCTGGCTCGCTGTTCGCCATGTTCGCCGGCATCTACTACTGGCTGCCCAAGTGGACCGGTGTGATGTACAGCGAATTCCGCGGCAAGCTGCACTTCTGGTGGTCGATGATCTCCTTCAACATCACCTTCTTCCCGATGCACTTCCTGGGTCTGGCCGGCATGCCCCGTCGTTACGCCGACTACCCCATGCAGTTCGCCGACTTCAACGCGATTGCCACCGTCGGTGCCTTCGGTTTCGGTCTGGCCCAGGTCTACTTCTTCGTCTTCGTGATCATCCCGGCCATGCGTGGCCAGGGCGAGAAGGCGCCGCAGAAGCCCTGGGAAGCCGCTGAAGGCCTGGAGTGGGAAGTGCCCTCGCCGGCGCCCTTCCACACCTTCGAGAACCCCCCGAAGCTCGACGCCACGGCCACCAAGGTCATCGGCTGAGCCTCCGACAGAAAGCCTGCGCCATGACGACGCCTGAACAGAAGAAAGCCAACCTGCGACTGGGCCTGGTGCTGGCCACCGTGGCGCTGGCCTTCTTCCTGGGCTTCCTGGCCAAGTTCGTCCTCTTCGGCAAGTGAGCGGGCCATGAACCTGCGGCAAGAGAATGTGAAGATGGTGGGCAAGCTGGCCATTGTGGTGGCCGGCATGTTCGGCTTCGGCTATGCGCTGGTGCCCATCTACAAGCATCTCTGCGAGGCGCTGGGCATCAATGTGCTGGCCGTGGGCGAGCAGGACCGCAGCCTGCGTGCTGTGAACACCCAGGTCGACACCAGTCGCACCGTCACCGTCGAGTTCGACGCCAATGTGCGCGGCCCCTGGCGTTTCAAGCCGGCGCAGGCCTCGCTGCAGGTCCACCCGGGCGAGATGGCCACTGTCATGTACGAGTTCGAGAATGTGCAGGACCGCCGCATGGCTGCCCAGGCCATCCCGAGCTACGCGCCGCGCCAGGCCGCTGCGCACTTCAACAAGCTCGAGTGCTTCTGCTTCAACGAGTACACGCTGGCACCCGGCGAGAAGAAACAGTGGCCGGTGGTCTTCGTGATCGACCCCAAGCTGTCCAAGGACGTGACCACGATCACGCTGTCCTACACCTTCTTTGAAGTCGGCAGCAAGACGCCGGCCGCGCCAACCGCGGTTCGCAAGCTGGCGCCCGGGGAGTCCGGCGCATGAGCAAGCCCGCGGTCCAGCAGCAGGGCTCGGTGTGGGCCACCGTCAAGGCCGTGGCCTGGTCCTTCCTCGGCGTGCGCAAGGGCAGTGGTTTCCAGGAGGACATCAGCCAGCTCAAGCCCTACCACATCATCGCGGTGGGCCTGGTCGGTGGCATCCTCTTCGTATTGTTTTTGATTGGATTGGTGACCTGGATCGTCGCCCCGTGAGGCGGGGGCCCAGCGTTCAGCATTGAAGAAAACCAGAACCGGAAGTAATGGAGTAAACATGAGTTCTACGACCCACGGCGGCACCCCGTACTACTATGTGCCCGGACCGTCCCGTCATCCCGTGATGGCGTCGATCGGTCTGTTCTTCGTCATCCTGGGCGCCGGCCAATGGATCAACGGTTCCGGCTGGGGCAAGTACTCCCTGCTGCTGGGCCTGGTGTGGTGGCTGGTGGTGCTCTACCAGTGGTTCCGCGAAGCCATCGCCGAGAGCGAGGGCGGTCAGTACGGCCACAAGATCGACATCTCCTACCGCTGGAGCATGACCTGGTTCATCTTCTCCGAGGTGATGTTCTTCGGTGCCTTCTTCACCGCCCTGTGGTGGGCGCGTGCCCACTCGGTGCCGGCGCTGGGCAGCCTGGACAACGCGCTGCTGTGGCCCGACTTCAAGGCCGTGTGGCCCAGCGTGGTGGCTGGCGCCACCGCCTCGCCGGCCGGCATCATCGAGCCCTTCCAGACCATGGGCCCCTTCTGGCTGCCCACCATCAACACCGCCCTGCTGCTGACTTCGGGTGTCACGCTGACCATCGCCCACCACGCCCTGCGTGACGGCAACCGCGGCAAGACCATCGGCTTCATGTGGATCACCGTGCTCCTCGGCCTGATCTTCCTGTTCGTGCAGGGCTACGAGTACTACCACGCCTACACCGACCTGAACCTCAAGCTCTCGTCGGGCATCTTCGGCTCCACCTTCTTCATGCTGACCGGCTTCCACGGCTTCCACGTGTTCGTCGGCATGCTGATGCTGTTCTTCATCACCGTACGCCTGCAGAAGGGCCACTTCACGCCCGAGCGTCACTTCGGTTTCGAAGGCGCGGCCTGGTACTGGCACTTCGTGGACGTGGTCTGGCTGGGTCTTTATATTCTGGTGTACTGGATGTAAGGTCCGCCAGCTCGTGGCGCCGTAAGGCGCCCGAGCCGACAAAAACAAAAGCCGCGTGAAGCGGCTTTTGTTTTTGTTTGATGCGTATCGCGCTTACTGGCCCGGCTTGATGCCCGTGGGCTGGATGTAGCCGAAGTGCCAGGCGATCAGGATGCAGAGGAAGATCACGATGGAGAAGCCCACGCGAAAGGCGAGGGCGCGCGCCATGTTGCTGGTCTTGGGTTTGCCGTCCCGGCCGTCGCGCAGCATGAAGAACAGGGCCGAGCCCAGGCTGGCGATGATGGCCAGGAAGGCCAGGGCGACGAGGTATTTCATGAACAGGATTATCGCGTGAGCGAGCGCAGTCGTTTCTGGGTGGTGACGCTGGCCGCCGTGCTGGGCATGGCGGTCACGGCCGCGCTCGGGCGCTGGCAGTTGGGACGTGCCGCGGAAAAGGAAGCGCTGCAGGCCGCCATCGAGACCCGGGCGCAGCAGCCCGTGCTCGACGCGCGCGGCGCCGCCGGAATGGACGCGCAGCCGGATCTGCTGCACCGCCGGGTCGAGGCCCGCGGGCAGTGGGTGGGCGAGCGCACGGTCTTCCTCGACAACCGGCAGATGAACGGACGGCCCGGTTTCTTCGTCATCACGCCGCTGCGGCTGGAGGATGAGGCCGGCGTGCTGCTGGTGCAGCGCGGCTGGGTGCCGCGCAACTTCGAGGACCGCACCCGCGTGCCGGCCGTCGACACGCCCGCGGGGCGGGTCGTGGTGCAGGGACGGCTGGCCGCACCGCCCTCGCGGCTTTACGAGATGGGGCCGGCCGAGGCCGGGGCGATCCGGCAAAATCTCGATCTGGCGCAGTTCCGCGCGGAAACCGGCCTGCCGCTGGCAGGCCTGTCGATCCAGCAGACCGGGGCGGCAGCCGACGGCCTGCTGCGCGACTGGCCGCAGATCAACACCGGCGTGGACAAGCACTACGGCTACGCATTTCAATGGTTCGGGCTCTGTGCCCTGATGGCAATTCTTTATGTCTGGTTCCAAATTGTCCGAAGACTCCGTGGCCGCAGGTCCTGAGGCGGCGCACGACCATGTGCTCGGGCTCACCGTGCACAGCCTGCCCGAGCCGGGCCAGGTCCTGGCCGAGGACGCGGCGCGTACCCGCTCGGGTCGCTGGAAGATGATCGCCCTGATGCTGGTCTGCGCTGCACCGGTGATTGCCTCCTATTTCACCTACTACGTGATCCGGCCGGAGAGCAAGCGCAGCTTTGGCGAGCTCATCGATCCGCAGCGTCCGCTGCCCGAGATGCTGGCACTCGACCTGGCAGGCGCCACCCATCGCCTGCCGGAACTCAAGGGGCAGTGGCTGCTGCTCAGCGTGGGCCCTGCCGCCTGCCCCGAAGCCTGCCAGCAGCAGCTCTATTTCCAGCGCCAGCTGCGCGAACTCATGGGGCGTGAGAAGGAGCGCGTGGAGCGTGTCTGGCTGATCCAGGATGCCGCGCCGGTGCCCGAATCCCTGCAGGCAGCGCTGCAGGGCGCCACCGCGCTGCGCGTCCCGGCCGACGAGCTGGCCCGCTGGCTCGCCCCCGCCCCTGGACAGCGCATCGAGGACCATCTCTACGTGGTGGATCCCATGGGCAACTGGATGATGCGCTTTCCCGCCGGCATGAACGTGGAAACCGCGGCCAAGGCCAAGCGCGATCTCGAACGCCTGCTGCGGGCTTCTTCCTCCTGGGACCAGCCCGGACGCTGACCATGGATGCACCCGCTCTCTACGATCTGAGCCCGGCCCTGCGCCTCATGCTCATGGGCATCGTGCTCGCGGCCGGCCCGCTGGCCTGGGTCTGGCTGCGCAATCGCCAGGCAGGCACCTCGCGTCGCCTGCAGGCCCTGACGCTGCTCACGCTGTTCCTGACCTTTGACCTGGTGCTGTTCGGCTCCTTCACGCGCCTCACGGATTCCGGCCTGGGCTGTCCCGACTGGCCCGGGTGCTACGGGCAGGCCAGCCCCGTGGGCGCACACGCCGAGATCAGTGCAGCGCAGCAAGCCATGCCCACGGGTCCGGTCACGCACGGCAAGGCCTGGGTCGAGATGATCCACCGCTACCTGGCCACCGGCGTGGGCGTGCTCATCCTCGTGCTCGCGATCACCACCTGGGTCGAGCATCTGCGTCAGCGGCGCAGCGGCACCGCCCTCGCGGTGCCCAGTCCCTGGTGGGCCACGCTGACGCTGATCTGGGTCTGCGTGCAGGGCGCCTTCGGTGCGCTCACCGTGACCATGAAGCTGTTTCCCGCCATCGTGACGCTGCACCTGCTCGGCGGCTTGCTGCTGCTGGCCCTGCTCGCCTTGCAGGCCGTGCGCTATGCCCAGCTGCACAACGCCTCGGCCACGCGTCCCTTGCCGGCGCGTCTGCACACGCTGATGAAGATCGGCCTGGCCCTGCTCACGCTGCAGATCGCCCTGGGGGGCTGGGTCAGCACCAACTATGCGGTGCTGGCCTGCACCGAATTTCCCACCTGCCAGGGCAGCTGGTGGCCCGAGATGAATTTCGCGCAGGGCTTCGAGCTCTGGCGCGAGCTCGGCTTGACGGCCGCAGGCGAACACATCAGCTTCGCCGCGCTGACCGCCATCCACTACGTGCATCGCCTCGCGGCCTATCTCGTCATCGCCGTGCTGGTGCTGCTGGCCTGGCGCCTGCATGGCCTGCCCGCCTGGCGCGCGCTGGCGCGCTGGCTCGCGGGCCTGCTGCTGCTGCAGTTCCTCACCGGTCTGAGCAACGTGGTGCTCGACTGGCCCCTGCTGGCCGCCGTGCTGCACACGGGCGGCGCCGCGGCCCTGGTGGTCCTGCTGACCTGGGGGCTGGCGGGCAGCAAGACCCATCGCGCCATCGTCCGCACCGTTCCCGCATCCGTTTCGAGTCCAGCCGCATGAGTGCCACCGCTTCCGCTTCGACGCCGTCCGTGTTCAGCCAGTTCTATGCGCTGACCAAGCCGCGGGTGGTGCAGCTCATCGTCTTCTGCGCGCTCATCGGCATGGTGCTCGCCGTGCCCGGCCTGCCCGGCTGGTCCGAGCTGCGGCTCATGCTCGTCGCCTGCCTGGGCATCTGGCTGGTGGCCGGGGCGGCGGCGGCTTTCAACTGCATCGTCGAGAAGGGCATCGACGCCAAGATGAAGCGCACGGCCTGGCGTCCCACCGCCAAGGGCGAACTCAGCGATGTGCAGACCCTGCTGTTCTCGGCCGTGCTCTGTGCGGCCGGCTCGGCGCTGCTCTACCTCTGGGTCAATCCGCTGACCATGTGGCTGACCTTCGCCACCTTCGTCGGTTACGCCGTGATCTACACCGTGATCCTCAAGCCGCTGACGCCGCAGAACATCGTGATCGGCGGTGCCTCCGGTGCCATGCCCCCGGTGCTGGGCTGGGCGGCCATGACCAACCAGGTGGGCCCCGAGGCGCTGATCCTCTTCCTCATCATCTTCCTCTGGACGCCGCCGCACTTCTGGGCCCTGGCCCTGTACCGCGTCGAGGACTACCGCAAGTCCGGCCTGCCCATGCTGCCCGTCACGCATGGCAACGAGTTCACGCGGCTGCAGATCCTGCTCTACACCCTGGTGCTGTTTGCGGCCTGTCTCATGCCCTTTGCCTATGGCATGAGCTCCTGGCTTTACCTGACCGCCGCCGTGGTGCTGAGCGTGGGCTTCTTTGTCTACGCCTTCAAGCTGTGGCGCAGCTATTCCGACGAACTCGCGCGCCGCACCTTCCGCTTCTCGCTCATCCACCTCAGCGTGCTGTTTGCCGCGCTGCTGCTCGACCACTATCTGCTCTGAGGACCGTCATGGAAAAACGCCGCCTGCTTCGTTCCACCCTGCTCGCCGTGCTGGCGGGCGGCGCGCTGCTATTGGGGGCCTGCTCCGAGGGTGGCAAGGCCAGCTTCAACGCCATCGACGTCACCGGTGCCGACTACGCCAAGGACTTCGCGCTGACCGACCACAACGGTCAGGCGCGCACGCTCAAGGACTTCCAGGGCAAGGTGGTCGTGGTGTTCTTCGGCTTCACGCAATGCCCGGACGTCTGCCCCACCTCCATGACCGAGCTCGCGGCCGTCAGGAAGCTGCTGGGCAAGGACGGCGAGAAGGTGCAGGGCCTGTTCGTCACGGTCGACCCCGAGCGCGACACGCCGGAGGTCATGAAGGCCTACATGGCCAATTTCGACCCGACTTTCCTCGCCTTGTACGCCGCCTCGCCCGAGCAGCTCGTCGCCGTCGCCAAGGACTACAAGGTCTATTACAAGAAGGTGGCGGGCAAGACGCCGACGAGCTACACCATGGACCATTCGGCTGGCATGTACATCTACGACACCCAGGGCCGCCTGCGCCTGTACTCGCGCTACGGCAGTGGCGCGGGTGCGCTCGCCGACGACATCCGCCTGCTGCTCAAGTCCTGAGCCGCAGGCCGCGGGCTGGCCTCACTCGACCTTGATGCCGCGCTCGGCGATGATCTTGCCCATGGCCGCGGTGTCTGCGGCGATGCGGCGGGCCAGTGCCTCCGAGCTGCCGCCCGCCACCTGCCAGCCTTGCTGGTACAGACGCTGACGCACTTCCGGGCTGCGCGCGATCTCGCTCAGCAGGGCCGAGAGCCGGGCGATCACGGGCTTGGGCAGCGAAGCCGGGCCGGCCACCGCGTTCCAGATCTCCAGCTGGAAATCCTTTACCCCGGCCTCGGACAGGCTGGGTACCCCCGGCGCCAGCGTGCTGCGTCCGGCCGAGGTCACGCCCAGCAGACGCACCTTGCCTGCCGCGGCCTGCGCCTGGGCCAGGCCCGGCGGCAGCATGGAGAGCTGGATGTCGCCACCCACCATGGCCGTGACCACCTGCGGATAGCCGGGGTAGGGCACATGCACGGGCTCGGTACCCGTGCGCGCCCGGAACAGTTCCATGCCGAGATGACCCACGGTACCGATGCCCGGCGAGCCATAACTCCACTTTTTGCCGCTGCTGCGGGCGGCGGCCAGCCAGTCGGCCGTGCTGTTGCCCGGCGCGCCGGCCGGCGCGGCCAGCACCAGCGGTGCGGTGCCGATCAGGCTGATGGGGGCGAGATCCCGGGCCGGGTCATAAGGCGTCTTGGGGTTGAGCAGCTTGGCGATCGTGAGGTTGCCGTTGATCATCACGCCGAGGGTGTGGCCGTCGGTGGCCTTGGCCACGAGGTCGGCCGCGATGTTGCCGCCGGCGCCCGGGCGGTTCTCCACCACCACGGGTTGGCCCAGCGCTTTGGAGAGCGGCTCGGCCAGCGTGCGCGCCACCAGGTCGGGCGAGGTGCCGGCGGGAAAACCCACCAGCAGTCGGACCGGCTTGCTCGGCCAGGGCTCGGCGGCCTGGCTGCCCAGGGCGAAGGAGGCGAGCGCCAGCGCCAGCAGGGCACGACGCAGGGGGGACGCGGGGATCAAGCGCATGCTTGCAACTCCAGAAATGAAAAAGCCCCGCACTCTGGACAAGTCGGGGCCGGTTGAGACGGGTGCCAGGGTCAGGCGTATTCTGCCAGCGCGGCCTTCATCTTTTTCATGGCCGCCACCTCGATCTGGCGGATGCGCTCGGCGCTCACGCCGTACTCGGCAGCCAGCTCGTGCAGCGTCATGCCACCCGAGTTGTCGTCGTTGACCTTGAGCCAGCGCTCCTCCACGATGCGGCGGCTGCGCGCATCCAGCGTGGCCAGGGCGGTGCTGATGCCGTCGCTGGCCAGACGGTCGCGCTGGCGCGCTTCGATCATGGCCGTGGGCTCGTGGTTGGCATCGGCCAGGTAGGCGATGGGGCCGTAGCTGTCCTCGCCGTCGTCGCTCGGGCCCGGATCCAGCGCCACGTCACCCCCGGACAGGCGCGTCTCCATCTCGATGACTTCCTCGCGCTTGACCTTGAGCTCCCGCGCCATCAGGTCGATCTCCTGCTCGCTCAGGGTCTCGCGGTGGGTGGCGGCGTCCGCCGCAGCGGCATCGGCCTTGTAGCCCTGCTTCTTGGAACGCAGGTTGAAGAAGAGCTTGCGCTGGGCCTTGGTCGTGGCGACCTTGACCATGCGCCAGTTCTTCAGGATGTATTCGTGGATCTCGGCCTTGATCCAGTGCATGGCGTAGCTCACCAGACGCACGCCCTGGTCGGGGTCGAAGCGTTTGACGGCCTTCATCAGGCCCACATTGCCTTCCTGGATCAGGTCGCCGTGGGGCAGACCGTAGCCCAGGTACTGGCGCGAGACGGACACCACCAGTCGCAGGTGAGAGAGCACCAACTTACCGGCAGCTTCAAGATCGTTGTGCTCGCGGAATTTGCGTGCGTACTCCTGCTCCTCTTCCAGGGTGAGCATGGGCAGGCGGTTGGCGGCCGTGATGTAGGCGTCCAGATTCCCCAGCGGGGGCACCAGGGCCCAGGGGTTCGCAACGGTCAGCGAGGCGGTAGAAACTCCAGAGACAGCAGTCATGCCAGTGCTCCTTTCTTCATCAGGTGATGATATTAGCACTCTCTTGAGTCGAGTGCTAAACCTAAAGTTCCTGTGGTTTCAGCCAGTCCTGCCCACGGGATATCCATGGCTGGGCAAGGGTAAGGTCTTGCATTTGTAGTACGAACCATTATCATTTGCAAATCTTCAGTCTTCGTCTTGCCCAGCCATGATTGTTTGCGTCTGTCACCGTGTCTCTGATCAGACCATCGCGCGCGCCGCCCGTGCCGGTGCGGCGTTTGACGACCTTCAGCTGGAGCTGGGCGTGGCCACCCAGTGCGGCAAGTGCGAAGACTGCGCCCGCGCGCTTTGGTCCGAGTGCCGCAGCGGCGGCCCCAAGATCGCCCACCTGAGCCAGGAGCTCGGCGTCGGTCGCAGCATCCAGCTGGCCGTCGCCGCCTGATCGTCAGCGTCCCCAGCAAAAAGGGCTACGCACTGCGTAGCCCTTTTGTTTTGGAAGCGCCCCCGGTGTTTCAGGAGATCTCGCCCATCTGGCTCTGCAGGTAGTTCTGCAGGCCCACCTTCTCGATCAGTTCGATCTGGGTCTCGAGGAAGTCGATGTGCTCCTCGGTGTCGTCCAGGATGCCCTGCAGCAGGTCGCGCGAGACATAGTCACGCACCTTCTCGCAGTGGGCGATGCCGTCCTTGATGGTGGCCTGCGCGCCGGTCTCCAGCGCCAGGTCGCTGCGCAGGATCTCGGGCACGTTCTCGCCGATGTTCAGCTTGCCCAGGTCCTGCAGATTGGGCAGGCCGTCGAGCGTGAAGATGCGGTCCATGAGCTGGTCGGCGTGTTTCATCTCGCCGATCGACTCCTCGTATTCCTTCTTGGCCAGCTTGTCCAGGCCCCAGTGCTTGAGCATGCGGTAGTGCACGAAGTACTGGTTGATGGCCGTCAGCTCGTTCTTGAGCTGGGCCTGCAGATGGGCGATGGCTTGGGCGTCACCTTTCATGGGACCTTCCTTTTCTTTGTTGTGGCAGACAGCCCGCATTGTCGTGCAAAGTGAGCCGCTTGCAAGCCCGTGGTCTTGGGGAATCTGATTGAGAAGCAGACGCAGCAAGGCTTGCAGCCCATAACTGGTTTTAAAAACAGTATTGTGGCAAGATGCGCATCCGGGCTGCGCAGGCCGTGCCGCGCCCCGGTTGCCGTGTTGACTGCCATGCACATTCCTGCCCGCCGCCGCCCCGAATTCGACGAAGCCCGTATCTACGCCTACCCCGAGCACCTGCGCGAGAGCGTAGAGGCCCTGCCGCCCCTGCCCGGCGTCTACACCTTCCACGGCGAGGCCGGTGACGCGCTGCCGCTCTACATCGGCAAGAGCGTGAACCTGCGCGCGCGCGTGCTCTCGCATCTGCGCAACCCGGACGAGGCGCGCCTGCTGCGCCAGACCCAGCTCATCACCCACCAGCGCACCGCGGGCGAGGTGGGCGCGCTGCTGCTTGAGGCCAGCCTCATCAAGCAGCAGCAACCGCTCTACAACCAGAAGCTGCGCCGCAGCCGCCAGCTCTGCGCCCTGCGCCTCGGCGCCGCAGGCCGCCCCGAGGTGGTGGACGCACGCACGCACAACTTCGCCACCACGCCCGATCTGTTTGGTCTCTATGGCAGCCGCCACGCCGCGCTCGACGGCCTGCGCCACCTGGCCGACCTGCACAAGCTCTGCTACGGCGCGCTGGGCCTGGAGAAGCTCGCGCCCGGGCGCGGTTGCTTCCGTGCTTCGCTGCACCAGTGCGCCGGCGTGTGCCGCGGCGACGAGACCTTGGCCGCGCACCAGGCGCGTCTGATCGAGGCGCTCGACACCCTGCGCGTGGCCTGCTGGCCGCACGCCGGCGCCATCGGCCTGCGCGAGCGCGACGAGGAAGGCCTGGAGCAGATCCACGTCA
Organism: Hylemonella sp.; assembly: GCA_046299695.1. GTDB lineage: Bacteria > Pseudomonadota > Gammaproteobacteria > Burkholderiales > Burkholderiaceae_C > Hylemonella. The sequence continues at coordinate 46,012 of JBKBHP010000008.1, forward strand.
TCCGCAACTGGTGCTACCTCGGCAGCGCCGACACGCCGGCCCAGGCCCGCGCGCTGGACCAGCCCGCCGCCGGCTTTGATGCCGACGGCTACAAGATCCTCTGCCGCCCGCTGCTCTCGGGCACGGCCGAGCTGCTGCCGCTGTGAAGCTGCGTCATGGCTGCCGTGCTGCGCTCCCTCCCGGCCCCGCCGTCCCCGGATGAACTCGCGGGCGTCTGGCGCGCCGACCAGCTGGCCCGCACACCGCAGGCCGTACAGCCCAGCGGCCACGCCGTGCTGGATGCACAGCTGCCCGGCGGCGGCTGGCCGCTGGGTGGCCTGACGGAAATCCTGCAGGCGCAAGGCGGCCTGCACGAATGGCGCCTGCTGCTGCCCGCGCTGCAGGCCGCCGCGCAGCGCGGCCCCTTGGTGCTGGTGGGCGCGCCGAATCTGCCGCACCTGCCCGTGCTCGCCGCGCTCGGCATTGCGCCGGATCGTGTGCTGCGCATCGAGGCGCGCACACCGGCCGAACGCCTCTGGGCCGCCGAGCAGGCCCTGCGCTGCAAGGAACTCGGCGCGCTGCTGGCCTGGCTGCCGCAGGCGCGCAGCGAACAGCTGCGGCGCCTGCAGCTCCATGGCAACGCTGCACAGGCCCTGCTGTACGCCCTGCGTCCGCTCGACGCGCAACGCGAGTCCTCGCCCGCGCCGCTGCGCCTGGCCGTGCAGTGCGGCGAGGGCATGCAGCTGGCGGTGCAGATCGTCAAGCGCCGCGGCCCGCTGCTGGATCAGCCTCTGGCCCTCGATGCCCCGCTGCCCGTGCTGGCCGCGCTCAAGCCCGTGCGCAGCCTCACTTCGGAAGGCAAGCATGCTGTGGATCGCCCTGCGCGCGCCCGCATCCAGCGAAAACTCTCCAGCATCGCCGCCGCATGACACCGCCCCCGACGCGCCTGAACAGCTGGCCCTCGCCTGGTGGGCCCTGCAGTTCAGCCCCCGGGTCTGCGTGCTGGAAGAGGCGGTGCTGCTGGAGGTGCAGGACAGCCTGCGCCTCTTCGGCGGCCAGCGCGCGCTGCTGCAGCGCGTGCGCACAGAGGCCGCCGGGCAGGGCGCCCGTGCCCTCGCGATCGCGCCCACCGCCCTGGCCGCGCTCGTGCTGCTGCGCACGCTGCCGGTAGCGGAAGACGTGGAGCAGGGCGAAGCTACTGCGGAGCCTATTCCCGCCAAGGCCTGCACCCCCGCCGCCCTGCAGCGCACGCTGGACGCGCTGCCCCTCAAGACGCTGAGCGCCACGCACGCCCACGCCCCCACACTGCAGCGCCTGGGCTGCCGCACCCTGGGGCAGGTGCGCGCCTTGCCGCGCGGCGGCGTCTCGCGCCGCTTCGGCGCCGCGCTGCTGGAGGCGCTGGACCGCGCCTACGGCCTGCGCCCCGATGCGTTTGATTGGATCGCGCTGCCTGAAGCCTTCAGCGCCCGGCTGGAATGCATGGGCCGTATCGAGGTGGCCGAAGGCCTGCTCTTCGGCACGCGCCGCCTGCTGGCGCAGCTGGGCGCCTGGCTACAGGCACGGCAGAGGGGCGTGGTGGCCCTCACCCTGCACTGGGAGCACGACCTCGTGCGCCGAGGTGATGCGACGAATGGAAGTTTGAAGATCCGCACCGCCGAGGCCACGCGCGACATGGTGCACCTCACGCGCCTGCTGGCCGAGCACCTGGCGCGCGTCACGCTGCCCGCGCCCGTGGTGGCCATCCGCCTCGAAGCGCCGCAGACCGAAGCACTGGCCACGCAGTCCGCCAGCCTGCTGCCCGAAGACCAACGCGAGGGCGAGACCCTGCAGCAGTTCATCGAACGCGTCTCCGCGCGCCTGGGGAGTGATCGTGTGCTGCGCGGCCAGTTGATGGCCGACCATCGGCCCCAGCACATGCAGCGCTGGTTGCCCGCGGGCACCACCGCCATACCCACACGCAAGAAGCCGAAGCTGCCGCCCCATCTGCTGCTGCACCCGCCCTGGCTGCTGCGCGAGCCGCTGCGCCTGGCGGTGCAGGGCGAGCGGCCCATCTACCAGGGCCCTCTCACTCTGCTGGCCGGCCCCGAGCGGCTGGAGTCCGGCTGGTGGAGTCTGTTGTCAACGGCGGAAGCGGAAGGCCAGGAACTGGCCCTGCGCGACTACTACGTCGCCCGCAGCCCGCACGCGGGCCTGCTGTGGGTGTACCGGCGCCGCAGTGCGGGGGAGCCTGCGTGGTTTTTGCACGGAGCTTATGGTTGATCCATCAATATTCAGTAATGCGCTGCCGGCCTATGCCGAGCTGCATGCCCTGAGTAACTTCAGCTTCCAGCGCGGGGCCTCGCATCCGGAGGAGCTGGTGGCGCGGGCGCATGCGCTGGGCTACGGCGCGCTGGCCATCACCGACGAGTGCACGCTGGCCGGCGTGGTGCGCGCGCATGGCGAGGCCAAGCGCCTGGGCCTGCACCTGCTGATCGGCACCGAGCTGCGGGTGGAGATGGATGAAGAGACGCACTTCACGCTGCTGCTGCTGGCGCGCAGCCGTGCAGGTTATGGCCAGCTGTGCGAGCTGATCACGCAGGCGCGCAACCACACCGTGACGCCGCGCGAACGGGAGCGCGGCCTGCGCTACCGGCTGCGCATGGATACGTGGAACAAATTAGCTTTCGATGGCCGCGAGCTGCTGGCCCTGCTGGTGCCGGCGCGTGACGGCCTGCGACCGGAAGCGCCGCGCTTTGCAGAGCAGCTGGATGCCCAGCTGCAGTGGCTGCAGGCGCAGTTCCCGCAGCGTGGCTGGCTGGCGGTGGAGCTGCTGCACCGATTGGATGACGACCTGTGGTTGTGCGAGTTGCGCGCGGCGGGGGTGCGCTGCGGCGTGCCCCTGGTGGCGGCGGGCAACGTGCACATGCATGTGCGCTCGCGCAAGCCGCTGCAGGACGTGATGACGGCCATTCAACTCGGCCAGCCGGTGGCCGAGTGCGGCTACGCGCTGCAGCCCAATGCCGAGGCGCATCTGCGCGCGCGCCTGCGCCTGGCTGCGCTCTACCCCGAAGAGCTGCTGGCCGAGACGGTGCGCGTGGCGCAGCTCTGCACCTTCAGCCTGGACGAGCTGAAGTACGAGTACCCGCAGGAGGTGGTGCCCGCGGGCGAGACGCCCACGAGCTATCTGCGCCGCAGCACCCACGAGGGTGCGGCCCGGCGCTACCCGCAGGGTGTGCCGGCCAACGTGCAGCAGCAGCTGGAATATGAACTCTCACTCATCGCCGAGCTGGGCTATGAGAAATACTTCCTGACCGTCTACGACCTGGTGCGCTTTGCGCGCGCCGAAAACATTCTGTGCCAGGGGCGCGGCTCCGCGGCCAACTCGGTCGTGTGCTACTGCCTGGGCATCACCGAGGTGGACCCGGCACGCGCCAGCGTGCTGTTCGAGCGCTTCATCAGCCGCGAGCGCAACGAGCCGCCGGACATCGACGTGGACTTCGAGCACCAGCGGCGCGAGGAGGTCATCCAGTACCTCTACGCCAAGTACGGGCGCGAGCGCGCCGCGCTCACGGCGGCCGTGCACACCTACCACGCGCGCGGCGCCATCCGCGACGTGGGCAAGGCGCTGGGCATGGACGCTGGGGTGGTGGACGCGCTGGCCAAGGCCCATCAGTGGTGGGACGGCGGCGCGGTGGACCTGGCGCGCCTGCAGGAGCTGGGGCTGGATGCACAGAGCCGGCAGATCCGCCTGCTGATCGAGCTCACACGCACGCTGCTGCGTTTTCCCCGCCATCTTTCGCAGCACAGCGGGGGCTTCGTGCTCACAGGTGACCGGCTCACGTCCACCGTGCCCGTGGTGCCCGCGGCCATGGCAGGGCGCACCACCATCGAATGGGACAAGGACGACATCGACGCGCTGGGCCTGCTCAAGGTGGACGTGCTGGCCCTGGGCATGCTCAGCGCCATCCGCCGCACGCTGGACTTCGTGGGCCACTGGCGCGGGCGCACCTTCCGCTTGCAGGACATCTCGCCCGAAGACCCGGCCACCTACGAGATGATCTGCCGCGCCGACACGGTGGGCGTGTTCCAGATTGAGAGCCGGGCGCAGATGAGCATGCTGCCGCGCCTGCAGCCGCGCTGCTTCTACGACCTGGTGATCGAGGTGGCCATCGTGCGGCCCGGGCCCATCCAGGGCGGTATGGTGCACCCCTTCCTGGCGCAGCGCGAGGCCCAGCGCCGCGGCGAGCCCTTTTCTCTGCCGAATGAAGCGCTGCGCCCGGCGCTGGAACGCACGCTGGGCGTGCCCATCTTCCAGGAACAGGTGATGCAGATCGCCATCCTCGCGGCCGGCTTCACGCCGGGGGAGGCCGATCAGCTGCGCCGCGCCATGGCGGCTTGGCGGCGCAAGGGCGGGCTGGAGAAGTTCGAGCAGCGCCTGATGGACGGGATGGGCGCGCGCGGCTACACGCGCGAATTTGCCCAGGCCATCTTCCGGCAAATCCAGGGCTTTGGCGAATACGGTTTCCCTGAAAGCCACGCGGCCAGCTTTGCGCTGCTGGTCTACACCAGCGCCTGGCTCAAGCGGCACGAGCCGGCCTGCTTTCTGGCCGGTCTGCTCAACTCCCTGCCCATGGGTTTCTACGGCCCGGCCCAGCTGGTGCAGGACGCACAGCGCCACGGCGTCGAAGTGCGGCCCCCCGATGTGCAGCACAGCGACTGGGATTGCACGCTGGAGCCTGGCGAGGGCGAGCAAGCGGCGGTGCAACCTGCTGTTCGTTTGGGCCTGCGCCTCGTGGCCGGCCTGGGCGAGGCCGGCGCGCAGCGCATCGTGGCCGCGCGCGCGGCGCAAGGCTTCCGCAACACCGAAGACCTGGCCCTGCGCGCCGGCCTGGATGCCGTGGAGCTCAAGGCGCTGGCGAGTGCGGACGCGCTGCTCAGCCTGGCCGGCCACCGGCGCCAGCAGGTCTGGGATGCCGCGGCCCTGCACGCCGCACCGGCCCTGCTGCGCGCGGCGCCGGTGGACGAAGAGGCGCTGGCGCTGGCGCCCGCGCCCGAGGGCGAGGAGGTGGTCTTCGACTACGCGGCCACGGGCCTGACGCTGCGCCGCCACCCGCTGGCCCTGCTGCGCGAGCGGCTGCAGGCCCGGCGCCTGCTGAGCGCCGAAGCGCTGCAGCAGTTGCCCGATCGCCGGCCCGCGCGCGCCTGCGGCCTGGTGGTGGCGCGCCAGCAGCCGGGCACGGCCAAGGGTGTGGTCTTCGTGACGCTGGAGGACGAGACGGGCACGGTGCAGGTCATTGTCTGGAAGGCCTTGCGCGACCTGCAGCGCCAGACGCTGCTGCGCGCGCGCCTGCTGGCGGTACACGGCACCTGGCAGCGCCAGGGCGCGGTGTGTCATCTGATCGCCGGGCATCTGGAGGACCTGACGCCGCTGCTGGGCGGGCTGATGACGGAGAGCCGGGATTTCCGCTGAACGCGGCGCGGCGTGGGTTCAGCCGCCGGGCCACTGCCCGCCGCTGCAGCGTTCGATGCCCGCGAGGTCACGGCGCGACTGCACCTGCGCAAAGCCCGCCTGCGTGAGCAGGGTACGCACGGCTTCGGCCTGTTGCCAGCCGTGTTCGAGCAACAGCCAGCCGCCGGGCTGCAGATGGGCCGGGGCTTGCGTGATGATGGTGCGGAGGGCGTCCAGGCCGTCGACGCCCGAGCTCAGGGCCATGCGCGGCTCGTGGCCCAGGTGCTCCAGATGCGGATCGTCTTCGGCGATATAGGGCGGGTTGGAGACGATGAGGTCGAAGGGGCCGCGCACGCCGCTGAGCCAGTGGCCTTGCACGAAGTGCACGGGCAGGTGCAGGCGTTCGGCATTGGCCCGGGCCACGGCCAGGGCCTCGGCGCTGGCGTCCACGGCGCCCACGAGGGCTTCGGGGCGCTGGCTCTTGAGCGCGAGCGCGATGGCGCCGCTGCCCGTGCCCAGGTCCACCACCGAGCCCCGGGAGGAGAGGTGTTCAAGGGCCCAGTCCACCAGCGTCTCGGTGTCGGGCCGTGGGTCGAGCACGCGCGCGTCCACCTGCAACGTCAGGCCATAGAACTCGCGCTGGCCCGTGAGGTAGGCCAGCGGTGTGCCGGCGGCGCGGCGGCGTGTGAGGTGGATGTAGCGCATTTCCGCGTCGGCATCGAGCGGGTCGCTGTCGTGCGCCACCAGCCAGGCGCGGTCATTCTGCGGCCGGCCCAGGGCATGCAGCAACAACAGCTGCGCATCGAGCCGCTCCAGCCCGAGGGCGGAGCAGGCGGCGCTGAGGGCTTGCTGGATCTGCATGAGGGTCCCGACGACGTGGTGTGCTACGGAAAATGTAGCTGCATTCTAGGGCGCCGGGACCGTTTCGGGGGGATTCCGGGGCTCAGCTGTTGCCGACTTCCAACTCCGCCAGCTGTTCGGCCTCGCGCGCCTGGCGCAGGGCGGCCACCACCTCGTCGAGCTCGCCTTCCATGATGCGGTCGAGCTTGTAGAGCGTGAGGTTGATGCGGTGGTCGGTCAGGCGGCCCTGCGGGAAGTTGTAGGTGCGGATGCGGTCGCTGCGGTCCCCGCTGCCGATGAGCCCTTTGCGCATCGCCGCGTCCTTGGCGGCGCGTTCGCTGCGCTCCTTTTCCTGGATGCGCGCGGCCAGCACCTGCAGGGCCTTGGCCTTGTTGCGGTGCTGGCTGCGGTCGTCCTGGCATTCGGCCACGATGCCCGTGGGCAGGTGAGTGATGCGCACGGCCGAGTCGGTCTTGTTGATGTGCTGGCCGCCGGCGCCGCTGGCGCGGTAGGTGTCGATGCGCAGGTCGGCCGGGTTGATCTGCACGGCCTGGGCTTCGTCGGGCTCGGGCAGCACGGCCACGGTGCAGGCGCTGGTGTGGATGCGGCCCTGGGTCTCGGTGGCGGGCACGCGCTGCACGCGATGGCCGCCGGATTCGAAGCGCAGGTCGCCATAGACGTGGTCGCCCTCGATGCGCAGCACCACCTCCTTGTAGCCGCCGAGCTCGCTGGGCGATTCGCTCATGAGCTCGGTCTTCCAGCCGCGCGTGGCGGCGTAGCGCGTGTACATGCGCAGCAGGTCACCGGCAAACAGCGCGGACTCGTCGCCGCCCGTGCCGGCGCGGATCTCGAGGTAGGCGGGACGTGCGTCGTCCGGGTCCTTGGGCAGCAGCATGCGCTGCAGCTCGTCCTCGAGCTGGGTGAGCTCGGCCGTGGCGGCGGCGATCTCCTCGCGCGCCATCTCGGCCATGTCGGGGTCGGCCTGCATCTCCTGCGCGCTCGCAAGATCGGCCTCGCGCTGCTGGTAGCGCGCGTAGCGGCCGGCGAGGGCGGTGACCTCGTTGTGCTCGCGCGAGAGCACGAGGAACTGGCCCATGTCGGCCATGATGTCCTCGCGCGAGAGCAGGAAGTTCAGCTCTTCCAGGCGCTGGGCGTAGCGTTCGAGTTGTTGCCGGAGAAACGGTTTCATACAAAGAGGCGTTGGGTGGACGGCCCGGCACCGGTCGGGTGCGCGCGGGGACGGCGGCGCAGCGCGCCGCTAACGCTCTTTGCGCAGGAAGAAATGCTGGATGGCCGTGCCGGCCCGCTCGCGCGCGGCGGCATCACCTGTGTGCAGCTCGGCCAGGGCGCCATGCAGCATCTTCTGCGTCAGGCCTTTGGACAGCGCTTCGAGCACGGCGTCCACGTCCTCGCCCTTGGCGAGCAGCTTGCGCGCACGGGCGATCTCGGCGGCGCGCCACTCGTCCGCCTGGGCATTGAGCTGCTGGATCAGGGGCACGGTGCTGCGCTGGTCCATCCAGTGCAGGAAGCTTTGCACGCCGGCGTCGATGATGACCTCGGCCTGGGCCACAGCGGCCTGGCGGTTGGCCTGGCCGGTCTGGACCACGGCGGCGAGGTCGTCCACGGTGTAGAGGTAGACATCCCCCAGGTTCTTGACCTCGGGCTCGATGTCGCGCGGGACGGCCAGGTCGACCATGAACATGGGGCGGTGCTTGCGCTGCTTGAGGGCGCGCTCCACCGCACCCAGACCGATCAGGGGCAGGGTGCTGGCGGTGCAGCTGATGACCACGTCGAACTCGTGCAGGCGTTCGGGCAACTCGGCCAGGCGCATGGTCTCGGCGCCGAAGCGGCTGGCGAGCCTCTCGCCGCGGTCCAGCGTGCGGTTGGCGATGACCATGGACTTCGGGTGCCGGGCGGCGAAGTGCGTGGCGGCCAGTTCGATCATCTCGCCAGCGCCGACGAAGAGGATGCGCACCTTCTGCAGGTCTTCGAACAGATTGGCTGCCAGACGCACGGCCGCCGCGGCCATGCTGATGGAGTGCGCGCCGATCTCGGTGGAGCTGCGCACTTCCTTGGCCACGGCGAAGCTGCGCTGGAACAGCTGGTTGAGCGTGGTGCCCAGGGCGCCGGCCTCTTCGGCCACGCGCACGGCGTCTTTCATCTGGCCCAGGATCTGCGGTTCGCCCAGCACCATGGAATCGAGCCCGCTGGCCACGCGAAAGGCATGGCGGGCGGCCTGGCCGCCTTCGAGCGTGTAGGTGTGGGTGCGCAGCTCTTCAGCGCTGACGCCGCCACTGCGGGCCAGCCACTGCAGCGTGGGGGCGATCTCCAGCTGTTCGCTGGCGCAATAGATCTCGGTGCGGTTGCAGGTGGAGAGGATGGCGGCCTCGGGCGGGCGGGCGAGCGCGCCGCGCAGACCCTCCAGTGTGGGAGGGAGCTGGTCGAGTGCAAAGGCAAACCGACCGCGCAGATCGAGCGGTGCGGTCGTGTGATTGATGCCCAAAGCCCAGACTGCCATGGCCCGCATTATAAAATTTGCCGCTGCCGGTCCCGATCCCGGGGTTTCTGGCCACCCACGGCATGAATCTGCACGACATCCTTTTCCTCCTGCTCAACTTCGCCGCGCCGGCGTTGGGACTGGCGCTGCTGCTGCCTTTGCTGGGCCGTCCCTTCTTCAAGCCGCAGTCCGCCCTGATGCCCTGGTGGGGTCAGATGCTGGTCAATTTCCTGGTCGGGGTGGGCGCGCTGTGGCTGGGCCTCTGGTGGCTGGGGCGCGACGGCAAGATGATGGGCTATGCCCTGCTGGTGCTGGCCACGGCCAGCAGCCAGTGGCTGCTGGTGCGCGGCTGGCGGCGCTGAGCCCGCAGGCCCGGCGCCACGGTTCAGAAGTGGTAGGCCAGGCCCAGTGAGAGCCGGCTCATGTCAGCCGTGCCGCCGCCTGGCACCTGGGCGCGCCCCAGGCTTTCGTACTGCACACGCATGCTGAGCTCGCGGTCGAAGCGCACCTGCAGGCCGAGGCCGTAGATCAGGTCGTCGGGCAGGCCGTTGACGCTGCCATCGTGCAGTCCCAGGCCGGCCTTGCCGAAGAGATGGATCTGCTGGTTGAGCGGCACCTTGCCGATGGCTACGGCATGGACGATGTGTTCGCTCAGATCCACCCGGCGCGGCCCCGGTACGGTGGCGTCGGCATTGCCGACCAGGGTCAGGCCGGCCTCGAAGTCCACGTTCGGGAGGAAGTTGTAGCCCCCGGAAAGCGTCAACGCGCCGGGGCTGGAATAGTTGCCAGGACCGCTGTAGTTGACGGTCCCGTAGTCGACCGCGCCGTAGTAGCGCGAGCTCTGGGCCGCGGCAGGACTCAGCACGGCGCCGCAGAGCAGGAGTGCGGGGAGCAGTTTTTTCATGGCATTCCTTGTCGTTGTTGAAGGACACGTTGCCGCTGGTGCAACGCGGGCCGCATTGTCCCGTCCTGCTCATGGGGCGATGTAAGCAAATGTGATGTCCCCAGAACCCGAAGGCACAAAGAAAAAGGCCGGGCGGTGCCCGGCCTGGGTGCGCCTGGTGTGCTATCAAAAATTGAGCACGCCGCCGACCGAGACGCGACTGATGTTGGCGCCTGGATCGCTCTCGCTGGACTTGGCCTTGCCCAGGTGCTCGTACTGCAGGCGCATGCCGAAGCGCTGGTTGAAGTTGAGCTGGATGCCGGCGCCCACGATGACGTTGGTCGTGGTGTGCGGGCCCGTGGTACCACTGTAGGTGCCGCTGCCGCGCACGCGCGCTGTGTGCAGGCCCAGGCCGGCCTTGCCGAAGAACTCGAAGCTCTGATTGATCGGCAGGAAGCCGACGGCGAGGAAGCGCATGTCGCCCTGGCGCGCGGTGCGGCTGCCGTTGCTGTCGACGAAGGTGGTGTCACCGATGGCGGTCACGCCGGCTTCCGCACCCAGGTTGGGGCTGAAGCGGTAGCCCCCCGAGACCGTGACCGAGCCCGGGTCGGCGTAGATGGTGTCGCGCATGTTCAGCGTGCCGATGTCGACGGCGCCATACCAGTGCTGGGCCAGCGCGGGGCCGGTGCCGGCTGCGCACAGTGCGAGGGTGACGAGGGCTTTTTTCATGAGGAACTCCTGTGGTTGGCGGGCGCTGAACGGCTGGCGTACAGGCCCAGCCCAGACAACGCGGCGCGCGGGCCGGCCGTTGACGCGGTCTCAGGCCGGGCTGAACAGGTCGACGCGATCGGTGATGATGCCGTCCACACCGAGCGCGAGCAGGCGCTCGGCCGCCCATTCGTCGTTGACGGTGTAGCACAGGCAGCGCAGACCAGCGCTGCGTGCCTGCGCCAGCGTGTCTGCATCCCACAGGGCGTGGTTGCAGACCACGGCCACGCAAGCCAGGTCCTGCGCTTTCTGCAGCCAGCCATGCCACAGCGTGTCCAGCAGCAGGCCACGCGGCAGTTGCGGCGCGGTGCTGCGCGCGCCCTCGAGCGCCTCGGGCTGGAAGGAGGTCAGCAGCGGTGGCACTTGCGCGCCGGCACAGAGACGCGCCGCCTCGCGCGCCACGACTTCGCCCGTGTGACGTTCGGTGCCCGGGGTGGGCTTGATCTCGATGTTGAGCAGATGGTGGTTGCGCAGGCAATGCGCGGCGATGGCCTGCAGCGTGGGCAGGGGTTCACCCGCATAGGCGCGGCTGTGCCAGCTGCCGGCGTCGAGTTGCGAGAGCGCCTGCCAGGTCTGTTCACCGGCAACGCCCTGGCCGGTGCTCGTGCGCTCCAGCGTGGCATCGTGTAGCAGAAAGGGCACACCGTCGGCGCTGAGCTTCACATCGCATTCGTACATGCGGTAGCCATGGGCCGCGCCGAGGCGGAAGGCGGCCAGCGTGTTCTCGGGCGCCAGCTTGCCGGCACCGCGGTGCGCGACCCAGCGCGGGTAGGGCCAGGCTATCGCGTACGGGCTCACAGCCGTTGGCCCGTGGTGGCGTCGAAACTATGCAGGCAGCCGTCCTGCGGCCGCACATGCAGGGTGCTGCCCAGGGCCGGTGGCGGGCCGGCGCGCTCGTCCATGCGCACGATGATCTGCTCGCTGTCGACGCGGGTGTAGAGCAGGCGCTCGGCACCCAGCATCTCCACGGCCTCGACCTGCACCGTCCAGCCGTCGGCCGCAGGCTGCGCCACGATCTGCAGATGCTCTGGGCGCACGCCCAGGATGGTGCCGGGTTTCACGTGCGGGGCACTCGAGAGTAGGTTCATGGGCGGCGCGCCGATGAAGCTGGCGACGAAGGTGGAGGCCGGACGGTGGTAGACCTCTTCGGGCGTGCCGAACTGTTCCATCCTGCCGGCGTTCATCACGATCATGCGCTGCGCCAGCGTCATGGCCTCGACCTGGTCGTGCGTGACGAAGAGCGAGGTGATGCCGAGTTCGCGGTGCAGCTTCTGGATCTCCAGACGTGTCTGCGCGCGCAGCTTGGCGTCGAGGTTGGACAGCGGCTCGTCGAAGAGGAAAACCTGGGGCTGGCGCACGATGGCGCGTCCCATGGCCACGCGCTGGCGCTGGCCGCCGGAGAGCTGGCGTGGCTTGCGCTCCAGATAGGGCATGAGCTCCAGGATGCCGGCGGCTTTCTCGACCCGAGCACGGATCTCGTCCTTGGGCACCTTGGCGATCTTCAGGCCGTAGGCCATGTTGTCGTACACGCTCATGTGCGGATAGAGCGCGTAGTTCTGGAACACCATGGCGATGTCGCGCTCGGCGGGCTCGAGCCGGTTGACCACGCGTTCGCCGATGCGGATCTCGCCGTCGCTGATCTCCTCCAGGCCCGCGACCATGCGCAGCAGGGTGGACTTGCCGCAGCCCGAGGGGCCGACGATGACGATGAACTCGCCGTCGCCGACGCTGGCGTTGACGCCATGGATGACCTGGTTGGCCTTGGGGCCGTGGCCGTAGCGTTTGATGACGTTGGTAAGGGTCAGGGATGCCATAACTTCTGCTCTTTATTTCTCGGTGTCGACCAGGCCCTTGACGAACCATTTCTGCATGAGGATGACGACCAGCGCAGGCGGAATCATGGCCAGCATGGCGGTGGCCATGACCACGTTCCACTCGGTGTAGGCCTCGCCGGCGATCAGGCGCTTGATGCCCAGCACGATCGGGTACATGGATTCGTTGGTGGTGACCAGCAGCGGCCAGAGGTACTGGTTCCAGCCGTAGATGAACTGGATGACGAACAGCGCCGCGATCGAGGTGGCCGACATCGGCAGCAGCACGTCCTTGAAGAAGCGCATGGGGCCGGCACCGTCCACGCGGGCCGCCTCCACGAGCTCGTCAGGCACCGTGAGGAAGAACTGGCGGAACAGGAAGGTGGCCGTGGCCGAGGCGATCAGCGGCACGGTCAGGCCGGCATAGCTGTTGAGCATGCCCAGGCTGGAGACCACCTCGTAGGTCGGTCCGATCCGCACCTCCACCGGCAACATCAGCGTGACGAAGATCATCCAGAACACCAGGTTGCGCAGCGGGAAGCGGAAGTAGACGATGGCAAAGGCCGACAGCAGCGAGATGACAATCTTGCCGATGGCGATCACCAGCGCGCTGATCAGGCTGACCATCATCATCGGCGCACCCGCCGGCAGCTTGCTGCCCATGCTGGTCTCGCCGCCGAACAGGGCCAGGCGATAGGTTTCCCAGAAGTGCGTGCCCGGCAGCAGCGAGAGCGGCCGGCTCTGGGCGATCTCCTGCGCAGACTGGGTGGAGGCCACCAGGGTCAGGTAGACCGGGAAAGCCACGATGGCCACACCGCCGATGAGGATGGCATGGGCGAGAAGGTCGAGAAGGGGGCGTCGTTCGATCATGGTGGCTCTTTCAGTACTGCACCTTGCGTTCGACGTAGCGGAACTGGATGACGGTGAGCACGATGACGATGGCCATCAGGATCACCGATTGCGCGGCCGAACCGCCCATGTCCAGCGCCTTGAAGCCATCGTAATAGACCTTGTAGACCAGGATGGCCGTATCCTTGCCGGGGCCGCCCTGGGTGGCCGCGTCGACGATGGCAAAGGTGTCGAAGAAGGCGTAGACCACGTTGATCACCAGCAGGAAGAAGGTGGTGGGCGAGAGCAGCGGGAACACGATGGTCCAGAAGCGGCGCGAGGGCGAGGCGCCGTCAATGGCAGCAGCCTCGATCAGGCTTTTCGGGATGGACTGCAGGCCGGCCAGGAAGAAGAGGAAGTTGTAGGAGATCTGCTTCCACACCGCGGCCATGACGATCAGCGCCATGGCGTGATCCCCGTTGAGCATGTGGTTCCACTCCACGCCCATGAACTGCAGGGCGTAGGCCACCACACCCATGGGGGAAGCGAACATGAACACCCAGAGCACGCCAGCGACCGCCGGGGCCACGGCGTAGGGCCAGATCAGCAGTGTCTTGTAGACGCCGGCGCCCCGGATCACCCGGTCGGCCATCACGGCCAGCAGCAACGCGATGCTCAGCCCGCAGACGGCGACCAGGATGGAGAAGAAGGCGGTGGTCTTGAACGACGCCAGATAGGTTGCGTCGGCGAACAGGCGCTCGAAGTTCTCCAGACCGACGAACTCGGTCGTGGTGCCAAAGGCATCCTGCTGCAGCACGCTCTGGTACAGCGCCTGCGCGGCAGGCCAGAAGAAGAAGACCAGCACAATGGCCATCTGGGGCGCCACCAGCAGCCAGGGCAGCCAGGCGGAGCGGAATCGGACGCGTTTTTCCATAAGTCAGGAATCAAAGGCAACACCGCCCGGGAACGCTGTTACCGGGCGGTGTCACGAGGGATGGAAGGTCAGCCGGAACTGTAGCGCCTTCCGGGGACGATTTACATCTTGCCCTGGTTGGCCTTCTGGAAGCGCTCCAGTTGCTCGTTGCCGCGCTTGACGGCCGTGTCCAGGGCTTCCTTGGCCGTCTTCTTGCCGGCCCAGACCTGCTCCAGTTCTTCGTCGTTGATGGTGCGAATCTGCACGAAGTTGCCCAGGCGGATGCCGCGCGACTTGTCGGTGGTCTTGCGGATCATCTGCTCCACCGACACGTCCGTGCCGGGGTTCTGCTTGTAGAAGCCGGACTTTTCGGTCAGCTCGTAGGAGGCCTTGGTCAGGGGCAGGTAGCCGGTGCGCTGGTGGCTCTTGGCGGCTTCCTCGGCCTTGGACAGGTGGGCGAAGAACTGGGCCACGCCCTTGTACTCTTCAGCCTTCTTGCCGGCCATGACCCACAGGCTGGCGCCGCCGATGACGGTGTTCTGCGGCGTGCCGGGCACGTCGGGGTAGTAGGGCAGGGTGGAAATGCCGCTCTCGAACTTGGAGTTGCGCTTGATGTTGCCGTACAGGGCCGAGGAGCCCGTGGTCATGGCGCACTCGCCCGAGACGAAGGTGGCGTCGGCGGCGTTGCCGCGGCCCTTGTAGACGAACAGGCCCTGCTTGGCCATGTTGCCCAGGTTCTCGATGTGGCGTACGTGCAGCGGCGAGTTGAAGCTCAGGCGGGCGTCGATGCCGCGCATGCCATTGCCCTTGGTGGCGAACTCGGTGTTGTGCCAGGCCGAGAAGCTCTCGAGCTGGGTCCAGCTCACCCAGCTGGTCGTGAAGGGGCACTTGTGGCCGGAGGCCTTGAGCTTGGCTGCAGCCAGCGCCACTTCCGGCCAGGTCTTGGGCGGCTTGCTCGGGTCGAGGCCGGCGGCCTTGAAGGCGTCCTTGTTGTAATGGAAGACGGTGGTCGAGCTGTTGAAGGGGAAGCTCAGCATCTGGCCGTTCGGGGCGGTGTAGTAGCCGGCGACGGCGGGCACGTAGGCGTCGGGGTTGAAGGTGACGTTGGCCTTCTTCATGACCTCGGCCACGGGGACGATGGCGCCCTTGCTGGCCATCATGGTGGCCGTGCCGACCTCGAAGACCTGCAGCACGTGGGGGGCGTTGCCGGCGCGGAAGGCGGCGATGGCGGCCGTCATGGATTCGTCATAGCTGCCCTTGAAGGTCGGGACGATCTTGTAGTCCTTCTGGCTGCTGTTGAAGTCCTTGGCCAGGTCATTGACCCATTCGCCCAGGGCGCCGCCCATGGAATGCCACCACTGGATCTCGGTCTGGGCGTGGGCGGCGGGGGCGAGCAGCAGGGCCGACAGGGCGGCTGCGCTCAGTTGCGTGGTCAATTTCATGGGGTTCTCCTTGTGTTGAGTGCACGCCAGCTTAGGCTGGGTGTGTGACATTTCGATTAAGCCCCGATGACGGTCATCTGGGGATTCGGGGTTTCCATGAGGGGCTATACCGTGGGGTGTTCCGCTCATGTTGCACTGCGGTAACATCTGGCCTCAGCCGGTGTTCTGGCTGAAATACCAGGTTTTCATGAACGCACCGACTCCGCTAGACCAATTTGTGGACACGGCCGGCCAGGCGCCGCACGGCCACGAGCGCATCCGCGAAATCCCCTACAACTACACCTCCTTCTCCGACCGCGAGATCGTCATACGCCTGTTGGGGCGTCGTGCCTGGGAGGTGTTGAACCAGCTGCGCGAGGAGCGCCGCACCGGCCGATCCGCCCGCATGTTGTACGAGGTGCTCGGCGACATCTGGGTGGTGCAGCGCAATCCCTATCTGCAGGACGACTTGCTGGACAACCCCAAGCGCCGCCAGCTGCTGGTGGAGGCCCTGCACCATCGCCTGGGCGAGGTGCAGAAGCGCCGCACGCCCGAGGCCGATCCGCAGCGCGACGCCCTCGTGGGGGAGCTGCTCGACGCCGCCAGCCGTGCGGTGGAGGCCTTCGATCTGTCCTTCCGCGAGATCGCTGCCCTGCGTCGCAAGGCCCAGCGCGTGCTGAGCCGCCTGACGGCCAAGGACAACGTCAAATTCGACGGCCTGTCGCGTGTCTCGCATGTCACGGACGCGACCGACTGGCGCGTGGAATACCCCTTCGTCGTGCTCACGCCCGACAGCGAGGCCGAGATGGCGCGTCTGGTCAAGGGCTGCATCGAGCTGGGCCTGACCATCATCCCGCGCGGCGGTGGCACAGGCTACACCGGCGGCGCCGTGCCACTGAGCTGGAAGAGCGCGGTGATCAACACCGAGAAGCTCGAGGCCATGACCGAGGTCGAGATGCTGCAGCTGCCCGGCCTGGACCAGCCGGTGCCCACGATCTGGACCGAGGCTGGCGTGGTCACCCAGCGTGTGGCCGACGCGGCTGAGCGCGCAGGCTTTGTGTTCGCGGTGGACCCGACGTCCGCCGAGGCCTCCTGCGTGGGCGGCAACATCGCCATGAACGCCGGTGGCAAGAAGGCCGTGCTCTGGGGCACGGCGCTGGACAACCTGGCCAGCTGGCGCATGGTCACGCCCGATGCGGGCTGGCTCGAAGTCACGCGCGTGGGCCACAACCTGGGCAAGATCCACGACGCGGACGTGGCGAGCTTCGAGCTGAAGTATTTCGAGGCTGACGGCAAGAAGCTCGTGAAGACCGAGCGCCTGGACATCCCCGGCCCGAGCTTCCGCAAGGAAGGCCTGGGCAAGGATGTGACCGACAAGTTCCTCTCCGGCCTGCCCGGCGTGCAGAAAGAGGGTTGTGACGGTCTGATCACCAGCGCGCGCTGGGTGGTGCACCGCATGCCGGCGCACACGCGCACGGTCTGCCTGGAATTCTTCGGCCATGCGCGCGACGCGGTGCCCAGCATCGTCGAGATCAAGGACTTCATGTTCGCCGAGCAGAAGCGCAGCGGCGTGCTGCTGGCCGGCCTGGAGCACCTGGACGACCGCTACCTGCGCGCTGTGGGTTATGCCACCAAGAGCAAGCGTGGCGGTCTGCCCAAGATGGTGCTGATCGGCGACATCGTCGGTGACGACACCGACGCCGTGGCGCGCGCCACCAGCGAGGTGGTGCGCATCGCCAATTCGCGCAGCGGCGAAGGCTTCGTCGCCATCAGCGCTGACGCACGCAAGAAATTCTGGCTCGACCGCAAGCGCACGGCCGCGATCAGCAAGCACACCAACGCCTTCAAGATCAACGAGGACGTGGTGATCCCGCTGCCGCGCATGGCCGAGTACACCGACGGCATCGAGCGCATCAACATCGAGCTCTCGCTGCGCAACAAGCTCAAGCTCTGCGACGAGCTGGAGCTCTTCTTTGGCGAAGGCAGCCTGACACACCTGCTGGACATCGGCAAGCTGGACGAGGCCAACGAGGCGCCTTCGGCCGAACTCATGGAGGAGCGCGTGACCCAGGCCCGCGAGCTGGTGCGGTCGGTACGCGCCCAGTGGCAGGACTGGCTGGACCGCGTGGATGTGCTTTTTCCGCAGCTGCAGGACCACAGCCTGCGCGCGAGCTGGAAGACCCAGATCCGGGCCCCGCTGGAAGACATCTTCACCGGCCGGGCCTTCGAGCCCATGCTGGCCGAGTGCAACGCCATCCAGCAGCGCGTGCTCAAGGGCCGGGTCTGGGTGGCCCTGCACATGCACGCCGGTGACGGCAATGTGCACACCAACATCCCCGTCAACAGCGACGACTACGAGATGCTGCAGGCCGCGCACGGCGCGGTCAAGCGCATCATGGCGCTGGCGCGTTCGCTCGACGGCGTGATCTCCGGCGAGCACGGCATCGGCATCACCAAGCTGGAGTTTCTCAGCGACGCCGAACTCCAGCCTTTCGCCGACTACAAGCAGCGGGTCGATCCCGAGGGGCGCTTCAACCGCGGCAAGCTGCTGCGCGACGCGGCCTTGCCGGCCGACCTGAGCCACGCCTACACGCCCAGCTTCGGCCTCATGGGCCACGAGTCGCTGATCATGCAGCAGAGCGACATCGGCGCCATTGCCGACAGCGTCAAGGACTGCCTGCGCTGCGGCAAGTGCAAGCCTGTGTGCTCCACCCACGTACCGCGCGCCAACCTGCTCTACAGCCCGCGCAACAAGATCCTGGCCACCTCCTTGCTGGTCGAGGCCTTCCTCTACGAGGAGCAGACCCGCCGCGGCGTCTCCATCAAGCACTGGCAGGAATTCGAGGATGTGGCTGACCATTGCACGGTCTGCCACAAGTGCCTCTCGCCCTGCCCGGTGAAGATCGATTTCGGCGACGTGTCCATGAACATGCGCAACCTGTTGCGCAAGATGGGCCAGAAGTCCTTCCGCCCGGGCAACGCCGCGGCCATGTTCTTCCTCAACGCCACGAACCCCGAGACCATCAAGCTCATGCGCTCGGCCATGGTCAATGTGGGTTTCAAGGCCCAGCGTCTGGCCAATCAGGTGCTGCGCGTGGCGGCGAACCGGCAGACCGCCCGCCCGCCGGCCACGGTGGGGACCGCGCCTGTCAAGGAGCAGGTGATCCACTTCATCAACAAGAAGATGCCGGGCGGCCTGCCCAAGCGGACCGCGCGCGCCTTGTTGGACATCGAGGACAAGGATTACGTTCCCATCATCCGCGATCCCAAGGCCACCACCTCCGAGACCGAGGCGGTGTTCTACTTCCCGGGCTGCGGCTCCGAGCGCCTGTTCAGCCAGGTGGGCCTGGCCACCCAGGCCATGCTCTGGCATGCCGGCGTGCAGACGGTGCTGCCGCCGGGTTATCTGTGCTGCGGTTACCCGCAGCGCGGCAGCGGCCAGTTCGACAAGGCGGAGAAGATGATCACGGACAACCGTGTGCTCTTCCATCGCGTGGCCAACACCCTCAACTACCTGGACATCAAGACCGTGGTGGTGAGCTGCGGCACCTGCTACGACCAGCTGCAGGGCTACAAGTTCGAGGAGATCTTCCCGGGCTGCCGCATCATCGACATCCACGAGTTCCTGCTCGAAAAGGGCATCAAGCTCAGCGGCGCCCAGGGCGGCTACCTCTACCATGAGCCCTGCCACAACCCGATGAAGCAGGGTGACTCAATGAAGACCGTGCGTACCTTGCTGGCCGGGGACTCGAAGGACAACGTGCTCAAGAGCGACCGCTGCTGCGGCGAATCCGGTACCCTGGGCGTGACCCGGCCCGACGTGTCGACCCAGGTGCGTTTCCGCAAGGAAGAGGAGATCCGCAAGGGTGAATCCGAGCTGCGCGACGCGGGGTTGGTGGGCGCGAAGGACAACGTCAAGATCCTGACCAGCTGCCCCAGCTGCCTGCAGGGCCTGAACCGCTATGGCAACGACCTGCAGAACGGCCTGCTGGAGGCCGACTACATCGTGGTCGAGATGGCGCGGCAGATCCTGGGCGAGGACTGGATGCCCGAGTACGTGGCGGCGGCCAATGCCGGCGGCATTGAACGCGTGCTCGTCTGAACGGATACACAAGAACGGAGACTTCGATGGCAGGTTTGCAAGCAGGCGCCCCGACCCCGCAGGACCTCACGGTGCATAGCAAGTCGCGGGTGCTGGAGATCAGTTTTTCCGATGGCCAGACCTTCCGCATTCCCTTCGAGCTGATGCGCGTGTACTCGCCCTCGGCCGAGGTGCAGGGCCACGGCCCGGGCCAGGAGGTGCTGCAGACCGGCAAGCGCAACGTGGAACTGGCGGGGCTGGAGCCCGTGGGCAACTATGGGGTCAAACCCACCTTCTCAGACGGACACGACAGCGGCATCTACACCTGGGACTACCTGTACCAGCTCGGCGCCCAGCAGGATCGTTTCTGGGCCGACTACGAGGCCCGCCTGCAGGCCGCCGGCGTGGATCGCGACGCGCCCATGCCCGACAAGGCCGGCCACGGTTGCGGACACCACTGAGCACGCGCATGAGCCAGACGCATTTCGGTTTCGAGACGGTTGATGAGCGCGAGAAGGCGCGGCGTGTGCGCAGCGTGTTCGATTCGGTGGCGTCGAAGTACGACGTCATGAACGACCTCATGTCGGGTGGCCTGCACCGGCTCTGGAAGGCCTATACCGTCAAGGTGGCCAACCTCAAGGAAGGCGATCGCGCGCTGGACATTGCGGGCGGCACGGGCGACCTGGCGCTGGCGTTTGCCAGGCAGGTTGGCCGGACCGGCCAGGTGGTCCATACCGACATCAATGAGGCCATGCTGCGCGTGGGCCGCGACCGTCTGCTCGATGCCGGTGTGGTCCTGCCCACGGTGGTCTGCGACGCCGAGAAGCTGCCTTTCCCGCAGGGGTATTTCGACCTGGTCAGTGTGGCCTTTGGCCTGCGCAACATGACGCACAAGGACCAGGCCCTGGCCGAGATGTGCCGCGTGCTCAAGCGGGGCGGCAAGTTGCTGGTGCTGGAGTTCTCCAAGGTGGCGCCACCGCTGGAAAAGGCCTACGACTGGTATTCCTTCAAGGTGCTGCCGCAGCTGGGCAAGCTGGTGGCCGGCGACGCCGACAGCTACCGCTACCTGGCCGAGTCCATCCGCATGCACCCCGGGCAGGAGGAACTCAAGGCCATGATGCTCAAAGCCGGATTCGGACATGTGGATTTTCACAACATGAGTGGCGGTGTGGTCGCCCTTCATGTTGGAATCAAGTGCTGACACCGCTGTTTTGCGGTACGTTCGGGGTGTGGCGCTACTGTCGGATTCTTTTGGAGCACGTATGAAATTTCTGTCTATCGTCCTGTCGCTGGTGCTGGTTGTGAGTGCCGTGGACGCCGAGGCCAAACGCCTGGGCGGCAGCCGGTCGATCGGCAAGCAATCGAACAACGTGACGCAGCGCGAAGCGACCCCCCCGGCCGCTCCGGCAGCGCCGGCACAGAACGCTGCCGCGGCAGCGCCGGCCAAGCCCGCAGCTGCCGCTGCGCCGGCTGCCGCGCCCCGCAAGCCCTGGGGCGGCATGCTGGCCGGTCTGGCCGCCGGCCTGGGGCTGGCCTGGTTGGCCAGCTCTCTCGGCCTGGGCGAGGCTTTCGGCCAGTTCATCCTGATCGCCCTGGTCGTCATGCTGGGCATGCTGGCCTTTGGCTGGTTCATGCGCAGCCGGCGTGCGGCGCCCGCACGTGGTGGCTACGCCTTCCAGGGGGCTGGCGCTGCCGACGCAACCGCGGCCCGTCCGGCCTATCGCCCTGAAAACGTGGGCAACGACGCTTCCGCACGTCCCTGGGAACGTTCCCAGACGGCTTTCGACGGCTCGGCCGGTCGCGGGGTGGTGATCGGCTCGGCCCTGGCCAGCGACTGGAGCGTGCCGGCCGGTTTTGACGCCGAGGGCTTCCTCAAGGCCGCCAAGAGCAATTTCATCCTGCTGCAGGCCGCGTGGGACCAGGCCGACATGGCCACCCTGCGCGCCATGATGACGGACGAGATGCTGGAGGAAATCAACGCCCAGCTGGCCGAGCGTGAGCAGCACACGGGGGGTGCCATCAACCTGACCGAGGTGCAGATGCTGCAGGCGCAGCTGCTGGGCATCGAGGAGCTGGGTGGCGAGTACATGGCCAGCGTGGAGTTCTCGGGCATGATCCGCGAGGACCGCCACTCGGGTCCCAGCCCCTTCCGCGAGGTCTGGAACATGACCAAGCCCAAGGATGGCAGCCGCGGCTGGCTGGTCGCCGGAGTGCAGGCCCTGCAGTAAACGCAGCCTTCTTTCATCAATAATCGGGGACTATGGCAACACAGTCCCCTTTTTCTTTGCTGGAAGACGCTTTCCAGAAGCTGGTCACCACCGTGCAGCCGCCCGCCTGGGCTGTGCAGGAGGTGCAGCGCCGCATCGTGCTGCTGCTCAACCATGTGCTGATGCAGGAGAAAGAGGCCATGGCCCGCCTGGCGCGCCAGAAGGGGCGGGTGGTGCTGTTCCAGTGGCGCGAGTTCAGTTTCAAGCTGCAGCTCACCCCGGCCGGTCTGCTCGACCTGGCCGCGGCCGAGACGCCGTCTGACCTGACGCTGGCGGTCATCGAGACCTCGCCTGCCGCCCTGGTGCAGGCCGCCCTGGCCGGTGACAAGCCGCCCGTGCGCATCGAAGGTGATGTACAGCTGGCGGCCGAAGTCAACTGGCTGGTCGATCACGTGCGCTGGGATCTGGAGGAGGACCTGGCCCGTCTGATCGGTGACGCGCCCGCCCATGGCCTGGCCCAGGCGGTGCGCCGCGTTCTGGAGGGACTGCGCGGCTGGCTGCAGAAGGTCCGCCCTGGAGCCGCCGAATGACCCGGCTGCTGCGCGGCGCCTACATCGTCTGGATCGTCCTGCGTTACGGCCTGGACGAGCTGGTCCTGACCAGCTTCCAGAAGCCCTGGCTGCGTGTGATCGCACGCATCGTCTCCATCGGCCGCAACCTGGATGCCCCGCGCGGCCAGCGCCTGCGCGAGGCGCTGGAGCGCCTGGGTCCCATCTTCGTGAAGTTCGGCCAGGTGCTGTCGACCCGGCGCGACCTGCTGCCGGCCGACCTCGCCGAGGAGCTGGCCAAGCTGCAGGACCGCGTGCCACCCTTCAGCTCCGACATCGCCGTGGCCACGATCGAGCGTGCCTTCCGCAAGCCGGTCGGGCAGATCTTCAGTGCTTTCGAGCGCGAACCCGTGGCCAGTGCCTCCATCGCCCAGGTGCACTTCGCCAAGCTGGTCGGTCGTGACGGGACCGAGCGCGAAGTGGCTGTCAAGGTGCTGCGCCCCGGCATGTTGCCGGCGATCGAGAAGGACCTGAGCCTCATGCGCATGATGGCCGGCTGGGTCGAGAATCTGTCGGCCGACGGCAAACGCCTCAAGCCACGCGAGGTGGTGGCCGAGTTTGACAAGTACCTGCACGACGAGCTGGACCTGGTGCGCGAGGCCGCCAGCGCCGCCCAGCTGCGCCGCAATATGGCGGGGCTGGACCTGGTGCTGATCCCCGAGATGTTCTGGGATTACTGCCACAGCGACGTGATCGTGATGGAGCGCATGAAGGGCATCCCGATCAGCCAGACCGCGCGGCTGCGCGAGGCGGGCGTGGACATGAAGAAACTGGCACGCGACGGCGTCACCATCTTCTTCACCCAGGTCTTCCGCGACGGCTTCTTTCACGCCGACATGCACCCGGGCAACATCTTCATCAGTACGGATCCGGCCACTTTCGGGCGCTACATCTCGCTGGACTTTGGCATCGTGGGCACGCTGACCGAGTACGACAAGGAGTACCTGGCGCAAAACTTCACGGCCTTCTTTCGCCGTGACTACAAGCGCGTGGCCGAGCTGCACATCGAATCCGGCTGGGTGCCGCCGCAGACACGTGTGGACGAGCTGGAAGCCGCGATTCGCGCGGTCTGCGAGCCCTATTTCGATCGTCCGCTCAAGGAGATCTCGCTGGGCATGGTGCTGATGCGCCTGTTCCAGACCTCGCGCCGTTTCCACGTGGAAATCCAGCCCCAGCTGGTACTGCTGCAGAAGACCCTGCTCAATATCGAGGGCCTGGGCCGCGAGCTGGACCCGGACCTGGACCTCTGGAGCACGGCCAAGCCCTTCCTGGAGAAGTGGATGGCCGACCAGATCGGTCCGCGCAGGCTCTGGGAGGAGCTCAAGAACCAGGCGCCGCGTTACGCCAAGCTGCTGCCCGACCTGCCACGTCTGCTGCACGACTACCTGCAACACGGCGCCCGCGGTCGCGACCGGCGCGAGCTGGAGGAACTGCTGGCCGAGCAGCGCCGCACCAACCGCCTTCTACAGGCCCTCATCTACGCGGGTCTGGGTTTTGCTTTGGGTTTGACCGCCATGCAAATCTGGTTGCGAGTGTCGCTCTGGTAGGCCACAGCCCCTAGAATGCGCCTGCTTGCGCTGCCTCCCGATTGATCTGCCCCTGTTTCATGCTTTCCGACGGAGTTGATGGATGAACACATTGGTAACCCTTGTGCTGGCCTATATGGCGCTGACCATCGTCATCGGCCTGATCGCCGCGCGTCGCGTACACAACGCCAAGGACTATCTGGTGGCCAGCCGCAGCCTGCCGCTGTACATGTGCATCGCCACCGTGTTCGCGACCTGGTTCGGCGCCGAGACGGTGCTCGGTGTCTCGGCCGAATTCGTGATGGGCGGCGTCTCGGCCATCCCCGGGGACCCCTTCGGGGCCTCGATGGCCCTGATCCTCGCCGCGCTGCTGTTTGCCAAGTTGTTCTACCGCCTCAACCTGCTGACCATCGGCGACTTCTACCGCAAACGCTATGGCCGCGGCGTGGAGGTCCTGACCAGCGTGGCCGTGACCCTGTCCTACCTGGGCTGGACCTCGGCACAGATGACGGCGCTGGGTCTGGTCATCCATGTGCTCTCCGGGGGGGCGATTGCGCTCAACCATGCCATCCTGGGTGGCACGGCGGTGGTGATGATCTACACCCTGTTTGGGGGCATGTGGGCCGTGGCCTTCACGGACCTGATGCAGTCCATCGTGATCCTCGTCGGACTCACCCTGGTGGCCTTTCTGGTCGGCCAGATGGCCGGCGGCATCGATGTGGTCATTCTTCACGCGGCCGAGAACGGGCGTCTGACGTTGATCCCGCCCGAGGCCGACGGCATGGCGCTGTGGGCCATGCTCGCCGCCTTCCTGACCGTGGCCTTCGGCTCGGTCCCGCAGCAGGACGTGTTCCAGCGCATGACCAGCGCCAAGGACGAGAAGACGGCCGTGCGCGGCACCGTGATCGGCGCCTCGGTCTACTTCGTCTTTGCCGCCGTGCCCATCTTCATCGCCTACGCCGCCCTGGTGCTCGACCCCTCGCTGGCCCAGCTTTTCGGCGACGAGGACGGCCGCGTGGTCCAGCGCATCCTGCCCGAATTGGTGCTCAGCAAGATGCCGTTGTGGGCCCAGGTGCTGTTCTTCGGCGCCTTGCTCTCGGCCATCCTCTCCACGGCCAGCGGTACCCTGCTGGCACCCACCGCCACCTTCACCGAGAACGTGCTCAAGCCCTTTGCGCCCAAGATGAGCGACCGCCAGTTCCTGCTGTTGCTGCGCGTGGTGCTGGTGAGTTTTACCTTGGGCGCGCTCCTGTTCGCGCTCAATTCCCGGTCCACCATGTACGACATGGTGCAGAACGCCTACAAGGTGACCCTGGTGGCGGCGTTCGTGCCGCTGGTGGCGGGGGCCTACTGGAAGCGTGCCAGCACCCAGGGCGCCTTCCTGTCCATCGTGCTGGGTCTGCTGTTCTGGATCGGCGCCGAGCTGACCCTGGGGGACAGCGAGTTTCCGCCCCAGCTGGTGGGCTTTCTCGCGGCCATCGTCGGTATGCTGATCGGCTCGCTGGCGCCCCAGATCGTCCAGCCCCAGGGCCTGTCCATCGCCCAGGCCCTGCGCAACGAGGGGCACCACAAGTTCTGAGCAGGGCGCATGGCGGGCGGGTGGGGCTTGCAACGGAGCCCCCCGCCTATAATTGAGGGTTTTGCATCCACCCCTCCTTCGAGCCATGCCTATTTACGCCTACAAATGTGAATCCTGCGGCGCCGCCAAGGATGTGCTGCAGAAAATCTCCGATCCCGCCTTGAGCGACTGCCCGGCCTGCGGACAGCCCACCTTCCGCAAGCAGGTCACGGCCGCCGGCTTCCAGCTCAAGGGCAGCGGCTGGTACGTGACCGACTTCCGCGGCGGTGGCGCCGCCTCGGCCGCCAGCACCGCAGCTCCCGCTGCGGCCCCGGCCGCGGCCGAGACTTCCAGTGCCGCCCCGGCCGCCACCCATGGTTGCGGCTCGGACTGCAGTTGCGGCTGAAGCTGATGGCCAATATCCGCAAGTGGCTGCTCTCGGGCCTGCTGGTCCTGGTGCCGCTCATCATCACCCTGTGGGTGCTCGAGTGGGTGATCAGCACGCTGGACCTGACGCTGAGGATCCTGCCCGAGGCTTGGCATCCGGATCGCCTGCTGGGTCTGCACATCCCAGGCCTGGGCGTGGTGTTCGCTCTGGTGGTGGTGCTGCTGATCGGCGCCCTGGCTTCCAACATCATCGGCAACCAGCTCGTGGACTGGTGGCACGCATTGCTGCACCGCATCCCCGTGGTGCGCTCCATCTACTCCGGCGTCAAGCAGGTCTCGGACACGCTGTTCTCTGAAAAGGGCAATGCCTTCCGTCAGGCCGTGCTCGTGCAGTGGCCGCGCGAGGGCATGTGGACCATCGCCTTCGTCACGGGTACGCCCGGCGGCGATCTGGTGAACCATCTGCCCGGTGAGTACCTGAGCGTCTACGTTCCGACCACACCCAACCCCACCGGGGGCTACTTCGTCATGCTCAAGAAAAGCGACTGCATCGTGCTCGCGATGAGCGTCGACGAGGCCCTGACCTATGTGATCTCCATGGGTGTCATCGTTCCCGGCGGGCCGAAGAACCCGCATATGAAGCCGGCTGGGCAAGAGCCGGCAGCCTTATCCTGAAAGAGAAAGCCTTATGGCCATGCGTTCCCACTACTGCGGTCTCGTGACCGAGGCCCTGCTGGGCCAAACCGTCACCCTGTGCGGCTGGGTCAATCGCCGACGCGACCACGGCGGCGTGATCTTCGTCGACCTGCGCGATCGCGAAGGCTATGTGCAGGTGGTCTGTGATCCGGACCGCCCCGAGATGTTCAAGGCCGCCGAGGATCTGCGCAACGAGTTCTGCATCCAGGTCAAGGGTCTGGTGCGCGCGCGCCCCGCCGGCACCACCAACGACAGCCTCAAGAGCGGCAAGATCGAGGTGCTCTGCCATGAGCTGACCGTGCTCAACCCCTCGGTCACGCCCCCCTTCCAGCTCGACGAGGACAACCTCTCCGAGACCACGCGCCTCACGCATCGTGTGCTGGACCTGCGCCGTCCCTACATGCAGAACAACCTGATGCTGCGCTACAAGGTGGCCATGGAGGTGCGCAAGTTCCTCGATGCCAACGGCTTCGTGGACATCGAGACGCCCATGCTGACCAAGAGCACCCCCGAAGGCGCGCGCGACTACCTCGTGCCCAGCCGTGTGCACGACGGCCAGTTCTTCGCGCTGCCGCAGTCGCCCCAGCTCTTCAAGCAGCTGTTGATGGTGGCTGGCTTCGACCGCTACTACCAGATCACCAAGTGCTTCCGTGACGAGGACCTGCGCGCCGACCGCCAGCCCGAGTTCACGCAGATCGATATCGAGACCTCGTTCCTGACCGAACAGGACATCCGCGACATGTTCCAGGGCATGATCAAGAGCGTGTTCCAGAAGGTCCTGAACGTGGATCTGGGTGAATTCCCGGTCATGGCCTATGCCGAGGCCATGCACCGTTACGGCTCCGACAAGCCCGACCTGCGCGTCAAGCTGGAGTTCACCGAACTCACCGACGTCATGGCCGACGTGGATTTCAAGGTCTTCTCCACCCCCGCCACCATGAAGGGCGGCCGTGTGGTGGCCCTGCGCGTGCCGCGCGGCGGCGAGATGAGCCGCGGCGAGATTGACGCCTACACCGAGTTCGTCAAGATCTACGGCGCCAAGGGCCTGGCCTGGATCAAGGTGAACGAGGTGGCCAAGGGTCGTGATGGCTTGCAGTCGCCCATCGTCAAGAACCTGCACGACGCAGCCATCGCCGAGATCCTCAAGCGCACCGGTGCCCAGGATGGTGACCTGATCTTCTTTGGCGCCGACAAGGCCAAGATCGTCAATGACGCCATCGGCGCGCTGCGCATCAAGATCGGTCACAGCGAATTCGGCAAGAAGAACGGCCTGTTCGAGAACCGCTGGACCCCGATGTGGGTGGTGGATTTCCCCATGTTCGAGTTCGACGAGGAAGCGCAGCGCTACACCGCTGTGCACCATCCCTTCACTGCCCCGAAGGACGGTCACGAGGACTGGATGGCCACCGATCCCGAGAAGTGCATCGCCAAGGGCTACGACATGGTGCTCAACGGCTGGGAGATCGGCGGCGGCTCCGTGCGTATCCACCGTGCCGACGTGCAGCAGAAGGTCTTCGACGCGCTCAAGATCACGCCCGAGGAAGCCCAGCTCAAGTTCGGCTTCCTGCTCGACGCCTTGCAGTATGGTGCCCCGCCGCACGGCGGCCTGGCTTTTGGCCTGGACCGCATCGTCACGTTGATGACCGGCGCCGAGTCCATCCGCGACGTGATCGCCTTTCCCAAGACCCAGCGTGCCCAGTGCCTGCTCACGCAGGCCCCGAGCCCGGTGGATGAGAAGCAGTTGCGCGAACTGCATATCAAGCTGCGCAACCCGACGCCTGCGGCTTGAGGCTGCGGTCGGCCTTCAGGCAGAATCAAAAGGCGCTGCACGTCAGGTGCGGCGCCTTTTTTCATGGACACGCCAAGCTACAAAATTCCGCAGTCGGTGCTGGTCGTGGTGCACACGCCGGCTTTGGAGGTGTTGCTGATCCGGCGCGCCGATACCAAGGACTACTGGCAGTCGGTCACGGGGTCCAAGGACCATCCGGACGAGTCTTTCGAAGCCACGGCCTTGCGTGAGGTCGCCGAGGAGACCGGCATCGATGCCCAGGCCGCCGGCCATCGGCTGATCGACTGGGGCCTGGAAAACGTCTACGAGATCTATCCCGGCTGGCGCTGGCGCTACGCGCCTGGCGTGATCCACAACACCGAGCATCTGTTCAGCCTGTGCGTGCCGGCCGGTACGCCTGTGACCCTGAGCCCGCGCGAACACACGGCCTGGCGCTGGCTGCCCTGGCGTGAGGCGGCCGAATGCTGCTTCTCGCCGAGCAATGCCGAGGCCTGCCTCATGTTGCCGCGATTCGTCACGGCTGCAACCCTGAACTGACACCATGCAGACTCTGCGCATCGCCACCTACAACATCCACAAGGGCGTGCAGGGCCTGGGGATGCGCAGGCGGCTGGAGATCCACAACCTCGGCCTGGCGGTGGAGCAGCTCGACGCGGACATCATCTGCCTGCAGGAGGTGCGCAAGCTGCACCGCCGCGAGGAGGAGTATTTCAGCCGCTGGCCCGAGATGCCGCAGGCCGACTTCCTGGCGCCCGAAGGGTACGAGGCCGTCTACCGGACCAACGCCTACACGCGCCATGGCGAGCACGGCAATGCCATGCTGTCGCGCTGGCCTGTGCTGGCCCATCAGCATGAGGACATGTCCGACCACCGTTTCGAGCAGCGCGGCCTCTTGCACAGCGAGGTGGTGGTGGAGGGGCGCGCCCTGCACGTGATCGTGGTGCACCTGGGCCTGATCCGGGCCAGCCGCGAGCGGCAGGCGGCCCAGCTGGACCGCTATATCGCCCGCGAGGTCCCGGCCAATGCGCCGCTGATCGTGGCGGGCGATTTCAACGACTGGGGCGAACGCGTGCACCGGCATTTCGCGGCCATGGGCTTGCAGACGTTCCGGCCGGCCCGGCACCCGACGTTTCCGTCCCGCCTGCCCCTGGTGCAGCTGGATTACGTCTATGCCCGCGGCCTGCATCCCCTGCGGGTCGAGGTGCCGCGCGGCCGGATCTGGTGGCGCATGTCGGACCACCTGCCCCTGATCGCCGAATTCGGCCTGCCGGCATGACGGATCGGCGCCTGCCCCTGCTGCATGCCGGACACACGGTGCACTTGCTGCAGGGCTGGCAGGAACTGTTCCCGGCCCTGGTGGCGGCCATCGACCGCAGTACACGGGAGGTATGCCTCGAGACCTATATCTTCGCCGGCGACAGCGCCGGTGAGCAGATGGTGGATGTTCTGGTGCGGGCCGCTCAGCGAGGCGTGGCGGTGTACGTGGTGATGGATGGGGTGGGCACCCCCGAGCTGCCGAAGGACTGGACGCAGCGACTGGATGCGGCCGGCGTGCACTGGCATATCTTCCAGCCTCTGGGGCGGCTGGGGCTGCTGATCCCGAGCCGGTGGCGACGCCTGCACCGCAAGCTCTGCGTGGTGGACGGACGCGTGGCCTTTTGCGGCGGCATCAATGTGTTGGACGACTGGTTCGACCCCAACCACGGGACCTTGACGGCACCGCGTTTTGATTTTGCGGTGCAGGTCAGCGGACCGCTGGTACGTGATGTGCACGAGGTCATGGTGAAGTTCTGGTGGCGCCTGCAGGCCGGCCGCAAGGTGCGCGAGGCCGATTGGGCGGCGGCATGGCACATGCTGGAGCATGAGTGGCAGCAGGTGGATGCGCTGCAGGCTGACCGCACCCCAGCCGCCAGACCACTGGGTTTGCGCGCCGCCTTGCTGTTGCGTGACAACCTGACCAACCGTACCCGCATCGAGCGTGCTTACCGCAAGGCGATCGCCGAGGCGCGTGAGGAGATCATCATCGCCAACGCCTACTTCGTGCCCGGGCACAAGCTGCGTCGTGCCCTGGTGCTGGCGGCCAGGCGTGGGGTGCGCGTGCGTCTGCTGCTGCAGGGACGCTACGAGTATTTCATGCAGTACCACGCTGTACGTCCGGTGTATGCCCCCTTGCTGCACGCGGGAGTCGAAATCCACGAGTATTCACCCAGCTTCCTGCACGCCAAGGTCGCGGTGATCGACGGCTGCTGGGCCACGGTGGGCTCGTCCAACCTCGATCCGCTGAGCCTGTTGCTGGCGCGGGAGGCCAATGTGGTGGTTGACGATGCAGCGTTTGCCGCCGGGCTGCGCACGCGTCTGATCCGGGCGATGGAGCACGAGGGGCAGCGCATCGATGCACAGACGTACACGCGCCGGCCTTGGCGGCAGCGCCTGCTGGACCGGCTGGCGTTCGGCGCGCTGCGCATCGCGCTGTTCCTGATCGGTCGTCGCTATTGATTTGATAGCTTCTGTGGCTTGTCAGGATTGAGCCTGGGGCGGGTATGGGGGTATTGCAATCGCTGGTACCATAGCGCCATGCTGAAGAAAAGCCAGAGCCCCATGTCCCCGACGGATGCCGCCAACGAGGGCACGCCAGTCTCCGTGAAGATCCGGGAGCGGCTGCAGGCGGCGCGGCGCCGTTTCTACGCCAACGACAACATCGCCGAGTTCATCGAACCCGGCGAGCTGGAGAAGTTGCTGGATGAGGTCGAGGACAAGATGCAGCATGTGCTCGACAGTCTGGTGATCGACACCGAGAACGACCACAACACCGACAACACGGCACGTCGTGTGGCCAAGATGTACGTGAACGAGGTGTTTCGCGGCCGCTATGTGCCGGCGCCCACCATCACCGAGTTCCCCAATGCCGAGCATCTGAACGAGCTGATGATCGTGGGCCCGATCACGGTGCGCAGCGCCTGCTCGCACCACTTCTGCCCGGTGATTGGCAAGATCTGGATTGGTGTCATGCCCAATGAGCACACCAACGTGATCGGCCTGTCCAAGTACGCCCGTCTCGCCGAATGGATCATGGGCCGACCCCAGATCCAGGAAGAGGCCGTGGTGCAGCTGGCCGACCTGATCCAGGAAAAGACCCAA
Organism: Hylemonella sp.; assembly: GCA_046299695.1. Classification (GTDB taxonomy): domain Bacteria; phylum Pseudomonadota; class Gammaproteobacteria; order Burkholderiales; family Burkholderiaceae_C; genus Hylemonella. The sequence goes on from JBKBHP010000008.1 coordinate 77,370, forward strand.
CCCGATGGCCTGGCCATCGTGATGGAGGCCAGCCACTACTGCATGGCCTGGCGTGGCGTGAAAGACATGGACAGCAAGATGATCAACTCGGTCATGCGTGGCGTTTTCCTCAAAGATCCCACCCTGCGTCGCGAATTCCTGTCACTGATTCCCCAAAGGTCCTGAACATGTTGGTCCGTCTCCTCTACGCCAGCCGCGCCGTCGACGCCAGCCCGGCCGCCATCGAGAACATCCTGACGCAGTCGCGCCAGTACAACCCGACCTGTGGCATCACCGGCATCCTGTGCTACGGCGGTGGCATCTTCCTGCAGGCCATTGAAGGCGGGCGCTCGGCGGTCAGCGATCTGTATGGTCACATCCAGCGTGATGCGCGCCACAAGGATGTGCTGCTGCTGCATTACGAGGAGGTCACCGAACGCCGTTTCGGGGGCTGGACCATGGGCCAGGTGAACCTGGCGCGGATCAACACGTCCATCGTGTTGAAGTACTCCGAGAAGCCCGATCTCGATCCCTATGCCGTGTCGGGCAAGGTGTCGCTGGCTTTGCTGGAGGAGCTGATGGCGACGGCCTCGATCATCGGCCGCAGCTGATTTTCCCGCAGAAGGACGCGATGGAGGCGGCTCAGGCCGCCTCAGCTGTTTTTGGGGATGACCGTGTCTTCGATCTTGCCGGCCAGCTGGACCAGGGCGAGTCCGGCCGGGCAGCCTGGTGTGACCTGCATGAGCAGTTGCCGGCGCATGATGGCCTGGCGTACCGAGGGGTCGACCGGGATGTCGCCCAGATGGACCAGCTTGACCGGCTTACCGGGTTCGCCCGGCACGAAGCGGTCCACCACCTGCTGCAGCTGGACGGTGATGGCGCGGCCATCGCCGGGGCGGGCCGTCTGGTTCACGATCATGCGGATGTTCTGGCGCTTCTGCTGGCCCACGAGGACCTTGATGGTGGCGTAGGCGTCGGTCAGCGAGGTGGGCTCGGGCGTGACGACCAGCAGGACTTCCGAGGCCAGCGAGACCGCGAACAGCACCACGTCGGAGATGCCCGCGCCGGTGTCAAGCAGCACCACGTCGAAACGCGGCACCAGGCTCTCCATCACGCGCAGGAACTCGTCGCGCACCTCGGGGGTGAGGCGCGAGTACTCGACCATGCCCGATCCGGCCAGCAGCACCGAGAAGCCGCCGGGCGCCTTGATGATGGCATCCTCCAGCTTGGCTTTGCCGGTGAAGACATCGTGCAGCGTGGTCTTGGGATAGAGGTTGAGCACCACATCCAGGTTGGCCAGGCCGAGGTCGGCGTCGAGCACCAGCACGCGCAGGCCGCGGCGCGCCAGCGCGGCGGCCAGGTTGGCCGAAACGAAGGTCTTGCCCACGCCGCCTTTGCCGCTGGTGATGGCCAGCACCTTGCCCAGGGGCTTCAAGGGCACGGGGGGGGCCGCCGGCTTGTCCTTGTTCAGTTCCTCACTCATCAGCTGAACCTCGGTGTGTTGTTGTCGCCCAGTTCACCCCAGGCGCTTTCCGTTGCGGCCAGGCTGCTGAAGAGCAGGCTCTTTTCCTCTGCGCTGACCGAAATGACCTGCTGGTGGTCGATGCAGACCTGGTTGCGTCCCTGGGCCTTGGCTAGGTAGAGCTGGGTGTCGGCGCGCTCGATCCACAGGTCGGCGGTGGAGCGTACCCAGACCGGAGCGAAGGCGCCGCCGACGCTGGTGGTGAGCTGCAAATTGAGCAGGGGCGAGACCGGAATATCCAGGGCGGCCACCGACTGGCGGATACGCTCCGCCACGGTTTCGCCATAGGCGGCCTGGCAATCGGGCATGACGATGGCGAACTCTTCGCCGCCGTAGCGCGCGACCGTATCCTGGGGGCGCACGCAGCCACTGATGCATTTGGCCACAGCCTGCAGCACCTTGTCGCCGGCCAGATGCCCGTGACCGTCGTTGATCTTCTTGAAATGGTCGATGTCCAGCATCAGCAGCAGGGCCGAATTGCCCGAGCGCGCCACGATCTCGATTTCGCGCGAGAGCACGGCCCGGAAGTGGCGCCGATTGGCCAGACCGGTGAGCGGATCGCGCAGCGAAAGCTCGCACAGGCCGTCGATGATGCGCTGCAGATAGGGTCCGGCACCCTGTTCCGGTGACGGCAATTCCGCGCCGTCGTGCTCGAGCAGCGCGCGCGCGTCATCCAGGCGCAAGGCGTGCAAGTCCAGCAGAGGGGAGGCAGGGGTGGTCACGGGAGGAAGTCGGGCTTCGGGTGACAAAGTCTAACAGGAGCCCCGTCGGGCGGGACGCCGGATTCGGCAGGATTCAGGCCCGCAAATCGGGCGTTCGGCACAGCGCGTGGCGTTGTGCTCAATGCGCCTGGCCACAGACCGGGCAGGCCGGGTTGCGCGGCAGCCGGACTTCGTTGAAGGCCATGTGCCGCCCGTCGAGCATCAGCAGGCGGCCGGTCAGCGGGGTGCCGGCGCCACTGAGCAGTTTGAGCGCCTCGGCGGCCTGCAAGGTGCCGATGATGCCCACGAGGGGGGCGAACACGCCCATCGTGGCGCAGAGCGCCTCCTCAAAGTCTTCGCGTGGATCGAAGACGCAGGCGTAGCAGGGGGAGGCCGCGTCGCGCGGGTCGTAGACGGCCAACTGGCCGTCGAAGCGGATGGCCGCACCCGAGACCAGGGGCTTGCCCTGCTGGACGCAGGCGGCATTGACGGCCTGACGCGTGGCGTAGTTGTCGCTGCAGTCGAGCACCACGTCGGCCTCGGCCACCAGCGCCTGCAGCAGGGCGGCGTCGGCACGTTGCGCGATGGTGCGTACCTGCACCTCGGGGTTGCGCGCGGCCACGGCCTGGCGGATCGAGTCGACCTTGGGGCTGCCCACGCGCGCCAGGGTGTGTGCGACCTGGCGCTGCAGATTGGTCACGTCCACCGTGTCGTGGTCGACCACGGTGAGCCGCCCCACGCCCGCTGATCCGAGGTAGAGGGCCACCGGCGACCCCAGGCCGCCGGCGCCGATGACGAGCGCATGGCCGTCAAGGATGCGCTGCTGGCCCTCGACTCCGATTTCCTCCAGCAGGATGTGCCGCGAGTAGCGCAGCAGTTGGTCATCGGTCATGTTGTTTCACCCAGGCCCTGTGGCGCGAGAAGGGTCCCATCGCGGGGCTTCACGGAACCGGCTGGGCCGGGCCGCTGATGCCGCCCCGGAGGGGAGGAGGCTGGGCGACACGTGTGCGTCGCGCAGCCCGGGGCTCAATTTTCTTTCTGCTCTTCCTTGCGCTCGGTCTGGGTCTTGCTGACCAGAACGGGCAGGCCCTTGAGCCGGTTGAGTGCCTGCTGGAGCTGGAAGTCCTTGTCGCTGCCGAACTCCGGCAACCGGCGCTCGGACGCCGGCTTCTTGGCGTCCTCCTCCAGCTTCTTGAGCGCGGCATCACGGGCCTTCTCGCGCGCCTCATCCTTCTGCTCCGGCGTCTGGCCGTTGCTCAGGTGCTTGTCCAGATCGGCTTCGCGCGTGCGCAGTACCGAGAAGACGTTGCCCTCGGCGGTCTCGTCGATCATGACGTCGGGCAGGATGCCCTTGGCCTGGATCGAACGGCCCGCCGGCGTGTAGTAGCGGGCCGTGGTGATCTTCAGGCCGGTGTCGGGGCCGAGGGGACGCACGGTCTGTACCGAGCCCTTGCCGAACGTCTGGCTGCCCATGATCGTGGCACGCTTGTGGTCCTGCAGGGCGCCGGCCACGATCTCGCTCGCCGAGGCCGAGCCTTCGTTGACCAGCACGACCAGCGGCACCTTCTTGATCGCAGCCGGCAGGCGGCGCAGCGGGTCGCCACTGCCGCGACGCTGGTAGTACTCCGGCGCGGCCTTGAAGGTGTACTTGCTTTCGGCCAGCTGCCCGTTGGTGGAGACCACGGTGACGTTCTCGGGCAGGAAGGCGGCCGAAACGGCCACGGCGGCGTCGAGCAGGCCGCCCGGGTCGTTGCGCAGGTCCAGCACCAAGCCCTTGAGGGCCGGGTCCTGCTTGTACAGCTCCTCGACCTTGCGCACGAAGTCTTCGACCGTGCGTTCCTGGAACTGGCTCAGGCGAATCCAGCCGTAGCCGGGTTCGACCATCTTGCCCTTGACCGATTGGGTCTTGATCTCCTCACGGATGATGGTCACCGGGAAGGATCGGTTCTCGTCCTTGCGGAAGATGGTCAGGACCACCTTGGTGTTGGGCTCGCCACGCATGCGCTTGACGGCGTCGTTGAGGGTCAGGCCCTTGACGGCTGTGTCGTCGATGCGCGTGATCAGGTCATTGGTCTTGAGGCCGGCACGATGGGCGGGCGAACCTTCGATGGGCGAAACGATCTTGACCAGGCCGTCTTCCTGCGTGATCTCGATGCCCACGCCCACGAAGCGACCGGCCGTGCCTTCCCGGAATTCCTTGTAGGACTTCTTGTCGAAGTACTGCGAGTGCGGGTCCAGGCTGGAGACCATGCCGGAGATGGCATCGGTGATGAGCTTCTTCTCATCGACCGGTTCGACATAGTCGGTCTTGATCATGCCGAAGACCGCGGCGAGCTGCTGCAGTTCTTCCAGCGGCAGTGGCGCCACGCTGTTGCGCGCCACCGTCTGCAGCGACACGGTGGTCAGCGCACCCGCGACCACCCCCAGCGAAATCCAGCCCGCGATTTTCAGTTTCTGACCCATGGAAATACCCTCGTCGCTTCAATATACACGGTTGGAAGCGTCTTCGCCGCCGGGGTTCCGGCTGCTGGTGACAATTTGTGTGAGTTCACGCCGACCTGCCCCAAATGGGGGCGGACCGGCGCCCTGCAAGGCCAGCGGGGTCTGGCGCTTCAGGCTTTCCTGCCCTGGGTGGCCACCGCGGCGGCGGCACGCGCGGCCGCTTCGGCGTCGCCCAGGTAGTAGTGGCGGATGGGCTTGAGCTGGGCGTCGAGTTCGTAGACCAGGGGAATGCCGTTGGGGATGTTCAGGCCCACGATGTCCTGGTCGGAGATGCCGTCGAGGTACTTCACCAGGGCGCGGATGGAGTTGCCATGCGCGGCCACCACCACACGCTGGCCGGAGCGGATGGCCGGGGCCAGGGACTCGTTCCAGAAGGGCAGGACGCGCGCCACCGTGTCCTTCAGGCATTCGGTCAGCGGGATCTGCGCCGGCTGCAGGCCGGCATAGCGGCGATCGCCGCGCTCGCTGCGCGGATCCGTGGGCTCCAGGGCCGGCGGCGGGGTGTCGTAGCTGCGGCGCCAGACCAGCACCTGCTCCTCGCCGTACTGCTGGGCCATGTCCGCCTTGTTCAGACCCTGAAGGGCGCCGTAATGGCGCTCGTTGAGACGCCAGTGCTTGACCACGGGCAGCCAGGTACGGTCCATCTCGTCCAGGCAGTACCAGAGCGTGTGGATGGCGCGCTTGAGCACGCTGGTGTAGGCCACATCGAAATCGTAGCCCTCGGCCTTGAGCAGCTTGCCGGCCGACATGGCCTGGGAGACGCCGGTGGGGGTCAGATCCACATCGGTCCAGCCGGTGAAGCGGTTTTCCAGGTTCCAGGTCGATTCGCCATGGCGGATGAGCACGAGTTTGTACATGGGGTGCGGGCAGATGGGTTACGTAGCGGTGACGGCAGGGCGGATACAGGTAGGGGTTTGAGGCCCGGGCCCTGCGGGCGCGAGTCCGCCATTTTAGAATCACGTTCTTCCCCTTTCGGAAACCTGCAAGGAAACCCGTGAAATTCATCATCGACAACTGGGCCCTGATCCTCCTGGCCCTGAGCTCCGGCCTCATGCTGGCGTGGCCCACCATCCGCAGCGGTGGCGGCGGTGCCCTGACGGCGGCGGCGGCCGTGCAGCTGATCAACCGTGAAAAGGCGGTCGTGATCGACGTGTGCGAGCCGGCCGAGTACGCGGCTGGTCATGTGGGCGGCGCAAAGAACATCCCCCTGGCCCAACTGGCCCAGCAACTCCCGGCCGTCGTCAAGAACAAGGACGTGCCGGTGATCTTCGCCTGCCAGAGCGGTTCCCGCTCGGGCAGCGCGGCCCGCATTGCCAAGGGCCTGGGCTACGCCAAGGCGCAATCCCTCGGTGGCGGGCTGGCCAGCTGGCGCGCCGCCAGCCTGCCGGTCGAGAAGGGCTGAGCCATGGCCGCCGTCAAGATGTACACCACCGCTGTTTGCCCCTACTGCGCCCGTGCCAAGCAGCTGCTCAAGTCCAGGGGCGTGACGCAGATCGAGGAGATCCGCATCGATACCGATCCAGCGGCGCGCGAGCTGATGATGAGCAGCACCGGTCGGCGCACCGTGCCGCAGATCTTCATCGGCGCGACCCACGTGGGCGGCTGCGACGACCTCATGGCTCTGGACGCCCAGGGTGGCCTGCTGCCCCTGCTGCAGGCGGCCTGAGATAATCGCGGCGATCCGATCGCAAGCCCGCTCGGTATCCACTGGGCGGGCTTTCATTTTTTGACCTTTCATTTTCAAGGCAGATCCATGGCCGAGCAGCAAGAACCCGTCTTCCAGATCCAGCGCGTCTATCTCAAGGAGGCCTCGCTGGAGCAGCCCAATTCCCCGGCCATCCTGCTGCAGGGCGAGCAGCCCGCTGTCGACATCCAGCTCGGCGTGGAGGCCCAGCCGGTGGCTGAAGGCGTGTTCGAGGTGTCCGTCACCGCCACCGTGCAGACCAAGATCGCCGACAAGACGGTCTTCCTGGTCGAGGCCAAGCAGTCCGGCATCTTCGAAATCCGCAATCTGCCCGATAACCAGATGGGCCCCATCGTCGGCGTGGTCTGTCCGCAGATCGTCTTCCCCTACCTGCGCAGCAACGTGGCCGATATCGTGCAGCGCGCCGGCTTCCCGCCCGTGCACCTGCAGGAGATCAACTTCCAAGCCTTGTACGAGCAGCAACAGCAGCAGGGCAACGGGGCGGCCCAGGTTCAGTAAGACTTTGTTTTCACGGGCTGCGCGCAGACCATGAAGATTCTTGTGCTTGGTGCCGGCGCCTGGGGGACCGCGCTGGCCATGAGTGCCAGCCTGAATGCCCGCGCCCCCCATGAGGTGGTGCTCTGGGCCCGCGACCCGGCCCAGGCGGCTGCCATGCGCTCAGCGCGCGTGAACGCGCGCTACCTGTCGGACCTGCCCCTGCCTGCCGCCTTGCGTGTGACGGACGGCCCGGCTGAGGCCCTGGCGGAACTCTGCACTGGGCAGGATCTCGTGGTGCTCGGCGCGCCCATGGCCGCTCTGCGCGGTCTGTTGCAGCAGATCGGCCGCATCGAGGCGCCCGTGGCCTGGTTGTGCAAAGGGTTCGAGCCGGCTGGCGAGGGTGCCCAGGGCCTGATGGCCCATGAAGTTCAGGCCCAGGTGGCGCCGCGGCTGCGCGCGGGAGTGCTCAGCGGACCGAGCTTTGCGCAGGAGGTCGCGCGCGGCCAACCTACCGCCCTGGTGGCGGCCAGCACCGATGCGTTGGTGCGCGAGCGTCTGGTGCAGGCCTTCCACAGCCCCAGCCTGCGCGTGTATGAAAACGAAGACATCGTGGGCGTGGAGGTGGGCGGCGCGGTCAAGAACGTGCTGGCCATCGCCACCGGACTGTGTGACGGCCTGGGCCTGGGCCTGAACGCCCGTGCCGCTCTCATCACGCGCGGTCTGGCCGAGATGACGCGCCTGGGCCTGGCCCTGGGGGCACGGGCCGAGACCTTCATGGGGCTGTCGGGCCTGGGGGATCTGGTGCTGACCGCCACGGGTGACCTGAGCCGCAACCGCAAGGTGGGGCTGCTGCTGGCTCAGGGCCAGACGCTGGCCCAGGCCGTGGCCTCGCTGGGCCATGTGGCCGAGGGGGTCTATTGCGCGCGCACCGTGGTGCAGCGTGCGCACACCCTGGGCGTGGAGATGCCCATCGCGCAGTGCGTGGTGGCTCTGCTCGACGGCCGCATGCAGCCCGGTGAGGCGGTGGCGGCCCTGATGGGCCGCACACCGGGGGCCGAAGTCCGCTGAAGCGCCGGCCTCAGGCACTGTCGCGCGCCACGCGGGCCGCGATGTGGGCGATGGCCTCCTCGACCTGGTCGACGAGGATCAGGCACAGATCGCCTGGCCCCAGCTTGTCCATGGCGGTGTCGATGGCCAGAAATTCGCCCCGGATTTCGTTCACTTCGCGCGTGCGCTTGGCCTCGGCCAGGCCGGCGCGCAGCAGGGCCAGCACCTCGCCATCGGAGCGACCGCGCTGGCAGGCATCCTCGAACAGAACGATGTGGTCGAAGGCGTCGCCCAGAATGCGGGTCTGCTCGCGGATGTCTTCGTCGCGCCGGTCGCCGGCGCCGCTGATGACCACGGCTCGACGCTGGGCCGGCATGGCTTCGACGGCCTGCACCAGGGCCTGCATGGCGTCCGGGTTGTGGCCGTAGTCGGCGATGACCGTTGCGCCCTTGTAGCGGAAGAGGTTGAAGCGTCCCTGGGCGTTGTTGGCGTCGTTGTCGAAGCTGGCCAGGCCCTGGCGGATCAGCGCCCAGTCCAGGCCCAGCGCCCAGGCCGCGCCCACGGCGGCCATGACGTTCTCGACCTGGAAGCCGATGCTGCCGCCCAGGGTCAGCGGCACCTCGGCCAGCGGTAGCGTGTGGCGCGTGTCGCCCTCGGCTGCGACCAGGTGGCCCTGGTCCACATAGACCACGCGCTTGCCCTGCGCGAGGTGCGTGGCCATGACCGGGTGATGGGGGTCGGCGGCGAAATAGGTGACCTTGCCGCTGCGGCACTGGCTGGCCATGGCCGCGACGATGGGGTCGGCGGCGTTGAGCACGGCGGTGCCGGTGGCGGAGATGTTTTGCACGATCACGCGCTTGAGCACCGCCAGGTCCTCCACCGTGGTGATGAAGTTCAGGCCCAGGTGATCGCCCTGGCCCACGTTGGTGACCACCGCCACGTCGCAGCGGTCGAAGGCCAGGCCTTCGCGCAGCATGCCGCCGCGTGCGGTCTCCAGCACGGCGGCGTCCACGTCCGGGTGCTGCAGCACGTTGCGTGCGCTCTTGGGGCCGCTGCAGTCGCCGGTGTCGATGCGCTCGCCGTCGATGTAGACACCATCGGTGCTGGTCATGCCCACGCGCAGCTGCTTCTGCCGGAGCAGATGGGCGATCAGGCGCACCGTGGTGGTCTTGCCGTTGGTGCCGGTCACGGCCACCAGCGGGATGCGGCCGTTCTCACCTTCGGGGAACATCGCATTGATGATGGCCTCGCCTACGGGCCGGCCCTTGCCGTAGGAGGGCGAGAGGTGCATGCGCAGGCCGGGTGCGGCGTTGACCTCGACGATGCCGCCGCCCTGTTCCTCCAGCGGCTTGAGGATGCTGTCGCAGACCATGTCCACGCCACAGATATCCAAGCCCACCATCTTGGCCGCGACGATGGCGCGATGAGCCACTTCCGGGTGCACGTCGTCGGTCACGTCGGTGGCGCTGCCTCCGGTCGAGAGATTGGCGTTGTGCCGCAGCGCAACCCGGCGACCCTTGGGAGGCACGGCATCGGCGGTCAGACCCTGGCCGGCCAGGCAGGCCAGGGCGATGTCGTCGAAGCGGATCTTGGTCAGCGAGGTCGAGTGGCCCGTCCCGCGGCGCGGATCCTTGTTGACCTCCTCGACCAGCTCACGGATGCTGCGCTCGCCGTCACCCACCACGGTCGGCGGATCGCGCCGCGCGGCGGCGACGAGCTTGTTGCCGACGACGAGAAGACGATAGTCGTTGCCGGGCAGGAAGCGTTCAACCAGGACTTCGTCGTCGAATTCGAGGGCGGCGGCAAATGCCTTGAGCAGATGTTCGCGTGTGGTGATGTTGACCGTCACGCCCTTGCCCTGGTTGCCGTTCTTGGGCTTGATCACGACCGGCAGGCCGATCTCGCCCGCCGCAGCCCAGGCCTCGTCGGCCGAGGTGATCTCGCGGCCCAGGGGCACCGGTACGCCAGCGCTGGCCAGCAGCTTCTTGGTGAGTTCCTTGTCCTGCGCGATTGATTCGGAGATGGCGCTGGTGACGTCCATTTCGGCCGCCTGGATGCGGCGCTGCTTGCTGCCCCAGCCGAACTGGATCATGCTGCCGCGCGTCATGCGCCGGTACGGAATGCCGCGGGCCAGGGCCGCGTCGACGATGCAACCCGTGCTTGGGCCGAGGCGCTCGTCCTCGTCGAGCTCGCGCAGCCGGGAGAGGGCGGCTTCGAGATCGAAGGGCGTGTCTTCCAGTGCCGCCTTGCACAGTTCCTGTGCCAATTCCAGCGCCAGCCGTCCCACGTCTTCCTCGGAGTATTCGACCACCACCTGGTAGACGCCGGGTTCCACCGTCTGGGTGGTGCGGCTGAAGGTCACGGGACAGCCGGCCTGGGCCTGCAGGCCGAGGGCTGCGAGTTCCAGCACATGCGCCAGCGACACGGTCTCGTCGTGCCCCGTGGGGTTGAGCGGCAGGATCTGCGGGAAGCGCGTGCGCAGGCGCAGGCCGAAGTTCTGGCGCGGGCTGAGTTCGCATTCGGCAGGGGTACAGTGCACCACGGCCTCGATGGCGGTGTGGTGGCTCCACAGATTGGGGCCGCGCAGGGCGCGGATGCGTTGGACTTCCATGTCAGTGATCGCTGGAGAGGTTGGCCTTGAAAGTGCGCAGGCCGGCGCCGATGAGTTCGGGTTTGACGTCCAGGGCCCAGGCTGCGGCCACCGCGGCCATGACCATCTCGGGACGGGCGGCCTTGGTCGGGGCCAGGCTGTCGAGAGGGATGGCGCTGATCTCTTCGGACCCCAGGGCCAGCACGATGTGTCGTTCGCGCAGGTAGACGCTGCGCAGGCCGGCCTGGCGTTGTGCCGCGATGGCGGGCAGCTGGGCATCGGGTCCGTAGAAGATGACCTGGCCGTCACAGAGCTCCGCCATGTCGACCACGCGCGGATCGGCGGCGTTGAGCACGGCCGTGCCGGTGGGGAGCACCACGTCGACCTGGGTACGCACCACCTTGTAAAGCTGGTCGCTGTGGTCGACGTAGAACTCGCCCAGCTCGTCAAGGCCGTCGAGGTCGGTGACCACGCCCACGGTGCAGCGGTCGTAGGCCAGGCCTTCGCTCAGGATGGCCTGGTGCGTGTGTTCAAAGATGGCGGCTTCGAGCGAGCGATTGATCAGCAGGCGCTGGCCGGTTTCCCAGTTTGCGCTGTCCTGGGCGTCGACCTGGCGCTCGCCGAGAAAGTAACCGTCGCGGCAGGCCAGGCCGACCTGGGTGCCGTTGATGTGCAGCAGCCAGTTGACCAGGCGCGCAATGCGCGTGGTGTGGCGCGTGCCCGTGATCCCCACGATAGCGATGCGCCCCTGGTCTTCGCCGGGAAAGAGGTGCTCGACGATGGCCTGGCCCACGTTGCGGGGCTGGCCCTCGGCGGGCTTGAGGTGCATGAGCAGGCCAGGGCCGGCATTGACCTCGATGATGGCGCCACCCTGCTGGGCCAGCGGCCTGGCGATGTCGGGTGTGACGAGGTCGATGCCGGCGATGTCCAGGCCCACCACACGCGCGGCCAGCGCCGCCGCAGCGGCCACCTGGGGGTGCACGAGGTCGGTCACGTCATAGGCCAGGTCACCGTGGCGGCGGATCAGCACCACCTGCCCGGACGGCGGCACGGACTTGCCCGTGTAGCCCTGGCGCGCGAGTTCGAGCTGGGAGATCGGCTCCTTGTCCAGGATCAGCGGTTCGAGCGGGAACTCCTCTTCCTCGCCGCAGCGCGGATCGCTGTTGATCTGCGCGTCAATGAGCTGCAGGATCGTGGAGCGTCCGTCACCCGTGACGGTCTGCATCTTGCCCTTGGTCGCGGCCACCACGCGCCGGCCCACGACCAGCAGTCGGTGGGCGTCACCCTCGATGAACTTCTCCACCAGTACGCCGCTGCCCTCGGCGTCGGCGGCCTGCCAGGCTTTTTCGATGTCCTCGCGCGCGCGCAGGTCGGTGAAGACGCCGCGGCCGTGGTTGGCGTCGGTGGGCTTGACGGTGACAGGCAGGCCGATATCCTGCGCCACGCGCCAGGCCTGCTCGGGGCTGTCGACCTCTTCGCCCTCGGGCACGGGGACGCCGGCGCTGGCCAGCAGCTCCTTGGTCATCTGTTTGTCGCTGGCAATGCTCTCGGCAATCGCGCTGGTCTGGTCGGTCTCGGCGGTCCAGATGCGACGCTGGCGAGCGCCGTAGCCCAGCTGCACCAGGTTGCCGTCGTTGAGGCGGATGTGGGGGATGCGACGGTCGATCGCGGCCTCCACGATGTGCGCCGTACTCGGACCCAGGTAGTGGCGGTCGTTGAGTTCGCGCAGACGCGCCACCGTGGCAGCCACGTCAAATGGCCGGTCCTCGATGGCGGCCATCAGCAATTCGCGCCCGGCGTCGAGTGCGGCGCGGCCCACTTCCTCCTGGCGCGTGCGAAAGGCCATCTTGTAGACGCCGTGTTGCGAGGTGCTGCGCGTCTGGCCGAAGCCCGTGGCCATGCCGGCCAGGGTCTGCAGTTCCAGGCAGATGTGCTCCAGGATATGGCCGGCCCAGGTGCCATCGCGCAGTCGCTCCAGGAAACCACCGACCTCGCCCACGCCGCAGCGGTGCTGCATGAGCCCGGGCAGCAGCGCCGTCAAACGCTCGTAAAATCCCGGGATCTTGTTGGACGGCTTGTCCTCCAGCTCCCCCAGGTCCAGCCAGGCTTCGATCACCGGCCGGTAGGTCCAGATATTGGGGCCACGTAGATGGCGGACCCGCAGAATTTGAAGATGGTTCTTGCTCATGAAACTAGGCAGGGCCTCAGGCCGGTCTGCGGTGGTCTTGCTCTTTGACATGGCCATACCTTCAGCACATGCAGAGAGTCTCCGGTGTGGACAACGTAAAACGGGGACAATCGGTGTGAGCAAATCCCTACCCAGGCTCTGGATTCCATGACCCGCGCGACACCGTCGGCCCTCTCATTATCTTTCAACGACCTTCCTGAGGAAGGGCTGGCCGACATCAAAACACAATTGCACCCTGGGGAGAACGTCCAGGCCGTGCTGATGGTTGACCTTGACAGTCGACTGCGTTTTGGTCGCGGTCTGCTGGTGGCGACTGACAACCGGCTCCTGGCCTGCGACGCCGGACAGACGAACTGGCAGAGCTGGGACTACCGCGCCGGCCTGAGGCTCACCCGACACGACCATGCAGGGGTTGGCCACCTCGAGCTACTGGACGACCAGGGGCGTCTGGCGCACTGGTGCTACACCCTGGGGCAGAACCTGCACGCCGCACGCCTAGCCGAGCAGGTGCAGCGTCGTCTGCAGAGCCTGAGCACGGGGCGGCCCATGCCGCCGCCGGCCGTCCAGGACGGCCCGATCGATGGCGAGCCGGCGCCGACGCCGGCCTCGACCTGGAACCTGCTGCGACTGTGGCGTTTCGCCCGACCCTACAAGGGCCAGCTGTTGCTGGGCTTTGTGCTCACCCTGCTGGGGACGGCCGCCAGCCTGGTGCCGCCCTACCTGACCATGCCGCTGATGGACAACGTGCTGGTGCCCTACCAGAACGGTCAGGCCATCGATCCCCATCTCGTGGCCTGGTACCTGGGCGGTCTCTTCCTGGCGGCGCTCGTGGCCTGGGGCCTGACCTGGGCCAAGACCTACATCCTCGCCCTGGTATCCGAGCGCATCGGCGCCGACCTGCGCACCACGACCTACGATCACCTGCTGCGTCTTTCGCTGGAATATTTCGGTGGCAAGCGCACGGGTGACCTGATGACGCGCATCGGCAGTGAGACCGACCGCATCTGCGTCTTCCTCTCCCTGCATCTGCTCGATTTCTTTACCGACCTCATCATGCTGTTGATGACGGCGGCCATCCTGTTCTCGATCAACCCCTGGCTGGCTGTGGCCACGCTGGTGCCCTTGCCCGTGATCATGTGGCTGATCCACGCCGTGCGGCGCAAGCTCAAGACCGGTTTCGAGAAGATCGACCGCGTCTGGTCCGAGGTCACCAGCGTGCTGGCCGACACCATTCCGGGCATCCGCGTGGTCAAGGCTTTTGCCCAGGAGAAGCGCGAATCTGCGCGCTTTCACGAGGCCAACCGCCAGAACCTCGCCGTCAACGACCGCATCAACCGCATCTGGGCCCTGTTCTCACCCAGTGTGTCCTTTCTGACTGAAATCGGCCTGCTCGTGGTCTGGGCCTTCGGGGTCTGGCTCGTGGCCCACGAGCAGACCACCGTGGGCGTGCTCACGGCTTTCATCGCCTACATCAGCCGCTTCTACGGTCGGCTCGACTCCATGAGCCGCATCGTGTCCTGGTCCGAGAGCACGGCCTCGGCCACCAAACGCATCTTCGACATCCTGGACCATGTCTCCAGCGTGCCCGAGCCGGCCCAGCCTGTGCATCTGAAGGAGGTGCAGGGTCGCATCGAAGTGCGCAACGTGGGCTTCCGTTACGGCAACCGTGAGGTCAACCGCGGCATCGACATCACCATCGAGCCTGGCCAGATGGTGGGCCTGGTGGGCCACAGCGGCTCGGGAAAGAGCACGCTGGTCAACCTGATCTGCCGCTTCTACGACGTGACCGAAGGCTCCATCCGCATCGACGGCGTGGACATCCGCAACCTGCCTGTGGCCGAGTACCGCCGCAACATCGGCCTGGTGCTGCAGGAGCCGTTCCTCTTCTTCGGCACCATCGCCGACAACATCGCCTACGGCAAGCCCGATGCCACGCGCGAGCAGATCATCGCCGCCGCGCGCGCCGCCCACGCGCACGAGTTCATCCTGCGCCTGCCGCAGGGGTATGACTCCATCGTCGGTGAGCGCGGCCAGGGCCTGTCGGGCGGCGAGCGCCAGCGCATCTCGATCGCGCGGGCCCTGCTGATCGATCCGCGCATCCTCATCCTCGACGAGGCCACGGCCTCGGTGGACTCCGAGACCGAGAAGGAGATCCAGAAGGCCCTGGACAACCTGGTGCAGGGCCGCACGACCATCGCCATCGCGCACCGCCTGTCTACCCTGCAGCGCGCCGATCGCTTGATCGTGCTGGACCGCGGCCAGGTGGTGGAGGAGGGTTCGCACGACGAGCTCATGGCGCGCCAGGGGGCCTACTACAACCTCTACCAGGCCCAGGCCCGCAACGTCGATACTGACATGGACGATGCCGAACCTGGCCCCAACCCCGATCGCAAGGACGACGCGAAATGAACCTCCGCACGGTTTCCGATCTGCGCAGCGTGTCCGACGGCCTGTCGCGCAACCCCTGGGGCAAGCTGGTGCTGCGTGGTATGGACGGCCGCATGCACGAAGGCGTGGTGCCGGTGCGTGCCTTTCCCATCCAGGCGCCCGAGCATGACATCTCCCTGCTCGATGCCGATGGCCACGAACTGGCCTGGATTCCTGATCTGGCGGCCCTGCCCGAGCCCGCCCAGGGGCTGGTGCGGGCGGCGCTGGCCGAGCGTGAGTTCATGCCCGAGATTCTGGCCATCCTGTCCGTGAGCAGCTTTGCCACGCCCAGCACCTGGCAGGTGCGTACCGACCGCGGCGAGACCCATTTCGTGCTCAAGGGCGACGAGGACATCCGCCGCCTGTTTGGCAACACCCTGCTCGTGACGGATGCGCATGGCATCCAGTTCCTGATCCGCGACATGGCGGCGCTGGACCGCGAGAGCCGTCGTCTGCTCGATCGCTTCAAGTAACGCCTATGACCGCCGTTTTTGATTTTTCCGATGCCGTGCTGAGCCGCCTGGCGCAGGATGACGTGGCGCGCGCGCTGGCCGAGGACGTGGGTCCCGGTGACCTGACCGCCGGCCTGATCGACCCTGCGCGCCAGGCCCATGCCCGCATCCTGGCGCGCGAGAGTGCGGTGATCTGCGGCGCGGCCTGGGCCGAGGCGGCGCTGCAGCAGGTGGTGCCCGAGACCCAGGTCCGCTGGCAGGTGCGCGACGGCCAGCGCTGCGCCGCCGACCAGGTGGTGCTGGAGCTCACCGGCCCGGCGCGCGGCCTGCTGACCGCCGAGCGCACCGTGCTCAACTTCCTGCAACTGCTCAGCGCCGTGGCCACGAAGACGGCGGAGTACGTGGCGGCGGTGAGCAGCGTGCCGGGTAACCGCGCCCGCATCGTCGACACGCGCAAGACCCTGCCGGGTCTGCGCATGGCGCAGAAGTACGCCGTCCACTGCGGCGGCGGGGTCAACCATCGCATCGGTCTGTATGACGCCGTGCTGATCAAGGAAAACCACATCGCGGCCGCCGGCGGTGTGACCGCCGTGCTGCAGGGTGCGGCGGCCGTGGCGCCCACGGCCAAGTTCGTCGAGATCGAGGTCGAGACCCTGGCCCAGCTTCAAGAAGCCCTACAGGCCGGAGCGTCCATGGTGCTGCTCGACAATATGGACCTGACCACCCTGCGTGAGGCCGTGCGCATCAATGGCGGGCGTGCCATCCTCGAAGTCTCGGGTGGCGTCAGCCTGGCGACGGTGCGCGAGATCGCGGCCACGGGTGTGGACCGCATCTCCATCGGCGCCCTGACCAAGGATGTCAAGGCGGTGGACTTCTCCATGCGCTTCCTGGAGCTTTGATGAACACCACGATCCGAGTCATCGATGTTGAATACGAACAGCCCGAAGGTGCGGTCTGCGCGACGCATCACGCCTGGGCCCGCGTGCCGGTCGAGCCCGGTCAGGCCGAGCGCGCGGCACTGAAAGACAAGATCCGCCGTCTGCTCAAGGAAAAGAATGCGGTCATGGTCTCGCACTACTACGTGCACCCGGACCTGCAGGATCTGGCCGAGGAGACCGGTGGCATCGTCAGCGATTCGCTGGAGATGGCGCGCTTCGGCCGCGACCACCCCGCCCAGACGCTGGTGGTGTCCGGCGTGCGCTTCATGGGCGAGACGGCCAAGATCCTGAGCCCCGAGAAGCGCATCCTCATGCCCGATCTCGATGCCAACTGTTCGCTGGATCTGGGTTGCCCGATCGATGAATTCAGCGCCTTTTGCGACGCGTATCCTGATCGCACCGTGGTGGTCTACGCCAACACCAGTGCTGCCGTGAAGGCGCGATCGGACTGGCTGGTGACATCCAGCTGCGCGCTGGACATCGTGCGCGCGCTCAAGGCGCAGGGCCACAAGATTCTCTGGGCGCCGGACCGCCATCTGGGCGGCTACATCGAGCGCGAGACCGGTGCCGACATGCTGATGTGGAACGGCTCCTGCATCGTGCACGACGAATTCAAGGCTTTCGAGCTGGAGGAGCTCAAGAAGGAGCACCCCCGGGCCAAGGTGCTGGTGCACCCCGAGTCGCCCGCCGCCGTCGTGGCGCTGGCCGATGCGGTGGGCTCGACCTCGGGCATCCTCAAGGCCGCGCAGGAGATGGATGCGCCCGAGTTCATTGTGGCGACCGACAAGGGCATGATGCACAAGCTGCGCACGCTCAATCCGGGCAAGATCTTCATCGAGGCCCCCACGGCCGGCAACAGCGCCACCTGCAAGAGCTGTGCGCACTGCCCCTGGATGGCCATGAACGGACTGGCCGGCGTGGCCCATGTGCTGGAGACGGGGGGCAACGAGGTCCAGGTCGACCCGGCGCTCATTCCGCGAGCCCGTCTGCCCATCGACCGTATGCTGGCCTTCACGGCTGCGCTCAAGGCTGGTCAGCCTGTGAGCGGACTGGTGCCGAATATCGGGGCGGCATAATCCACGCGATCCAGGAGCTCACCCATGTCCCGCAGCGTGCTCGCCGTCTATCCCGGTACCTTCGACCCCATGACCCTGGGGCATTCCGACGTGATCCGCCGGGCGGCCCAGCTTTTTGACCGGGTCATCGTGGGGGTCGCGGCGGCGCACCACAAGAAGACCATGTTCACCCTGGACGAGCGCATCGGGATGATGCGCGAGGTCATGCACGACCAGCCCAATGTCTCGGTCGAGAGTTTCTCCGGCCTGCTGCGCGATTTCGTCGTGGGCCGGGGCGCCAAGGTGGTGATCCGCGGCCTGCGCGCCGTGACCGATTTCGACTACGAGTTCCAGCTCGCTGGCATGAACCGCAGTCTCATGCCCGACGTGGAAACGGTCTTTCTCACCCCCGGCACGGCCTACCAGTTCATCTCCAGCACGCTGGTGCGCGAGATCGCGACCTTGGGTGGCGAGGCCGAGAAGTTCGTCGATCCCATCGTGGCCACGCGCTTGCAGGAAAAGATCCGCAGCCTCGGTCGCGGCTGAACGCAAAGCAATCTGTTGCAAAGCCGTGGCCCTGGCGTCACGGAGGCGTGAGGTGGGCATCGCATAATGGTTTCATGACAGAACTGATCCTGATCCGTCACGGCGAGACCGACTGGAACCGCGAGTTGCGTTTCCAGGGACAGCTCGACGTGCCCCTCAATGCCACAGGGCTGGAGCAGGCGCGCAGGTTGGCCGAGAGGCTCGCAACGCAGCCGCTGGACGCACTGGTGAGCAGTGATCTCCAGCGGGCCTTGCAGACGGCGCAGGCGCTGGCGCAACGCGCTGGCTGTTCCGCCCCCCTGTTGGAAGCCGCGCTGCGCGAGCAGCATTTTGGCCGGGTCGAGGGGCTGTGCGTCCCCGAGATCCAGCAGCAGTTCCCGCAGGACTGGGCACAGTGGGTCTGCTTCGATGAACACTATGCCTTCGAGGGCGGCGAATGCACCCGCGACTTCCATGCCCGCGTCTTGACCGCCCTGCGAGGCCTGGCGCAGCGCCACACGGGTCAGACCGTCGCGGTGGTGACCCACGGCGGGGTGCTCGACATGGTCTACCGCAGTGCGCACGGTCTGTCGCTGTCCGGTCCTCGCGTGAGCGACATACCGAATGCCGGCATCAACCGGGTGCGCCTGCAGGGAGAACGTATCGAGATCCTGGACTGGGCGGATACGCGCCATCTGGCCGATCTGCCTCCGCAGCCGGTCTACGACCAGCAGAGGCTGGCTCGGGCCAGCGAGGCCCTGCCGGCCGCCGATAGCGCCTGAGGCCGCCGTGGTCTTCGCGCCGGGCGGATAATCGGGGCACCATGGCCCTGATGATCACCGACGAATGCATCAACTGTGATGTCTGCGAACCCGAGTGCCCCAACCAGGCGATCTACCTCGGGCCGGAGATCTATGAGATCGACCCGGCGCGCTGCACCGAGTGCGTGGGTCATTTCGACCAGCCGCAGTGCGTGCAGGTCTGCCCGGTGGCCTGCATTCCCGTGAACCCGCAGCAGGTGGAAAGCCGTGAGACCTTGTGGCAGAAGTATCAGCGTCTGACTGCCGATACGCCGGCCCCGGCGGCGGGTAGCAAACCCTCCGCCGCCTGATCAGTTCTTGGCCGGGGCCCGGTAGGCCGGGATCTTCTCTTTGCTGCCACCCTTCTTCTTGTCGGCCGTTTTCTGCGCCGCCTTGTCCGCATCGCGCTGGGCTTTTGCGGCTTGCTCGGTGGCTTTCCGTAGGGCGGCTTCCTCCTTCAGCCGGGTCTTTTCGAGCGAGTCACCGGCACGCTTCTCCTGCTTGACACTGGCCTCGTGGGCCTTGCGCTGCTCGGGCGTTCGGTTGTCCGTGGCGTCGACTGCGGTGCCGCCAGGGCAAGGCGTCTGGCTGTAGCTGTTGCCGCAGCGGTAGACAGTCTGGGCCTGGGCCACGGCGCAGCAGGCCAGGGCGGTGGCTGCGAGGAGGTGTGACAGCGTTTTCATGCGGGCTCTCCTTTCTTGGGGGGCAGATCGGCCGGCCGGGGCGGCTTGGGCCGGGGGGGCTTGCTCGTATGGATCAGCAGGGTGGCCTTGTTCATGTCACCGGCCAGCAGGTCGGGCAGGGCCTGGAGGGAGCGTGTGATGCCGTCTTCGATAGCGCTGCGGTGCTCGGCTGAGGGCTTCTTGAGCACCCAGTTGGCGACTTCGGCCTTCACGCCCGGGTGGCCGATGCCGATGCGCAGGCGCCAGTAGTCGTCGGTCCCCAGCTGCGCATGGATGTCGCGCAGGCCGTTGTGGCCGGCATGGCTGCCGCCGAGCTTGAGCTTGACTTGGCCCGGCACGATGTCCAGCTCGTCGTGCGCGACCAGGATCTCCTCCGGCTTGATCTTGAAGAAGCGTGCCAGCGCCGCGACAGACTTGCCCGAGACGTTCATGTAGGTCTGGGGCTCGAGCAGCCAGACGGTCTGGCCTTTGACGCTGGTGCGTGCGACCAGACCGTGGTAACTCTTGTCCATGGCCAGACTGGTCTTGAGTTCGCGTGCCACGGCGTCGATCCACCAGAAGCCCGCGTTGTGGCGAGTGGCCTCGTATTCGGGGCCCGGGTTGCCCAGGCCGACAAACAGTTTGATCATGCGCGGATTATCGGTGGATCACGGCGCCTGCCGGCGCCAAAGCAAACGGCCCGCCGAGGCGGGCCGTTGTCAGCAAGCGCCGGGAGGGCTTACTTCTTGGCAGCAGGGGCCTTGGCCGCCGGGGTGGCTGCCTTGGCGGCGTCGGCCGGAGCGGCCGCAGCGGGTGCGGGCTCGGCGACTTCCTCCGCCGTGGTCACCACGGACACGATGACCGGGTTGGCCTTGCCGTGGGTGACGGGAGTCACGCCCTTGGGCAGTTTGAGGTCGGCCAGGTGCAGGGAGTCCCCCTTCTTCAGGGCGCTCAGGTCCACGGCGATGAACTCAGGCAGGTCCTTGGGCAGGCAGGAGATCTCCAGCTCGTTCACGACGTGGTTGACCAGGCACAGATCAATCTTGACGGCGGGGGAGTTTTCCTCGCCGCTGAAGTGCAGCGGCACCTTCATGTGCAGCTTGGTGTTGGCGTCAACGCGCTGGAAGTCGATGTGCAGCACCAGGGCCTTGTAGGGGTGCATCTGCACGTCGCGCAGCAGCACCTGGTTGCTCTTGCCGTTCAGTTCCATGTCCAGGATGGACGAGTGGAAGGCTTCCTTCTTCAGGGCATGCCAGAGCGCGTTGTGATCGAGCTCGATCAGTTGCGGCTCGGCGGTACCGCCGTAGACGATGCCGGGCGTGCGGCCCGTGTTGCGCAGACGGCGGCTCGCACCCGTACCCTGCTTGGCGCGCTCAAAGGCGACGAATTTCATAACTTACTCCATCAGGAGCCCACCGCGACCAGTGTGACTCCGGTTCAACAAAAAGCCCGCACGCAGGGTGCGAGCCACTTCTTGCCTCAGAACAGGTCGTCCTGTTCCGAGAACAAACTCATGACCGATTCGCCCTTGGCGATGCGGTGGATGGTCTCCGCGATCAGCGGTGCCACGTTGAGCTGCCGGATCTTGCCGCAGCCGGCTGCGGCCGGGCTCAGCGGGATGGTGTTGGTCACCACGACTTCATCCAGGGCCGTGCCCTTGGACAGGCGCTCGATGGCTGGACCCGAGAAAATGGGATGTGTGCAGTAGGCGTAGACGTTCTTGGCGCCGCGCTCCTTGAGCACCTCGGCTGCCTTCACCAGCGTACCGGCGGTGTCGATCATGTCGTCCATGATCACGCAGTTGCGGCCTTCGATCTCGCCGATCACGTGCATGACCTCGCTCACATTGGCGCGCGGGCGACGCTTGTCGATGATGGCCAGGTCGCAGTTGAGCTGCTTGGCCAGCGCGCGCGCGCGCACCACGCCACCCACGTCGGGCGAGACCACGATCAGGTCCTCGTACTTCTTCTGGCGCAGGTCACCCAGCAGCACCGGCGAGGCGTAGATGTTGTCCACCGGGATGTCGAAGAAGCCCTGGATCTGGTCCGCGTGCAGGTCCATGGTCAGCACGCGGGCCACGCCCACGGCTTGCAGCATGTTGGCCACGACCTTGGCGGTGATCGGCACGCGCGTGGAGCGCGGGCGGCGGTCCTGGCGGGCGTAGCCGAAGTAGGGGATCACGGCGCTGATGCGCTCGGCCGAGGCGCGCTTGAGCGCGTCGACCATGATGAGCAGCTCCATCAGCGAGTCGTTGGTCGGTGCGCAGGTGGACTGCACGACGAAGACGTCGCGGGCACGCACGTTCTGGTTGATCTCGACCGTGACCTCGCCGTCCGAGAAACGGCCGACGGTGGCAGCACCCAGGGAGATGCCGAGGTGTTTGGCGATGTCGGCGGCCAATGCCGGATTGGCATTGCCCGTGAAGATCATGAAATCCGGGGACGGAGCGACCTGCATGAACGATCCAGCGATGAGCGACTAGTGACTCAGAAAAATTTGGCAGGGGAGGAAGGACTCGAACCCTCGCATGCCGGAATCAAAATCCGGTGCCTTAACCAACTTGGCGACTCCCCTACACAGGTTGACAGCCGGAACCGGCTACCCACCGAAACTTTCGCTGGCCGCCCAGCCGCAGAGCGGATGAGCCTCCAGGCTGCAGCACAACCGGGCCTGCATCGTGTCCGGCGCCTTCGGAACACTCAGCTCGGGCGGTGCCCACGCAAACACGGCACTTCCTGAGCCTGTCATCCGTCCCTGCAGTCCCAGACGGGCGAGCCAGTCCAGAGCCTGCGTGACACCCGGGCAGAGCCGCTGGGCGACAGGCTGCAGGTCGTTGCGGGCTTCGTTCAAGAAAGCCTGCGGGTCTGCAGCAAAGCCTGTGATTGTAGCAGGAATACTGTCGCGCTTCAACGCCGGGTCTGAAAAAATGGCCCGGGTCTCGAGCCCGGCATCCGGCTTCACGACCAGAACGTGCCGCCGCGGCAGTTCGACGGGCGTGATCTGTTCGCCAACGCCTTGCACCCAGGCGTTGTGGCCGCGCAGGAAGAAGGGCACGTCCGCGCCCAGCTGCAGGCCGATGGCGCAGAGCTGCTCCAGCGTGAGGTTCAGCGCCCAGAGCCGGTTGAGCGCGAGCAGCGTGGAGGCTGCGTCGGAGGAGCCGCCGCCCATGCCGGCCTGGGCCGGGATGCGCTTTTCGATGCCGATGTGTGCGCCGTGCGTGCTGCCGGTCGCGGCCTGCAGTGCGCGCGCCGCCCGCAGGATGAGGTCATCGGCAGGCAGGGGGGCCAGCAGGTCTTCGCGGCTCAGCTTTGCGCCGGCGCGGCGTTCAAAGTGCAGGGTGTCGGCCCAGTCGATCAGCATGAAGACCGACTGCAGCAGGTGGTAGCCATCGGCGCGTCGCCCCGTGATGTGCAGGAAGAGGTTGAGCTTGGCCGGGGCCGGGATGTCGTGGAGCGACTGCATGGCCGCGATTATCGCGGCCCCTCTCAGGGTTCGAGGATGAGCCTCAGCTCGGCGGCCGGGGCGGGCTGCTCGCGCCGCGCCAGCAGGCGTCCAGCCTCCAGCTGGGTGAGGTCGGCCTGCCAGCCATCGGCGGGCGCGGCGCGGCCCTGCAGCCATTCGAACAGGGCGGCAATCGGGATGGCGGTACCGGTGGCCTCGATGGCCAGGGCGTCCAGGCTGTCGAAGGCTCGGGTCTGGCCGTTGTTGCGCAAGAGGGCGGATTGCGGGCTCCAGCGCAGTTGGGCGAGCGTGGTGCCCAGCGGGCTGGACAACAACAGTTCGCCGGCGTCGGCTGCGCCGCTGAGTTCGAAGTTCGCGAAGAAGGACCTGGGCTCGAGCCGGTCGTCGATCCGCAGGGCGAGGCGTCCACGCCAGTAGCCTCGGGACGTGTCCAACGGACGCAGAACCGGCTGTGCGCAACCCGCCAGCCACAGGGTGGCCAGGCCGGCCAGGCCGGCCAGTGCGGCGCTCAGCTGGCGGCGTCGCGGACTCACGGTTTGACCCGCAGGCGCTTGAGGGTCTCGACCAGGGTCTCGTTCTCGGCGTTGAGCTGCAGGCCTTCACGCCAGATGCTCAAGGCCTGCTCGCGCTGCCCCAGGCTCCAGTAGACCTCGCCCAGATGGGCGGCGATCTCGGCGTCGGGGCGGGCCCGGTAGGCCTTCTGCAGCACGCGCAGGGCTTCGCTCCTGTTGCCCAGTCGGAACTCGACCCAGCCCAGGCTGTCGGTGATGAAGGGGTCATCGGGCGCGAATTCCAGCGCCTTGAGGATGAGTTTGCGGGCTTCGGCCAGGCGCACATTGCGATCGGCCAGTGAGTAGCCCAGCGCGTTGTAGGCATGGTGGTAATCCGGCTTCTCTGCAATGATGCCGCGCAGGATGCGCTCCATCTCATCGGTGCGCCCCAGCTTCTCGGCCAGCGTGGCCTGGTCGTAGAGCAGGTCATAGTCCCGCGGCTCGCGCTGTGTGACTTCGGCCAGCAGTTCGTAGGCCTGGGCGTAGCGCTTGTTGTCGCGCAGCAGTTGCACCTCGGCGGACAATTTCACCCGGGCGTCGGCTGGTGAGCGCTCGGGGAGGTTGCGGATCAGCTCGCGCGCTTCGTCGATCTTGCCCTGGCGCGCCAGAATGCCGGCGCGCCGGCTCTGGGTGCGGACCAAGTCCTCGGGGCTGCTGATCCTGGCCAGCCAGGCCTCCGCCTGCTTGTAGTCCTTGCGCTGCTCGGCAATCTGGGCCAGGGCCAGGTAGGCCTGGGCCATCGCGCGGCTGGGTTCCTCCACGCCTTGGGCATTGCGACGCGACTGCATGAGATCCAGGAACTGCAGCAGAGACTTCTCGGCGGCGTCAAAGCGGTTGTCCTGCAACTCCAGCGTGCCGCGGATCAGCCAGGCTTCGGCGTGGTCAGGTTTTTCGGTAGTCACGGCCTGCACTTGGCTGCTCGCCTCGGCATAGCGCTGGGCGTCGAGTAGCGCGCGCGCATAGGCCAGGCGGACGGCTGGCTGAGGCCGTCCTTCCATGTACCTGCGCACGATACCCTCGGCTGCGGGCTGCTGCGGCGACATCAGGGTCAATGCCAGCAGGACCGGCCCCTCGGCCCGTACGTCCAGCGCCTGACCGCGGCGCGCCGCTTCCAGCGCGCCGACGGAGTCGCCCGCTTCGAGTCGCATGCGGCCCACGGCGCTCCAGGCGGGGGCGCCGGTCTGCGTGCTGCTCAGATGCTCGGCCAGGGCTTGCTCGAGCAGGTCAGCAGCCAGCTTCTTGTCGCTGGTGCGCGCGAAATAGGCCGGCAGCGTGACGATGACCAGGTTGCGCTCCCTGGCTTCGGCCAGCGCGACCTCGCGCTTGAGCGGCTCCACGATCTCGCCCAGCCGGTTCAGCCCGATCAGGATCTGCAGTACATAGCGGTTGGCCTCGCGCGAGGCTGGCTGGGCCTGTTTCCAGGCGCGGGCGGCCTGCAGTGCCGACTCCCCGGCGCGCGACTGCAGCGCAATGTCCACCGCGCGCTGGTACAGCCTGGCGTCGTTGGTCTTGCGCGCGGCGTCGAGCACCAGGGAATAGCCCACGCCCGCTTCACCGCGCTGGGTGCTGAATTCACCCAGCAAAAGCTGATAGAACAACTCGCCGTCCATGGCCGAGTTGGCAGGCGGGCTGGTCGGGGCAGGGGGCTCCGGCTGTTGCGCATGCGCCGCAAGGGCAATCGTCAGCAGCAGGGGAAGGAGGCGCAGGCGTGGGGACATATTGCGACCCATAATAATCCAAGCCTTGTTTCCCTTGCCGCCTGCATCCCATGCCTGAATTGCCGGAAGTCGAAGCCACACGCCTGAGTTTTGCGGATCGCATCACCGGCGCGCGCATCCAGTCGGCCTGGCTGGGCAAGCCCTTGCGCTGGCCGCTGGGTGCGTCGCCAGCCCGGTTGGACGGGCGGACGGTGCTTGGCGTGCGTCGTCGCGGCAAGTACCTGCTGCTTGATCTCGACGAAGGCTTGCTGCTGGTGCACCTGGGCATGTCGGGCAGCCTGAGCTTTGCGCCTGTGCTGCCCCAGCGCGGTGTGCACGACCATTTCGAGCTGGCGACCACGCGTGGCCTGCTGCGTCTGAACGACCCACGCCGCTTCGGCGCCGTGGTCTGGGCCGCCAGCGAGGACGCGGCCGTGGCGCGCAAGCTGCTGGGCGGATTGGGCATGGAGCCTCTGGAGGAGACCTTCGATCTGAAGGCCTTTGTCGCGGGGCTCCAGGCACGCCGGGCCGCGATCAAGCAGGTGCTGCTGGCCGGCGATGTGGTGGTAGGGGTCGGCAATATCTACGCGTCGGAGGCGCTGTTCCTGGCGGGCATCCGGCCTACGCTGAGCGCGGCGCGCCTCAGCCGTCCGCGTGCTGCGCGCCTGCACGCGGCGATCCGCGAGGTGCTGGGACGGGCCCTGGCGGCCGGGGGTACCACCTTGCGCAACTATTCGAACGCCGTGGGGGAACGCGGCACCTTCCAGTTCGACGCCAAGGTCTATGGCCGCGAAGGTCTGCCCTGCAAGGTCTGCGGCACCCCGATCAAGGCCGTCCGGCAGGGCCAGCGCGCAACGTTTTTCTGCCCCAAATGTCAGAAAACATGAGGCCTATCAACAAGATAGGTGTTATATTGAATGTTTGCAAAATGACCTGAAGTGCGTCTAGGGGACAGATTTGGCTACCTCTTTCAACGAACAGTTTGACCAGCACGGCAACTGGCGGCGCGAATTCGCCCTGCGCCTGAAGCTGCTGGGCGAGTGGATGAAGGACCACGATCTGCTGGACGCCGCTGTCGAGGAGCGCCTGCACCGCCTGGAGATGCAGGTACGTGCCGACAAGGTCATGGTGGCGTTCGTGGCCGAGTTCTCGCGCGGCAAGTCCGAACTGATCAATGCCATCTTCTTCGCCGGCTATGGCCGGCGCATCATGCCGGCCAGTGCCGGGCGCACCACCATGTGCCCGACCGAGATGGGCTACGACGCCGAAGTGCCCCCCTGCCTGCGTCTGCTGCCCATCGAGACCCGTCTGCAGCCGCAGTCGCTCATGGAGTGGCGCATGGTTCCCGAAAAATGGACCCGCGTCGATCTGGACGTCAACGATCCCCAGCAGCTGGCGATGGCGCTGGAGAAGGTCTCCGAGACCCGCCGAGTGTCGCTGGAAGAGGCGCGCGCTCTGGGCTTCTGGAGCAGCCAGAACCCCGGCGATACGCCGCTGCAGGATGCCCAGGGCCGGGTCGAAGTGCCCAAGTGGCGCCACGCCCTCATCAATATCGCGCACCCGCTGCTCAAGCAGGGCCTGGTCATCCTGGACACGCCGGGGCTCAATGCCATCGGTGCCGAGCCTGAGCTGACGGTGAGCCTGGTGCCGCAGGCCCACGCCGTGGTGTTCATCCTGGGCGCCGATACCGGGGTCACCAAATCCGACCTCGAGATCTGGCGTGAGCATCTCATCACCGAGTCCGCCGTCGGCACCGATACGCGCCTGGTCGTGCTCAACAAGATCGACTCGCTCTGGGACGCGCTGAGTTCGCCGGCCCAGATCCAGATGCAGATCGACCGTCAGCGCGCCACCACCGCCGAGATCCTCGGCCTCTCGCGCGAGCAGGTGCTGCCCGTCTCGGCCCA
Source organism: Hylemonella sp. (assembly GCA_046299695.1). GTDB lineage: Bacteria > Pseudomonadota > Gammaproteobacteria > Burkholderiales > Burkholderiaceae_C > Hylemonella. The sequence continues at coordinate 104,557 of JBKBHP010000008.1, forward strand.
GAAGGGGCTGGTGGGCAAGGTCACCGACGACGCCAAGCTGCTGCAGGCCAGCTGTCTGCCGGCGCTGGAAGAGGTGTTGGCGCAGCGCATCATGGGCCAGCGTCAGCGCATCCTGGGTGCGGCCGTGGCCGTGGGCATCTCCGACCTGCAGCTCGAGGTCGGGCGCGTGCTCAACATCCGCCGCCGCGATCTCAACGAGCAGATGCTTGAGCTCAAGGGCCTGCAGGGCAAGAACGCGGCGGTCATCAAGCACATGCGCCTGCGCATCTCGCAGGAACAGGCCGAATTCGACCGCGCCGGCGCCAAGATCCACGCCGTGCGCTCGGTGCACCTCAAGCTGCTGCGCGATGTCTTCGGTCTGCTAAGCACCAAGAACCTCAAGCGCGAGATGAACCAGCTCATGCAGTCCCTGCTGCAGACCGGCCTCAAGCTCGGCGTCAAGAAGTCCTACGGCGATACCTTCGACCGACTGCGCGAGAACCTGCGCCATGTGCAGGCTTTGACGGCCGAGATCCAGACCATGCTGGACGCGTCGTTCAAGCAACTCAATGCCGAGCAGGGCTTCTCCCTGCAGCCGCCGGCCGAGCCCAAGATGCAACCCTATATCGACAGCCTCGACCAGGTCGAGCGCGGTCATCTGCAGTACCTGGGCCTGGGCAATGCCTTCCGCCTGGCTCAGCCCGAATTCGCCGACCGCCTGGTGCGCGCCCTGGCCACGCGCCTGCGCAGCGTCTACCAGGCCGCGCTCGGAGACGTGGAGCTCTGGAGCAAGTCGGCCGCGGCCCAGCTCGACGCCCAGCTGCGCGAACGCCGTCGCAACTTCAGCCGCCGCCTGGAGGCCATCGACCGCATCCAGCAGGCTGCGGGTGGCCTGGACGAGCGCATCGGCGAGATCGATGGCCAGTTCAAGACCCTGAACCAGCTGGACACCAAGCTGCTCGAGCTCACGGCCTACCTGATCCGGGCCCAGGACGTGACCAAGCCCAAGGACACGGTGGCGGCCGAGCTGCAGGCCTCGTGAGCCGGCCCCGGTCTCCCGCTTCCCTCTCCCGTCTGAGCCTGCCCGAAGGCTGGGCTGCCCAGCTGCTGCGCTGGCAGGCGCGCCATGGCCGGCAGGGCCTGCCCTGGCAGGGCACGCGCGATCCCTATCGCATCTGGCTCTCCGAAATCATGCTGCAGCAGACTCAGGTGGTCACGGTGCGCGACTATTACGCGCGCTTTCTGCAGCGTTTCCCAGACGTGCGCGCCTTGGCCTCGGCCGGTCTGGACGATGTGCTGGCCCTGTGGAGTGGACTGGGTTACTACAGCCGGGCGCGCAACCTGCACGCCTGCGCTGTGCAAGTGGTTCAGTACCATGGCGGCGAGTTTCCACGCAGTGCCTTGCAGTTGCAGGAGCTACCGGGCATCGGCCCGTCCACGGCGGCAGCCATTGCCTCCCTCTGCTTTGGCGAGCGCGTCGCCATCCTCGACGGCAATGTGAAGCGTGTGCTGACCCGGGTGTTGGGCTACGGCGCCGACCTGGCCCAGGGGGCGAACGAGCGCGCGCTGTGGCAGCTGGCCACCGAGTTGTTGCCCCGGAGCGATCTGAACAATACGATGCCGCGCTACACCCAAGGCGTGATGGATCTGGGGGCGACGGTCTGTCTGCCGCGCAAGCCGGCCTGCACCTCCTGTCCTGCGGCCGACGTCTGTGTGGCCCGGCGGGAGGAGCGCCCCGAACACTATCCCGTCAAGACGCGCAAGCTCAAGCGCACGGCCCAGTCGCTCTGGCTGCTGTGGGCCCACACGCGTGACGGTGCGGTATGGTTGCGCCCGCGTCCCACGCCCGGTGTCTGGGCCGGGCTCTACTGCCTGGAGCTGTATGACAGCGACGCCGAGCTGCGTGCCGCCGTACCGGCAGCCTACCGCGATCGGCTGGAGGATCTGCCGGTCTTGACCCATGTGTTGACCCACAAGGACCTGCACCTGCATCCTGTGCGTGTGCAGTTGCCGGCCAGGGTCAGGCTGTCGGAGGCGGGGGGCTGGCGGCCGGCTGCCGACTGGCCCACGCTGGGCCTGCCAGCGCCGGTGCGCAAGCTGCTGCAGCAGGGCTGATCAGGTGTTGCGGGGTTCGGCCGCGAGCTCGCGGTGGCGGCGCAGGGTTTGCCAGCGCGCGGCGAAGTACCGCGCCAGCTCCTCGACCAGATAGACCGAGCGGTGCTGGCCGCCGGTGCAACCGATGGCCACGGTCACATAGCTGCGATGGTTGTGCGACATCGCGTCCAGCCATTGATCCAGGAACGTCTTGATGTGCTCACGCATGCGGACGACCTCGGGCTGGGCGCGCAGGAAGTCCGCCACGGGCGCATCCAGGCCGGTGAGCGGACGCAGGTCGGGTTCGTAATGCGGGTTGGGCAGCATGCGCACGTCGAACACATAGTCTGCGTCCACCGGAATGCCGCGCTTGAAGGCGAAGGATTCGAAGACCAGGGTCAGCGGACTGCCGGGCAGGCGGATCACGTCCTTGATGTAACCCTGCAGCTGCGAGGGGCGGATCAGGCTGGTGTCGATCACCTGCGCCTGTTCGCGAAGATCGGCCAGCAGCTCACGCTCAAGTTCGATGGCTTCCACCAGGGCGCGATTGAGGTCGGCCAGTTCGCCCGTGGCTTGCGAGAGCGGGTGCTTGCGCCGGGTTTCGGAATAGCGGCGCACCAGCGTGTCGGTGGACGCGTCCAGGAACAGGGGCTTGATCGTCAGTCCCTGCTGGCGCAAGGTGCCCAGCAGGGGCGGCACCTGGTCCAGCGAGGTGGCGCTGCGCACATCCATGGCGATGGCCACGCGGTCCGCTTGCTGTTGCTGCTCCAGCGTCACGAAGGGCAGCAGCAGCTCCGGCGGGAGATTGTCCACGCAGAAATAGCCCGCATCCTCAAGCGCGTGCAGCGCCACCGACTTGCCGGAGCCGGACATGCCCGTGATGAGGACGATCTCCATCGCGTACTCAGCCCTGGCCCTGCAGCATTTCCTTGGCGTGCGCCAGCGTGGTGTTGGAGAGTCGCTCACCCCCCAGCATGCGCGCGATCTCGCCCACGCGGGCTTCTCCCTGGACCAGGCCGACCTGGCTCAGCGTGGCCTGGCCCTGGCGTTGCTTGGCCACGACCAGATGGTGGTCAGCGCAGGCGGCCACCTGGGGCAGGTGGGTCACAGCCAGGACCTGGCGGTCGCGTCCCAGCTGCTTCATCAAACGGCCCACGGTCTCGGCCACGGCACCGCCCACGCCGGAGTCCACCTCGTCAAAGATCAGGGTCTGGGCCGAGCCCAGCTGGCTGGTCGTGACCGCGATGGCCAGTGCGATGCGGGAGAGCTCACCGCCCGAGGCCACCTTGCCCACGGGGCGCGGCGTGCTGCCGGCATGACCGGCGACAAGAAACTGGACTTCCTCCAGGCCGCTCTGCATCGGGTGCTCGGCCCTGTGGAGTTGCACCTCGAAGCGTCCGCCCTGCATCCCCAGGCCCTGCATGGCCTGGGTGATGGCCTGGGCCAGCTTGGGCGCGGCGACGGCGCGGGCTTTCGAGATGGCCTGTGCCTCCTTCAGATAGGCGGCCTGGGCCTGCTGCTCAGCGGCTTCGAGGCCGGCCAGATCGGCGGCGGCATCGAGCCGGGCCAACTCCTCCTTCCAGCTGGCCAGTGTGGCGGCCAGTTCCTCGGGTGCGCGCTTGTAGCGGCGTGCGAGCGACATCCACTGCGTCATGCGTGCATCGAGCTCGGCCAGGCGCTCGGGGTCCAGGTCCGTGCGGCGCAGGTAGGTGCGCAGCGTGTGCACGCTGTCTTCCACCTGGGCCAGGCTGGAGTTCAGCACCTCGACCAGGGCCTTGAACTCGGGTTCCAGGTGCTCCTGATCCTGCAAGGCCTGACGCGCACTGTCGAGTGCGTGGTTGGCGCCGCCTTCTTCACCGTCGAGCGCCTCCAGCGCGCCCTGTGCCGCATCCATCAAGGCCTGGGCATGGGCCAGGCGGCTGTGGTCGGTGTTGAGCGTTTCCCATTCACCAGGCTGGGGGGCGAGCTTTTCGACCTCGCCGATCTGCCAGCCGAGGCGTTCGCGTTCGCGCTGCAGCGTGTCCTGGGCCTTGCGGGCCTCGTCCAGCTTCAGCAAGGCGGCGCGCCACTGCTCCCAGCGCTGGCCCAGGGGGCTGGTGTCGAGTTGCGCATAGGCATCGAGCAGACCCCGCACAGCGTCGGCGCGCGTCAGGCTCTGCCAGGCATGCTGGCCGTGGATGTCGAAGAGTTGTTCGCCGAGCTCGCGCAGCTGCGTGGCGGTGGCCGGGCTGCCATTGATCCAGGCACGGCTTTTCCCTTGCACATCCACGGTGCGACGCAGCAAGAGCGTGGCGCCCGGGTCGAAGCCGGGATCGAAGCCCGCTTCCTCCAGCCAGCCCTGCAGGCCGGTGCAGTCGTCGAATTCCACGCTCACGTCGGTGCGTCCGGCGCCTTCGCGGATCAGACCGGTGTCGGCGCGCGCGCCGGTGACGAGCTGCAGCGCATCGATCAGGATGGACTTGCCTGCACCGGTCTCGCCCGTGAGCACGGTGAAGCCTTGGTCGAGCTCCAGGTCGAGCTCGTCGATGATGACGAAATCCCGCAGAACGATGCGTTTGAGGCTCATGGTCCCGTGATTCCTTCGTTCCAGTGCAGCTTCTGCCGCAGGGTGTCGAAATAGCTCCAGCCCCGCGGATGCAGGAAGCGCACGCTATGCTCGGAGCGGCTCACGATGATGCGATCCCCCTGCTGCAGCGCGGCCAGGGACTGCATGTCGAAGTTGGCGATGGCCTCGCGGTCCGAGGCGATCTCGATGGCCACCTCCGAGTCGCTGGACAGCACCACGGGGCGGTTGGACAGGGTGTGGGGCGCAATCGGCGCCATCACCCAACCCGGGATGGACGGGTGCAGGATGGGGCCGCCAGCCGACAGCGAATAGGCCGTGGAGCCTGTGGGGGTGGCCACGATCAGGCCGTCCGCGCGCTGGTTGGCCACGAAATGGCCATCCACCTCCACCCGCAGCTCCACCATGCCCGAGGTGTTCCCGCGGTGCACCACCACGTCGTTCATCGCCAGGGTGTCGAACACGCACTCTCCCCGGCGCAGCACGCGTGCGCGCATGAGCTGGCGGCTCTCCTCCTCGTACTCGCCGCGCAGCATGGGGGGCAGCACCGTCTCGAAACTGCCGAAGGGGATGTCAGTCATGAAGCCCAGGCGGCCATGGTTGATGCCGATCAGCGGCACGCCCGTGCTGGCGAGCTTGCGACCGATGCCCAGCATGGTGCCGTCACCGCCCACTACCAGGCCCAGATCGCACTGCCGGCCTATCGCTTCCAGGTCCAGCGTGGGGTAACCGGTCAGGCCGGCGTTGGCCGCCGTCTGCTCCTCCACCATCACCCGACTGCCCTGGGCTTGCAGCAGGGCAGCGATATCGGCCAGGGCCGGCCGGTTGCCGGTTCCTGCGGCGCTTGCGGTCTGGTATTTGCCTATCAGGGCTACCTGGCGAAATCTGGAGCTCATGCGCAAATTACATCATTAAAATGAAGACATGCTTGATGACCGCGCCAAGTTGTTGCTCAAAACGCTGGTGGAACGCTACATCGCCGAAGGGCAGCCGGTCGGGTCGCGCACGCTTTCGCGCGCGTCGGGTCTGGAACTCTCTCCGGCGACCATCCGCAACGTCATGTCCGATCTCGAGGAGCTGGGGCTGATTGCCAGTCCGCACACCTCGGCCGGGCGGGTGCCCACGGCACGTGGCTACCGTCTGTTCGTCGACACCATGCTGACGGTGCAGCGCGAACATATTGCCGCGCCCAGCCTAGCCCCCGACCAGCCGCAGAAGGTCATCTCCAACGCCGCCAACCTGCTGTCCTCGCTCTCCCAGTTCGTGGGCGTGGTCATGTCGCCACGCCGCTCCTCGGTGTTTCGCCACATCGAATTCCTGCGCCTGTCCGAGCGGCGCATCCTGGTCATCCTGGTCTCGCCTGAGGGCGATGTTCAGAACCGCGTGATCTTCACCGAGACCGATTACTCGCCTTCCCAGCTGGTCGAGGCAGCCAACTACCTCAATGCCCACTACATGGGCCTGACGCTGGAGCAGGTGCGCGAGCGCCTGCAGGGGGAGGTCGACAAGCTGCGCGGGGAGATTGCCACGCTGATGCAGGCAGCCGTCACCGTTGGCACCGAAGCCATGACGCAGACCCAGGATGAGGTGGTGATCGCAGGGGAGCGCAACCTGCTGGCCGTGTCCGATTTTTCCAGCGACATGAGCCATCTGCGCCGCGCCTTCGATCTCTTCGAGCAGAAGGCCCAGCTCATGCGCCTGCTGGACATTGCGGGCCAGGCCGAGGGGGTGCGCATTTTCATCGGCGGCGAAAGCCAGGTCGTGCCCTATGAGGAGTTGTCCGTGGTCAGTGCCCCCTATGTGGTGGACGGTCAGGTCGTGGGCACGCTGGGCGTGATCGGCCCCACGCGCATGCCCTATGACCGCATGATTCAGATCGTGGACATCACTTCCAAGCTCCTCGGCAACGCGCTGAGCCACAGCAAGTAGACCGGCCCGTACAATCCTGCCTTCGGTCGGGGCGTTAGCTCAGTTGGTTAGAGCAGGGGACTCATAATCCCTTGGTCGCTGGTTCGAGCCCAGCACGCCCTACCATTCCCTCCACGCGAACTCACTGCTTGCGCCGGATCACCGTCGCGCGTTTCTCATCGTCCTTGTAGTGGTAGGCCCGCTCGCCGTTGCGCCAGGTGCCCAGCCACAGCATGTTGAGCGTGATGGCGTCATGGTCCTGGGCGGAAAACGGACGGTCGTAGGTGGTGACCACACCGCGGTAGATGCTGCTCGGATTTTCCAGCCCAGCCTTGAGGCCCGGACCACTGATGTCGCCCTTGGCATCGTACATGGCGCGTACCAGCAGGTTGACCGCATCGTAGGTTTGTGCAGCCGACATCATGGAGCCGATGGGGGTTTCCTTGCGCAGCTTGCTGTAGTTGCGCAGGAAGGTGCTGTTGCGCTCCAGGAAGATGTTGGGCAGCACCGTCTGGACCATCAGTGCGCCTTCGACCTTGCCCCCTGAGACATTGAAGGCCGATGCGTGCGACAGGCCCCAGGGGCCGAACTGTGGCACTTTCCAGCCGACGGCGACGCGGCTGGCCGAGATCACACCCTGTTCGGGGCCGACCGTCCAGCCGATCAGCGCGTCCGCGCCGCTGTCGCGCAGCTGCCGGATCTCCTCGTCCAGTGTCTTGACCCCGACCTTGAAGCGGACGACCGCCTGCGGTTTGAGGCCGGCGCGGTTCAGGGCGGCTTCCAGGTCCTTGAGGCCGGCGTCACCATAGCCCGTGGTGTCGACCAGCAGCGCCACCTTGGTCAACCCGCGCTTGACGATCTCGTCCACGAGGAACTGTGTCTGATGCTGGTCCGGCGCCGAGGTCCGGAAGATGTAGCTCTGGGCTACCGGGTACTTGGCTGTGATCGCCGAGCCGGTGGCGCAGGAGACGATGAGCGGACTCTTGTTGTCCTGAAACACGTCCAGTGCCCGCATGGCTACGCCGGTGTTGCAGAAGCCGACGGTGGCAGTCACTTTTTGCTGCAGCACCAGGTCTTGTGCATGCTTGAGGCCCACATCGTTGTTGGCCTCGTCGTCACGCACCAGCAATTCGATGGGACGACCGAGGTAGCCGCCGACCTGATTGATTTCCTGCACCGCCACCTGCGCACCGATCAGGGCGCTGTTGCCCATGTCGGAGGAGCCTCCCGTGAGCGGAAAGATCAGCCCGATACGCACGGGCGTGGTGTTGATCTGGGCCTGGGGCACGGCATGGGCCAAGCTCAGGCAGAGCGCAGCCAGCAAGCTGGCGCGGCGGCGTAGTGCATGCATGAAAAAGTCTCCTCTAATATATTTCCCCAACAGATTAGCGCAAGGTCGATAGCCCTGCGTGACGCTGAGGCCTGGTCTGTTGACTCCCGGTCACAGCGTTACCCCAAAAAAAAGCTGTGCTACAATTCGCAGCTTCGCGGCTGTAGCTCAGCTGGATAGAGTACTTGGCTACGAACCAAGGGGTCGTGGGTTCGATTCCTGCCAGCCGCACCAAAACGGAAAAGCCTGCAACTGCAAAGTTGCAGGCTTTTTTCTTGCAGCCCAGAATATCCGGTTCCAGGAACCTGTCATGAGCAAGGCCTTCACCCGCGAAACCGATCACGATGAGGATGATGAAGCGCAACTGCCTGCCCTGCCGGCAGGTGGCCGGAACTACATCACACCGGCCGGCTACGCGCGCCTGCGAGCCGAGCTGATGGACCTGATCGATGTGGAGCGGCCCAAGGTGGTCGAGGTGGTGCACTGGGCGGCGAGCAACGGCGATCGTTCGGAGAACGGCGACTATCTCTACGGCAAGAAGCGCCTGCGCGAGATCGACCGCCGCATCCGTTTCCTGACCAAGCGCTTGGAGATTGCCGAGGTGGCGGACCCCAGCGTCCATCACGGGAGTGACCAGGTATTCTTTGGCGCCACCGTGACCTATGCCGACGCGGCGGGCGCCGAGCGCACCATCACCATCCTGGGCATCGACGAGGCCGATAGCCTGCAAGGTCAGGTGAGCTGGGTGGCGCCGGTAGCGCGTACCTTGCTGAAATCGCGCGTTGGCGATGTGCTCAAGCTCGTCACGCCGGCCGGGGTGGACGAAATCGAGGTCCTGGCCGTGCAGTATCCGTCGCCGTCCTGAATCAGGGGTTGGCGCTGGCGCGGCGTGCGCGCAGCACCGACGGGGTACGCTTGAGGGTGCGTAGCACATCGGCCAGGTGCACCCGGTCGCGCACGCCGATCACGAAACGCAGATCCGTGGCTTCCTGGGCCGCTTCGTGGCCCATGTCGATGTGGGTGATGTCGGCCTCCGAGCTGGCCAGGGCCGAGGCCACGCGGGCCAGCACGCCCTTGCCGTTGTTGACCGTGACCACCACGGCCGTCTCGAAGGGCCGGGTCGGCTCGTCCGACCACTCCACGCCAATGAAGCGTTCGCTGTCCTTGCTTTGCAACTTGCGTGCCACCGCGCAGTCCGCCGTGTGCACGACCAGACCCTCGCCGCGACCCAGGTAGCCCACGATGCCATCGCCAGGGATGGGGCGACAGCAGGGCGCGTACTGGACCGAGGCGTTCTCGCTGCCGTCCAGGGTGACCGGCGCGTGCCCGGCCGATTCCTGCGCGGCAAACCGCTCCCGGGTCAGCAGGACGGCATCGGGCTTCGCGCCACTTTCGGTCAGCAGCGTGGCCATGCGTTTGGCGACGATGCTGGCGATGCGCTTGCCCAGGCCGATGTCCATCAGCAGTTCGGCGCGGCTGCGGTTGCCCGTGAAGCGCAACAGCTTGTCCCAGATGCCGGCACGGGTGCTGTCGTCATCGGTGGGGAAACGGTCGATGCCTTCGGCACGCAGGGCTTGCAGCAGCAGCTTTTCGCCCAGGCCCTCGGACTCGGCCTGGGCCAGGGTCTTGAGGTGATGCCGGATCTTGGAGCGCGCGCGGCCCGTGCGCACGAAACTCAGCCAGGCCGGATTGGGCGCCGCGACCGTCGAGGTGACGACCTCGACCACGTCGCCGTTCTTGAGCTCGGTGCGCAGCGGCACCTGCTCGCCGTTGATGCTCGCAGCCATGGTGCGGTCGCCGATGTCGCTGTGGATGGCGTAGGCGAAATCCACCACGGTGGCGCCGCGCGGCAGCGAGATGATCTTGCTCTTGGGCGTGAAGACGTAGACCGCCTCGGGGAAGAGGTCCACCTTGACGTGGTCCCAGAACTCGGCGGCATCGCGGGTTTCGTTCTGGATGTCCAGCAGGGACTGCAGCCATTGCGCACCCAGGCGCGCGGTCATGGGGTTGTCGGGCTCGTTGGCCTTGTAGAGCCAGTGCGCCGCCACGCCGGACTCGGCTACCACGTGCATGGCCTCGGTACGGACCTGGAACTCCACGTTCACGCCCGAGGGTCCGACCAGGGTCGTGTGGAGCGACTGGTAGCCGTTGACCTTGGGGATGGCGATATGGTCCTTGAACTTGCCTGGCACCGGCTTGTAGAGCTGGTGCAGCGTCCCCAGGGCTGTGTAGCAGTCGGCCAGTGTGGGCACGATGATGCGAAAGCCGTACATGTCCGTGATCTGGGCAAAGCTCAGATGCTTCTCGTCCATCTTCCGGTAGATGGAGTACAGCGTCTTCTCACGCCCGGCGATACGGATGGGCATCTGGGTGGCTTCGAAAGCCGTCTCGACCTCCTTGTGCACCTTGCCGATCAGGTCACGCCTGCGGCTGCGCGCGCGCTCCAGGGCTTTGGACAGGACGTTGTGTCGCCAGGGGCGCAGGTATTGGAAGGAAAGCTCCTGCAGCTCACGGTAAGTCTGGTTCAGGCCCAGGCGGTAGGCAATCGGCGCGTAGATTTCCAGCGTCTCGGAGGCGATGCGTGCCCATTTGGCGCGGGGCACGTCCGAGAGCGTGCGCATGTTGTGGCTGCGGTCGGCCAGCTTGATCAGGATGACGCGCACATCGCGCGCCATGGCCAGCAGCATCTTGCGGAAAGACTCGGCCTGGCTCTCTTCGCGCGTATCAAATTGCAGCTTGTCCAGCTTGGTCAGGCCGTCCACGAGCTCGGCCACGGGGGAGCCGAAGCGCTCGATGAGTTCGGCCTTGCTGATGCCGCAGTCCTCGAGCGCATCGTGCAGCAGCGCGGCCATCAGGGCCTGGGCGTCGAGCTTCCAGTCGGCGCACTGGGCGGCAACGGCTATGGGATGGGTGATGTAGGGTTCACCGCTGTTGCGCAACTGGCCCAGATGGGCTTCGTCGGCATAGCGGTAGGCCTGGCGCACCTGCTCCAGATCCACCGGGGACAGGTAGTCCAGCCGGGCGGTCAGGCTGGCAAAACTGGCCGCCGCTGCATTGGCCGCAGCCGGATCTGCCGTGTCGGTCAGACCCGGGGTGACAGGGGCGGCAGAAGGGGCGTGCAAGAGAGCGCTCACCCCTCGAATATATAGCGCTCAGCGGGCCCCCGCTTTCAGGCAATAAAAAAGCACCGCGAACGGTGCTTTTTCAGCGGGGCTGGCGCAGGCTCAGGTCGGGACCTTCTTGAGCATTTCCAGCCCGACCTTGCCTTCGGCGATCTCGCGCAGGGCGGTCACACCGGGCTTGTTCTTGCTCTCGATCTTGGGTGCATGGCCCTGGCTCAGCATGCGGGCGCGGTAGGTCGCGGCCAGCACGAGCTGGAAACGGTTCGGAATCTTCTCAAGGCAGTCTTCGACGGTGATACGGGCCATGTTGTGTAACTCCAGTGGGCCGGGATGACCGGCATCAGGGCAGGCGCAGCGCCTGGAAAGTCTCGGGACGGGCCCGGCGCTGGGCCGGATACCGCAGCCGCTGTGCATTCACGACCAGCTGCAGGTCGGCCAGGGCGCGCTCGAACAAGTCGTTGATTATAACGAAATCGAAGTTCGGGGCCTGGGCCATCTCCTCGGCCGCATTCTTGAGGCGCAGGGCGATCACGTCCTCCGGGTCCTCGCCGCGCTTGATCAGTCGCGCGCGCAGCTCCTCCCAGCTGGGCGGCAGGATGAAGATGATCGCCGCGGCCGGGAACAGCTTTTTGATCTGCATGGCGCCCTGGTAGTCGATCTCCAGGACGATGTCGGCGCCGGCCAGGATCTGGTCGGCGATGGCCTGACGCGAGGTACCGTAGCGATGGTTGTGCACGTGGGCCCATTCCACGAAAGCATCGGCCTGCACCATAGCGTCGAACGCCGCCGGGGAAACAAAGTAGTACTCGCGTCCGTTCTGCTCCTGGCCACGCGGCGCGCGGGTGGTGTGGGAAACCGAGAGCTGCAGCCGCGCATCCTGGGCCAGCAGGGCCCTGACCAGGCTGGACTTGCCGGCCCCGCTGGGGGCAGCGATGACGAAGAGATTGCCAGGGTAGTCCATGAGGGTATCTTAATGCGGCAGGTTTCGCTACCGGGCCGCCCCAAGGCGAAACGCGCCCCCTCGGGGGGCAGCGACCCGCGTAGCGGCGGAGCGTGGGGGCATCATTTCATTCCAGGTTCTGCACCTGCTCGCGCATCTGCTCGACCAGCACCTTCATGTCCACGGAAATGCGCGTCAGTTCCAGGGTGGCCGACTTGGAGCCCAGGGTGTTGGCCTCGCGGTGCAGTTCCTGGATCAGGAAGTCCAGCCGTTTGCCGACCTCCCCCCCCTTTTTCAGCAGGCGCTCGATCTCGTCCAGATGCGAGGCCAGGCGTGTGAGCTCCTCGGCCACATCGATGCGGATGGCATAGGCCGTGGCCTCGGTGAGCGCACGCTCCTGCGCGGCTTGCGGGGGCGTTGCGCCCTCGGTGAGCGCCATGGCCTCCTGCCAGCGCTCGAGAAAGCGCTGCCGTTGCTGTTCCACGAGCTGCGGCACCAGGGGGCCGGCCTGGGTGGCCAGCTGGCGCAGCTGGCTGATGTGGCCCAGCAGCATGCCGGCCAGGCGCTCGCCTTCGCGTCGGCGGGCCTCGATCAGGGCGTCGAGGCCCTGTGCGGCCAGTTCCTGCAAGGCGGGGCCCCAGTCCTGGTGGCCGCCGCGTTCGCCTGCGGCGAGCTTGAGGATGTCGGCCACGCTGAGTGCCCGTGCGTCCGGTAGCCAGGCCTGCACGCTGTCCTGCAGGGCGCCCAGGCGTTGCATCAGTCGCGGGCTGGGTTCGGCCACGGCGGTATCGCCTGCGGTTTCGAGGAAGGCGCGCACCTCGACCTTGCCGCGCTTGAGCCGGCCCTGCACCAGCTCGCGCAGGAAGGGCTCGTGCGCGCGCAGCTCTTCGGACAGGCGCAGGGTCAGGTCCAGGAAGCGGCCGTTGACCGAGCGGATTTCCAGGCCCAGGCGTGCGGAATTGCCGGACTCGGCCTGTGCGGCCGCGCCGCGCTGGGCGCTGGCGTAGCCGGTCATGCTGTAAACTGGCATGGCGTATTCTTGATCTGTCAGACGACCCCGAGAATAACCGGATTGGGCCCGGTGGCCGGGGCCTCACTCAGAATTATGTCCAAGGTCAAACCAGCACCGCTGTCTCCCGAAACCCAGATTGGCGGCTACCGCATCGTGCGCAAGGTGGCGGCCGGAGGCTTTGGCGTGGTCTACCTGGCCATCGACCCCGATGGCCAGCAGGTGGCCATCAAGGAATACCTGCCTGCGTCGCTGGTGACGCGCGCGCCCGGCGAGCTGCTCCCCCAGGTCACCACGGAAAAGCTCTCGCTCTACCGCCTGGGCCTCAAGAGCTTCTTCGAGGAAGGCCGTTCGCTGGCGCAGATCTCGCATCCCTCGGTGGTGAGCGTGCTCAACTTCTTCCGCGAGAACGAGACGGTCTACATGGTGATGAACTACCTGGAGGGCGCGTCCCTGCAGGATTTCATCATCACCGCGCGCGACCAGAAGCAGCAGAAGGTGTTTCGCGAGTCCACCATCCGCTCGCTTTTCGATGAAATCCTGCGCGGCCTGCGCATCGTGCACCAGCACAAGATGTTGCACCTGGACATCAAGCCGGCCAACATCTTCATCACCGACGACAACCGCTCCGTGCTGATCGACTTCGGCGCTGCGCGCGAGGTGCTGAGCAAGGAAGGCAACTTCATCCGTCCCATGTACACGCCAGGCTTCGCCGCCCCCGAGATGTACCGGCGCGACGCTGCCATGGGGCCGTGGACCGACATCTACGCGATTGGCGCCTGCATCTACGCCTGCATGCAGGGCTATCCGCCCAACGAGGCGCCGCAGCGCCTCGAGAAGGACCGCCTGACCACGGCGCTGGCCCGCCTGCGCGGTGTCTACTCCGACAACCTGATCGAGGTCGTGGAGTGGACCATGGCGCTCGATCCGCTGTCGCGCCCGCAATCCGTGTTTGCGCTGCAGAAGGAACTCAGCCGCGAAGGCGAGCGTCGTTACACCAAGCTCAGCATGGCCGAGAAGGTCCGCCTGCAGTTCGACACCATGGTGGCGGACACCAAGAAAAACGTCAAAAGTGTGACCGGCGTTGCCGCGGCCAAACCCAGATGAAATTCTCCGTTTTCCAGGTCAGCCGCCGAGGCGGTCGCGCCACCAACGAAGACCGCATGGGCTATTGCTACACGCGGGATGCGGCGCTGTTCCTGCTGGCCGATGGCATGGGGGGACACCCCGAGGGCGAGGTGGCGGCGCAGCTGGCGCTGCAGGTCGTCTCGGCCGCCTTCCAGCAGGAAGCCAAGACGGGCATCAAGGACCCGCGGGCCTTTCTGGCCTCGTCCGTGCTGCTGGCCCACCGCCAGATCCTGGCCTACGCGGCGCACAACAACATGCTGGACACGCCGCGCACGACCTTCGTCGCGGCCCTGGTCCAGGGTGATCGCGTGAGCTGGGTGCATTGCGGCGATTCGCGGCTGTACATGGTGCGCGACGGCGAGATGCTGGCGCGCACGCGCGACCATTCCTACATGGAGCAGCGCCAGGACGAGGTGCCGCCGGGCGCCCGCAACGGCGACAAGACCAACCGCAACGTGCTCTTCACCTGCCTGGGCTCGCCCGCCAATCCGGTGTTCGATGTCATGGGCCCGATCAATCTGCAGCAGGGGGACCGCATCCTGCTGTGCTCCGATGGCCTGTGGAGCGCGCTGTCGGACGTGGAAATCACTTATGACCTCGGTCTCAAGCAGGTCTCCCGGGCTGTGCCGGACCTGGTCGAGAAGGCGCTGGAGAAGGCCGGCAGTGCCAGCGACAACGTGACCGTCATCGCCATGGAGTGGGAGACGCCCGACATCTTCGAGGAGACCAAGGGCAGTGTCTCCACCGACAGCATCAACGACGGCGTCTTTGCCTCCACCGTGCAGGCCGGCGTGGTTGACTCGTCCCTGGCGGAAGACCTGGACGACGAGGCGATCGAACGCTCCATCGCCGAGATCAACGAGGCCATCCGCCGCACGGCAGCACGCCGCAACGGCTGACCCGGACCGGTCCGGCCGGTCCCTTATCCGCAGGAACGCCATGAGTTCATATGTCCGCCAGGGCGGCCGCGCCGCCGACCAACTGCGCCCCGTGCGCATCACCCGCCGCTACACCATGCACGCCGAAGGTTCGGTGCTGATCGAGTTCGGCCTCACCAAGGTGCTGTGCACCGCGTCGGTCGAGGAGCGCGTGCCGCCGCACAAGAAGGGCAGCGGCGAGGGCTGGGTCACGGCCGAGTACGGCATGCTACCGCGCGCCACCCACACGCGCAGCGACCGCGAGGCCGCGCGCGGCAAGCAGAGCGGCCGTACCCAGGAGATCCAGCGCCTGATCGGGCGGTCGCTGCGCGCCGTGTTCGACCTGAAGAAGCTCGGCGAACGCACGCTCACCCTGGACTGCGATGTGCTGCAGGCCGACGGCGGCACGCGCACCGCGGCCATCACCGGCGCCTTCGTCGCGGCGCAGGATGCGGTCAACACGCTGCTGGCGGCCGGCAAGATCAGTGCGACGCCCATCACCGGCCAGGTTGCGGCCATCTCGGTGGGCATCGTCGACGGCACGCCGCTGCTGGACCTGGAGTACGTCGAGGATTCGGCCTGCGACACCGACATGAATGTGGTGATGACCGGTGCCGGACATTTCATCGAGGTGCAGGGCACGGCCGAGGGTGCAGCCTTCAGCCGCCGGGAGATGGACGCGCTGCTGGCCCTCGCGGAGCAGGGCGTGAACGAGCTCGTGCGCTTGCAGACCGAGGCGCTCCGGGCATGAAGAAGATCGTCCTGGCCTCCAACAACGCCGGCAAGTTGCGCGAGCTGCAGGACATGCTGGCGCCGCTGGGGCTGGAACTCGTACGCCAGGGCGAGCTGAACATCCCCGAAGCCGAGGAGCCCTACCGCACCTTTCTTGAAAACGCGCTCGCCAAGGCCCGCCATGCCGCCAGGTTGAGCGGCCTGCCGGCCATCGCCGACGATGCGGGCCTGTGCGTGGATGCCTTCGGCGGCCTGCCCGGCGTGGATACAGCGTTCTACGCCACACAGCACGGCTATCCCAAGGGCGATGACCACAACGTCACGGCCCTGCTGGAACAAATGAAGTACATATCCAACCGCCGCGCCGCCATGGTCAGCACCCTGGTGGCCCTGCGTTCGGCGGATGACCCGGAACCCCTCGTGGCCGTGGGCCGTGTGCGCGGTGAGATCGCGCGCGAGCGCCGGGGCACGAACGGTTTTGGTTTTGACCCGGTGATGTTCATTCCGGAATTCGGCAAGACCTTTGCCGAGTTGCCGATCGAGGTGAAAAATGCCAACAGCCACCGCGGCCGTGCGGCACGGCAGATGGTGGAGCTGATCCGCGAGCGTTGGTTGTGATGCGCGACATCCAGCATTACCTGCGCCCCGGCACGCTGCAACTGACCAGCCTGCCGCCGCTGTCGCTCTACGTGCACCTGCCCTGGTGCCTGAAGAAGTGCCCCTACTGCGATTTCAACTCGCACGAGATGCGAGCGGGTGAGCTGCCCGAACAGCGCTACCTCGATGCCCTGGTGGCGGATCTCGAGGCCGCGCTGCCGCTGATCTGGGGGCGCAGCGTGCACAGCATCTTTATCGGCGGCGGCACGCCCAGCCTGTTCAGTCCGGCCTCCATCGACCGGTTGCTCGCGGATATCCGCGCCCGCCTCAAGCTGCCGGCCGACTGCGAGGTCACGCTGGAGGCCAACCCCGGCACGTTCGAGAAAGAGCGCTTCCGGGCCTTTCGCGACGCGGGTGTCACGCGCCTGTCGGTGGGCGTGCAGAGCTTCGATGACGCGCATCTGAAACGCATCGGCCGTGTGCATGACCGCGCCCAGGCCATGGCGGCACTCGAAGAGGCTGCACGCAGCTTTGACACCTGGAACCTGGATCTCATGTACGCGCTGCCGGGCCAGACGCTGAAGGGCCTGCGGGAGGAGATCGACCAGGCCCTGGACTTCAGTCCGCCGCACCTCTCGATCTACCACCTCACCATCGAACCCAACACCTATTTCGCCAAGCACCCGCCCGAGGTGCCCGAGGACGACACGGCCTACGCCATGCTGGACCTGATCACCGAACGCACCGCCCTGGCCGGCCTGAACCGCTACGAGGTCTCGGCCTATGCGCGGCCCGGCCACCACTGCCGCCACAACCTCAATTACTGGCAGTTCGGTGACTACCTGGGTATCGGTGCGGGGGCGCACGGCAAGCTCAGCTTCGCGCACCGTGTCGTGCGCCAGGTGCGCACGCGCGATCCGCGGCTGTACATGGAGCGGGCGTTGGCGGGCGACGCCATTGCGCAGGAGGAGGAAGTGGCGCGCGCCGACCTGCCCTTCGAGTTCATGCTCAATGCCCTGCGATTGCGCCAGGGCTTCGCGCTCAGCGAGTTCAGCGAACGCACGGGCCTGGCCCTCACCGCCATCCGCCGCGCCCTGGAGGAGGCGGAGCGCAAGGGCTGGATCACGCGCGACCTGCAGCGCGTGCAGCCCACGGCCCGCGGTTTCGATTTCCTCAGCGATCTGCAGGCCCTGTTCCTGCCCGAACCTTCCTCCGCCTGATTGGCGGGCGGGCTGCTGCCCGCTATAGTCGGATCAGGCTGAGTGCAGAAGAGGAGCGGCATGTTCTCGATCTACGGCGAAAGCGGGCGCATCTTCCGTGGCGCGATGGAAGACCTCTGGCGTGTCGACGCCCTGCGCTCGGTGATGCGCACCCGTCGCCTGCAGGCGCACGAGCAGACCCCCGAGACCCGAGGCAGCGACGACCAGGCCGTGGCACCTGTGCAGGCGCGCAGCCACGCGGCTGGCGCCGCGCTCCACGCCTATGCCCAGGCCAGCGGCCAGGGCAACGAGCGCCACCCTCTGAGCCGTGTGGCCGACGTCATGAGCCGCCAGGTTCAGACCGTGGGCCCGGACATGACCGTGCTGGAGGCTTGGCAGCTGCTCGGTACGCAGGGCATCGGCCAGGCGCCGGTGCTGGCCCCGACGGGCGAACTCGTGGGCCTGCTCACGCGGGCCGAACTGCTGAACCTGGACCGTCTGCCGCAGCCTGATGCACCCACCCTGGTCTGGCGTGCCCTGCTGATGGAGCCGGTCTCGGCCGTGATGCTCAGCCCGGTGCCTGCCGTGAGCGAAGACACCGATCTGCGCCGTGTGGCCCGTGTGCTGCTTGATACCCGCCTGCCCGGCCTGCCCGTGGTGGCGGACGACGGCAAGCTCACGGGCTTCATCTCGCGCAGCGACATTCTGCAGGCCGTGGTGCACGACCCGCCGCTGGATCTCTGGAGCTGAGTGGCGGCGATCGGCTACCATGCTTTCCATCACCACCATGCCCAGAGCAAGCGATCAGCAACGATGCTGGACCAGCTGAAGATCTATCTGCAGCGCGATGGCCGGTTCCTAGGTCCGGCCCTGCTGGTCTTTGCAGTTGCCATGGCGCTGCCCCCCTTCGCCTTGTTCGAAGACCGTGCCGCCAGCATGCTGCAGCTGCACCTGCTGCTCGAACTCTTCGCCGTCGTCGTCGCCATCCTCATCGTCGTGGTGGCCTGGCACGACCTGCGCCGCCAGGGGCGTTCCGAGTCCGGTTTCCTGCTGGCCGGTTTCACCGTGGTGGCGTTTGTCGATCTGGTGCATGCGCTAACCTATGACGGCATGCCACGACTCGTGACGGAAAGCTCCACCCCGCGCGCCATCTTCTTCTGGCTGGCCGGGCGCGCCCTGGTCCTGTGCACGCTGCTGCTGGTGCTGCTGCGCCTGCGTCTGCAGTGGTCGCGCCACACCTGGCTGGGCATCGCGGCGCTGCTGTGCGCGGGTCTGTTCTGGCTGGGGACCTGGGGCCTGCATCTGGTGCCGAACACCTTCGTGGCCGGGGAGGGCGTCACGACCTTCAAGCGCAACGTCGAGTACACGCTGTTCCTGAGCTATGTGTTGCTGGGCCTGGCCTTCGTGCGCAGCGCCGATGCGAAGCAGGGCTCGCGCCATTACGCTTTTGCCTCGTCCTGTTTCATCATGGCCATGGGCGAGATCGTGTTCTCCAATTACAAGGCGCCCTCGGATTTCCTGAACATCTTCGGCCATGTGTTCAAGATCGTTTCCTATGCCTTCCTCTACCGCCACATTTTCGTGGTGGCCGTACGTCAGCCTTACGAGGCCCTGAGCCAGAGCGAGGATCGTCTGCGCACGCTGACCGGGCTCTCGGCCGATGGTTACTGGGAACAGGACGCCCAGTTCCGCTTCACCCAGATCTCCAACGGCATGCTGGGGCTGGACCAGCGCATGATGCTGGGAAAGGCACGCTGGGAGCTGCCCGTGCATGGTGTCGGTCCCGAGCAATGGCAGGCCCACCGTGCCCAGCTCGAACGCCATGAGACCTTCCGTGATTTCGTCTACCAGATCGAGTCGGCGCCCGGCGTCTTTCGCACGTTGGTGGCCAGCGGCAGTCCGGTCTTCGGCCCGGGCGGTGAGTTCCTCGGTTACCAGGGCGTAGGTCGCGACATCACCGACCAGCTTGCGGCCGAGAAGCGCATCGAGTTTTTGGCCTACCATGACACGCTGACCGGCCTGCCCAACCATCGCCTGCTGCAGGAGCGCTTTCTCCATGCGATCGGACCTGGTGCGGCCCCGGAGGCCCGCGCCGTGCTGCTGGGGCTGGACCTGGACAACTTCAAGGCCATCAACGACAGCCTCGGGCATGAGGCTGGCGACGCCCTGCTGCGCGAGGTGGCGCGCCGGCTGGCCGCCTGCGTGCGTGAGACCGACGTGGTGAGCCGCCAGGGAGGCGACGAGTTCTACGTCTTCATGCCCCAGCTGCGGCATGCCGACGACACGGCCCTGCAGGTCTCTGCCCTGATGGAGGTGCTGCAGGAGCCGGTGCTGCTGCAAGGCCAGGAGATCACGATCACGGCCTCGGCCGGGCTGGCCATCTACCCTGATGACGGCCGAGATCTGGAGAGCCTGCGCAAGAAGGCCGAGGTTGCGATGTACCAGGCCAAGCAGGCTGGCCGCAACACCTACCGCTTCTTCGACGCCGCAATGAACAGCGAAGCTTCCGAGCATCTGAGCCTGCGCAACGGCCTGCACCGCGCCCAGGAACGCGGCGAGCTGATGCTGCACTACCAGCCGCAGATCGACCTCGGCCGCGGTACGGTCGTAGGCGTCGAGGCCCTGCTGCGCTGGCGGCATCCCGAGCGCGGCTTCATCCCGCCGGCCCGTTTCATTCCGGTTGCGGAAGACAGCGGGCTCATCGTCCCCATCGGCATCTGGGTCCTGCGCGAGGCCTGCCGCCAGGCCGTGGAGTGGCAGCGCCTGGGCCTGCCGGCCATGACCATGGCCGTCAACCTCTCGGCGGTGCAATTCAAGCGCGGCGATGTGGAGCAGTCGGTGCTGCGCGCGCTGGAGGAATCAGGGCTTGATCCGCGCCTGCTCGAATTGGAGCTGACCGAATCCATTCTGATCCAGAACGCCGAGGGGGTGCTCGCCAGCCTCAAGCGCCTCAAGCAGATCGGCGTCAAGCTCTCCATCGACGACTTCGGCACCGGCTACTCCAGCCTGTCCTACCTCAAACGCTTCGACATCGACAAGCTCAAGATCGACCAGAGCTTCGTGCGCGAACTCTGCACCAATGCCGACGACGCCGCCATCGTGCGCGCCGTGATCCAGATGGCGCGCAGCCTCAGCCTCACGACGATTGCCGAGGGGGTGGAAACCGCCGAGATGGCGCAGGCGCTATTGGCCTATGGCTGTGACGAAGCCCAGGGCTACCACTACGGCCGGCCCATGCCCGCGGAAGAACTGTCGGCTTTTCTGCGGGGTGTGCGCTCACAAAACGCAGTACGCGTCTGAGTGCTGCGCAGGTCCCCGCCTCCTGCCTCTTGAATCCGGCCGGTTCCGGCCCCATCTCGTGCGCCGGAAAGGAGACCTGATATGCATACCCAGAATCTAGCCGAGGTGGCGCGAGCGATGGTGGTCGCGGAAGTCGAAAGCCTGGATCCCGAAGACCAGTTCAAGCTCAGCCTGCAGGAGAAATTTGCCGTTCACGAGGCTGTGCATGCGAGCAGCATCGCCGGCGCCCCTGCGGAGTTCTACATGGCCGTGGCCAAGTCACGGCGCCGTCTTGTGGTCACGGTGGAAAACAATGGCGAGCGCATCCTGGTCGATGTGGAAGCCCTCTATGAGAGCGCCAAGGCGCTTGGCGCGCTCGATGCGGCCTTCCGGCAGGCCTTCGCGCGCCAGCGCGCGGCCCATGAGATTCGCGGGCCCTTTGCCTGCAACTTCGCCTACGCGCATTGGGCCGAAGGGCCCATGGACTGAGCGGGCGCGCGCCGATGAACCCGGTCGACCAGGCCCAGGCGTCGTGCCCTCGGTTACAGTGTCGCCGATGAAGCTTCTGCTGATCGACGATCATCCGCTCTTCAGTTTGGGGTTTGCCCACGCCTTGAGCCAAATGGCATCCAGCGTCGAGGTTCTTACGGCGCCGACCATCCGGGACGGTCTGGCCCAGGCTGCCGCAAAGCCAGACCTCGACATCGTGTTGATCGACTACCGCCTGGGCGACGCAGACGGCTTGGCGGGCCTGAGGCACTTCGGGGAACGCTTTCCGCTGATCGCGCGCGTGCTGATTTCGGGCGATGAAGATCCGGCGCTGGCTTTGCGGGCGCGGGCCGCCGGGGCCAGCGGCTTCCTGGGCAAATCCACATCCATTCAGGCGCTGCTGGCGGCCTTGCAACGCCTGGCCGACGGGGAGGTGGTGTTCGACGAAGCGGCCCGACGCGTCACAGCCGGGGCCGGGCCCACCGCGCGTCAGATGGAAGTTCTGACCCTGCTGGCGCAAGGCCAGCCTAACAAACGCATTGCGCTCGAGTTGGGCATTGCCGAGCGCACGGTGAAGCTGCACGTCACCGCGTTGCTCGAGGCGTTGGGTGCACGCAATCGCACCCATTTGCTGGTGCGCGCACGCGAGCAGAGGCTGTTGTAGATGCTGTGGCCACGCCTGCGCGCCTGGCTCGAGGGACTCGAGGGCGAGCAACTCGACCACCTGTTTCGGTTCACGTCCTTGACGTCGTTGATGACCACGGTGGCCGCCCTGATCCTGTACGGGGCGTTCCGTAGTGGTGAAGGGTTCGACGTGGCCGACGGCTGGATGCTCGCCGTTATTCTCGTCAGCGTGGCGCGCATGGCAGGCGCGCGCCGCTACCACCGCCTGCGCCCGGCGCGTGATCGCCTGCATCGCTGGGCTGCCTGGGCGTTTGGCGCCATCCTGTTGCAAGGGCTGCTGCTCGGCTCCCTGAGCCTGATCTGGCTGCGGCCGGCGACGCCGGAGGTCGAGTCGCTGCTGCACATCGTCGTGGCATCGATCGCCATCGGCGCCACGGTGCCCCTGCCACCCTTCTATCCGGTGTTCGTCGCCTTCGTCGTCTCCGTGATGGGGCCGTTGGCATTGCGTGACTTGTGGATTGCCGACGCCTACCACCTGACGCTTGCAGCGCTGGTGGTGGCCACCGGCCTGTACACCTTGCAAGGGGGGCGCCGCCAGGCACAGGCCCTGGCGCAGACGCAGGCCGAGCGGCGCAAGAACGCCGCTCTGATCGAGGCCTTGCGGCTGGAGAACCAGCGCGCCGAACGGGCCCAGGACGCGAAGACACGCTTTTTCGCCGCGGCCAACCACGACTTGCGCCAGCCCTTGCACGCCATGGGTTTGCTCGTGCACACGCTGAACGAGGACGGTGCTGCAGCGCGCACCGACGAAGTGCCTGCGCGCCTAGTTGAATGCGTCGACAGCATGACGCACATCGTTGACGAGTTGCTCGAACTGGCCCAGGTGGATGCCGCGGCCGTGGTGCCTCGGCTGGAAGCATTTGCGCTCGACACACTGCTGCGCGAGGTGGCGCGCACGCATGAACTGCAGGCCAGACACAAGGGTTTGAAGCTGGAAATCGACAGCCAGGCACTGACCGTGATCGGTGACCGCCGTCTGGTGGCCCGCGTTCTGGCCAATCTGCTGTCCAATGCACTGCGCTATACGGAGCATGGCGTGGTGCGCCTGGCCTCCCGGTTGCAGGGCGATCGCGTCGAGGTCAGCGTGGAGGATAGCGGCATCGGTATCGCCGAGCACGAGCTGCCACGCATCTTTGAGGAGTTTTACCAGGTGGGCAACCCGGCGCGAGACAGGCGGCTGGGCGTGGGGCTGGGTCTGGCGACAGTCAAGCGCCTGAGCGAGCTGCTGGACTTGCGCGTGCAGGTGCAGTCCACGCTCGGGCAAGGGAGCGTGTTCCATATCACGCTGCCGCTGTGCGATGCCACGCCCACCGCCATCGCCGCGCCGGCCATGCCGCAGGACACACTGCTGACGCGGCGCCGCGTGCTTGTGGTTGAAGATGACGCCGACTCGCGTGCCGCCCTGACGGGTTTGCTGTGTGCCTGGGGGTGTGAGGTACGTTCGGCAGAGGACGTGGTCAGTACACGCCAGCACCTGGCCGAAGGCTTCCAACCTGAAGCGGTGCTGGCCGACCTGCGGCTCGCAGGTGGCGCGAGCGGCATCGATGCCGTGGTCGCTGTGCGTGCCTTGCTTGGCAAAGAACTGCCTGCTCTGCTGGTCACTGGCGACGTGGGTGACGTGCAAGCACAACGCGCCGAAGCCGCAGGCCTGAGAATTTTGGCCAAACCCGTCAAGCCGATGCAGTTACGCGCCTTCCTGGGCCAGGCCTTCGGCACATAGCGGGGGCACCAACAACCTGCCCTTTGGGGCTATTCAAACCTGGGTGCCTGCTGCATAACATCGAGCCGATTCCCTTAACAACCACAAGGAACGACTCGAATGGTTCAGATCAAAGCCCTCGCACTTGCACTGGTCACGCTCATGTCGCTGGGCGGCTGCGGCAGCATTGCAGGCTCTACCAACAGCCTCTCCGATGACCGCCTGAAGTCTGAAGCCGCAGGCGTGCTGGGCCTGTCGCCAGGTCAACTGGCGCTGCTCAACCGCCGCACGGAAGGGACCAATACCTTCTATGCCGTCAAGGCACGCGATGGCAAGGAATACAACTGCATCATCAACGGCGGCAACCTGCTGAGCTTCGGCATGACCAATCCGCCCAGTTGCAAGCGCAAGGGCAGCTGAGCCCCCAAGGCAGCGCAGGCCTGAATGGAGCTTCGCGATGAGTCACATCTCCAAACTGGCAGGCCTGTGCCTGCTGGCCACCTTGAGCAACACCGCCTTTGCAGACTGGGTTCTGTTTCACCAGCAGGGCGAATCAGGCCGGCGAGAGGCCTACTTTGCCGAGATCACCCGCACCACCGAACGAACCGGGGGGGACCCCATGCTCGGCAAGGGCAGCGACACCATGGCCGGGACCAGCGTCTGGGAAATGCCTGTGGTGGTGGTTCACGAGTCCGCCACGGCACCCGAGTGGACCGAGCTGAAACTGCAGTTTGAATGCCTAAACAAGTACCGGGTCTTGTCCTACAGCGAAGCCCAGAAGGCGGCCAAGGCTGCCAGGCAAGAGGGCAGACCGTACAGTTCGTCCGTCGTGGTGGATGGCTGGAACGACCCGGCCAGGTGGGGCGACCCGGTCCACATGCGCGTTGCTGCGCGCAGCTACACGGTGCCCAGGGTCGATCTGTCCAACCGGCCGTTGCCGGAGACCGATTGGGCCAAGGACGCCCGTCCACCGATGATCAAGGCGCAGAAGTTTGCCTGCCAGGGGGAAGATGTACGCAACGCCTTGCAGGCAGCCCTCAACAACGGCCCGTTCGACGCGAGCCGCTTCAACACCGAGCTGCAGAAGATCGGCTTGCTGGAGCCGGTGCATGCGCTCGAAGCCATGACCGTCACCGACCTGCTGAACCTGAGCTGGACCGTGCTGTGGAAAGGCAGCAAGCGGCCCGATCCTTCCGGACTCTGGGTGAAAAAACTGAGCCCGCAAGAAAGGGCCCGCAACGAGGCACAGTACGCCGCCATACAGAAGCAGATGGACGACGCCGTGCAGAAAGCGAACGAGTCATACCTGCCCAAGCTCAAGAAGATTCAGGCGGAGCGCGAGTTTGTGGAGGCGGCAGCCAAGGTGCGCGGCAAGCGTGCGCTCAGCAAGATGGAGGCCTCGGCTTTGATGGTCTGGCTGGCCCGCGAAGAAAGCGAAGTGGCCGGCAAAATGGGCGCTCCGGCCATCACGCAGTCCGGCAACCTGAAGTTCCTGGGCTACGGCCAGTCTTTCGACAACACATCGGCCATGGTGCATGTACCGAGCAGGCGGGTTCTGGAGCAAGGCGTGCGCACCAGTTGCGAGGCGCAGTTCGTGATGCTGCAGGACAAAGAGAAGCTATGGCGTGTGGCCGATGTCCGCATCGCCGGTTCGTCCAATCAAGTGGGCGTCAATCCGTGCCATGGCCTGTTGACCGTGCCGAATGTTCCCGCAGCCGAGAGGTAAGCCATGTCGAAGCCTGAACAGCACCGCACCAGGCCCCCGCTCGGGCGCACGGTTCGTATCGCCTGCTGGGCTGGTCGCATGATCCGCTCCCTGCTGGTGGTGTGCCTGGCAGGCACGGCCCTTGCTGCCTCGGGCCAGGAATTGCCGGAGGGCCACACCAAAGTGGTTACCAAGTCGCGGTTGGGTGCCTGGATGCTGCGTGAAGACCCTGCCCATCCCCGCATGAACTGTTCGGTGAAGTTCATTTCATCCAGCAAGAACCCGCCAGGGCTCACCATACTGGGGCCCACCAAAAACTCCCCTCATGCCGTGATCCTGTTCAGCGGGGCCGACATCCCTGTGTCCAGCTCGATGCAGGACGTCCAGGTGGAACTGGTGCAGCAAGACCTGCCGCCAACGCGCCTGCGTGCCAAGCAGTTTCCGCGACAAGCGGGTTCGCCGGACGGCGTGCTGGCCATAGGCGTGGGCGACATCCGGCAAACCCTGAAGTCGATGCGGGACCGCGAAAGCAACATGCAGTTGCGGATGGAGCGCACATCGGTCTTCTCGCTGGACTACGATGGCTTGGCCTTGGCTCGCGATGCCATGCTCGGCTGTGTGGAAGGCCGGCAATTTGCAGGACAAACGCTCAAGGCGGCCACGGCGGAGCTCCGACCGCTGGGCACTTCCGTCATCAAAGGGCAGGCCTACTTCAAGGGGGCTTTGCTGGCCGCCAAGAAATATCCGCCCAAAGGCAGCGAAACGGTCGGCCTGATCTGGATGACCGACGAGTTCAAGGTCTGGTACGAGCAGGTGAAGCGCGACCAGAAAATGCCGAAGCACATTCCCCAGACCATCCTGAAGCACTTCATGCGCACCAAGATTCTGGACGACAAGGGCAGCTTCATGTTCACCAACATGCCCCCGGGCGAATACCTGCTGATCACCGACTTCTCCTACGAGCGAACCCGCAACCAGGTAGAAGTGATCGGCCGAACGGACGTGTACACGGCTGGGGGCCACCATATTGGGTCGAACGACCGGATCACCGTCAACACCTATGCATTTCAGCAAGGGGTGACCTTCGAGAAGCGCGTCGTCGTGTCCGCTGACGGCGAGACGATCGAGGTGACTCTGGACAAGTCATGCCTTTTTGGCTGTTAAGCGCCATGGCATGGGAATGCAAGGCGTGCCGTTGAAACGGTCGGCCGCTGTTCGGAAGTTCTTCAGCCCCGTCGTCTTGGCGCTGGGCACAGTTGGCGGCGCCCAGGCACAAACGATGCAGATGAATCAGTTCATCGAGAGCATGCTGCAGATGCACCGGGACTCCACGCTGTGCGTCGAAACGTCCTCGTCCACCAGCACTATTCGCCAGCAGCTCGTGACCTACTTGCTGGCGGTTGGGGTGCAGGGCACCGTCTCCCCCCAAACTCTTGCCAGGGCCATGTGGGCCAACTTTCCGTGTCCGTTTTCACCTCTGCGGCCAGAATTGCGCTTCGCCACGGCAAGGGATGTTGAAGGGGTCTGGATATTTCCGGAAACCTCGCAAAAGCTGCGCTTCCCGCCCCGCTCGTCCCGGCCATCGCCCGTAGGCGACATGCCCGTGCGGTGCGATGCCCTTGGCTACTATCCGGGCGGTGAGCTCAGACATGCCGTCATTGCCGGGCAGACGGCGGCGTGTCCCTTCGCCAAGGCAGCCGATCTGGAGGTGGCCCGACGGAACCCGCAGGTCTCGACATGGACGGTTTTGACAGCCGGGCGCGTGGGCGTGACAAGAACCGACGTGGCAACCCATGTTGAGGAATGGGAGGTGTTCCTCGTCACCACGCCGTTTGCCTTTGACGGCGTTGCGTTTTCAGCAGGTGATCTGGTGGCCTACATTCGCAGGGAGAACGGCAATACCATGGGCATGGCGACCCAGTTCCGCCACTTGCAGAAGTTGCCCTAGGACGCGCCACCGGGTCATTTCGCGCAGCTGCCCCAGTCAAACCACACCGCTCCGATGTCGTGCGTGTCCTGGCGGAGGCGGTGAGATTCGAACTCACGAACGGTTGCCCGTTGCCGGTTTTCAAGACCGGTGCAATCGACCACTCTGCCACACCTCCGGAGAGCCCGATTCTAGCCGGCCATGGACTCAGGGTCGTTCTTGCGTGCCGTTGGACGGGTGCGGTTCAGTGGCGATGGCCTCGGCCACCTGGTACATGGCTTCGGCCGCCGCAAAGATGGCGGCGGGCGAGCCATCGGTCTGGACCGGTGCACGCAGGCTCAGCGCACCGGCGGCGCGACCCTGCTCGGTCAGCGCGGGCCGCAGGCTGGGGTTGCCGTACTGCTGGCGCCATTCCTGCACGGCGGCTTCGAATTCGAGCGCTTCGGGGATGCGGCCCTCGTAGCGTTGCAGGACCAGACGCGCGGTCTCGATGAGCTTGGCATTGAGGGTCTGGTTGCCGTGGGCCAGCAGGTCACGTACGGCACCCGAGGGGTTGCCGCCCAGGCTCAGGGTGAGGGCCGTCTCGGCCAGCTTGAGCACATGGCCGCCGGCCACGCGCAGGCGCTCGGCATAGGGCGGGTGCACGCCCGCCGCGCCGGCCAGCAGCTCGTTCATGGAGCGGCCGGTGGAAAAGCGCATGCCGATGGCGTCCACCGCCGGCTCCACGTCGTCGAGCTGGATGGCCTTGTTGGCCAGCTGGGCCATGAGGGCGATGAGGTTGGTGGCGGACTCGGCGTCGAAGTCGGGCGCGCGCACCTTGGCGGCCTGGGAGCGCACGGCCTCGACGGCGCGCGCGAACTGCCGGTCCAGGATGAGGATGAGCGCATCCACGGTGGCAGCCAGCCGCTGCAGGCGAGGGTTCTTTTCGTCGCGGTCGATGAGCTTGACGAAGTCGTCGCGGCAATGCTGCAGGCCCTTGCGGTCCTGCGCCTCCAGCCGCGCAAAGGCCAGCAGCACCAGGGTCTGCGGGTCGAACATCTTGGAGTCCAGGCCCAGGCGCGCGCACTGGCCCAGGATCTTCTCGGCCTCGGCGCGCTCGCCGCTGTAGTAGCACATATGCCCCAGGTTCTGCAGCCGGGTGATGGAGTAGGGGGTGACGGCGCAGGCCATCTTGTAGGCCGCCAGTGTCTGCTCGTGGTTGCCCAGCTCGAACTGCGCGCGGCCCAGTACGTCGTAGGCGTCGGCGTAACGCGGGTCCTCGCCGATCAGGTTCTCCAGCGTGCTGATGGCCCGCATGGGTTCGCCCTTGTCGAGCTGGGAGCGCGCCACGCCCAGCTTGGCCCAGGGCAGGGTCTTGGCGGCGATCACGGCCTCGTAGAGCTGCTGGGCCTCGTCGTAGCGCTCCACGCGCATCAGCAGTTCGGCACCGATGCGCGCGGCGTAGAGCCAGAAGGGCGCGCGGGCTTCGAAGCGCTGCAGGCACAGACGCGCGCCCCGTTCATAGTCCTCGGCCTCGATGGCGGCAAAGATGTCGGCCAGCGCGGCCTTGCGCTGGCGCGCGAGATGCAGGCGTTCGGCCAGGCCGGTGGCCGTGTGGGGCTTGATCAGGTAGCCGTCGAGTGCCGACTCGGCTGCCTCGGCCACCTTGGCGTAGGTGGCCTCGCCCGTGACCATGATGAAGACGGTGGCGAAGGGCAGCATCTGGTTGCGCCGCAGATCGTCGAGCAGATCCTGGCCCGTGGGTGTGCCGGGCTGGAAGTACTGCTCGCACAGCACGATGTCGAAGGCCTTGAACTCCAGCACCTTGCGCGCATCGATGGCGCGTGTGGCTTGCTCGACCGAGCCCACGCCGAATTCGCGCAGCTGGTTGACCAGGATGGCGCGCGAGGTGGGGTTGCCGTCGACGACCAGCGCCCGGGTGTTCGAAAGATCGTCGTCGTACAGGCCCATGCCGGTCTGTCACTCCACTGGAGAAGAGCGGAAATGATACAGCGCCGTCTGGGGGGCCGACAGGTGTCGCGCAGGCGCCGGGCCATGCTTGCGCCGGGCGGTGCACCGGTTTAAGGTCACCGCATGGACACTCTGGATTTTGTCGTCCGCAAGGACCAGCTCGGTACCACCACCCTGCGCCGCGGCACGCCGCCGCCCCTGGCCGAGGGCCAGGTCCGGGTGGCGATCGAACGCTTCGCGCTCACGACCAACAACATCACCTATGGCGCCATGGGCGAGGCGATGCAGTACTGGCAGTTCTTCCCCGTGGCGGACGACGCGGCCTGGGGCCGCATCCCGGTCTGGGGTTTCGGGGTGGTGCAGGACTCGCGCCATCCTGCGCTGGCTGTGGGTGAGCGGCTGTACGGCTACTTTCCGATGGCCAGCAGCGTGGATCTGACGCCGGGCCAGGTGTCGGCGATGCACTTCGTCGACCAGGCGCCACACCGCGCCGGCCTGCATGGGGTCTACAACCAGTACATGCGCTGCGCGGCAGATCCCTTCTACACGGCCGACACCGAGAACCTGCAGGCCTTGCTGCGCCCCTTGTTCATCACGTCCTGGCTGGTCGACGATTTCCTGGCCGACAACCGTTATTTCGGCGCGGCCGATGTGCCTGGTCGGCGTGCGCTGATGCTGCTGTCCAGCGCCTCGAGCAAGACGGCTTACGGCACGGCTTTCCAGCTGGCGCGGCGCGGCGAGGTCGAGGTGATCGGGCTGACCTCGGCCGCCAATGTGGCGTTCTGCGAAAGCCTGGGCTGTTACCAGCAGGTGCTTAGCTACGGGCAGCTCGCGCAGTTGCCCGCCGATGCGCCTTGCGTCTATGTGGACCTGGCCGGCAACGCCGCGCTGCGGCGCGAGATCCACACCCGTTTCGGGCAGCTGCGCTACAGCTGTTCGATAGGCGCGGCGCATCTGGCCGAGCTGGGCGGTGCCAAGGATCTGCCCGGGCCGCGCGCCACCCTGTTCTTTGCGCCGGCGCAGATCAAGAAGCGCAGCGCGGAATGGGGCGGGCCCGTGCTGGCCCAGCGCATGCTGCAGGGCTGGCGTGAGTTCATCGCCACGGTGTCTGACCCGGCCCGGCCCTGGATCCAGGTGCAGGAACACCGTGGCCCTGCGGCCGTGCAGGCGGTCTACGCGCAGTTGCTCGGCGGTCGCAGCGATCCGCGCCTCGGGCACATGTTGTCGCTGGCCTCGGAGGCTGCCTAGCCTCGTCGTCTGAGACGTGCAGCGGCCGGGGCTGTCCCCGGCCACGCGCATTCAGGCGTCGGGCGCGACCTTGTGGTTGGCCAGGGCCTCGATGGCCTTGACCAGGGCCGAGTGGTCGGCCTGGTCGTGGCCTAGGGCGGCACAGGCCGACATGAGCTGGGCCGCGTTGGCCGTCTGCGGCAGCGCCATCTTCAGCGTCTTGGCGCCTTGCAGCGCCAGGTTCAGATCCTTCTGGTGCAGCGCGATGCGGAAGCCCGGGTTAAAGGTGCGCTTGACCATGCGCTCGCCATGCACTTCCAGAATGCGCGAGGCCGCGAAGCCGCCCATGAGCGCCTGGCGCACCTTGGCCGGATCGGCGCCGGCTTTCGACGCGAAGACCAGCGCCTCGCTGACGGCGGCGATGTTGAGTGCCACGATGATCTGGTTGGCCACCTTGCAGGTCTGGCCTGCGCCATTGCCACCGATCAGGGTGATGTTCTTGCCCATGAGTTCGAACAGCGGCTTGACGCGCTCGAACACGGCTTCGTCGGCGCCGACCATGATGGTCAGACTGGCCGCCTTGGCGCCGACCTCGCCGCCCGAGACCGGCGCGTCCACATAGGCGCAGCCCAGGGCGTTGATCTTCTTGGCGTATTCCTTGGTGGCCATGGGGTCGATGGAGCTCATGTCCACGACGACCTTGCCTGATGCGCCCTTGAGCCCCTGGGCCACACCGTTCTCGCCGAACAGCACCTTGTCCACGTCCGGGGTGTCGGGCACCATGGTGAAGATGATGTCGGCGCGCTCGGCCACGCCCGCGGGCGTGGTGCAGACGGTCGCGCCGGCGTCCACCAGCTCCTGCGGCACATTGCTGCGCGTGTTGACGAACAGCACGTGGCCGCCCTTGATGAGGTTCAGCGCCATGGGCGTGCCCATGATGCCCAGGCCGATGAAGCCCAGTTTCAGTCCGGATTTGGTCATGTCTCTACTCAGGTCAGTCGGTTATTGGGTCAATGCCTTGATCCAGCCCAGGCCGTCGCTCGTGGTGGTGCGGGGCTTGTATTCGCAGCCGATCCAGCCGGTGTAGCCGATGGCGTCGAGGTGGCGGAAGAGGAAAGGATAGTTGATTTCGCCGGTGCCCGGCTCGTTGCGGCCCGGGTTGTCCGCGAGCTGGATATGGGCGATGCGTGCTAGATGCTTCTGCACCGTGGCGGCCAGTTCACCTTCCATGCGCTGGGCATGGTAGATGTCGTACTGGATGGACAGGTTGTCGCTGCCCACCGCGTCCAGCACGGCCAGGGCCTGGGCCGTGGTGTTGAGGAAGAAGCCGGGGATGTCGTAGCTGTTGATGGGTTCAATCAGCAGCTTGATGCGCGCGGCCTGCAACTTGTCGGCCGCGTACTTCAGATTGGCCACGAACGTTGCCTGGGCCTGCGCGTGGCTTACCCCCGCAGGGACCTTGCCCGCCAGGCAGTTGACCTGCCGGCAGCCCAGGGCCGTGGCGTAGGCGATGGCCTGGTCCACGCCGGCACGGAACTCCTCCACCCGGTCCGGATGGCAGGCGATACCGCGTTCGCCCGCGTCCCAGTTGCCCGCGGGCAGGTTGTGCAGCACCTGCGTGAGGCCGTTGCTCTTGAGCGCCTGCACCAGTGCGTCCTTTTCGAAAGGGTAGGGGAACAGGTATTCCACCGCCTCGAAACCGGCCGCCTTGGCTGCCGCGAAGCGCTCCAGGAAGGGCAGCTCGTTGAACAGCATGGTCAGGTTGGCAGCGAATTTGGGCATCTTCTCAGTCTCCGTCGTCAGTGAAGAAGCCGGCGGAGGCCGGCTTCGTGGGTTCAGGCGATGGCCGCCGGCGCATCCGCGCGTTTCTCGGCCAGATCCTCGAACTCGATGATATTGTCAATTTCGGTGCCCATCGCGATGTTGGTCACGCGCTCCAGGATCACTTCAATCACCACCGGCACGCTGAACTGCGCCATCAGGGCCTCGGCCTGCGCAATGGCGGGCTTGAGCTCGTGGGGGCTGTGTACGCGGATGGCCTTGCAGCCCAGGCCTTCGACCACCTTGACGTGGTCCACGCCGTAGCCCTGGGCCACCGGGTCGTCCTGGGTGTTGACGTTCTCGAAGGACAGCTGCACGCAGTAGTCCATTTCGAAGTTGCGCTGCGCCTGGCGGATCAGGCCCAGGTAGGAGTTGTTGACCACGATATGGATGTAGGGCAGCTTGAACTGCGCGCCCACAGCCAGCTCCTCGATCATGAACTGGAAATCGTAGTCGCCCGAGAGTGCCACGATCTTGCGGCCCGGGTCGGCCGCGCGCACGCCGAGTGCGGCGGGCACGGTCCAGCCCAGCGGGCCGGCCTGGCCACAGTTGATCCAGTGGCGCGGCTTGTAGACGTGCAGCATCTGCGCACCGGCGATCTGCGACAGGCCGATGGTGCTGACGTAGCAGACGTCCTTGCCGAAGGCTTCCACCATGTCCTGGTAGACGCGCTGCGGCTTCATGGGCACGTTGTCGAAGTTGGTCTTGCGGTGCAGGGTGTTCTTGCGCTCCAGGCACTCGTCGGCCCAGGCCTTGCGGTTGGCCAGCTTGCCGGCGGCCTTCATCTCCCGGGCGACCTGCACGAAGAGCTCCAGCGCGATCTTGGCGTCGGAGGCGATGCCGTAGTCAGGCGAGAAGACGCGGCCGATCTGCGTGGGCTCGATGTCCACGTGGACGAACTTGCGGCCCTTGGTGTAGACCTCGACCGAGCCGGTATGGCGGTTGGCCCAGCGGTTGCCGATGCCCAGCACGAAGTCGCTGGCGAGCATGGTGGCGTTGCCGTAGCGGTGGCTGGTCTGCAGACCGCACATGCCGGCCATCAGCGGGTGGTCGTCGGGGATGGTGCCCCAGCCCATGAGCGTGGGGATCACGGGCACGCCGGTGAGTTCGGCGAACTCGACCAGCAGGTCAGAAGCGTTGGCGTTGATGATGCCGCCGCCGGCCACGATGAGCGGGCGCTCGGAGGCATTGAGCATGGCGATGGCCTTCTCGGCCTGGGCGCGGGTGGCCGCCGGCTTGTAGACGGGCAGCGGGGCGTAGGTGTCGGGGTCGAATTCGATCTCGGCCATCTGCACGTCGAAGGGCAGGTCGATCAGCACCGGGCCCGGGCGGCCCGAGCGCATCAGATGGAAGGCCTGCTGGAAGGTGCGCGGCACCTGGGCCGGCTCACGCACGGTGACGGACCACTTGGTCACGGGCTTGGAGATGGACTCGATGTCCACGGCCTGGAAGTCTTCCTTGTACAGGCGGGCACGCGGGGCCTGGCCCGTGATGCAGAGGATCGGGATCGAATCGGCCTGGGCGGAGTACAGGCCGGTGATCATGTCGGTGCCGGCCGGGCCCGAGGTGCCGATGCACACGCCGATGTTGCCGGGGTTGGCACGGGTGTAGCCCTCGGCCATGTGCGAGGCGCCTTCCACATGGCGCGCCAGGATGTGGCTGATGGTGCCTTGCTTGCGCAGCGCGGAATACAGCGGGTTGATGGCGGCACCGGGCACGCCGAAGGCCTGCGTGACACCTTCTTTTTCGAGCACCCAGACGGCGGCTTCGATGGCTTTCATTTTGGCCATGGTGGAACTCCTCAAGATTTCGAATGCGATGGGATGGACTGTAGGAAGTCCGCCCCTCTTGCGGAAGACGGCTGGAGTCCATAACATCTATTCCGTGAAGGAATAAATAAGGCGGAGACGATGGACCGTTTGCAGGCGATGCAGGTGTTTGTGCGGGTGGTGGAGACGGGCAGTTTCTCCAAGGCTGCAAAAGAGTTTTCCATCACCCAGCCCACGGTGACCAAGCTGGTCGCGGCCATCGAGGAGCGGCTCAAGGTGCGCCTCCTCAACCGCAACACGCGGGGGGTCAGCGTCACCGAGTCCGGGGCGCTCTATTACGAGAAATGCAAATCCATCGTGCGCGAGGCCGAAGAGGCCGACAACATCGTGCGCCTGCGCCAGACCCAGGCCCAGGGCCTGCTGCGCATCGGCACCTCGGTGGCCTTCGGGCGGCGTGTGGTGACGCCGCTGGCGCTGGAGTTCATGGCCAAGCACCCGCAGGTGCAGCTGGACCTGAGCTTCGAGGACCGCTACACCGATCTCGTGGCCCACGGCATCGATGTCGCCATCCGCATGGGCAAGCTCGCCGACTCCACGCTGGGCGCGCGCTTCCTGGGTGTGAACCCCTGGCTCATGGTGGCCTCGCCCAAATACCTGCGCAAGCACGGCACCCCCAAGCAAGCCAGTGAGCTCAGCCGCCACCCGGCCCTGATCTACAGCAGCGTGCTGGGTGACGACGTCTGGCGCATGACCACCCCCAAGGGTGAGACCCTGACCGTGCCCGTGGCCGGGCGCCTGCGCTCGAACAACCTTTCAGCCGTGCTGGCCGCGGCGCGCAACGGCTACGGCATCGCGGCCATGCCGCACTATGTGGCGAGCGATTCACTCCAGTCCGGCCACGTGGTGGAGGTGCTCCGGGGGCACACCCTGCCCGAGCAGGAGATCCACGCCGTGTTCCCCAGCCCGAAGCTGGTGCCGGGCAAGGTGCTGGCGTTCATCGCCTACCTGCAGTCCCGGCTCGGACCGCAGTGGTGGGACGACCTCCCCAAAGCTTGAAACTTGCGAATCCATCTACCGCGCAACCCGATGGCGGCGTTGGGTGCTGCGCGGAATCCTCACGTACGTCAGATACGTCCCGCTTCCTGTGCTCCGTCCGCCTTGTGCTCGGACGGCTCGCTACGATTTTTTCGGGAGTTTGATCAGCGGGCGGTGGTGCCCGGTGCCGATACCAGACGGATGCCGCGCGGTGCGGGCATGGCCCGGCGCGGCGTGCCCTTGGCACCCTGGCCTTCGCTCAGGGTGTGCAGCTGGAAGTTGCCGCTGATGTCCCAGAGCCAGGTCTCGATGTAGCTGGCGCTGCCAAGCTGGACCGGGGCCGGGAAGGGCGCAGCCTGGCGCACCGTGCGCTCGATCTCGGCGATGACCTCGGGTGCGTGCTCGGGCGCCCGCATCCAGTTCAGCGCCAGCAGATTGCCGCGCGGGTCCACCTGGATCTCGAGCACGCCGATGGCGTAGAGGAAATGCGGCATCACGCCCTGGTAGATGCGTCCGTTGTTCTTGCCGTAGAGGTGGTAGGCCGCGTCCAGGCGGTAGTCCATGGCACTGAGCGCGCCCGAGGGCGGGCCCATGGGGGGCTCGAACTTCGGCAGCGGCGCGGCGGCCACAGGCGCCGGCGCGCTGGCGGCCGGCGGCGGGGCACTGGCGCAGCCGGCCAGCAGGCCGAGCAGCGACAGGACCAGGGACAGCGGCAGCAGGGTGCGTGAGGACAGATGCAACTTCATGGCAGGCAAAAATCGCGGGGCTGGTCTGCAGCCCGGAAACATTTGCTTACTGTGCCACAACTGGCGGGTCCTGCCCTGTTCAAGGCGTCGGTGCGGCACATTTGGCCGGCTCGGGGCGGGCCGGTGTGCGCATGGCGCAACACCGGCTCGATGCAGGGGTGGGCGCAGGGGGGGCGGGTTACGGCCGGGTTACGAGGTCACAATGCAAGCCGGAGATGACTGAACCGAGTGACCAGAACAATGAGCACCCCCGACCCCCGCACCGAACCGCGCGCCTTCCTCATGCACCTGTACCAGGCCGCGGTGCGCCGCGCCCTGCCGCTGCACAACACCGGGCCTCACCTGCCCGCCCCGCCCAAGGGCCGCACCATCGTCATCGGTGCCGGCAAGGCCGGTGGCGCCATGGCCCAGGCCGTCGAGGCCCTGTGGCCGGCCCAGGCGCCGCTCTCGGGTCTGGTGGTCACGCGTTACCACCACACGCCGCCGCGTCCGGCCGGGTTGCCGCAGCGCATCGAGGTCGTCGAGGCTTCCCATCCGGTGCCGGACGCGGCGGGCCTCGCGGCCTCGCAGCGCATCCTGCAGCTGGTGCAGGGCCTCACCCAGGACGATCTCGTGCTCTGCCTGATCTCGGGCGGCGGCTCGGCCCTGCTCACGTTGCCGGCCGAAGGCCTGACGCTGGCCGACAAGCAGCGCATCAACCGGGAGCTGCTCAACAGCGGCGCCAACATCGGCGAGATGAACTGCGTGCGCAAGCATCTGTCGCGCATCAAGGGCGGGCGCCTGGCCGCGGCCTGCGCGCCGGCCCGGGTGGTGACGCTGACCATCAGCGACGTGCCGGGCGATGACCCCTCGGTCATCGCCAGCGGCCCCACGGTGCCCGATGCCACGAGCTGCGCAGATGCCCTGGCCATCCTGCGGCGCTACCGCATCGAACTGCCAGCTCCCGTGCTCGCGGCGCTGGAGCGCGGCGAGCTGGAGACGCCCAAGCCCGGCAGCCCGGTCTTCGCGGGCCAGACCGTGCACATGATGGCCACGCCCCAGCAGTCACTGGAGGCCGCGGCCGAGGCCGCGCGTGCGGCTGGCCTGAATGCCTACGTCCTGAGCGACGAGATGGAAGGCGAATCGCGCGAGGTCGGCAAGGTCCATGCGGCGCTCGCGCGGGCTGTGGCCCGGCAGGGCCAGCCTTTCGCGAAGCCCTGCGTCATCCTCAGCGGGGGCGAGACCACGGTGACGGTGCGTCCCCACCTGTCTGATGCCCCGCGTGGCAAGGGTGGGCGGGCGGGAGAGTTCTGCCTGGGCCTGGCTCTGGGCCTGCAGGGCCAGCCCGGCGTCTGGGGGCTGGCGGCCGACACCGACGGCATCGACGGCATGGAGGAGAACGCTGGCGCCTGGGTCGAGCCCGGCACGCTGGCGCGTGCCCAGGCCCTGGGGCTCAAGGTTGAGCGCCATCTGGACCACAACGACGCCTATGGCTATTTCCAGCCGCTGGGTGATCTGGTCGTGACCGGGCCCACCCACACCAATGTGAACGATTTCCGGGCCCTGCTGGTGCTCTGATCCGCTGGCGCCACCGACCTGCGCGGTCTTTGATGTGGCTCAAGGCCGCGGCCGCGCCATGGCGTCACAGTGACGGCCATGCTGTCGCTGCAATTCATGGACCCCCAGGCTGAGCGCCGCCGTGTGGCGGCTGGCACGGTGCTGCTCAAGCGCAGCAGCACGCCCAGCGCCGTGCTGCATGTGGAGTCGGGCCGGGTGGCACTGGGCCTGCTCGAGGGCGAGGCGCTGGCCCATCAGCTCGGCGAGGTGCAGGGGCCCTTCTGGCTCGAGGCCACGGCCGCGGTGCTGGGCCTGCCCATCGCCGTGGACGCGGTGGCCGAGACCGAGGTGGTGCTGCGCCGCGTTCCGCAGGCGCGTTTCCGCCAGTCGCTCGCGGCCCTGCCGGCGGCGGCACGCAATGTGCTGCACGACGTGGCGGTGGCCCACCGGCACCAGACCGAACTGGCCGTGAGCCGCCTGGCCAAGGATGCCGAGGCGCGCTGTGCCGAATGGCTGCTGCGCCATGCGAAGCCGGCCGGAGAGAAGGGGGGGCTGGCCGTGCCGCTGGAGCAGCGCAAGCGCCTGATCGCGGCCCAGCTGGGCATCGCCCCCGAGACCCTGTCGCGCGTGTTGCGCCAGCTGCGCGAGCGCAGCCTGATCAGTGGCACGGGACGCCTGCTGCAGGTGACAGACCCGGGCGGCCTGCGCGCGCTGGCCGGGGTCTGAGCGCTGCGCGCCCTGTGGCGTGCGTACCACCCAGGATTTTCAGGGGCACTGACGCGCTGGTCTGCCCTGTGGGCGCTGGCGGCCTACACTGGCGTCGGCCTCCTGCTTCAAATCCCAAGAGGCTCGCCGCGGGGACGACCCCGACGGTGATCCCCAATTTCCGGGACGGCCTGGACGTGGCGCACAGGCGCCGGGAGAGATGTCATGGCGTGGTTGTTGCTGGTGGTGGCGGGTCTGTTCGAGATCGGCTGGGCGATCGGTCTGAAATACACCGAAGGTTTCACGCGCCTGTGGCCGAGTGTGGGCACCGTGACGGCCATGGTGCTCAGTGTCGGCCTGCTGGGCCTGGCCATGCGGACGCTGCCCGTGGGCACGGCGTACGCCGTCTGGACGGGCATCGGCGCCCTGGGGACCGTGATCCTGGGCATCGTGCTGTTCGGCGAGCCCGCGACGGTCGCGCGGCTGCTGTGTGTCGGCCTGATCCTGGCGGGCATCGTGGGCCTGAAGCTCACGGCCTGAGCCTTGCCGCCGCGGCGCGTGTGGCGGGTTCAGCGGGTCCGCGGCAACCGGCGACGGCTGATCCAGCGCCAGGCCCGCAGCGCCAGCTGCGAGAGGGTGTACAGACGGGGCAGGCGGCGCAGCACACGCCAAGGGCGCCTCAGTCCCAGCCAGGCCAGCACCAGCAGCGGCAGGACCCGATGCCGGCCTAGCCACTGCATGCCCAGGCGCAGCTGATCGATCCGCGCCAGGGGCGCGGTCAGTGCCTGACTCTGCTGCCCCAGCGCGTCGCGCAAGCTGGCGCTGCGCCGCAACAGGGCCTGCTGCCGGCGCGCCAGCGCAAGATGGTGGCGCCTGTGCATCGTCACTCTCCGGTACCGAGGGCGATACGGTCACGACCGAGTTCTTCGACGCTGCTGTTGAACAGGCCACCGGGTTGGCGCAAACGCGTGTAGGCCACCCCCAGCAAGCCGCCGCCCGCGCCCAGGAACAGCAGGGCCAGCAGGCCTAGAGCCTGCAGCCGGTAGCTGTCCCAGAACAGCACCACGATGAAGGCCGCCAGCAGCAGCGCCCCGAGACCCAGCAGCAACAGGGCCAGTCCGGCCCAGAGCAGGCCATCGAAGAGACGCAGCTTCTCCTGTTCGATTTCGTTGCTGATCAGGGCAAGCCGGTTCTGCGCCGACGCCAGCACCGTGCCCAGCAGCTGACGCAGGGAAGCGAACAGGCCCTGGCTTTTTTCGCTCGCGCTCATGAGGGGCGATTCATCGGCGACGCGCCATCATCAGCCCGGCGACCAAGCCCACGGCGGCGCCGATGCCGACCGACAGCCAGGGGTTCTGGTGCACGAACTCGTCGGCGGCGTCCTGGGCCGCCTTGACCTGGTGGAGCGCGGTGTCCTGCAGGTCGGACAGCTCGGCCTGGGCGCTACGCAGCCGGCCCTGGATGCGCTGCCGGACCTCGGTCACGCTGTCACCGGCCTGATCGGCCGTCACGCGCAGCAGCTCTTCTGCGTCGTCGATGACCTGACGCAGATCGCTGAGCAGCTTGTCTTTCGGGGGGGCGAGGTTTTCAAACATGGAAGGATTCCTGGTCGTGAGCCGCGGGTGGCGGCTCGTGGGGTGGAGGGGACGGAGGCCCCGGCCCGGGACACCCGGGCGTCGGGGCACACTGTTGATCAGTAGAGGTAACGCACGCCCAGGGCGAGGTTCGAGACCCGCTCACGCGCACCACCGGCGAACTTCATGTTGTAGTCGTCGTACTGCAGCACCGCGGACCACTGGCGCGCGAAGGCGAACTCCATGCCCACGCCATAGGTCCAGTCCAGATCGCTCTCGCCGCCGGTGCTCACGCCGGAGCCTGGCGCGGCCGACACGTTGGTGCGGGAATAGATGCCGCCGACCTTGCCCAGCAGGTTGAAGGAGCTGCCCACCGGCACCCGGCCGATCAGGCTGAGGTTGACGCCGTGGGCCCGGGTACTCGGCGACGACGTCCCCGGCCGGGATCTTGCAAGGGAGCATCCGGCTCAAGGGCATCAACCTCGATGCGGTTGGGCGCTTGCCCTTCACCGAGAGGTTCTCGGCCATGGGTCGGGCGGGACTGACCTATGTGGATACCTCGGATCGCTTCCAGGGGACCGGTGCTGCCGTGGTGGCCAACCCCCATCCTGGCAAGCGCGAGGATGGCTACAAGTACGGGGTCGGACTGCAGTACGAACTGACCCAGGCCCTGGCCGCGCGGCTGGAGGTCGAGCGCTACCGCATCAACGATGCAGTGGGCAACCGGGGCAACGTCAACCTGGTGACGGCCGGCCTGATCTACCGTTTTGGCGGCAAGGCGCAAGAGCCGGTGGCTGCTGCGCCGGCCGCCGCACCCGTGGCCCAGGTCGCCCAGGCGCAGCCTGCACCGGCCCCGGCGGCGGTCCCGCCCCCGGCGCCCGCACCGGCGCGTCTGCTCAAGCGGGAAGTCATCGCCGTGGACAATGACTTTGATTTCGACAAGGTGAGTCTGAGCGCGGCCGGCAAACGCACGCTGGACCGGTTCGTGAGCGACCTCAAGGGCCTGAGCTATGAGCGCATCACGGTGATCGGCAACACCGACCGCTTTGGCACCGAGTCCTACAACATGAAGCTGTCGCAGCGTCGCGCCGATGCCGTCAAGAACTATCTGCTACTGGGCGGCAGCATCCCTGCCGACAAGATCGTGGCGACCGGGGCCGGCGAGTCCGACCACCGTACCGTGCCCAGCGACTGCGTGGGCTCGCGTGCCACGGCCAGGATGATCGAGTGTCTGCAGCCCGACCGCCGGGTGGACATCGAGGTCCACGGAACGCGCTGACCTCCGCAAGGGCAGGCCGCTGCGCATGAAACAACCGCCCCGAGGGGCGGTTGTTTCATGCGCAGCGGGCCTGGATGTCGGCCGGGATGGGGATGGCGCGGATGCCCTTGCCGTCCTCGCGGTGCGCCGCGAAGATGCGGACCTCGTCGCATTCCATGATCAGGTCCACCGTGCCATCGGGGTTCTCACGCTTGATCTGGTAGCGCTGAACAAAGCTCTTCTCGCGCCACTCGGCCACGTGCACATGGATCTGCAGGGTGTCACCGTAGCTCGCGGTCTTGACGAAGCGCGCGTGGGTGTCGACCAGCGGCGTGCCGATCAGGCCTGTGGCCTTCTCGGTCTCGTTCCAGGGCGGCACACCGCACTGGATGAAGAAGTGGCGCGAGGCCGCGTCGATCCAGCGGAAGAAATTGGGAAACCAGACGATGCGCGCGGGATCGCAGTCGCCGAATTCGACGCGCTGGCTGTAGACGATGGTGCGGGGGGAGGAGGTGTCGCTCATGGGTGCAGAAAAAAAGCCCCTGCGCGGGCGCAGGGGCTGGTCAGGTGAACGTGATCAGTCGCCCGTGATCTTGCGCTCGCGGATCAGGGTGCCGAAGCGCTTGGAGTCCTCGGCCGCGCGGGCGGCGAAGCTCTGCGGGCTCATGGGCACCGCCTCGCCACCCAGCGCGGCGATGCGCTCCTTCGTGGCCGGCGTGTTCAGGATCTTGTTGATCTCGGTGTTCAGGCGCGTGATCACCGCGGCCGGCGTACCGGCCGGGGCGTAGAAGCCGAAGTAGGAATCGGCATCAAAGCCCTTGAGGCCGGCTTCCTCCACCGTGGGCACATCCGGGAACATGGGCGAGCGCTTGGGGCTGCCTACGGCCAGCAGCTTCAGGCGGCCGGCGCGCACGTGCGTCAGGCCGATGCCCGGGTCGAAGGCGTAGTCGATCTGGCCGGCCAGCAGGTCGTTGAGCGCGGGCGCCGCGCCGCGGTAGGGCACGTGCACGGCGAAGGTGTTGCTCATGCTCTTGAACATCTCGCCGGCCAGGTGCGGCGAGCTTCCGTTGCCCGGCGAGCCGTAGGACAGCTTGCCCGGGTTGGCCTTGAGGTAATCGACGAATTCCTTGGCGTTGTTCACGGGCAGGTTGTTGCGGGCCACCAGGAACACGGCCACGCGGGCCACCGAGGCCACCGGCGTGATGTCCTTGGTCGGGTCGAAAGGCATCTTGGCGTAGATGTGCGGGTTCACCGAGACGGTGCCGCCCGAGCTCATCAGCAGGGTGTAGCCGTCCGCCGGGGATTTGGCCACCGCATCGGCGCCGATGTTGCCGCCCGAGCCGGCGCGGTTCTCGACCACCACGGGCTGGCCCAGCGCGTCTTGCAGCGGGGCGGCCACCAGGCGAGCCAGCACGTCGGCCACGCCACCGGGCGGGAAGCTCACGATGACCTTGACGGGCTTGCTCGGATAAGCCTGCTGGGCCTGCGCCAGGGGCAGCAGGCCGGCCGCGGCCACGAGGGCGCCCAGGGCGGTACGTCGCAGCACGCTGGAAGCAATCTTGAATGGCATGGGAGTCTCCTTCTCTCTGTGGGTCAAGGGGTTTTCTGCAGGTGCGGCTTGCGCACCCAGCGGATGGGCTGCGGCTTGACCGGGCGGGCCGGTACGCCGTGTTGTACCAAAGTCTGGTCGAGGGTTTTCCCGGCGTCGTCGGTAAGTGCCGCCTGGCGTGCGGCGGCAATCGCCGATGCGCGTGCGGCGTCGTCAGCGAAATGCATCGCCGGGGCCAGGTGCTGCACCACGTGCAGCAGGTTGTCTTTACCGCGCTCGTTGGTGCTGCCGTAGCCCTTGATCAGGCGGCCGCAGAGCGCGACCTCGTGGCCTGAGGCCCAATGGCGCGCGGTGCTGCTCACCACGGCGTCGAGCCACTGCCCGATCAGTTGCTGCTCGGTGGCATAGCGGCTGCCGTGCGGGCGCAGCCAGCGCAACGAGGCCAGGCCGCGCAGCGCGAGCATGCCGAAGACCGAATGCGTGCCGATCTTCAGAGGCAGCGCCCAGGGGGTCTTGCCGGCCAGCACGCGCCGGCGGTCCCAGGCCAGCAGGCGGTTGGCCGGGCCTTGCGGCAGCAGGGCCGCGAACTCGGGCACGCCGGGCTTGAAGTGGTCGTAGAGCTTGAGCAGGTCGGCGTCGCCCGCCTTGACCTCGCCGATCACACGCTGCCAGCGGCTCGCGCGGCTCTTGAGGTCGGCCACGCGGATGATGT
The DNA here is from genome assembly GCA_046299695.1 of Hylemonella sp. GTDB lineage: Bacteria > Pseudomonadota > Gammaproteobacteria > Burkholderiales > Burkholderiaceae_C > Hylemonella. Next base: position 147,740 of record JBKBHP010000008.1, read on the forward strand.
CGTCGAAGGCCATCCACAGCGCCAACCAGCGTGCCATCTCGCGCGTCACGGTCCAGCCGCGCGTGCCCTGCGGATCGCTGGTGCGCTCGGCCTGCAGCACGCGCTGCAGACGCTCGATGTAGAGGCGGGCATACGCCGCGCCCTGGTACTCGACCAGACGCGCATGGCCCAGGGCGATGAGTTCGTGCAGCGCGGAGGGGAAAGCCTGGGCAACGTAGGCGGCCAGGGCCGGGACCTGGTCGGCGGGCGCACTGGCCTGGGGCTGGGGTGCGGCCAGCACCTGCTCGATGTACTGGGCCTGCGTGCGCTGTGCCTGCACGGCCTCGAAGCCCAGCGCGAAGCCGCGCAGGCTGGCCTTGGCGCTGCTGCCGCTGCCTTGCAGGATTCCCTCGTAGTCCTCACGCTTCATGGGCAGCAGGCCGCTGGCGGCGATGCAGCCCAGCATGACGGCGCTGACGATGGTGCCGGCCTGGCGCGTGAGCTCGGCCATGTCCACGATGTGGTGGCTATGGCTATGCGCCGCGACGAGCTGCATCAGCCCTTGCGCGTCACGACGGCCGTCGCCCATCTGCATCTTCTCCATGGTGGTGAGCGCGCGGGCCGACGAGGTGAGTACCAGCGTGCGCTCACGGCTCGCGTGGCCCAGGCTGATCTGGCGCGCCGTCTCGAGCAACTCGCTGGAGAGCAGCGCGTCGAGTCGTCCCGGCACGGGGTAGAGACCCAGCACGGGGCGCTTGCCGCCGAGCTCGGCAACCGGCACGGGGAAGAACTCGAGGTAGTAGGTGGTGGCGCCGGTGCGCTGGGCCACACCGGGGATGGACGTGGCCTGCACGGGGTAGCCCGCGTGGCGCGCGGTCTCCACTAGCCACTCGGTGAGTACGCCGCCGCCTTCGCCGCCGAGGGCGCAGACCAGCAGGGAAATGGGTTGTTGTTGGCTCATGTTCTGGTTTTCGTGTCAGGCGGGTTGCAGCACGCGCACCACCGAGCGGCGCAGGCCGGCGAGCAGGCGTTCGTGCCAGCGCGGGTTCTGCACGACTTCGGCACGGTAGAAGGAGGGGCAGAGCGTGGCCGCATGCGCGTTGGCGCCGCACAGGCCGCAGCCCACGCAGCCGTCGATCACCGTAGCGACCGGGTCCACCTTGAGCGGGTCCGGGTTGTCCTTGAGCGTGAGCGTGGGGCAGCCCGAGAGACGGATGCAGGCGTGGTCGCCGTTGCAGACGTCCTCGTCCACGCCGTACTTCACGCGCTCCACGCGCTTGCCCTGCTTGAGAAGGCTGGACAGCCAGGGCTTGATGCGGCGCTGGCGCTCGAGCTGGCACTCGCCTTCGGCGATGATGACCTTGAGGCCGTTGAAGTCAGACGTGAAGGCATCGACCAGGGTCTTGCGCACGTTTTCCACCTCGTAGGTGGTGACGGTGCGCAGCCACTGCACCCCCAGGCCCTTGAGCGTGCTCTCGATGGTCTGGTTGGTGTGGACCACGCTCGCGCGCTTGTCGGTGGCGCTGGTCTTGGCCTCGTCGCCGGGCGTGGAGATGATGTCCTGCGTGCCCGTGGCCGAGGTGTAGCCGTTCTTGAAGATCAGCAGCACGGCGTCGTCGCCGTTGAAGAGCGCGCTCTGCACGCCGGTGAGCAGGCCGTTGTGCCAGAAGCCGCCGTCGCCCATGACGGAGAGCACACGCCGGTTCATCATCGGCGAGACGCCCGCGCGGCTGGCCAGCGACATGCCATAGCCCAGGATGGAGTGGCCGAAGGAGAAGGGCTCGAAGGTAGCCAGCGCATGGCAGCCGATGTCGCCGGCCACGTGCACGTCGCCGACCTGCTGCTGTGCGATCTTGAGTGCGGAGAACACCGGGCGTTCGGGGCAGCCGATGCACATGCCCGGCGGACGTGCGGGCAGGGGCTGACCCAGGTCCTTGGCAATCGCCGCGCGGCGCTCACGGTTGCCAGCCAGCCATTCAGGCACGGTGGCGGGCAGCAGTTCGCGGCGGTACTGGCGCAGGAACTTCTCCATCCCGCTGGCCATGATCTCGGCCGAGTACTCGCCGGCGGCCGACAGCATGTCCTTGCCGTGCAGCGGGGTCTGGATGTCGGCGCGGCGCAGCATCGTGGCCAGTTCCTGCTCGATGTACTCGGGCTGGCCTTCTTCCACCATCAGGACGGCGCGTTTGCCCACGCAGAATTCGGTGAGTTCCTCGGGCACCAGCGGGTAGGTCACGTTGAGCACCAGCAGCGGGATGTCCGTGTTGCCAAAGGCGTCGGCCAGGCCGAACTGCTGCAGGGTGCGGATGAGGGTGTTGTAGAGGCCGCCCTGGACCACGATGCCCAGATCGCTGTGCTTGCCGGCAAAGAGCTCGTTGAGCTTGTGCTCGCGGATGTAGGCACGCGCGGCGGGCAGGCGCTGCTCGATCTTGAGCTTCTCGTGGCGGAAGGTCACGGGCGGGTGGGCCAAGCGCTCGTAGTTGAAGGCCGCCGGCTCTTCCATCAGCGCGCGGGTGGAGATCTTGGGCGCGCGGTTGTCGCGCGCGGCGAAGCTGCCGCGCACATGGCAGGCGCGGATGCGCAGCTCCAGGATGGCGGGCATGTTGGAGGCTTCGGAGAGCGCAAAGCCGTGTTCCACCGTGTCCACCATGCAGGCCAGATCCGGGCGCGGGTCGAGCAGCACCATACCTGACTTGAGCGCGTAGGCATGGGTGCGCTCCTGGATCACGCTGGCGCCTTCGCCATAGTCCTCGCCCACGACGATAAGCACGCCGCCCGTGACGCCCGGCGAGGCCAGGTTGGACAGTGCGTCGGCCGCGACGTTGGTACCGACGATGGACTTCCAGGTCACGGCGCCGCGCAGCGGGTAGTGGATGGAGGCGCCCAGCATGGCCGCGGCCGAGGCTTCGTTGGAGCAGGCCTCGACGTGCACGCCCAGCTCGTCCATGTAGCCCTTGGCCTGGACCATGACGTCGAGCAGGTGCGAGACCGGCGCGCCCTGGTAACCACCCACATAGGACACACCTGATTGCAGCAGGGCCTTGGTGATGGCGAGGATGCCTTCGCCATGAAAGGTCTGGCCCTGACCGAGCGCCAGGGACTTGATCTCCTGGCTGAATGAAACTTCCACTTGCTTGTCTCCGTTGGATCAGCCGACGAGTGTCAGACGATTGGGCTCATTAATCAATAAAATAATGTGACTATCAATTATTAGAAATATGAATATCAAGGACCTCGACCTCAACCTGCTGCGGGTGTTCGACGCCGTCTACCGTGTGCGCAAGGTGGGTCGTGCCGCCGAGTTGCTGGACCTGACCCAGCCCGCCGTGAGCCAGGGCCTGACGCGGCTGCGCCTGCTGCTCAAGGACCCGCTGTTCGTGCGCGCCGGGGCCGGCGTGCAGCCCACGCCGCGCGCCGAGCGGATGGCACCAGCCGTGCGCAGCGCCCTGGTCACGCTGGAGCAGGCGCTGGGCGAGGCGGCGCAGTTCGACCCGCTGCAGACCCACAAGACCTTCCGCATCCACATGAGCGACATTGGCGAAGGCCGCTTCCTGCCCGACCTCATGGTGGCGCTGCGCGAGCGTGCCCCCGGCCTGCGCATCGAGACCCTGCCCGTGCCGCCGGCGTCGATTGCCGATGCACTCGACAGCGGGCAGATCGACTTCGCCTTCGGCTTCCTGCCGACAGTCAAGGACACGCAGCGCGTGCAGCTGCTCACCGACCGCTACATCGTGATGCTGCGCGCCGGCCACCCCTTTGCCGCCGCGGCGAAGCGGCGCAAGGACAAGGCCCTGCTCGAGGCCCTGCGCGAGCTGGAGTTCGTGGCCGGCCGCACCCACTCGGACACGCTGCGCATCCTGCAGCTGCTCAAGCTCGAAGACCGCATCCGCCTCACCGCCGAGCACTTCATGGTGCTGCCGGCCATCGTGGGCGCGACCGACCTGGCCGTGGTCATGCCGCGCAACATCGCCCAGGGCTTTGCGGCTGCTGGTGGCTACACCCTGATCGAGCCGGCCTTTCCGCTGCGCGATTTCACGGTCTCGCTGCACTGGAGTCGGCGCTTCGAGGCCGATCCGGCCAACCGCTGGCTGCGCGAGGTGCTGGTGGAGCTGTTTTCGGCCCCCTGACCACCCCGGGCGACGACTCCCTACAATCCCCCGATTCCCAGGAAAACACCATGAGCATCAAGAGCGACAAATGGATCCGCCGCATGGCCGAGCAGCACGGCATGATCGAGCCCTTCGAGCCGGGCCAGGTGCGCCACGCACCGGACGGCCACAAGATCGTGAGCTACGGCACCAGCAGCTACGGCTACGACATCCGCTGCGCGCGCGAATTCAAGGTCTTCACCAACATCCACAGCACCGTGGTGGACCCGAAGAACTTCGACGAGAAGAGCTTCGTGGACATCGAGAGCGACGTCTGCATCATCCCGCCCAACAGTTTCGCGCTGGCACGCACCGTGGAGTACTTCCGCATCCCGCGCAATGTGCTGACCATCTGCCTGGGCAAGAGCACTTATGCGCGCTGCGGCATCATCGTCAACGTCACACCCTTTGAGCCCGAGTGGGAAGGCTATGTGACGCTGGAGTTCAGCAACACCACGCCCCTGCCGGCCAAGATCTATGCGGGTGAAGGCTGCGCCCAGGTGCTGTTCTTCGAGAGTGACGAGGTCTGCGAGACCAGCTACAAGGACCGGGGCGGCAAGTACCAGGGGCAGCACGGGGTGACGCTGCCCAAGACCTGAGACAGTTGATCTCCCATCAAGGCCTTTTCTCTGCCACTTTGACCGCACGGCTTACGGTGGTGGTGCTCACGCCAAAGTATTCGCCCCCCCTGCTCCAGCGTTTAGCACCTACTTCTACACGCCTGAACCACGGCGTCATCACGTGTCAAATGTAAGGCCGGACCCTGGGACCCGCGAGCCCTGTAACTAGGCATGTTCAGAAAAGATCGCGCCACATTTATGACACTTTTTCGGGAGGAGGTTCACGTAGCTAGTCACGGCCACCTCACCCCCGCCAAATGACGGGCGCGTCACCATCGGAGTCGTTCCGCAATGCGGGCATTTATAGCTGAAAGCAATGAACAGTCCTGCAATGCAGAGTGGTGCAAAGCAGATGAATACCAAGAATGCACTTACTTTCAGATCCCAAACCCCTCGCCCGACCGCGAGACAAGAACCGACGAACAGCATTGCCACTGTCAAAGATATGAGCGAACACCGTCGTACATGAAACTTTGAATCGCCCCGGATTTTGAGGAGGCTCCGACTCTTAAGAGAATGGAGCCATGAACAAGTCAACCAAATTTTCACCCGAAGTCCGGGAACGTGCCGTGCGCATGGTGCAGGAACACCGA
>JBKBHP010000009.1:0-143928 GCA_046299695.1 Hylemonella sp.
ACATCGAGCGGTTCTACAACCCGACGCGCCGTCATTCGACGCTCGGCTACGTCAGTCCGATAGACTTCGAAAAAGCTTCAGAAGCTTAGGTGGGTGTCCACGGAACCGGCAGCAGCCCAGTCGCTCTGACTTTCACTAAGGTGGTTGACCGCGATCAGTACCAAGTGAATTGGAAGACGACGCGATAGCGGTCATGGTTGCAGCCCGAGATGTTGACTTCCGGTCGTCTGCTGACGGTAGCTTGTTGGCTTGACTTCAGTTCCAGCGCGACACCAGTTAGACCGGACAGCCCGAATTTAGCAATTCCTTGCTCGTCGCTTCGTGCTTTTTGATGCCCTCGATCGTTGTCGAAGCAGACATTGCCCCCGACGCTCCGTTTTTCACCGCCACCACCTCCGCCATGATCGACAGCGCAATCTCCGCCGGTGTCTTGCTGGCGATGTAGAGTCCGGCCGGGCCGTGCAGCCGGTCCAGCACCTCATAAGACATCTCGAAGTGCTCATGCAGCCGTTCGCGACGCGTGGCGCTGTTGCGGCGTGAGCCGATGGCGCCGACGTAGAAGGCTTCGGACTGCAGGGCGTCGATCAAGGCCAGGTCGTCGAGCTTGGGGTCGTGCGTGAGGGCGACGACGGCGGTACGCGCGTCGGGCTTGAGGCGCAGGATCAGGTCGTCGGGCATCTCGTGCGTGAGGGTCACGCCTGGCAGGCTCCAGGTGGCACGGTGTTCCTCGCGCGGGTCGCAGACGAAGACTTCGAAACCCAGGCTCAGCGCCATCTGGCTCAGGAAACGCGAGAGGTCGCCTGCGCCGATCACGATGAGGCGCGCCTGCGGGCCGAGGTAGGTGGTCAGCGTGTGTTCGTCGAGCTGCGGCACGCCGTCGCGCCGGCCGGGCCGGTTAGTCACGGCACCGGTCTTCAGGTCCAGCACACGTTCGGTGCTCTGCCGCCGTTCGCAGGCCGTGAGCAGTTCGTCCAGCCGGCTGTGTGGCGCCACGCGTTCCAGCACCAGCTCCACGGTACCGCCGCAGGGCAGGCCGAAGCGATGCGCCTGGTCGGCCGAGATGCCGTAACGCAGCACGGTGGGCGTGCTGCTGGCAATGGCCGCCTCCACACCGCCTTCGCGGATGCGGTGGATCAGGTCGTCCTCGATGCAGCCGCCCGAGACCGAGCCCACGGTCTCGCCACGGCCGTTGATGGCCATGAGCGAGCCCGGCGGGCGCGGCGAGGAGCCCCAGGTGCGGGCCACGGTGACGAGCACCACGGCCTGCCCCTCGGACTGCCAGCGCAGGGCGGTGCGCAGGACCAGGGTGTCCAGGTCTTCCATGCGCTCCTCCCAGCTCAGGCCAGCTTGAAAGGCAGCTCGCGCGGCGTCTTGCCCGTGAGGCGGGCGATGGCGTTGGCGAAGGCCGGCGCCAGCGGGGGCAGGCCAGGCTCGCCCATGCCGGTGGGCGGCTCTGCGCTGGGCACCACGTGCACGGCGATCTGCGGCATGTCGGTGATGCGCGGCACCATGTAGTCGCCGAAGTTGCTCTGCTGCACCTCGCCGTCCTTGAGGGTGATGGCCGCGCCGGGCAGGCAGGTGGCCAGGCCCATGAGCGCCGCGCCCTGGATCTGCGCTTCCACGGTGCGCGGGTTGATGACCAGATTGCAGTGCACGCCGGCCGTCACGCGGTGCAGCACGGGCTGGCCGTCTTTCACCGAAGCCTCGACCACATAGGCCACCACGGTGTCGAAGGACTCGTGCACGGCCACGCCCCAGGCCCGGCCCTTGGGCAGGGCCTTCTTGCCGTAGCCGCTTTTCTCCACGGCGAGTTGCAGCGCGGCGCGGTGGCGCGGGTGTTTGTCGCCGATGAGCTTGAGGCGGTAGGCCACGGGGTCTTGCTTGGTGGCGCGCGCGATCTCGTCGATCAGCGTTTCCATCACATAGGCCGTGTGCGTGCTGCCCACGCTGCGCCACCAGAGCACGGGCACGTTCTGCTTGGGGTGGTGCACGGTCAGGCGCATGGGCACGGGATAGGGCGCACGCATGCCTTCGACGGCGGTGGCATCGACACCGTTCTTGACCATCATGCCTTCGAAGAAGGTGCCGCCGACGATGGACTGGCCTACGATGGCGTGGTCCCAGGCCAGCACCTGGCCTTGCGCGTCAAAGCCGATGCGCGCGCGGTGCAGGTGCATGGGGCGGTAGTAGCCGCCCTTGATGTCGTCCTCGCGGCTCCAGACGGTGCGCACGGGCACGTTGAGGCCGGCCTTGCGCACCGCCTGGGCGATGCCACAGGCCTCCACCACGTACTCGCTGGTGGGGATGGCGCGGCGGCCGAAGCCGCCCCCGGCCATCTGCACGTTGACCTTGATCTGCTCGGGCTTGAGGCCCAGCACGCGGGCCGCGGCCATGCCGTCCAGGCCCGGCATCTGCGAGCCGACCCAGAGTTCGGCACCGTTGTCACTGATCTGCACGGTGCAGTTCAGCGGCTCCATGGGCGCGTGGGCCAGGTAGGGGAAGCTGAACTCGGCCTCGATCTTCAGCGGGGCGCTGGCCAGCGGGGCCAGGTCGGCGTCGAAGTGGCGCGGGCCGTCCTGCTTGGCGAGTTCGCGGTACTGGGCCAGCTGTTTTTCGCTGTCGACCTTCTCGACACCGCTTGTGTCCCACTGCAGCTTGAGCGCGTCGCGGCCCAGCTTGGCGGGCCAGTAGCCTTCGGCGATGACGGCCACGCCTTCGGCGCCGCGGTCCAGCGGTACGCGCAGCACGGTCTTCACGCCGGCGACGGCGCGTGCGGCGCTGTCGTCCAGCGACGCAATCTTGGCGCCGAAGACCGGCGGGCGGGCGATGACGGCCGTGAGCTGACCGGGCAGGCGCACGTCGATGCCGAAGTTCTGCTGGCCACTGCTTTTGGCCTTGGCGTCCAGGCGACCCGTGGGCTTGCCGATGATGCGGAAGTCCTTGGGGTTCTTGAGCGTGACCTTTTCGGGCACGGGCTGGCGCATGGCCGCTTCGGCCAGTTCGCCGTAGCTGGCCTTGAGGCCCTTGGGGCCGAGCACCATGCCGGCCTGCGTGCGCAGCGTTTTGACATCGACGTTCCACTGGGTGGCGGCTGCGGCCAGCAGCATGGCGCGGGCGCGAGCACCGAGCTCGCGGTACTGCGTGTAGCTGTGCTTGATGGCGGTGGAGCCGCCGGTGAGGTGCATGCCGAACAGCGGGTCGGCATAGGCCGGGTTGTTGTTGCCGTGCTGGCTGCGCACCTTGGACCAGTCGGCGTCCAGCTCCTCGGCCAGGATCATGGGCAGGGCGGTCTGGATGCCCTGGCCGAACTCCAGGCGGTTGAGGGTGACGGTGACCTCGCCGTTGGGCGCGATCTGCACAAAGGCCGTGGGCTGCTCGAAGGGCTTGAGACCGGCGGCAGCGGGCGCCTGCGCCTGGCCCAAGCTCGGGTAGAGGCCCAGGGCCAGGCCGCCGGCACCGGCGAGCTTGAGGAAGCTGCGGCGCGGCAGGGCGGCAATGTCGGTCTGTTCTTCGCGGGCCAGCAGGTGTTGCAGGGCGCGCGGCATTTCACGGGAGAGGGTGGAACTCAGCATGGGGCTCTCCTTCAGGCAAGGGTCTTGGCGGCATCGGCCACGGCGGCGCGGATGCGGGCATAGGTGCCACAGCGGCAGATGTTGCCGGCCATGGCACCGTCGATTTCGGCAGCCGTGGGCTGCTTGCCACGCGGCAGGGACTTGAGGAAGGCCGTGGCGCTCATGATCTGGCCGCTCTGGCAGTAGCCGCACTGCGCCACGTCGTGCTTGACCCAGGCGGCGTGCACGGCCGCACCCACGCGGTCCTTGCCGTCGGTGACGGCTTCGATGGTGGTGATCTTGGCGCCCTGGGCCGCCGAGATGGGCGTGACGCAGGAGCGGATGGCCTGGCCGTCCAGGTGCACGGTGCAGGCGCCGCAGAGCGCTGCGCCGCAGCCGAACTTGGTGCCGGTCATGCCCAGCGTGTCACGCAGGGTCCAGAGGATGGGGGTGGAGGCGTCGACGTTGACCGTGTGGTCGCGGCCGTTGACGTGGAGGGTGCTCATGGTGGTCGATGCTCCTTGGGTAAAGGTCGTGCGGGGATCGGTGCCGGAAGTGTCCGTCCAAGTCTGGCCCAGGACTTGCCGTTTTCAATCTATTCTTTGCCTTTTTTGATGGATCTTCCGCCGGAACAGGCAAAGAAAAACCCGGGGAGGTACAGTGCAGGCCATGGCGATGTGCCTGCACATGCCCTCTGTGACAGAGGGATGACGCCCCACACGCCGATGCCCTGAAAGTTGCACATGACCGTAGAGATCCTGGCCCGGGAAATCGGCCAGATTGCCCGAAACGACGGCGATTACCAGACCGCCATTCCCCAGCTGATGATGGCGCGGCGCAGCGGCCGCACCGAACCGCTGGCCTGCATGTACATGCTGGGGCTCGCGGTGGTGGCGCAGGGCAGCAAGCGCGTGACCCTGAACGATCAGGTGGTGAACTATGCGCCCGGCCAGTCCCTGCTGGTCACGGTGGACCTGCCCGTGGTCTCGCAGGTCACCCAGGCCGATAGGGCCCAGCCTTTTCTCGGGACGCTGATCAAGCTGGACACACGGGCCCTGGTGCAGCTGGCAGCGGACATGGAGTTGCCGCCGCTGCCGCGTGACCAGGCAGCGCTGGGCCTGTCGCTGGCCGCGATGGAAGAGCCCTTGCTGGATGCGGTGATCCGCCTGGTGCGCTTGCTGCAGGAGCCGCAACATACCGAGCGCCTGGCGCCGCTGATCCAGCAGGAGATCATGGTGCGCCTGCTCACGGGCCCGCATGGCCCCTATCTGAGGCATCTGATCGCCGCGGGTTCACCGAGCCACCAAGTGGCCCAAGCCATCGCCTGGCTCAGGACCCATTTCAACCAAGACGTGCTGATGGACGAGCTGGCCGAGCGCGCGCACATGAGCCCTTCGACCTTCCGCCAGCACTTCCGCAGCCTCACGGGCATGAGCCCGCTGCAGTACCAGAAGCAACTGCGCCTGCAGGAGGCGCGCCAGCTCATGCTGACCCAGGCGCTGGACGCCAGCAGCACGGCGGTGCGTGTGGGTTATGAGAGCGTCTCGCAGTTCAACCGCGAGTACAGCCGCCAGTTCGGCGCGCCGCCGCAGCGCGACATCAAGCGCATGCGCGAGCTGCCGGGTGGGGGCGTGGTGCAGGCGCTGAGTTAGCGACTTCAGCGCGTCAAGGTACCACGCACAAACAGCCAGACCAGAGCGGCCGAGCCCGCGATGCCCGCCACCATGGGCAGGCCCGTGCCGTCGACGAAGAGGCCGGTGATGGCCATGACGATGGCGCCGGTGGCGAACTGCAGCGTGCCCATGAGGGCCGAGGCCGTGCCGGCGATCGGGCCATGGTCTTCGAGGGCCAGGATGGCCGAGGTGGGGATGATGAGCCCCAGGAAGCCGTAGCCTACAAACAGCAGGACCAACAGTACGGGCAGCTGGTCCACACCCAGCAGGAAGCAGGTGAACAACAGGGCCATGACCGCGGCGTAGGCGTGCGTCGCGATACGCACCATGGGTTTGAGGCCATAACGCTGGCCCAGGCGGCCTGTCAGCTGCGACATGCCGATGAAGGAAGCCGCATTGGCCGCGAAGACGATGCTGTACTGCCGCGGGCTCAGGCCGTAGTGGTCGATCAGCACAAAGGAAGAGTTGGCCAGGTAGGCAAAAAAGCTCGCGATGCCGAAGGAGCCGATGAAGACCAGGCCCAGGAAGTGGCGATCCTGCAGCAGGGTGAGGTAGCCCCTGAAAGCCTGGCCCCAGCTGCTCTGCTTGCGCGCTTGCGGCGGACGCGTTTCGCTCATCTGCGTGGCCATGAGGATCAGGCCCAGGATGCCGATGCCCAGCATGAACCAGAAGGCGCTGCGCCAGCCCTGCCATTCGATCAGCAGGCTGCCGGCCAGCGGTGCCAGGATGGGCGAGACGCTGAAGACCAGCATCAGGGTGGACATGAGGCGCAGAGCCTCGTGACCGGTGTAGAGGTCGCGCACCACGGCGCGCGGGATCACGGTGCAGGCGCAGCCGCCCAGGCCCTGCACGAAGCGCATGGCGATCAGGGTATGGATGTCGGGCGCCAGGGCGCAGCCCACGCTGCCGATGGCAAACAGGCCCAGGCCGAAGTACAGCGGCGGCTTGCGGCCGAACATGTCGGAGGCGGGGCCGTAGATGACCTGGCCCACGCCCAGCGCGATGAAAAAGGCCATCAGGCTGCCCTGCACGGCGCCGATGCTGGCGCCCAGGCTCTGCCCGATGGAGGGCAGGGCCGGCAGGTACATGTCGATGGCGAAAGGGCCGATGGCCGAGAGCAGGCCCAGGATGAGGGCGGCGCGCAGGATGCTGGTGGTCATGGGGACCGGTCGGTGAGCCGACGGCTGGGCAAGGGGTGGAACATTTTCACGCTGCTGCGTGATCCCGCGATCATAGACGCCCAGCGCTGTTTGAGCCGTGACAGGAGAGACGCTAAGCTGTGCCCTTGCTCAAGGATCCGCAACGGCGCGAGGTCCGGCGAGGCGAGTCAAGTCGAAGAACCAGCCAGGCGCGATCACCGATGGATCTCCCGTCCCTCTTGGCCTCCCCCGTGGCCCTGCCCAGCATCCCGCGGGTGATCGCGCTGGCGTTGACCGAACTCAACGCGGCCGAACCCGATGCGCGGCGGGTGAGCAGTCTGCTGAGCATGGAGCCGGTCATGACGGCACGCCTGCTCATGGCGGCCAATTCCGCGCGCTTCCAGCTCAGCCGCCGCGTCGGAACGGTGAGCGAGGCGCTGGGCGTGCTGGGCCTGCGGCCAGTGCGGGACATGACGATCGAGGCGGCCATGAGCAGCGCCTTCCGCAAGGTGGGGGGCGTGGACATGAAGCAGTTCTGGCGCTACAGCCTGGACACGGCCCGGCTCACGCAGCTCCTCGCCCGGGACAGGCAGGTCGAGGTTGCGCCCTACACGGTGGGCCTGGTCCACGCCTTGGGGGAGCTGGTGATGCATCGCGGCATGCCCCAGGAAATGGCGCAGCTGCAGCAACGCGTCGATGTGTTCGCGCCCCAGCGGGCACGCGCCGAGCATGAACTGCTCGGCTATTCCTATGCGCAGGTGGGCGCCGGATTCGCGCGCGCCTGGCACCTGCCCGAGGCCCTGGTGGAGACGCTGGAGCATCAGGACGCCCCCTTCGAGCGCGAGGGCTACGAGCCCATGGCCGGCATCCTGCATGTGGCGTCCTGGCGCTGCCGCGCGCACGAGATGGGCTACACGGAGCGCAAGCTGGCCGTGTCCTTTCCCGACAAGACCGCGCTGGTCCTGGGGCTGGACGTGGATCTGGTGCTCGCCCATGCACCGGTAGACTGGGCCTCCAGCCAGGAGGCGCAGCTGTTTCTGGATTAGGCGGCCCGCTTCAGGCTGCGTAACCCAGCACGGCGAAGAAATGCAGGCCGGTGCCCGTGGCGACAAACCCGTGCCAGACCGCGTGTGCATAGCGCAGCTTCGAATCCAGCAGGAAGAAGACCACGCCCACGGTGTAGGCCAGACCACCGGCGACCAGCAGCACCAGGCCGGGCGTGGCCACGCGTTCGACCAGGGGGACGGCCGCGATCAGCACGATCCAGCCCATGGCAAGGTACAGGCCGGTGGAGAGCCAGGGGTGCGTGAGGCGGTCGAAGGCCTTGAGCGCGATGCCCAGCGCGGCCATGGCCCAGACCAGGCCGAACAGCGTCCAGCCCCAGGGGCCGCCGAGCGCGCCCAACGCAAACGGCGTGTAGCTCCCGGCGATGAAGAGGTAGATGGCGCCGTGGTCAAGCTTGAGGAACAGGCCCTTGGTACGGCCCACAGGCAGGGCATGGTAGAGCGTGGAGGTGAGGTAGAGCAGGATCATGGTGGCCGCGAAGACGGCGGCACCCACGATGTTGCTGGCACGGAGCTCGCTGGCAGACACCAGCAGAAAGGGCGTGCCGACGAGGGCGGCCAGCAGGGCCACGCCATGGCTGACGCTGTTGGCGATTTCCTCGCCCAGGGTCTGGGGACGATCTTCGGTCATGGGCGCATTCTCAACGGTGTCTGTGTCGCGGGTGTGAAGCCGCCGGGCGGCAGTTTCATCTGCGCTGGCGTTCCTTTTCGTAGTCTTCATAGGACTGGCGGTTCACACGGGCCATGCAGTCCTCGTAGCCGCCCGGCGGCAGCTTGCGGCATTCGTGCTCGGCGCCGGCGCGCCCGCCTTCGTACCAGGCGCGGGCGGAGCAGCCGGGCAGGGCGGTGAAGGCGAGCAGCAGGGGCAGCCAGAGACGCATGACCGTAGTGTAGAGCGCCCGGGGCGCTGTCCGGGCTTGTTACAGTCCACGCTTTGTGTTGCGTCAAACAAGCATGAGCCTGCAGTCTGTCCGAGAGTTCTTTGCGTCCCGTCAGCTGGACATCCCCATCATCGAGCTGGAGGCCAGCACAGCCACCGTCGCGCTGGCGGCCGAGGCTCACGGTGTGCCGCCCGGGCGCATCGCCAAGACGCTGGCCTTTCGCCTCGGTGACGGGCGTGTGCTGCTGCTGGTCTGCGCAGGGGACCTGCGCATTGACAACCGCAAGTTCAAGGAGGCCTTCGGGCGAGGTCGCATGTTGCCGCCCGAGGAAGTGGCCGAGCTCACGGGCCATCCCGTGGGCGGGGTCTGCCCCTTCGGGCTGGCGCAGCCGCTGCCCGTCTACCTGGACGTGGCCCTGCAGCAGTATGACCAGGTGCTGCCCGCGGCCGGCAGCACGACGAGTGCGGTACGCCTGTCGCCCGCGCGACTGGCCGAGATCACGGGCGGGCAATGGGTCGACGCCTGCCAGCCCGCGGCCTGAGCCCGGTCAGGGCCGGCGCGCGACGATGCGCTGCCCTTGCGGCCCGATGAGCTGGAGCGTGCCATCGTCGCCGATGTCGAAGCGCTGCACGGCTGCGAGCTGGCGCAGGTAACGGCCTTCCACGTCCATGAGCTCGGATGCGCAGGCCATGCGCGTGGCCGCCCCCGGGGCGATGCGCAGGCCCTCGCCACTGAGCGTGTAGGCGCTGGTGTGCCGGTTGCAGCCCGCGCGGCCGCTGACACGGCCACGCGCGTCGAACTGCAGCGTGAGTTGTGCGCCTGGGGGCAGGCCACCGGCCAGCGCGCTCACTTGCCAGTCCCCGAGCAGCAGGGCGGCGGGCTCGCCGCCGCAGCCGGCGTAGCGGCGTTCGTCGAGGCGCACCAGGACTTCATAGGGATGCGGCATGCCGCTCATGCTGTCGCGGCAGACGCGGGCCCTGGTCCAGACCTCGATGATCTGACCCTCGTGCATACCGGCCACGCGCTTGCCGCTGGCGCTGGGCTGCGGACGCATCTGGGCCGTGAAGGCCTGGTCCCCGGCCTGCCATTGCAGCTGGTCTCCGGTGAGCACGAGGGACCAGGACGGTTCCTGACCCCACGCGCGCAGTGGCGCATCATCGTCGCCGGGCGTGGCAGTGAGCGGTGCCGGGATCTGGGCGCAGGCACCGAGCAGGACCGTGATGAGCCATGCACAACCGAGGTGCCAGCGTGTCCCGTGAAAGGCTTGTGGGCGCATGGGGTTTATCCTGATAAGAAGAAGGTCGCAGGGACTGCACGATGATATTCATTCTGGCGCAGGCCCGTCGATATAAAGAACTGGAACCTGTGCTTCGAACTCGGGGCCATCGCGTTCCCGCGCGCAGATGAAAGGGGGTCTTTGCATGAAGGCTGCTGCAGGATTTGTAGCAAAACAGCCTCATGTCCATCGACAGCGGACATGGCATGATGTGTTTCATGCCCTAGAATCGGCAGCGTCTGCGAGCAGCTGAATCGTCGGAGCGCAGACCCGTTTATTCATGAAGCCATCCGATACCGAACTGATCGACATCGCCGATTTGCGCATCGGGCTCTACGTCGAGCTCGATCTGGGCTGGATGTCCCATCCCTTTCCCACCGGCAGCTTCAAGATCGGCTCGGTCAAGCAGATCGAGGTGATCCGCGGTCTGGGCCTCAAGCAGGTGCGCTGGGTACCGGCCAAGAGCGATCCGCCGCTGGATGACGACAGCGACAACAGCCGTCCGGTTCCCGACGAGGCCGCGGCCGCCCGCGCGCTGGCGCACGAGCGCGAATTGCGCCGCCAGCGTGCCGCCCTGATCGAGGCGCAGCAGAAGAGCCTCAAGCTCTGCGAGCAGCGTTTTGGGTCGGCCCAGCAACTCTATCGGCAGGTGCAGGAAGACGTGCTGGAGCAGCCGCAGGCCGTGCGCGATCGTTGCATGGCCATGGTCAAGCAGTACATGGAGGAGATGAACTGCGATGGCGAATCGGCCATCCGTCTCCTGTCCGAGGGCGTGGGCGAGCGCGCCGCCATGCACCCGGTCAACGTCACCGTGATGTGCCTGCTACTGGGCAAGGCCATGAACCTCGGTGCCCAGGAGATGGTCGATCTGGGCATGGCCGCCTTTCTGCATGACGTGGGCAAACTGCAGCTGCCGCAGCGCGTGCGCTGGTTCGAGGACGGCTTCTCGATCGAGGAATTCAAACAGTACCAGGAGCACGTGACCAAGAGCGTGGCCATCGGCAACCGCATGCAGCTCAGCGAAGGCGCGTTGATGGCGATTGCCGAGCATCACGAGATGATGGACGGCAGCGGCTTCCCGATGAAGCCGCCGGCCAGCGAGCTGAGCCTGGCCGCGCGTATCCTGGCCCTGGTCAACCGCTACGACAACCTCTGCAACCCGGTGCGCCTGGTGACGGCGTTGACACCGCACGAGGCCTTGTCCCTGCTGTTCGCGCAGCACAAGGCCCGCTTCGACAATCTGGTGCTCAGCGCCTTCATCCGCATGATGGGGGTGTACCCACCGGGTTCGGTGGTGCAGCTCATCGACGGCCGGTATGCGCTGGTGGTCTCGGTCAACTCGGTGCGGCCGCTCAAGCCACGCGTCATCGTGCATGAGCCTTCGGTGCCCAAGCACGAGGCGCTGATCCTCGACCTTGAGAGCCAGCCGCACATCGGCATCCGCCGCAGCCTCAAGCCGGCCAGCCTGCCGCCCGATGCGCTTGAGTATCTGGGGCCGCGTCAGCGCATCGCCTACTACTTCGAGAATTCAGGTCCCGCCCCCCTGGAAGACGCCTGAACACCCCGGGAATGAAAAAAGCCGCTGCACTGCAGCGGCTTTTTTGATGTCGGTACCCGCACGGCAGCGGGGCAGGGCGATCAGATCGCCTTGGCCGCGCGCAGTTCCTCGAGCTGGGCCTTGCTGTAGCCCATCTGCATCAGCACTTCCTCGGTGTGTTCGCCCAGCAGCGGCGAGCGCGTGACTTCGGTCGGGCTGTCGGAGAGCTTGATGGGGTTGCCCACGCTCAGGTACTTGCCCCGCACGGGGTGGTCCACCTCGACGATGGTGCCGGTCTCGCGCAGCGACTGGTCCTCGGCGATTTCCTTCATGGAGAGGATGGGGCCGCAGGGGATGTCGTACTCGTTGAGGATGTCCATGGCCTCGAACTTGGTCTTGGTCTTGGTCCACTCCTCGATGCGCGCGAAGATCATCTTCTGGTGCGGCAGGCGGGCCGCCGGCGTGGCGAAGTGCGGATTGGTGATCCAGTCGTCCTCGCCGATCACCTTGCAGATCGCCGGCCAGGCGTTGGACTGGGTGATGAAGTAGATGTAGGCGTTGGGGTCCTTCTGCCAGCCCTTGCACTTGAGCACGGCGCCCGGCTGGCCGCCACCGGAGGCGTTGCCCGCGCGCGGCACGGCCTCGCCAAACTCGATCTCGGGGTACTGCGGGTACTCCTTGAGGGCGCCGGTGCGCTCCAGACGCTGCTGGTCGCGCAGTTTGACGCGGCACAGGTTGAGCACGGCATCCTGCATGGCGGCCAGCACCTTCTGGCCGCGACCCGTCTTTTCACGCTGGTAGAGGGCGGTCACGATGCCCAGGGCCAGGTGCAGGCCGGTACCGCTGTCGCCGATCTGCGCGCCCGTCACCATGGGCATGCCGTCGGGGTCGCCCGTGGTCGACGCCGCGCCGCCCGTGCACTGGGCGACGTTCTCGTAGACCTTGCAGTCCACGTAGGGGCCCGGACCGAAACCCTTCACCGAGGCCAGGATGATGCGCGGGTTGATTTCCTGGATCTTCTCCCACGGAAAGCCCATGCGGTCCAGCGCGCCCGGGGCGAAGTTCTCGACCATGACGTCGCACTGCTTGATCAGGTTGACCAGCACTTCCTTGCCCTTGGGGTTCTTGGTGTCCAGGGTGATGGAGCGCTTGTTGTGGTTGAGCATGGTGAAGTAGAGACTGTCGGCGCCTTCGATGTCCCGCAGCTGCGCGCGCGTGGCATCCCCTTCACCGGCTTTCTCCACCTTGATCACGTCCGCGCCGAACCAGGCCAGCAACTGGGTGCAGGTCGGTCCCGACTGCACGTGGGTGAAGTCGAGGATGCGGACTCCTTCGAGTGCCTTGGTCATGAATGAACTCCTATGATGCTAAATAATAAAAAATTCTTATGAATAGTAAGACCGGGTCTTCTATATGACTTGAGCATTATAGGGGCTTCAAAGGCCTGAAAGCATCGTCGTTTTTTATGCACTACGCGGTCTGCACTGATACGTAGCACGATAGGCATGCTGAATCACTTATGCAAGCGCGTGCGTGCGATACCCTGCAAGAAAAACGGCGCCCGAAGGCGCCGTTTTCAATGGGGCTGATCGCGAGGATCAGACCGCCTTGTTGCTGTGCATCGCAGCGATCTGGTCTTTGCTGTAACCCAGCTCGGCGAGGACCTCGTCGGTGTGCTGACCCAGCAGCGGCGAAGCGGTGACTTCAGGCTTCAGGTCGGAGAACTTGATCGGGCTGCCCACGGTGTAGTAGCTGCCACGCACGGGGTGCGGCACTTCCACGATGGAGCCGCTCTTGCGCAGCGACTCGTCCACCAGCAGTTCCTTCATGGACAGCACCGGAGCGCAGGGGATGTCGAACTTGCGGAAGATGTCGACAGCCTCGTACTTGGTCTTGTCCTTGATGAAGTCTTCGATGGTGGCGAAGATCTCGTCGATGTGCGGCTGGCGAGCCTTGGGCGTGGTGTAGGCCGGATCGGTCTTCCACTCGGGCTTGCCCAGCGCGTCGCAGATCGGCTCCCAGGCGTGGCCCTGGATGGTGAAGTAGATGTAGGCGTTCGGGTCGGTCTCCCAGCCCTTGCACTTCAGGATCCAGCCCGGCTGGCCGCCGCCGCCAGCGTTGCCGCCGCGCGGTGTGACCTTGTCCTTGAAGTACTCCATCTCGTGGGGGTACTGGGGATACTCTTCCAGGTAGCCGATCTTTTCCAGACGCTGCTGGTCGCGCATCTTCACGCGGCACAGGTTGAGCACGGCATCCTGCATGGACACGGCGACCTTCTGGCCCTTGCCGGTCTGCTGGCGGCCAATGATGGCCGTCAGGATACCGATGGCCAGGTGCATGCCGGTGTTGGAGTCACCCAGGGCGGCTGCGGAGATCGTCGGAGCCGAGTTCTCGCCCTTCCACCAGCCGGTGGTCGAGGCGGCACCGCCCGCGCACTGCGCCACGTTCTCGTAGACCTTGAGGTCTTCGTAGTGGTGGCCTTCGCTGAAGCCCTTGACGGACGCCAGGATCATGCCGGGGTTGAGCTTCTGGATGTACTCCCAGGTGAAGCCCATGCGGTCCAGGGCGCCGGGGCCGAAGTTCTCGACCATGACGTCGGACTTCTTGATCAGCTTCTCCAGCACTTCCTTGCCTTCCTTGGTCTTGGTGTCCAGGGTCAGGGAACGCTTGTTGCTGTTGAGCATCGTGAAGTAGAGCGCGTCGGCATCGGGGATGTCGCGCAGCTGGCTGCGGGTCACGTCACCGGCGCCAGGGCGCTCGACCTTGATCACGTCAGCACCGAACCAGGCCAGCAGCTGGGTGCAGGCGGGACCGGCTTGCACGTGTGTGAAGTCGATGATCTTGATGCCCTTGAGGGGTTTGTTTCCAGACATGTGCATTTCTCCTTTTGGGTTTTGCGCTTGTGAAATCAGTGCTTCTTGGTCGCAACACTGGCCGGGTTCAGGCTGGTGATGCGGCCGCTCTCGGTGCCGGCGGTCTCGTCGATGACGGCATTGATCAGGGTGGGCTTGCGCGACTTGATGGCTTCTTCCATCGCCTTGCGCAGTTCGGCCGGGGTGGTGGCGTGCACGCCGACACCGCCGAAGGCTTCCATCAGCTTGTCGTAACGTGCACCCTTGACGAACACCGTCGGGGCCACGTCGGCGCCACCGGTCGGGTTCACGTCGGTACCGCGGTACACGCCGTTGTTGTTCATGATGACGATGCAGACCGGCAGGTTGTAGCGGCAGATCGTCTCGACTTCCATGCCGCTGAAACCGAAGGCGCTGTCACCTTCAACGGCGATCACCGGCTGGCCGGACTCGACGGCGGCGGCAACGGCAAAGCCCATGCCGATGCCCATCACGCCCCAGGTGCCCACGTCCAGGCGCTTGCGCGGCTTGTACATGTCCACGATGGAACGGGTGAAGTCCAGCGCGTTGGCGCCTTCGTTGACCAGCATCGCGTCGGGATTGGCCTTCACGATGTCGCGCACCACGTTCAGGGCGCTGTGGAAGTTCATCGGCACCGGATCCTTGGCCAGGGTCTCGGCCATCTTGGCGACGTTCTTGGTCTTGCGCTCGGCGATGGCACCGGTCCACTCGACCGGGGGCTTGGCCCAGTTGCTGCCGATGCCGGCGAGCAGCGCGGAGACGCAGGAGCCCACGTCACCGACCAGCGGGGCGTCGATGGCCACATTGCTGTCGGCTTCGGTGGGGGAGATGTCGATCTGGATGAACTTCTGCTTGCCCCAGTCCTTGTGGTCCTTGCCACCCCAGGTCTTGCCCTTGCCGTGCGAGAGCAGCCAGTTCAGGCGCGCGCCGATCAGCAGCACCACGTCGGCTTCCGGCAGCACGTAGGAACGGGCGGCAGCAGCGGACTGTTCGTGCGTGTCGGGCAGGATGCCCTTGGCCATGGACATGGGCAGGTAGGGGATGCCGGTCTTCTCGACCAGGGCCTTGATCTCGGCGTCGGCCTTGGCGTAGGCGGCGCC
Organism: Hylemonella sp.; assembly: GCA_046299695.1. Classification (GTDB taxonomy): domain Bacteria; phylum Pseudomonadota; class Gammaproteobacteria; order Burkholderiales; family Burkholderiaceae_C; genus Hylemonella. The sequence goes on from JBKBHP010000009.1 coordinate 15,095, forward strand.
CTTGCCCAGCAGGATCAGGGGCTTCTTGGCGCCCTTGAGCAGGTCCAGCGCGCGCTTGACGGCGTCGGGGGCGGGGATCTGGCGCGGCACGGGGTCGACCACCTTGATCAGCGAAGCCTTGCCGGCAGCGGCGTCCATGGCCTGAGAGAACAGCTTGGCGGGCAGGTCGAGGTAGACACCGCCCGGGCGGCCCGAGACGGCGGCGCGGATGGCACGGGCAATGCCCACGCCGATGTCTTCGGCGTTGAGCACGCGGAAGGCGGCCTTGCACAGGGGCTTGGCGATGGCCAGCTGGTCCATTTCCTCGTAGTCACCCTGTTGCAGGTCGACGATCTCGCGCTCGGAGGAGCCGGAGATCAGGATCATGGGCCAGCAGTTGGTCGTGGCGTTGGCGAGGGCGACCAGGCCGTTGAGGAAGCCGGGGGCGGACACCGTGAGGCACACGCCGGGCACGCCTTCGGCGCCGTTGAGGAAGCCGGCGATGGCCGCGGCATTCCCCGCGTTGGCCTCGTGGCGGAAGGAGATCACGCGCAGGCCTTCGGCCTGCAGCATACGGGTCAGATCGGTGATCGGAATACCCGGCAGGCCGTAGATGTTCTTGATCCCGTTGAGTTTCAGAGCATCGATGACGAGGTGGAAGCCGTCGGTCAGTTCTCTGGTTTGGGCGTCGTTGGACATGGTGCAGTCTCTCTCGGTTTTGGACGTCTTTGGAAGTCGGGCGACCCGGCTGGCAAATACCTGCGGCTCCAGGGGTTAAGGCAGCCGCCGGGAGCGCGCAGGCGGGAGGTGCCAACGTTGCCAACGCACGAGGCTTCACGAGGGTGGAGCCGGGTTGCTTGGTAACGCCGGGTTATGATAGGAAGCGATCCGTTTTTCGCCATTGACCACGGTCAATTTTCGGGACAAATGACCATCTTCCAGAGGGACGATGACCCGAAGCAGGCGCCGGGAACACGCGATGCCAGGACCCCATGACATCCATAGAGAATCATCCGGAAAAGAACATCATCCGCGTTCAACTCCGCCAGAACCACGTCCTCAAGGGCATGAGTGCCACTTCGCACGAGGAGCTGGAGCAGCATCTCACGGTGGTGGACTGCAACAAGGGGGATTTCCTGCTGCACCAGGGCGTGCACGAGATGGAGCAGTACTTCATTCTCGACGGCGTGCTCAAGCGTGTGGTGGCCAACCCGCAGGGCAAGGAAATGATCCTGCGCTTCGCGGCCGAGCGCGAGATGGAAACCAGCTACGCCGCATGGTCTTTGAAGACGCCCACGCCCTACAGCATTGTTTCGGTGACCAAGGCGAGGGTGGTGAAGCTGCCCATGCCCGAGTGGATCAGCTTCCTCGAACGACATCCTGAGGAAAAGCATCTCTTCGAGTACAGCGTGATGCACCTGATGAGCGAGATCATGGCGCACACTATCACCTTGCACCTGCTGGATGCTCCGGGCCGTGTGCACCGGTTTGTACGCAAGCACGCCGAGCTGTTCGACCGCATCCCCAAGAAGGAGCTCGCGGCCTACCTGAATCTGTCGGCCGAGACGCTGAGCCGCCTCAAGCAGCGCGGCAAGATCTGAGACCGGGGCGCTTCTGCGCCGACCCAAGAAAAAAGGCCTGTTCCGGTGGGAACAGGCCTGGAGGCTGCCCTGTCCGCTCAGGGCAGGTCGGCAGATGCCGCTCAGGTCTTGGAATAGGTGAAGCTCCGGGAGGCTTTCATGAGCCGCAGGCGGTTCTCGACGCCCTTCACACCCGGCACACCCGCAGCAACCTTCTCGGCCTGCTGGTGCTCCTGGTCGTTGACCACGATGCCCTTGAGGACGACGCGTCCCTGCTGGGCTTCGACCGTGATGTTCACTTCCTGCGTGCTTTCGTTGGCCTTGAGGGCCGAGCGCACGTGGGCCGACAGCGCCATGTTGGCCAGCAGCTGGCGCGACGCCTCGGACTCCTGGAACTCGGGGCGCTGTGTGAGCTGGCGGATCTGTTCCACACAGCTGTGCACGCTCAGGCGGTCTGTGTTGAGCACCAGGTCGTAGAGCACAGGATCGCCCCAGGTCACGCCGAACTGCTGATGCATGCGCGTGGCGTGGGCATGGTCGCTGCGCCGGATCTCGCTTTCCGCGAAATCGCGGTCGTCGGTCTCCAGATGGTTCATGAGCCATTCGACGCGCTTGTGGAAGGAGCGCGTGATGCGCACGGTGACCACATGAGGCACCGGGCGCAGCAGGCAGGTGGCACCCCAGCCGCGCAGGACCACATTGCCCTGGTTGGCCAGTTCGAAGAGTTCCTCGGCGGTGTAGAGCGCCATGCTCGCCGTATCCGCCGTGGCCCGCTCGATGAGCCCCGCCTTGCCCTCGCGCAGCCGCTTGATGAGGCTGGACGACACATGCATCTTGCCGGCCACGTGATCCACCACCTCATGGCGCAGCATGGTGAGGTTCATCGCGGCGGCCAGTTCCGTGGCCACGTCTTTTGCGAGCGATCCCATTTCCTGGGTCATTGCAATCACAGCCATGGTCTGGACTCCTTCAATGCGGGGTGGTCGGGCAGGGCGGGCTCAGGAGATCAGTCCACGCCGCGCTGGTCGGCGAACTCGTCCTGCTTCGGCGGCCTGACGAGGGCGATCAGCTTGGAGATGACCGGCCAGAAGAGCAGCAAGAGGGCGAGGGTGGTGATGGATCCGACAAGTGCGTTGGAGAACATGATCGACATCTCACCCTGCGAGACCAGCATGGCCTGGCGGAAGGAGTCCTCGGCCTTGTCGCCCAGCACCAGGGCCAGCACCAGCGGCGCGATCGGGTAGTCGAGCTTCTTGAACACGTAACCGACCACACCGAACAGCAGCATGAACCAGATGTCGAGCATGGCGTTGTGCACGGTGTAGGCACCGATGGCGCAGATCACGATGATCACAGGCGCGATGATCGAGAAGGGGATGCGCAGGATCGAGGCGAACAGCGGCACCGTCGTCAGCACGACCAGCAGACCCACCAGGTTACCCAGGTACATGGAAGCGATCAGGCCCCAGACGAAGTCCTTCTGCTCGACGAAGAGCAGCGGGCCGGGTTGCAGACCCCAGATCAGCAGGCCACCCAGCAGCACGGCGGCGGTCGGGGAGCCGGGGATACCGAGGGCCAGCATGGGCAGCAGAGCGGCCGTACCGGCGGCGTGGGCGGCGGTTTCGGGAGCGACGATGCCTTCGAGCTCACCGGTACCGAACTTGTCGCCGGTCTTGGACACCTTCTTGGCAATGCCGTAGGCCATGAACGAGGCCGGGGTGGCGCCACCGGGGGTGATGCCCATCCAGATGCCGATCACCGAGCTGCGCAGCGAAGTGGCCCAGTAGGCGGGCAGCTTCTTCCAGGTCTGCCAGACGACCTTGGGGTCGATCTTGGCGCTCTTGCCCGAGAAGGAGAGGCCTTCTTCCATGGACAGCAGGATCTCACCGATACCGAACAGGCCGATCACCGCGATCAGGAAGTCGAAGCCGCGCATCAGTTCATGGAAGCCGAAGGTCAGGCGCAGCTGGCCCGTCACGGTATCCATGCCCACGGCCGCCAGGGCGAAGCCGATGGTCATCGAGGCCAGGATCTTGAAGGGCGAACCCTTGCCCATGCCCACGAAGCTGCAGAAGGTCAGCAGGTAGACCGAGAAGAACTCGGGCGGGCCGAACTTCAGGGCGAACTTGGCGACCAGCGGAGCCAGGAAGGTGATCATCACCACCGCCACGAAGGCGCCGATGAAGGACGAGGTGAAGGCGCCGGTCAGCGCTTCGCCGGCATGGCCTTTCTGGGCCATGGGATAGCCGTCGAAGGTCGTGGCGACCGACCAGGGCTCACCCGGGATGTTGAACAGCACCGAGGTGATGGCGCCGCCGAACAGCGCGCCCCAGTAGATGCAGGACAGCATGATGATGGCCGAGGTCGGGTTCATGCTGAAGGTCAGCGGCAGCAGGATGGCCACGCCGTTGGCGCCGCCCAGGCCTGGCAGCACGCCGATGAGCACACCCAGGATGATGCCGACCACCATGAGCAGGAAGTTCATGGGGGTCATCACCGTGGCGAAGCCCTGGAACAATGCGTTGATTTCTTCCATTTTCTCTAATCTCCGTTATTCCGCGTGCGTGCTCAGTAGCCCAGGAAGCTGAGCGGGTCGAAGGCGCCCTTGTGCAGCGGAACCTTGAACCAGACTTCAAACATCATGAAGAAGAGGGTGTTGACCGCGACGCCGATGATCACGCTCTTGATCACGCTGTATTTGCCCAGGATGATCATGAACAGCGCGATGTAGAGCGCCGACGCCACATAGATGCCGATCAGCTGGATGAAGCCCACATAGACGGCGGCGGGGATCAGCACCGAGAACACTCGGCCCAGTTGCTCGCGATCGACGAAGACTTCCTTGTTCTGATCCTTGCCGGCCAGGGACTGATAGAGCACGCCGACGCCGGAGATGCAGAGGATGACGCCGATGTAGAAGGGGAAATAGCCGGCGCCAGGACCGTCCGCGCCCCACTCGGAGCCCAGCTTGCGGCTGCCATAGATAACGATGCCGCCCATGATGAGGACCAAGACAGCGACGACGGCGTCGACGATGTTGGTGGCTACGCCTTTGCGTTCGCCTTCGTGTGATTCCATATTCAATTCCGTGAAAAAGAAAGGTCGGTTGATGTAATTTTGGGCGGCAGAAAACTCGGGTCAGTGCCAGTTGTGCCGGTCACCGTCCCACTGTTGCAGTTGCGTTGGGTTGGGGAGGAGCCGGACCCGGGCAGAGATGCCGGGTCCGGCGGTTTGGTTTTTTACCGGGCCAGGCGGATTACTTGGCCAGGAAGCCCGCTTCCTTCATGAGGTCGCGGTGGGTGTTTTCAGCAGCGGTGAGCCACTTGGTGAAGTCGGCGCCGGTCATGAAGGACTGGTTGAAGGCACCCTTCTCCATGTACTCCTTCCAGTCCGGCGTGGCGCGGATCTTGTTCATCAGATCCACGTAGTACTTGAGCTGGTCGGCCGTGATGCCGGGAGCGGCGAAGATGCCGCGCAGCATGACGTAGTCAGCCGGCACGCCAGCTTCCTTGCAGGTCGGGATGTCGTTCCACGACTGGGTGTCGGTGACCTTTTCCTTGTAGGGCATGCGGGTGTCGTCGAACACGCACAGGGCGCGCAGCTTGCCGGCACGCCACTGGGCCACGGCCTCGGCCGGGTTGTTCACGCTGGAATCGACGTGGCCGCCAACCAGCTGCACCGCCACCTCACCACCCCCCTTGAACGGGATGTAGATGAACTTGGTGCCGGTGGCCTTTTCGATACCCACGGTCAGGATCTGGTCTTCCTGCTTGGAGCCCGTGCCGCCCATCTTCATCTTGTTGGGGCCGGCGGCCTTGACGGCATCCAGGTACTCCTTGGCGGTCTTGTAGGGCTTGTCAGCGTTGACCCACAGCACGAACTGGTCGAGCGCCATCATGGAGACGGGGGTCATGTCCTTCCAGTTGAAGGGCACACCGGTGGCCAGCGGGGTGGTGAAGAGGTTGGACAGGGTGATGATGATCTTATGCGGATCGCCCTTGGCTTCCTTGACGGAGAGGAAGCCCTCGGCGCCGGCACCACCGGACTTGTTCACCACGATCAGAGACTGGTTCATCAGCTTGTGCTTGACGATGATGCCCTGCATCAGGCGGGCCATCTGGTCAGCACCGCCGCCGGTGCCGGCGGGCACGACGAACTCGACGGGTTTGGTCGGCTCCCAGGCATGGGCCGTCATCGACGCACCGAGGCCGGTTGCGGCGATGATGGCGGTGGCAGCTGCCACGACCCGGGTTTTCATTTTGGCTTGAAAGCTCTTCATCTTTGTCTCCTGTTGATAAACCGTCTGTCGACGAGGACCACTCTTCGATAGCCTCTCGATCACTTCGCAGCAATCGATGCCAGCTACTGTGAAATTTTCTCGCGAAAACGCTCTTGATTGCGGTCAACTTTTCAATAATTTTCGCGGGCCCTAGGGTTTTCACGAGTGGGGGTATTGCGTATCTGCGCGTAGGCGGCGTCACGCAACTTTTCAACGCATCACCAGCGTCTTATGTTTACGCCAAGTACATGATGCACGCGCAAAAAAGAAAAAGGCGGCCGAAGCCGCCGTTTGACTGTTGAGTGCGAGGCGCTGATCAAGCCGTGGCCTGCGCGATGGCCTGCAGGCCACGCTCGCGTGCGAAGTCCGCCGCCGCCATCTTCTTGCCGCCTTCGGGCTTGAGGCGCAGCACCTCGATCATGCCGCCCTGGGCATTGATGAAGAGAGACTCCTGCGTGATGCGCACGATCTCGCCGGGCTTGCCGCGCACCGCGCCGTAGGTGCGCACCGGGTGCTTGCGGCAATCGTAGAGCGAAACCTTGACGCCACCGAGTTCGCACCAGGCACCCGGGGCAGGGTTGCAGGCGCGGATCAGGTTGTAGACCTGGTCCACATGGTTGGCCCAGTGGATGCGCGACTCCTCGGCCTTGAACCAGCCCTCGTAGCTGGCCTGGCTTTCGTCCTGCACGGTCTCAGTGTGCCGACCGGCGACCACGAGGTCGGCGGCTTCCAGCAGGGCCTCCACGCCCAGGGGGAAGAGCTGCTTGAAGTAGACGTCGCCCAGTGTGTCGTCAGGACCGATGGTGCAGGTCTTCTGCAGGATCACCGGGCCTTCGTCGAGCCCGTCGGTCGGTCGGAAGATGGTCAGCCCGGTCGCGGTGTCGCCGCGCGCGATGGGCCAGTTGATCGAGGAGGGGCCGCGGTACCGCGGCAGCAGCGACGGGTGGTACTGGATGGTGCCGTGCTTCGGGATGTTGACGAAGGACTGCGGGGCAAACTGCAGCACATAGGCCATCACGCCCAGATCCACGTCGAGCGCGCGCAGGGCCTCCTCGGCTTCGGGGCTCTTGAGGCTGGGCAACTGCAGGACCTTGAGGCCGAGGCCTTCGGCGGCTGCGCGCAGGGCGTCGGGCTTCTCGCCCGGCTTCTCGGGCTTGCAGAACACGCCGGCAATGTCGTCGCCACGTGCGAGAAAGGCTTCCAGCACGGCCTTGCCGAAATCCTGCTGGCCGATGATGGCGATACGCATGTCGTGTGTCCCCTCGGAGATGCTTGGTCGTCGATAGTCCAGCGGGGATTATCGGTGCCCGCGACCCGGTTTTGCCGTCCCCAAAGGTTGGACAGCTGTTCCTGCGAGGCGCGGAGTGGCTAGCGCATCAGGAAGTACGCCGCCAGCAGGTAGAGCACCGCACCGAAGGCGCGCTTGAGCGGGCGAATGTCCATGCGGTGCGCCGTGCGCGCGCCCAGCGGGGCGGTCAGGATGCTGGTCGTGGCAATGACCAGCAGACCCGGCAGATAGAGGTAGCCGAAGGCCCCTGGGGGCATGTCCGGCAGGCCGCGACCGGCCCAGATGTAACCCAGGGTGCCGGCAAGCGCAATCGGGAAGCCCAGCGCGGCCGAGGTGGCCACGGCCTGATGGATCTTGACGTTGCACCAGGTCATGAAAGGCACGGAGACGAAGGCGCCACCCGCGCCCACGACGGAGGACAGCAGGCCGATCACATTGCCCATGCCAAACATGCCGGCCGCGCCCGGCAGGGTGCGTGTGGGCTTGGGCTTGCGGTCCAGGATCATCTGCGTGGCGGAATAGGCGATGAAGAGCGAGAACACCAGGCCCAGCACGCGCGTCGGCAGCGCCGCGGCGATCTGCGCACCGATCAGGGCACCGACCAGGATGCCCGGCGCGAGCACGCGCGCCACCGGCCACAGCACGGCGCCGTGCTTGTGATGCGCGCGCACGGACGACAGCGACGTGAAGCAGATGGTCGCCAGCGAGGTGGCGACCGCCATCTTGACCACATACTCGGCCGGGAAGTCCTTGGCCTCCAGGATGATGGTCATGAAGGGCACCATGATCATGCCGCCGCCGATGCCCAGCAGGCCCGCAAGAAAACCGGCGCAGACACCCATCAGGGCCAGTTCTGCGATCAACTGGGGTTCGAGAAACATGCGGGAGGGGGAAGGGGGGAGATCAGGGGCGCGGAAGGTAGGTGTCTGCAAGTGCCACCAGGCCGCATCCTGAACCGGGGTTCAGGTGGGCGAGGTCAGCTTCGGCCTTGGGTTCATCTGACGCGAGATGATCACGCCGGCCGGGCGATGTTCCAAGCCCGGGCTCAATGAGCATTGGTTCAAGGAATTTAAAGCCCGATGGCATTGCAGACCGAGCCATTGTAGTGCCCGGCGCTCATCGGTGCCGATAGGGCTTGTCGCGGAGCGACACGGACCGGCCAATCCAGGTCACTGGCGTTGCCGCTGCGAAGGGGAAGCGTAGCGAACGAAGGGAGCAGAGCCCGGGGGGCTGTCAAATCAACCGGCCATCTTCACCGAGTGCGGCGTCCAGGCGCTGGATCAGGCCCAGGATCACGGCATCGGCCTCGGCGGTGGTGCTGGCCGCGGCGACGCTGGCCCGGGGCGGGGCGGCGGCGGGCTCTCGGTCGCTCAGATCAAAGGCGAGGTTCAGCGAGGCCAGCACCGCGATGCGGTCGCGCGCCTTGACCTTGCCGGCGTCGCGGATCTTGCACATGGCCGTGTCCACCCGTTCCACGGCTTCGAGCAGGCGTGCCTCGCCCCCCTCGGGCGCGCTCAGCAGATAGCTCTGCCCCATGATCTGCACTTCGAGCTGCTTCATGCGGCGTCCTTCTGGCCTTCGCCCTCAGCCGGCTCGGAGATGCGTTCCAGCAGCGCGTCCACACGCGTGCGGGCCGCGGCCAAGCGCTGCTTCAGCAGGTCGCGCTCCGTGGTGAGTTCCTCGATCTGATCGGTCAGCAGCTCGTTGGTGCGCTGCAGCTCCTCGTAGCGCACGAGCAGGCGCTCGACGCGTTCAACCAGTTCTTCGATGGGCGGGGGCTTGGCCATGGATAGCAAATAAAAGTCTTGCCATTGTAGGGTTTACGCAAGATTTCGAACGTAAAATCTCAGCCGTTGGTGCTCGCGGTGTGGTTCACACGCCGCAGTTCAACGGGAAGCAGGAAGGCCAGCCGACCCCTCGGCCAGCCCAACCTGCGCTGCCCCCGCAACGGTAAGTGGACGCGCCGCAAGGCGCCGCTTCCATCAATCGGCCACTGGTTGCCCTGAACAAGCAGCCGGGAAGGCGATGGAGGTTGTTTCCACCAGCCCGGATACCGGCCAACGAGGTGGTTGTGCGCCTGCGCGCAGCCGTGCCGTCCATGCCCTGGCGGGGAAGCCGGGGAGGACACCGTGCTCCTTGTTCATCATGAAAATCTGTGTTTCGTCCCTGCGTCCGGCCGTCATCGGTCTGGTCGGGGTCTTCGTTTCCGCTTCTTTGCACGCCCAGATGGGCGAACTCAGCCCCACCGTGGTCACCGCCACCCGTACCGAGTCGCGCGCCGACGCCGTGCTCAGCGACGTGACCGTGATCACCCGCGAAGACATCGAGCGAGGTACGGGCCGGACCGTCGCCGAACTGATCGCCCGGGTGGCGGGTGTCCAGGTGACAGGCAACGGAGGCTTGGGCAAGAACTCGAGCGTCTTCATTCGTGGCACGGCCAGCACCCATGTGCTGCTGCTGGTGGACGGCGTGCGGGTGGGCTCTGCCACGGCCGGTCAGGCCAATTTCGACAACATCCCGCTCGAGAGCATCGAACGCATCGAAGTGCTCAAGGGCCCGGCTTCGGCGCTTTACGGCAGTGATGCTGTGGGCGGCGTGATCCAGATCTTCACGCGTCAGGGCCGTGAGGGTTTCTTTCCCTACGCCAGCGCGACCGTGGGCAGCGCCGGGCGTCGTGAGGTCAGCACAGGACTGAGTGGCGGTTCCGGGGACCTGTCCTACAACCTCGGGGTGCAGACCCTGCGTGAGAAAGGTTTCTCGGCGACCAATCCGGCGGTCGGCACCAGCCACAACATTGATCGCGATGGCTTTTCCCAGGACAGCCTGCACGCGTCCACCAGTTGGCGTCTGGCGCCCGGCTGGAAACTCGGGGCCAATCTGCTCTACGCCGATGGCGTGAACCATTACGACAGCGGCGCCAGCAGCTTCGATACCTATGCCGACGTCCAGACCCAGAGTTACGGCCTGAATCTGGAAGGCCAGTTGCTGCGGCGCTGGAAGACCCGCCTGGCCTATGGCGGCAGCGACGACAAATCCACCAATTACACCGGGACGGCGCCAACACGCTTCGACACGCATCAGGATCAATGGTCCTGGCTCAACGAGGTCAGCACCTCGCTGGGTCTTGTACTGGCTGGTCTGGAGCGCGTAGATCAGCGGGTGAGCGGAACCACGGCCTACGCCGTCAAGCAACGCAGCACGGACTCGGTGTTCGCAGGGCTCAACGGCGAGGCCGCCGGTCACAGCTGGCAACTCAATGTGCGCCGCGACGACAACTCGCAGTTCGGTGGCGCCACCACCGGCTTTGCGGGCTACGGCTACAAGCTCACGCGTGAGCTGCGAGCCCATGTGTCCTACGGCACCTCCTTCAAGGCCCCCTCTTTCAATACCCTGTACTTCCCGAATTTCGGCAACGCGACGACCCAGCCCGAAGAAGGGCGCAACCGCGAGGTCGGTCTGGCCTATGCGCCGGGCACGCAGGAGTACAAGGTCGTCTACTTCGACAACCGCATCCAGGGCTTCATCACGCTGCAGCCCGTTGTCGCCAACATCCCGCGAGCGCGCATCCAGGGCTGGACGCTGAGCTACAACCACCAGCTGGAGGCCCTGGGCCTGCGAGCCGTGCTCGATCTGCTTGAGGCGCGTGACGAGGCCACGGGCCGGATGCTGGCGCGCCGCGCCGACGAGCAGCTGACGCTGGGAGCAGACTACCGTGCGGGCCCCTGGAAGTACGGCGCCACGCTGCTCGCAGCGTCCGAGCGTTACGACAACGCGACGAACACCATCTACCTGCCGGGCTTCGGCACGCTGGACGCCCATGTGGACTATGCGTTGAACAAGGACTGGTCGGTGCAGGCGCGCATCAACAATCTGGGCGACAAGGTCTACCAGACCGTCAACGGCTACAACCAGCAGGGCCGGGCGGCTTATCTGACCCTGCGCTGGGCCCCCCGTTAAGCTAGACGTATGACCAACATCACACGCTGTCCCGCCCTGCTGATCGCCGCTCCGGCGTCTGGTCAGGGCAAGACCACGGTCACGGCCGCGCTGGCCCGTCTGCACGCGCGCCAGGGGCGGCGGGTCCGGGTCTTCAAGTGCGGGCCCGATTTCCTGGACCCGTTCTGGCACACGCTAGCCACCGGTGCGCCTGTGCACCAGCTCGATCTCTGGATGACCGGCGAGGCCGATTGCCGCGCGCGCCTGGCGCAGGCCGCGGGCGAGGCCGACCTCATCCTGGTCGAGGGCGTCATGGGCCTGTATGACGGCCAGCCCAGCGCGGCCGATCTGGCGCAACACTTCGGCCTGCCCGTGCTGGCGGTGATCGATGCCTCGGCCATGGCCGGGACCTTCGGTGCGCTGGCCTATGGTCTGCAGCACTACCAGCCCGGCTTGCGCTGGGCCGGCGTGCTGGCCAATCGCGTGGGCAGTACGCGCCATGCCGAGATGCTGCAACAGGGCCTGCGGGATCCGCAGCACTGGCTGGGCGCGCTGCAGCGCAATCCGGCCCTGGTCCTGCCCGAGCGTCATCTGGGACTGGTGGCCGCCACCGAACTCGGCGATGCGCAGCAGCGCCTGGATGCCGCTGCCGATGCCCTGGCCGAGACGCCGCTCGGACGCATGACGCTCGAGGAGTTGCGTGCGCAGTGGACCGTGGATTTCCCCAGCCCTGTCGTAGCGGCGCCCGTGCCCGCCTTGCTGCAGGGCCGCACCGTGGCGGTGGCCTCTGACGCAGCCTTCTGCTTCATCTACGCCGCCAACATCGAATGCCTGCAGCGTCTCGGCGCCCGGGTGGTCTTTTTCTCACCGCTGCAGGACACGGCACTGCCGGCCTGTGACGCCGTCTGGTTGCCCGGCGGTTACCCGGAACTGCATGCCGCACGACTGTCTGCCAACCACGGCCTGCGTGACAGCCTGCGCGCCCATGTGGCAGCGGGCCAGCCGCTGTGGGCCGAATGCGGCGGCATGATGGCCTTGTTCGAGCGACTGACCGATGGCGCGGGCGTCACCCATGCGCTGTGGGGTCTGCTGCCCGGCAGCGTCACCTTGCAGAAGCGCCTGGCAGCCCTCGGCCCGCAGGCCTTGCCTATCGGTGATGGGCAGTTGCGCGGCCACACCTTCCATTACTCGACCTGCGACACGCCGCTGCAGCCCAGCCTGCGCACCCAGCGGCCAGCCGGCGCGGCCGGGGAGGGCGAGGCGGTGTACCAGCTGGACGCCATCGTGGCGAGTTATTTCCACGCCTGGTTCCCGTCCGATCCGGCGCTGGTGGCGCGCCTGTTCTGCTCAGGGCTGGCCCACCCGGTACGGGAGCTGGCCGCATGAACGCCACGCCGACGCTGGGTCCGCAGCGCATCGTCTGCCTCACCGAGGAGACGACCGAGTGGCTCTACCTGCTGGGCGAGGAGCGGCGCATCGTGGGCATCTCGGGCTACACCGTGCGGCCACGCCGCGCGCGGGCCGAGAAGCCGAAGATCAGCGCCTTCCTCAGCGCGAAGATCGAGCAGATCGTCGCGCTCGAGCCCGACTGCGTCTTCGGCTTCTCCGATCTGCAGGCCGATATTGCCAGCGACCTCATCCGCAAAGGCATCCAGATCACGGTGTTCAACCAGCGCAGCGTGGAGGAGATCTTTTCCATGATGTACCAGGTGGCCGCCATGGTGGGGCAGGCGGAGCAGGGTGCGCAGCGCATTGCCGCGCTGCGTCGGAGCCTGGACGATCTGCGTGCCGCGGCGGCAGCTCTTCCGCGGCGCCCGCGCGTGTACTTCGAGGAATGGGACGAGCCCCACATCAGCGCCATCCGCTGGGTGTCCGAGCTCATCGGCATCGCCGGTGGCGACGACATCTTTCCCGAACTGGCCGTCCAGCCCATGGGCAAGCAGCGCATCATCGCCGACGGCGCCGAGATCGTGCGGCGCGCGCCCGATCTCATCATCGGCTCCTGGTGCGGCAAGAAATTCCGGCCCGAGAAGGTGGCCGCGCGTGTTGGCTGGCACGACGTTCCGGCGGTGAAGCACCAGCAGCTCTTCGAGATCAAGTCGGCCGACATCCTGCAGCCCGGCCCCGCCGCGCTCACCGATGGCGTCGCCCAGCTGCATCGCCTCATCATGGACTGGAGCCGCCAACATGGATGAAGTGTTGACCGTCGCGCGCAGCGAACTCATCCTCGGTGGCCAGCGCAGCGGCAAGTCGCGTCGGGCCGAAAGCCTGGCCGGTGTGTGGCTGGCGCAGTCGCCCCGGCACCAGGCGGTACTGATCGCCACGGGTCAGGCCCATGACGCCGAGATGCGCGAGCGCATCGCCCGGCACCAGCGCGAACGTGCGCTGCGTGTTCCGGGCCTGCAGACCATCGAAGAGCCGCTGCACCTCGACTGCGCGATCACAGAGCACAGCGGCCCCGAGACCCTGCTCGTGGTGGATTGTCTGACCCTGTGGCTCACCAATCACCTCATGCCCGCCGAAGGCCCGGCCGGCGCCCCCCCCATCGAGGCCCTGCTGCAGGCCCTGCAGGCGGCGGCCGGGCCCGTGGTGCTCGTGGGCAACGAGATCGGCCTGGGCGTGATCCCCCTCGGCCGCGAGGTGCGCCACTTCGTCGACACCCTGGGCCGGCTCAACCAGGAGGTGGCGCGCGTCTGCGAGCGCGTGTGCTTCATGGCCGCCGGCCTGCCACTGACCTTGAAAGCGCCGTGATGAAGCATCTACTTTTGGCATGGCTGCTGCTTCTGGGCCTGCCCGCCGCAGGCTTGCAGATCACCGATGACCGCGGCGTGTCTGTCACGCTCTCGCAGCCGCCGCAACGCATCGTCAGCCTGCTGCCCTCGCTCAGCGAGACGGTCTGCGAGCTGGGGCGTTGCCATCACATCGTCGGCGTGGACCGCTATTCCAACTTTCCGGCCAGTCTGCAAAAGCTGCCCCAGGTTGGCGGCGGTATCGATCCGAACATCGAACTGATCGTGGCCCTCAAACCCGATGTGGTGCTGATGGCCAAGTCCTCCCGCGCAGGGGATCGGCTCGAAGCCCTGGGGCTCAAGGTGGTGGCGCTGGAGCCCAAGACCCATGCAGACGTTCAACGCGTCATGTTCAAGCTGGGCCAACTGCTCGACGTGCCCGACACCGCACGCATCTGGCGTGCCATCGACGCCGGCGTGTCGGCCGCGGCCCAGTCTCTGCCGGCCAGCGTGCGCGGCGTGAAGGTCTACTTTGAGGTGAATCCGGGGCCCTATGCGGCCGGCGAATCGTCCTTCATCGGCGAAACCCTGGCACGCCTGGGCGTCCAGAACATCGTACCCGCCAAACTTGGCCCCTTTCCCAAGCTCAACCCCGAGTACATCGTGCGCGCCAATCCTGATCTCATCATGATCGGCCAGCGCAGCGCCAGCGGCCTGATGACACGACCGGGCTGGCAGGGCATCCGTGCGCTGCGTGAACAGCGGGTCTGCATCTTCCCCAGCGAAGAGGCCAACGTCCTGGTGCGGCCTGGACCCCGCATGGCCGAGGCGGCGCGCCTCATGGCCCGGTGCCTGGAAGCCAAGGCGGCTGCGAGGGCCCAGCCATGAAGCAGCCGCGCATTGCCTGGCTGACCCTGGTCAGCGTACTGCTGGCCCTTGGCCTGTCGGCACTGGGCATCTGCGTCGGCAGCGCCGGTTTCGAGAACCTGCTGCAGCCTTTGTTGCATCCGGCGCTGGACCCGGAGCAGACCGCCATGGCGAAACAGATCGTCTGGGAGATCCGTCTGCCGCGCACCCTGGGCGCCTGGGCCGCAGGTGCCTTGCTGGGTCTGGCCGGCGCCGTGGCGCAGGGGCTGTTTCGCAACCCCCTGGCCGATCCTTATCTGCTGGGCAGCGCGTCCGGTGCAGCCCTGGGTGTCGCGCTGGCGCTGGCCGCACTCGGCGGCGCAGCGGGCATGCTGGGCGGCGGCAACATGATGAACAGCGGGGTGGCCGTCAGTGTGTTCTCCAGCAGCGTCTGGGTGCGGCTGGGGCTCACGGGCGCGGCATTCTTTGGCGCCGTGCTGGCGGTGCTGCTGACCCTGGTGCTCTCGCGCGGGGTGGGCCATACCCTGCGCCTGCTGCTGGCCGGCGTGGTGGTGGGCGTGGTGCTGGGCGCCATGACGCACCTGGTCTTGTTGTTTTCGCCCGACTCCCTGCAGGCCATGCAGGCCTTCATGCTCGGATCCACGGCCTTCGTGGGTTGGACGTCCTGGGTGCTCATGGCCGTCGTGTGGTGCCTGTGTGCACTGGCCGCCTGGCTGCTGGCACGTGTGCTCGACGGCCTGAGCCTGGGCGATGCCACGGCCATCAGTCTCGGCCTGCCGGTGGCGCCCATGCGTGCGGCCCTGGTGGCCGTGCTCGCACTGGCCACGGGCACCGCGGTGGCGCAAACGGGGCTGATCGCCTTCGTCGGCCTGGCCGCTCCGCACCTCGTGCGTTCCATCGTCAAGACCACGCACGCTCATCTCATGCTGCTGTCCAGCCTGGTGGGCGGTGTGCTGCTGATGGCGGCCGACACCCTGGCCCGCGGCCTGATCGCCCCGCAGGAACTGCCCGTGGGCGTGCTGACTGCGGTGCTCGGTGGCGGGTATCTGCTGTGGCTGATGCACCGCGGCACCGCACGCGTCGGGAGCCCGGCATGACCACCGTGATCTCTGCGCCGGCCCTCCACGCCCAAGGCATCGAAGTGCACCTGGGCCATGGCCCGGCCCGCACACCGGTGCTGTATGGCGTGTCGCTGAACATCCCGGCCGGCTGCTGGACCAGCATCGTGGGCCCCAATGGCGCCGGCAAATCCACCTTGCTCAAATGCCTGGCCGGTTTGCTGCCGCATCAGGGGCGCGTGGCGCTGCTGGGACAGCCTCTGCAGGACCTGCCGCAACGCGTGCGGGCGCGGCAGCTGGCTTGGCTGGGACAGAACGAAAGTTCGGCGGACGACCTGACAAGCTACGACGTGGCCATGCTCGGCCGCCTGCCACACCAGCCCTGGCTGGCGCCGCCCAGCGCGGCCGACCATGCCGCCGTGGAGCAAGCCTTGCGTGCTACCCAGGCCTGGGACTGGCGCCACCGTCCGCTGGGCCAGCTCTCGGGCGGCGAGCGCCAGCGTGTGCTGTTGGCCCGCGCGCTGGCCGTGCAGGCCCAGGTGCTGCTCATGGATGAGCCGCTGGCCAACCTAGATCCGCCACATCAGGTGGATTGGCTGCTGCTCGTGCGTGAGCTTGTGCGCCAGGGCCGCACCGTGGTCAGCGTGTTGCATGAAATCTCGCTCGCACTGCAGGCCGACGAACTGGTCGTCATGGCCCAGGGCCGTGTGGCCCACCATGGCGCCTGCGATGACGCCGCCACCCACCGCGCGCTCGAAACGGTGTTCGAGCGGCGGATCCGTATCGCACGGCTCGACGAACAATGGATCTCACTCCCGAGAATTTGAAGATGCAGATCGAAACACCCCCCAGCGAGAAACCCTACGAGAAACCCGAGGGCGAACGCCGCGGTCTCGTCCTGGTCAACACCGGCGACGGCAAGGGCAAGAGCACGGCCGCCTTCGGCCTGGCCCTGCGCGCGCACGGCCGTGGCAAGGCCGTGAAGATCTACCAGTTCATGAAGGTGCCCACGGCGCGCTTCGGCGAGCATCGCATGTTCGAGCAGATCGGCATCCCCATCGAAGGCCTGGGCGACGGCTTCAGCTGGAAGAGCCAGGACCTGGAGCACTCCGCCCAGCTCGCGCGCGACGGCTGGGCCAAGGCGAGGGCGGCCATCCTTTCGGGTGAGTTTTTCCTGGTGGTGCTCGACGAGATCACCTACCCGCTGATCTACGGCTGGTTGCCACTCGACGAAGTGCTGGCGACCCTGCGCACCCGGCCCAAGGAAGTCCACGTGGTGCTCACGGGGCGGCGCTGCCCGCCCGAAATCATCCAGCTGGCCGACACCGTGACCGAGATGACGAAGATCAAACACGCCTTCAACGCCGGCATCCCGGCGCAGCGGGGCATCGAGGATTGATGGAATTCTGGCCCCCTGCCTTCGCCCTGGGACCGTCGCTGGCCGCCGCGCTCTGGCTCGCCCTGGTGGTCGACCGCTGGTTCGGAGAGCCTCCGGTGCGCTGGCACCCGGTGGTGTGGATGGGCCACTACCTCGGCTGGATGGGCCGTCGCATCGCGCCGCCAGCCACCCAGACTGGGCAGGGCGCGGACATCACCCGTTTCGTGTGCGGCGCGCTGGCCTGGAGCCTGGGCGCTGTGGGGGTGGGGCTCGTCGCGTTCCTTGTCCAGCAAACCCTGCTGTCCTGGCATGCGTGGGCCGCAGCGGTGCTGCTGGGCCTGCTGCTCAAACCCCTGCTGGCCTGGCGCATGCTGCGCGATGAAGTGCAGGCGGTTGAAGCGGCCCTGCAGACCAGCCTGGAGAGCGGACGTTCGCAACTGGCGCGCCTGGTCAGCCGAGACGTAAGCCAGCTCGACGCCAGCCAGGTGCGCGAAAGTGCCATCGAGTCGCTGGCCGAGAACCTCAACGACTCGCTGGTCGCGCCGCTGTTCTGGTTCGCGCTGCTGGGCCTGCCCGGCGCAGCGCTTTACCGCTACGCCAACACGGCCGACGCCATGTGGGGCTACCGCGGCCTGCGTGAAGGCCGCGACTGGACCTGGGCCGGTAAGTGGGCCGCGCGCGCGGACGATGTGCTGTCCTGGTTGCCGGCCCGTCTCACCGCGCTGTTGCTCGCGCTGGTGCGCGGGGGGCTGTCCTGGCGCGTGCTGCGCGCACATGCGCCGCGCACACCGTCGCCCAACAGCGGCTGGCCCATGGCGGCCATGGCGCTGGCGCTCGACGTGCGCCTGAGCAAGCCCGGTGTCTATGTGCTGCACGAAGCCGGCCGCGCACCGCAGGCCGCGGACAGCACGCGGGCCGTGCAGCTGGGCGAGCGGGTGGTCTTGCTGCTGGCCGTGCTGCTGGGCGCGACGCTGATGCTCCTCGGCGAGAATCACGCATGATCACGCAGCAGCTGCATGGCGGCCCCGACGCACTCGGTGTGCCCGCGCACGATTTCTCCACCAACAGCAATGCCTGCGGCCCCTGTCCCCAGGCCCTGGCCGCGATCCAGGCCGCCGACGCCACGCATTACCCCGACCCTTCCTATGCCGCGCTGCGCGCGCAGCTCGCCTGCTGGCACGGTGTGGCGCCCGGTCGCGTGCTGCTGGCCGCCAGCGCGAGCGAGTTCATCCACCGCATCAGCGCCTGGGTGGCGCAGCGCGGCCCGCGCAGCGTCTGGCTGCCCGCGCACTGCTACGGTGACTACGCATCGGCTGCGCTGGCCTGGGGCCTGCGTCAGATCGATGAGGTGCACACCGCCAGCCTGGTCTGGGCCTGCGAACCTTCGAGCCCCCTGGGTCAGGCACAGGCCGAGCTGCCGCAGCTGCTGCGCGCCGCCCCGCTGTGCGTGCTCGACCGGGCCTACGAGCCGCTGCGCCTGCAGGGCGAGCCGAGCCTCCCGCCCGAGGCGCTGGACCAGGTCTGGCAGCTCTGGACACCCAACAAGGCCCTGGGCCTGACCGGCGTGCGCGCCGCCTATGTGATCGCCCCGCTGCAGGCCGATGAGGCCGTGGCCCAGCTCGAAGCCCTGTGCCCCTCCTGGCCGCTGGGCGCGCACGGCGTCGCCCTCTTGCAGGCCTGGGTGCGCGAGGACGTGCAGGCATGGCTGCGCGCCAGCCACGACACCTTGCGCGCCTGGAAGGCGCGGCAGCTCGGCGTGTGCGAGTCGCTGGGCTGGCAGTGCTCGCCCAGCCTGGCCAACTTCTTCTGCGCCCGCACCACCGTGCAGGGGCCGGCGCTGGCGCTGGCTTTGCAGGCCCTGCGTGCGCGGGGCATCAAGCTGCGCGCGGCAGCGTCCTTCGGTCTGCCGGGCCAGGTGCGCCTGGGCGTGCTGCCGCCGTCCTCGCAGGACGCGCTGCGCGTCGTCTGGCAGCAGCTCATCGAAGAGGGCGAGGTGAGGGCATGAGCGCCCGGGCCGTCATGGTGCTGGGCACCACCAGCGGCGCCGGCAAGAGCTGGCTGACCACAGCGCTGTGCCGCCATTACGCGCGGCAAGGGCTCAAGGTGGCGCCCTACAAGGCGCAGAACATGAGCAACAACGCGCGCGTCGTCGTGGGCGGCGAAATCGGCAGCGCACAGTATTTCCAGGCGCTGGCTGCGCGCGCCGAGCCACAGGTGTGCATGAACCCGCTGCTGCTCAAGCCCGAGCGGGACACGCACAGCCAGGTCGTGCTGCTGGGCCAGATCGACGAAGAGCTCACGCGCATGGACTGGCGCGGCCGCAGCGAGAAAGTCTGGCCCACCGTGGCGCGCGCGCTCGACGCACTGATGGCCGAGAACGACGTGGTGGTGATCGAAGGCGCGGGCTCGCCGGCCGAGATCAACCTCATGGGCAGCGACATCGTGAACCTGCGCGTGGCGCGTCATGCGCAGGCGCGCTGCCTGCTGGTCACCGACATTGACCGCGGCGGCGCCTTCGCCCATCTCTACGGCACCTGGGCCCTGCTGCCCGAGGCCGATCGCGCGCTGATCCGTGGCTTCGTGCTCAACAAGTTCCGCGGCGATGCGGCCTTGCTCGCCCCCGGCCCGCAGCAGCTGCAGCAGCTCACGGGCGTGCCTGTCGTGGCCACGCTGCCCATGTGGTGGCAGCACGGTTTGCCGGAAGAAGACGGCGTGTTCGACGACCGGCATACGGCCAGCGGCGAGATCCACACCCACATCGCCGTGGTGGCCTATCCGCGCATCAGCAACCTGGACGAATTCCAGCCGCTCAAGAATGTGCCCGGCGTGAGCCTGCGCTGGGCACGCAGTCCGGCCGAGCTGCAAGGCGTGGACTGGATCATCCTGCCCGGCTCCAAGCACACCAGCGGCGACCTGGCCTGGCTGCGTGCGCAGGGCCTGGACCGGGCCATTGCCGCGCATGCGGCGCAGGGCAGGGCGGTGCTGGGCATCTGCGGCGGCCTGCAGATGCTGGGCGAGGCGCTGATCGATCCGCATGGCATCGACGGCAACGCGCCCGGCCTGGGCCTGCTGCCCCTGGTCACGGCGTTCGAACCAGCCAAGACCGTGCAGCACACACGCGCGCGTTTCGGTGCCGTGACGGGCCCGTGGTCCGCGCTCGCGCAGCTGGCCGTGCAGGGCTACGAGATCCACCACGGCCAGACGGCCCAGCACCCCGCCATGGCCGCCCAGGGTGACGTGGCGCGTGAACTCATCCCCGGTCTGGCCTGGCAGAACGATGCCGGCCACGTGCTGGGCGTGTACCTGCATGGTCTGTTCGAAGATCCGGCCGTGCTGCAGGCACTGTTCGGTGCCCGGGTGCCCACGCTCGAGTCCGTCTTCGAGCGCATGGCCGACTACATCGAGCAACATTTCGAGCCCGGCGTGCTGGGCGCATTGACAGGCGATTGAACCCCCATGACCTTCTCCCTCCCTTCCATTCCTGAGCTGCGTGACGCGGCGCTGGCCCAGCGCCTGCAGCACAAGCTCGATCAGAAGACCAAGCCCCTGGGCTCGCTGGGCCGCCTCGAGGAGCTCGCCGTCAAGCTCGGCCTGATCCTCGGCAGCGAGACGCCGGAGCTGCGCGCACCGCAGATGCTGGTCTGTGCCGGCGACCACGGCCTGGCCGCGCGCGGCGTCTCGGCCTTTCCGAGCGACGTGACCTGGCAGATGGTGGAGAACTTCCTGGCCGGCGGCGCCTGCGTGAGCGTGCTCGCGCGCCAGCACGGCATCGCGCTCACCGTGGCCGACTGCGGTGTGCGGCACGACTTTGCGCCGCGGCCTGGCCTGCTTGATGTGAAGGTGGCCCCGGGCACCGCCGACGCGCTCAGTGGCCCGGCCATGACCGTTGCACAGTGTGAAGAGGCCCTGTCCAACGGCCTGCGCATCGTACAGAACCTGCCGGGCAATGCGCTGCTGCTTGGTGAGATGGGCATCGGCAACACCTCCGCCGCCTCGCTGCTGCTCGCGCGTCTGGCCAGCCTGGACATCGCCGATTGCACGGGCGCGGGCACGGGCCTCGATGCCGAGGCCGTCATCCGCAAGACCGCGGTGCTGCGCGAGGTGCTGCTCAAGCATCCGGCGGCGCGCACCCCGCTGGAAGCCCTGGCGGCCTTCGGCGGTTTCGAGATCGCCACGCTGGCCGGTGCCGTGCTGCAGGCCGCGAGCGAACGCCGCGTCATCGTGGTCGACGGCTTCATCGCCAGTGCCGCGGTGCTCGTGGCCGCGCGCCTGGCGCCCGCCGTGCTGCAGCGCTGCGTCTTCGCCCACCGTTCCGGCGAGCGTGGCCACGCCCTGCTGCTCGCGCAGCTGCAGGCCCGCCCGCTGCTCGACCTGGGCCTGCGCCTGGGCGAGGGCTCGGGCGCAGCCCTGGCCTGGCCCCTGCTGGTCTCGGCCTGTGCCGTGCTGCGCGAGATGGCCAGCTTCGAATCGGCCGGTGTGTCGGAGAAATCCGCCTGACGATGCAGTTCCTCCGCCACTACCTGCTGGCCCTGCAGTTCTTCACGCGCGTGCCCATCACGGGCCGGCTTGCGGACTGGGTGGGCTATAGCCCGGAGATGCTGCGCCGATCCGCGGCGCATTTCCCCGGCGTGGGCTGGCTGGTGGGCGGACTGGCCGCGCTGCTCTACGCGGGCCTCGCTGCCGTGCTGCCGAACGGCACCTACACCCCCTTGCTGCTGGCCGTGCTCAGCACCGTGTTCACGGTGCTGCTCACCGGGGCCTTCCATGAGGATGGTCTGGCCGATGTGGCCGATGGCCTGGGCGGCTCCTATGACAAGGAGCGCGCGCTCGACATCATGAAGGACTCGCGCATCGGCGCCTTCGGTGCGCTGGCCCTGGTGCTCGCGCTGCTGCTCAAGGTGAGCCTGCTCGCCTTGCTGGGCGAGGCCGATCCTGCCCTGGCCTGCGGGGCCTTGTTTTTTGCCCATGTGCTCTCGCGCTTCCTGCCTTTGTGGCTGATCCGCCTGCTGCCACATGTGGGCGACACCGCGCGCTCCAAGTCCAAGCCCCTGGCCGACCAGATCAGCGGCGCGAGCCTGTTCGTCGCGGCACTCTGGACAGCGGCCAGCCTGGCGCTGGCGTGGTGGTGGCTGCCCGATGCGCGTTTCTGGCTCGGCGGCGCCGTGGCCGCGCTGCTGGCCTGGCTCTGGATGTGGCGGCTCCTCGTACGGCGCCTGCAGGGCTACACCGGTGATGGCCTGGGCGCCACGCAGCAGGTGAGCGAGATCGCCATCTACTTCGGCCTGGCGGTCGCCCTCACGGCATGAAACTCTGGCTGGTCCGTCACGCGCGCCCGCTGATCGATGTCGGCGTCTGCTACGGCGTCACCGACGTGCCGGCCGATGCGGACCACACCCAGACGACGGCCACACAGCTCGCGCCCGTGCTGCCGCCAGGCCTCACGGTCTGGACCTCGCCGCTGCAGCGCTGCAGCGCCCTGGCCGATCAGCTGCTGAGGTTGCGTCCGGACCTGCAGCTGCGGGTCGACGCCCGCCTGGCCGAGCTGGACTTCGGTTGCTGGGAGGGCCAGCGCTGGGATGCCATCCCCCGCGCCGCCTACGACGACTGGACCGCCGATTTCGGCGCGGCCCGCTTTGGCGGGCGCGAAAGCGTCAACGAGCTGCTGCAGCGCGTCGCCGCCGCGCGTGCCGAGGCGCAGGCCCATGGACAGGATGCCGTCTGGGTCACCCACGCCGGCGTGCTGCGCGCCATGGCCCTGTTGGATCAGGGCCTGACCACGCTCGACCAGGCGCCGCAGTGGCCGCAGGACGTGGCGGGCTGGGGCGAGTGGCAGGCGTTTTCGGTGTGACAGAACCTGTTCTCATAGAAGCCTGCGACAGCACCACCATGCACCACCCCATCCGAATCGCATGTGGAACCGTCGCGGGTCTGGTTCTGGTGCTGGCGCTGATCCTCTGGGCCGACGCGACGCTGCCCCCGGAACAGTTCCCCGAGCGTGTGCTACCCAGAACGTTTCAGAACGGCGAGGTGTTTTTCATCGTGCCCTGTACCGGGGGCGGCATCGCCTCGTGCGCGCTGAGCGAGCCGCCGAGCTATCCGCCGGGCACGTCCATCCTGATCACGCGAACAAGCATCCTGGGGCGTTGCACGGTGGCTCCGCTGCCCGAGGGCTGGCAACGCAAACGCTGTGCTTGATCCCATCGCGCTGGCGCCGGCCGGCGCCGCTCATGCTCAAGGCGCTGGCGTCTTCGGCTTGAAATCGCAGTACGCCGCCACGCTGCACTGCCAGCACAGGGGCTTGCGCGCCTGGCAGACATAGCGCCCGTGCAGGATCAGCCAGTGGTGCGCATCCACCCGGTACTCGGGCGGCACGCGCTGGAGCAACTGCATCTCCACCTCGTACGGGTTCTTGCCCGGGGCCAGCCCCGTGCGGTTGCCCACGCGGAAGATGTGCGTGTCGACCGCCATGGTCGGCTCGCCGAAGGCGCTGTTGAGCACCACATTGGCCGTCTTGCGGCCCACGCCGGGCAGGGCTTCGAGGGCCTCGCGCGTGCGCGGCACCTGGCCGCCGTGGCGTTCCACCAGGATGCGGCAGGTCTCCATCAGGTGCTTCGCCTTGCTGCGGTACAGGCCGATGGTCTTGATGTAGCCCTCCAGCCCTTCAAGTCCGAGGTCCAGGATCTGCTGCGGCGTGTTCGCGACGGGAAAGAGCTTGCGCGTGGCCTTGTTCACGCCCACGTCGGTGGCCTGGGCCGAGAGCAGCACGGCGGTCAGCAGCTCGAAGACCGAGGTGTACTCGAGTTCGGTGGCGGGGTGCGGGTTGGCGGCCTGGAGCGTGGCGAAGAAGGAGCGGATGGCGGCGGGCGTCATGGAAGCGGATGGGAGCAGGGCGGGGCGGCACGCCCCGGGATTCAGAGGGCGGACAGATCGAGAAAGCCCTCGCGCTCGGGCAGCTTGCTGCGCATCCAGTCCTTGTTCAGGTCCAGCCCGCCGATCACCTCCTGCGGCAGCGCATCCACGATCTCCGGGTCGCTGAAGGCCATGTCGGCCAGCCGGCTGGCCAAGTGCAGCACGGCGCCCAGCTGCGAGAGCGGCTTGCTCGCCAGCGGGTCCGAGGCCGCGTTGAGGCCGCGCACGATGCTGGCCGGGAAATTCCAGCGGTGGGCCAGTTCGGCCGTCACCTGGGCTTCGGTGAAACCCAGCACCTGCTGCTCGCGCACCCAGCGGTCGCCGGGGATCTGCGGCTGGCGCTCCAGCTCGGTCAGGGTCTCGGGCTTGGTCTGCACGATGATCAGCTCACCCAGGCGCAGCATCATGCCGGCCAGCCAGGCCTGCTGGGCATCCAGGCCGATGCCATTGGCCAGCCACTGGGAGTAGCCGGCGCAGGCCATGCAGTTGCGCCAGAACTCGGTGCGGTCCAGGCCGGGCACCACGGGGAAGGCCACGTTCATGCAGGCCGTCAGCGCCAGCGTGCGCACCTGCGACAGGCCCACCATGGCCACGGCCGCGTCCAGCGAACCCACCTCGCGCTTGAGACCCATGGCCGCGCTGTTGGCCGCGCGCAGCACCTTGGCCGTGAGCACCGGGTCCTTGGCGATGAGGTCCCGCACCTGGCTGATGGAGATCTCATCGTCGTGCAGCGTGCGGATCAGCGCGTGCGCCACCTCGGGCATCACGGGCAGCTTGACGGACTGGAAGAAGGCGGACAGGTCGGACATGGAGGCCTCTCGTGGGATGCGCGTCGAGTGTGCCGGGGACACACACGGGCAGCAAGGGCGGTAATTTCTGCTTACGCATTCTCCACCATCAGGCGTGAGGGATGCCGTTTCATGGGATGATCTCGGCCTTCGCTGTCTCACTTTGCTGACTCTCGTGTACACCCCAGCCCGCTTCGTCCAGCGCCTCCTGCCCCTGGGCCTGGCCCTGCTGCTGGCGGGGTGCCAGGCGCTGATGCCCGCCGAGGCGCCGCCGCCCGAGGCCCCGCCGGCGGCCCAGCCCGCCACGCCGGTGGCCAGCCCGGCCGGCCCCGTCTCCCCCAGCTGGACCGGCCGGCCCCGCCTGCTCGTGCTGCTCGTGGTCGACGGCCTGCCGCAGCGCCAGGTGGTGGCCTACCGTGACCAGCTCGCGCCCGACGGCTTCAACCGCTTTCTGCAGCAGGGCGCCTGGTACGCCGACGCGCACTACGGCCACGCCTACACCGTCACCGCCGCCGGCCACGCCGCCGTGCTCACGGGTGCCTACCCGCACCGCACGGGCATCATCGCCAACGAATGGCGCGACGCCATGAGCGGCCAGCCCATGTACTGCACGGGCGACCCGGCTGCGCTCTACATCGGCCACAAGACCCAGCCGCTGGATGGCACCAGTCCCAAGAACCTCAAGGTGGAGACCGTGGGCGATGTGCTGCGCGGCATCGACCCGCGCGCCAAGGTCATCGGCATCTCGGGCAAGGACCGCGGCGCCATCCTGCCGGCCGGCCACAAGGGCACGGCCTATATGTACATGACGCAGAGCGGCTTCTTCGCCAGCAGCACCTATTACATGGACCAGCACCCGGCCTGGGTCGAGAGCTTCAACCAGGGCAAGCCCGCCGACCGCTGGTTCAAGCAGACCTGGACAGCCCTGCTGCCCGAGGAGGCCTATGCCAAGTCGCTGCCGGACCGCCAGCCCTGGTACGGCGTCAAGGCGGCCGAGCTGCCCATGATGATGGGCGCCCCTGATGACGAGGCCCCGGGCCCCGCCTACTACAGCCAGCTGCTGCGCAGCCCCTTTGCCGACCAGCTCACGCTGGACTTCGCGCGCGCCGCCATCGCCGGCGAGGCCCTGGGGCAGGACGAGGTGCCCGACATACTGGCCATCAGCCTCTCGGGCCACGACTACATCAACCACCGCTTCAGTGCCGAATCGCGCTTCTCGCACGACCATCTGCTGCAGCTCGATCGCATGCTGCAGGCCTTCTTCCAGCACCTGGACAGCACCCTGGGCAAGGACCAGTACGTGGCCCTGCTGACTTCCGACCACGGCTTCATGCCCGCGCCCGAGTTCACGGCCCAGCAGGGCCTGCGCTCGGGCCGCATCACGGGCGCGCAGCTGCTCACGCGCATCAACAACGGGCTCGAAGAGGAGTTCGGCGCCGGCAAGTGGGTGAGCTTCTCGGGCACGGCCCTGCTGTTCAACAAGCAGCTCGTGGCCCAGACCCGCGTGGACCCCAACGAACTCGCCGAGGCCGCGCGTGCGCTGCTGCTCGAAGAGCCGGGCATCGCCGCCGCCTACACCCGCGCCGACTTCGTCACCGGCAACCGCAGCGACGGCCCCTTCTTCAGCGCCATGCGCCGCAGCTGGCACGAGGAGCTCTCGGGCGACGTGCAATACACCGTCAAGCCCTACTGGATGTTCCTCTCCAGCGCCAGCATCGCCACCCATGGCTCGCCCTATCCCTACGACACCCATGTGCCCATCCTGGCCTGGGGGCCACGCTGGGTGAAGCCGGGCAAGGTGGACGCGCGCGTGGAGGTGGTGGACATTGCGCCCACCGTCTCGCAGTGGCTGGGCGTGGCCGTGCCCGCGGCCAACGAAGGCAAGCCGCTGCCGCCACCGAAGTAAGGCGAAGGCGGAGCAGGGCGGCGCGGCCCGGGCATGGTGGAGAATGGCGTTTTTCTCCCTCACTCGAACCGCCTGCCCATGCAATTCGCCGAACGCCTCAACAACGTCGAAACCTCCGCCATCCGCGAACTCTTCAAGCTGCTGGGCAAGCCCGGCATCATCTCCTTTGCCGGCGGTTTTCCCGACAGCGCCATGTTCGACGTGGACGGCATCCGTGAAGCCTCGATGAAGGCCCTGGCCGAGGAGCCGGGCGGTGCCCTGCAGTACGGTGCCACCGAAGGCTACAACCCCCTGCGTGAACAGCTGGCCGCCTTCATGGGCAGCAAGGGCGTGCAGGTCAATCCCGATGGGCTCATCGTCACCACCGGCAGCCAGCAGGCGCTGGACCTGATCGGCAAGACGCTCATTGATCCCGGTGCCAAGGTCATCGTCGAGGCACCCACCTTCCTCGCCACCATCCAGTGCTTCCGCCTCTACGGGGCCAACGTGATCGGCGCACCCATCGACGCCCAGGGCGTGCAGGTCGACAAGCTGGAGCAGCTGATCGCCGAACACAAGCCCCGCTTCGTCTACCTCATCCCCACCTTCGGCAACCCCAGCGGCGCCACGCTGAGTCTGGAGCGCCGCAAGCGCATCCTCGAGCTGGCCGTGAAGACCAAAACCGTGGTGATCGAAGACGATCCCTATGGCGACCTCTACTTCGGTGAAGCCCCGCCGCCCAGCATGCTGGCCCTCACGGCCCAGGTGCCCGGCAGCCGCGACTGGCTGGTGCACTGCGGCTCCTTGAGCAAGGTGCTGAGCCCCGGCCTGCGTGTGGGCTGGATGATCGCCCCGCCCGAGCTGCTGGCGAAGGCGACCATGTGCAAACAGTTCAGCGACGCCCACACCAGCACCTTTGCCCAGGCCACGGCCGCGCAATACCTCAAGGCCGGCCGCATGCCCGCCACGCTGGACAAGGTGCGCCAGGTCTACGCCGGCCGCGCGAAGACCATGGGCGAATGCCTGAAGAAAGAACTGGGCGACGCCATCGAGTTCACCCAGCCCGGCGGCGGCCTGTTCTTCTGGGCCCGGCTCACGGGGGCGGGCGGCAAGATCAAGGACGGCAATGAGCTGGCCAAACGCGCCATCGAGCAAGGCGTGGCCTTTGTGCCGGGCGCGCCCTTCTTCGCCACAAACCCCGATGTCTCGTCGCTACGCCTGAGCTTTGCGACGGTGGGGGAGGACAAGATCCGTGAAGGCGTGGCGCGCCTGGGTCTGGCCCTCTGACGCCGCCATGAAGGCGCGGGTTTTTTCCTGGCTGCTGCCTGCAGCGCTCCTCTGCGGCCCGCTGGCCCACGCACAGCAGGCTGCGGTGCCCACGCCCGGCTTCGATTGCCGGCAGGCAGAGAAAGTCGTGGAGCACTGGATCTGCGCGAGCCCTGAACTGATGCAGGCCGACCTGCGCCTGAACGAGATCTACCGGACCGCCCAGGCCAAGCCCGACGGTGACGCCACCCTGGCCGCCCTGCGGGCCGGGCAACTGCGCTGGCTGCGCCAGCGCAATCGCTGCGAAAGCCAGGACTGCGTGGCCCAGGCCTATGCGCAGCGCACGGCCGAGCTGCAAGCATCCAACCGCCGCGTGAGGGTGCTGAACGGGGCGGTGTTCGCACCGGTGTTCTCGCGCACGCTGGACCAGGTCAACGACACGCGGGCTGTGCGTGGCATCCCGCTGCGGCGCGCGCAGCCCACGGCCTTCCAGGTGGAGCTGTACATTGACCCGCAGGACGCGCGACCCTGGAGTAGCGGAGGGCCGGGCGCGCGCATCGCCTGCTGGCCGCCCGACCGCCGCGAGGGCTATGCCTCGCGCTTCTCCTACCAGGCTCGTTCCTGGGGCGACGCTTTCCGCCCCATCGAGCGCGACGGGCGCCAGGGCTACATCCTGCTGCGCTTCGTGCTGGGCAAGGACCTGCCGCTGAACGAAGACATCTTTTGCAGCGTCGCGCTGACCGAGTGGCTGCTGGACCAGCCTAGCCAGCTCCATCTGGTTGAATCGGACTTCTGACGCAGGCCCCGCCGCCCCGCCCGATGCCTCATTCCTGCGCCTGAGCCTTGCGAGGATGGGAGAGGACAAGATCCGCGAGGGGGAGAAGTTGGGGAAGGCAGTTTAAGAAGATAGAGGGACGCAGAGTCTGGACACGCTGGCAAAAATAAAAGATAAGCATCTATTAAGTCAAAGCTCTGAAATTGACAAAGTTTCGAGCGCTGCCCTGATTGCATCACTATCTCTCTTGCAGGCCTTCGAAATCAACCCCAAAACCTCAATTGCCTTTTTGTAGTCTTGAGAGGATATTGGAGGGGTTGCCTCGATTCCTCGAATCAAGTTTTGCAGGTTTTCTCTGAATTGACGAGTGTTGCCGATCAGTATCAGCATGTTGCGCGCAACCGTCGGGTTGTCCAGTTCGTGTAACGGAATTGCACTGAGGTGCTCGTCAAAATTGTTGACGATATTCATGTCGAAATACTGACCTGTAGTAAATCGATATCTGCTCTGTGATTCGTCTGAGAATAGTTTTGTCAACTCGTTTGCCGCATGAGCTGTTGCTCTTGATATCTCCACGATTACGGCAAGACGTCTTTTCCGCTCGTCCTTGACGGCAATTTTCTGTCGCTTCATTTCAAGAGCGTGTGAATACCAGGTCGCGAATCCGGTGACAAGAATTGCAGCGATAGAGCCTATCGCCTGTACCCAGGCTGGTGCGTCCGCTTTGCTGGACCATGCTCCTATCGCATTCCACCCAGGATAGATTGCTAGGGTAATGCTTACGAGAAGGGCGAGTAATACGATTGCCCCGATCCAGCCCGCTGGTCCCACTGGTTCATTTTTCATAGTGCACCTCTCCTTTGTTGGTGGTTTTTTGCCTTGGCGACCAGCAAGCTGTGTATGGAAATGTGGCGAGTAGTTCTTTCAATTTGCAACAGCCCTGAGTTTTGACAAATCCACTATCTCCATACCCCCACGCTGCACCCGCAAAATCCCCTGCGCCTCCATCCCCTTGAGGATCTCGTTGGTCGTCTGTCGTGAGATGCCGATCATCAGCGCCAGCTCCTGCTGGGTCACGGCCAGCACACGACGCGTGCCACTCTTGCCACCCTGCACGCCATAACCCTCGGCCATGACCACGAGGCGGCGCGCCAGGCGCAACGGAGCGCTGAGCACGGTCTGTTCCTCCATGGTCTGAAACGCCAGGCGCAGCTTGTCGGCCATGAGCACGGCCAGGTCGCGCCAGTGCTGCGGGTGGTCGCGCAGCCAGGCCAGCAGCTCGGCCTGGGGTACCTGCAGCAAGGTGGTGGGCTCGGCGGCGTGGGCGTGGTGGGTGCGGGTGGCACCGTCGAAGACGGTGACCTCGCCGAACCACTGCGGTGGCGGCAGCAGCACCAGCAACGCCTCGCGTGCGTCGTCACCGCGGCCGCTCTGGCCCGAGATGCGGATGGAGCCGGACACCACGGCGTAGAGGCCGCAGGGCGGGCTGTCGCGCAGGAAGAGCACCTCGCCGCTCGCCAGCTGCCGCACGCGGGCCAGGCGCAGCAGGGCCTCTGAAAACTCAGCCGGAAGCTGGGCGAACCAGCGGCCGGTCTGGAGCACGGGCAGGTAGTGTTGCGGCTCGTTCATGGGGTTTATCCGGGGGTGTGCGCTTGTGTCGGGTACCTGACAGACTGAGGGCGAGGGTAGGTTGATCATGGACGCCTGTCAATGTCCAAGACACCGACAAGGAGACGACCATGAAAACACTGACTGACCATCTGACCCAGTACGCGGCCTACCACCTGGACCACCGCAACGTGGCCACGCATTTCGTGGGCATCCCCATGATCGTGCTGGCCGTGACCACGCTGCTTTCGCGCCCCGCGCTCGACGTAGGCGGCCTGGCGCTGACGCCGGCACTTATCGTGGCGGCGCTGTCTTCCATCTTCTACCTGCGCCTGGACCTGCGCTTCGGCCTGGCCATGGTGGCGCAGCTGGCCGTGAGCCTGTGGATCAGCCAGTGGATCGCGGCGCAAAGCACGACGGTGTGGCTGAGCTGGGGCATCGGCCTCTTTGTGGTGGGCTGGATCATCCAGTTCATCGGCCATTACTGGGAGGGCCGCAAGCCGGCCTTTGTGGATGACCTCGTCGGCCTGCTCGTAGGCCCGCTGTTCCTCACGGCCGAGGTGGCGTTCGCGCTGAAGATGCGCCAGGACGTGTACGCCGAGATCCAGCGCCGCCTGGGTGAGGGCGCGCACGGGGCCCGTCGCCGCGTGGCGGCGGCATGAGCGCCGCACGGCCGCCCGAAGGCGCTCGCGCCGCAGTGCGTAGCACGGAGGTTGTCTGATGTCCTTTACCGCCGCCTTGCCCGCGCTGCTGCTGGGCGCGCTGGCCCTGGTCATGTTCGGCCTGGGCCTGTCACTGGCCGTGGGCGACTTTGCGCGCCTGCGCCACCACCCCAAGGCCGTGGTGCTGGCCCTGGCCATCCAGATGCTGCTGCTGCCTGCGGCAGCCTGGGCGCTGGTGGTGCTGCTGAAGGTGGAGCCCATCTATGCCGTGGGCCTGCTGCTGCTGGCAGCCTCGCCCGGTGGCGTCTCGGCCAACCTCTTCAGCCACCTCTTTGGCGGCAACGTGGCGATGAACATCTCGCTCACGGCCATCAACACCGTGCTGTCCATCGCGAGCCTGCCGCTGATCACCAACTGGGCCATCGCCACCTTTGTGCAGAGCGGGCAGATCGTGCCCCTGCAGTTCGGCAAGGTCTTCGAGGTGGTGGGTGTGATCCTGGTGCCCGTGCTGATTGGCATGGCGGTGCGCAGCAAGCGCCCGGGCTTTGCGGCGCGCATGGAAAAGCCCATGAAGGCGCTGAGCATGGCGGTGCTGGCGGCCTTTGCGCTGATTGCGATTGCCAAGGAATGGACGGCGCTGAACCAGAGCTTTGCCAGCCTGGGGCCGGTGGTGCTGGCCTTCAACCTGCTGAGCCTGCTGGCGGGTTATTACCTTTCTCGCTGGGGCGGGCTGGACAAGTCCATGGCCACGGCGGTGAGCTTCGAGATCGGCATCCACAACTCCACGCTGGCCATCTTCGTGGCGCTGTCGGTGCTGCAGAACTTCCAGCTCGCGCTGCCCGCGGCCATCTACTCGGTCAGCATGTATGTGACGGCGGCGCTCTTCGGCCTGCTGGTGCTGCGGCGCCGGCCAGCGGCGGCGCTGGCGGCTTGAACAACAAAGGACGTCGTTGGGAAGAACGCCGGATCCAAAAGAGAAAAGGCCCTCGTCGGAGGGCCTTTTTCCTTGCAGCGGAGCGATCCGCAGGCGATCAGCCGCCCTTCTTGGAGCGCTTGCCCGGGTTCTTCTTGCTGCGGGTGGCAACGCCACGCTCCAGGCTCACGCGCTGGCCACGGCCCGGGCTGGGCAGGCTGGCGCCGTTGGCCGGCTTCGGACGGGGGGTGGCGCGACGGTCTGCTTCGGTAACGATCTTGTTGCCCATCTGGGGCTCCTTCTAGCGAACAAAGAAACCGCAATGTTAGCCCATCTGCCCCGGGCACCGGCCGGCGCGGTCTTGCGTGAGTGACAGCGCGCACCAGAACCCCGGCCTATCATCGCGGCAGCCCTGTCAGCCCAAGAAAGAACACCATGACGACAAGCTCTCCCTATCCCCATCTGCTGGCCCCGCTGGATCTCGGGTTCACACAGCTCAAGAACCGCGTGCTCATGGGCTCCATGCACACGGGTCTGGAAGACGGACGCGACCTGAGCCGGCTCGCAGCCTATTTCCGCGAGCGCGCCGAGGGCGGGGTGGGGTTGATGGTGACGGGCGGTTTTGCGCCCAATATCGCGGGCTGGGCCAAGCCGTTTGCGGGCACGCTGTCCACGTCCGGCGCGGCGCGGCGCCACCAGCTGGTGACGCAGGCGGTGCACGAGGCCGGCGGCAAGATTGCGCTGCAGATCCTGCACACGGGGCGCTACGCCTACCACCCGCTGGCCGTGGCGCCCTCGGCCATCAAGTCGCCGATCTCGCCGTTCAAACCCTTCGAGCTCTCGGCGCGCGGGGTGGAGCGGCAGATCCGCGCCTTCGTCAACTGCGCCGTGAAAGCGCGCGAGGCGGGGTACGACGGCGTGGAGATCATGGGCTCCGAGGGCTATTTCATCAACCAGTTCCTGGCGAAGCACACCAACCACCGCGACGACCAGTGGGGCGGCGACTACAGCCACCGCATGCGCCTGCCGCTGGAGATCGTGCAGCGCACGCGCGAGGCCGTGGGGCAAGACTTCATCCTCATCTACCGGCTCTCGATGATCGACCTCGTGCCCGGCGGCAGCTCCTGGGACGAGGTGGTGACGCTGGGCAAGGCCGTGGCGCAGGGCGGGGCCAGCATCATCAACACCGGCATCGGCTGGCACGAGGCCCGGGTGCCCACGATCGCCACCAGCGTGCCGCGCGCCGCCTTTGCCTGGGTGACGAAAAAGATGAAGGCCGAGTTCGCAGCGGCCGGCCTCACGACACCGCTGGTCACATCGAACCGGATCAACACGCCCGAGGTGGCCGAGCAGATCCTGGCCGAGGGACAGGCCGACATGGTGTCCATGGCGCGCCCGCTGCTGGCCGATGCACATTTCGTCAACAAGGCTGCGCAGGGCCGGGCCGACGAGATCAACACCTGCATCGCCTGCAACCAGGCCTGCCTGGACCACATCTTCGTCAACAAGCTCACGAGCTGCCTCGTGAACCCGCGTGCCTGCCATGAGACCGAGCTGGTCTACCGGCCTGTCTCGGAGCTGAAGGCGCAGCGCAAACGCATCGCGGTCGTCGGCGCCGGGCCTGCCGGATTGACCGCCGCAACGGTGGCCGCCGAACGCGGGCACGCGGTACATCTGTATGACGCGGCGGGCGAGATCGGCGGCCAGCTCAATATGGCCAAGGTGATCCCGGGCAAGGAGGAGTTCCACGAGATGCTGCGTTACCTCAAGCGCCGCGTGGAGACCACCGGTGTGCAGCTGCACCTGGGCAAGACCGTGCAGGCTGCAGATCTGCAGGACTACGACGAGGTCATTGTTGCCACCGGCGTCTCGCCACGCGACCCGAAGATCGAAGGGCAGGACCATCCCAAGGTGCTGAGCTATATCGACGTGCTGCGTCACCAAAAGCCCGTGGGGCAGAAGGTGGCCATCATCGGCGCAGGGGGTATCGGCTTCGACGTGGCCGAGTTTCTGGTGGCGGGCGACCATTCGACCACGCTGGACCTGCCGGCCTGGCAAGCCGAGTGGGGCGTGACGGACCCGGCTGCCGCACCCGGCGGTTTGCGACCCGATGGCCCGCAGGTGACGCCGCCGGCGCGTGAGGTGACCCTGCTCCAACGCAAGCAGGGCAAGCTCGGCGAGGGCCTGGGCAAGACCACGGGCTGGATCCACCGCGCCGCGCTCAAGATGAAGCGCGTGAAGATGATCGGTGGCGTGAACTACGAGCGTATTGCGGACGAAGGCCTGTTGGTCAGCTACGGCGAGAAGCGCGAGAACCCGACCTGGCTGCCGTGCGACACCGTGGTGCTCTGTGCGGGCCAGCTGCCGCTGCGCACGCTGGCGGACGACTTGCAGGCCCAGGGCCGCAAGCCGCACCTGATCGGCGGCGCGCTGGAGGCGGGGGAGCTGGATGCCAAGCGCGCCATTGACCAGGCCGCGCGGCTGGCGGCGCGACTCTGAACCGCGAGCTCAGTCGTCCGAGGGCCAATCGCTGAAGGGAAAGGGCACGTCTTCGCTGGCGAAGCTCACGAAGTTCGTGATCTCGCGCAGGTACTGGCCCAGGCCGCGGCCGAAATGCTGCAGGCGTTCATTGGGGCCGTCGCTGATCGCGGCAAAGAGCAGCTGCACCAGGGCCAGCGCGCCCAGGATGGTGACCGCGATGTGAAAGGCCAGGCCCATGAGCAGCATGAGCAGCACGCGGACCCAGAGGCTGCGCTTCTCTGCGGTGGTGGATGATTCGGTGCTCATGCGGTACTCCTTGGCTTGGGCGTTGAATCAGGGCGAGCGGTGCAGGCGCGGGGCGGCCAGCAGGGCCATGTTCTCTTTGATGGCGATGTCCACGTCGCGCCAGCGGCCCTTGAGCTGGGCCTTGTCCAGCGCGGCCTGCAGCTGGCGCAGGTCCTTCACGCTCGGGGCCACCTTGATCTGGGCGATGGCCGCCGCGGTGTTGCCGGTCTTGATGACGGCCAGCATCTTGGCCGGCCATTCGCTCTGTTTTGCCATGTCGGTGCGGTGGGGTGTCCTGGGTCTGGACTGTACACAAGTTAAGCTCGGGGACACGATCCCATCATGAACTACACGGTCAAACTTTACGACGCCGAGGGCGTGAGCGAGGCGCAGCAGCGCGCCGCGCAAAAGCGTTTCAAGCAGGTGCTGGAGGAGTCGCTCGGCGACGCGGCTCTGGTGCTGCCGGTCTACCAGGCCTACCAGCGCATCGCTGCGGCCTATGGCGACCCGCCGAACGTCGAGGCGCTGACCGATGCCGAACGCGCGATCGCCGAGCAGTGGCAGGCGGCCGAGAGTGCGGCCATCACGGCGGTCTACGGCCCGTTGCGCGGCATGGGCGACGGCGACTACGAGCTCAAGCCGGCGGAGGACGCCGCGTGACGCAGGCCGTGCCGCGCCGGGTGCTGCCGCTGATCGTGCTCTCGCAGTTCGCGGGCACCTCGCTGTGGTTCGCGGTCAATGCGGTCATGCCGGACCTGCAGGCGGCCTGGGGCCTGCCGGCCACGGCGGTGGGGACGCTGACGGCTGCCGTGCAGCTGGGCTTTGTGGCCGGCACGCTGGTGTTTGCGCTGCTGATGGTGGCGGACCGGTTTTCACCGGCACGCCTCTTCATGGCCTGTGCGCTGCTCGGTGCGCTGGCCAATGCGGCCACGCTCTGGATCGGCGGCAGCTACGGCCTGCTGCTGGGCCTGCGTTTTGCCGTGGGCTTTCTGCTGGCCGGCATCTACCCCGTGGGCATGAAGATCGCGGCGAGCTGGTACCGCCAGGGCCTGGGCGCGGCCATGGGCGTGCTCATTGGCGCGCTGATCCTCGGCACGGCGCTGCCGCACGGGCTGCGCGCGCTGGTGAGTGAGGGCGGAGGTGGCCTGCTGCCCTCGTGGCAGAGCGTGGTGCTGGGCGTCTCGCTGCTGGCGGCAGCCGGTGGCCTGGTGACCGGGTTTTTCGTGCCCGACAGCCCCTGGTTGCAGCGCGGCGCGCGCATCACGCCCGCGGCGCTGCGCCTGATCTGGAGCGACCGCCAGTTGCGCGCCTCGGTCTTCGGCTACTTCGGCCACATGTGGGAGCTCTACACCTATTTCGTGCTGGTACCGCTGATCGTGGGCCTGCGCTGGGCCGGTTCGGCGCAGAGCGCGGCGGCCTTCTTCATCATCGCGGCGGGCTTCATCGGCTGCGTAGGCGGTGGCCTGCTGGTGCGGCGCTGGGGCAGCGCGCGTGTGGCGCAACGCCAGCTGGCTACCAGCGGCGCCTGCTGCCTGCTCGCGCCGCTGATGCTGCAGGCGCCCGAT
The DNA here is from genome assembly GCA_046299695.1 of Hylemonella sp. GTDB lineage: Bacteria > Pseudomonadota > Gammaproteobacteria > Burkholderiales > Burkholderiaceae_C > Hylemonella. The sequence goes on from JBKBHP010000009.1 coordinate 51,326, forward strand.
GGGCTCTTTCTGGCCTGGCTGCTGCTCTGGGGGCTGACGGTGTCCGGGGATTCACCGCAGTTCTCGACCCTGACCGCGCAGAACGCACCGCCAGCGGCCGTGGGCAGCGTGTTGACCTTTGTGAACTGCATCGGCTTTGCGATCTCGGTGCTGAGCATCGAGCTCTTCGTGGCCGCGCTGCCGCACGTGCCGCTGGCCGTGCTGCTGCCGCTGCTCGGCCTCGGACCGATGGTGGGGCTGTGGATGTTCCGGCCGCTGAGCCGGCGGCCTTACCGGGCGCCCGCGTCCTGATCCAGGCCCAGCGCGTGGAAGACGCGGATGGCGGCCCAGGCGTCGTTGGCCGCATAGACCAGCTGCGCTTCCGTCAGGCGCGGCGCCGCCCAGTTGGAGGTGGCGGCCTTCTTGGACTTGAGGTAGCGCCGGTTGAAGAGCACAGCCACGGCGCCCTTGACGCCCATCTCCTTGCGGTAGCCGCGTTCGCGGAACACGGCATTGAGCTCCAGCACGCCACCGGGCTCGCGGCCCAGCTTGGTCGTGATGCGCTTGCGGTCATCGCCCAGGCCGAAGCCGGCCTTGATCACGCGTTCCAGCGCCAGCAGCTCGGCCACGGGGCCGCGGCAACCCGGATCGTGCAGCTGGAAGATCCAGGCCTGCTCGGGCGTGGCGAGTTGCACGATGTGCGGGCCGTCGGAGACCTCACCGACACGGAACGTGGGACGGGATTCGGTATCGAAGCCCAGTTGCGGCTGCGCGGCCAGCTCGGCGCAGGCGGTTTCGGCCTCGCGCGGGCTGCTGATGACGCGGATGCGGTCCAGTCCCAGGCGTTCAAAGGGTTCGAGCGCGGCGATGGCGTCCTTGTCGGGGGTTGGGTGGTGATGGCGCACGGGTTGATTTCGCTATATGAGATGAATGTGTGACAAATAGTTACCGATTGTGTATGCTTGGCGCTCAACTGCGGCAAACAGCAGGGGCCATCAGCTCGCCAGATCAGGGGGTGCATCATGAAGTACGAATCCGAAGACCGATCCGACTTGATCGACCAGCTTTCCAAGCTGCTGTCGGTCACCCAGGACATGGGGCGCAAGCTGGCCAATGAGTCGCATGGCCGATCCTACGACAGGGTGCGTGAGTTCAACGAAATCCTGCATCTGGCGCGTGAGCAGCTCACGGCCATCGAGCAGGAGGAAAAGCGCATGTTCCTGCTGGAACGCCGGCGAGCGCCGCGCTCGGCCTTACGATAGCGGCCTCTGTCAGCAGGTCGCTTTTTCATGTCATCCCCACGCAGCCCGGGCGGGCTGGTCTATTCCACCGAAGGCGGGCGCATGTGCCCGCAATGCCGTCATCCCCTGGACCGCTGCACCTGCCAGACGCAGGCTGCGGCGCGCGTGCTCGGGGACGGTCAGGTGCGCGTGCGGCGCGAAACCTCGGGCCGCGGCGGCAAGGCCGTGACCGTGGTGCGCGGCCTGCCGCTGGACGCGGCCGCCTTGCAGGCCCTGGGCAAGCAGCTCAAGGCCGCCTGCGGCACGGGCGGCACGGTCAAGGACGGCGTGGTGGAGGTGCAGGGCGACCATGTCGACAAGGTGCTGGCCTGGCTCAATGCGCGTGGCCACGCGGCAAAGCGGGCGGGCGGATGATGCTGGAGAGCGAACAGCTGCAGCGCCTGCTGACGACCGAGATGCCCTATGGCAAGCACAAGGGCTGCTTGATCGCCGACCTGCCGGGTCATTACCTCAACTGGTTTGCGCGCGAAGGTTTTCCCGAGGGGGATCTGGGCCGCCTGCTGGCGCTGATGCACGAGATCGATCACAACGGGCTCAAGGGCCTGCTCGACCCGCTGCGACGCCCATAGCCTTCAGGCCTTTTTCTTCGCCACCGGCACCTTGCCGGGGAAATGCGTCTGCCGGTGGCCACCTGGCCGGTAGAGCTGGGCCTCCTGGTCGTAGCCCAGCTTGCTCCTGAGCACAGTGTTGCACTGGGCCACAACGGCTTCGAGCGTCTTGCGTCCGCCGCTGGCGCGCAATTGCTGGATCAGCATGAAGGTCAGCGCGCCATAGGGCACCGAGCCGTGCGTGTACTCGTAGGCGTACTGGTCTTCGCGGCAGGCGGCCAGGATGACGGGGTTGTAGGGGCCGTGATGGCCCAGGCGGCGGGTGGCGGCCTTGAAGGCCGCGGGGGTGTCGCTCCAGCGGCTCACGGCGCGTCCCATCTTCTGGGTCGCACCGTCGGCACCCAGGTAGCGCTGCACCTGCTCGGCCGAGGCCTTGCCCATGCGACGGCGCAGGTCCAGGCTCTTGCGCGGGAACCACATCTGCCTGCCGGCGTCCCATTCGATGGCGCGGTGGCGCACATCATCAGGCGGGTTGATGCCGCGCACCGCCACGCCACCGGCGCGAGCGACGCCACCCGAGTGGCAGCAGTCCAGGATGATGGAGAAGCGCGCTTCGTAGGGCAGGTTGGCGTAGAGCCGGGACAGCATGTCGTCGGTGATGCCGTTGTTGCCGTTCCAGTCAAAGTCGTAGGTGACCAGGGCCTCGTCCTTGTGGTCGGGCTCGCCGTCGGCGTCGAGTGCGGCAATCTGGGCCCCGTGCCCTGAATAGAACAGCACGCGCTCGTCGCCAGCGCGTACGCCTTCGAGCAGCCACTTGAGCCGCTCCTGGACGCCGCGCGTGGTGGCACGCGCGTCGAGCACCACGCGGATCTCCTCGGGCGCATAGCCGCGCTCCTGCAGCATGGCGCTCATCTCGAAGACGTCGTTGACGCAACCGTTGAGCCGGTTTTCCGGCTGCGGGTAGTCGTTGATGCCGATCAGCAGGGCGCGGCGCTTGCGCGGGCTGCGGCGCTGGACGGTCGGCGCCTTGAACCAGGACGCCGCCACAGTGGGGCCGGGCCGGGGCCGGCCGGCGGGAACGGCGGCGCTGCGCGGCCATGCCGCTGCCAGGCCAGCCCAGACATTGGCCGCCGTCACCTCGTGCTCCAGGTACTTCTCGGCGCTGTGGTCCAGCGGCCCCGATTCATCGAAATGGGTGTCGAGCTGGGTGAACGGTGCTTCGGGGAAATCGAGCTCGCAGGTCAGCACCGCGTCTTCGGGGTTGTAGAGGTGGTACCAGTGGCGCACCGTGGCGATGGGGCTCAGGTAGCCGCCAAAGGTCTCGGCCAGGGCCGGGTGGCCGATCTGCGAGCCCAGGGTGACGAAGAGGCGGTTCTGGGCCAGGGGCGGCTGTGCGGCCAGGGTGTCGTAGCTGATCAGCGAACCCAGGCTGTGGGCGCAGATGATGCGCGGGTCCACGCGGCGGATGGCCTGGGCCAGATCGCCGGCCAGCTGCTGGCGCAGCGAGGGCAGGGCGGTCCACTTGGCGACCATGCCGATGGTGTTGTCGATCAGGGTGCCCAGGCCTTTCTCGGCTGCACGACCCAGCGTACGACGATGCGCCCAGTAGCTGTTCCAGAGGCGCTTGACCGCCGCGGCGTAGACCGCGGTATCGGCCGAGGCGGCCTCGAAGCGTGCGTTGTAGCGCAGCTCATGGAATTCGAGCGATTCGGCGGCCACGCCGGCGCGCGTGGCCGAGGTGCGGATGGCCTGCTGCCAGGTGGCCAGCCAGTCGCCGTTCTCGTTGGTGTTGACGCCGTGGATGCACAGGATGCGGATGCCCATGTCATGTCCCCCTGAAGGTGTCCGGTGCGCTTTTATAGAAGGAAACGCCGCGCTTGTCTTCCCCTGTTTGTGTGAGGCTGCGCCGCCAGTGATAATCGCGGCCTCAGCTTTTCGCGTTTCACCATGGCCGTCTTCGTTGATTCCGCCACCGTCACCCACGGCATCCAGCTGGCGGTGGCCCCCGTGTTCCTGCTGACCGCCGTCTCCGGCATGATCGGCGCCGTGGCCGGACGGCTCTCGCGCATCATCGACCGCGGCCGGGTGCTGGAGGAAAGGCTGCGCCTGGATGCCGAGCCCGTGCTGGCGCCGCAATGGAACGCTGAGCTGGCCATGCTGCGCAAGCGCGGCCTGCTGGCCAACAGCACCATTGGCCTGCTGACGCTGTGCGCCTTCATGATCGGCCTGACCATCGTGGTGCTCTTCCTGGGCGAAACCACGGCCCTGCGTGGCGTGGACAAGCTGGCGATCTACGCCTTCCTGGCTGGCGTCAGCTGCTTCATGGCCGCGCTGTGCTGCTTCTTCGCCGAGACCCTGATGGCCACGCGCGTGCTGAAGTTCGGGCAGCCCGAGAACTGAGGCCTGCGCCTCAGCCGGCTTCCACGAAGGTCTTGAGGCGGCCCAGGGCTGCGTCCCACTGACGGCCGATCTCGTCGAGCGCCCGGCGCGCCTCGTCGAGCTGCACCGGATCGAGCTGCCAGAGCCGCTCACGCCCCAGCTTGAGGCCGTGCACCACCCCGGCCTCGGTCAGCACCTGCAGATGCTTGCTCACGGCCTGGCGGCTGATGTCGGTATGGGCCGTGAGCTGGGCGATGGACAGGGCGCCCCCTGCGCAGAGCAGGGTGACGAGCTGCAGGCGCGTTGGATCACCCAGGGCGGCGAAGACACGCGCCAGGGCCGGGCGTGGGGTGGCGGTGTCAGTTCGGCTGGGAGACATGGCGGGCGATATGGTCCAGCTGGGCAGCCCAGCCTTGGTTGTTCATCGGGAAGGCCTCGCGGCGGCGCCGCGGCGGCAGTCGGTCGAAGCCCGATTCGACCACCGTCAGCAGGGTGGCGGGCCCGGCGACTTCCTGCAGCGTGAAGGTCACGAGCGTGCGCTCCTCCTGCTCGTAGTCAACGGCCGGGTCCACGGCATAGGGATGCCAGCGGTAGGAGAACAGCGTGGGCGGCTCCATGCGCTCGATGAGTGCGTCGAACATGACGTGTTCGTAGTTGCAGATGGTGATGGGGCCGCGCACCCGCTGGCCCGGCACAAAGGTCTGGCCCTGGAGTCGGGCGCCGAACCAGGTGCCGAATTCCTCGGCGGTGGTCAAGGCCTGCCAGACCCGTGCGCGCGGGGCGCGGATCAGGATCTGGCGTTCGACGCGGTCGGTCTGGGGAGACAAGGTGGTGGGCGTGTTCATGCGGTCCCTCAGGCTGGTGGAGGGGGTTCAGGAGGCGCAGCTGTCGGCGAGTTCATGCGGCATGCCCCGGCCGGTCTCGGCGTACTGCTGCAGGCTGGCCATGAAATGACGCCAGCCCTCGCAGCACATCGCGTAGCACTCGACCTGGGGGACCAGGCCCCGGTGTTCAAAGTGGAGGCGTGTGCGTCCATCGGCCAGCGGCTCGATGCCAAACACCAGGTCGGTACCGACCCATTCGTCCTTGCGCTGGAGCTGGGGCAGGTCGATGCAGGCGTCCGTGCAGTGCCAGTGCACCAGGCGCTCGGGCGTCAGCTGCTCCACGCGCAGATCCTTGTAATGGGGACCGAAGCGCACCCGATGGGTACCGCCCGCAGCACTGGCGACATCACAGTCCTGCGTCCACCAGCCACGCAGACCGCTGGCGGTGGTGAGCGCCGCATAGACGGCAGAGGGGTGGGCCTGGATCAGCAGGCTTTGTCGGTGGTGTTCCATGAGGCCTCCAATATGCAACCAAATTGTTGCTAAATCAATTATGAGACCTCAAAAACAAAAAAGCAACCATTTGGTTGCTTTTTCCGAATCCGGGCCAGCTCAGCGTTTCAGCAGGTTCTTGAGCTTGTCGCCGGCCTTGTCCTTGAGCTGTTCCCGGGCGGCATCCTTCTTCGTGTCGAGCTTCTCCTTGGCGGCGTCGAGCTTCTGCTGCGTTTCCTGCTTGAGCTGTCCAGCCCGTTCCCCGCCGATAGCGCCGACATCGATCTTCCATTTCAGGTCGGTATAGGGGCCGCTCAGACGCACCGGGATGGTCAGGCCGCGCAGCTGGTCCAGTTCGGGCCCGCCCTGACCCTGCAGGGTGGAGACCACCGTGGCCTTGACGGTGTAGTCCAGCCGGTCTTCGGGGATGAAGATGGTGCCTGCGCCACCCAGGCGCAGCAGGGGCGTCTTGGCCGAGAGGTCGTCATTGCGTGCCACGCCGTCGGTGATCTTGAGGCTGGCACTGAACTCGGTGAAGTCGGTCTTCTGCTGGCCCGAGGCCTGCCCCTCCTGGCTGCCGCCACTCAGCTTGGCCTTGACGTTGCGCAGCGCGCCCGCAATGTCGATGCCGTTGAGCGCGCCGTCGCTCAGCTGCACGCCGACCGTGCCGTTGAGCTTGCGCTTGAACTGGGTAACGGTGTTGCCGCCGGTGCTGACATCCAGGGCCACGTTGCCGCGTCCTTCGAGCGGTTGCTGGTCGAGCGCGTCCTTCATCAGCGGGCCGATCTGGATGCCGCGCAGGTCCAGCTTGGCGGCCAGGCGCTGGGCGCCGGCGGCGTCGGCCGACAGACTGCCGTTGACACCCCCGCCGTAGAGCGAGGCCGTGACGGGGTTTAGTTCGGCGCGGCCGTTGCGGGCCTTGAGCTGCACGCGCAGGCCCGCGGTCTGGAGGTTCATGAGCTTGAGCGTCGCAACCTTGAGCGTGCCGTTGAGGTCCAGATTCTTCAAGGGCGAGAGGTCGATCTCGGGTTCAGGGCCGGCCGGAGCGGGGCTTTCCGCCACGGGTGCGGCGGCCGGCGTACCCTTGGGCAGGTAGCGATCGGCATCGAGATCGCCCAGCGCGAGATCGAAGCTGATGGCGGGCTGGGCGAACTTCTGCACACCGGCCTTGAGGGCCAGCGTGGTGCCGTCGAGCGTGCCGTCCAGGGCCAGCTGCACGGCTTCGCGCGCCAGGTCCACGCTGGCCTGCCCCTGGGCCTTCAGGCTAACGCTGCCGCCTGCGGGGTTGGGCGCGCTGAGCTCCAGCGTCAGCCCCTGGGCATCCACCTTGGCCGCGGAGGCCTCGGCCTGGGCCAGGCCCAGCTTGAGCTGCAGATTCTTGAGGCCGGCAGCCGCACCGTTGAGCGTGAACTCGAGGGTATCGAGCTGGATCCGCTGCTGGGCCAGCGCGGGGGTGTAAGCGGTGCGCAGGCCGAGCTTGAGCGCCAGTTCGGGCTGCTGGCCGTTGACCGTGGCGTCGAGCGCGAGCTGGGCGCGTTGGCCGTCGCGGATGGGGCCGGTGTTGAATTCGAGGGGCGCGATCTGGAGCTGCTGGCCGCTGGCGGCGTCGCGGTAGTCCAGGCGCGCACGGCTCAGGGTGATGCCGTCGATGTCGAAACGGGGCAGGGCGGTGGTGCGGGGCTCCGCAGGCGTGTCGGCAGGCCTCGTCTCGGGAGCGCTCTTGAGCAGGTCGTCGAAATTGAAGCGGCCACGGGCGTCACGCACCAGCTTCACGTCCAGCCCGTCGATGAGCACGCGGTCCACACGCACATCCTTCTTCAGCAGGGGCAGCAGGGCGACCGAGACGCGCAGCTGCTCGGCAGCAGCGAAGACCTGGGGACTGCGTGGCTCCGACAGGGAGATCTGGCCGAGCTCGGCGCCGATGCGCGGGAAGAAGGTCAGGCGGATCTCGCCGGGGATGGCCAGGGTACGGCCGGTCTTGTCCTGCACGAGCTGGATGAGCTGGGGCTTGTAGTCGTTGGGATTGAAGGTGGCGGCGACATAGGCCACGACGGCCACGACCAGCGCGACGAAGACACCGAGGGCGATCAGCAGGTACGTGAGGACTTTTTTCATGGCGGACAGACAAGGGAGACGGCGTCGAGGATAACGCAGCAACTTCGACCATGAGGTGACAAAAGGTTATCGGCGCTCCGTCGCGGTACACGGTCTTTTATAGCCGGCCCTCGCGCGCCAGACGGTGTGCCAGCGCACTGAGCGCGGCGTACGCGGCACCGGCCTGGGCGTCATGCGCCGCCACGGCCTGGCCCTGGCGCTGGACCAGGATGCTGTCCCCGCGCGCAGCCGGGCCGGTGAGCGCACCGGCCGGGCCCAGTGCCAGCAGGTTGTCCACGGCGTTGCGCAGCAGCCGCTCGCGCAGCCCTGGCAGCAGCTCGGGCGGCAGGCCACTGTGTTGCCACAGGGCCTCGGCCTGGGCCTGCAGCACCGGCAGGAAGTTGGTGGCCCAGACGGCGGCCGCGTGGTAGATCAGCTTGTGTTCGGAGGCCAGGGCAAAGCACTGCGCACCGATGGCGGTGAAGAGGGGCTCGAGCCGTTGCGTGGCCGCCGTGTCGCCTTCGAGCGCGCAGATGGTGCCGGGTAACTGCTGCTGGGCCGTGGCCGGATCGGCGAAGCTCAGGATGCAATGCGCGCTGGCGCAGTGCCAGCCGGCGGCCTGCAGCGGCGCGAGTTCGGCCGCGGCGAGCGCGCCACTGGCATGGAAGGCCAGGGCCGGCGGCAGCTTGCACGTGGCGAGTTGCTGTGCGCTGGCGGCGATCTGCCGATCCGGTACGGCCAGCAGCCAGAGATCGGCGGGCCGCATCTGTGCGAACGCAGAGACAGCGCGCCCCGCACCGATGAAATCCACCGCCGCCTGCGCGCTGGCGGTGGACGTGGTCAGCACATCCTGAATCTGCAGCACACCGGCCTGCTGCCAGAGCCGCCCCAGCGTCTTGCCGACCCGGCCGGCACCGACCAGGTTGAGCGTGGGCAGCGGCTGTGGCATGGCCTGACCGTCGCTCAGACCAGCCCGAACCAGCCCAGCACCGCGCCGGCGCCGAGCAGCCACAGCAGGTGCAGGCGGGTGCGCCAGACGACGAGCGCCGTGACCACGGTCAGCAGCCACAGCGGCCAGTCCCGAGCGGGGTCGCCGTGGGCGCTGGCCAGGATCCAGCCGGTGGCGATGAGCAGGGCGATCACGACCGGGGCCATGCCCTGCTTGAAGGCGCGTACGCTGCGCAGGTTGCGGTTCTCATGGCCCCAGCGCGCCGCGAAGTAGGCCAGCGTGGAGCTGGGCAGCATCACGCCCAGCATGGAGACCGCCACGCCCAGCAGGGCCAGGCCCAGTCCGCCGGCGTTGAGACCCACGTTCCAGCCCATGAGCGCCACGAAGAGGATGTTGGGTCCGGGCGCGGCCTGGGCGATGGCGATGGAGGCGTTGAACTGCGGATCGCTGAGCCAGGCCTGCCGGTCCACCAGGTAGCGGTGCATATCAGGCGCCGTGGTGATGGCGCCGCCTACGGCCAGCAGCGAGAGCGAGGCAAAGTGGGTGAAGAGCTGCAGCCACTGGGCCCAGCCGAGCTCGAGCACGGGGTTCATGGCTGGAGTTTGCGGTAGGCGGCGACGCAGGCCAGGGAGCCCAGACCCAGCAGCACATAGGCCAGGGGCCAGCGCAGCACGGCGATGGCCACGAAGCACAGCAGGCCGAAGACGATGCAGGTAACCAGGCCCAGGGCATTGTTCCGGAGCGCGGGGAAGAGTTTGAGGCCCACGGCGATGATCAGCCCGGCGGCCACGGCGCCCATGCCGCGCAAGGCACCGGCCACCCCCGCGTGGTCGGCAAAACGTGCGTAGAGCAGGGCGATCAGCAGCACGACCAGCATGGGCGCCGTGAGCATACCCAGCACCGCGGCCACGGCGCCGCGCAGGCCGAAATAACGGCTGCCGATCATGATGGACAGGTTGATGATGTTGGGGCCGGGCATGATCTGCGCCACCGACCATTCCTCGACGAACTCCTCGTTGGTCATCCAGCGCTTGCGTTCGACCAGTTCACGCTGGGCCACGGCCAGCACGCCGCCAAAGCCCTGCAGGGCGAGGACGGTGAAGGAGAAGAAGAGGTCGCCGGGGGATTGGGGCTGGACGCGCGGCGCCAGTGCGGGATCGGATTGCATGGCTGGCGATTATGGCGCCGGCGGTTCGCACCTGCAGGCCCGAACCCGGCTCAGTTGCGGGCGTAGTTGAGCTGGTAGCTGGTCACGCCCTCGAAGCGGCCGATCTGCTGCGAGAGTTCGGAGATCGGCACCATCTTCTGCCGGTTGCGCGCGACGGCGACAAAGGACCACTGCTCGGCGCCTTCCTTGCAGTCGATGGCAATGGTGCCGGAGGCGATGTCGTAGCCACGGTTGGCAGCCATCTGGCGCATGGCCTGCTCGCTGGGCACGAAGCCGGGCTTGAAGCACAGGCGCACGGCCACGGCCTGGCGCGAGGGCAGCCAGGCTTCCAGTCGCGAGATCCACATCATGGACAGAGCCGAGAGCCCGGCCAGGGCGATGGCCGCGGCATAGAAACCCACGCCGACCAGGATGCCAATGACCGAAGCTGCCCAGAGCGAGGCGGCCGTGGTCAGGCCGCTGATATTGAAGCCCTCGCGCATGATGACGCCCGCGCAGAGGAAGCCGATGCCGGTGACGATGCCCTGGATCACGCGACTGGTGTCGGTGGCCGTGCCGAGCAGGAAGTTGCCGCCGAACCAGGCCGAGGAGAAGCCGCCGATCACGGTGAGCGCGGCCGAGGCCATGCAGACCAGGCCGTAGGTGCGCATGCCCGCGGCACGGCCATGGTAGGCGCGTTCGTAGCCCACCAGCAGGCCCAGCAGCAGCGCACCCAGCAGGTTGAAGAAGACCAACATATTGGTCTTGAGCATGGGCGTGGTCCAGAAGGCGGCGAGGGTGTCGTAGGAGGGCATGGTGATCGGGCTGAAAGCAAACAGGCGGCAGAAAACTGCCGTCAGCCCATTCTGCGCCTGAGGCGCGGCGCTGCCAAGCGAGGGAGCCCCCGGGACACCCGCTGGTATTGCCAAAAACGTACACTACCGGGTTGCCTGCAGAGCCTCACGGCCCTCCCCATGAACGCCCCCGTCGACGTCTCCTTCTTTCCGCGCGCCGCCAAGCCGCTGACCAGCTACCGCAAGTACTGGGCGGCCCGCTTTGGCACGGCCCCCTTCCTGCCCATGAGCCGCGCCGAGATGGACAAGCTGGGCTGGGACAGCTGCGACATCATCCTGGTCACGGGCGACGCCTACGTGGACCACCCGAGCTTCGGCATGGCCGTGATCGGGCGCGTGCTGGAGGCCCAGGGTTTCCGCGTGGGCATCATCGCCCAGCCCGACTGGCAGAGCGCCGAGCCCTTCCGTGCCCTGGGCAAGCCCAACCTGTTCTGGGGCGTGACGGCGGGCAATATGGATTCCATGATCAACCGCTACACGGCGGATCGCAAGATCCGCAGTGACGACGCCTACACCCCGGGCGACGTGGGCGGCAAGCGGCCGGACCGCGCGGCCATCGTCTACAGCCAGCGCTGCCGCGAGGCCTATCCCGAGGTGCCCATCGTGCTGGGCGGCATCGAGGGCTCGCTGCGCCGCATCGCGCATTACGACTACTGGAGTGACAAGGTGCGCCGCTCCATCGTGGTGGACAGCAAGTGCGATCTGCTGCTCTACGGCAACGCCGAGCGCGCGCTGGTCGAGGTGGCGCACCGCATCGCCGCCCGGGTGCCGGTGCAGGACATCACCGATGTGCGCGGCACGGCCTTCGTGCGGCGCAGCAGCCCGGAGGGCTGGTTCGAGATCGATTCCACCGAAGTCGACACGCCAGGTCATGTGGAAGAACACATCAACCCCTACATGACCACGGCCGAACAGGCTGCGGCCCAGGGCCAGAGCTGCAGCAAGGAGGAGGGCGGGGCTTCGTCCGTGAATCCGACCATCCAGCCGCTGACTTTCATGGCCAACCCGGCGCTCAGCGGCAAGGGCAGCATCAAGCGCCTGCCGCGTGACCGCACGGTGATCCGCCTGCCGAGCTACGAGCAGGTCAAGTCCGACCCCGTGCTCTACGCCCATGCCAACCGTGTGCTGCATCTGGAAACCAACCCCGGCAATGCGCGCGCGCTGGTGCAGGCGCATGGTGAGGGCACGACGGCGCGCGACGTCTGGATCAACCCGCCGCCCATCCCGCTGACCACGGCCGAGATGGACCATGTCTTCGACCTGCCTTACGCGCGCAGCCCGCACCCGGCCTATGCCGACGAGAACGGCAGCCATGACGGCGCGACCAAGATCCCGGCCTGGGAGATGATCCGTTTCTCGGTCAACATCATGCGCGGCTGCTTCGGCGGCTGTACCTTCTGCTCCATCACCGAGCACGAAGGCCGCATCATCCAGAGCCGTTCGGAGGATTCCATCATCCACGAGGTGGAGGAGATCCGCGACAAGGTCAAGGGCTTCACGGGCGTGATCTCCGACCTGGGCGGGCCGACCGCGAACATGTACCGCATCGGCTGCAAGAGCCCGGAGATTGAGGCCGCCTGTCGCAAGCCCAGCTGCGTCTACCCCGGCATCTGCCAGAACCTGAACACCGACCATTCGGCCCTCATCAAGATCTACCGCCGCGCGCGTGCGCTCAAGGGCGTGAAGAAGATCCTGATCGGCTCGGGCCTGCGCTACGACCTGGCCGTGAAGTCCCCCGAGTACGTGAAGGAACTGGTGCAGCACCATGTGGGCGGCTACCTGAAGATCGCACCCGAGCACACCGAGGGCGGCCCGCTGTCCAAGATGATGAAGCCGGGCATCGGCAGCTATGACAAGTTCAAGCAGCTGTTCGAGAAGTTCAGCGCCGAGGCCGGCAAGAAGCAGTACCTGATCCCCTACTTCATCGCCGCCCATCCGGGCACGAGCGACGAGGACATGATGAACCTCGCGCTCTGGCTCAAGAAGAACGGCTTTCGCGCTGACCAGGTGCAGACCTTCTACCCCAGCCCCATGGCCACGGCCACGGCCATGTACCACAGTGGTCTGAACCCGCTCAAGGGCATCCACCGCGACGACCGCGCCGAGGGCGTGGACATCGTGCGCGGCGAGAAGCGCCGTCGCCTGCACAAGGCCTTTCTGCGCTACCACGACCCGAACAACTGGCCCATGCTGCGCGAAGCGCTCAAGAGCATGGGCCGCGCCGACCTCATCGGCAACGGCAAGCAGCACCTGATCCCGACCTTCCAGCCGCTGACCGACGGCGGCTACCAGAGTGCGCGGCGGAAGAACTCCACGCCGTCCTCAAGCGCCGCCAAGCCGGCCGGCAAGACGCCGGTGAAGGGCCGCATCCTGACCCAGCACACGGGCCTGCCGCCGCGGGAGACTGGCGCCGCCAAGGCCAAGCCAGCGCGCAAGCCGCGCTGAAACTTCAGTCCTGTTTCGGCAGGGTGTGTAGCGGCAAGTCCAGCCGCTGCGCCAGCACATCCAATGTGCGCCGCGTCTGCTGCGCAAACCAGGTTTCGAGCGCCCGGTGCATGGCGGGGGTCATCATCGACGCTGGCTTCAGCCCGGCCGCTGCGCACAAGGCCTGCGCAAAGTGCGGCTCCAGTGCTGCCACGGCCACGCGCCCGTCCTTGCAGGCATAGACGCGATAGCCCGCATGGCCGCCGCCGACAGCGCTCGTAGGCGAGACCAGGCCCCAGTGCCGTGGCAGGCCCAGCCAGGCTGCGGCGTCCGACAAGGCGACTTCACGCCGCACGCCGGTGCCGGACTGCGCACGCAGCATCAGTGCCTGTTGCACCGCCTCGCTGGCCAGCAGGGCGCCGCCCATGTCGGCGTAGAGCGTGGGCGGCAGGTTCAGGCCTTGCACCAGGCCCTGCTCGGCCATATAGGTCAGATCGTGCCCGGGAATCTCGGCCGCCGCACCGGGCGCACCGACGATGGCGACCTGGCACAGCGCAGGGTGCTGCCGGTGCAGGCTGCGCCAGTCCAGGCCGAGGCGCTTGAGCGCCGAAGGGCGGAAGGAAGTCAGCAGTACATCCGTGCGGCTCAGTTCCCGCTGCAGGATCTTGCGACCGGCCTCGTTCTTGAGGTCGGCCTGCAGCACCCGGATGCCTGCATGCAGGGCCGCGTAGGCCTCAGGGCGGTAGGCCTGCATGGGGTCGCCGGCCGGCGGCTCGAGCTTGGCGCATCGGGCACCCAGATCGCGCAGGCGCATCAGCGCGGCGGGACCGGGCAGGTTGAGGGCGAGGCTGAGGATGCGCGTGCCGCGCAGGGGCTTGGAGGTCTGGCTCATGACGAACCAGTGTATCCAGCCCTGCCGGCAGCCGGGGTATCGCTCAGTGCGTGCCGAAGTCCAGCGGCAGGCCCACGTAGTTCTCCGCGACGGAACGTGAACCAGCTTCGGAGTGGATGATGTAGTCCAGCTCGGCTTCCTGCAGCTTCTGGCCGATCTCGCCGTTCTCGGGGAAGCGGTGCATCAGGCTGGTGAACCACCAGGAGAAGCGCTCGGCACGCCAGATGCGCTTGAGGGCCAGCTCGGAGTAGCGGTCGATGCCAGCCTCCGATTTGTCCTGGTAATACTCGACCAGCGCGTTGAGCAGGTACTTCACGTCGGTGGCCGCCAGATTGAGCCCCTTGGCACCTGTGGGCGGCACGATGTGGCCGGCATCGCCCGCGAGGAACATGCGGCCGAAGCGCAGCGGCTCGGTCACGAAGCTGCGCAGGGGAGCGATGCTTTTCTCGATGCTCGGGCCCGTGACGAGGTGCTCGCGGGCCTCCGGGTCCAGCCGCAGCCTGAGTTCGTCCCAGAAGGCCTGATCGCTCCATTGCTCGACCTTGTCGGTCAGCGGCACCTGCAGGTAGTAGCGGCTGCGCGTTTCGCTGCGCATGGAGCACAGGGCGAAACCGCGCTCGCTGTTGGCGTAGATCAGTTCATGGTGCACGGGCGGCGTGTCCGACAGCAGGCCCAGCCAGCCGAAGGGATAGACCTTCTCGTACTCGCGGATGGCGCTGCGCGGCGCGCTGGCGCGGCACACGCCGTGGAAGCCGTCGCAGCCGGCGATGAAGTCGCACTGCAGCTCGTGGGTCTTGCCGTCCTTCTCCCAGGTCACACGCGGCGTCTTCGTGTCGAAGTCATGCACCTGCACATTGGCAGCTTCGTAGATGGTGGTCAGGCCGGCGGCCTGGCGTGCGTCCATCAGGTCGCGTGTGACTTCGGTCTGGCCGTAGACCATGACGTTCTTGCCGCCGGTGAGCTTGTTCATGTCGATGCGGTGGCGCTGGCCCTTGAACAGCATGTCGAAGCCGCCGTGGATCAGGCCTTCCTGATGCATGCGCTGGCCGACACCGGCTTCGTCCAGCAGGTCCATGGTGACCTGCTCCAGCACGCCGGCGCGGATGCGGCCCAGCACGTAGTCGCCGCTCTGACGCTCAATGATGATGGCTTCGATGCCTGCCTTGTGCAACAGCTGGCCGAGCAGCAGGCCCGAAGGGCCGGCACCGATGATGGCAACCTGGGTACGCATGGACATTCTCCTCGTTGATTCCGATGCGGCAAGAATAGGCAGCCGGGCGCCGTCCGTGGGGCGTGATCCACGTCAATTGTGCGATGATCGCCATCTGTGCGCGATGATCGCGCAAATGATGGACCCGCATGATCGCCAGATCCGACCTCATCGAGGGCATGGCCAAGGGCATGGCCGTGCTGGAGAGTTTCGACACCGAACGCCAGCGACTCAACGCCACGTTGGCCGCCCAGCGCGCCGGCATCACGCGCGCAGCCGCGCGCCGGCATCTGCTGACCCTGGCCCATCTGGGCTATCTGGAAACCGACGGCAGCTGGTTCTGGCTCTCGAGCAAGGTGCTGCGCTTTTCCGGCAGCTACCTGGCCACCTCGGGCCTGCCACGCGCCCTGCAGCCCACGCTGGAGCGCCTGGCCACGCAGACCGGCGAATCGTTCTCGGCAGTGGTGCTCAACGGCGACGAGGTGGTGATCGTGGCGCGCAGCAGCGATGTGCGCCGCACTGGCGCCGAAGGGCTGCCGCAGGTGCTGGCCTACGGCCTGCACCTGGGCGCACGCCTGCCGGCCCACGCCACCTCCACGGGCCGGGTCCTGCTGGCGGCGCTGCCCAAGAGTGACTTCAATGCCTGGCTCAAGGGCCGGCTGCTGGGTCGCCTGACCATGCACACCGTGACCGAGCCGCGCGCCTTCCGCGCCCTGATCGAGCAGGTGCGGCGTGAGGACTTCTGCCTGAGCACCGAGGAGCACGAGCTCGGCGTCCACGCCCTGGCCGTGCCCCTGCGCAATGCACAGGGGCACACCGTGGCGGCGCTCAATGCGGTGGCCGCGACCTCGCGTGTGTCCGGCGTGGCCATGCAGCGCGACCTGCTGCCCTTGCTCTGGGAGGCCTCGCGGGAAGTGCGTTCCATGCTCTGATTTCTGTGTGCAATTGCAACAAATCGGTAGGACCGAATGGCCGTACGGGGCTTCGGTATATAGTGCGGACGGTTCTGCTGTCCACCTCAGATTCATCCCACAAGCAAGGAGCATCCATGAAACGTCTGTCCCTTTTCGTCGCCCTGGCTCTGGCCCTGCCCGGCGTCTGGGCTCAGGTCAAGCTCTGCGAGGAACTCAAGGCCGAGATCGCGGCCAAGATCGATGCCAATGGCGTCACCAACTACACGCTGGAGATCGTGCCCAACGAGCAGGTCGGCGACCGCAAGGTGGTGGGCAGCTGCGAGGGTGGCACCAAGAAGATCGTCTACGTGCGCAACTGAGCCCGCCGTTCCGGGCTTGCCATGCTAAGGCCGCCTTCGGGCGGCTTTTTCTTGGGCATCGCGACAGCACGGGGGTTTACAAATCCACACCAAATGAACACGCTGCCGGTACAGGCCCCTGCAGAATCGGTTCTCATGTTCTCCCTATTCCGCAAGAGCGTCAGTGCCCCTGAAACCGTCATGCTGTCCGCCAAGGGCACACGACGCATGAGCCTGGAAGAGCGCATGGCCTTTCGCCGTGAGCTGGCCGAGCAGGTGGTGCGCGAGACCCTGCAGGCGCTGGCCGTGCGCGGCACCGACTACAGCCTGCGTCTCATGCCGCTCGATCCCCGGCATCATCGCTACATCGTGATGCTCGACGTGGCGCGAAGCTTTGCTCCCAGCCTGCAAGGCCAGGCCTGCACCGAGAGCGAGGTTGAATCGCGCATCCGGCGCAATGCCTACGAGCGCTATGGTCTGAGTCTCGAGGGCATCTACTGGCGGGCCGGTGCCCAGCAGCAGGCGGCCTTTGAGCGCCGCGGCAGCGACCGCACCGGCAGCAGCCCGACGCTGGCGCAGGAAGGGCTGCGTCCCTGGGAGCTGGTGTCGGACGAGGAAAAACAGGCGCTGATGGAAGCCATCCGCGAAGGCAGCGAACTGCCTGTCTTGCATGTGGGCGAACTCGAGTACCTGACCGACATGGCGGCGCTCGAGGGGCCACGCGGCGACGAGCGCCAGCGCCGCCGCTAGGCTGAAGCCTCAGTCGAGCGTGATGGGCTCGGGCCGGGTGCGGTAGAACTTCAGCGGCATTTCCTGCGCCTCGCGCGCCGCCTGGTTCAGCACCGACTTCTTCATCTTGCCGACCACGTGCATCTCGCAGGGCTTGCAGTCGAAGCGCAGCGTGAGCTTTTCCTTGCCATTGATCAGGGTCAGCGGCTCGGCCCGCACCGTGCCCTGCACACCCGTGACGCCCTTGGCCTGCTTGGGGCAGAGGCTGAGCGAAAAGCGCACGCAGTGCTTGGTGATCATGAGGCTGACTTCGCCTTCCTCCTCATGGCTCTCGTAGGCCGCAGCGATGACCTTGACGCCGTGCTTGGCGTAAAAGTCACGGGCCTTCTCGTTGTAGACGTTGGCCAGGTAGCTCAGCGTGTCCTCGGGATAGGCCACGGGCGGTTCCACCGGCTTCGCCCGCGGCGGGCGCACATAGGCAGCGGCGCGCGCCGCTTCGAGCGCGGCAACGGCATCGCGGCGCAGCTGGTTGAGTGTGGAGGCAGGGATGAACCAGGGCTGGCTGATCTGCAGCGTGATGTCGATGGGCTCGAACAGCGTGGCACCGAAGCGGCCCAGCTGCTCGCGCAGCGTGGCCTCGGCCTGGGCGACGTTGCGTGCGGGCTCCTTGGCGGCGGCGATGCGGGCCTCGCCCGTGTGGCCATCCTCGTCGGTGAGCAGCAGGGCGTAACCCTCGGGCGTTTCTTCCAGCTTGGCCCAGACCCCGATGCGGCGCTCGCTGGACTTTTTCTCCAGCATGCGCACCCAGTTCATGTCGCGGTTGCGGTTCAGTTCCGTGCCCTTGCGCAGGTCCTTGAGCCCGGCGATCGGGTCCTTCGGATACACGCGCCACTGGTCCACGCTCATGGGGCCGGCTGGTTCCGCGCGGTTGATGGCCAGGCCCACGAGTTCCTTCTGCAAGTCGTAGTAGCACAGGCCATCGCCGTTGTGCAGCACGGTGCCAGGCTCGCTCACCGTGAGCTCGACAAAATCGGGGCCGACCTTGGTGACGTAACCCAGGTGGCGGCCCGGGTTCTTGGGCGTGTCGAAGGCGCCGATGTCCTCCTTGCGGCCCTGCACGAAGTAGTCGGTGAACTCGCGGTTGAAGTTCTGGTCCGGGTCGGGCGTGAAGGTGAACGTCGTCTTGCCGCTGGAGGCGCGCGCCAGTTCGGGGCGCTCTTCCAGCAGCTCGTCGAACAGCTTGCGGTAGTGCGCCGTGATGTTCTTGACGTAGGCCAGATCCTTGTAGCGGCCCTCGATCTTGAAGCTGCGGATGCCGGCGTCCACCAGGGCGGCGAGGTTCTCGCTCTGGTTGTTGTCCTTCATCGAGAGCACGTGCTTGTCGTGGGCGACGAAGCGGCCCTGGCTGTCCTGCACCTGGTAGGGCAGGCGGCAGGCCTGCGAGCAGTCGCCGCGGTTGGCGCTACGCCCGGTGTGGGCGTGGCTGATGTAGCACTGCCCGCTGTAGGCCACGCAGAGCGCACCGTGGATGAAGAACTCCAGCGTGCAGTGCGTCTGCGCGCGGATGGCCTGGATCTGCTGCAGCGTGAGCTCGCGCGCGAGCACGATCTGGGAGAGGCCCGCGTCCTGCAGGAAGCGCGCCTTCTCGGGCGTGCGAATATCGGTCTGGGTGCTGGCGTGCAGCTGGATGGGGGGCAGGTCGATTTCCAGCAGGCCCATGTCCTGGATGATCATGGCGTCGACGCCGGCATCGTAAAGCTGCCAGGCCAGCTTGCGTGCGGGTTCGAGCTCGTCGTCGCGCAGGATGGTGTTGAGCGTGACGAAGATGCGGCTGTTGTAGCGGTGGGCGTGCTGCACCAGGCGCGCAATGTCCTGCACCGAGTTGTCGGCCGTGGCGCGGGCACCGAAGGAGGGGCCGCCGATGTAGATGGCATCGGCGCCGTGGTTGATGGCCTCGATGCCGATGTCGGCCGTGCGGGCCGGCGACAGGAGTTCAAGCTGGTGATCGGGAATCGACATCCCGCGATTATCCCAGCCCGAGGCTTTTTCGTCAGGCGCTGGCCGGTGCCACGGCCGCCCCTGCGATGCGGTGACGCTGCAGGGCCTGGGCCACGAAGCCGCTGGCTTTCATTTCCTCGACAAAAGCCCTCAGATAGCCGACCCCGGCCTCACTGCGCACCCGCGGCGTGCCCATGGCCTGTTCGATCGCCATGAAGCGGCCGTCGAGCATGCGCAGGCCCGGGTGCTGGCGGGCTGCGGCCTCCAGCGGCTGACGGATGCCGGCCGCCACCTCGAGGTTTTCCTGCAGGAAATGGTCAACGACGGCGTTCGAGCCCGGCGCGTTGGACAAGGTGGCCTGCTGGAGGGTGCGGCGCAGAAAGAGGTCGTATGCACTGCCCGGTGCAACCGCGATGCGCACGCCCGGACGATCCACCTCTTCATTCACCCGGATCGGCGAATCCTGACGCACGAGGTAGGCGCCTTCGATGAGCACATAGGGCGCGGTGTAGGCCACGTCCTGGCCACGCAGGGGATCGATGGCCACAAAGGCCACGTCCACCTGGTCGGCCTTGAGGGCTTCCACCACCTTGCCCGCGGCCTCGAAGGTGATCAGTTCCAGATCCACGCCCAGGCGGCGGGCCAGCTCCCGGGCGAGATCGACGGAGACGCCGCCCGGCTGCTGCGTGGCGGGGTCGCGGTTCGCGAGGATGGGGTTGCCGAAATTGATGGCGGCACGCAGGGTGCCGCCGGGAACGAGCGCTTGCAGGTGATCGGGCATCAGAAATCCACTTTTTCTCCGGGCTGGACCTTGAGCATCTTGTTCGCCTCGCTGCCCAGGGCCGCCGCGAACTCTTCGGGCGTGCCGCGCAGAACGGGGATGGTGCCGTAATGGATGGGCAGGGCGTACCGGGGCTTGAGGTAGTTTTTCACCGCATAGGCCGCGTCGGCCGGGTTCATGACGAAATGACCGCCGATGGGGATGAGCACGAGGTCGGGCTTGTAGTACTCGCCGATGAACTTCATGTCGCCGAAGAGCCCGGTGTCACCCATGTGGTAGACCTTGAAGCCGTTTTCCATCTCGACGATGAAGCCCACGGGTTCGCCACCGACATGTACCTCATCCTTGGTGGTGGCGGGATTCTTCCAGGCGTATTCGGAGGAGTGCTCGGCGCGCGTGGCCGTGATCTTCACGCCCCCCGGACCGAAGGGCTGGATGGTGCCGCCCTTGCCGAAGCGCGGCGACAGGTCCATGGGCAGCACGCCCAGGGTCGTCAGCGTCTGGTTCAGACCGGCCGGACCGTACAAGGGCACCTTGTGCATCTTGGCCAGGTCGGGCGCGTCGGCGATGTGGTCGAAGTGCCCGTGCGTGACCAGCACCAGATCGACCTTGCCCAGGGCTTCCAGGTTCTTGAAGCTGGCCGGCGTCTTGGGGTTGGTGCGCAGCCAGGGATCGATGACGATGACCTTGCCCCCGGGCGTGGTGATGCGCACCGTGGCCTGGCCCAGCCAGAGCACTTCGGTCTTGCCGCTTTGGGCCAGGGCGCTCACGGTGGTGCCCAGCAGCAGCAGGGCGGCGAGGGAGGAGGGGATCAGCCGGGACAAGAGCTTGCGCATGGGATGCTCCTTGGAGGAGGGACAGGATGGGCTGATTGGACACAGCGCCAAGCGCAACGTCAAGCGAGCTAGCCCTCGGTCGCCTTTGCATGGGCACAAAAAACGCGGCCCGGAGCCGCGTTTTTCCATGCGCCTGACGTGGCTTATTCGATCTTGGCCTTGGCGCGCAGATCGTCCTGGAACTTGACGAGCTTCTGCTGGCCCAGCTGCTGGGCGATCTGCGGCTTGATCTCGTCCAGCTTGGGCAACTGGGCTTCACGCACGTCGTCGAGACGGATCACGTGCCAGCCGAACTGGGTCTGCACCGGGGTCTCGGTGGTCTTGCCCTTGGTCAGGGCGACCATGGCGTCGGAGAACTCCTTGACGTAGTTGCCGGGGGCGGCCCAGTCCAGGTCGCCGCCGTTGGCGCCCGAGCCCGGGTCCTTGGACTGCTTCTTGGCGATGGCGTCGAACTTGGCGCCTTTCTTGAGCTGGGCAATGATGGCCTTGGCTTCGGCTTCCTTCTCGACCAGGATGTGGCGGGCACGGTATTCCTTGCCGCTGTTGGCGGCGACGAACTTGTCGTATTCGGCCTGGATCTCGGCGTCGGTCACGGGGTTGTTCTTCTGGAAGCTGGCCACGAGATCGCGGATCAGCAAGGAGTCGCGCGTGAATTCCATCTGCGCCTTGAACTCGGCGCTGGCGTCCAGACCCTGCTTCTGGGCTTCCTGCACCAGCAGTTCACGGTCGACCACGGCCTTCTTGAGCTCTTCCATCATCTCGGGCGTGATCTGGCGGCCCGAGCGGGCAAACTGCTGGGCCAGGGCGTCCACGCGTGCCAGCGGAATGGGCTTGCCGTTGACAACGGCCAGGTTCTGGGCCTGGGCCGGCAAGGCCAGGGCACCCAGCAGGGTAGCGGCCGCCAGGGCCGGAAGAATCA
Source organism: Hylemonella sp. (assembly GCA_046299695.1). Lineage (GTDB taxonomy): Bacteria > Pseudomonadota > Gammaproteobacteria > Burkholderiales > Burkholderiaceae_C > Hylemonella. The sequence continues at coordinate 72,934 of JBKBHP010000009.1, forward strand.
GCTTTTTCATCATGGATCCTAGGAGGACGGAAAGGGAAACCGGTGTGTAGAGGCCCTAGAGCGTTTCGATGGCGATGGCGTGCACGCCCTGGGCGATGAAATCTTGCAGCGCATCATACACAAGGCGATGCCGCGCCACGCGTGACAGATCTGTAAACAAAGGTGTCGCGATGCGTACGCGAAAGTGGGTGCCGTAGGGCGTGCCATTGGAGCCGACGTGCCCGGCATGCGCGGCGCTTTCGTCGATCACTTCCAGCTGCGTAGGCTGCAGCTTTTCACGCAGGCAAGCCGCCATGCGATCGGCCAGTCCGGAGAGGTCCTGGGTCACTGGAATTCCTCCGCACTTCGTACGGCGGTGCGAGCTTGCTTGAAGCGGTTCTGCGCGGCGCTCATGCGGCTCAGGCCTCGTCCGTCTTCAGGTAACGGGCGATGTAGACGCCCTGGCCGATGATAAAGACCAGCGGGAACACATAGCCCCAGAGCTTGAAGTTGACCCAGGCCTCCTGGCTGTAGAAGGCGGCGACATAGCCGTTGAGCGCGGCCATGAAGAAGGCGTAGACGATCCAGGCCAGGTTCAGGCGCAGCCACACACCATCGGGCAACTCCAGCTGGCTGCCCAGCAGGATCTGCAGGAAGTTCTTGTGCCAGACCCACAGCGCCAGCGCCAGCGCCAGGCCCATGGCGGCGTAGAGCACGGTGGGCTTCCACATGATGAATCGATCGTCCTGCAGCACCAGGGTCAGGGTGCCGAAGACCAGGATCAGCAGCAGGGTGACCTTGTGCATGAGCTGCAGCTTGCGGTCGATCGCGTAGATCAGGACCATCTGCAGCACGGTGGCGGCCATAAGCACGGCCGTGGCGACGTAGATGTCGTAGAACTTGTAGGCGCCGAAGAAGAGCAGGATGGGAAAGAAATCGATCAGGAGTTTCATATCAGCTGGCAGTGGAGCCCCGCATTATCGCGGGGCTTGCCTCACTCTTTGTGTTCGATGGCGGCCGAGTTGATGCAGTAGCGCAGGCCGGTGGGGGCCGGGCCGTCTTCGAACACATGGCCCAGATGGGCGCCGCACTGCGAGCAGACGGTTTCGACACGGATCATGCCGTGGCTGGTGTCGCGCCGCTCCTCGATGGCGTGCGGCTGAGCCGGTTCGGAAAAACTGGGCCAGCCGCAGCCGGCATCGAACTTGGTCTCGGCCTCGAAGAGACGGGCGCCGCAGCAGATGCAGCTGTAGTGGCCGGGCTTCCAGAAGTCGGCGTACTTGCCCGTGTAGGGGCGCTCGGTGGCAGCGTGGCGCGTGACCTGGTAGGCGCCGGGCTCGGCCTGCTTGGCGGCCAGCAGGGCCTTCCATTCTTCGGCGGTTTTCTGGATGGAATAACTCATGATGAACAGCTGATTTCGATGGAGGAGGCCCAGTCGGGCGGGAAGCCGGCCTCGGCCTCATGGCCGGGATGCTCGTCATAAGGATGCTCCAGCAGGGCCAGAAGTTTCGCTACACCGGCAAAATCTTTCTCGCGGGCCTGGCGGATGGCCAGCTCCCCCAGGTGGTTGCGCAGCACGAACTTGGGGTTGACGCCCAGCATGGCCGCGGAGGCGGCGCGCGCATCCTCCCGCGCCAGTCGATCTTCGTAGCGCTGCAGCCAGGCATCGCAGGCTGTGCGGTCGATGAAGAGGTCACGCACAGGCGCCGCCTGACCGTCAGAAGCGTAGTGGCTGAGTCGGCGCCAGAAGATGGTGTGATCCGTCTTTTCCTGTGCCAGCAGGCGCAGGGTGTCTTCGACCAGTTCGCGGTCGCCGGCTTCCTGGCGCTGCAGCCCCAGTTTGGTGCGCAGCCGGGTTTCGAGCTCGGCGGGGTAGCGCGTGCGGTAGCTCTCCAGCGCGGCCAGGGCCAGTTCCTGGTCGCCGATCAGGGGCAGCAGGGCCTGGCCCAGGCAGAACAGGTTCCAGTAGGCGATATTGGGCTGGCGCGCAAAGGCGTAGCGGCCCTGGGTGTCCGAGTGGTTGCAGATGTGAGCCGGGTCGTAGCCGTCCAGGAACTGGAAGGGGCCGTAGTCCAGGGTCAGGCCCAGGATGCTCATGTTGTCGGTGTTCATCACGCCGTGGCAGAAGCCCACGGCCTGCCACTGCGCCAGCAGGGCGGCGGTCTTTTCGCTCACGGCCTCGAGCAGGGCGGCGTAGGGGTTGCCCGCAAATTTCTCGGTGGTCCGGCACGCCGGGTAGTAGTGGTCGATCACGAAATCCGCCAGGCAGCGCAGTTCTTCGGACCGGTCGTTGGCGGCAAAGTGCTCGAAGTGGCCGAAGCGGATGAAGCTGGGCGCCACGCGCGTGACCACGGCGGCGGTCTCGATCTCCTCGCGGCGCACGGGCGCGTCCGAGCCCGTGACGCAGAGTGCACGGGTGGTGGGGATACCCAGGCCGTGCATGGCCTCGCTGCAGAGGAACTCGCGGATCGATGAGCGCAGCACCGCCCGGCCGTCGCCCATGCGCGAATAGGGCGTGCGGCCGGCGCCCTTGAGCTGGATCTCCAGGCCCCCTGCGGTTTCACCGAGCAACAGCGCCCGGCCGTCGCCCAGCTGGCCAGCCCAGACGCCGAACTGGTGCCCGCTGTAGACCGTGGCCACCGGCTGGCTGCCGGTCAGCGGCCGGTTGCCACTGAGTGCCTGCAGCAGCTCGGCCGAGTCGACCCAGTCGGACGGCAGGCCCAGCAGCTCGCCCGTGGTGCGGCTTTGGCCCACCCAATAGGGAGCGGGCAGGGGCTGCGGGGGCAGGGCGGTGTGAAAGGCCGGACCGAGGGCAGCGTAGCGGTTGACCCAGGTCAAACCGCTGGCGATGGCGGCGGGCGGGTCCTGGACGGCGTCGAGAGCGAGGGACATGGCGGCATTGTCACGCAGAGGACGTAGGCCAGTCCCGATCAGGGGCTTACCCTCAGTGGAAGCGCCCCGGGCTTGCGCCATACTGGCAGCGAACACCACGAGCCACAAGAAGAGGAGTCCTGTCCATGCTCGGATTGATGCAAAGCCAGCCGCTGCTGATTTCTTCCCTGATCGACTTTGCCGAACGCCACCATGGTGACGCAGAGATCGTCTCACGCCGGGTCGAAGGCGATATCCATCGCTACACCTACCGCGACGTCGCGGCGCGTTCGCGCCGTGTGGCCAACGCGCTGGACGCGCTGAAGCTGGCCTTCAGCGACCGGGTGGCCACGCTGGCCTGGAACGGCTACCGCCATCTGGAACTGTATTTCGGCGTCAGCGGCTCGGGCCGGGTGCTGCACACCATCAACCCGCGCCTGCACCCGGAGCAGATCGCCTGGATCGCCAACCATGCCGAAGACCAGGTGCTGTGCTTCGACCTGACCTTCCTGCCCATCATCCTGGCCGTGCACGCCAAGTGCAGCACCGTGAAGCACTGGATCGCCTTGTGCGATGCAGACAAGCTGCCGAAGGACAGTGGCATCCCTGGCCTGCAGAGCTATGAGAGCTGGATCGGCGCTCAATCTGAAAAATACCGCTGGCCCGAGTTCGACGAGAACTCGGCCTCGAGCATGTGCTACACCAGCGGCACCACGGGCAACCCCAAGGCCGCGCTCTACAGCCACCGTTCCACCATCCTGCACGCCTATGCCGCCGCGCTGCCCGATGTGATGTGCCTGAGCGCACGCGATTCGGTGTTGCCGGTCGTGCCCATGTTCCACGTCAACGCCTGGGGCATCCCGTATTCCGCGGCGCTGACCGGCGCCAAACTGGTCTTCCCGGGCCCGGCGCTGGACGGCAAATCCATCTACGAGCTGATCGAGGCCGAGCGGGTGAGCTATGCCGCGGGCGTGCCCACGATCTGGCAGATGCTGCTGGGCCACCTCAAGCCCAACGGCCTGAAGTTCTCCACGCTCAAGCGCACGGTGATCGGCGGCTCGGCCTGCCCGCCGGCCATGATCACCGCCTTCCGCGAAGAGTACGGCGTGGAGGTGCTGCACGCCTGGGGCATGACCGAAATGAGCCCTCTGGGCACGCTGTGCACGCTCAAGAACAAGCACCTCACGCTGCCCGAGTCCGAGCAGATGAAGATCCGCCTCAAGCAGGGCCGCGCCATCTACGGCGTGGACATGAAGATCGTCGGCGGCGACGGCCAGGAGCTGCCCTGGGACGGCAAGGCCTATGGCGACCTGCTGGTGCGCGGCCCCTGGATCCTGCGGGAGTACTTCAAGGGCGAGGGCGGCGATCCGCTGCTCAAGGATGCCGAGGGCAAGGGCTGGTTCCCGACCGGCGACGTGGCCACCATCGACCCCGATGGGTATATGCAGATCACCGACCGCAGCAAGGATGTGATCAAGTCCGGCGGGGAGTGGATCAGCTCCATCGACGTGGAGAACATCGCCGTGGCCCACCCGGCGATCGCCATGGCGGCCTGCATCGGCGTGCGGCACCCCAAGTGGGACGAGCGGCCGGTGGTCGTGGTGGTGAAGAAGCCGGGCGCCGATGTCAGCAAGGAAGAGCTGCTGAAGTTCTACGAGGGCAAGACCGCCAAGTGGCAGATCCCGGACGACGTGATCTTTGTCGACGCCATCCCCCTGGGCGCCACCGGCAAGATGCTCAAGACCCGGCTGCGCGAGACGCTCAAGGACTACAAGCTGCCGGGAACGTGAACGGAATGTCCCCGCAGCCTGTACGGGCGGGGAGTCGCAAAGGCGATAGTTCTAGGGCAATCCCTAGCGCGCCCGGATATGAATTTGGTTACGCTGCAATGATTCTGACAACGAGGAGATGGCAAATGAAGTTCACCGTTAAATTTGTGACCGCCGCTGCAACCCTGGCTTTTGCCGGTGCTGCCATTGCCCAGAAGGGCGAGACGGTCAAGATCGCCTGGATCGATCCGCTCTCGGGCCTGATGGCACCGGTGGGCAACAACCAGGTGCGCAGCTTCCAGTACTTTGGCGAGAAGTTCAGCGGTGCGGGCAACCCGGCCGGCGTGAAATTCGAAGTCATCGCCATGGACAACAAGCTCAGTCCCGCGGAAAGCCTGAATCACCTCAAGGCCGCCATCGACCAGGGCGTGCGCTACATCACCCAGGGCAACGGCTCTTCGGTGGCCGGCGCACTGATCGATGCGGTGAACAAGCACAACGAGCGCAACCCCGGCAAGGAAGTGCTCTTCCTGAACCACTCGGCCGTGGACCCGGACTTCACCAACAGCAAGTGCAGCTACTGGCACTTCCGCTTCGACGCCGACACGTCGATGAAGATGGAGGCCATCACGACCTTCATGAAGGACCAGAAGGACGTCCAGAAGGTCTACCTGCTGAACCAGAACTACTCGCACGGCCACCAGGTCGCGGCCTTTGCCAAGGAAAACCTCAAGCGCAAGCGCCCGGACGTGCAGATCGTCGGCGAAGACCTGCACCCGCTGGCCCAGGTGCGTGACTTCGCGCCCTACATCGCCAAGATCAAGGCCTCGGGCGCCGACACGGTGATCACCGGCAACTGGGGCTCGGACCTGGCCCTGCTGGTCAAGGCGGCCAATGAAGGCGGCTACAACGGCAAGTTCTACACCTATTACACCGGTGTGAGCGGCACGCCGACGGCCCTGGGCCAAAACAGCGCCGGCAAGGTCTTCCAAGTGTCCTACAACCACTACAACATGGGTGGTGACATGGGCAAGTGGCAGGCCGAGTACAAGGCCAAGTTCAAGGACGACTTCTACACCGGCTCGGTGATCCATATCTACAAGGCCCTCGGTGAAGCCATGGCCCAGGCCAAATCCACCGATCCGGTCAAGGTGGCGGCAGCCCTGGAAGGGCTGAAGTTCAAGAGCTACAACGGCGAGGTCGAGATGCGCAAGGCAGACCACCAGCTGCAGCAGCCGCTGTTCCTGACGGTCTGGCAGAAGGCGGACAAGAAGTTCCCCTACAGCCCCGAGAACACCGGCATGACGCTGGCCCTGGTGAAGGAATTCCCGGCCTATGTGTCGAGCACGCCGACCAGCTGCCAGATGAAGCGTCCCTGAAGCCCCCGGCTTCAGTGCAGGGAAGGGCCCGATGCCTGTGACCTTCGGGCCCTTTTTTTGTCCAAATGAAACGTACAGATTGACGCTGCGGCACTGACGTCTGCGCGGCAGACAGGGAAAGACGGGATCCAATGGAGTTCTTCATCATCTCCATGCTCAACGGCCTGAGCTACGGGCTCTTGCTGTTCATGCTCAGCTCCGGGCTGACGCTGATCTTCAGCATGATGGGCGTGCTCAACTTCGCCCACGCGAGCTTCTACATGCTGGGGGCCTACATCGGCTACAGCGTGGCCAAGCTTGTGGGCTTCTGGCCCGGCCTCATCGTCGCGCCGCTGGTCGTGGGCCTGCTGGGCGCGGTGTTCGAGCGACTGGCCCTGCGCAAGGTGCACAAGTACGGGCACGTACCCGAGCTGCTGATCACCTTCGGCCTGTCCTACATCATCCTCGAGCTGGTGCAGCTGGCCTGGGGCCGCACGGCGCTGGAATTCCGTCCGCCCGAGCTGCTGCAGGGCCCGATGTTCACGCTGGTCAACCAGGCCAGCGAGGGGCTGAGCCTGATCTGGGGTCAGGCGCCCGCGGAGCTTTGCCAGGCGGCGGTCTGCTCGCCGTTCCCGGCCACGCGCGGTTTCATGATGCTGGTGGCGCTGTTCATGCTGGTCGCGCTGTGGCTCATGCTCACGCGCAGCCGCATCGGCCTGGTGATCCAGGCTGCGCTCTCGCACCCCGAGATGGTGGAAGCCCTCGGTCACAACGTGCCGCGGGTCTTCATGCTGGTTTTTGGCGCGGGCTCGGCACTGGCTGGTCTGGGCGGCGTGATTGGTGGCAGTACTTTTGTCACCGAGCCGGCCATGGCGGCCACCGTGGGCTCGGTCATCTTCGTGGTGGTGGTGGTGGGCGGTCTGGGCTCGCTCTCGGGCGCCTTCCTGGCCTCGGTGCTGATCGGTGTGATCCAGACCTTTGCCGTTGCCTTCGACTATTCCTTCCTGACCCTTGCGCAACAGCTGGGCTGGGAACTCAGCGCCGCGGCGCGCAACAACTCGGTGCTCAAGCTCACGCTATCGCAGGTAGCACCCATTCTTCCCTATCTCTTCCTGGTCCTGATCCTGATCTTCCGGCCCAAGGGGCTGCTCGGAACGCGGGAGGAGTGAGATCATGGCCAAGCAATATCACGAATTCAAACCCTACAACGTCGGCCGGTGGATCATCTGGGGCCTGTTCGCCCTGATCCTGCTGTTCGTGCCCAAGCTCTTCACGAGCAGCCTGTCGGTGACGATGCTCTCGCAGATGGGCATCGCCATCATCGCCTGCCTGTCCTACAACATCCTGCTGGGGCAGGGCGGCATGCTGAGCTTCGGCCACGCGGTGTATTCAGGCCTGGGCTCCTACATGGCCATCCATGCGCTGAACATGGTCAGCAAGGGAAGCCTGCCGATCCCGGTCAGCCTGCTGCCTATCGTAGGCGGCCTGACCGGCATGGCCTTCGCCATCCTCTTCGGCTACGTGACCACGCGCAAATCGGGCACGCCCTTTGCCATGATCACCCTGGGCATGGCCGAACTGGTGTTCGCCATGTCCCTGATGTTCTCCGAGTTCTTCGGCGGCGAGGCCGGCGTCTCTGGCAACCGCGTCGTCGGCCAGCCCTTCTTCGGCATCAGCTTCGGGCCGGGCCTCCAGGTCTATTACCTGATCGCGGTCTACACCTTTGTCTGCGTGGCCCTGATGTTCGCTCTCACGCGCACGCCGCTGGGGCGCATCCTCAATGCGGTGCGCGACAACCCCGAGCGCGTGGAGTTCATCGGCTACAGCACGCAGCGCGTGCGCTACATCGCCTTCATCATCTCGGGCTTCTTTGCCGGCATCGCGGGTGGCCTGGGCTCCATCCTGTTCGAGATCGTCACGGCCGAGGTCGTGGGCCCGCTGCGCTCGGGCGGCTACCTGCTGTTCACCTTCCTCGGCGGCGCGACCTTCTTCTTCGGTCCGGTCATCGGCGGCGTGCTGCTGGTGCTGGCCTCGGTGCTGCTGTCGGAGATCACCAAGGCCTGGCTGCTGTATCTGGGTCTGGTCTTCGTCTTCATGGTCATGTACGCCCCGGGCGGCATTGCCGGCCTGATCATGATGAACCTGCGTGTGGCCAGCTTCGGCTTCCTGCGCAAGCTCTGGGTGAGCTACCTGGGTCTGGCGCTCTCGGGGCTGACCCTGCTGCTGGGCGCGGCCGTGATGATCGAGATGGTCTACCACCTGCAGATGAACCTGTCACTCGGCCCGGAACTGCGCTTCATCGGTATTCCGCTCAATGCCCACGACCCCGATCACTGGTTCGGCGGCGCCTTCATCATGCTCACGGGCCTGGGCCTGTTCGAACTCTGCCGCCGGCACTATGTGCACGAGTGGGGCGCGATCCAGGAAGACATCGAGAAGGAAATCAAGCGGAGGGAAGCGCTGTGAGCGGCCAACAGAACATGAACAGCCCCTGGGCCCTGGAGCTGAAAGACCTGCGCAAGAGCTTCGGCAAGACCGAGATCATTCGCGGGGTCGACCTGGCGGTGAAGCCGGGCGAGCGCGTGGCCGTGATTGGCCCCAACGGCGCCGGCAAGTCCACGCTGTTCAACCTGATCAGCGGGCGCTTCGGCCCCACGAGCGGGGAGATCCTGCTGGGCGGCCGACGCATCGACGGCATGAAGCCCTACGAGATCAATCGCATGGGCCTGTCGCGCAGCTTCCAGATCACCAACATCTTTCCCAAGCTCAGCGTCTTCGAGAACCTGCGCTGCGCTGTGCTCTGGAGCATGGGCTACCGCTATACCTTCTTCAAGTTCCTCGCGGATCTGGAAGATGCCAACGACCGTACCGAGGAACTGCTGGAGATGATCCGGCTGGACAAGAAGCGCGACGTGCAGGCCATGAACCTGACCTATGCCGAACAGCGTGCGCTGGAAATCGGCATCACCATCGCGGGCGGCGCCAGCGTGATCCTGCTCGACGAACCCACGGCAGGCATGAGCAAGAGCGAGACCACGCGCTTCATCAAGCTGATCCGCGAAGTCACCGAGGGCAAGACCCTGCTGACGGTGGAGCACGACATGGGCGTGGTCTTCGGCCTGGCCGATCGCATCGCCGTGGTGGTCTATGGGGAACTGCTGGCCTTCGACACACCGGAGGCTGTGCGCGCCAATGCGCGCGTGCAGGAAGCGTATCTGGGCTCGGTCGTGGCCGAGTCGCAGGCGGGAGGACATTGACGTGACGGCACTGTTGAAAGTCGAAGGCCTGCACGCCTTTTACGGCAAGAGCCATGTGCTGCATGGCGTGCATTTCGAGGTGAATTCGGGCGAGATCGTGGCGCTGCTGGGGCGCAACGGTTCGGGCCGCTCCACCACGGCCAAGGCCGTGATGGGCATGGTGGACTGCGCCGGCAGCGTGAAGTGGAAAGGCGAGGAGGTCCAGGGTCGCAAGGCGTTCGAGATCGCACACCGAGGCATCGGCTACGTCCCCGAGAACCGCGACATCTTTCCCAAGCTGACCGTGCACCAGAACCTGATGCTGGGCGAGAAGGGCAGGGGCCGCCAGAGCCGCTGGAGCTTCGACGACATGTACGAGATGTTCCCGCGGCTCAAGGAGCGCCAGCACACCGAGGCCGGCGTGCTCTCGGGTGGTGAGCAGCAGATGCTGACGCTGTGCCGTACCCTGATGGGCGACCCGGACCTCATCATCATCGACGAACCCACCGAGGGCCTGGCGCCCAAGATCGTGGAACTCGTGGGCGAATACCTCAAGAAGCTCAAGGACCGCGGCATCTCGGTCCTGCTGATCGAGCAAAAGCTCACCATCGCCATGGCCATCTCCGACCGCACCCTGGTCATGGGCCACGGCAGCATCGTGTTCGAAGGCACGCCTGAGGCCTTGCGCAACGACAGCTACACCCGCAAGGAATGGCTGGAAGTCTGATCTCCGGACTCAGGGCCCCGGCCGGCCCGTCACGGCGCCACTGACGTGTCCAACCCGATACAGGGGCGGGTTATTGCGTTAGAAAATAATAGTAATTATCATTACGGTTTTGTTGTTTCAGGCCTGCACGAGGTGTGCGTGGCTGGGAGCGGCGCGAATTTTGCCGACATCATGCAAAACAAAACCATCAAAACCTGGTCCTGGATCCACAAGTGGAGCAGCATCGTCTGCACGGCCTTCATGCTGCTGCTGTGTCTAACGGGGCTGCCACTGATCTTCCACCATGAGATCGGACATCTGCTCGGGACCGAGGTTGAGGCCCCGGAGATGCCGGCCGACAGCCCGCGCGTGAGCCTGGATCAGGTGATCAAGGTCGCACACGCCCAGCACCCGGACCGCGTGGTGCAGTTCGTGTCGCAGGACGAGCACGACGATGCCATCTGGTTCGTCACGCTCACCCCCACGCCCGACCCGACGGACGATTTCCGTTCGGTGGCGGTGGATGCTCGCACCGGCGAGATCCTGGCCCAGCCGCGCTTCGACCAGGGCTTCATGTGGATCATGTTCAAGCTCCACGTAGACCTGTTTGCGGGCCTGGCCGGCAAGCTCTTCCTGGGCTTCATGGGTCTGCTGCTGATCGTGGCCATCGTCAGCGGCGTGGTGCTCTACAGCCCCTTCATGCGCAAGCTGGAGTTCGGCACCGTGCGCCGGGAGCGCCAGCCGCGTCTCAAGTGGCTGGACCTGCACAACCTGCTGGGCATCGTCACACTGGTGTGGTTGCTGGTCGTCGGTGCCACAGGCATGATCAACACCTGGGCCGACCTGCTGATCAAGTACTGGCAGCACGACCAGCTCAGCGCGCTGCTCGTGCCCTACCAGGGGCAGCCCACGGTGCCGGCGGCCGAGCGGGCCTCGGTTCAGCGCACGCTGGACGTTGCCATGCAGCGGGCGCCCGATACCAAACTGTCCTTCATCGCCTTCCCCGGCACGGCTTTCTCCAGTCCGCACCATCACACGGTTTTCCTGCGCGGCAACGAGCCCTTCACCTCGCGCCTGCTGTACCCCGTGCTGGTGGATGCCAAAAGCGCCGAGGTGACCGCGGCCCCCAAGCTGCCCTGGTACCTGACCGCCTTGCTGGTCTCGCAACCGCTCCACTTCGGTGACTACGGTGGCATGCCCATGCAACTGCTCTGGGCCCTGCTGGACATCGCCTCCATCATCGTGCTGGGCAGCGGCCTCTATCTCTGGCTCAGAAAGGGCAGGACGGCGCAGCAGAACGTGCCCGATACGGGAGCGAACGTGGAGGTGGTCACATGAGCAACGAAGGTCAACTCAATTTCACCGCCATCTGGGGCTGGCCCATGGCCCTGGGCGTGCTGACCACCATCGGCCTGGTCTCGGCCCTGTTCAGCGACGGCGGCCTGGGCGACATGCTTGCCGGTGTCTGTCTGGCCATTCCGGCGGCGGTCGGCCTGTGGTACGGCTGGCTGCGCCGCAGCGGGGGGCAGCGGGCCTGAGGCTTTCGGTTGGGCGCAAACCCGCAGCGGCACGTGGTCTCCACGTGCCGCTTTGCTTTTGGGTGCCATCCGCGGCAGCATCACCTTGCCCAGCAGACAAGTCGGCGACACCCCGCACGGGGGGAGTGCGCACAATCGTCCTAGAATCGAACGATCGTTCTTTTCAGGCCCGATGCCTGAGCATCACTACAAGGAGATTGCATGACCGCGCAATACGAGGCACACGGCGACATCGCCGTGATCACCCTGAACAATCCTCCGGTCAACGGCCTGGGCTACGACACCCGCAAGGGCATCGCCGACGCGCTGGCCCGTGCCAATGCCGACACCCAGGTCAAGGCCATGGTCCTCACGGGGGCGGGCAAGGCTTTCTCTGGCGGCGCCGACATCAAGGAATTCGGCTCGCCCAAGGCCCTGGCCGAGCCCAATCTGCTCAGCGTGATCCTGGCCATCGAGAACTCGGCCAAGCCCGTGGTGGCTGCCGTGCACAGCGTGGCCATGGGCGGTGGCCTGGAACTGGCCCTGGGCTGCCACTACCGTGTCGGCGCGCCCGGCTGCAAAGTCGCGCTGCCCGAAGTCAAGCTGGGTCTGATCCCCGGCGCCGGCGGCACCCAGCGTCTGCCGCGTGTGCTCGGCGTGGAAGCCGCGCTCAACATGATCGTCAGCGGCGAGCCCGTGCCGGCCGAGATGCTGGCCCAGGTGCCCGGCCAGAAGCTCTTCGACAAGATGGCCGCCTCGGCCGAGTCCCTGATGGACGAGGCTTTCGCGCTGGCCCGTGAAAAGGCCGACGTGCGCCCGCTGCCCCTGGTGCGCGAGCTGCCCTGCAAACACCCCAAGGGCGACGCCTACTTCCAGTTCGCCCGCAATATGGTGGGCGGCATGAGCAAGAATTTCCCGGCGCCGCTCAAGTGCGTGGACGCCGTGGAGGCCGCCACCAAGAAGAAGTTCGACGAGGGTCTGGCCTACGAGCGCGAGATCTTCATCAACCTGATGTGGACGCCCGAATGCCGCGCACTGCGCCACATCTTCGCGGCCGAGCGTGCCGCCTCCAAGATTCCCGACGTGCCGGAAGACACGCCCAAGCGCGAGATCAAGTCGGTCGCCGTGATCGGTGCCGGCACCATGGGCGGCGGCATCACCATGAACTTCCTCAACGCCGGCATCCCCGTCAAGATGCTGGAGATGAAGCAGGAAGCGCTGGACCGCGGCCTGGCCACCATCCGCAAGAACTACGAAGCCCAGGTCGGCAAGGGCAAGCTCAAGCAGGACAAGTACGAGCAGCGCATGAACCTGCTGACCACCACGCTGAGCTACGAGGACATCAAGGATGCCGACCTCGTGATCGAGGCCGTGTTCGAGGAGATGGGCGTCAAGGAAGCGGTGTTCAAGAAGCTCGACGAGGTGATGAAGAAGGGCGCCATCCTGGCCTCCAACACCTCCACGCTGGACGTCAACAAGATCGCCTCCTTCACGAAACGCCCGCAGGACGTGGTGGGCCTGCATTTCTTCAGCCCGGCCAACGTCATGAAGCTGCTGGAGGTGATCCGCGGCGAGAAGACGGCCAAGGACGTGCTGGCCACGGTGATGGCCATCGCCAAGACCATCAGGAAGACCGCCGTGGTCTCGGGCGTCTGCGACGGCTTCATCGGCAACCGCATGATCGAGCAGTACAGCCGCCAGGCCGGCTTCCTGCTGGAGGAGGGTTGCACGCCAGAGCAGGTGGACAAGGCGGTCGAGAAGTTCGGCTTCGCCATGGGCCCCTTCCGCATGGGCGACCTGGCCGGCAACGACATCGGCTGGGCCATCCGCAAGCGCCGCTATGTCGAGAAGCCGGGCATGAAGTACAGCAAGACGGCGGATCTGCTGTGCGAGCTGGGCCGCTACGGCCAGAAGACCGGTGCCGGCTGGTACGACTACAAGCCGGGCAAGCGCGACGCCATCCCGAGCCAGCTCGTGGTCGACATGATCGAGAAGCACCGCAAGGAACTGGGCATCACCCCGCGCAAGATCAGCGACGAAGAGATCGTGCAGCGCCTGGTCTACGCCCTGGTCAACGAGGCCGCGCACATCCTCGAAGAGGGCATTGCCTCGCGCGCCAGCGACATCGACATGGTCTACCTCACGGGTTACGGTTTCCCCATCCACCGTGGCGGCCCCATGCAGTACGCCGACACCGTGGGCCTGTTCAACGTGGTGCAGAGCATGCAGCGCTTCGCCCGCAACCCGCTGGACGACGCCCAGTTCTGGCAACCCGCGCCGCTGCTGGCTCGACTGGTGGCCGAAGGCAAGAGCTTCAACCAGGTGGGCTGAGGCGGGACGGCGAGTGTGATGAAGCGCACAAACCTCCTGCGACGCAGCCTGCTGGCTTTGGCGGCGCTGCTGCTGGGCCTGGCCGCTGTCGTCTTCGGCAAGACGCTGCTGACGCCCTCGCGCCAGGTGCCCGTGCAGGCCATCACGCCAGTGGCGGTGGACGCGACCCAGGTCGCGGCCCGTCTGGGCGCCGCCGTGCGTTTCAGGACCATCTCCAGCGACACCGACCCGAACCTCAGCAAGGAAGAGTTCGAGAAGTTCCACGCCTACCTGGCCAAGACCTTCCCGCGCGTGCACGCCCAGCTCAAGCGTGAGCTGGTGGGCGGCTTGTCCCTGCTCTACACCTGGACCGGCAGCGATGCGCAAGCCGCGCCGATCGCCCTGATGGCCCACCAGGACGTGGTGCCCATCGCGCCTGGCACCGAGGGCAAGTGGCAGGTGCCGCCCTTCGCGGGCGAGGTCCGTGACGGCTACATCTGGGGGCGTGGCGCCTGGGACAACAAGGGCAACCTGATGTCGCAGATGGAAGCCATCGAGATGCTGCTGGCCGCGGGCTTTCAGCCACGCCAGACGGTCTACCTGATCGCCGGTGCGGACGAGGAGGTGGGCGGGCGCCGCGGCGCCATGGCCATCGCCGCCTTGCTCAAGTCACGTGGCGTCTCGCTGGACTTCGTGCTCGACGAGGGCCTGCTGGTCACCGAAGGGGTGCTGGCCGGCCTGTCCCAGCCCACGGCCCTGATCGGGATTGCCGAAAAAGGTTATGCCAGCTATGTGCTCAGCGTGGACGCCACGCCCGGTCATTCCTCCATGCCGCCCAAGCACAGCGCCATTGGCATGCTCAGCGGCGCCCTGGCGCGGCTGGAAGACAAGCAGATGCCGGCGGCCATCCGCGGCGTGGCGCAGGACATGTTCAGCACGCTTGCGCCCGAGATGCAGGGCGTGAACCGCGTACTGCTCTCCAACCTCTGGCTGTTCCGCCCCGTGGTGCAGGCCCAGCTGGAAAAAAGCCCGAGCAGCAATGCCATGCTGCGCACCACCACCGCGCTTACCATCGTGCAGGCCGGCAACAAGGAAAACGTGCTGCCCGGCCGGGCCGAGGCCGTGGTCAACTTCCGCCTGCTGCCCGGCGACGATCTGGACGATGTCCACGACCATGTGCACCATGCCGTGGCCGATGAGCGCGTGAAAGTCGAGCCGCGCGACGCAGACAAGAACAACGAGGCCTCGCCGGTGTCACCGATCGACAGCTCCTCTTATCGCCAGCTGGCACGGACCGTGCGCGAGACCTTTCCGGGCGCCATCGTCGCGCCGGGCCTGATGATTGCCGCCACCGACTCGCGCCATTTCACCGGCCTGTCGCGCCACATCTACCGCTTCTCGCCCGTGCGCGCCAGGCCCGAGGACCTGAGCCGATTCCACGGCACCAACGAACGCATCTCGGTGTCCAACTACGTCGAGGCCATCCAGTTCTACCACCAGCTGCTGCGCAACACCACGCAGCCGGCCGCCCCCCACAACTGAAAGAGAGAGACCGCATCATGAGCAAAGCCGTCATCGTTTCCACCGCCCGCACACCCCTGGCCAAGAGCTGGAAGGGCGCCTTCAACATGACCCATGGCGCCACCCTGGGTGGCCACGCGGTCAGGCACGCCATCGAGCGCGCCGGTATCGAGGCCGCCGAGGTCGACGACGTGATCATGGGCTGCGCCACGCCTGAGGGCGCCACCGGCTCCAACATCGCGCGCCAGATCGCGCTGGCGGCCGGCTGCCCCGTCACGGTGTCGGGCATGACCATCAACCGCTTCTGCTCCTCGGGCCTGCAGACCATCGCCACCGCGGCCCAGCGCATCATCGCGGGCGAGGGTGATGTCTACGTGGCCGGCGGTGTGGAGAGCATCTCCTGCGTGCAGAACGAGGCCAACACCCATATGCTGCGCGACCCGGAGCTGATGAAGGCCAAGCCCGAGATCTACTGGAACATGCTGCAGACCGCCGAGCAGGTGGCCAAGCGTTACAACATCGGCCGTGACGCCATGGACGAGTACGGCGCCGCCAGCCAGCAGAAGGCCTGCGCGGCCCAGGCCGCCGGTCTGTTCAACGCCGAGATCGCGCCCATCACGGTCACGGCCGGCGTGGCCGACAAGACCCTGGGCCTGATCACCAAGAAGGTCACGGTCAGCGCGGACGAAGGCCTGCGCGAGGGCACGACCAAGGAAGGCATCAGCGGCATCAAGCCCGCCATCCCCGGCGGCCTGATCTCGGCCGGCAACGCCAGCCAGTTCTCCGACGGTGCAGGTGCCTGCGTGGTCATGAGCGAAGAGCTCGCCAGCAAGCGCGGCTTCAAGCCCCTGGGCCGTTTCCTCGGCTTCGCCGTGGCCGGCTGCGAGCCTGACGAGATGGGCATCGGTCCCGTCTTTGCCGTGCCCAAGGTGTTGAAGAACCTGGGGCTGAAGGTCTCGGACATCGACCTCTGGGAACTCAACGAAGCCTTCGCCGTGCAGGTGCTCTACTGCCGCGACAAGCTGGGCATCCCGGCCGATCGTCTCAACGTCAACGGCGGCGCGATTGCCGTGGGCCATCCCTATGGCGTCAGCGGCCAGCGTCTGACGGGCCACGCCCTTATTGAAGGCAAGCGCCGTGGTGCCAAGCGCGTGGTGGTCACCATGTGCATCGGCGGTGGCATGGGCGCTGCGGGCGTCTTCGAGGTTCTTTAAAAGAAGAGGGCGAGACGATGAGCTACCGGCAGACGCTTGATTTCCTGCTCTACCAGTGGCTCCAGGCCGATGCGCTCAAGGAGCGCGCTCGTTTCGCCGACCACAGCCGCGAGACCTTCGACGCTGTGCTCGACACCTGCGAGCGCATCGCGCGCGAGAAATACGCCCCGTTCAACCGCACGGTGGACATCGAGGAGCCGCGCTTCGACGGCGAGCAGGTCATCCTGCCCCAGGCCACGCACGAGGCCCAGAAGGCCTACGCGGCCTCGGGCATGCTCAGTGCCGCGCAGGACTACGAGGTGGGCGGCATGCAGCTGCCCTATACCGTGGAGGCCGCGGCCAATTCCTTCTTTGCCATGGCCTCGATCAGCATCGGCTCGGGCATGCTGACCTCAGGCAATGCCAACCTGCTGATGGTGCACGGCACCGATCTGCAGAAAGAGGTCTTCGCGAAGAACGAGTTTGCGGGCCGCTTTTCGGGCACCATGTGCCTGTCTGAACCGCAGGCCGGCTCTTCGCTGAGTGACATTGCCACACGTGCCGTGCCGGACGGCGCCGATTTCGAGAGCGATCCCCTCGGCCCGCGCTACCGCCTCAAGGGCAACAAGATGTGGATCTCGGCCGGCGAACACGAGCTGACCGAGAACATCATCCACCTCGTGCTGGCCAAGATCCCCGGCCCCGACGGCAAGCCCGTGCCCGGCACGCGCGGCATCTCGCTCTTCATCGTGCCCAAGAAGCTGGTGGACCATGAAGGCCGCCTGACCGGCGAGCGCAACGACGTGGCCCTGGCTGGCCTGAATCACAAATGCGGCTGGCGCGGCACGACCAAC
Source organism: Hylemonella sp. (assembly GCA_046299695.1). Classification (GTDB taxonomy): domain Bacteria; phylum Pseudomonadota; class Gammaproteobacteria; order Burkholderiales; family Burkholderiaceae_C; genus Hylemonella. The sequence goes on from JBKBHP010000009.1 coordinate 90,248, forward strand.
ACCCTCCTGAACTTCGGCGAGGGCAAATACCCCGTGCGCGGTGAGAGTGGGGCGATCGGCTACCTGGTCGGCCAGCCCGGCCAGGGCCTGCGCTGCATGTTCCACATGATGAACGAGGCACGCATCGGCATCGGTATGGCGGCCACCATGCTGGGCATGGCGGGTTACCAGGCCAGCCTGGACTATGCGAAGAACCGCCCCCAGGGCCGACCGATCGGGCCGGATGGCAAAGATGCGGCGAAACCGCAGATCCGCATCATCGAACACGCCGACATCAAGCGCATGCTGCTGGCCCAGAAGTCCTGGTGCGAAGGGTCGCTGGCCCTGCAGCTGTACTGCGCCCGCCTGGTCGACGAGCAGCACACAGGCACGCCCGAGGCCGCCGACGAGGCACGCCTGCTGCTGGAGGTGCTGACCCCCATCGCCAAGAGCTGGCCCAGCGAATGGTGCCTGGAGGCCAACTCCCTGGCCATCCAGATCCACGGGGGCTACGGCTACACCCGCGATTTCCCGGTGGAGCAGTACTGGCGCGACAACCGCCTCAACATGATTCACGAAGGCACGCACGGCATCCAGGCCCTGGACCTGCTGGGTCGCAAGGTGCTGATGGAGGAGGGACGGGGCCTGCAACTGCTGGCTGGTCGTATGACGGCCACCATGGCCCGCGCCCAGAAGCTGGGAGAGCTTGCGCCTCATGCCGCGCAACTGGGCCAGGCCTTGCAGCAGGTGGGCGCCGCAACCAAAGCGGCCTGGTCCACAGGACAGCCCGGCGAGGCCCTGGCCAACGCCGTGCCCTACATGCAGGCCTTCGGCCACACGGTGCTGGCCTGGATCTGGCTCGACGTGGCGCTGGCGGCGCAGGCTGGCGCGCAGGACGCAGGCAACCGCGGCCGGCTGCTGTCGGCGCAATATTTCTTCCGATATGAATTGCCGAAAATCGGCGCCTGGCTTAAGGTAGTAGAGACGCGCGACATGACCTGCGCGGACTTTCCTGAGGAGGGCTACTGATATGGCAACCGAACTCAACAAACTGCGCGTCGAGCGGCTGGTCTGGATCCTGGTCTATGGCGGGCTGCTGGCGCTGGTCCTGGGCATGTTCGTGCAGCGTTATGACCGGCTGCTGGCGGACATACTCCAGGTCGGCGGCACCATCGTCGCGTGTACCGGGGCCCTGCTGATCTGGGTCCGCTCGCGCATGAAATGAACACCAGAAGGAAAACAGAGACATGACCCGTACCATCCAGCAACTCTTCGACCTCAAGGGCAAGACCGCCCTGATCACCGGTGGCTCGCGCGGCCTGGGCCTGCAGCTGGCCCACGCCCTGGGCGAGGCCGGCGCGCGCGTGATGCTCAGCGCGCGCAAGGCCGACGAACTGGAAGTGGCCGTGGCCGACCTGCAGGCGGCCGGTATCGATGCGCGCTGGATCGCCGCCGACTGCGCCAAGGAAGAAGACATCCAGCGCCTGGCGTCCGAGACCCTGCAGCGCATGGGCGACATCGACATCCTGGTCAACAACGCCGGCGCCGCCTGGGGCGCCCCGGCCGAGGACCACCCCATCCCGGCCTGGGACAAGGTCATGAACCTCAACATCCGCGGCTACTTCATCCTGAGCCAGGTCGTGGGCAAGAAGAGCATGATCCCGCGCAAGCAGGGCCGCATCATCAACGTGGCCTCCATCGCCGGCCTGGGCGGCAACCCGCCGCAGATGACCACCATTGCCTACAACACCTCCAAGGGGGCGGTGATCAACTTCACGCGAGCGCTCGCCGCCGAGTGGGGCAAGTACAGCATCAACGTCAACGCCATCTGCCCGGGTTTCTTCCCTAGCAGGATGACCGCCGGCACCCTGGAAGCCTGGGGCGTGGACGAGCTCAAGAAGCACGCGCCGCTGCAGCGCCTGGGCGACGACGAGGACCTCAAGGGCCTGTGCCTGCTTTACGCCTCGGACGCCGGCAAGCACATCACCGGGCAGTGGCTGGCCGTGGACGGCGGTGTGAGCTGCGTCACCGGGGGCTGAGGGCATGTCGCTTCCCTTTGGCGTGCGCGTCCCCTTTGTCGACCATCTGGGTTTCACCCTGGAGCGTTTCGAGAACGGGGCATCCGAGCTGCATTACGAAGCCCGGCCCGAGCACCTCAACTCCTTTGCCGTCACCCATGGCGGTGCCACGATGACGCTGATGGATGTGACCATGGCCTGCGCGGCGCGCAGCGTGCAGCCCGAGATGGGCGTGGTCACCATCGAGATGAAGACCAGCTTCATGCAGGCCGCGCGCGGCAAGCTCAGGGCCCAGGGCCGGCTGATCCACCGCACCGCGACCCTGGCCTTCACCGAGGCCACGATTTTTGATGCCGAGGGCAAGCCCTGCTCGCATGCCACCGGCACCTTCAAGTACGTCAAACGCCTGCCCACCGGCCCCAAGGACAGCCAGGCGCTGAACGTGATTTCCACCGACTGACAGAGAGAACACCATGCCCAGCAATCAACAGATCGTGCTCGACAACCGCCCCGAGGGCGAGGCCACCGTCAGCAACTTCAAACTCGTCACCAGCAACACGCCCGCGCTGCAGGATGGCCAGGTGCTGGTGCGCCACCATTACCTGAGCCTGGACCCGTACATGCGCGGCCGCATGAACGACAGCAAGAGCTATGCACAGCCGCAGCCCCTGGGCGAGGTCATGATCGGCGGCACGGTAGGTGAGGTGGTCGAGAGCCGCCACCCCAAGTTCGCCGCGGGCGACAAGGTCGTCGGTATGGGCGGCTGGCAGGAATACAGCGTGGTCGACGCCAACCAGCCCGGCGCCGTGCGCAAGGTGGACACCACCCATGTGCCGCTCAGCCACTACCTCGGCGCCGTGGGCATGCCCGGCGTGACGGCCTGGTACGGCCTGGTGAAGATCATCAACCCCAAGGCCGGCGAGACCCTGGTGGTCAGCGCGGCCGCTGGCGCCGTGGGCAGCGCCTTTGGCGCCCTGGCCAAGGCACGCGGCTGCCGCGTGGTGGGCATCGCCGGCGGCAAGGACAAGTGCGACTACGTGGTCAAGGAGCTGGGCTTCGACGCCTGCGTGGACTACAAGGAGCACAAGGACGCCATCTCGCTGTCCAAGGCGCTCAAGCAGGCCTGCCCGAACGGCATCGACGGTTACTTCGAGAACGTGGGAGGCATGGTGCTGGATGCCGTGCTGCTGCGCATGAACGCCTTCGGCCGCATCGCGGTCTGCGGCATGATCGCCGGCTACAACGGCCAGCCGCTACCTCTGGCCAACCCGGCGCTGATCCTGGTCAATCGCCTCAAGGTCGAAGGCTTCATCGTCAGCGAGCACATGGAGATCTGGCCCGAGGCGCTCAAGGAACTGGGCACCTTGGTCGGCACGGGCAAGCTGCGTCCGCGCGAGAGCGTGGCCCAGGGTATCGCCGCCGCACCCGAGGCCTTCCTGGGCCTGCTGAAAGGTAAAAACTTCGGCAAGCAGCTGGTCAAACTGATCTGAACCCGGCGGTGTGGCAAGGAGGACCCATGAACATCACCCATGAGGTCTTCAACCAGCCCGCACCGCTGGTCGACTACAACCTGTACGAGACCAACCGTCCCTTGCAGGACGCGCTGCGCTTCAATGCGCCGCAGCTCGATACCGCGACACTCCAGCAGTTGGGCGCAGCCGTGGGAACGGCCGGGATGCAGAACCATGCACGCCTGGCCAATGTGCACACGCCGCAGCTGCACAGCCACGACCGTCAGGGTCGGCGCATCGACCAGGTGGAGTTCCACCCGAGCTACCATGTGCTCATGAGCGCCGCCGTCGGCGCAGGGTTGCACGGCACGCCCTGGGCCGGCGAGGGTGTCTCGCCTCATGTGCAGCGTGCCGCGGGCTTCATGCTCTTTACCGAGCTCGAGCCTTCCATGCTCTGCCCGATCTCCATGAGCTACGCGGCCACGCCGGCCCTGCGCCGCAACGCAGCCGTCTATTCCGACTGGGGACCGAAGCTCACGAGCCGCCACTACGACCCCGTGCTCAAGCCCGTGGCACAGAAGGCCGGCGTGACCATGGGCATGGGCATGACGGAAAAGCAGGGCGGTTCGGACGTGCGGGCCAACACCACACAGGCGGTCGCAGACGGCAACGACGCCTGGGGGGTACGCTACCGCCTCACGGGCCACAAGTGGTTTTTCTCGGCGCCCATGTGCGACGCCTTCCTCGTGCTGGCACAGGCGCCGGCCGGGCTGAGCTGCTTCTTCCTGCCGCGCGTGCTGCCGGATGGCACATTAAATGCCCTGCATATCCAGCGTCTCAAGGACAAGCTGGGCAACAAGGCCAATGCGAGTTCGGAGGTGGAGTTTCATCAGGCCGCCGCCTGGCTTGTCGGGGAGGAAGGACGCGGCATACCGCAGATCCTCGAGATGGGCACCATGACCCGGCTCGATTGCGCCCTGGGCAGCAGTGGCCTGATGCGCCAGGCCCTGGCGCTGGCACTCCACCACACCCGCCAGCGCATGGCCTTCGGCAAGCCTTTGATCGAGCAGGAGCTCATGCGCAATGTGCTGGCTGACCTGGCACTGGAAAGCGAGGCCGCCACGGCCCTGGCCATCCGCCTGGCGCGCGCCTTTGACCGCGCAGGCGATGCCCACGAACAGCTCATGGCCCGCCTGCTCACGCCCGTGGCCAAGTTCTGGATCTGCAAGCGCGGCGCGGCCTTTGCGCAGGAAGCCATGGAGTGCCTGGGCGGCAACGGTTATGTGGAAGAGGGCGGCGAGGGCGTGATGGCGCGCATCTACCGCGAGATCCCCGTGAACTCCATCTGGGAAGGCGCGGGCAACATCATGGCCCTGGACCTGCTGCGTGCGCTGCGCAAGGGGGATGTGGCAGCGGCCTTGGCCCATGAACTCGAACCCGCCCGCGGCCAGCATGCGGCGCTGGACCGGCTGGCGCGCAGCCTGCCACTGCGCGTGGAGGCCATGGCCAGCGAAACCGAGGCGCGCCGCCTGGCACAGGACGTGGCCCTGGCCGTGCAGGCCGCGCTGCTGGCGCAGACGGCGCAGCCCGCGGTGTTCGCTGCCTTCTGCGATTCGCGCCTGGGTGGCGACTGGGGCCAGACCTATGGCAGCCTGGGCTCTGGCTGCGACTTCGCCGCCATCCTGGCGCGCGCCATGCCGAACTGAACAACACAACGGAGACAGAAACGATGATCAAGGATTTCAAGGGCAAGACGGCCGTGCTGACCGGTGCCGGCTCGGGCTTCGGCCTGGAAGTGGCGCGCATCGGCGCCCGGCTGGGCATGAACCTGGTGCTGGCCGACGTGCAGCAGGACGCGCTGGACAAGGCAGCGGCCGAACTCAAGGCCGCTGGCGCCGAGGTGCTGGCCCAGCAGCTGGACGTGTCGGATGCGGCCCAGATGGAGCATCTGGCGCAGCGCGTGCGTGAGCGTTTCGGCGCCCCGCATCTGGTCTTCAACAATGCCGGCGTGGGCTCGGGTGGTCTGGTCTGGGAGAGCACGGTGCAGGACTGGCGCTGGGTGCTGGGCGTCAACCTCTGGGGCGTGATCCATGGCGTGCGCCTGTTCACGCCCATGATGCTCGAAGCCGCGCAGCAGGACCCGGCCTGGCAGGGGCACATCGTCAACACGGCCAGCATGGCCGGATTGCTCAATCCGCCGAACATGGGCGTCTACAACGTCAGCAAGCATGCCGTGGTCTCGCTCAGCGAGACGCTGTACCAGGACCTGGCCCTGGTAACCGACCAGGTCAGCGCCTCGGTGCTGTGCCCTTTCTTCGTGCCCACAGGCATCCAGCACAGCGAGCGCAACCGGCCGGGAGAACTGGCGGCGGCCAAGCCCACGCGCAGCCAGCTCATCGGCCAAGCCATGACCGACAAGGCCGTGAGCTCGGGCAAGGTGACGGCGGCCGAAGTGGCCCAGCTGGTCTTCGATGCCGTGGCCGCCGGGCAGTTCTACATCTACAGCCACCCCAAGGCCATCGCCTCGGTGCAGACCCGGCTGGAAGACGTGATGCTGGCGCGCAACCCCACCGATCCCTTTGCCCACAAGCCCGAGCTGGGTCAGGAGCTGCGCAAGGCCCTGCGCGCCACGGGCTGACACTGGCCCTTCAGTGGATCTTGGGCGGGGCGGGCTTGTCGCCGTCCATCAGCAGGTCGAGCTGGGCCAGCGGGTTGTTCTGGCGGTCCAGCGCGTCCACGAACTGTATGAGTTCGACGTCCTTGATGAAGCCGGCGGCCGAGGGCACCTCCAGCAGCTTTTCCGGTGCCATGGGGCGCGCCACGGCATAGCCCTGCACGTAATCGACCCCGATCTCGGCCAGGGCCTGCACGGTGGCCGAGTCTTCCGCCCACTCGGCGATGGTCTTCATGCCCAGGTTGCGTGCCAGGTTGACGATGGCCTCGACGATGGAGACATTGGCCGGGTGCTGGTTCATGTTGACCACGAAGCTGCCGTCGATCTTGAGCAGGTCGGCCGGCAGCTCCTTGAGGTAGGAGAAGGAGGTGTAGCCCGCGCCGAAATCGTCCAGCGCCACGCGCGCACCGTAGCCGCGCACCTTGTCGATGAAGCGGCGCGTGTTCTTGAGATCGTGCAGGGCCACGCTCTCGGTGATCTCGATGGTCAGGAAGCTTGAGACATGGCTGTTGCGACGCAGGATACCGAAGACCTCCTGCATGAATTCTTCGTCGTTGAGCGAGGCACCGCTGAGGTTGATACAGACGAACTGGGTACGCTGCAGCTTGTCGCGGTGCTGGTCCAGCCAGGCCAGGGTGGTGGTCAGCACCCAGTGGTCGATGCGGCTCATGCGCCCGCTGTCCTCGGCCGCGGCGATCACGCGATTGACGGGCAACAGCTCGCCGGCCGCATCACGCATGCGCAGCAGCACCTCGAAGTTCAGCGCATCGCTCGGGCGTGTGAGCGACATGATGGGCTGCATCTCCAGGAACAGACCGTCCAGAGTCTCGCTGGCCGACAGCTCGCCGATCAGGCGCAGCTCGGCCTGGTGCTCCTTGAAGGCCGGTGAGCCCTGCTCGTAGACCACCAGACCACGGTGCTGGCCGCTCTTGGCCTCGCGGCAGGCGCGGTCGGAGGTTGACAGCACCTCCTTGAACTGGGTGCCCGGGCTGACCTCGATCAGGCCGATGGAGCCCCGGACATAGAAGGCCTTCTCGCCGACGCGAAAGGGCTTCTCGTCGATGTTCTCGATGATGCCGCGCGCGATCACCGTGGCCAGCGGCATGCGCGTGTCGGGCAGCAGGATGACGAACTCGTCGCCGCCGACCCGGCCCAGCTTCATGTGCGCCGCCAGCAGCACGTTGACCCGGTGGCAGACCTGGCGCAACACCTCGTCGCCTGCGTTGTGGCCGTAGAGGTCGTTGATGAGCTTGAAACGATCCAGGTCCAGGTAGGCCAGTGCCAGGGGATGGGTTTCGTCCACATTGGCCACGGCCTCGTAGAAGGCCTTCTCCACGCCGCGGCGGTTGAGCACCTTGGTCAGCGCATCGTTGTCGGCCAGGAAGTTGAGCTCCTCGGCCGCCATGGATTTCTCGGTGACGTCCTGCAGCGAGCCCTCGATCTTGTCACCGGCAACCGCGGCCTTGACCAGGTAGCGCCGCGGCGCCTCGTAGCCCGTGATGTCCATCTGGCTTCGAATCTCGAGCTCACCGTCCTGGCGGTTCTGCACCAGATCGAGCAACTGGTGCCAGATGTCGGCCCCGAAATACTGCTGCCAGGTGTTGTGCTCGCTCTTGAAAGCACGCGGCCCAAGCATGCGGCGCAGCGCCGGGTTGATGCTGGTGAAGCGCCCCTGCAGATCGAGCGTGAACATGCCGATGGGCACGGTGTCGTAGGTGTGCTGGAGTTGAGCCTGGGCAGCCAAGCGTGCGCGATGCTCCTGCCGCATCTGGGCTGCGATAGCCAGTGAGGCGAGGAGGGCAGAGGCCAAGGCTGCCGTGACCGTGTTCAGGACACTGACGAAATGCCTCAAATTGAAGGCCGCTGCAAAGATCTCTGACAGCCCCGAGACCAGGGTTACCGTCAAGGCGGCGGCATACCAAAGCGCCACAGGCGACCGTGTCCGCGAGACGATGTCGACCAGCGTCATCAGCAAAAGTGCTAGAGCACCTGTTCCAAGCAACCACATGACCTGAAGGAACAAATCTCTGGGCAATGCGAAGGCCGCAAGCAGCAAGGCCAGGCAGAGCCATTGAGCGATATGCACGAGGAACGCCGATCGCACCTGTTTCAGCTCTTCGCGCAACAGGGCTTTGTAGAGCGTGACCGTCAGGATGGCCCATACTCCGCGAGCAATGGATCGGCTTTGGGCCAGCCAATCCTGGGGGACTGCATGGTTCAGCCACTGGGTGTCCCATCCTGCCGCTGTGGTGCTGATGCGCAGGGTGACGAAAAGCCAGGCCGCGAAGATGATGTAGAGGCTTTGCCGGTTGATGAGCGCCGTGATCAGAACAAAAGTGGCCAGGACCAGCATGCCACCATCCAGCAGGCCTGACTTGCGCTGGAAGTCCCGCTCCGAAATATCGAGCGCTTGCTCAGACCATAGAAAAGCCGTCAGCTTGGCAGGCCCCTGAAACTGAGCCCGGCAGACCACAGCCTGCCCAGGCCGCTCCAATTTCAAAGCATAGCCGGCCTTGGCCTTGCGCAGAGCGCCTGCGGTCCCTGCTTCACCTGTTGAACCCAGAACTTGACCGGTAGCCCCGTCCCAGCACTTCATGTTCACGACATGACGCGATGGCAACTCCGCAAACTGAGGCACGACGTCGCGCTCATGCGGCGAAAGTCCAAACCACAGAGGAACTTCAGACAGCTTGGTTTCGTGCTGCAGAACGGGGCTCGACTGGAGCAAACTCTGTTTGGCCTGATCAAGCGTCAGTTCAGGACCGTTCTCGACAACGACACGAAGCTCCACCTGCTGCTCGGGGTCGGCGTCATAGACGTTCTCCCAGAACACCAGGGCAGCGATGGAAAGCAGCGCCAATCCGATGGGGACCAGATAGACGGACACATACAGAAAAAAGCGGTCGAGAACGCGCTGAATCAACCCGGACAGAGATCTGTTCCAGGCCAATACATGCTCTGCCGCCGCATTCCACATCAGACGCCTCCCACCCTTTCTACTGCAAAAGGAGCATGGCCGTTTCTTGTCCGCTACGTCCCCAAGTAGGGAGATAGCATAACGCCACTGAAGGAGGTTTGAGCGCTAATGCGCTGATTTTGCTACAAAAAAGATACCAACCACCCCGCCATTCTGTGGCGGGGTGGTTGAAGAAAAGGTCACGACCCGGGTCAGGCCTGGTAGGGTTGCACGGCTGCCACGCGGTCGGCTCCAGGCAGGTAGGTGTATTCGGCGGGCTCGTCTCCTACATCCAGGTCAGGATGGTGGGTGAAGAAAATGAACTGGGTCAGGGGATGGCCTGCCTGGCGCCAACGCGCATAGGCCGTCGCGACTTCGAAGGCCATGACGCGATGGGGAATGTTGTTCATATGCGCCAGGGGGGTGAAGCCTTGGCCCGGAAAGACATCCTTGAACAACAGCTGCTGGTACATGCGGTCCAGGGGGGTACGAGCCGCCACGACAGCCCAGTCAATGCCGTTTTGTTCCCAGTATTTGAACAGCCCCTTGAAAAGCATCAGCTTGACCAGGCGACCTGCATGTCCCTGGACGATACCCAAGCGACTGACATGCGCAAGGGACTTGCCCTGCAGCCACTCCGGCAAGGCAACCGATTTTTCCAGTGCCAGCGTCTCAAACTGGTTCGTCTGAATACGGGCAGTCCCCAAGGGCGAACCGTCGACCTTGGATTCCGCCAGCAAGATCGCCACGCCGTCCTGGGTGTCAACGGCCTCGGGCGCCGCCAGTCCTTGGGCAACTTCGGGCATGTGGCGGGCATAGGCCTGCTGTCGAATCTGCACGGCCTTGCGCAGATCTGCTTCGTTGCGAACCAGACGTACTGTAAAAGGCAGGCGCTCCTCGGTCATGAAGTTGTTGTCATAGGCATGGGCGGGAAATTCGCCGGGCATGGCGGGAGCGGACGTGGGCACGCTTTGAAGACTCATGTTTGCACCTGTAGTGGACGATATGAACAACAGGCCAGGCCATGCGCCTGCCCCCCAACTCTCAGTAGCGATATTGAGCGCCAGCGTTAAAAACTTGAGTCGGAATTTGCCTGATCCTGTTGTAGGAATTTGTCCGACAAAGGGCCATTCGGCCTGTGGCAAACTCGCTGCCTTTGTTTCCCTCGCCCGGCCTCCAGCCCGGCGCCCAGTCAGAGAGTCATGCAGAAAATCATCGCGCAGATCGCGCAGGAAATCGGGGTCAGGACACAACAGGTCGAGGCCGCGGTGACCTTGCTGGACGGTGGAGCCACCGTCCCCTTCATCGCCCGCTATCGCAAGGAAGTCACAGGCGGGCTCGACGACATCCAGCTGCGTGAGCTGGAGGCGCGCCTCGCCTATCTGAGAGAGTTGGAGGAGCGTCGCGCTGCCATCCTCAAGAGCATCGAGGAGCAGGGCAAGCTCACGCCCCAGCTCCAGGCGGCGATTGCCGCTGCGCCGACCAAGCAGGAACTCGAAGACCTCTACCTGCCCTACAAGCCCAAGCGCCGCACCAAGGGGCAGATCGCGCGCGAGGCCGGCATTGAGCCCCTGGCCGACAAGCTCTTCACCGATCCCACGCTGGACCCGGCGGTCGAGGCCCAGGCCTTTGTGCTCAAAGACAAGACCGAGGCCGGTGACGATTTCACCACCGTGGCGGCGGTGCTCGACGGCGTGCGAGACATCCTGTCCGAGCGCTGGGCCGAGGATGCGGCCCTGGTGCAGTCCCTGCGCGAGTGGCTCTGGCAGGAAGGCCTGTTCCAGAGCAAGCTGGCCACGGGCAAGGACGAGAACAACGTGGACGTGGCCAAGTTCCGCGACTATTTCGACTACGATGAGCCCATCGGCCGCGTGCCTTCGCACCGGGCCCTGGCCGTCTTCCGCGGCCGCACGCTGGAAATCCTGGACGCCAAGCTGGTGCTGCCCGTGGAACCGGAGCCGGGTAAACCCTCGATCGCCGAGGGCAAGATCGCATTGCACCTGGGCTGGAGCCACAAAGGCCGGCCAGCCGACGATCTGCTGCGCAAATGCGTGGCGTGGACCTGGCGCGTCAAGCTCAGCCTGTCCACCGAACGTGACCTCTTCACCCGCCTGCGCGAAGAGGCCGAGAAGGTGGCTATCAAGGTCTTTGCCGACAACCTGCGCGACCTGCTGCTGGCCGCGCCGGCCGGACCGCGCGTGGTCATGGGCCTGGACCCGGGCATCCGCACCGGCGTCAAGGTGGCGGTCGTGGATGCCACGGGCAAGCTCGTGGACACGGCCACGGTCTACCCGCACGAGCCCAAGCGCGACTGGGAAGGCTCCCTGCACACCCTGGCGCGCCTGGTCGAGAAACACGGCGTGAACCTGATCGCCATCGGCAACGGCACGGCCAGCCGCGAGACTGACAAGCTGGCCGCCGACCTGATCAAGCTCGCTGCCAAGGTGGACAAGCAGATCGAGAAGGTGGTGGTCAGCGAGGCGGGCGCATCGGTCTATTCCGCCAGCGAATTCGCTTCCCAGGAAATGCCCGACGTGGACGTGAGCCTGCGCGGTGCGGCCAGCATTGCACGCCGTCTGCAGGACCCGCTGGCCGAACTGGTCAAGATCGATCCCAAGTCCATCGGCGTGGGCCAGTACCAGCACGACGTGAACCAGAGCGAGCTGGCCCGCATGCTGGACGCGGTGGTCGAGGACTGCGTGAACTCCGTGGGCGTGGATCTCAACACGGCCAGCGTGCCGCTGCTCTCGCGCGTCTCGGGCCTGTCCTCGTCCGTGGCCAAGGCGGTCGTGCGCTGGCGCGAGGCCAACGGTGCCTTCAAGAGCCGCCAGGACCTGCTCAAGGTGACCGGCCTCGGCGCCAAGACCTTCGAGCAGAGTGCCGGCTTCCTGCGCATCCGCGGCGGCGACAACCCGCTGGACATGACGGGTGTGCACCCCGAGACCTACCCCGTGGTCGAGCAGATCATGGAAAAGACGGGCAAGCCTGTGGCCGAGCTCATGGGCCGCGCCGAGATGCTCAAGACCCTCAAGCCCGAACTCTTCGCCAATGAAGCTTTCGGCGTCATCACCGTCAAGGACATCCTGGGCGAGCTGGAAAAACCCGGTCGCGACCCGCGCCCGGACTTCAAGGTCGCACGCTTCAACGAGGGCGTGGACGACATCAAGGACCTGCAGGAGGGCATGGTGCTTGAAGGCACGGTCAGCAACGTGGCCCAGTTTGGCGCTTTCGTGGACCTGGGCGTGCACCAGGACGGCCTGGTGCACGTGAGCCAGCTGGCCAACAAGTTCGTCAACGATGCGCGCGAGGTGGTCAAGACCGGGGACATCGTCAAGGTCAAGGTACTCGAGGTCGACGTGACGCGCAAGCGCATCAGCCTGACCATGAAGCTCGACGCCGCACCAGGCCGCCGCGATGCACCGCGCGAAAACCGTTTCGAAGGGGCAGGGCGGGGCCAGGCTCAGCCACGTCGCTACAACGAGCCGGCCCCCCAGTCGGCCATGGCCTCGGCTTTCGCCAAGCTCAAGCGCTGAAGGACGGTGCCCGAGGTCGCCCTGGCGACCTCGGCGCAGGGAGCCTCTCGACGCAGGCCCTGACGGCGCGTGATAATGCCGTCATGAGCCCGCTTGCACACTGGAGTCGCCCGACATGGAGCTGAATGCCCTGCTGGCCTCGCCCATCGTGCTGCCCAGCATCCCCAAGGTCGTCGCGCTGCTGCTCAGCGAACTCGACCGCGAGGTGCCGGACCTCAAGAACATCACCCAGCTGATCGGTACTGACCCGGCCCTGACCACGCGCGTGCTGCAGACGGCCAACACGCCAATGTTCAAGCTCTCGGGCAAGGTCCACAGCGCGGCCGAGGCGCTGGCGCTGCTGGATCTGGCGCACATCCGCCACATGGCGGCCGATGCCGCGTCGGCCGCCTCGCTCAAGGGCATCCCGGGTGTCAACCTGCCGCAGTTCTGGGCCTACAGCCTCAACGTGGCCAAGCTGTCGCGCTCTCTGGCCGGTGTGACGCGGCAGAACCAGGGTGCGGCCTTCACCTGCGGCCTGATCCATGCCATCGGCGAGCTCGTGATGCACGCCGGCATGCCTGCCGAGATGGCCGCCCTCAACAAGGAGCTCGGCCCGCTGGACCTCAAGCGCGCCAAGGCCGAGATGCTGCGCTTTGGCTACAACTACGCCCATGTGGGTGGGGCCTACGTGCGCCAGTGGCGCTTTCCGCAAGCCATGGTCGACGCGCTAGAGCACCAGTACGCGCCGTTCTCCAACAACGTCTACGAGCCGCTGGCCGGCGTCATCCACCTGGCCACCTGGCGCGCCCGTGCCAAGGAGGCCAAGCTCAACGACAAGGCCATGGCCGTGACCTTCCCGGGCGAAGTCGGCGAGGTGCTGGACCTGGACATCGACATGGTGCTGCAACAGGACCCCTTCGACTGGTCGGCGCATACCTGAATCCGCACGTTTTCCTTCTTCTCGCATGCAAGCATTGAGTCTGTACGCCGGGCCCGCGGCCCGCGAGCACATCCGCCGCCACGGCCTGTCCCCCGAACACATCCGCACCATCCCCGCCGCCGCCGGCGGTCCCAAGGGACTGATCCTTGGCGCCATCGACCGCTTTCTTTTTGGCGAGTGGCTGCCGCGGTCGCAACAGCCCGTTGACCTGGTCGGCGCCTCGATCGGCGCCTGGCGCATGGCCACAGCGTGCCTGAACCAGCCCGTGGCGGCCTTCGAGCGCCTCGAGCACGACTACATCCACCAGCATTACGAGCTGCGGCCCGGACAGAAGCTGCCGCCGGCACGCCTGGTCAGCGAGGAGTTTGCGCGCAATCTGCGTCTCTTCTATGGTGGCCGCGTGCCCGAGGTGCTGCAGCACCCGCGCTATCGCCTGCACATCGTCACCTCGCGCGGCCGCCATGTGCTGGGCCGCGAACACGGCCTGCGCACGCCGCTGGGCTATCTGGGCGCCTTCCTGAGCAACAGCGTGCGCCGCCGTGCCATGGGGGCCTGGCTGGAGCGTGTGGTGTTTTCGACCGCGGGCGCGGCAGGGGAGCGCTGCGCCGCCTTGCCCTTTGCCACCGGCGACTACCGCACCCGCCAGCTCGCGCTGGACGAGGCCAATTTCTACCCGGCCCTGCAGGCCAGCTGCTCCATCCCCTTTGTGCTGCAGGCGGTGCACGACATCCCGGGCGCACCGCCCGGCGCCTACTGGGATGGCGGCATCACCGACTACCACCTGCACCTGAACTACGCCGCCGCGCCCGATGCCTCACAACGCCCGGGCCTGGTGCTCTATCCGCACTTCCAGCGGGCCGTCGTGCCCGGCTGGCTGGACAAGGCACTCAAGTGGCGGCACCGCGCCACCCACTTTCTGGACAATATGCTGCTGCTCGCGCCGAACCCGGAATGGATCCAGACCCTGCCCCATGGCAAGCTGCCCGACCGGCAGGACTTCACGCACTACGGCAACGACCTGGCCGCGCGTGTGCAGGCCTGGACGCAAGCGGTGCGCATGAGCGAGCAACTGGCCGACGAGTTTGCCGCCTGGCTGGAGCGGCCCGATCCGGCGCGGCTGCAGGCCCTGTGAACCTGTGTAGCAAGGATGTGAGATGAAGAAACTGCTGATCCTGACCGCCACCCTGATGCTGCTCACGGCCTGCTCGCCCGAAGTTGGCAGCCAGGCCTGGTGCGACGCGATGAAGGACAAGCCCAAGGGCGACTGGACGGCCAACGAGGCCACGGACTACGCCAAGCATTGCCTGTTCAAGTAGCCCCTCTCACATGGCCTGCTCCAGCATGGCGCGGTAGTCCTCCGGGCTCGCGATGCGCGGGTTGGTCTTGTGGCAATGGTCTGCCAGGGCGCCGGTGATGACCTGATCGAACTGGTGTTCACCCACCCCCATGGCACGCAGGCCCGTGGGCAGGCCCAGACGGGCGTTCATGTCCTGGATGGCCTCGCCGATGTCGCCCGCGCTGTCCAGATTCATGGCCTGCGCCATGCGCAGCAGTCGCGCTTCCTTCTGCACCGATTCGGCCCCCGCATTGAAGGCCACCACGGCGGGCAGGAACATGGCGTTGAGCGTGCCGTGGTGCAGGCGCGGGTCCACGCCGCCCAGGCTGTGGCTCAGCGAATGCACGCAACCCAGCCCCTTCTGGAAGGCCATGGCGCCCTGCATGGACGCGCTCATGAGGTTGAGCCGCGCTTCGCGGTCCGAGCCATCCTTGGTGGCGCGTTCGATATGGGCCCAGGCGCGTTGCAGCCCGTCGAGCGCAATGCCATCAGCCGGCGGGTTGAAGGCCGACGCCATGAAGGTTTCCATGCAGTGCGCGATGGCGTCCATGCCGGTCGCGGCGGTGAGCTTCGGAGGCAGGCCCAGTGTTAGCTCGGGATCGCAGATGGCGGCTTTGGGCACGAGGTGCCAGGAATGGAAGCCCAGCTTGCGGTGGTCGTCGACGATGATGATGGCGCCGCGCGCCACCTCGCTGCCCGTACCGGCCGTGGTGGGTACAGCGATCAGTGGCGCCACACGCTCGGTGATCCTGGTCGACCCGCCTTCGATGGTGGCGTAGGTCTTGAGCGGGCCCTCGTGGGTGGCCGCAATCGCCACCCCCTTGGCGCAGTCGATCGCGCTGCCGCCACCCACGGCGATCAGGCCGTCGCAACGCTGCGCCCGGTAGATCTCGGCGGCGGCGCGCACCGCGGCCTCGGTGGGGTTGGAGGGGGTCTGGTCGAACACCGCCACGGGCAAGCCGGGCAGGGCGTCCAGTGCCTTCTGCAGCAGGCCGGCCGCCTTGACGCCGGCATCGGTGACGATGAGCGGACGGCTGATGCCGATGCGTTCGCATTCGGCCTTGAGGAGTTTGATGGCGCCGAAGTCGAACTGGACCTGGGTGACGTAGTAGATGAGGGCCATGGTGCGCTGTCTCCGCAGTGTAGGATTTGTGTCTCTGTCTTCTCTTTATAGCAAGCAAACGCGCGCGCATGAGTCACCAACGCAACCCCCGGTCCCTGCTGACCCCGGCCATGCACCAGCTGCTGGACCGCATGGCGCGCACCCGCCAGCTGCCCTTGCACGCGTTGACGCCGCAACAGGCACGCCAGGTCTACGAAATGGGCTCGGGCATGCTGGACATTCCGGGCCACAAGCTCGCGCGCGTGGAAGAACTGTCCATCCCGACCCGCGATGGCGCCACCATCGCCGCGCGCCTCTATGCCCCGGCGCAGGAACGCCTGCCCGTACTGCTGTATTTTCATGGCGGCGGCTTCACCATCGGCAGTGTGGCCACGCACGACGCGCTCTGCCGCCACCTCAGCCATCTGGCGCACTGCGCCGTGGTCTCGGTGGACTACCGGCTGGCCCCCGAACACAAATTCCCCACGGCCGCCAACGACGCCTGGGACGCGCTGCTGTGGCTGGTGCGCGAGGCTGCTGCGCTGGGCCTGGACGGCACACGCATCGCCGTGGGGGGCGACAGCGCCGGTGGCACGCTGGCCATCGTCTGTGCCATCGCGGCGCGCGATGCCGGGCTACCGCTGGCCCTGCAGCTGCTGTTCTACCCCGGCTGTGCCGCACACCAGGACACGCCTTCGCACAAGACCTTTGCCGAGGGCTTCGTGATCGGCGAAGAGCAGATCAGCTACTTCTTCAATCACTACGTCAACAGCCCGGCCAACCGCGAGGACTGGCGCTTCGCCCCCTTGCTGGCGCCGGACGTCGAGGGCGTGGCCCCGGCCTGGATCGGCCTAGCCGAATGCGACCCGCTGGTCGACGAGGGCGTGCTCTACGCCGACAAGCTGCGCGCCGCCGGCGTCGCGGTGGATCTGGAGATCTACCGCGGCGTGGTGCATGAATTCATCAAGATGGGTCGCGCCATCCCCGAAGCCCTGCAGGCCCATGCCGACGCGGCCCGCGCCCTGAAACACGCCTTCCAGACTCCATGAGCAACCACGCCCCGACCCGTGCCGACTTCCGCTACTTTCACCGCCTGCGCGTGCGCTGGGCTGAGGTGGACATGCAGAAGATCGTCTTCAACGCGCATTACCTGATGTATTTCGACACCGCCATCAGCGACTACTGGCGCGCCCTGGCCCTGCCGTACGTCGAGGCCATGGAGCACCTGGGCGGGGATCTGTACGTCAAGAAGGCCACGCTCGAGTACCACGCCTCGGCGCGCTACGACGACATGCTGGACATCGGCATGAAGTGCGAGCGCATCGGCAACTCCTCGCTGCTGTTTCGCGGCGGCATCTTCCGCGGTGACGCGCTGCTGATCAGCTGCGAACTGGTCTATGTCTACGCCGACCCCGCCACCCAGACCTCGCGCCCGGTGCCCCAAGCCCTGCGTGACACACTGCTGGGCTTCGAGGCGGGTCAGCCCATGGTGGCGCTGCGCGTGGGCAGCTGGGCCGAGCTGGGCGCCGCAGCCGGCCAGGTCCGCACTGAGGTCTTCGTGCAGGAGCAGCAGATTCCGCAGGATCTTGAATGGGACGAGGAAGACACCAGCGCCGTGCACGCCCTGGCCTGCAACCGCCTGGGCATGCCCCTGGCCACCGGCCGCCTGCTGCAGCACGCGCCGGGCGTGGCTCGGATCGGCCGCATGGCCGTGAGCCGCACCCTGCGCGGCAGCGGCCTGGGCCGCGACATCCTGCTGGCCCTGATGCAGGCGGCGCGCGAGCGTGGTGACACCGAGGTGCTGCTGCACGCCCAGCGCAGCGCCGAAGGCTTCTATCGGCGCCTGGGCTTTGAAGCGCAGGGCGAACCGTATGAGGAAGCCGGGATTCCCCACCTGACCATGCGTCGGCTCCTGGACGGGCCCCTCGCGTGAACGCCGTCGCGCCCGCCGTGATCCCAGGGCCCGACGATCGCGTGGCCGTCGTCCTGGCCGCCATGATGTTTCTGGTGCCGGCGCTGGGCGTGCCCAGCGAGCTGGTGCTGCAGGACACGCTCAAGTCCGCGCTGGTCGCCTTCGGCGCGCTCATCGCGGCGCTGCTGCTGTGCCGCGCCCGCTTGCGCGAACCCGCGGGGCTGGCCTGGCATCCCGCGCTGTGGTTGCCCCTGCTGCTGCTGGCCTGGGCCCTGGGCAGCATGGCCTGGTCGCACAGCTACCTCGCCGGTGTGGAGGCCATACGCTGGGCGCTGTTTGCCCTGCTGGTCTGGCTGGGCCTCAACGTGCTAACGCTGCAGCGCCTGCCCCTGCTGGCCACGGGCCTGCACTGGGGCGCGGTGCTGGCCTCGCTCTGGGTGGCGCTGCAGTTCTGGCTGGACCTGCGCTGGTTCCCGCAGCTGCCGCCGCCAGCGTCCTCTTTCCTGAACCGCAACTTCTACGCCGAGTACGTGCTGAGCACGCTGCCGTTCTCGGTGCTGCTCGCGGCCCAGGCACAGGGCCGGGCGCAGATCGCGCTGCGGGTGGCCAGCACGGCCTTCAATCTGCTGGCCCTGCTGATGACCGGGACGCGCTCAGCCCTGCTGGCACTGCTCGTCTTGTTGCCCGTGATGCTCTACATGCTCTGGCGCTATCGCAGCCGGTTGGCCTGGGTGCAATGGCCGCGCGCCGACCGCATCCTGGCGGTGCTCATCCTGATCGGCACACTGATGGGCCTGGGTCAGGTGCCGACGGGCAATGCCTATCTGGCCCGCGAGGGTCTGGGCCAGACGGCGCTGGAACGTGCCTTCATCCGTGGTCAATCCCTGGCCATGAGCAGTGAGTACACGTTGGGCTCGTCCAGCGTACGCCTGCAGATGTGGCATGCGACGTTGCGCCTGATCGCCGACCGGCCCTTGGTGGGCGTGGGGGCGGGGGCCTGGGAAGTTGAGATACCTCGCTACCAGGCTGCGGGCACCGAGGTGGAGGAGGACTACTACGCCCACAACGAGTACCTGCAGCTGCTGGCCGAGTACGGGCTGGTGGGCTGGGTGTTTGCGCTCGGACTGGCCTTCTGGCTCTTGCGCGCGGCTTCGCGTACGTGGCGGGAAAGGCCAGGTGCGGGAGACGCCATGGAATGGCCCTGGCGGGCCACCTTGCTCGCCAGTCTGCTGGGGCTGTTCATCGTCAGCGGAGCCGGCTTTCCCTGGCGCCTCGCGGGAGCAGGTGCGCTGTTTGCGCTGGCTCTGGGGGCACTCGCAGCCTCTGAGCAACGCCTGCATGAGCCCAGACCTGCACGCATTACCTCGGTCGGCCGCCTGCGACTGGCGCAGTCCGGCCTGGCCCTGGCCCTGCTGGCGGCCATCGGCCTGAGCGCCTGGGCTGTCGCCGCAGAAAGCCGGCTGGTGCGTGCGGCCCAACTGGCCTACAGCATCAGTCGATCGGGCGCGCCGAACGAACCGGCGGCCCTGGCCCGGCGCGAGGAGATGCTGCGTCTGGTGCGTGAAGGCGTGGCCCTGCATCCGCATTACCGCAAAATCACGCCGCTGGTTGCCGACGAACTCGCGGCCTGGGGCGACTGGGAGAACGCGCGCTGGATCTGGGCTTCGGTGCTGGAGTCCCGCCCGCACATCGTCGCCTTGCTGAGCAATCTCGCACGTGCCTGCATCCACCTGGAAGATCTGGACCAAGCCCAGGCCTATTACGACCGTGCCCGGTCGCTGCGACCGGATGCCGCGAGCTTGCGTTCGGTCGAGGTCATGCTGCTGTTACGGCGTGGCCTGGAGCAGGAGGCGCTCAAGCGCCTGCGCCTGCATGTGGACAGCGGCGACGTCGAGCCTGATCTCATCGACTACGCCTATGTGCAGGGCCTGCGCCAGCGGGACTTCCAGCTGGCGCTGGACGCCCAGGAGCTGCGCCGCAAACTCTGGCCTGCAACACAGATCGACAGCTGGCTCAAGATCGGCATGGTCTATGCAGGCCCGGATCTGCGAGACCGCGAGCGGGCGCGGGTCGCTTTCCAGGCCGCCTGGGAGGCGACGCCGGATTATCTGCGTCCGCAGGTGCGCGAACTCGTGCCGGCGGACTATCGCGCGGCCCTGCGCTGAGCCTCAGATGTCTTCCAGCAGGGCGTAGGGCAGGGGCAGCAACGTCAGGGTCGGACCATCGGCCTGTCCCAGATGCAGGACGTCCTGCGCCGAGGCCGTCTGCAGCGAGACGATGGCGTCCCAGCCGCCCGCCGGCGCGGGCGCGGCCTGCGCTACGAGGCCACAAGGCTGCTTGGGATCACCAGCGGCGTAGATCTCCTGGCCGGCCTGCATCTTGGCGTCGCCATGCACCAGATAGCCGCGGCGCTTGAGCGTGCCGCGGAACTGACTGCGTGCCACCACCTCCTGACCGGGGTAGCAGCCCTTCTTGAAATTCACGCCGCCCACCGACTCGTAATTGAGCATCTGCGGCACAAAGGCCTCGAAGATGGGCTGGCTCACCGTGGCCACGCCGCTGCGCACCTCGCTCCAGAGCCAGTCCTCGTGGCTTAGCGCCGGGCCGGCGGGCAGGGCCGTGCCCGCCGGGGCCACCCAGAGCGCGCGTGGCACGCCGTCGGACGGGTAGATGTGGACCAGATGGGCCCCGCCCAGCACCTGGCAAGTCCAGGGGCCGGCGTCTGCACCGGCCAGCGCCTGCAGCGTCGGACCGGCCAGACCATGCAGGGCCAGGCTGTCCGTTGCGTCGCTGAGCCGGACCTTGGCACGCAACACGAACATCGCCAGGCGCTTAAGAGACTGGGCCAGCAGGTCGCGGCTGCAGATCAGCAGGATCTCGGTGTGGCTACGCTTGAAGGCCACGAAGCTGGCCTGCATGCGGCCCTTGGCCGAACAGAAGGCAGCCAGCCGCGCTTCGGACAGGCCCAGCAGGGCGAAGTCCTGGGTCAGTTGGCCGTGGAGGAACTTGGCGGCGTCCTCGCCTTCGGCGCGGATCACGCCCAGGTGGGGCAGGGGGGCAATACCGTTCAGGGTGTCATTCATGGCTGTGAATTATCATCGTCCGTCAGAGACCTCATTTTTTCAAGGCCGTGAAGTTCATTTCCTCTTTGGTGTTCCTGCTGGCCAGCGTGGTCTTCGCGGCTGGCGCCTGGTGGCTGCAGCAGCCCGTGCCGATGAAATCGGAGGTGGTGGAAATCACCGTTGAACCGGGCATGTCGGCACGGGCCGTGGTGCAAGCCCTGGTCAAGGGCGGCGTCGAGGTCGATCCGCAGCTGCTGTACTGGTGGATCCGCCTCTCGGGTCAGGCGCGCCAGATCAAGGCCGGCAGCTACGAGATCAGCCGCGGCCCGACCCCGCGCACGCTCCTGTCCAAGCTGGTCCGCGGCGAAGTGGCCCAACGCAGCGTCACGCTGGCCGAAGGCCTGACCTTCGCGCAATGGCGCATGACCCTGCGCAACGCCCCCCATCTGCGCCAGGACGGCCAGGATCTCGACCCCGAAGCCCTGATGGCCAGGCTCGGACGCCCGGGCGTGCATCCCGAAGGGCGCTTCTTCCCCAGCACCTACACCTATGCCAAGGGCTCGAGCGACCTGGCCCTGCTGCGCCGCGCCATGCAGGAGATGGACCAGCGCCTCGCTGCCGCCTGGGCGCAGCGTGCCCCCGACAGCCCCTTGCGCACCCCCGACGAGGCCCTGATCCTGGCCAGCATCGTCGAAAAGGAGACCGGACGCGCCAGCGATCGCGGGCAGATCTCGGGCGTCTTCAACAACCGCCTGCGCAAGGGCATGCTGCTGCAGACCGACCCGACCGTGATCTACGGCTTGGGCGAGAAGTTCGACGGCAATCTGCGCAAGCGGGATCTCCAGGCCGACACGCCCTGGAACACCTACACCCGCAAAGGCCTGCCCCCCACGCCCATTGCCATGCCCGGGCAGGAGTCATTGCTGGCCGCGGTACAGCCGGAAAAAACCCCGGCCCTGTACTTCGTGGCACGTGGCGACGGCACGAGTGCGTTCAGCGCCACGCTGGAAGAACACAACCGGGCCGTGCGCAAATACCAGTTGGGGCAGCGCTGAATGGCGGGGCTCTTCATCAGCTTTGAAGGCATCGACGGCGCCGGTAAATCCACCCACATCGACGGCCTGGCCCAGGCCTTCCGCGCCGCGGGCCGCCAGGTCACCCTGACGCGTGAGCCCGGTGGCACACCGCTGGCCGAGAAGCTGCGCACCCTGGTCCTCAACGACGCCATGGACGCCATGACCGAGGCCCTGCTGGTCTTCGCGGCCCGGCGCGACCACCTGCAGCAGTTGATCGAGCCCGCATTGGCCCGCGGCGACGTGGTCCTCTGCGATCGCTACACCGATGCCACCTTCGCCTACCAGGGCGGCGGCCGCGGCTTCGACCTGGAGACTCTGACGGTCCTCGAACGCTGGGTTCAGGCCTTGCCGGGCACCCCGGCCCTGCGCCAGCCCGAGCTCACGGTCTGGTTCGACCTCGACCCTGCCATCGCCGCCGAACGCCTGGCTGGGGCCCGCGTGCCCGACAAGTTCGAGGCCCAGCCGGTGGAATTCTTCCGTCGCGTGGCGGCCGGCTATGCGGCGCGCATGAACGAGGAACCTGGACGTTTTGCCCGCATCGACGCTGCGCAAAGCCGCGACGCCGTCTGGCGGGACGTGTTGAGCGCCGTGCAGGCCAAGGGCTGGCTGGCATGAGCGAGCAGCCCCCCTGGATCGCTCACCAGGCCCGGCAACTGCTGGCCCAGCGCGGTCACGCCTGGCTGCTGCAAGGCCCTTCGGGCCTGGGTCAATACAGCCTGGGCCTGAGTCTGGTGCGCGCCTGGTTGTGCGAACAGCCGGCGGAGCAGGGTGCCTGTGGTCAATGCCCGTCCTGCCACGCCATCGAGGTCCGCACGCATGCCGACCTCTGTGTGCTCATGCCTGAGACCGTGATGATTGAACGTGGTTGGCCGCTGGACGAAAAGGCCCAAGCGGATATCGATGAGAAAAAACGCAAACCCAGCAAGGAGATCCGCGTCGAGGCCATGCGCGACGCCATCGAGTTTGCCCAACGCACCAGCGCGCGCGGGCGTGGCAAGGCCGTGCTGATCTACCCGGCCGAGCGTATGAACCACGTCACGGCCAATGCACTGCTCAAGACTCTGGAGGAGCCCCCGGGCGATGTGCGTTTCGTCCTGGCCAGCGAGGCTGCGCACCTGCTGCTCCCCACGATCCGCAGCCGCTGCCTGACCCACGTCATGGCCTGGCCAGCTCCCGAAGATGCGCAGGCCTGGCTGCAGGCGCAGGACATCCCGGCCGCCGAGGCGCTCACGCTGCTGCGTGCCGCCGGGGGCCGCCCTGAGGACGCCTTGCTCTACGCCGGATCCGGGCGCGATCCACAAAGCTGGCGCAAGCTGCCCCGTGCCATGCAACGCGGCGAACTCTCGCTGGTGGCCGACTGGAGCCCGGCGCAGCTCATCGATGCCCTGCACAAACTCTGCCACGACCTCATGGCCCATGGCGTCGGAGCGGCCCCGCGCTACTTCGCCGCGACGGACCTGCCTGCGCCGCCCGTCCTGCCTCGGCTCAAGGACTGGCAACAGGAGCTGGTACGTGAAAGCCGGACAGCCGAGCACCCTTACAACAACGGGTTGATGCTGGAAGCGCTTGTGAGTCGCGCCCAAAGCGCCCTAAACTAGCGTCTCTTCTGCATCTCCCCCGCCATGTCGACCGCCAACACCACGCCGCGCCCCAGCGTCATCCAGCTCGCGATCAAGGAAAAGGCCGCGCTGTACGCGGCCTATATCCCCTTGTTCACCGAAGGTGGCGTCTTCATCCCGACCTCGCGCGAGTACCGGCTGGGTGACGACGTCTACGTGCTGATGTCCCTGCCCGATGACAACCAGCGCTATCCCATCGCCGGCAAGGTGGCCTGGGTCACGCCCGCCAAGGCAGCCGGCACGCGCACACAGGGTGTCGGCGTGCGGTTCCCGGCCGACGAGAAGTCCCGACTGCTCAAGAACAAGATCGAGGACATCCTGGGCTCGCATCTCGGCTCCGACCGCACCACCCAGACGATCTGAGTCACGCCCCCCGTTGACACGGGGGCGCACTCCTGCTGCCATGTACACCGATTCACACTGCCACCTGAGCTTTCCCGAGCTGCGTCAGGACCTGCCGCGCATCCGCAGCGCCATGGCCGAGGCAGGCGTCAGCCGGGCCCTGTGCATTTGCACGACCCTGGAAGAATTCGAGGACGTCCATGGACTGGCCCTGGCTCACGACAATTTCTGGTCCACGGTCGGCGTGCATCCGGACAACGAGGACGTGACCGAGCCCAGCCTGGACGATCTGCTGCAACGCGGACGTCTGCCACGCGTCATTGGCATCGGTGAAACAGGGCTGGACTATTACCGCCTGGGTGATCGCACCGTGGCCGACATGGAATGGCAGCGCCAGCGTTTTCGCATCCATATCCGGGCCGCCCGGCAGCTTGATCTGCCGCTGGTCATCCACACCCGCAGCGCCTCCGACGACACCCTGGCCATCCTGAAGGAGGAGGGCGAGGATGGCTCTGCGAGCTCGGCTGGCGGGGTGTTCCACTGCTTCACCGAGACCGCGGAGGTGGCGCGGGCCGCCCTGGACCTGGGCTTCTACATCTCCTTTTCGGGCATCCTGACCTTCAAGAATGCGTCTGATCTGCGCGACGTCGCCCGTTTCGTCCCCATGGATCGGATGCTGATCGAGACCGACAGCCCGTACCTGGCGCCGGTCCCATACCGCGGCAAGACCAACAATCCGTCTTACGTGGTCCATGTGGCGCAGCAGATCGCGGATCTGCGCGGCAGCACTGCCGCCAGCGTGGCCGAAGTCACCAGCCGCAATTTCGAGCAGCTGTTCAAGGGTTGCGTAAGCACGGCCTGAAGCTCATCTTGAACTTTAGGTTTTCTTGAAAATTCATTGATCTATATAGATTTTTTAAGGTCAGACCGAAGTAGCTTAAATAATCTTTGTACATTCATACTATGAAATTTCTGAGGAGGCTGAGTTAGTCATTGTTCAAAAAGTACAAAGATCATGTCAAAAATCTCTGACATAAATCTTCGAACAAACTGCAATGAAACCGCATTCAATCGCCTGGCCACCGGTTCTGGGTCATGGTGCGGGCTACCGCGCATCATTAGGTCATAGCCATCTCTAACTTAAACGACATGGTTGGCTGTATTAATATACAGCATCGACTGCAAATCGTCGGCGGCCTACGAGAAGGAAATCTTCCCTAAACGGGCATCGATCAACGATCCGATAGTCGTGAAAGGACATGTTCTATGTGCCCAAACGACGTACAAAGCGTCCCGGACGACTTTCCGAGCAGTTTCACAGCCTCGACACTGCCTGGGGTGCAGCTCAAATTTATAGCCCGGAAAATTGATGATCGATACGTTGTTGGCCTGACCAAAGCAGAATTGCACGAACGATGGGCATATTGCGAAGATATGGCGCAGCAGCTTTCTGAGCGAACCCTACGTAAACAAGCAGAGGGCTTAGTCTCGGACCTCGATGCCTTCTATCGAGAGACTGAATATAGAGTGCGTAGGCAAGGTTGGGACCTCAGTAATGATGAGGTGAGTTGGCTGATGAGGCGCACTCGAACTATCGCCGCGAATACCTCGCCACCTTCCTCAAAAGGCTAGTTGCGGGATGGCCGCCATCGTTCAGAACGCCTATATGCTCGGTTGTCAAAACCTCGTCTGCATCAAAAGGAGGGTGAAAGCGGCGCTATGTCGATTTTGGAATTGGACGTCGTGCCATGCTTGACCGAAAAGTCAAGGGGCTGGGTCTGCCGCTTCTGTACCTGGATTTCGACGGCGTCCTTCATCCCGAGTATTGCTACTGGCACCCCCGCAAAGGGCCCTACCTCAAAGCCCCTGGGCACAGCCTGTTCGAACATCGCGCTTTGCTTGAACATCTGCTTGAACCACATCCTGAGGTCAGGATCGTGCTTTCCACCACCTGGGTGCAGACCTATCAGTTCAGCGAAACCGCACGCAAGCTCGGACCGAATCTCCGACCGAGGGTGATCGGATCGACCTTTCACACGGGCATGGATAAGGAAGGATTCAGAGGTATACCAAGAGGACTCCAGGTAATAGGAGATGTCGCACGCCGGCAACCGTCTGCTTGGATTGCACTGGATGACGATCCCACGGGCTGGCCAGACGATGCGTGGGGCAAACTGGTCCTGACCCACGGACTTCATGGCCTTGGAGAGGAGCGGGCGCAGCTGGAGTTGAAGGCCAAGCTTCAAGTGTTGGCTTCAAGTAAGACCGCCTGAGCCCGATTGACGATGAGCCGGCGCCACTGATAACTTGAACTGGGCATGGACACTGGTTGGGAATGCTTGAGGCGAAGGGCAATGGCCGCTACAGGCTGGTTGCTGTCGCTCGACTCCTGCCTTCCGAATGACCGTTTGCGCCACATGCAGTCGGTCATGCCACACGCCGCTAAGAAGACAGTGACGTCCGATTCATCAATGCGTCCAGGGGCTTGCAGTCGTCCCGGCTCGCACTCTGAGGACGTGGGTGCAGATCACTGTTGTGTCCAGCTCCCGATGACCAAGCATCTCCTGAATCGTGTGGATATTGGTTCCTGCCTGCAACAAGTGCCTAGCATAGTTATCGCGTAGTGTATGCGCCGAAACCGACTTGTGGATCGTCGCAACATCAGCTAATTGCATTTGCCCGAGGGATACGACTCCCTCATGCGCATAAAGATGCCACTGGTGTCTGCGCTCATGTCGGGCGCACTTTGGTGAAGACCAGCGTAAATCTGGTACGGCCTTGATTCGATGCAACTTCGATCGTGCCTCCGTGCGCCTCTACGATGGCTCGCGTGATGGCAAGGCCGAGCCCGGCACCTTCCGAGTCGGGCTGTGCCCGCGAGGGATCAGCTCGGTAAAAGCGGTCGAACAGCCGGAGCATGGTTTTCGGATCGATCTTATCGCCCGTATTTTCGACGGTGACCCGGGTCGAATTCTCGGTGTCGGCGATCTCGATGCGGACCTCGCCCGCTGTTTTGGTATGCCGTAGCGCGTTCGACAACAGGTTGCTCACCGCTCGACGAAACATCAGCCGGTCGCCGAGGATGTTGCCGCGACCGTGCAGGCTCATGCGGACGTTCTTCTCATCAGCCACTGCCTCGTAGAAATCCAGCAAAGCCTGAACTTCATGCTCGGCAGAGAAATATTCCTTGCTGGGAAGCTGGATCCCGCCCTCGGTCTTGGCCAGAAACAGCATGTCGGAGACCATGCGCGCGAGGCGTTGGAACTCTTCGGCGTTGGACGCCAGAATGTCCCGGTAGGTGTCCGCATCACGCCGGCTCGACAAGGCCACCTGTGTCTGCGTCAGAAGATTGCTGATCGGCGTGCGCAGCTCATGCGCCAGATCAGAGGAAAAATCGGACAGGCGCTGGAAGTCCTGCTGCAGGCGATCCAGCATACGGTTGAGTTCGCTGGCCAGATCCGCCATTTCGACGGGTACGGCCGCAACCGGCATACGCGGATTGAGCTGCTGGCCACTGACGACCGAGGCCCGGGACTTCATGGCGCGCAGCGGGGCCATGCCCTGGTGCGCGGCGAACCAGCCGGCCAATCCGCTGACCAGCGTGGCCAGGATGGCATACAGCAGCAGGGTGTGCTGCAGCTCCGCCATGAAATGGGTGTGGTGCTCGGTATCGGTCGCCACCAGTATGAGCGTGTCGGTCGCACCAACGAGATGGGTCTCGCGCCACTGGGCCAGCCCGTGGTAACCGCGGCCACGGCTGGTCCAGTTCAGAGAGGTTGGCGCCTGACCTGGTTCTGGCAGTACGGTAGCGTCGGGGAGGTGGAAATCGTCTGACTGATAAAAGACCTGGTTCCGTGCATCTCTGAGCAGCACATAAAGACCCTGGTGATGATCCAGCGCCTCCTTCAGTCGGGCTTGGGCGTCCTGTACCGAGCTGGACTTGGCCAACAGATCGCTGACCAGCCTTTGCTTGTCCTGCAGGACGATATCGTCCAGGACGATGAAATGACGTTCGGACGCCACCAGAAAGATGACACCGAGACCGAGGACGATCGCCGCCGAAAGCAGCGTGAAGAACAGGGTCAGACGCGAGGTCAGAGACAAGGATCGCAGCACTCAGGGCTCCTCGGGCGCTTCCAGCACATAGCCCATGCCCCGCACTGTCTGAATGAGCTTGACCTCGCGGCCTTCGTCAACCTTGACCCGCAGCCGCCGCATGGCCACCTCGATCACGTTCGTGTCCCCATCAAAGTTCATATCCCATACCTGCGAGGCGATCAGAGAGCGCGGCAAGACTTCACCACGTCGACGCATCAGCAGTTCCAGCAAACCAAACTCCTTGGCCGTCAGATCGATTTTTCGGCCACCCCGGGTCACCCGGCGGCGCAGCAGATCCAGCTCGAGGTCGGCCACCACCAGCGAGGTTGGCTCGGTGCCGCTTCGGCCGCGTCGCAGGATGGTTCGCACCCGGGCGAGCAGCTCGGCAAAGGAAAAAGGCTTGACCAGATAGTCGTCGGCGCCAAGCTCCAGACCTTTGACACGGTCTTCGATCTGATCGCGGGCGGTCAGAAACAGCACCGGCATCTGCAAGCCGCGCTTGCGTATCCCCTGCAGGACTTGCCAGCCATCCATGCCCGGCAACATGACATCCAGAATGGCCAGATCGTAGGACTCCTGGAGGGCCTGATGCAGCCCATCCATTCCGTCCCGTGCCAGATCGACCACGAAGCCGGCTTCCCCCAGCCCCTGGCGCAGGTACTCCCCGGTTTTGTGCTCGTCTTCAACGATCAATATCTTCACGCTCGCACTCCACAGTCGGCCGGGCATCAGTTTGACGGGTTTCGAAGCTCTGTCAGCAAGATTACAGAAATGTAATCTTGAAGTCAGCCTGCTGACGGCCTCAGATTTTCAGAATCTCCTCCTGAGATCAGCGTCTCCATCCAAGAGGAATTCATGACCATCCCTACCCACAGCTTGTCCTACGGGACATTGCTTGCCTGGACCCTGGCTTTGCTCGCCGGCTCAGCCTGGGCGCAGACCACGGCTGAGCAGAAACCGCCGGCACCACCGGCCGCGCTGAGCTACACCTCGCCCCTGAACGCTTACCAGGCCTATACGGACCAGCCGGTCCAGTCCTGGCAGGATGCCAACGACACCGTTGGTCGTATCGGTGGCTGGCGGACCTACGCCAGGGAAGCCAGAACGGCCGAACCGGCCAAGGACGCAGCACCCGCCGCCCCGGCCCATGAAGGGCATCATGGAGGCTCCAAACCATGAGTCGCACCCTGACATCTCGCGGCGCCAGGCTCGCGGTATCGGCTGTGGCTTTGGCAGTTCTCTCGGGCTGCGCCAGCGTCAGTCTCGAACAGAACGTCAATCGCGTGAACGATGAAGCAAGCAGCTTCACGGACAAGAAGCTGACGCTTTCGCGCACGGAGCAGGAGCGCAAGGAGCGAGTAAAGGCCGCCGAGGCGCTCCTCGCCCAGCCTCTGGGGCAGCGCGAAGCCGTGCAGCTGGCCCTGGTCAACAGCCCATCCTTGCAAGCCTTGCTGGCCCAAGGCTGGGCCGAGTCGGCCGACGCCGCCCAGGTCGGCCGGATCGCCAATCCATTCTTCAGCTACGAGCGCATGGTCGCAGGCGACGAGCTGGAGATCGGACGTTCTCTGTCGTTTGGTCTCCTGGATCTGCTGACGCTGCCTGCGCGCCAGGGCATCTCCCGCTACCGTATCGAGCAATCACAGCTGCGCTTGACCAGCGACGTGGTAGACCAGGTCACACAGGTCCGCCAGGCCTGGGTGCGCGCGGTTGCAGCCCAGCAGACCCTTCGGTACGCCCGCCAGGTGTACGAGAGCGCAGAAGCGACGGCGGAAATCGCGCGTCGCATGCAGGCCGCCGGCAACTTCAGCCGTATCAGCCGAGCGCGCGAACAGGCGTTCTACGCCGATGCTGCAACACGACTGGCAACGGCCAGCCATCAGGCGACGGCAACACGCGAGGATCTGGTGCGTCGCCTCGGCCTGGATGAGGCACAAGCCAAGCAACTCAAGCTGCCCGAGCGTCTGCCTGATCTACCCAAACAGGCGATGGATCCCCAGACTGCCGGCGCACACGCCACGCGCAACCGGCTGGATATCCGCCTTGCATTGTCGAACTATGAAGCCTACGCCCGCTCCCAGGGGCTGACCACCGTCACCAGTTTCACCGATATCGAACTGACAGCGATGCGTAACACCAACATTGACAGCGCATCGGGCAGCCGATCCGATCCGCGTGGCTACGAGATCGGTGTGCGGTTGCCGATCTTCGACTGGGGTGGGATGCGACGCGATGCCATGAGCGCACGCACGTTGGCGGCTGCGAATCAGCTGGAGGCCACGGTTCGCGCGGCGGGATCGAGTCTGCGCGAAAGCTATTCGGCCTACCGCACCGCCTATGACCTGGTGCGTCACTACCGTGACGAGATTGTTCCGCTCCGCAAGGTGATTTCCGAGGAGAACCAGCTGCGCTACAACGGCATGATCATCGGTGTCTTCGAATTGCTGGCCGATGCAAGAGATCAGGTCAACACCGTCATCGCAGCCATCAACACCGAGCAGCAGTTCTGGCTGGCTGACGCGGCTCTGCAGGCCTCCCTGATCGGACGCCCGACCAATGTGGCGCTGGCAGCTGCTGCAACCCCCGCGGCCGCTGCAGCCCCTCATTGATTTCCAAGGAACCTGCAATGACATCCAGAAGAGAGTTTTTCAAGTTCGCCGGGCTTGCTGGCGGTGCTGTTGCGGCGGCATCGGTCAGCCGGGTCGCCATGGCCGCATTGCCTGAGCCTGTCATCCAGACCAGCCCGGACACCATGGCCCCACTGGTACCCGAGAGCGGCCGTCCCTACAACCCCGTGGTCACGCTCAATGGCTGGACCCTGCCCTGGCGAATGAACCAGGGTGTGAAGGAATTCCACCTGGTGGCCGAGCCTGTGGTGCGTGAGATGGCACCCGGCTTCAAGGCCCATCTCTGGGGTTATAACGGCCAGAGCCCGGGGCCGACGATCGAGGTGGTCGAGGGCGACCGGGTGCGCATCTTCGTGACCAACAAGCTGCCGGAGCACACCAGCATCCACTGGCATGGTCAGCGATTGCCCAACGGCATGGATGGCGTTGCCGGTCTGAACCAGCCGGCGATCCCGTCGGGCAAGACCTTCGTCTATGAGTTCGTGGCGCGCCGGCCCGGCACCTTCATGTACCACCCGCACGCTGATGAGATGACCCAGATGGCCATGGGCATGATGGGCTTCTGGGTGACTCATCCCAAGGCCAAGAATCCACTGATTGACGAGGTGCAGAGGGACTTCTGCTTCCTGCTCAACGCCTACGACATCGATCCGGGGAGCTACACCCCCAGGATCATGACCATGCTGGATTTCAACCTGTGGTCCTGGAACAGCCGCATCTTCCCCGGCATCGACTCGCTGAACGTCCGCCTCAACGACAAGGTTCGGATCCGGGTTGGCAATCTGACGATGACCAATCACCCCATCCACCTGCATGGCCACGAATTCCTGGTGACCGGCACCGATGGCGGGCCGACCCCCAAGAGCACGCGCTGGTACGAGGTCACCACCGATGTGGCGGTGGGTCAGATGCGCCAGATCGAGTTCCTCGCGGATGAGGAAGGCGACTGGGCTTTCCATTGCCACAAGAGCCACCACACCATGAACGCCATGGGCCATAACTTGCCCACGCTGATTGGTGTGGACCACCGCGGCCTGTCCAGGAAGATCAACAACCTGATCCCAGATTACATGGTCATGGGCGAGCGTGGTATGGCGGACATGACGGAAATGGAGATGCCCCTGCCGGACAACACGGCTCCGATGATGACCGGCGAAGGCCCGTTCGGTTCGGTGGAAATGGGTGGCATGTTCAGCGTGCTGAAGGTTCGGCGAGACCAGAAGCCGGGGGACTACAAAGATCCGGGCTGGTTCAAGCACCCTGAGGGCACGGTGGCTCACGAATACGAGGGCCCGCTCAGCGAACCCGCGCGGTTCAAGTCCGAAGGTGGTCAATCCATGCCGCGTGCGCAGTCCCCTGGGCAAGCAACCGAAGTCAAAGTCCGCAAGCCTCAGTCCCACAGCGGACACTGAATCATTCATCCAAGGAACTATCAATGAAGCACAAGACCCCGACTCTGTCCAAAGTGATCGCCCTCATGACGCTGGCCCTGTCCAGCGCAGCTTTTGCCGGCGGCAACCATGCCGGCGGCCACAGCCACGGCGATGAAGAGACGGCCATCGGCAAGCCAGGTGTAGCGGCACAGGTCAACCGCACGATCACCATCGAAATGAACGACAGCATGCGCTACGCGCCTGCAGACCTTCAGGTCAAGCAAGGCGAAACCATCCGCTTTGTGGTCAAGAACGCCGGCAAGGTCAAGCACGAGCTCAGCCTGGGCACCCAGAAAGACTTGATGGAGCATTTGGAGCAGATGAAGAAGTTCCCGGACATGGAGCACGACGAGCCCAACAAGATCACCTTGGCGCCAGGCAAACAGGGCGAAATCATCTGGCAGTTCACCAAGGCAGGCCCCGTGAATTTTGCTTGCCTGATGCCCGGTCACTACGAAGCGGGCATGAAGGGCGTCATCCGAGTTGGCAAGCGATGAGGGATCGGTGTTCTTGACGCAGGTCAAAACGCCATCTCATGACCTCACTACGATTCATTTGGAGTACAGCAATGAAAGCAATCAAAAAAATCCTGTTGATCAGTGCTATGTCACTGGGTGTGACTTGGCCGTTGATCGGTGCAGCCCAGGCGATGACGGATCACGGCACATCCGGCATCTCTGGGGCGGCGACGATGACCGACGGCGAAGTCCGCAGAGTGGACGCGGCCGCGGGCAAGGTCACAATCAAGCACGGCGACATCAAGCATCTGGACATGCCCGGCATGACCATGGTCTTCACCGCCAAGGACAAGAGTGTTCTGAACAACGTCAAGACAGGGGACAAGATCAAGTTCATGGCCGTCACTGAAGGAGGCAAGTTCTTCGTGACCGACATCCAGCCCGAAAAATGATGCCTGTCCGCAGGCCAGCCCAGGCTGTGCCAGCCCTCAGGTCCCGCCAGCAGTGTCATCTTCCAACCAACGAGGAGTAAGCCATGGTCCGTATCCGCAATCTCATCGCTGTGCTGTGCGTCGCCGCAGTGCCCCTCGGCGCCCAGGCACAGAGCAAGGAAGAACACAAGGAGCACCATCCCGAAGGCGCGGCTGCTGCGGCACCGGGCAAGGCGGCGCCCCGTCCCGCCGAGCGCATGGCCGCCATGGACCAGCACATGAAGGCCATGCAGGCCATGCGCGAGAAGATGGCCGCGGCCAAGACGCCGGCGGAACGCCAGGCCCTCGTGGCCGAGCACATGAAGCTGATGCAGGACGGCATGGCCATGATGGGCCAGATGCGCGGGATGATGGGGATGCAGGGGGGCATGCAGGGTGGCCCCGGCATGGCAGGCCCCGCAGCCGAGCGTCAGCAGATGATGGAAAAGCGCATGGACATGATGGAGTCCATGATGCAGATGATGATGGACCGTCTGCCCCCGGCGCCAGCGAAGCAGTGAGTACGCCATGTACTTCGATCATGGGACTTACATGGGCGGCATGCACGCCCTCTGGTGGGTCTTCTGGCTGATCCTGGTGGTGGCCCTGCTGTACACCGGCTGGTCGCCCCGGCAGCGCAGGGGGCACCGTGAAACGCCGCAGGAGTTGCTGCAGCGGCGCCTGGCCCGGGGCGAGATCAGCCCCGAAGCCTACGAGCAGACCAAGGCCCTGCTGGACCGCGACAGCCGCGGGTCTTCAGTGCCGGGCAAGGAGAACGAAACATGAACCCCTCACACCAGCCTTCCGGCGAAACCACACCTCGGTGGCGCCGGCCGCTGACCCTGGCCTGGGCCGCAGCGGTCGTGATCGCCGTGTTCTACCTGCTGCGTGAACACTGGGGCCATCTTCTGGGCGTGTGGCCCTATCTGCTGCTGATGCTGTGCCCCCTGATGCACCTGTTGCACGGACACGGCTCACACCGCGATCATCGCGAACACGATCACGGCCAGGACCGACGCTGAACCATGGACCACACCCGGCACGCCACCCACCTCACACACGAACATCACCACACCCCGGTGCCGGATGCCGGGCCGGCAGGGGCCGCCCTGGCCGCCCAGCCGGCCGGCACGGTCTACACCTGTCCCATGCACCCGGAGATCCGGCAGGACCGCCCCGGCACCTGCCCCAAATGCGGCATGACGCTCGAACCCGTCATGCCTTCACTGGAGGAAGAGGACGATCCCGAGCTGCGTGACTTCCAGCGGCGCTTCTGGTGGACGCTGCCGCTGACCGTTGTGGTGACCGTTCTGGCCATGGCCGGCCACCAGCTGTTCGAGCTGGAGGCCAGGACACAGACCTGGATTGAGCTCGTGCTGTCCATCCCCATCGTCCTGTGGGCGGGCTGGCCCTTCTTCTCGCGCGGCTGGCTATCGGTGGTGAACCGCAGCCCGAACATGTGGACCCTGATCGGCCTGGGCACCGGGGCGGCTTTTGTCTACAGCGTGGTGGCCACGCTCGCGCCGCAGGTGTTCCCGGCCTCGTTCATCTCCATGGGCCGGGTGGGGGTGTATTTCGAAGCGGCCGCGGTGATCATTTCCCTGACCCTGCTCGGGCAGGTGCTGGAGCTCAAGGCCCGCTCGCAGACCTCGGCCGCGATCAAGTCCCTGCTGGGCCTGGCGCCCAAGACGGCGCGCCGCATCCGGCCGGATGGCGGCGAGGAGGACGTGGCCCTGACCCATGTGCATGTGGGCGACCTGCTGCGGGTACGCCCCGGCGAGAAGGTGCCGGTCGATGGCGTGGTCACCGAGGGCAGCAGCGCGGTCGATGAATCCATGCTCACCGGCGAGCCGATGCCGGTGGCCAAGCGGGTGGGCGACAAGGTGATCGGCGCGACCCTCAACACCAGCGGGGCGCTGGTGATGCGCTCCGAGCGCGTGGGCGCGGCCACCATGCTGTCGCAGATCGTGCAGATGGTGGCCCAGGCCCAGCGCTCGCGGGCACCCATGCAGCGCATGGCCGACGTGGTGGCCGGTTATTTCGTGCTGGTGGTGGTTGGCATCGCCTTGCTGACGCTCTTCGGCTGGGGGCTGTTCGGTCCCGAGCCCCGCTGGGTGTTTGGCTTCATCAACGCGGTGGCGGTGCTGATCATTGCCTGCCCCTGTGCCCTGGGCTTGGCCACGCCCATGTCCATCATGGTCGCCACCGGACGCGGGGCCACCCAGGGGGTGCTGTTCCGCGACGCGGCGGCGATCGAGAACATGCGCAAGATCGACACACTCATCATCGACAAGACCGGCACCCTCACCGAAGGGCGGCCCGCTTTCGAGCGCGCCGTGGCCGTGCCCGGGGGCGACGACACCGAGGTGCTGCGCCTGGCTGCCAGCCTGGACCAGGGCAGCGAACATCCCCTGGCTGAGACCATCGTGCGGGCCGCCCGCGAGCGGGGCCTGGTGCTGGAAACACCGCAGGACTTCGAGTCCGGCTCGGGCATCGGCGTGCGGGGCCGGGTGGGCGGGCGAGCGCTGGCGCTGGGCAACACCGCGCTGATGGAACAGACCGGTGTCTCGGTGGCCGATCTGGTGCCGCAGGCCGAGGCCCTGCGGGCCGTAGGGGCCAGCGTGATGTACCTCGCGGCCGAAGGGCGGCTGCTGGGCCTGCTGGCGGTCTCGGACCCCGTCAAGGCCAGCACGCCAGAAGCGCTGGCCACCCTCAAGGCCGCCGGCCTGCGCATCGTGATGGCGACCGGGGACGGCCTGACCACCGCGCGGGCCGTGGCCGCCCGCCTGGGCATCGACGAGGTCCACGGCGAAGTCAAGCCGGCCGACAAGCTGCAGCTGGTGGAACGGCTACAGCAAGAGGGCCGTGTGGTGGCCATGGCCGGTGACGGTATCAACGATGCGCCCGCCCTGGCCAAGGCTGATGTGGGCGTGGCCATGGGCACCGGGACTGATGTGGCGATGAACAGCGCCCAGGTGACGCTGGTCAAGGGCGATCTGCGGGGGATAGCGATCGCCCGTGCGCTGTCGGAAGCGACGGTGGGCAATATGAAGCAGAACCTGCTGTTCGCCTTTCTCTACAACGCCCTGGGCGTGCCCATCGCGGCCGGTGTGCTGTACCCGCTGACGGGATGGCTGCTCTCGCCCCTGATCGCCGCCCTGGCCATGAGCCTGAGCTCGGTCTCGGTCATTGGAAATGCTCTGCGCATGCACAAGTCGCCGACCAAGATCGGTTGAGAGCTGTGTTGTGGTGGTTCTGCGAGTGCGACATAAGTTGCACTCCGGCGACTCAAGAGCGCATGCTTGACGTCCCTCAACTCGATGGGAGACCATCATGGAAGCAGCAGGTAACGCCGCTTATCGCGAGCCATGGAACAAGGGGAAAATCGTTGGACAGAAAGCGCCATTCAAACCTAAGGAAATCTGGTCACTGCGTGTCCGTCTCCAGATGGAAGGGCGCATACGGGAGCTTGCGCTACTGAATTTGGGTATCGACAGCAAACTGCGCGGGTGCGATCTGGTCGCCCTGAAAGTCAGGGATGTTTGCCATGGAGACCAAGTTGCAACCCGTGCAATCGTCATGCAGCACAAAACCCGGCGGCCTGTTCAGTTCGAGATTACGGCCGCCACCCGGGAGGCCTTGTGGGCGTGGATCAAACACGCCGCATTGAAGCCGGACAGCTTTCTTTTCCCAAGCCGATTGCACGAATCACCGTCAGATGATTCCTTGCGCTCCCAAAGCCCAGCAATACCCATCGGTTGACCGTCAGCTCTCTCAACAAGAGTCGGGATGGAAATGCCCGTACTCCAATCTGGTTCAAAGATCGCCATCGCTGGGATGATGCAATGCTGCGCCTTGCGCCATGCATTCTGAAAACTGGCCTTCGTAGCAACGGTCTCTGACTTGGCGTTGTGGGTGCTGCCGACCTTCTTCAAGTCCTGGACCCATGGAGCCACCATACCGAATCGCCCGAGTTGGGCTATTCGTTCGCCGTCGGCGCCCCTGCGGATGAACCCCGCCTCATAGCCGGGCCAGACGTGATGTGCACCTGGACCTGACGGGGGCTCGGCCCGGAAGGTCTCCCTGTAAATCGCCGCCAAGGGTGGTGCCAGGTAGTTGCTGCACATCGCCTTGATTCTACGGAGGGTGGCTCGTATACTGTTGATATGTACAGTATTCTAACAAAGAGCCCACCAGCCCGGCTCAGCAGCGCGCCCCTGACCTTGCCCGAGGTCGGCTGCGCCCGGGCAGGGTTTCCTTCACCGGCCGAGGATCTTCAGGAAAAGGCGATTGACCTGGTTGATGTTCTCGTTCGCCATCCCCAGGCGACATTCCTGATCCGTGCCCGCGGCAATTCCATGGAGGGAGCCGGAATCCACGACAACGCGCTCCTCGTCGTCGATCGCGCCTTGAAGGCGCAGCACATGGATATTGTGGTCGCCGTGGTTGATGGCGAATTCACGATCAAGCGGCTCTACCAGCGCGGAGGGCGGCCAAAACTCAAGGCGGCGAACCCCACCTTTCCGGACATCACGCTCAAGGACGACCAGTCGCTGGAAATCTGGGGGGTCGTGACCGCCGGCATCAACCAGTACCGCAAGTGAACATGCGAAGGGGCACGCATGTACGCGCTGGTCGATGGCAATAACTTCTACGTTTCGTGTGAACGGGTGTTCCGGCCGGACCTGAACGATCGGCCTGTCATCGTGCTATCCAACAATGACGGATGCGCCATTGCTCGCAGCAACGAGGCAAAGGCTCTCGGTATCAAGATGGGGGCCCCATGGTTCGAGATTCGGCACCTGGAGGAGAGCGCCGGGCTCGTGGCCCTGTCAGCCAACTTTGCCCTGTACGGTGACATGTCCGACCGGATGATGAGTCTGGCCGGAGGGCTGGGCCATCAGCAAGAGATCTACTCCATCGATGAATCGTTTGTGGGTCTTTCCGGAATACGCGGTGACCTGGCTGACCGCAGCCGGCGCCTACGGCAACGGATTCTGGACTGGACGGGACTGCCCACGTGTATTGGCATAGGCCAGACCAAGACCCTAGCCAAGCTGGCCAACCACATTGCCAAAAGCGCAGAGCGTAAGCCAGGCACCTATCCACCGGAGTTCAGCCAGGTGTGCAATCTCGCGGCGATGGAGCGAGAGGCACTGCAGCAGGTGCTGGCTGCAACGGAGGTCCGGGAAGTATGGGGTGTCGGTCCACGCATTGGACAGCAGCTGGAGGAGGAGGGCATCAAGACGGTCCTGGATCTTAAGCGGCTCGATCCCGCGACGGTGCGCAGGCGTTGGTCCGTAGTCCTAGAGCGCACGGTGCGTGAACTGCAGGGAACACCCTGCGTGGACTTGGAAGACGCGCCTCCAGCGAAGAAGGAGATCGCCTGTACCCGATCGTTTGGCCGCGCTGTGATGGATCTGGGTGAGCTGGAAGAGGCAGTGACCACCTTCGCCAGCCGTGCAGCAGAAAAGCTGCGGCGCCAGGGTAGCCACGCAGGCCAGGTTCTGACCTTCGTGCGGACTAGCCCGTTCCGCCCCGACAAGCAGTACTCCAGGTCAATTATCGTTCCGCTGCGCAGGCCGACAGCGGACACGGCGGCCCTGGTGGAGGGGGCGCTCATGGGCCTGCGCACGCTCTACCGATCAGGCTACAAATACGCGAAGGCGGGGGTAATGTTGGTGGATCTCTCAGACGACAGCGTGGACCAGGGGGAGCTCGACTTCGAGAGCGGTAACGTCGATGACAGGTCTCGCCTCATGACGGCGATGGATGCGCTCAACCAACGTTATGGCCGAGGGACCGTGATCATAGGAAGCGCTGGAACAGGGGAGATGCCAAGGAACTGGGCGATGAGACAGGAGAGGAGGACACCTAGGTACACGACTAGGATTGAGGAAATCCCAGTGGGGAAGGCGTAGGCAGGGAGAACAAGTACGGTAGGCGAAGCAACGCGAGGCTGATGCAGCCGCCCCACGTATGCGCAAATGTCGACAAAGAGTAGGGCAGTTTGACATTTAGGCCGCAGAAAAGTCCAGAGTACGTGAACGATAGGCCGGCAAGAACGACGGTGCTACTTCGTCCTTGAAATCCACTGTGCAAGCATATAAAACGGATATTCCTTGAAAGGAAAGGAGTACCCACCAAAAGAAGAAAGCACATGAACAGCTGTAACTGTTCATGTGCTCTGAGCGCATTACCTTGCCGCAAATCTCTGCCTGATAGTTGCAGCGCCTTAACAGTAGGCGTCGGTGGAGCTTTTGTCAAATTTATTTGGTAATGGCTTCTCAAGGTTGGGGCTAACCCCATGGACGTCTCAAAAGTTAAGTCGATAAAAGGACGTACGCCGTTGCGCGCCAGCTCGGCCATACGCGCAGCGCAACGCAGCAGAGGGAAAAGTCCAGGATCACTCAACTTTGCCTATTGCCCCAAGATAGGAAGAGACATCGTCTTTCCGAGCGATCTGGAGCTCCTCCACTCCTTGCATCTCGAAGCCGACGAGAGAATCGCCAGCTATGAGCTCGATCCTGATCGGATCACGGCGCACCTAGGGGAAGACGGCTATGTTGGCAGCAAACCGGATGCAATCACAACTGCACGCGATGGCCAGCTGTGCATGATCGAGGTCAAATACAAAGATGCCTTGGAAAACGATCTGCGGGCCCAACTACAGGTTCAGGCGCAGCGCCAGGCGGCCACTAAGGTTGGAATGGACTGGCGTGTCTATACCGATCAAGATGCACAGGCTGAGGAGCGTCTTCTAAACGACTGGCTGCACATCGTTGTCCACCTCAGCTTTTGCCGCGGCATGGTCACGAAGGCCCTGATGCAGCAGGTCAGGGAGGTCATTCAGGGCCGGGGACGTCTAAAGCTGGAGGAAATAAAAGGGGCCCAGATCGACGCGTGGCATCTGGTTTTTGCTGCCATTTTTCAGTTGATCCAGCAGGGCGTGTTGTGCAGTGACTTGAAGGTGCATCCCCTTAGCCGAACCACCCAGGTCTGGGTATTGGATCGATAGCTGGAGGCGGATGTGGGCATATCGAAACATCCTCCAGAACTGCTGCGCCACGAATTGTGGCCTACCGTAGACATCGAGCTGCTGGAAGAAGGACAGCTTCAGCGGTTTCACACGTACAAGGCCGCGGTCGAGGCGATTTGTCATGGTGAAAAAAACAGTCATGTAGCCAGAAGGTACGCGATCAGCCGGAGCAATCTGACCTACATCCTTTCGCGCTGCGTTGAGAGTCATCCAGACGGACGTCCGTGGGGATATCGAGCGCTGATCCCAGGTGCACGACATGTGCCATACACAAGGAGGAAGATCGCATCGGTGACTGCGGATTCGGATGGGTATGGGTTGGCCGGCGCATTCGAACAGATGCTGGCTCAGCATCCGAGCGTCGTCGGCGTCATTGAGAAAGCAATCAAAGGGATAGGACCCCAAAAGGTCCGCGAAGGTGGTCTGAATATCGCGAGCCTGCACCAGGACGTATTGAAGCAGCTGCGCAAAAATGGCGTGGGCAACAACGACTACCCATTCAATTCCAAGAACGCAGGCTATTTTTCTCTCTTAAGGTACATGAAGAAGAAGATGGACGAAGGGCGGAACGAGGTAGCCAGATACAGATTTGGGCAGTCAGCGCTGGATGGACTACAAGCGGGAACTGGAAAAAAGGGACATCTGCGGTCAATTCATGCGCTTGATATCGCTTGCTATGACGAACAAGAGCTGCCCTTCTTCGGGACTCTGACGATTGACGTTGGGGAAAAAGAAATTGATGTTCCTCTGTCTCGAGGGTATCTATGTCTTCTGGTCGATACCGATTCGCTGTGTATCTTGGGCTACACCGTCACCGTTGACCCGCGGATCAGATCCTTGCAACTATTGACAGCCTATGAGAGTTTCTTGACCCCTTGGGTGCCTAAGCAGCTTAGTGTCCCTGGAATGAAATACCAAGAGGGTGCCGGTTTGCCTTCCGGCGTAGTTCCTGTGTGTCGAGGACAACTGATCTGTGTGATCAGTATTGACAATCATCTTTCACACTTGGCTGAGTCGGTGGTTGGTCATCTACGAGCACGGACTGGCGCCATTTTGCGATTCGGGAAAGTCCGGCATTGGATTGCACGTCAAACAGTCGAAGGTGTATTTGCCGAGCTTCAGAAACATAGCTTCACGCGCATACCGTCGACAACGGGCAGCGGGCCAGATGATCCTGCTGTGAACAAGCCCACCAAAAAGGCCGTCGACTTGCGAATTCGTATCGACCAATTGCTCGAGATGATCGACGTGATTGTGGCCAATTACAACACAACACCAAAGAGGTCTTTGATGTCCAAAACACCTCTGCAATCGTTAACGACCAGCCTGGATGAGAACTCGAGGCTTTCTATTCTTCCCAGGGTTCCGGAAACGTTTCTTGCCGATCCGCAGATCGCCGTTGAAATCATCACCTCAACCGTCGCTGGTTCACGTGAGAAGGGGCGACGCCCATATATCGAAATCGATGGCGGGAAGTACACCAATGACATCCTGTCCCAGTCATGGTCAATGATCGGGAAGAAACTCACAGTCCACATCCGTGGGGATTTCCGCACAGTACGTGTGTTTCGCGACGATGGCTCCGAGTTCGGTACCTTGATGGTCATGGGGCATTGGGCCGACTCATTTCATACGCGTGAAACCCGCAAAGAGATCAACCGACTCCACCGGGAAAAGATCATCAACAAGTGGAATGGAGACCCCGTCAAATCGTTTCAAGCGCATCTCGCCCATGAATCCCTCAAGAAATCCGCCAAGAATCCATACAAGATCAGCAGGGAGAGCAGCAAGCTCGCAACCAGCCTGCACGAGGAGAATCCGCAGAAGATCCGGTACAACGTGGAACCCCTCAGCAGCGAGACATCCGAGACCCGCAAACCGAAGTCACGCGGCAGGCGTCAGTTTTTCGGCGGGAAAGGAGGCAGCTTGTGAAGATCGAAAACCACCATCAGCAGTCGCTCCCTCCAGCCTATCCGGACCTGCAAAGTACGATTCAGCTTGAAACACCAGCAGATCGCGCCGCTTACACGGGTAAATTGGATGACTCCATCGGCCAACTCTTCGGCGGTGATCTTGAAGACAAAAGAAGCCGCCAGCGGCTCGCCATGAGGCATCGGATGCTTGACCATCGCTATGTCCTTGACACGGAGGAAATCGAGAATTTCTGGGACATCGTGTACGACTGGGTGGGCAACCGTAAAAGTGGGCTCTATGCCTATGGCCTGCACCGACAAGGCAAGACCACCGCGATGAACGAGGTGATTCAGTATCTGCGCGATGACTTCCCTTTTGTCGCGGTTTTGCACTGTGTCGGGGAGCGTAACCCCCATCAAACCAAAAAGAATTTCTGCCTGTACCTGTTATCGGAGTTTGGATATCCCATAGGGCAGATAGGCCGGAACGTCCGTCCGGAGACGCTCTTGGCCAATCTTCTGATGACGGCATGCGCCAGGGCAGGGGGACGTCAATGTGTCCTTTTCATTGATGAGGCACAGCTTTTTTCTGTCACGCAATACCGCTATCTGCTGGAGATCTGGAACGAGATGCACCGCAAAGGCTTTCTCTTCGGAACGGTACTGATCGGACAGCCTGATCTGCGTTTGCTCAAGGAGCTGACCTCGGAATCAGATCATGGGGCCGTGGTTTCCCGCTTCTTCGTCAAAGAGTACGGATTCGGCGGTGTCAAAAACGTGGAGATGTTGACCAAGTTGCTGGCGCAATTCGACTCTCGCCTGGTTTACCCCGAGGGCAGTTGCTGGCCGTACTCCCGCTTCTTCATCCGGGAGGGATTCGACCATGGATGGCGCCTGGAGCAAGAGGCTCCCCTGCTGTGGGAGGCTTTGTGTCGCGTCACACATGAGAAAAAGTCAGCCATCAAGACATCCGGTTTCAGGATGGCGTGGATCATTGATGCCGTGCACAGCTTTCTGGTCGACGGCATGTCGCAGGATTCCAAGCGTTTCAGAGGCACGATCGACACGTGGGAGGAATGCATCATGTCCGGTACAGAGGCCGAGCTTCTTCTGTGAATCAACATGAAGTCGCGCGAGTGCTCCCAGCGCATAGGTGGTCTGCTGTGGGTTCCCAACGGCACTGCAGA
The DNA here is from genome assembly GCA_046299695.1 of Hylemonella sp. Lineage (GTDB taxonomy): Bacteria > Pseudomonadota > Gammaproteobacteria > Burkholderiales > Burkholderiaceae_C > Hylemonella. The sequence continues at coordinate 133,452 of JBKBHP010000009.1, forward strand.
GCACGAGAGTCTGTGGATGGGCATCCAGAGGTTCATGTACCTGAACGACTTGAGCGGAGCAAGCTTTGCCCGCTTAGTCCACAAGGCCGCTGGCTACGAGGGCGCGTTCCACAAGCGAGCACTGGAGCAAACCTATACCCATGAGACTCTTGTCGACCTTGTTGGCGATTTTGAACAAGGAAGCGACAAGCTGACCGGGCACTACCGGACATGTGTTGGCGTCCAGCGACCCGTCCGATACTGCGCAGAGTGCCTCGCCTACTGCTATCACAGCCCGCTGTTTCAGTTTCCGGTGATCGCTTGTTGTCCCTACCATGGAACGCCGCTGCAGGAGGTTTGCCGCAAATGCGGCAAGCGACTTTCCATTTTGGGTTTTGTACCGTCCCAGCATGACAGCCCATTCTGTTGTACGTCATGTGGGCACCGGTATGTGCCTGAACGCAGCCTCGCTCAACGCGCGCTCTTCGGACTTCCAGCAGCACGAAGTACCTTGGAGGTAGCACACCAGGTGATCATAAGAATGGGCCGTGCCGACATCATCTCGGCAAGTGGCATGCTGACGCATGAGTTCGGAGACGACCGATTTATCAGATTTCACAGCCACGCGCTGTACGCAGCGAGCTCACATGGTGCGGAGATCCCTGACTGGTTGATCGGGCTCGATCACAACGTGTGCTATCGCCCAGAGGCATCGACGTCTACGGCTCAAGATTTAAAGGGACGGGAGGGGAATTCAAGTGAAACATTGATCGACCACCTGCGCCCCCTCTTGTCTGTGCTCAGGAGCATCAACCGTCACCTATCCCGACAAGTGCGTTCTGTTTGCAAGCACCCATATCCCAAGAGATTGCGCAATCAGAAGCGCTCCCGCTCATGGCAGGACACCCAGTACTACCTTGTCTATGATGAAGGTGATTGCCCTTGCTGCGCAGTCTTGGCCTGGTGGCGCGCAAGGATGGGGCACTACTTCGCCCTTCGCATGTTAGCGAAACAGCACCGCTGGACATTGTTGTGGAACGAAGAACAGGTGACGCTTCGTACCTTGGTTGCAGCCGGACCCGCTCAACTGGCCGTCATCGCAATGGATGCCTTCACCAGTTTGGCCGTTCAGATGCACTATCGAATCAATCCGAAGTCGAGCCGGTTATTCTCGGTACATCGTGACCTTGCTGCCGATGCGACTGACCACAAAACGCTTGGTCAGGCCCAACACATCGACTTCCTGGAGCAGCGAGGTCTGGTCCAGCGCTATGGCCACCTGGACTTGGATGTTTACGCAGCAAAAGAAGGGGATGACACCTTGTATTGCACTGATGCTGATGGACGCCGATGCACTGTGTCCTGGTCCATGGTCAATGCGATGCAGGTTCTAAGTGAGCTTGCTGGCTCTCGACCCGCTGGTCCGATCAAACATTCGGATTGGTGGAAAGTTTATCGACGTACCGTTGAAGGAGCCAAGGATCCCTGGTGCTGCAATCTTTCTGAGATGAAGTATCGCAAGGTCTGGGAACGCGGCTTTACCCAATCATTTCTTGAGCGCTCGGCGAGCGCGAAGCCTGCCGCCGAGAAGAATGCTGCAGCAGCGCAGGCTTAACCTCGCTGCGGTCAGCCGATAGACCGTTTAAACGCCAGGTGTCGATGACATGCAACCAAACGGGTAGGCAGCCAAACGCTTGTCGGTGAGGACTTGAGTCAGAGTAACTGCGGCCCCGTGGACTCTGTACCACCCGCACGGTAGTACGACAGGGCCATCACGGCACTGCGATGCCCGGTCAAGGCCATGGTCTCACCCAGTGGCACCTGTTGCCGCCCGGCCTCGGTGACAAAGCCGGAACGCAGGGAATGGGCCGAGTAGTCCCCACTGATGTCTGCAAGCAGGCAATGACGACGGACGATGTCGCGAACAGCGGCGGCCGACAGCTGGGGGCCCAGGTGGCCGCCGCGCAAGACGCGCCGAAAGATCGGTCCGCTGCGTATTCCACTAGCCTGCAGCCAGGCCTCCAGGGCGGCGCCGGCAGGGCCATGGACGGGTTTGTGATTTTCCGGCCGGTCGTTGCCGTATTGGTTGTTCTTGCTGTAGGCCAGGTTGTAGCTGAACTCGCCCGCGCCCAGACGTTGGAGTTGTTCAACGACCGCCCCGGCCACCTCCGAGCGCCGGCGCCCGCCGCTGGCCCAGGCGAACAGGAGGAGGGCGCGATCGCGCTTGCCACGCAAGGACTCATCGCATGTGGCCAGCAGCGCGTGCAGTGGATCGCGGGTGAGGGCCGCCTTTTTCTGGGGCAAGTCGCCGCGCTTGGCATAGGCTCGCCGTGTGTGGGCCAGCAGGTCCTTGACCTTGGGATCATGGCAGGGATTGCGCAAATTGCGCAGTTGATGGGCTTTGGACAGCACGGCCACACGATGCAGGACCGTGGTGATGGCCAAGGGCCCGGACTTGCCTTTATAACCGCCTTTGACCAGCAAAGTGTCGAACTCGGCGGGCAGCTCATGCACCAGGCCTTGGGCGGTTTGGCGCTGGGCATGGTCCACCACAAACTGCAGCACGCAGGCCGACGGCAAGGGTAGGGTGATGGCCTGGCCATAGCGCAGCCCATACCAAGCGGCCCAGTAGCGCAAGGCGGCGCGATAGCTTGCCACCGTGTGCTGGGATTCCCCCTCGCGCATGAGCTCGTCGACGGCTTTTTGCGTCAGCTCGCTGAGCTGCTCGGGCTGCAGGGCGGGGTGGCGGCGCGGGGCAGGCAAACGCATGGCAAGGTCTCGGTAACTTGCATCTATTGTACGTATTACATATGATTTATTACAGCATCTGCTGTTAAGTAACGATAACTATCACTTATCGTGGGTTATATCCAAGATGGAGTAGGGCGATGCAATCTCGAAATGGTCGAGGGGTTCAGCAGGCAGAGGTTTCGGCAGCAGCCGACGCGCTATTGGCGCAAGGACAGCGGCCGACGGTGGATCGCGTGCGCAGGCAGCTGGGGCGAGGCTCGCCCAATACGGTGGGCCCCATGCTGGAGGCCTGGTTTGTAGGGCTCGCACCTCGGCTCGGCTACCCATCGAGCGAAAACGGTGCCGTCAATGCGCCCCCGGCAGAGATACGGCAAGCCATGGATGCACTCTGGCACCTGGCTCGCGATCAGGCCCGCCAGGAAGCCCGGAAGGCCCTGGAAGACGAACGCGATCAGCTGCAATCCCAGAGAAGCCAGTTGAACGAGGAACGCAGCCTGCTGGCCAGGGATGCGGCAGCCCTGGTCGAGCGAGACAACCTGCGCAATGCTGCCCTGGACCGTGCGCAGGGCCAGGTCGACGAGCTCGCATTACAGCTACGGGACATGCAAGCCACTTTGCAGCAGCGAGAGAGCGAACTGAGGAACGTGCGCGTTTGCCTGGCGCGCGCCGTCGAAGCAAAAGATGCTGTGCAGGTTGAGCACCAGCAAGCCATTCAAGCGCTGCTGGAGGAACGTCGACGCCAGGAAGAGCGGTTCAACGCGACCGAACGCCGGCATCTCGAAGAGGTCGATCGTTCCCGCCAGGAAGCCAAGTCCGCACAGAGGCTCCTGACAGACAGTGAGGGGCGTGCCGCGGCACAGCGCAAAAATTGGGAGGAGACCCTTCAGCTTGCAAATGGGCAGATTCAGGCGCTCAAGACGGGGGCGGCCGAACTGCGTGCGTGTCTGGTTGCCAGCGAAAAACGTATCCACGATCTTCGTGAGCTGGCCATAAGATCACGTAAGTCAAAACCAACCAATACGCGAGCTCGGCGCTCCAAATCGACAACAGTAGCGCGCTGACTCGAAACCACCCTCGTCAATGAAAACCCCATACGTACCGCATCTTTTCGGAGAAGCTGCACAGGCGAAGCTCAATACCCGAAACGGTTGGTTGACCGCAGGAGTTTCATCGTCAATTCCTTGGCCACAAGAAGACGTCTGGGTGATGTATGACGGGCATGAATACGTCTTGCGCGGCGCTAAAGACAAGGCTCCATGCGTTTCAACTCCATGCCCTCGGGATGGCATCGATGCGACCTTAATCCGCGTGTACCGATTCGCTTCAGTACTCGGGTGGTTCAAAGGTGGTTACGTCGACCCTATTGGTAGCACCTGGGGAAGTGCTCCGATGCTGTACGGGACGAGAGATGCATTCACTACAACTCTCGATGGTGGACGTTACTTCGACTGCAACTATCTCCCCCTGATTGAAGATGACCAGGTCCGAAAAGCACTTGCTTTTATGCGTGAAGGACGACGACTGCGTCATGTTCACGGGCCGTACTCGTTCTTGAGTTTCTTCAAGGTTGTCGAATCCCAGTTCAATAAGAAAGATCGGGTGGCCTGGATACAGGCCAACTTAGATCAGCTCACTGGGGATGCGGCCAAGAGGGTTGCAGAACTTCGCGCGCAAGGCCTAGATGCCAGCAAGCATCTTTACGATTCAGGACGTTGTGCCATAGCTCATGCAAGCCTGGGCGGAGTTGTAGTCGATCCAGACATTCCGTCTGACCGTCGCCGCATCATGGAAGATCTTGACGTCATGGCGGGTCTTGCGATTCGGTACCTCAAGTTCGAGGCACAGGTACCTGACTCAATGGAACTCTACAAGACAAGAGATCGTACTGAGCCTTGGCACATGTTGCTTCCTGAAAAGACGTTGATCCGACTCAAAGCCGGCGAAGAAATCAAAGCTCCTTCTGAGCTTGGAAAACTTGAACAGAACAAGGTTTCCGTGCAGCTTTGGCCGAATGACGCTCCAGAACCCATGCGTCAAATGGATCTCCTTGCGGAGGCAGCTGCCCCAGGAATTATTCGACTCTTGGCGGTCAATGAGCGTAAGACAATTTTCTTGCGCTTCGCACTGGATATTGCCAATGGCCTCTTGCACACTCTGCTTGAGGATGGCGGCATCTCGGAGGACTTCAATAAAGTAACTGAAGACGAGATTGAGCACTACACACGCTATTTCCATAGCGTGGTTGGCAATGCAAAGGTTGAGTTGTGCATTGATGGAACGGATCCGGTGCCATGTGAGATTGTGATTCCAGTGAACATCATTCCGCAATCGCCCGAGGAAATGGTTTCTTTGGCGCTGGAGCAACTACGGCGAAGAAACGCCAAGACTGTTGAGACAAAAAGCCCAGAAACCGGAGGCGGTTAAACAGAATAAACGCCGGCCCGAATCTGAAATTATTCGATGCTGTGTATTGATATGAAGAGTGGAGCTTCATCATGCTGGACTGGAGATTAGCCATGGAAATGGAAAAATTCCCTCTCAAGTTCTCCGCACCCGCCTTCTTTGGGGCACCTCCACAACCAGGTTCGCCTGTCAACGTTAGCAACGGCTCAGCCACCTTGCTAAGGTTGGACGGGAAACCATATGCATTGACATGTTCACACGTACTTGAGGGCTATCGTCAATGCTTATCTCAAGATGGGGCGGTCATTTTTCAGTTCGGAAGCTGCAAAATGGATCCTCTGATCCAGCTTAAAGCTGAGGACAAAGAACTTGACTACGCGCTGATTGAACTCAGTGATGATCAAGCGAAAGAACTGATCAGTAAAGGGGGAGCTTTTGATGGAAAATTCTTTTATGAACCATCTTTTTGGCCGCCTTCTGCGGTTGAAGATGGCGACTTCCTTGCATTTGGTGGATTTCCTGGTGAGCTTCGTAAAGTCGAAGCCTTCGATGAACTCTCATTCGGCAGTTATAGCTCTGGCGCCACGCTGGTGACATCCATTCGCGATGATTACCTAGTCTGCCAATTTGACCGTACGCATTGGGTGAAACATGGCCATCAAACAGAGCCAAGCACAATCCGAGGCCTGAGCGGCGGCCCCGTTTTCGCGATTCGACACAGCTCGTCCGGCATCATGACTCACGAGTTTGTTGGTCATGTTTATGAGTTTTCAGAGTCTTGGGAGCTCCTGTACGTACGCAGGGCCCAAGTAATCAATTTCTGAGCTCTCCACCAATTTCGCGATTTGGTCATTCAGTTAACTGAATCAAAAACAACTTCTCGGGACACTATAGGTAGGGGTTGCAATCCAAAAAAGCCACATATATAGTGGCTGTTGGCACTCGATGAATTCGAGTGCTAACGATGAAATGCCCACCTATGCAACCTGAAAACCGGCAAACCCAACCAAGAGCACGTCGCTTCCAGGCGCTCGCGCTGTCGGGAGGCGGCTTTCGCGGCTTGTATACAGCCAAGGTAATCGCAGACCTCGAGCAAAGCATGGGCGGAGCTCCATTTGCTACTCGTTTCGATCTGATTGCGGGCACCTCAATTGGCGGAATCTTGGCGCTGGCATTGGCCCTTGAAATACCAGCGGCTCGCATCGTCAAGCTTTTTCAAGAACATGGCGGTGAAATCTTTGCCAAACGGTTTTCCATGGGAGGCCTCCTGCGGTCCCCATATTCCACAGACCGACTTCGAGAGCTTCTGCAACAGGACGACCTGTTCGGCAACCACCTTCTCGGTGCTTGCAAGCACCCTGTAATCGTCCCGGCAATCAATTACACGACTGGGCAAGCCGTAGTTTTCAAGACTGCGCACCACAGCACATTGCGTCGTGACTATCTGATGCCCCTCGTCGATGTGGCGCTCGCAACCAGCGCGGCACCCTCTTATTTTCCTCGCCACCTTTACGACCATAAGCAATACGTGGACGGTGGCTTGTTTGCAAATGCGCCGGGAATGCTCGCGCTGCATGAGGCAACTGAGTTTTTAGATGCCGAGATTGGCAATGTCCATCTACTCTCGATTGGCACAATGTCCTCAAGCTACACCGTTGATCCACGCCGGGCTCCTACCGGCGGCGCCTTTGACTGGGGGGGGTGGTGGCCTCTGAATATGCCCAAGCGCCTCTTCGGACTGACGATCTCTGCACAGGAAGGCGTCACAGCGAACATGCTGCGACATCGACTGGGAAGTAGGTTTGTCATGGTGGATGATCTGCTCACAGATGAACGAGCCCGCGCAGTGCAACTAGACAGCACAGATCAATACGCCCAACAAATTCTGCTTGGTACGGCTAGTGATCGTTCCAAGCACTGCCTTGGTGACCCAAATGTTCAGGCCATTCTGGAGCACTCGCCCTCAGAACCGGTCTTTTTCCATGGCGAGAAATCTCCGAAAGGAAGCACCTCGTCATGTTGAATCTCACCGCACTCCTATATTCGTCACTGGGTCTTGACCGTTTCGATGACCGTATCGTGCCTACGTCTGCGCAACAAACAACGCTCGAGCGGGCAAAAAACGATATCCGCGACCATCTCCGGCCTCGTATACGTGCAGTCACAGTTACCGTGCTTGGAATGAGTCGCGCTGTCGAACCGAAGTTTCGCAGCCAAGGATCACAGCGGTACAAGACCTGTTTGCAACCAGTCCACCTTCCACCCCAGGAAATGGACTGGGACTATGGCGTATATCTACCAGTAACTGTCTGGGAAGAAAAAGGCCCACCGCGTGCGATGGCCAAGTTGTATTTCGACTTGGTCGAAGGCCTGTTAAGGGAACTCTGTCAGCAACGCGGTTGGAAACTGGTCCAAGGGCGGGACCGGAAAGACAATTGTGTCCGCATTCAAATTGATAGTTGGGCACATATTGATATTCCGCTCTACGCTGCATCCGAGCAGGCATTTAGCAAAATCACGGAGCGCGCCTTGCTGAAGGCTGCCTCAAGTCGATTCGCCATGGATTCTGCGATGGACGCTGCTAACCGTGCAGGTGAGCTTGTCGAGCAGGAGTGGGATGATCTTGAGCACGTTGTCATGGCGACACGAAGCGGTGAGTGGAAGGCAAGTGACCCGGAAATTGTGACTCGCTGGTTCCTTGATCGCATGGAACAGCACGGTCCGCAGTTGCGCCGAGTCTGTCGTTACGTGAAGGCTTGGCGTGACTACCACTGGCAATCTGGCGGGCCTACCTCAGTATCGATGATGATCGCTGTTGCGCAAGACTTTGTGCCTCAGGCTGGCCGCGACGATAAAGCTCTTGAACACGCCGCCCGGCTACTTGCTCAGAAACTATCGGGCCCCATCCGAGAACATGGGATAGACCAAGGGCAAGAGGATTTCAACCGCCTAGACGATCGCGGTCGCGCCGAGGCCGCAGCATTGGCTGGACAACTTGCAAATCAATTGCGAGATGCGCGAATGCAGCGAGTCGGGCTAGAGAGCCAGGCGATTTCTTTCCTGACAGGCCAACTCGGAAGTCGCATCCCTCAGCGTACAGATCTGGTCGTCCCTGATCAATCCGATGAGCATGTTCGGACGGTCCCTGCTCGCCAGGTTACGCCACCCGTTGTCCCTCCGACCAAAGCCGGTAAAGCGGGCTGAGGCCTGAGATGCCTTCTGATCGTTTAGGACAGGCCTTACGTGAGCTTAGTGCCAGAGGCTTTAGACCAAGTTTTAACCGCGGCGGAGTGCGAGGATTCATAGGCAATTTAGATTGCCGCGGTCATCCGGTTCAAGTTGAGTTTCATTTAGAAGATTGGGATTTTCTTACCTATCCAGCGATTCGCGTATTGGATGGCATCGATCACACCGTTCTTGCTCCCCACATCAGTCCTGAAGGTTGGCTCTGCTATCTCCAAAAGGGAAGCCTGGTACTTGATCGATTTGCGCCAGCGATCGCCATAGCTCAGTGCATGGAGCAGGCTAGGGGGGTCCTGACCTCCATCAAGTTTGACCCGAAGTACCGAAAAGCGGATGTCCTCGATGAATTCGAATCGCACTGGTTGCAGGGACAATCAACCAGTCATCGACTGGTCTTGATGGGCTCGATCAAACCAAAGGCCAAATCAACCAACTATTGGGTAATCTCCAGTGCCCAAGGCCCGCAGTTCATGCTGGCTGATGATGCGGAAGAGGTGAGGGCAATTGCCCAGGCATTAGGCGGCGACCCGCCACGTGAGACCACTTGTCCTTGCTGGCTTTTCCGAAGTGCAATTCCACCGGCAGTTCCAGAACGCATGCCGGCTACCGTAAAAGAGCTCTTCAAGTGGCTGCAGCAATGGGACGCGGATATATACCGGGAATTACAGCAGGTACTTGGACGAGAGCTCAGCTATCTGAAATATTCCACAGCTACCTTCGCAGTACACACAACGGCTGGATGGCTTGGATTCGGGTTCGAACTCAGCCATCTGGAACGATTAGCAGCGATCAAGGCCAAGAAGCCTAGTGTCTATCGACAGCATCTACATGGTAGAGGTAGTGCCAGAGGACTCATGCGACTAGTGATTGGTGAAATCGGCCCAGATTTCGTACACAGTCGCAATTTGAGCTTCCAAGACCTACGGGGCAAGCGAATCAAGGTTGTTGGGTGCGGGGCCATCGGCTCGCACGTCGCTGAGGGTTTGGTGCGACTAGGCGCGGGATCCGGCGGCGGCAGACTCAGCTTGATCGACTCTGAAATTCTGATGCCGGAAAACCTAGGTCGACATGCCTTGGGCTACCCCTCGCTATTCAAAAAGAAGGCTGTAGGCCTTCAGGAAGAGCTCCTTCGTCAATTTCCTTTGGCCAATATTGAGGCTGTAAGTGACGTTGCCGAGAAGTTAGGCTCGATCTTCCGCTGTGATTTGGTTGTCGATGCCACCGGTGAAGAGCCGCTGAGTGAGCTACTCAATGCCCGACGCCTTGATTCTGGGAGTCTCACCCCCCTACTTCATGCTTGGATTATTGGGAACGGGGAGGGTGTGCAGGGGATTTGGGCGCAGGGGCAGAAGTTCGCCTGCTATCGATGTTGCCTGCTCCTACCTCAGCAGGATGGATCTCGCGTAGAGCGCTATCCGGTACTGAACACTGGCGCCGCTCCACAACGGCGAATGATTGGATGCCAGGCATTCACCCCTTATGCCGTTGGCGCTCCAATGGCCGCGGCCGCATTGGTGATGGAGTTTGTTGGAGACTGGCTGCAGACTGGAGATCCCAGTCCACGGTTTCGCACGCGTCTCACGGCACGCGCTGACGCGCGGAAGATTAAGAACCAGGACGCCAGCCGCCTGCCTGGTTGCCCGGCATGCGACGCAGATGCTGCTTGAAAATCCCCTGGCTGGGCCCACTGCACGCATGTTGATCGAGCAACACGTATTGGCGCGTATTTCGACTTTCCGGCAGGTTCATAAGGATGACACTGAGGCCGGAGGAATCCTCCTAGGTTTTCGTCGTGGCGAACACCTCCATATCGTCGATTCGACGACCCCAATGACAGGTGATCTGCGAACCAAGTATTCGTTTGACCGCCGAGATCCTGGTCACCAAGTGGCGGCAACGAATGCCTGGAAAGCCAGCAATGGCTGCATTGACTACCTGGGTGAATGGCACACACACCCGGAATCACATCCAAAGCCGTCATCTCTTGACCTTCGTGAATGGCGCAACTTGTGCCGCCCAAAATCAGACCCGTTGATGTTCCTGATCCTTGGTATTCAGGGATGCTGGCTTGGGCTTGGTGATGCGAAGCGCGTCGTTCAGG